>NZ_CP162762.1:4800000-6361085 GCF_054668365.1 Pseudomonas sp. S2_E01
AGGTGCTGCACCTGACCTGGCAACACATCACTCTGGTCGGCATCGCCGTGACCCTGGCGATTGTGGTCGGTGTCCCGCTGGGCATCCTGATGACACGGTTCCCGACACTCGCCGGCCCCCTGCAAGCCAGCGCCACGGTGCTGCTGACCGTGCCGTCGATTGCCCTGTTCGGCCTGCTGCTGCCGTTCTACTCCAAGTTCGGCCAAGGCCTGGGTCCCATGCCGGCGATCACCGCCGTGTTCCTTTATTCACTGCTGCCGATCATGCGCAACACCTACCTCGCATTGACCGGCGTCGAGCCGGGCATCCGTGAAGCCGCGCGCGGCATCGGCATGACCTTCGGCCAGCGCCTGCGCATGGTCGAGCTGCCCATCGCGGTGCCGGTGATCCTCGCCGGTGTACGCACCGCCGTGGTCATGAACATCGGTGTCATGACCATCGCCGCCACCATCGGTGCCGGTGGCCTCGGCGTACTCATCCTCGCCTCCATCAGCCGCAGCGACATGTCGATGCTGATCGTCGGCGCCGTGCTGGTCAGCCTCCTGGCCATCTTTGCCGACTTGATCCTGCAACTGCTGCAACGCTCGTTGACTCCAAAAGGACTCCTCAAATGATCGAACTTCAAAACCTCAGCAAGACCTTCCAAAGCAACGGCAAAGACGTAAAAGCCGTGGACTCGGTCAGCCTGACCGTCAACGAAGGCGAAATCTGTGTATTCCTCGGGCCATCGGGTTGCGGCAAAAGCACCACGCTCAAGATGATCAACCGCCTGATCAAGCCGACCTCGGGCAAGATCTTCATCAACGGCGAAGACACCACCGACCTCGACGAAGTGACGCTGCGCCGCAACATCGGCTACGTGATCCAGCAGATCGGCCTGTTCCCGAACATGACCATCGAGGAAAACATCGTGGTCGTGCCAAAACTGCTCGGCTGGGACAAACAGAAATGCCACGACCGCGCCCGCGAGCTGATGAGCATGATCAAGCTTGAACCCAAGCAGTATCTGCACCGCTATCCACGGGAGTTGTCGGGTGGCCAGCAGCAACGGATCGGCGTAATTCGCGCACTGGCGGCCGAGGCGCCGTTGTTGCTGATGGATGAACCCTTCGGTGCGGTCGACCCGATCAACCGCGAGATGATCCAGAACGAATTTTTCGAGATGCAGCGAGCGCTGAACAAGACCGTGATCATGGTCAGCCACGACATCGACGAGGCCATCAAGCTGGGCGACAAGATCGCGATCTTCCGCGCTGGCAAGCTGCTGCAGATCGACCACCCCGACACCCTGCTGGCGCACCCGGCGGACGAGTTCGTCAGCAACTTCGTTGGCCAGGACAGCACGCTCAAGCGACTGCTGCTGGTGAAAGCCGAGGACGCGGCGGACAATGCCCCATCGGTCAGCCCGGAAACGCCGGTGGCCGAAGCGCTGGAGTTGATGGACGAGCACGACCGCCGTTATGTCGTCGTCACCGACGCTGAAAACAAGGCACTGGGCTATGTACGACGCCGTGACCTGCACCGTCAGACCGGCACCTGCGGCCAGTACCTGCGCGAGTTCAACGCCACGGCGGCCTACGACGAACACCTGCGCATCCTGTTGTCGCGCATGTACGAGTTCAACCGCTCGTGGCTGCCGGTGATGGATGCGGAGCGGGTGTTCCTCGGGGAAGTCACCCAGGAGTCGATTGCCGAATACCTGAGTTCGGGCAAATCCCGTGGGGGCAAGACCAGTATCGTGTCGCCAGCCGAGGTGGCGGCGGTCTGATCTGACGCCATCGCGGCGGTGCGACGCTTCGCCAAGCCCGCTCCCACAGTGATTTGGGCTATACACAAATTTTGTGTATGACTCGAACTCTGTGGGAGCGGGCTTGGCGAAGCGTCGCACCGTCGCGATGGCGATCTAGCATTCAAAAATTACTCGATTAAAAGACCATGTTTTCCGCATTTCACACACCGGAAAGAAATATCAACACTGGCAACCCTGGCCCCCTCCTCTTTTTACCTCCCCGGCAAGCCAAATCCCCTCCGACAGACCCCACTCGCCGCCAACGTCGCCGAAGCTGCCGCTAACGTACTTACCTACAATCAAGCGCACAAAAGCTTCGAACGTGCAGGTATTTTTAACACTTCAAAATCACCGGGGAACATCTGCCCGTCATCTCTGTCCGCTACAAAGAGTGATGTCGGTCACGCACGTCAGAAGAGTGCAAAAACGCGACATTTTTTGTTGATCTCAAGTCCCTCACGCCCTAAAGTTCGCGCCGAACGTCCATGCTGGAAACGATCCATCCGGCTCAAGTACTGACGACGAGACAGCAAGGCCAAGGGAAAGCTGCACATCCCATGGCCTTTTTGCTTTCGGCGACATGCCTTGGGAAGTAGGCGAACCAAAGTGGGGATACGGAGGGCGTTCATGCACCCATTGATTTCACGAGTTTGCCCATAGGAGCTCCCAAGCATGTCGATCCAGGTCGAAGACTATTTCGCGCGCGAAACTTTTCAGAAAATGAAGGCGTTCGCCGACAAGCAAGAAACCCCTTTCGTGGTGATCGACACCGCGATGATCGCCCAGGCCTACGATGACCTGCGCGCCGGTTTCGAATTCGCCAAGGTCTACTACGCGGTGAAGGCCAACCCGGCTGTCGAGATCATCGACCTGCTCAAGGAAAAAGGCTCGAGCTTCGACATCGCCTCGATCTACGAACTGGACAAAGTGCTGGATCGCGGCGTCAGCGCCGACCGCATCAGCTACGGCAACACCATCAAGAAGTCCAAGGACATCCGCTACTTCTACGAGAAGGGCGTGCGCCTGTTCTCCACCGACTCCGAAGCCGACCTGCGCAACATTGCCAAGGCCGCACCGGGTTCGAAGATCTACGTGCGCATCCTCACCGAAGGCTCGACCACGGCTGACTGGCCACTGTCGCGCAAATTCGGCTGCCAGACCGACATGGCCATGGACCTGCTGATCCTCGCCCGCGACCTGGGCCTGGTGCCTTACGGCATCTCGTTCCACGTCGGTTCGCAACAGCGCGACATCAGCGTCTGGGACGCGGCCATCGCCAAGGTCAAGGTGATCTTCGAGCGCCTGAAAGAAGAAGACGGTATCCACCTCAAGCTGATCAACATGGGTGGCGGCTTCCCGGCCAACTACATCACCCGTACCAACAGCCTGGAAACCTACGCCGAGGAAATCATCCGCTTCCTCAAGGAAGACTTCGGTGACGACCTGCCGGAAATCATCCTGGAACCTGGCCGCTCGCTGATCGCCAACGCCGGCATCCTGGTCAGCGAAGTGGTACTGGTGGCCCGTAAATCCCGGACCGCCGTCGAGCGCTGGGTGTACACCGACGTGGGCAAGTTCTCCGGCCTGATCGAAACCATGGACGAAGCCATCAAGTTCCCGATCTGGACCGAGAAAAAAGGCGAGATGGAAGAAGTGGTCATCGCCGGCCCAACGTGCGACAGCGCCGACATCATGTACGAAAACTACAAGTACGGCCTGCCCCTGAACCTGGCCATTGGTGATCGCCTGTACTGGCTGTCGACCGGCGCCTACACCACCAGCTACAGCGCGGTTGAATTCAATGGCTTCCCGCCGCTGAAATCGTTCTACGTATAACGCCGTACCTCTAGGAGCGAGCTTGCTCGCTCCTAGAGGGTTTGAAGTTCGAGTTCGGCTCGGCGGCGGGCGTAATCGTCGGCCATCGAGCGAATGCGTGAATCCGTTGCACTGGCCAGCGCCGGTGCAGCGACGCGCAGGAAATTCAGGTTACCGCCCACCAATGCCTGACGCAGCCAGTCCACGGCGCCATCGACGTTGCCTTCATCGGCCAGCAACGCGGCAAAACTGAACTGCCCACGAAAGTCTCCGCCCTCTGCAGCACGTTGATACCAGTCACGGGCCGCCGGCAGATCCATCGGGCAAAACCGCCCTTCTTCCAGATAACGCCCCAACAGATTCATCGACTTCGCATGGCCGAGTTCGGCTGCCTGCCGGTAGAACCGCAAGGCCTGCACCTGATCCTCGAGCACCCCGCGCCCGGTCGCCAGCAGATTGGCGTAGTTGTACATCGCCCAATCCAGCCCTGCGTCGGCCGCCATCCGATAGTGCCCGGCGGCAATCGCCGCATTCGCTGTACAACCCCAGCCATGTTCATGGCAACGGCCAAGCATGTTGCGCGCCATCAGGTGCCCCTGGCGGGCGGCGATGTCGAACCAGCGCAACGCCAGCGGCTGATCCTGTGCGATGCCCTGCCCATCCAGCAGAATCTGCGCGAGCAGCGCCTGGGCTTCGACAACGCCTTCCCGGGCGGCCATCAGAATTGCCTGGGCCGCACGGGCCGGGCTTTCGTCGAGCATCGCCCTGAGGCGTTCGCCGTCGAGCACTTCCTCGCGGCGCAGTTGAAACGTCATACCTCGACCCAACGGCGCAACAGGTTGTGGTAAGTGCCGGTCAGGCGGATCAGTGAAGGATGCTCGGGCATGTCCTGGGTCAGTTGCTGGATCGCCCCGTCCATCTCGAACAACAGCGCGCGCTGACTGTCTTCGCGTACCAGGCTTTGCGTCCAGAAGAATGAGGCGAATCGCGCACCACGGGTGACGGCATTGACTTTGTGCAGGCTGGTGCCGGGATACAGGACCATGTCGCCGGCCGGCAACTTGATCCGTTGCGCGCCGTAGGTGTCCTGGATTTCCAGCTCCCCGCCGTCGTAATCCTCGGGCTCGCTGAAGAACAGCGTGGAGGACAGGTCAGTGCGCACGCGCTCGACGCTGCCCTTGGGCTGGCGCACGGCGTTGTCGATATGGAAGTCAAAACTGCCGCCCGCCGTGTAACAGTTCACTAACGGAGGAAAGACTTTGTGCGGCAGCGCCGCGGACATGAATTGCGGGTTTTTCCACAGGCGCTCAATCATCGCCTCACCAATTTCCTTGGCGAGTGGATGGCCCTCGGGGAGTTGCAGATTGTGCTTGGCCTTGGCCGACTGATAGCCGGCAGTCATTTTCCCGTCAGCCCAATCGGCCTGCTCCAGAACCTCGCGGATGCGCTGCACTTCGTCTTTGGTGAACAAGCCCTTGATGTGCAGCAACATGGAAACGGTCCTGAAGGCAAAAGGATGGCAATGGTATTGATTCTTATTGTCAGTGTAAAACCCACCAGACGAATGAAACACCAAAAACCGTAAGGGCAAATTGTAAAGAATGTAAATTCAGTGCAAATAGTAACGTTTCGCAATTGATACAAAGACGCGTCTACCCTATATTTCGCGACCTCAAATCCTTGGGGAAGGAAAATTCCGATGTCGCGCCAACAAGCACAATTACCTGTCAGCTCACCGCGTTTGCTCGCTTCTGCGATCGGCATGGCGCTGACCGCCGGCTCTGCGGGCCACATGGCGTTCGCTGCCGAGAAGACCGACGCAAAAGCGTCGAACGGCGCGATTGCCCTGGATGCCACATCCATCACTGGTGAAGCCCAGGACGCGACCAGTTACAACGTCGAAAAAGCCTCTTCGCCCAAGTACACCGCACCGCTGGTCGACACGCCGCGCTCGGTAACCGTCATCCCGCAACAAGTCCTCAAGGACACTGGCGCACTGAACATGCAGGACGCGTTGCGCACCGTTCCAGGTATCACCTTTGGTGCCGGTGAAGGTGGCAACCCACAGGGCGACCGTCCGTTCATCCGCGGCTTCGACGCCCAGGGCGACACCTACCTGGACGGCGTCCGCGACACCGGTTCGCAGAGCCGTGAGATCTTCGCCGTCGAATCCATCGAAGTCAGCAAAGGCCCGAACTCCGCCATTGGGGGTCGTGGTGCGGCTGGCGGCACGATCAACCTGGTGAGCAAAAAGGCCCATCTGGGCAACTCGCTGGATGGCGGCTTCACCTGGGGTTCGGACCAGACCCAGCGTTACACCTTCGATGGCAACTACCAATTCACCGACAGCGCCGCTGGCCGTTTGAACCTGATGAGCCACGAGAGCAATGTCGCCGGTCGTGACCAGGTCGACTATGACCGTTGGGGAGTCGCGCCCTCCCTGGTGTTCGGCCTGGGCACCGACACCCGCGTCAACCTTGATTACTACCACCTGGAAAGTAATGACACGCCGGATTCGGGCATTCCGTATTCGATCCCGACGGCGGGTTCGGCAGCGCGTACCAAGGCCAATCCGGACAAGCCCAATGACGGTGGCGACAGCAGCAACTTCTACGGCTTGGCCGACCGCGATTTCCGCAAAGGCCGTACCGACACCGCGACCTTCGCCATCGAGCACGACCTGACTGACGCGCTGACCATCAAGAACACCCTTCGTCACGGCACCAGCATGCAGGACTACATCCTGACCCAGCCGGATGACAGCCAGGGTAACGTCAACCGTGGCACCGTCTGGCGCCGCGCCAACACCCGCGTCAGCAACACCGAGACCACCACCAACCAGACCGACCTGTTTGGTGACGTCTACATTGCCGGGTTCAAGAACAGCTTCTCCACTGGTCTTGAACTGTCGAACGAAGAATCGCAGAAAAGCAGCTACACCGTCGCCACCGCCACCGGCTTCACCGCCAACGGCGGCAGGACCACCGTCTGCCCTGTGGGCGCCTCGACCGGTTTCAACTGCACCTCGCTGGCCAATCCGAACCCGAACGATCCGTGGAACGGCGCCATCTCGCGCAACTACGCTGGCACCGACACCAAGGCCAACACCTACGCGCTGTACGTGTTCGACACCCTGGAATTGTCCGAGCAGTGGCTGGTCAACATGGGCCTGCGCTACGACCACTTCGACACCGAGTACAAGAGCTACAACGGCGCCGGCGCGACCACCTTCAAAGGTGACGACGTCAGCGAATTCGTGACCGGTCAGTTCGGCGTGGTCTACAAGCCAGCGCCAAATGGCAGCATCTACGCCTCTTATGCGACCTCTGCGACCCCAGCGGGCGCCACCCTCGGCGAAGGCCAGGACGGCAACCCGTTGAGCGGCACGCCGGATCGCAGCGGCAACTTGCTGAGCAGCGACATGGAGCCGGAAACCACCAAGAACTACGAGATCGGTACCAAGTGGGACTTCTTCAATGATCGTCTGTCGCTGACCGCCGACGTGTTCCGCACCGAGAAGGAAAACGCTCGCGTGCAGGTCAACACCACGACCTATGAAAACGCCGGCAAAACTCGCGTGCAGGGCTTCGAACTGTCGGCCAGCGGCAAGCTCACCGACAAATGGCAAATCTTCGCAGGCTACGCCTTCATGGACAGCGAGCAAATTGACGGCGGTGATATGCCGGCCAACAAGGCCAACAACGGCAATGAACTGCCGAACACGCCGAGGAACAGCGCCAGCCTGTGGACGACCTACCAGGTCACGCCGAAGCTGACCATCGGTGGCGGCGCGTTCTATGTCGACGACGTGTTCGGCAGCACCGCCAACACCACCATGGTCGATTCTTACGTTCGCTACGATGCGATGGCCGCCTACAAGCTGACCAAGAACATCGACCTGCAACTGAACGTGCAGAACCTGACCGACGAAACCTACTACGACAAAGCCTTCTCGACCCACTTCGCCAACCAGGCGGCCGGTCGTACGGCGCTGCTGAGTACCAATTTCCACTTCTAAGGGATTGGGAAAAACTGTGGGAGCGAGCCTGCTCGCGATGGACGTGAAAACGCCGCTGTGTGCCAGGCACCCAGCGTAATCGTTGACGACCATCGCGAGCAGGCTCACTCCCACAGGATAAAAGCAGCGAAGCCCTGTTCATCCAGATGAACAGGGCTTTGTTGTGTGAAAACAATGTTTCTCGACAACCCACGGCTTCATAATGCGCGCCGTGATGACTACTTTCGAACGAACAAGGCGAGCGACGTGTTGAAGAAAACCCTGTTCCAGTTGCACTGGTTTTTTGGCATCAGTGCCGGACTGGTCCTGGCCCTGATGGGCATCACCGGGGCGCTGGTGTCGTTTCAGGATGAAATCCTGTACGCCATCAATCCTTCAGTGCTGCAGGTGCACAAGCAGGGTGCCGGCGTACTGCCGCCCGCCGAACTGGTGGCGAAAGTAGAAGCGGCCACAGGCCTTAAAGTCGCGATGCTTTCGGTCAACATCGACAGCGACCTCGCCGCCCGTGCCTTCTTCACCCCGCCGCCGGGCGAGCGTCGCGGCCCCATGCGCATCTTCGACCCTTACACCGGCGAACTGATGGGTGATGCCAGCGGGCAGCAATTCTTCGGCCTGATGCTGCAACTGCACCGCTTCCTCGCCATGGGTGACAGCGGTCGGCAGATCACGGGCGCCTGTACGTTGATCCTGTTGTTCTTCTGCCTGTCCGGCTTGTACCTGCGCTGGCCGCGTCAGTGGAAAAGCTGGCGCGCCTGGCTGACCCTCGATTGGAAGAAAAAAGGTCGCAGCTTCAACTGGGATCTGCATTCGGTGGCGGGCACCTGGTGCCTGGTGTTTTACCTTTTCTCAGCCTTGACCGGGTTGTTCTGGTCCTACGAGTGGTACAGCAAAGGGCTGACGCAGTTGCTCTCTGATTCGCCGCAGAACGAGCGCGTGCGCAACCGGGGTCCAGCGCCCGACGGCCCGGCGCCGGCCGCCGATTATTCGGCCATGTGGAGCAGCATTTACAGCGCCGCCGGCCCTGGCTTGAGCTTCTACAACACTCGCATGCCGCCCGTGGCCGGGCAGCCGGCGACGGTGTTCTACCTGTTGAAAGACTCGCCCCATGACCGCGCCCTGAACCAGATCACCCTGGACCCGGCCACCGGCGTGATCAAACGTCATGACCGCTACAGCGACAAAAGCCTCGGCGGGCAGTTGCTGACCAGTATCTATGCGCTGCACACCGGCAGTTACTTCAGCATCACCGGGCGCATCATCCTGACGATCAGCTCCCTGACCATGCCGCTGTTCTTCGTCACCGGGTGGTTGCTGTACCTGGACCGGCGCCGCAAGAAACGCCAGATCAAAGACGCACGCCAGGGCCTGGCACAACCCTCAGGCAACGCCCCGGCGTGGCTGATCGGTTTCGCCAGCCAGAGCGGGTTTGCCGAGCAACTGGCGTGGCAGACCGCTGGCCAGTTGCAGGCCGCCGGGTTGCCGGTGAACGTCCGGCCGCTGGCCAGCGTCAGCGAACAGGACCTGCAGGATTCCAGCAACGCGCTGTTCGTGGTCAGTACGTTCGGCGAGGGCGATGCGCCGGACAGCGCTCGCGGTTTCGAGCGCAAGGTGCTGGGCCAGGCGTTGAGCCTGGAGCGCTTGAACTACGCGGTACTGGGCCTCGGTGATCGCCAGTATCAGCACTTCTGTGGTTTCGCCCGTCGTCTGCATAACTGGCTGGGCGAGCACGGCGGCAAAAGCCTGTTCACCCCGGTGGAAGTCGACAGCGGCGACCCGTACGCCCTGCGTCACTGGCAGCAGCAACTGGGCCATCTGACCGGACAGGCCCCCGTCGATACCTGGCAGGCACCGAGCTACGACAACTGGACGCTGGTGCGCCGTGACCTGATGAACCCCGACAGCAGCGGCGCGCCGGTGTATCTGTTGGGCCTCAACGCACCGAGCACCAGCAGTTGGCTGGCCGGGGACCTGGTGGAAATGCTGCCACGCAATTGTCCGTGGGCCATCGAGCATTTCCTCGACGGCCTGGGAATCGACGGCCGCGCCAACGTGCACCTCGATGACCTGGCGCAGCCGTTGGAGCAGGCACTCGCCACCCGCCAGCTACCGGAGAACCGTGCGCACCTGGTTGGCCTGCACGCCCAGGCGCTGGTCGACGCACTGGTGCCGCTGGCCATGCGCGAATACTCCATCGCTTCGATTGCCGCCGACGGCGTGCTGGAGCTGATTGTGCGCCAGCAGCTGCACACCGATGGCAGCCTGGGCATCGGCTCCGGCTGGCTGACCGAACACGCCCCGGTGGGCAGCAGCATCAGCCTGCGGGTGCGGCGTAACAGCGGTTTCCATCTGCCGGTCGAACCGGTACCGATGATTTTGCTGGGCAACGGCACGGGCCTGGCCGGCCTGCGCAGTTTGCTCAAGGCACGCATCGCCGACGGGCAACAGCGCCACTGGCTATTGTTCGGCGAGCGCAACCGCGAACACGATTTCCTGTGCCGCGACGAGTTGCAGGAGTGGCTGATTTCAGGCGATCTCGAACGCCTGGACCTGGCGTTCTCACGCGATCAATCCGAGAAAATCTACGTGCAGGACCTGTTGCGCCAGCGCGCCGAAGAGCTGAAAAAATGGCTGGCGGACGGCGCGTCGATCTACATCTGCGGCAGCCTTGAGGGCATGGCCAGTGGTGTGGATCAAGTGCTCAAGGATATGCTGGGTGCTGCCGAGGTCGAGCGGCTGATCGAGCAGGGGCGTTATCGCCGGGACGTCTACTGACAGCGCGAGCGCCATCGCGGGCAAGCCCGCTCCTACAGGAGCGGCGGCGTTCACGTGAATTGTTGCCGCCGCAAAACCACTGTGGGAGCGGGCGTGCCCACGAAGGGGCCATCAAGCCCAACATCATTGGCGCCTGACACTCCGCCATCGCGGGCAAGCCCGCTCCTACAGGAGCGGCGGCGTTCACATGAATTGTTGCCGCCGCAAAACCACTGTGGGAGCGGGCTTGCCCGCGAAGGGGCCATCAAATACAGCATCATTGGCGACTGACACTCCGCCATCGCGGGCAAGCCCGCTCCTACAGAGGAACTGCGCCCATGATTCGGATTGTCAGGCGCTCACCGGTTCCACCGCCAACTCCGCCACTTCCGGGCGTTTGAGCAGCGCATACGCCACTGCCGTCAGCAGGCTTCCCGCGACTATTGCCAGCAGGTACAGCAGCGCATGGTTGATCGCATTGGGGATTGCCAGCACGAACAAACCGCCGTGTGGCGCCATCAGTTTGCAGCCGAAGTACATCGACAACGCCCCAGTCAGCGCACCACCGGCGATGCTGGCCGGGATCACGCGCAGCGGGTCCTTGGCGGCGAAGGGGATTGCGCCTTCGGAGATGAAACACAGCCCCAGCACCAACGCGGCTTTACCGGCTTCGCGCTCGGTCTGGGCGAACTTGCGGCGGGCGAGGAAGGTGGCAATACCCAAGCCAATCGGCGGCACCATGCCGGCGGCCATGGTCGCGGCCATCGGTGCGTAGCTCTGCGAGGCCAGCAACCCCATCGAGAACGCGTAAGCGGCCTTGTTGATCGGTCCGCCCAGATCGACGCACATCATGCCGCCGAGCAATACGCCCAGCAGGATGGCGTTGGTGGTACCCATGCCGTCGAGAAAATCCTTGAGCGCCGCGAGCATCCCGGCCACCGGCGTGCCGACCACGTAGATCATCACCAAACCGGTGAACAGGCTGGCGAACAGCGGAATGATCAGGATCGGTTTCAGCGCTTCCAGGCTCTGCGGCAACGCCAGGTAGCGACTGATCGCCTTGGCAACGTAACCAGCGATGAAACCGGCAATGATCCCGCCGATAAACCCGGCCCCCAGCGTGCTCGCCAACAAGCCGCCGATCATCCCTGGCGCCAGGCCCGGACGGTCGGCAATCGAGTAAGCGATGTAACCGGCCAGCAACGGCACCATCAACGTGAACGCGGTCTCGCCACCGATCTGCATCAACGCAGCGGCAAGGGTGCCCTTCTCCTCGTGCGCGTTGATACCGAACATGTACGACAACGCAATCATCAACCCGCCCGCCACCACCATCGGCAGCATGAACGACACGCCGGTGAGCAGGTGCTTGTAGACGCCGGTCTTTTCCTGCTTGGCAGGTGCCTTGGCCCCGGTGGCCGCGCTTTCCTGCTCGCCTTCGGCCAGTGCCTTGTCCAGGGTCGACTCGGCATGTTTCAAAGCGATACCAGTGCCACAGCGATAAATCTTCTTGCCGGCAAAACGTTCGGTGGCCACTTCAATGTCGCAGGCCAGCAACACCACATCGGCCTCGGCAATCGCCTGGGCGCTGAGTGGGTTGCGAGCGCCGACCGAGCCCTGGGTTTCGATCTGCAAGTCATAGCCCAAACGTTTCGCTGCACTCTGCAACGCCTCGGCGGCCATGAAGGTGTGGGCAACACCGGTCGGGCAAGCGGTGATCGCCACCAGACGCGGAATGCTCTTGGTGACGGGGGCGGGTTCGTTGCCGGCTTCGGGCACCACACAGACTTGAGCCTCCTGCGCACCGCGTCGCAACACCGCCTCGACATCCTGCAACGCTTGCGCAGGGGTACTCTGGAACACGCGTTTGCCGACGAATCGCGAGAGGTCCACCGGCGCGCTGGTCACCAGCAACACCCACTCGGCCGCCTCGATGGTGGCCGCCGACAACTGTCGCTCGGGATGCGCCGCGTCCATCACTTCGACGCTGGTGCTCCAGCCCTGGCGCTGCGCCGCAGCATCGAGCAGACGGGCACACAGCACACTGGTGACCATGCCGTTCGGGCAGGCCGTAACAATGGCTAACTTCATGACATACCCTCTTATTGTTCTGTCAGGGGACGTACGCGTACACCCTGTTCGAGCTGCGCCAACTGCGCCGCATCGCCAATGCCGTAACCGATCTGCGTCACCGCCATCGCGGCAATCGCCGTGGCCGTGCGCAGGGTTTGCTCAGGTGTATCTGCACTGAGCAGGCCGTGCAGCATGCCGGCCAATAGCGAGTCCCCGGCACCGACGGTGCTGGCTACACTGACCTTGGGTGGCGTGGCATGCATGGCCGCGCCGACACTGAACCAGTTCACGCCGTCGGCACCGTGGGAAATCACCACGTGCTCGATGCCCTGGGCATGCAACCGGCTCGCGGCGTCCGCTTGGGCCGCCAGCGACGTCACCTCGCAGCCGAGCACTTCGGCCAACTCTTCGGTATTGGGCTTGATCAACCAAGGGCCGGCCTTGAGCGCCGCTCGCAGCGCATCGCCGCTGGTGTCCAGCGCAACCTTCAAACCGAGTGTTTTCAAGCGCTGGACCAAGCCCCGCAGCCATTCGGGACTGACACCCTTGGGCAGGCTGCCAGCCACCACCACCGCATCATGCCCGGGGGCAATCTGCTCCAGGCGATCGAGCAACGCCTGTTGCGCGGCGGCACTGACCTTGGGTCCCGGGCCATTGATGTCGGTGATGCGCCCGGCGCATTCGGCCACTTTGATATTGCTGCGGGTGGCGCCGGGCACGCGGATGAAAGCGTCGACAAAACCGCGCTTGGCGAACAGGGTTTCGAAAGCTTGCAGATTGTCTTCACCAAGAAATCCGCCGACGGTCAGCTGATGGCCGAGGTCCGCCAGCACCTGTGCCACGTTCACGCCTTTACCGGCGGCGTGGGTGTGCATGTCTTCGCTGCGATTGACCTGACCAGGCTCCAGCCGTGGCAACTGCACCGTCAGGTCCAGCGCCGGGTTGAGGGTCAGGGTGAGAATCCGGGCCATTACAGGGCCTCCACGAGTGTACGTACTTCATTCGCGCTGCCCACGGCCAGCGCCTGGCTGGCGAGGGTTTGCGCCTGGGTCAGGCTGAGTTCGCGCACGCGCGCCTTGACCTCGGCAATGCTGCGCCCGGAGACGCTGAGTTCATCGACGCCCAGGCCGACCAGCACCGGCACCGCCAGCGGGTCTGCCGCCAGCTCGCCGCACACGCCGACCCATTTGCCATGGGCATGGGCCGCGCGCACGGTGATGTCGATCAGTTGCAGCACCGCCGGGTGCAGGCCATCCGCCTGGGCCGACAAGGTCGGATGGCCACGGTCGATGGCCAGGGTGTACTGGGTCAGGTCGTTGGTGCCGACACTGAAAAAGTCCACCTCTTTGGCCAGCACCGGGGCGAGCAACGCCGCAGACGGCACTTCGATCATGATCCCCAGTTGCAGGTCCGCCACCGGAATTTCCAAGCGCAGCCGTTCGGTCATGTCCCGCGCCTGGCGCCACTCTTCGACGCTGCCGACCATCGGGAACATGATACGCAACGGACGATTGTCGGCGGCACGCAACAATGCGCGCAGTTGCGCTTCCATGATCTGCGGGCGCTGTAGGGTCAGGCGTACACCCCGCACGCCGAGGAAGGGGTTTTCTTCCTTGGCGATCGGCCAGTAAGGCAACGGCTTGTCGCCGCCGACATCGAGGGTGCGTACCACCAATGGGCGACCGGCCAGGCCATCGAGGACACGACGGTATTCAGCTTCCTGGGTCGCTTCGTCCGG
This sequence comes from Pseudomonas sp. S2_E01, assembly GCF_054668365.1. NCBI lineage: Bacteria > Pseudomonadati > Pseudomonadota > Gammaproteobacteria > Pseudomonadales > Pseudomonadaceae > Pseudomonas > Pseudomonas sp. S2_E01. The sequence continues at coordinate 4,814,185 of NZ_CP162762.1, forward strand.
TGCCTGCGGGTGGGCCATGAAAATCAGTTCGGTGCGCAACAGGCCAACACCTTCGGCGCCCTGCTCCACCGCGCTGCTGACACCGGCACTTTCACCGATATTGGCAAACACTTCGACTGCGTGGCCATCGGTGGTCAGCGCCGGTTGATGACGTTGTTCGGCGGCCGCCTTCAAGCGTTGCTCGCGGCTGTCGCGCTCTTGTGTGGCGCGCTGCAAGGTCGCGGCGTCGGCCTCCACGTGCAAGCGACCGCGCTGGCCATCGAGCAGCAGGGGCGTGCCCGGCGCCAACAGCAATACCGCCGCACCCGCACCGACCAGCGCCGGGATGCCCAGTGCGCGAGCGACAATGGCGCTGTGAGCGGTGGCGCCACCCCGGGCAGTGAGAATGCCAGCAACCCGGGCGGGATCCAGGCGCGCCACGTCGGACGGCCCCACTTCGTCCATCACCAGAATGTACGGCTGATCCGGCTCGCTCGGAGTCTGGATGCCGCACAGTTGTGCCAGCACACGACGACCGATGTCGCGCAAGTCCGCCGCGCGCTCGGCCAGCAGCGCGTCCTGCAACGATTCCTGTTGCTTGGCCGCCGCTTCGATCACGGTCATCCAGGCGGCTTCGGCACTTTCACCTTGCTTGAGACGGGTCTCGACCTCGTCGGTCAATTCAGGGTCGTCGAGCATTTCCTGGTGGGTGACAAAAATCTCGCGAATCGCCTTGGACTGGCTGCGTTCGATCAAGCCGGCGATGTCCTGCCGCACTTGCGCCAACGCCTGTTGCAGCCGCTGGCGCTCAACAGCGGCGGACTCACCCCGCAGCGGATAATCGATGGCTTGCAGCACCTGGATATGTGCCGGGCCAATGGCGATGCCCGGCGCCGCCGGGATGGCCCGGACCACGCTACCGGCCACCGGAGCGAGCAACACTTCGGCAACCTCGACCTCAGGCTGCTGGCTCACAGCCGGCAGCGGTTCGACCTCTTCACCCAGGCCTTCCTCGATGGCCGCCAACAATGCAGGCAATGCATCCGCGGCGATGTTCGGCTGAGCGATCAATTCCAGCACCTGACCGCGACGGGCGCCGAGGCCGAGCAACTTGCTCAGGCTCTTCACCGATACAGCGCTGTCGTGCCCGTCGACCAGGCGTACGCGGATTTCGCCGTCAAAGCTCTTCGCCAGTTGCGCGAGGATCTTCGCCGGACGTGCGTGCAAACCGTGGGCATTGGCCAGGGCAATGCGCGCGCTGGGCCAGTCCGCCGGCAACTCGCCGCCCAGCACTTCGAGAACCTTGCGGCAACTGGTGGCGCGACCCAGTTCATGGCCACGGCCTTCGATCAGCAGCGCGCACAGCCGCTCGAGCAGAGCCTGGTGTGCTTCACCCAGACTGGCCAGGCAGAACAGGCCGTTTAGCGGCTGGCCGAGATAACGCAGGGGCTTGTCCGGTGTAACGAAGGCCAGGCCCGGACGCTTGACCGTTTGCTCACTGTGCAGCCACCACAGGCCATCGCCGAGGGGCAGGGCTTCGACCTGCTGCAACACCGCAGAAAAACCGCTGCTGACGCAATCGGCCTGACGTAACAGACGGGCGCCGCGCCAGACCAGCTCTTCGAAGTCCTCTGCCGGCACCCCCAGGCCGATCATCTGTGCGTCCAGTGCCAGCTCCTGCGGCGCGCCTTGCAGCAGTTTCAACAGGGCTTGAGCAGAAGTGGCGCGACGCAGGGCCTGACCCAGATCGGTCTCACCTAGGGCACGGGTCAACAACTGCAGGAGGCGTAGATGTTCGTCGGACTTGGCCGCGATGCCGATGGCCAGGTAGACCATCTGGCCGTCGCCCCAATCCACACCGTCGGGGAACTGCATCAACCGTACGCCGGTGGAAAACACCTGGTCGCGGGTTTGCGGGGTGCCGTGGGGAATGGCAATGCCCTGGCCAAGAAACGTCGAGCCCTGGGCCTCACGTGCCTGCAGACCGGCGAGATACCCGTCGGCCACCAGGCCATCGGTCACCAGGTGGCCGGCCAGTTGCTCCAGCGCCGAAGACTTGTCCACGGCTGATTGGCCCATGGAAATCTGCTCTATCGTGAGCTCGAGCATGCGTTCTCCTTTTTGGCACCTCGGGGCGCCAGGTATTGTTTTGAATGAGTCAGCTTAAGCGCTTGGTCGCAACTTTTGGCGGTTTCGCGGCAGAACCGGCCAAATGCAACTAATGCGCAGAAAATACGCTTGCTGAAACGTTTAATCTAGTATGTTTGGCACGTTACTCGATTATGCGGTCTCGTTGAAGCACAACCTGTCGGATACGTTGCGACAAAAGCTGCATGCCCGAATCGGGTAGGATTGGCAAAAATGTCGGGCATGCTCGAAAAAAAAGGAAATCCCGGTTTGAAACTCAGTGATATCGCGCAGTTGGCCGGTGTGTCCGTTACCACCGCCAGTTATGTCATCAACGGCAAGGCTGAGCAGCAACGTATCAGCAGCGCCACCGTCGAGCGTGTACGGGCGGTCGTCGAGGCCCACGGCTTTACCCCCAATCCACAGGCAGCCGGGCTGCGCAGCCGGCATACCCGCACCTTGGGTTTCATCCTGCCGGACCTGGAAAACCCCAGTTATGCGCGCATTGCCAAATTGCTCGAACAAGGGGCGCGGGCGCGAGGCTATCAGTTGCTGATTGCCAGCTCCGACGATGAGCCCGAGAGCGAGCGCCAATTGCTGCAATTGTTCCGCGCCCGTCGGTGCGATGCGCTGATCGTCGCCAGTTGCCTGCCGTCCGATGACGACAGTTATCGCCAATTGCAGGCCAAGGGTATTCCGATCATCGCCATCGACCGGGTCATGGCATCTGACGATTTCTGCTCGGTGATCAGCGACGATCGCGAGGCCAGCCTGCATTTGACCCGCAGCCTGCTCGACCCATTGCCCCGGCAGATCGCGCTGATCGGTGCGCGACCGGAGCTGAGCATCAGCCAGGAGCGGGCGGCGGGCTTCAAGGAGGCACTGACCGGTTTCGAAGGCGAAATCCTGATCGAGCAGGGGGAATCGTTCAGCCGCGATTGCGGCCAGCAGTTGATGGAAGAACTGCTCCAGCGCCTGGGGCATTTACCGGATGCGCTGGTGACCACCTCCTACGTGCTGCTGCAAGGCGTGTTCGATGCCTTGCATGACTTCCCGCTCAAAACCCGTCCGCTGCGCCTTGGCACCTTTGGCGACACGCAGTTGCTGGACTTCCTGCCGCTGCCGGTCAATGCCATGGCCCAGCAGCATCAATTGATCGCCGACAAAGCGTTGCAACTAGCCCTGGCCGCCATCGAGCAGTCCGATTACCAGCCGGGCGTACATGCCATTGCGCGAACCTTCAAGCAGCGTATTCGCCAGGATTGAACCGTGGAGCTGATCGACACCCACACCCATCTGGACTTTCCGGACTTCGACCCTGATCGCCAGGCGTTGATCGCCCAAAGCCGCGCTCTGGGCGTGCGCCAGATGGTGGTACTGGGGGTTTATCAAGCCAATTGGCAGCGGGTCTGGGACTTGGTGCAAAGCGACCCGGACCTGCATGCGGCGTTGGGCCTGCACCCGGTGTACCTGGACCAGCATGGCCCGCAGGATCTGCACGAACTGGGTGACTGGCTGGGCCGCCTGGCCAGTCACCGCCAGCTTTGCGCTGTCGGTGAGATCGGCCTGGATTATTTCATCGAGACCCTTGATCGTGAGCGCCAACAGATTCTGTTCGAGGCCCAATTGCAATTGGCCGTCGACTTCAACCTGCCGGCGCTGATTCATGTACGACGCAGTCATGCGGCAGTGATCGCCACGCTCAAGCGCTTCAAACCCCGACGCGCGGGCATCATCCACGCCTTTGCCGGCAGCCGCGAAGAAGCGCGCGAGTACGCAAGGCTCGGTTTCAAATTGGGTCTTGGCGGCGCCGCCACCTGGCCGCAGGCGTTGCGCATGCATCGGGTACTCGCCCAGTTGCCGCTGGAATCGGTAGTGCTGGAAACCGATTCACCCGACATGGCGCCGGCCATGTTTGCCGGCCAGCGCAACAGCCCTGCGCATCTGCCGGCGATCTGCGCGGCGCTGGCGCAGATCATGGCAATCAGCCCAGAGCGCCTGGCCGCGGCCAGCACAGCCAACGCCTGCGAGCTGTTCAACTGGTAGTCAGTCGGCGTGCACCTTCGCGGCTTCCAGAATCAGCGTGATGTGTTGCCGGTGCCTGGCGTATTGCACCACCACGAAGTAAATCAGAATCGCCACCAGCGAGAAGTTGACCTGTTCAACCACGCTGAGTAATCCGATCCATTCCATCACCAGCGCCACCAGCAGAGCGGTGCACACCATCACCAACGTACTGGCACGCAGCATCGCGAGGGAATCCAGGGACTTGATGCGTTTGATTTGCCTGGGGTCGTTCAGCTCCAGCGTTCTGTGGCAGTGCGAACAGGGAAATGCCTCATGGATGGCGATGGCATTGAGCTGCCAGGCTTCGAGTGGGTGGGTGCATCCACAATGGGCGCAATGGCCCTGTATTCCAGTAGTGACGACGGACATAACCGAGCCTCCTCAGGGTAGGTCAGGGTTGTGGATCATCCTTTATTGAAGACCAAAAACCAGAGCCTGGAGAGAAAGCAGATAATACCTACCCGCCGAGGTAACAAATATTACAGACGGCGCCCGAGAATCACCGGAATCTGCGCGATTTTTCCTCTTGCGGGAGCAAGCAGTCTCACTCCCACAAGAGGGGGCTCGGGGTGCGTCAGACCCGAAATGCACTGATCAGTTGCTTGAGTTCCATGACCTGGACCGACAACGCCCGGCTGGCGTCCTCCGTCTGGTGTGCGCCTTCAGCAGTGCGCTCGCCGGCGCGGTTGATCTCGACGATGTTCTGGTCGATGTCGTGGGCGACGGCGGTCTGTTGCTCCACGGCCGCAGCGATCTGCTGGTTCTGATCAACGATCATTCCCACAGCGCCGAGGATGTTTTCCAGCGCCTGCTGAACCTTTTCCGACTGTCCGACCGTGCCGTTGGCCATCTGATGGCTGGTGCCCATGGCTTTCACCGCAGCGCCGACACCGCTGTGCAATTTAGCAATCATCTGTTCGATTTCTTCAGTCGATTGCTGGGTGCGCTTGGCCAAAGTCCGGACCTCGTCCGCCACCACCGCAAACCCACGCCCCTGCTCACCCGCCCTCGCCGCCTCGATAGCCGCGTTGAGCGCCAGCAGATTGGTCTGCTCGGCGATGCTTTTGATCACTTCCAGCACGCTGCTGATGGACTGGCTATCACTGGCCAGTTGGTTGATCACCAGCACCGATTGATCGATCTCGCTGGCCAGCGCAGCGATGCTGCCCTGTTGTGATTCCACCAGGCCGCGCCCGTTGATGGTTTCGTCATTGACGCTGTGGGCGCTACTGACTGCCGCAGCCGCACTGCGCGCCACTTCCTGGGAGGTGGCCGACATCTGGTTCATTGCCGTCGCCACCTGCTCGATCTGCGTGCGCTGCCCCGCCACCGCCTGGTTGCTCTGGGCCGAGACATTCTCGACCTGACCGGCCTGCCGCTCGACCTCTGCCACGGTGTGGCCAACGCGCTCGATCAGGTCATGGATTTTTTTCACCGTGCCGTTGAACACCTCACCCAACTCGCCCAGCTCATCACGGCTGTTGGCGTTGAAGGTGACGGTCATATCGCCGGCCGCCACCTTGTCCATCATCGCGCCGAGCCGCTTGAGGGTCGTGCGGGTCGAGGCGTAGAAACCGCCGTAGAGGTAAAAAATCAGCACAAACACCACCGACAGCGCGATGGCCTGCAGCAACATGTGGGTGCGGTTTTGGCTGAGGCGCTGTTGCAACTGGGTATCGAGAAATTTCAGCGTGGCTTCATTGAGCTGATAAGTCTGGTCCATCAAGCCGGTGACTTGATCGTAGAAAGCCTGCCATGGCGCATCCAGGGTGTCGGCCATCACCACCTGCTCCTCGAACAGTTCACTGGCCTTTTTCAGCGACGCTTTGCTGGCCTCCGCCCGGGTCGCCAGTGTTTCGCGCGCGACCTTGCTCGAACCCAATGCGTCCTGGAGCTTCAGGCTGTATTCGGCTTGCAGTTTTTCGATCTGCGCAAGCAACTCGTCGAAGCGTGTGCTCGACGACGAATTGAGAAAGCCCTGTCCCAGGGAATAGGACCCCATGGCGCGCCCATCGCCTAGCATCTGGGTGACCGGCGGTGTGATGTTGGTAACGAGCTCGGTGAGCTGACGCATGTCGCTCTGGCTGTCACGACTCAGACCCGCCTGGCTGGCGACGATCTGGCTGAAAATCTGGGCATTGCCCAGCAGTTTTCCGATCAGCGCACTTTTGCTCTGCAGCGAATTTTCCGTCTGCTGAGCCTTTAACGCACTGATCATTTCATCGCGTTTACCATCGAACACGGCGATCTGTTCCGGATCGGTCGTCATCGCCGTCAGCCCTTGCAGGCGCGTCAGCAAATTCTGTTCGAGTGCGGTGATTTTCGATTCGACATGACCGGCTTTGCCTGCCTGGCCCAGGACGACGTTGATCTGCACCAGGTTGTTCAGCGTTTCCAGGTCGCGGCGCAGAGTCAGGCTGCTGCCCAGCAGATCGAGGCTCTGCAACTCCACCTGCGTGCCCTGGAACTCACGATACGAATCGCGCACCAGATAGAAGTTGGTCACCAGCATCGGCACCAGGAACAGAATGCTGATCAGGCTGAACTTCATGCCGAAGCTCAAGCGATTCATTAGCGCGACAGCGGGATAGAGCAAGCTCTTCACTGGAAGTCCCCCGTTGATTTTTTATTGTTATTGGCCGGCGCACGTCGACAGCAGATAGCCACCATTGAGTGCTGTCGTTGTATAACTCAAATCGACGGGGGGTTTTGTAACTTAAAGTTAACGGGGGCAGCCGCGGATCTGTAGCCGCAGGGAAGAACCGCGGCTACAGGAATGCGTTCAGGGAAGGACCGTCCACAGGGCAAAATCGGCGTACCAGAGCACCGCGGCCCGCAGTAGCAGCTCCCAGATCCGGTCGAGGCTATTGATGCCATCGGGCCCGGCTACCGGCGCGGGGATTTCACCGGCCACCAGTCCGATTTTCTCGATCAGTTGAGCGGCGCTGATGTTCCAGTTCAACAGTTCGTGGAGCATGACCCGGCTCACTGCGACAAAATTGCCAACCAAGGCAAAACTGGCGGCCAGCAGGCGCACCGGCACCCAGTCGAAGGCGTGTCGCAACTGCGCCGCACACTCAACCACCGTCGGATTTTGCCCATGCTCCTCGGCAAGGGCCAACAGGCGATAACTCAGCGCTGCCACCGGCCCCAGTAGGAAATACCAGAAGATCACCGCAAAAAAGCTCTGGTAGGCCTGCCACAGCAGGTGCCCCTGGACACGCTCCAGCAGTTGCTCGCCACTGTCGGCGCAGATATCGAGATCGCGCTTGGCAACATGCGCCGCAGCCTGCAAATCCTCGCGGCGCCAGGCATCGCGAAACGGCCCGAGACCACCCAGCAAATCACCACGCCCCAAGCTGTAAATCACCACCAGCAAATGCACCGGCAGCGCCAGCAGTCCGTAGGCGACCGGGTCCAGTACCACCAGCAACAGCCCCAGCAGGGCCACCGGCAACAACACCAGGATCAGCAGCACCCACCACGGGTGATTGACCAGGCGCGGGCTGGCCTCCAGCTTGTGCAGTTCACGTACCCAACCGCCGTCACGCTGAATTTGATGGCGCAGGGCCGAGAATTTCTCGATCCACACTGCCAACAGCAACACCAGAAAACTCATCGTTGTTCCTCTTTGGCCAGGGCTGCGCGATAACGACTCCAGTCAAACGCCGGCCCCGGATCAGTCTTGCGCCCGGGAGCAATGTCGCTATGCCCGCAGATACGCTGCGTGGTGATGGCCGGGAAGGCGTCCTGCAACTGCAACGTCAATGCAGTCAATGCCTCGTATTGAGCGTCGGTGAAAGGCAGATCATCGGTGCCTTCCAGCTCGATGCCCACGGAAAAATCGTTACAGGTTTCCCGGCCTTCGAAACACGAAACACCGGCATGCCAGGCGCGTTCCAGGCACGACACGAATTGGGTGACAGTACCGTCTCGCTCAATCAGGAAGTGGGCCGACACCCGCAGTTCGGCGATCCCCTCAAAGTAGGGATGCTCTGTGACATCCAGCCGATTCTGGAAGAATTCCTGCACCTTGCCGGTGGCGAATTGCGCCGGCGGCAAGCTGATGTTGTGGATCACCAGCAGGGAGATTTCGCCCGAGGGGCGCGCATTGAAGTTGGGTGAAGGGCAAACATTCACGCCCTGGCACCAACCGCTCGCGGGGTCCAACTGCATACCGTTTCCTTCGACGTCGACTGTGTTGGCACCCAGTATGCCGCGATAGCCCCCCGTCACGCGATCACTTGCCGCGATTGAGACGCTGCAGATTATCGATCACCGACTCCAGGGCCCGATCGAACAGCAAGGTGTCATCGAGGATTCGCACGGTATGGCGGCGTATATCCAGTGCCAGGCTTTCACGGCTGCGCTCGCGCACCTTCATCCCGGTGCGATCCACGAAAATGTACTTGCCCGTGGTGTCGATGATTGCCGCCAGCTTGCAACGCAGGGTGTTTTCCTCTTCTTCCTGAAACTCTACCCAGCCCCCCACCTGCAGCCGATCAATCTGAAGCAGGCTCTCATCGTCCGCCGCCGAACCTGTATCGACCGGCCCCTCATCGGCGTTGTGCAACTGGATTTGCTCCTGCACCTGCACCATCACCGGCGCCTCGGCCTCGGGGGCTTTTTGTTCGAACGCCTGGACGTGCAGGCTTTCCAGCTCACTGAAAAACTCGGCCGTGGCAAACGGATCGAACGCCGACCGGTTCAACCCCTCGCGCAGCGCCTTGAGCAACCCGGGCACCAGTTCCAGCAGCCGTAGCTCACTGTCGGGCTCGTCATGACGCTGCACGCTCCAGACCAATTGCTCCAGGGTCTGTACATCGGCTCGCCACTGCTCGGACTGGTCACCGTGCTTGAGGCACGTCAACAGCAAGACCTGGCTCCAGGCTTGCTGAACAAACGCCAGTACTTGCCTGGGTAGCACTTTACCCAGCAGCACCGCGTTCAATGCCTGCTCAACTTGCTGGCCGGCCAACTCGGCTCTCGCACGGCCCTCTTCGGCGTCGCGGGTGCGTTGCTCCAACAGGTCGCTGCGGCGGCGTTCGTCGCTGGTGAAAGCCAGGAATTCGGCCAACAGATCGGAAAAGATCGCCGGATCGTCGACAAAGTCGCTCAACAGGCGTTGCACGACTTGTTCGATACGCAGGTACAAGCTGTCGCGCTGATGATCGTCGCAATCGCCCCAGCCCATGGCGGCGGCGGCGATTTCGTTGAGCAGGCGCCGAGCCGGGTGACAGCCCCGACTGAAGAAACTCTTGTCCAGCACCGCTACCTTGAGCATCGGAATCTGCAGGCGACCAATCAGCGCTTTCAGCGAATCCGGCAAGTTGCGGTCATCGAGGATGCATTCGAACAACATCGTGATCAGGTTGATCACGTCTTCATCGGCGACACCCACCACTCGCGACTTGCCGCTTTTGAGGCTGACCCGGGTCAACAGCTGTTCGAGCTGGTTGCGAAGGTCGAAGTCATCCTGCACCGCAGGCGGCGGCACGTATTGCTGCAGATGCGAGAGCAGACGCAACAGGTCGCGGGTGGAAATCGGCTGAGCCGGCGCACTGACCTCCAGGGTCGGCGCAATTCGGCCACGCATGTGAAGCAGCAGCTCTTGCAGGGCGGCGAACACTTCCTGAACATCCTGATCGAGCGGCGCACTGGCTTCGGTGGTTTCGGCCTGGACACTGGCCTGCGCACGATCGAGCGCGCGCCGCGCAGGGGCGGACTTGAGATCGGGCAAGATGCCGGTGGCGATCAGCAGCTGGTTGGCTTCGGCGTAGAGTTGGTCGGCGTCGTTGAGCACATAACGCTCGAAAAGCTTGAGGATGATCAACTTGACCTTGATCTCCAACCCAAGATTGCGTGCCGCCTGCATGAAATACTCGCAAAGCATCGCAGGTCCCAACGGATTGTCTGCGGTCACCAATTTCTTGCCGATCAGGGTGCTGAGCCTGGCGGTCAGCTGGTCCAGCGCAAAACCGTCGCGGTTCAGCACCTTGTTGACCATGGCCTCTACCGCCAGGCTGCGCTCCAGCTCATCGCCAGAGAGCGGCGTTACCACGCCGAGGGCAGCAGGGGCCGCGATCGCCGCTTCGCTGTAGCGGGTGAGACTGACAAACGCCTCCAGCACCTGCTCAAGAAAAACCCGTTCGATATTTTTGCGCTTGAGTCGCAAGTCGCGCATGGCCTGGAAGAAGATGTTCTGTTCAACGTCCCCACGCGCACGGTCGGACATTTCGAACAACATATCATCGGCATTATCGAACAGCGTCTGCATGCCGTGCCTGAGCTGGAGTACCGCCTTGTCGCGAACCTGCAGCAGAATCACGGGCACACGGGCGAGCGGCGACAATGTTGCCGAATCGGTAGTCACCTTGCGCAAAGGCACTACATTCCCATCGTTGTGCATCCCGCTCTCCTGTGGGCGTCAAAGTCATGGCGCCAAATGCAAGGCGCATTATCTTGTAAAAGAGGGCTCCAGTGCCAGCAAACTCTCTACAGACCGCAAGCAGGCACTCCAGATGGACCATCGATGGCGGCGAATGATTCACGGAAACCGAGAAAATGACGCCTTCGGAGCGACACAAGGGCGTCACACGCCTTGGGTGCGTTGCGCCAAGGCCCTATACTCGGGCCACTTTGTTTGTGGAGTCCGTTATGCCCAATCTTCGTCTCGCCGATCTCACCGCCGAAATCGAAGCCAACGTACGCCGTGCGTTGCTCGAAGATGTGGGCAGCGGCGACATCACCGCGCAACTCATCCCGGCTGAACGCCTGGCCAAAGCCACCATCATTACCCGCGACGCGGCTGTCATTGCCGGCGCCGCTTGGGTAGACGCGGTGTTCCGCCAGCTGGACCCGCGTGTTGCGGTGCATTGGCAGGTGCGAGACGGCGAACGGGTCCAGCCCAACCAGGCCCTGTTCCACCTCGAAGGCCCTGCTCGCTCGTTGTTGACGGGCGAACGCAGCGCCCTGAATTTCCTGCAAATGCTCTCCGGCGTGGCCACTCGCGCTCAATACCTGGCAGATTTCGTGTCTGAAACCCAGGTAAAGCTGCTCGACACGCGCAAAACCCTGCCAGGGCTACGCCTGGCGCAAAAGTACGCCGTCACCTGCGGCGGCTGCCACAACCACCGCATCGGCCTCTACGACGCTTTCCTGATCAAGGAAAACCACATCGCCGCGTGCGGTGGCATCGCCGAGGCGATCAGCGCTGCGCACAAGATTGCGCCGGGCAAACCGGTGGAGATCGAGGTGGAAAGCCTGGCAGAGCTCAAGGAAGCACTGGCGGCCGGCGCCGACATCATCATGCTCGACGAGCTGAACCTGGATGACATGCGCGAAGCCGTGCGACTCAATGGCGGCAAGGCGAAGCTGGAGGCCAGCGGCGGAATCAACGAATCGACATTGCTGCCGATTGCGCAGACCGGGGTGGATTACATTTCCATTGGTGCAATGACCAAGGATGTGAAAGCAGTCGATCTGTCGATGCGCTTGAGTTTGTAACCCAGCGATTAGCCGCAAGCCGCAAGCCCAGGCAGGGTCACTTGCCGCTTGAGGCTCGCCGCTTGAAGCTCTCGTCAAACGACGAGATTATTCATCTCGCAGTACTCTTCCCACTCGACGCCCAACACTTCGGCCGCTTCCTTGTGCAGGGCCAGGCGCGTCGCCTCGAATTCCTCCGGGCTCGAGGTGTACTTGAGCGTCAGCTCCCACGGTTGCAAGCCCTGGGCTTCCGCCTCATCCTCGAACGCCCACTGGATCTGGTCTTTCTGATCATCAGCGGGCAGATCCTTGATCTCGTCGGCCAATTGCGGGGATTCAAGCAGGTACTTTTTCAGCGCTTCTTCGTGCCGGGCTTCCTGGCTCAATGCTGTTACGGTCATGTCGTTCTCGCTGATCGATGGAATGGAAGATGGATCTGGATCATCTAGGATCTCTCTGACGCAAATAACCGGATGTACGGCGGTTTATCTGGCCTTCAGAACCATTCGGGGATCATCGCAAACAGGGTGGTGGTGCCCGAAACAGGAATCGAACCTGCGACCTTCGCGTTACGAGTGCGCTGCTCTACCGACTGAGCTACACGGGCAGTGGGCTAAACCTAGCACTGACGTTCAGGCCAGGCAACTTCACGATTCGTTTCGTTTTCGTGCACACAAAAAAAATGCCCCGCAACTTGCGCTGCGGGGCATTTTTCATAACGTTGGAGCGGTCAGGCGTGCGGGGTGATTAAACGCCCGAAGCCTTGGCTGCTGCCACGTCTTTGATGGACAGCTTGATACGGCCGCGGTTGTCCACGTCCAGTACCAATACTTCCACTTCCTGGCCTTCCTTGAGGATGTCGGTCACTTTCTCTACGCGAGCATCGCTCAGCATGGAGATGTGAACCAGACCGTCCTTGCCCGGCAGAATGTTGACGAACGCGCCGAAGTCGACGATGCGCTCAACCTTGCCGACGTAGATCTTGCCGATTTCAGCTTCTGCGGTGATGCCCAGGACGCGCTGACGAGCCGCTTCAGCCGCTTCCTTGGTTTCGCCGAAGATCTTGATCGAGCCATCGTCTTCGATGTCGATCGAAGCCTTGGTCTCTTCGCAGATCGCACGGATGGTCGCGCCGCCTTTACCGATGACATCACGGATTTTGTCGGTGTCGATTTTCATCGCGATCATGGTCGGAGCGTTGGCCGACAGTTCGGTACGCGACTGGCCAATGATCTGGTTCATCTGGCCGAGGATGTTCAGGCGCGCTTCCAGGGCTTGGCCCAGAGCGATCTCCATGATTTCTTCGGTGATGCCCTTGATCTTGATGTCCATCTGCAGCGCGGTGACGCCTTTGGCGGTACCGGCTACCTTGAAGTCCATGTCGCCCAGGTGGTCTTCGTCACCCAGGATGTCGGTCAGGACGGCGAATTTCTCGCCTTCTTTAACCAGGCCCATGGCGATACCGGCAACCGGCGCCTTCATTGGAACACCAGCGTCCATCAGGGCCAGGGAAGCGCCGCAGACCGAAGCCATCGAGCTCGAACCGTTGGATTCGGTGATTTCCGATACCACGCGGATGGTGTACGGGAACACGTCGGCCGCTGGCAGCATGGCCTGAACCGAACGACGAGCCAGACGGCCGTGACCGATTTCACGACGACCAGCGCCACCCATGCGGCCACACTCGCCTACCGAGAACGGAGGGAAGTTGTAGTGCAGCATGAACGGGTCTTTTTTCTCGCCTTCCAGGGTGTCCAGCAGCTGCGCGTCACGGGCGGTGCCCAGGGTTGCAACGACCAGCGCCTGGGTTTCACCACGGGTGAACAGCGCCGAACCGTGGGTCTTTGGCAGAACACCCACTTCGATGTTCAGCGGACGAACGGTACGGGTGTCACGACCGTCGATACGTGGCTTGCCGTTAACGATGTTTTCGCGAACGGTGCGGTATTCGATTTCACCGAAAGCCGCTTTGACTTCGCTGGACGAAGGCTGGCCTTCCTCACCGGACAGCTTGGCAACCACTTGATCCTTCAACTCGCCCAGACGAGCGTAACGGTCGGCCTTGACGGTGATGGTGTAAGCCTGGGAGATCGCTTCGCCGAACTCGGCACGGATAGCGCCCAGCAGTTCGGTGGCTTCAGCTTGTGGAGCCCAGGTCCAGGTTGGCTTGGCAGCTTCGGCAGCCAGCTCTTTTACAGCTTTGATCACCGACTGGAATTCGTCGTGGGCGAACAGTACAGCGCCCAGCATCTGGTCTTCGGTCAGTTCTTTGGCTTCCGATTCAACCATCAGTACGGCTTCTTCGGTACCGGCGACGACCATGTCCAGGCTGGAGGCAGCCAGTTGCTCGTAGGTCGGGTTCAGCAGGTAGCCGGTGCTTTCATGGAAAGCAACACGGGCAGCGCCGATCGGGCCATCGAAAGGAATGCCGGAGATCGCCAGCGCAGCCGAGGTACCGATCATCGCAGCGATGTCCGGATCGGTCTTCTTACTGGTGGAAACGACGGTGCAGACAACCTGCACTTCGTTCATGAAGCCTTCTGGGAACAGCGGACGGATCGGACGGTCGATCAGTCGGGAAGTCAGGGTTTCTTTCTCGGAAGGACGGCCTTCGCGCTTGAAGAAACCGCCAGGGATCTTACCGGCAGCGTAAGTCTTTTCCTGGTAGTGAACGGACAGAGGGAAGAAGCCCTTGCCTGGATCGGCTTGCTTGGCACCGACTACGGTCACCAATACGCTGACGTCGTCGTCAACGGTGACCAATACTGCGCCGGAGGCCTGACGGGCGATACGGCCAGTCTCGAGAGTAACGGTCGACTGACCGAACTGGAATTTTTTGATTACCGGGTTCACGGTGTCCTACCTTCTTTTGTGGCTCTTGGGGGAACTTGTCTTCTTGCGAAATTCTTGGGCAATGTCGGGAATCGGCCCAACGCCTGTCCAGGGTAAAACGTGCATCCAGATAAAACTTGAGGCTGGGAGCCTGCCATACGCCAGCGGGAAACCCACTGACGTACGACAGACAACCAACCTCTAGCGCAATCGCTGATTAGCGACGCAGACCCAGGCGACCGATCAGAGCGCTGTAACGGCTCACGTCTTTGCCTTTCAGGTAGTCCAGCAGCTTACGACGCTGGTTAACCATGCGGATCAGACCACGACGGGAGTGGTGATCTTTACCGTTGGCCTTGAAGTGACCTTGCAGTTTGTTGATGTTGTGGGTCAGCAGTGCAACTTGCACTTCTGGAGAACCAGTATCACCAACAGCTTGCTGGTAGTCGGTAACGATTTGAGCTTTTTCTTCAACGCTGAGAGCCATGAGGCAATCCTTTTATCAGGAAACTGTTTCAGAGAAACAGCTTCAACAGGCCAGGGACAAATCCCTGTATCTATAAATGAGAAGTAACCGTGCCTGCTAACAGCCACCCTCGCCAGCCTGCTGTTACGCAGACCGGTTTCGGTCATTCCGACCGAATCAATCGACGCGGCGCGATGCGCCCGTCTTCGCTCACTTCACCGATTCCGATGAAGCGACCGTTGTGATCCTGTACCCGTACCATGCCGAACTTCGGAGCGTCCGGGGCGCGAACCGGTTGGCCGTTGAGCCAATAGAACGCGCTCGCTTCGGAGAACTGCAACAGCGGCCAATCCAGCAAGCCGCTGTCCGATGGCATCAGGAAGCGGTCGACCGCTTCGTTGCCGCCTTCGGCATGTACGGCTTCCAGCTCTTCGAGCGTCACCGTCTGCGCCAGCGTGAAAGGCCCGGCCTGGGTGCGTCGCAGTTCTGCAACGTAAGCGCCACAACCGAGTTGCTCACCGATATCCTCAACCAGGGTGCGAATATAGGTGCCTTTGCTGCAATCCACGGCTAGCCGCGCAGTATCACCTTCGAAGGCCAGCAATTCCAAGCGCGCAATAGTAACAGAACGCGGTTCGCGCTCCACTACTTCACCTGCACGTGCGAGCTTGTACAGCGGCTGGCCATCACGCTTGAGCGCCGAGTACATTGGCGGTATCTGACTGATTTGACCTCGAAATTTCGGCAGCGCCGCTTCGACATCGGATCGACCAACGGTCACCGGACGCTCCTGCAAAACCTCACCCTCAGCATCCGCCGTGGTGGTGGTCTTGCCCAGTTGCGCCAGGGTTTCGTACCCCTTGTCGGAATCGAGCAGGTATTGCGAAAACTTGGTGGCCTCGCCGAAGCACAACGGTAATACCCCGGTGGCCAGCGGGTCGAGACTGCCGGTGTGCCCGGCCTTCTCGGCATTGAGCAGCCAGCGAACCTTCTGCAACGCCGCGTTCGAGGTAAAGCCCAGGGGCTTGTCGAGCAGAATGATGCCGCTGACGTTACGACGGATACGTTTGACCTGAGCCACCGATTACTCCTTGGTGTCTTCAGCTTGCGCCGCAACCGAGTGCTGGCTGTCTTCAGCGACCGCGCGCTCGATCAGGGCCGACAGGTGCGCGCCACGTACGACGCTTTCGTCGTAGTGGAAGTGCAACTGCGGAACGCTGCGCAACTTCATTTCGCGGGCCAACTGCATACGCAGGAAACCGGCGGCGGAGTTGAGCACCTTGATGCTTTGCGCGATGTCTTCGGCGTTATCCTGCCCCATCACCGTGATGAAGATCTTGGCGTGACCGACGTCACGGCTCACTTCAACGGCGGTGATGGTCACCAGGCCGACACGTGGATCCTTGACTTCACGACGGATCAACTGGGCCAGCTCACGCTGCATTTGATCGCCGATACGTTGGGTACGGCTGTATTCTTTTGCCATGTCTTGTTACCTGTTACTGCCCCACGGTGAAACCCGCAGGGTCTGAAAGCGGCAAACGCCCGGCCTGACGAAAGCCAGACCGGGCGTTGCGTTCAGAGCCAGGACACCGCGCCGCGCATCTGCATGCGGCGGCTTGGCGTGGCCCTTGAAGTGCGCGAGTTAGAGGCTGCGAGCAACCTGAACCTTCTCGAAGACTTCGATCTTGTCACCGACTTTGACGTCGTTGTAGCTCTTGACGCCGATACCGCATTCCATGCCGGCACGTACTTCCGAAGCGTCATCCTTGAAGCGGCGCAGGGATTCCAGCTCGCCTTCGAAGATAACGATGTCTTCACGCAGTACACGGATCGGACGGTTACGGTAAACGGTACCTTCGATCACCATGCAACCGGCGATCGCGCCAAACTTCGGCGAACGGAACACGTCACGTACTTCGGCCACACCCAGGATGTTCTCGCGAACATCGCTGCCGAGCATACCGGTCAGGGCTTTCTTGACGTCTTCGATGATGTCGTAGATCACGTTGTAGTAACGCATATCCAGACCTTCCTGCTCGACGATCTTGCGAGCGCCAGCATCGGCACGCACGTTGAAGCCGAACAGAACAGCGTTGGAAGCCAGTGCCAAGTTGGCGTCGGACTCGGTGATACCACCGACGCCGCCACCCACTACGCGCACTTGCACTTCGTCGTTGCCCAGGCCATTCAAGGCACCGTTCAACGCTTCCAACGAACCACGGACGTCGGATTTGAGGACGATGTTGAGCGTCTTCTTCTCTTCCTGACCCATGTTTTCGAAGATGTTTTCCAGCTTGCCGGCGTGAGCGCGAGCCAGTTTGACTTCGCGGAACTTGCCTTGACGGAACAGAGCCACTTCACGGGCTTTCTTCTCGTCGGCAACCACGCTCATCTCGTCGCCAGCGTCCGGGGTACCGTCCAGGCCGAGAATCTCGACAGGGATGGCCGGACCGGCTTCCTTGATTGGCTTGCCGTTCTCGTCGAGCATGGCGCGAACGCGGCCATAGTTCGAACCGACCAGGACCATGTCGCCTTGACGCAGAGTACCGTCCTGAACCAGCACGGTAGCCACCGGGCCACGGCCCTTGTCCAGGCGCGATTCAACCACGACACCACGGCCAGGAGCCGACGGTGTGGCAGTCAATTCCAGTACTTCGGCTTGCAGCAATACGGCTTCGAGCAACTCGTCGACACCGGTACCCATCTTCGCGGAAACCGGTACGAATGGTGTGTCACCACCCCACTCTTCGGAGGTCACGCCGTGTGCCGACAGTTCGCTACGGATGCGATCGAGATCGGCGCCCGGCTTGTCGATCTTGTTCACGGCCACGACCAGCGGAACACCGGCGGCCTGAGCGTGCTGCACCGCCTCGATGGTCTGCGGCATCACGCCGTCGTCCGCTGCAACCACCAGGATCACGATGTCGGTCGCCTTGGCACCACGGGCACGCATGGCGGTAAACGCGGCGTGACCTGGGGTGTCGAGGAACGTCACCATGCCACGGTCGGTTTCAACGTGGTACGCACCGATGTGCTGGGTAATACCACCGGCTTCGCCAGCAGCAACCTTCGCACGACGGATGTAGTCGAGCAGGGAGGTCTTACCGTGGTCAACGTGGCCCATTACGGTCACGACCGGAGCACGGGAAACGGCCTCACCTTCGAACTTCAGGGACTCGGCCAGGGAATCTTCCAGGGCGGTGTCGCTGACCAGGGTCACTTTGTGGCCCAGCTCTTCAGCAACCAGTTGGGCAGTTTCCTGGTCCAGTACCTGGTTGATGGTCGCCGGCGTACCCAGCTTGAACATGAACTTGATGATTTCAGCAGCCTTGACCGACATCTGCTGGGCCAGATCGCCCACGGTGATGGTCTCGCCGATCTTCACTTCGCGCACGACAGGGCCGGTTGGGCTCTGGAAACCGTGGGCGTTGCGCTTCTTCAGCTTGGCCTTGCCGCGACCACCACGACGGAAGCCATCGCTTTCTTCGTCGGTAGTGCGTGGCGCTGCACGTGGCGCAGGTGCTTTCTCTTTGACCGTAGCGCGATGCGGAGCGTTCTTGCGCTCGCCGTCGCCAGCACCGCCGCCACGACGATTGTTGTCGTCGGCGCGTGGTTTGTCTGGACGACGCTGTTCGTCGCGCTTGCGAGCATCGGCCGCAGGTGCCGGCGCTGCCGCTGCAACCGGGGCGCTTTCACGCACAGGCTCGGCGACCGGGGCAGGCGCTGCTACAGGCTCGGCCGCAGCAACAGGCGCTTCAACCGACGCAGGCTGACGACGCGCTTCTTCTTCGGCGCGACGCTTGGCTTCTTCTTCAGCCTTCTGACGAGCAGCATTTTCTACTGCACGGCGCTCATCCAGCTCACGCTTGCGCTCGGCTTCGATTTCTTCCGGGCTGCGCTGCACAAACACTTTCTTTTTACGAACTTCAACGCTGATGCTTTTGCTGCCAGCAACACGCAGGGTGCTGGTGGTTTTACGCTGCAGCGTAATCTTGCGTGGTTCTTCCACTTTCGCCTTGTGGCTGCTTTTCAAGTGAGTCAGCAGGGATTGCTTCTCACTGTCAGTCACATTTTCTTCGGCGGCGGTGTGCGGCAGACCTGCCTCACGCATCTGCTGCAACAGGCGCTCTACCGGTGTTTTGACCTCATCGGCCAGTTGTTTCACCGTGACTTGCGTCATGCATTTCTCTCCTCAGGCCGCGCCTAATTACTCGAACCAGTGGGCTCGGGCGGCCATGATCAACTTGCCGGCACGATCATCGTCGATGCCGTCGATGTCGAGCAGGTCGTCAATAGACTGCTCGGCCAGGTCTTCGCGGGTAATTACGCCGCGCACCGCCAGTTCCACCGCCAAATCCTTGTCCATACCCTCAAGCGAGAGCAGGTCTTCGGCCGGATGGGCGTCTGCCAGCTTTTCCTCAGTAGCGATGGCTTTGGTCAACAAGCGGTCCTTGGCACGAGCACGAAGCTCGTTGACGATTTCTTCGTCAAAGCCGTCGATGTTGAGCATTTCTTCCAACGGTACGTAGGCAATCTCTTCCAGGCTTGTGAAGCCTTCATCAACCAGCACCTGCGCCAGCTCTTCGTCGACTTCCAGCTCGTCGATGAAGTTGCGCAGGATGTCGCCAGTTTCTGCTTGCTGCTTGGCCTGGATGTCCGATTCGGTCATCACGTTCAGGGTCCAGCCAGTCAATTGGCTTGCCAGACGCACGTTCTGACCACCACGACCGATGGCCTGAGCCAGATTGTCTGCGCCAACGGCGATGTCCATTGCATGGGCATCTTCGTCAACGATAATTGCCGCAACCTCCGCCGGGGACATGGCGTTGATCACGAACTGAGCCGGGTTATCGTCCCACAGGACGATGTCCACACGCTCGCCGCCCAACTCACCCGATACCGCCTGGACGCGCGAACCGCGCATACCGATGCAGGCACCTTGTGGGTCGATGCGTTTGTCCTTGGAGCGGACGGCGATCTTGGCGCGCGACCCCGGATCACGGGACGCAGCCATCACTTCGATCAGGCCTTCAGCAATTTCCGGCACTTCGATACGGAACAGCTCGATCAGCATTTCCGGCGCGGTACGCGACAAGATTAGCTGCGGGCCGCGGTTCTCGGTGCGGATTTCCTTGAGCAGGGCACGCAAACGCACGCCAACCCGGAAGGTTTCGCGAGAGATGATGTCTTCGCGGGCCAGCAACGCTTCAGCGTTGTTGCCCAGGTCGACGATCACGTTGTCGCGGGTCACTTTCTTCACGGTGCCGGAGATGATTTCCCCCAGGCGCTCGCGATAGGCGTCAACGACTTGAGCACGCTCGGCTTCGCGAACTTTCTGCACGATGACCTGCTTGGCAGTCTGTGCAGCGATGCGGCCGAATTCGATGGACTCGATCTTTTCTTCGACGACGTCACCGACCTTGGCGCCAGGATGCGTTTGCGCAACCTTGCTCGGCCAGGTTTCGATCGCAGGATCGTCCAGATCGTCTTCCTCGACGACTGTCCAGCGACGGAAAGTCTCGTAGGCACCGGTGTGGCGGTTGATTTCCACACGCAGATCGACCTCATCCTCGAAACGCTTTTTGGTAGCAGTGGCCAAAGCCAGCTCCAGCGCTTCAAAAATCACACTTGCCGGTACACCCTTTTCATTGGATACCGACTCAACTACCAGCAGTACTTCTTTGCTCATCGTACGCCTCGCCTTTCGCAAGCCATTGGATCCGCGGGATCCGCGTCTCAGTCAAAACTGGGAATAATGTTGGCCTTGTCGATCATATCGATCGGCAACAGGAACTCGTGGTCTTCTACCTGCACCACTACGTCCTGCTCTTCTACGCCGCGCAGAAGGCCCTGAAAGTTGCGTCGACCTTCAAAAGGCGAGCGCAGCTTGATCTTCACTTGTTCACCGGCATGCGAGGCAAACTGTTCCAAGGTGAACAGTGGGCGATCCATGCCAGGAGAGGAAACCTCAAGGGCGTATTCAGAACTGATCGGGTCTTCGACATCAAGAACTGCGCTGACCTGATGACTCACCTTGGTGCAGTCCTCGATCAGAATGCCGCCTTCTTTATCGATGTAGACTCGCAGGACCGAATGTTTGCCTTGAGAGATGAATTCGATCCCCCAGCATTGATAGCCAAGAGCCTCGACTACCGGGGCCAACAAGGCCTGCAGCTGTTCTAGCTTGCTCGACACCTGAACCCCCTCGTGCATGCTTTGCAAATAAAAAATGGGCAAAAAGCCCACATGAGATCGCCATTGAAAATCGGCGTCAAAAGTATTCAGCTAACAAAAAGCCCCTGAATAGGGGCTCCTGAAACTGGTTGCGGGGGCCGGATTTGAACCGACGACCTTCGGGTTATGAGCCCGACGAGCTACCAGACTGCTCCACCCCGCGACAAAGCTGGGGCGGAAGTATACGACTGAACACCCTACAGGGTCAATGTAACCTTCCACCTGCAAGAAAGCCCGCAACAGCGGGCTCTCCTGACTAATTGGTACCGAGAAGGGGACTCGAACCCCTACACCCTATGGGCACAACCACCTCAAGGTTGCGTGTCTACCAATTCCACCACCTCGGCAATACTACGTTTGAAACCCTTCTTACTTCTGCTCTTGAGCTGGAGGCACGTCAGTCGCTGGAGTAGCCGACTTTTGCTCTTGAAGCACCGGGACATCATCAGAAGCCGGTTGTTGCTTTGGTACTTCCAACACTGCCGGGTTAGGCAAACCTACTTGAGTCAGCTGGTGAGCTTTCTCTTTAGCAAAGTAACCTAACCCCAAGCTGGTTATGAAGAAACCGGCGGCAAGTATAGCAGTAAACTTACTAAGAAAGGTAGAGGAACCTTGGCTTCCGAACACAGTATTTGAAGCACCTGCCCCGAAAGACGCACCAGCGTCCGCACCTTTACCCTGCTGCAGCAATACGAGAGCAACTACGCCCAATGCACCCAGCAGATGAAAAACGACTACGACTGTTTCCAGCATTTTTTCAGTTTCCCGCGGCGCGACAAATCGCACCGAACTCATCTGCATTCAGGGAAGCTCCACCAATGAGCCCCCCATCGATATCCGGCATGCCGAACAGTTCGACCGCATTGGCCGCCTTCACGCTGCCGCCGTATAGAAGCCGCACACCTTGTGCGACTTCAGAATTCTTTGCCGCCAACTGAGCACGGATGGCTGCATGCACATCCTGCGCCTGTTGCGGCGAAGCAGTCAGCCCGGTACCAATGGCCCAGACCGGCTCGTAAGCAATGACTGCCTTGGCAAAAGCGCCGACACCCAGCTCATCGACAATGCTGCCCAGCTGCTGCGAGACCACTTCAAGAGTTTTCCCCGCTTCGCGCTGCTCGAGGGTTTCCCCTACACACAACACCGGAATCAAGCCACTTGCCTGCGCCGCTGCAAACTTGCGAACCAGCATTGCATCCTGCTCGCCCATGATCTGGCGGCGTTCCGAGTGCCCAACAAGCACCAGGGAGCAACCTGCATCCACCAATTGACTCGGCGAAATCTCGCCAGTCAAAGCACCCTGCCCGGATTCCACCGCGGAGTTCTGGCCGCCGACCGAAATCGACTTGCCTTTCAAGCCATCAATCACTTGATTGATATACAAGGAAGGCGGGAACACCGCGACATCAACACCGCCAGACAAAGCCATTTGACTCAGGCCGTCGATCAGCTCAGCGACGCTGGCGCGGGTACCGTGCATCTTCCAGTTACCAGCTACCATAGGGCGACGCATGCTGTACCTCGTCGGTCAAAGTGGGCGCAGATGTTACCCAACACAATCATGGCTGGCAAGCCGAATTCAGGCAGAAACTTCAGTAACCAGTTTTGCCAGCTCTTCGGCATAGCCGCGAACCAGGGTTTCGTCCTCGCCTTCAACCATGACACGCACCAATGGCTCGGTGCCGGACTTGCGCAACAGCACACGCCCGCGCCCCGCCATGGCCTTGGTGACACGCTCGCTGGCCTCTTTCACCGCTGCATGTTCGAGCGGGCTCGCACCGCCACCGAAACGTACATTGATGAGCACTTGAGGACATTTGCGCAGCGACTGCCGAGCCTGACCCAAGGTTTCGGATCGGGTCTTGAGCGCCATCAGCACCTGCAGCGCCGCAATGATCGCATCACCGGTCGTGGTGTGATTGAAGCAGACGATGTGACCCGAATTTTCGCCACCAACCAGCCAGTTGCGCTCCAGCAGATCCGCAATGACATAACGGTCGCCGACATTGGCACGCACGAACGGAATCGACAGGTCCGCCAACGCCAGTTCCAGCCCCAGGTTGCTCATCAAGGTCCCGACCACGCCGCCTTTGAGGCAATTACGCTCATGCAGGTCGCGAGCAATGATGTACAGCAACTCATCGCCATCGACGACCGCGCCCGTGTGGTCGACCATCAGCACCCGGTCGCCATCACCATCGAACGCAATACCCAGATCGGCATGCTCAGCCAGGACCGCTGCCTGCAGCGGCCCCATGTGCGTCGAGCCGCAGTTGTCGTTGATGTTGAGGCCGTTGGGCTGTGCCGAAAGCACAACAACGTCGGCACCCAACTCACGAAACACGCTCGGCGCCACTTTGTAGGTTGCACCGTGGGCGCAATCGATCACGATCTTCATGCCGGCGAAGCTGGTGCCGGTCGGTACGCTGCTCTTGCAGAACTCGATGTAACGGCCCGAGGCGTCATTGATGCGCGACACCTTGCCAATCTTGCTCGACTCCACCACCGTCATCGGGGTATCGAGCAACTCTTCGATCATGTGCTCGACTTCATCCGGCAACTTGGTGCCCTTGCCGGAGAAGAACTTGATGCCGTTGTCATCGTGAGGGTTGTGCGAAGCACTGATCACGATGCCGGCTTCGGCGTGGAACGTGCGCGTCAGGTAAGCGATAGCCGGTGTCGGCATAGGCCCCAGCAGCATCACGTCGGCGCCCGCCGACGTCAGCCCGGCTTCAAGCGCTGATTCGAACATATACCCGGAAATCCGCGTGTCCTTGCCTACCAAGACCTTGCAGGCACCCATTTTGCGGAATGCCATGCCCGCTGCCCATCCGAGCTTGAGCATGAATTCAGGGGTAATCGGGTATTCGCCGA
Organism: Pseudomonas sp. S2_E01; assembly: GCF_054668365.1. Lineage (NCBI taxonomy): Bacteria > Pseudomonadati > Pseudomonadota > Gammaproteobacteria > Pseudomonadales > Pseudomonadaceae > Pseudomonas > Pseudomonas sp. S2_E01. The sequence goes on from NZ_CP162762.1 coordinate 4,838,252, forward strand.
CCCGACCGCGAATGCCGTCGGTGCCAAAGTATTTCTTAGTCATAAGTGCTCCATGTTTCTTATTCGGCTGATTCCACTGCAGCGATCATGCGCACGACGTCGACAGTCTCGGCCACATCATGGACGCGCAATATACGCGCCCCCTTGATAGATGCCAGTGCCGCGAGCGCCAGGCCACCCGACAGTCGCTCATCGACCGGGCGATTCAAGGCCTGACCAATCATGCTCTTGCGCGAAACCCCAACCAACAGGGGCCTTTCGAAGACATGCAGGGCTTCCATATGCTTGAACAAGCTTAGATTGTGCTGCAGGTTTTTTGCGAAGCCAAAACCCGGATCGAGGATGATCCGCTCTGCCGGAATGCCTGCTGCAGCGCACTGCGCCATGCGCTCAGCGAGAAACGCGGCAACCTCCTGAGTGACGTCCTGATAGTGCGGATTATCCTGCATATCGCCCGGTTCTCCGAGCATATGCATCAGGCAGACCGGCAAACCGGTATCTGCCGCCGCGTCCAGCGCGCCCTCACGACGCAGCGCACGAACGTCATTGATCAACCCCGCGCCGAGGCGCGCCGTTTCGCGCATGACCGCAGGAGTGGAGGTGTCGACCGAAATGATCACATCCAGCTCGCGATGGATGCGCTCGACAATCGGAGCCACCCGCTCAAGCTCCTCGAGCGGCGAAACCGCTCTGGCGCCAGGCCGGGTAGACTCGCCGCCGACATCGATCAGCGTCGCGCCCGCCAGCACCATGGCTTCGGCATGACGCAAGGCCGCATCGAGATGGCTGTATCGACCGCCATCGGAAAAGGAATCGGGGGTGACATTGAGAATGCCCATGACATGCGTATGGGCCAAATCAAGAACCCGGTTGCCAAAAGGCAACCGGGTCGAGGACTGAACAGAAGTCATTTCAAACCTTAAACGTCAGCAGCTGGACCGCCGATCGGGGCTTCCGGACGAGGATCCTGCACTGGCGGCGGTGTACCGGCGCCACCCGACCAGTCGCGAGGCTCGCGAGGAGCACGGCCCGCCATGATGTCGTCGATCTGTTCAGCATCGATCGTTTCGTACTTCATCAGGGCATCGGCCATGGCATCGAGCTTGTCACGGTTATCCGTGAGGATCTGCTTGGCGGTGCCGTAGCACTGGTCAATGATACTGCGCACTTCGGAGTCGATAAGCTTGGCTGTTTCACCCGAGAAGCTGGCGCTCTGACCACCACCGCCACGACCGAGGAACACCTCGCCCTCTTCTTCGGCGTACATCAATGGACCGAGCTTTTCCGACAGACCCCACTTGGTCACCATGTTCCGTGCAATCTGACTGGCACGCATGATGTCGTTGGATGCGCCAGTGGTCACACCATCGAAGCCCAAGGTCATTTCTTCAGCGATACGGCCACCGTACAGCGAGCAGATCTGACTGATCAAGGCACGCTTGGACAGACTGTAGCGGTCTTCTTCGGGCAGGAACATGGTCACACCCAGCGCACGACCACGTGGAATGATCGATACCTTGTAGACCGGATCATGCTCGGGAACCATGCGACCAACGATGGCATGACCCGCCTCGTGGTAAGCGGTGTTCTGCTTCTCTTTTTCCGACATGACCATGGATTTGCGCTCGGCGCCCATCATGATCTTGTCCTTGGCGAGCTCGAACTCTTTCATCTCCACGATGCGCTTGCCAGCACGTGCGGCGAACAAAGAGGCTTCGTTGACCAGGTTGGCGAGGTCCGCACCGGAGAAACCAGGAGTACCACGAGCAATAACCGCTGGAGCGACATCGTCACCCATTGGTACTTTGCGCATGTGAACCTTGAGAATCTGCTCGCGACCGCGGATATCCGGCAGACCGACCACTACCTGGCGGTCGAAACGGCCAGGACGCAGCAACGCCGGGTCCAGAACGTCCGGACGGTTGGTTGCAGCGATGACGATGATGCCGTCGTTCATCTCAAAGCCGTCCATCTCTACCAGCAACTGGTTGAGGGTCTGCTCGCGCTCGTCGTGACCGCCGCCCATGCCAGCGCCACGATGGCGACCGACGGCGTCGATTTCGTCGATGAAGATGATGCACGGTGCGTGTTTCTTGGCCTGCTCGAACATGTCCCGAACACGGCTGGCACCGACACCGACGAACATTTCGACGAAATCGGAACCGGAAATGGTGAAGAACGGCACCTTGGCTTCACCGGCAATCGCCTTGGCCAGCAAGGTTTTACCGGTACCCGGAGGACCAACCATCAGCACACCGCGAGGAATACGGCCGCCCAGGCGCTGGAATTTGCCCGGATCGCGAAGGAACTCAACCAGCTCGCCGACTTCTTCCTTGGCTTCATCGCAACCGGCGACGTCAGCCAGGGTAGTTTTCACCTGGTCTTCGGACAGCAGGCGCGCCTTGCTCTTGCCAAAGCTCATCGGCCCGCCCTTGCCGCCAGCACCACCTTGCATCTGGCGCATGAAGAACATGAACACGGCGATGATCACCAGGATCGGGAAGCTGGCAACCAGTAGCTGGGTCCAGATGCTTTGCTGCTCGGGCTGCTTGCCTTCAACCACGACGTGGTTGTCCACGAGGTCGCCGATCAGGCCATTGTCCTGGATTGCAGGACGAATGGTCTTGAAGCTGTCGCCATCGTTGCGCTTGCCGGTGATCACGTAGCCGTCAACCGCTACGCGCTCGACCTTGCCATCCTTGACCTGCTGGATGAAGTCGGAATAGTTGAGGGTCTGCGGCTCGTTAGGGCTGGAGAAGTTGTTCATCACCGTCACCAGGACAGCCGCAATGATCAACCACAGGATCAGATTCTTTGCCATATCGTTCAATTAACTACCCTCTGAAGCAAGCTCCGCTAATGGCGCGCGCTTCGCATGATATTCACCGGCCTAACTTACTACATTACGTACGGCTTGGCAGGCGCCGTCTGTAACCCTTTGTGAAACACTTTCTACACAGTATTCGCTTATGCCCACAGGGCGAAATACGAAAAACCTATCGACCCTGCGAAAAAAACCTGCTTTACCCGTTTCCGCGGCGAAAACCCCAGGCCAGCATGTACTGCTCGCGAGAGGTGCCACGGGAAGAGTCCGGCTTGATCATCTGGATCTTGTCGAACTTCTTGCGAGCGTCCTTCAGGTAAACATCGAACCCTTCGCCCTGGAAAATCTTGATTACAAAATTGCCACCAGGTTTGAGTATCCGCTCCGCCAGATCGAGGGCCAGCTCGCAAAGGAACATGGCTTTGGGCATATCCACTTCAGGCGTACCACTCATATTGGGGGCCATATCGGAAATCACAAGGTCCACCTGCGAATTACCAACGGCTTCAAGGATCCGCGCGAGCACTGAGTCCTCGGTAAAGTCACCCTGAATGAAAGTAACGTCCGGGATGCTGTCCATCTCCAGGATGTCCGAGGCGATCAGGCGCCCCTGACCACCGATCAGCCGGCTGGTGACCTGCGACCAGCCGCCGGGGGCCGCACCCAGGTCAACCACACTCATCCCAGGACGGATCAGCTTGTATTTCTCCTGGATCTCCAGAAGCTTGTAACTCGCACGCGAGCGGTAGCCATCCTTCTGCGCCTGCTTCACATAGGGATCATTGACATGTCTTTTCAGCCAACCAAGGCTTGTCTTGGAACGCGCCACTGGGCACCTCGATGATTAGGGTCGTGATTAATTGGGCGGATCAACGAGCCCTCGGGTAAAATGGCCGCCATTTTACAGAATCCAGACGTAAGGGTCAGATTATGCCGCTCACTCCAGAGCTGAAGAAACAGTACAAATCCATTGGCCACCATCTGAAACCAGTCCTGATTGTGGCAGACAACGGCCTGACTGAAGGTGTGTTAGCCGAACTTGAACGCGCGCTGGCGGATCACGAGCTGATCAAGATCAAGCTCAACATTCTCGACCGCGAATCGCGCCTGGCAGCCATTGCAGAGCTGTGCAAGGTCGGCAAGGCGGATCTGGTCCAGGTCATCGGCAAGATGGCACTGATCTACCGCAAGAACTTCAGCGTCAACAAGCAGCTGTCGAACGTCCATCGCTTCAAGTGATGGAAAGGGTCAAGGGTGCGCATGACGCACCCCGCCACTCCATCCCGGCACCGGCTGCAAAACCAGCACCACCCCGGAAAAGCCCAGGATCAGATAACTGAATACCTGCCAACGAACGGCATCCGGCCAACCGAGAAGTACCGCGAAAAACATTGCGCTGGCATAAAGCGCCATCAGCAGTAACTGCCCACGAATATCGCGCCATAGGCTGGAAAGCCCTTCGGTCCGCACCAGCACCATCCCTTGGAAAACCACACACGCTGCGGCAAATGCCACCATCAGCGCATTGAGCATGCCTGCAATTTCGTCCACCAGCAGCGGGGCCAGGCCAATTCGACCCAGCACCGGCGGCAGACCGATATGCGACAACCAGAGGCCACCTACCCACAGCATCTGGGTCAGTTGCCAAAGCATGGCGCCCGCACGCAGCGGGCGCCTGCCTTCAGATGTGGCGGACTTCGACAATCTCGTACTCGATAACGCCGCTAGGCGTTTTGACGCCGACCACATCGCCTTCTTCCTTGGCAATCAAGGCGCGAGCGATAGGCGAACCCACGGAGATCTTGCCGAGTTTGATGTCAGCCTCGTCCTCACCAACGATCTGGTAAGTGACGCTTTCGTCGGTTTCGACGTTGGCAATCTCGACGGTCGTGCCGAAGATCACCTTACCGGTGTGAGGAATCGTCGTGACGTCGATGACCACAGCGTTCTGCATGCGGCCTTCGATGTCGCGGATACGCGCTTCCACCATACCCTGCTGCTCGCGGGCAGCGTGGTATTCGGCGTTTTCCTTCAAATCACCCAACTCACGAGCCGTCCCGATGTCCTGGCTGAGCTTCGGACGGACGACCTTGGTCAGGTGAGCATGCTCCTCTTCCAGGGCGCGAGCGCCCTGAACGGTCATGGGGTACTTGGTTATGCTCATGCCTTCAACCCTGCGTGTAGATCCTGCAAGCGGCGCACGGTCTTCTCGGGACCGAACTTCAGCGCTTCACAGATGGCCTCGCCCGCAGCAATGGTGGTGGTGCAGTAGATCTTGTGCTGCAAGGCATTACGACGAATGGAATACGAGTCGGCGATCGACTGGCGACCTTCGGTGGTGTTGATGATCAGCGTGACTTCGTCATTCTTGATCATGTCGACCACGTGCGGACGGCCTTCGGTCACCTTGTTCACGCGGCGCACTTTCAGGCCTGCGGCTTCGATCAGCTTGGCAGTACCTGCTGTGGCAACCACTTCGAAGCCCAAGTTGATCAGATCACGGGCGACGCCTGCAACCAGCGGTTTGTCGTCATCACGTACGCTGATGAACGCAGTACCGCCGGTCGGCAGGACTTCGCTGGCGCCCATCTGGGCCTTGGCAAAGGCTTCGCCGAAGGTGTCGCCGACACCCATGACTTCACCGGTGGACTTCATCTCTGGGCCGAGGATCGGGTCAACGCCTGGGAATTTGGCGAATGGGAACACCGCCTCTTTCACGCTGTAGAAGTTCGGAATGATTTCCTTGGTGAAGCCCAGTTCTTTCAGGGTCTTACCGGCCATCACGCGCGCAGCGATCATTGCCAGGGAAACACCGATGCACTTGGACACGAACGGTACGGTACGCGAAGCGCGTGGGTTGACTTCGATGACGTAGATGTCTTCGCCTTGCAGCGCCAACTGTACGTTCATCAGGCCGATCACACCCAGTTCCAGGGCCATTTTCTTGACCTGTTCGCGCATCTCGTCCTGGATGTGCGCCGGCAGCGAGTACGGCGGCAGCGAGCAAGCGGAGTCACCGGAGTGAACGCCAGCCTGTTCGATGTGCTGCATGATCGCGCCGATCACGACGTCCTTGCCGTCGCTGACCGCATCCACGTCCATCTCGATGGCGCAGTTGAGGAAGTGGTCCAGCAGCACCGGGCTGTCGTTGGACACTTGCACCGCTTCGCGCAGGTAACGCTTGAGTTCTTCTTCCTTGTAGACGATTTCCATCGCCCGACCGCCCAGCACGTACGAAGGACGCACCACCAGCGGGTAACCGATCTTGGCGGCGGCGCGAACGGCTTCATCTTCGCTGCGCACGGTGGCGTTTGGCGGCTGACGCAAGTTCAGGCGTTCGACCATTTGCTGGAAGCGCTCACGGTCTTCGGCACGGTCGATAGCGTCAGGGCTGGTGCCGATAATTGGCACGCCAGCCGCCTCAAGGGCACGGGCCAGTTTCAGCGGCGTTTGGCCACCGTATTGGACGATCACGCCTTTTGGCTTCTCGACACGCACAATTTCCAGCACGTCTTCCAGGGTCACCGGCTCAAAGTACAGGCGGTCGGACGTGTCGTAGTCGGTGGAAACGGTTTCCGGGTTGCAGTTGACCATGATGGTCTCGTAACCGTCATCGCGCAGGGCCAGTGCCGCGTGTACGCAGCAGTAGTCGAATTCGATACCCTGGCCGATACGGTTAGGGCCACCGCCGAGGATCATGATCTTGTCGCGGTTGGACGGCGCTGCCTCGCACTCTTCCTCGTAGGTCGAGTACAGGTAGGCGGTGTCGGTGGCGAACTCGGCCGCGCAGGTGTCGACGCGCTTGTAGACCGGGAACACTTCCAGCTTCTGGCGGTGAGTGCGCAGGTTCTTCTCGGTGACACCCAGCAGCTTGGCCAGGCGCTGATCGGAGAAACCCTTGCGCTTGAGGCGGAACATCAGATCGCGGTCGATGGCCGACAGACCGAGGGTCTTGACCTTCTCTTCGTCCTTGATCAGGTCTTCGATCTGCACCAGGAACCAAGGGTCGATCATGTTCATGCCGAAGATGTCTTCGACGCTCAGGCCGGCGCGGAACGCGTCAGCCACGTACCAGATGCGCTCGGCACCCGGCACGGTCAGCTCGCGCTTGAGCACGCTCATGCTTTCCGGGTTGCTCAGGTCGAGCTTCTCGTCCAGGCCGCAAACGCCCACTTCCAGGCCGCGCAGGGCTTTCTGCAGGGATTCCTGGAAAGTACGGCCGATGGCCATGACTTCACCCACCGATTTCATCTGGGTGGTCAGACGCGCGTCAGCCTTGGCGAATTTCTCGAAGGCGAAACGCGGCAGCTTGGTCACGACGTAGTCGATGGACGGTTCGAAGGACGCCGGGGTCTTGCCGCCGGTGATGTCGTTCGACAGCTCGTCAAGAGTGTAGCCCACGGCCAGCTTGGCCGCGACCTTGGCAATCGGGAAACCGGTGGCTTTCGAAGCCAGGGCCGAGGAACGCGATACACGCGGATTCATCTCGATCACGACCATGCGGCCGGTGTTCGGGCAGATACCGAACTGAACGTTGGAACCGCCAGTTTCCACGCCGATCTCGCGCAGTACCGCCAGGGAGGCGTTACGCAGGATCTGATATTCCTTGTCGGTCAGGGTCTGTGCCGGCGCCACGGTGATCGAGTCACCGGTGTGCACGCCCATCGGGTCAAAATTCTCGATGGAGCAGACGATGATGCAGTTGTCCTTCTTATCGCGGACAACCTCCATCTCGTATTCTTTCCAGCCGATCAGGGATTCGTCGATCAGCAGTTCCTTGGTCGGCGACAGGTCCAGACCACGGGCGCAGATTTCTTCGAACTCTTCACGGTTGTAAGCGATACCGCCACCGGTGCCGCCCATGGTGAAGGACGGACGGATGATGCAAGGGAAACCCAGTTTCTCGAGGACCGCGTTGGCCTCTTCCATGCTGTGGGCGATACCGGAACGCGGGCACGCCAGACCGATGTCTTTCATGGCCTTGTCGAAACGCGAACGGTCTTCAGCCTTGTCGATGGTGTCGGCATTGGCACCGATCATCTCTACGCCGAATTTTTCAAGGACGCCTTCGCGCTCCAGGTCCAGGGCGCAGTTCAGCGCGGTCTGGCCACCCATGGTCGGCAGCAGCGCGTCCGGACGCTCTTTTTCGATGATCTTGGCAACGGTCTGCCACTTGATCGGCTCGATGTAGGTAGCGTCGGCCATGGCCGGGTCGGTCATGATGGTGGCCGGGTTGGAGTTCACCAGGATGACGCGGTAACCCTCTTCGCGCAGGGCTTTGCAGGCCTGGGCGCCGGAGTAGTCGAATTCGCAGGCCTGGCCGATCACGATCGGGCCAGCGCCGAGAATCAGGATGCTTTTAATGTCTGTACGTTTTGGCATGGGTTTGTCACTCAAATCCGCAGGTCAGTCGGCAAGCCGTCTTGTTCAATCTGTTGAGCCTTGAGGGGGCCACCGGTGTCGGGACCGCCCTTAAGGCCTTGCTGCATCAGGGCCAGCGATCAGCGACGCTTGGCCATCTCGTTGATGAAGCGATCAAACAGTGGCGCTACGTCATTCGGGCCAGGGCTGGCTTCCGGGTGACCCTGGAAGCTGAAGGCGCTCTTGTCGGTACGCTCGATCCCCTGCAGGGTGCCGTCGAACAGCGATTTGTGGATCGCACGAACGTTGGCCGGCAGGGTTTCTTCGTCCACCGCAAAACCGTGGTTCTGGCTGGTGATCATGACGACACCGGTGTCCAGGTCCTGGACGGGGTGGTTGGCGCCGTGGTGGCCATGGCCCATTTTCAGGGTCTTGGCACCGGAGGCGAGAGCCAGCAGTTGGTGACCGAGGCAGATGCCGAACACCGGGATGTCGGTTTCCAGTACGTCCTTGATCGCCTGGATGGCGTAATCGCAAGGCTCTGGGTCACCAGGACCGTTGGACAGGAACACGCCATCAGGGTTGAGTGCCAGCACGTCGGCAGCCGGGGTTTGTGCCGGAACCACGGTCACGCGGCAGCCGCGCTCGACCAGCATGCGCAGGATGTTGACCTTGACGCCGTAGTCGTACGCCACGACGTGGTAAGGCAGCTCAGACGCTTCGAGGGTCGCGTGGCTGTCGGTTTTCAGGTCCCAGACCGTCGAACGCCACTCGTAGGTGTCCTTGGTGCTGACGACCTTGGCGAGGTCCATGCCCTTGAGGCCAGGGAAGCCCTGGGCGGCGGCGATGGCGGCTTCTTCGGAAATGTTGTCACCGGCCATGATGCAGCCGTTCTGCGCGCCTTTTTCGCGCAGGATGCGCGTCAGGCGACGGGTGTCGATACCAGCGATGGCCACAACGTTGTTGGCCTTCAGGTAATCGGACAGGGACATCGTGTTACGCCAGTTGCTCGCAACCAGTGGCAGGTCACGGATGACCAGGCCAGCGGACCATACGCGGTTCGACTCGGCGTCTTCCGGCGTGGTGCCGGTATTGCCGATGTGCGGGTAAGTCAGGGTAACGATCTGTTGGGCGTAGGAAGGATCGGTAAGAATTTCCTGATAGCCGGTCATTGCGGTGTTAAACACCACCTCACCAACGGTTTGTCCGTCGGCTCCAATGGCTTCGCCGCGAAAAATGCTGCCATCAGCAAGGGCGAGTATGGCTGGCTTAGTCAAGAAGACCTCCCGTAAATAAAGCCTGAAAGGGCGATCGCAGGTTGTAAAAAAGCGGAGTGACGTATGGACACGTCACCCCGCTTCTTCACTGAATAATTTTCTGCGCGCTTTTAGTGGACACACTAAAGCTGTAGCTTACAGAAAAAGGGTTTTTTGGTCTACCGCCAATGAGCCCTAAAGGCTGGAGAATGCGACAGGACGTCGCTTGGCGTAACAAAACCGGGGCCGACGCTGAATCGGCTTCCGGTTTCGGGGGGCATCTTACCGCAGCTCGAGCACGTCTTGCATGTCGTACAGGCCCGGCTCGCGAGCATCCAGCCACAACGCGGCACGCACCGCGCCCTTGGCGAAGGTCATGCGACTGGACGCCTTGTGGGTAATCTCCAGTCGCTCGCCCTCACAAGCGAACAGAACCGTGTGATCACCCACCACATCACCGCCACGAACAGTGGCGAAACCGATGGTTTCCCGCTCCCGCGCACCGGTGTGGCCTTCACGCCCATACACCGCGACCTTCTGCAGATCGCGATCCAGCGCACTGGCAATCACTTCACCCATGCGCAAGGCGGTGCCCGAAGGCGCATCGATCTTGTGCCGGTGATGCGCCTCGATGATTTCGATGTCGGCATCATCACCCAGCACGCGCGCGGCCATGTCGAGCAACTTGAGCGACAGGTTCACCCCGACGCTGAAGTTGGCGGCAAACACGATGGGAATGTCCTTGCCCGCCTCGACCAGCAACTGTTTCTGAGCAGCATCCAGCCCGGTGGTGCCGATGACCATCGCCTTGCCAGCCTTGCGGCAGAACGCGAGGTTTTTCAGCATGACTTCCGGCAGGGTGAAGTCGATCAACACATCGAACTCCTCCGCCACCAATTCCAGGTTACCGGACAACGGAACGCCGATACGCCCCAGCGAGGCCAGCTCACCTGCGTCCACGCCGATCAGCGTGCTGCCGGGGCGCACGATGGCGGCCGTCAGACCGGTCAGCGGCGCGCGCTGCTGCACCGCTTCGACGAGGATCTTGCCCATGCGGCCAGCGGCGCCCATGACAGCTATACGTCGCATGCTCACTCCTTACAGATCGCCGAAGAAGCGCTTCACGCCTTCAAACCAACCGGTGGTTTTGGGCGAATGGCTGTTGTCGTCCGCCAGCGAACTGCGGAACTCTTCGAGCAATTCGCGCTGACGACGACCCAGGTTGACCGGGGTTTCCACCGCCACGCGGCACATCAGGTCGCCTGCACCGCCGCCACGCACCGGCGCAACGCCTTTGCCGCGAACACGGAACTGCTTGCCGGTCTGAGTCCCTTCCGGGATCTTCAACTTGACCCGACCATCGAGAGTCGGAATCTCCAGCTCGCCACCCAGCGCCGCGTCGACGAAGCTGATCGGCACTTCACAGAACAGGTGCTTGCCGTCACGCTGGAAGATCGCGTGCTCGCGCACGTTGATCACCACGTACAGGTCGCCCGTCGGGCCACCCTGAGCGCCCGCTTCGCCTTCGCCAGACAGACGAATCCGGTCACCGGTATCGACACCGGCTGGCACTTTCACGGAAAGGGTCTTGTACTCTTCGACGCGACCGTCGCCATTACACGAGTTGCACGGATCGGAAATGATCTTGCCCTGGCCATGGCAACGCGGGCAGGTCTGCTGCACCGAGAAGAAACCTTGCTGCATGCGCACCTGGCCAATACCGCCACAAGTCGGGCAAGTGACGGGCGAAGAGCCCTTCTTGGCGCCCGAACCGTCGCACGGCTTGCAGTTGACCAGCGTCGGAACGCGGATATTCACGGTGGTGCCGCGAACAGCCTCTTCCAGGTTCAGCTCCAGGGTGTAGCGCAGGTCGCTGCCGCGCTGGGCACCGCCACGAGCACCGCCGCGACCACCACCAAAGAAGTCACTGAAGACGTCTCCAAAGATGTCGGAGAAGTTCTGGCCACCAAACCCTGCGCCGCCGCCCCCCATGCTCGGGTCGACACCGGCATGACCGTACTGATCATACGCAGCGCGCTTGCTGGAATCGGACAGCACTTCGTAGGCCTCGTTGGCCTCCTTGAACAGCTCTTCCGATGCTTTGTCATCAGGATTACGGTCCGGGTGGTGCTTCATCGCCAGGCGGCGATAGGCCTTTTTCAGGTCAGCTTCGCTTGAGCCACGCTCAACACCCAATACTTCGTAATAGTCACGTTTTGCCATAAGTCTTCTGCACTCTTGAGGACGTTCGACAAACCTCTCCTGAGCCTCGTCAAACTCGTTGAGCCCCAATACAGGCCCGGACTCACGTCAATTCAACGATCCCGGTCTTTGTTTCATTGCGGCATCTGCGGCACGAAAAGCAGGAGCATTCCCGGCCATACCGCCAACATCCGAGCCGGCCCGAAGCCTTGTCGCATGCTGTAAAAATTCGTGTACTCCAGACACGCCAACGCGGGAGGCAGGCTCCCGCGCGGCGACATCCTACCAGTCACTGCCCGAAGGCGGTCAACCGGACGACCAACAACTTACTTGTTGTCTTTGACTTCTTCGAACTCGGCGTCGACCACGTCGTCAGCCTTCTCAGCCGATTCGCCTTGCGGTGCAGCGCCTTCAGCAGGTTGAGCCTGCTCGGCATACATCTTCTGCGCCACTGGAGCGGAGACTTTCGACAGCTCTTCGACCTTGGCTTCGATGGCAGCCTTGTCGTCGCCTTTGACAGCAGCTTCCAGGGCAACCACGGCCGCTTCGATCGCAGTCTTCTCTTCAGCGCTTACTTTGTCGCCAGCGTCAGCGACCATTTTGCGCGTGGAGTGAACCAGTGCATCACCCTGGTTACGGGCAGCGGCCAGCTCTTCAAACTTGCGATCTTCCTCGGCGTTCGCCTCGGCATCACGCACCATACGCTCGATCTCTTCGTCGGACAGGCCGGAGTTGGCCTTGATCACGATCGACTGAGTCTTGCCAGTGGCCTTGTCCTTGGCGCCTACGTGCAGGATGCCGTTGGCGTCGATGTCGAAGGTCACTTCGATTTGTGGCACGCCACGTGGTGCAGGTGGAATCTCGGCCAGGTCGAACTTGCCCAGAGACTTGTTCTGCGCCGCTTGCTTACGCTCACCTTGCAGCACGTGAATGGTCACGGCGCCCTGGTTGTCGTCGGCAGTCGAGAACACTTGCGATTTCTTGGTAGGAATCGTGGTGTTTTTCTCGATCAGCGCGGTCATCACGCCACCCATGGTTTCGATACCCAGGGTCAGCGGGCTCACGTCCAACAGCAGAACGTCTTTAACGTCACCGGCCAGAACGGCGCCCTGAATAGCAGCACCCATGGCAACGGCTTCGTCCGGGTTCACATCTTTACGAGCTTCTTTACCGAAGAACTCGGTCACCAGTTTCTGAACCAGTGGCATACGGGTCTGACCGCCGACCAGGATCACGTCGTTGATCGAACCAACGTCGATACCGGAGTCTTTCAGCGCGATGCGGCAAGGCTCGATGGTGCGCTGAACCAGGTCTTCGACCAGCGATTCCAGCTTGGCGCGAGAGATCTTCACGTTCAGGTGCTTAGGACCGGTGGCGTCTGCAGTGATGTACGGCAGGTTCACGTCGGTCGACTGAGCGGACGACAGCTCGATCTTGGCTTTTTCAGCGGCTTCTTTCAGGCGCTGCATGGCCAGCGGGTCACCCTTGAGGTTCATGCCGCTTTCTTTCTTGAATTCGTCGACGAGGTAGTCGATCAGACGAATATCGAAGTCTTCACCACCCAGGAAGGTGTCACCGTTGGTGGCCAACACTTCGAACTGGTGCTCACCATCGACTTCAGCGATCTCGATCACGGAAACGTCGAAAGTACCGCCACCCAGGTCATAAACGATCACGGTGTGATCGCCCTTGGCCTTGTCCATACCGTAAGCCAGAGCAGCTGCGGTTGGTTCGTTGATGATACGTTTGACGTCCAGGCCTGCGATGCGACCAGCATCCTTGGTGGCTTGACGCTGGCTGTCGTTGAAGTAGGCCGGAACGGTAATCACCGCTTCGGTCACAGCCTCGCCGAGGTAATCTTCGGCGGTCTTCTTCATTTTCTTCAGGATTTCAGCCGAGATTTGTGGCGGCGCCATTTTCTGGCCGTTCACTTCAACCCAGGCGTCGTTGTTGTCAGCCTTGACGATCTTGTAAGGGACCATCTGAATGTCTTTCTGGACCACTTCTTCTTCGAAGCGACGACCGATCAGACGCTTCACCGCGTACAGGGTGTTGTGCGGATTGGTCACTGCCTGACGCTTGGCCGACTGGCCAACCAGGATTTCGCCATCGTTGGCGTAAGCGATGATCGAAGGCGTGGTACGCGCGCCTTCGGCGTTTTCAATCACTTTGGCCTTGCCGTTTTCCAGCACGGAGACGCAGGAGTTGGTAGTCCCCAGGTCGATACCGATAATTTTGCCCATGTTCACTCTCCCGAAACTTTGGATTTGGTTGCCGCAGCAGTGGTGGCTAACTGCGGTAGCACTTAAACGCTTGACTTATAAATGGGGGCCTTGCGGCGGATTTCAAGCCTGCTCATTAATAGAAGGTTGAGTCGGTGTCACAGCTTTGCTGACCACGACCATGGCCGGGCGCAGCAGGCGACCGCTGAGCTGATAACCCTTCTGGAACACCTTCAGCACACTGTTGGGTTCAACGTCGGCGCTTTCCTGCATGGCCATTGCCTGGTGAAGAGCGGCATTGAACGGTTCGCCATGCGGGTCGATCGCTTCGACGCTGTATCGCTTGAAGGTGTCCTGGAACATTTTCAGGGTCAGCTCGATGCCTTCGCGCATCGGACGAATGCTCTCGTCGTCCGGGTTGGACAATTCCAGGCCTCGCTCCAAGCTGTCGATGATCGGCAGAAGGTCGCCGGCGAATTTTTCCAACGCAAACTTATGAGCTTTCTCAACGTCCTGCTCGGCACGGCGGCGGACATTCTGCAGGTCAGCGGTGACTCGCAGGGTGGCGTCCTGAGCGGCAGCCAGTTGCTCTTCGAGCGCTTGCACACGAGTCGCCAGGTCTTCACCCGAAGCCTCGGGCGCCTGGTTGACGTCTGGGTTTTGCGTATCCACTGTCTGTTCGTCAGCCATAGAATTCTCCTTTCAATTTCGTCCGCGAGCTGTACTCGCGCTTCTGTCCCGGTATATGGGGCCGTAAAAACAGGCTTCAAGGGCTTATCAGCATTAACCCTACAAAAAACCCCTGCATTGTCATTCCCAGGCGCGCTAACGCTTTCGTCGGACCAATCAAATCGAGCTAAGGCAAGGCATTGTCAGTCGCGAACAAAACACTGTATAAATAACCAGACCTAAAGCCTGGGAGCGGCCGTCATGCTGGTGCACCTGTCCGTACATAACTACGCCATCGTTGAACATCTCGATCTTGAACTCGATCGCGGGATGAGCGTGATCACAGGGGAAACCGGCGCCGGCAAGTCGATCATGCTCGACGCCCTGGGCCTGACCCTCGGCGACCGCGCCGACAGCGGCGTGGTCCGCCCCGGTGCGGACAAGGCCGACATCCTGGCCACCTTCGACCTAGTCGACATCCCGGAAGCCAGCGCCTGGCTGGCCGAACGCGACCTGGAAAGCGAAGGGCCGTGCATCCTGCGTCGAGTGATCACTGCCGAGGGACGCTCCCGGGGCTATATCAATGGCACGCCCTGCCCGCTGGGCGACCTCAAGGCACTGGGCGAGCTGCTGATCGATATTCACAGCCAACATGAACACCAGTCCCTGCTCAAGACCGACACCCACCGCCGCCTGCTCGACGAATATGCCGGCGCGACCGATCTGGCTCGCCAGGTTCAGCTCGCCGCCCAGCGCTGGCGCCAGACCAGCCAGGAGTTGGAGCGACTGTCCAACTCCGGCGACGAACAACGTGCCCGCCACCAGTTGCTCAGCTATCAACTCGAAGAGCTGGAAAATCTCGGGCTGGGCGAAAACGAGCTGGAAGAGTTGGAGCAGGAACACAAGAACCTGACCAACGCCGAAACCTTGCTCGGTATCTGTCGCCAGGTGGTCGAGCAATGCAGCGAGAGTGATAACGGCAATGTCCTGAATGCCCTGACCGCCAGCCTCAATCGCCTGTCGAGCGTGAACAGCACCATTGGCGCACTGGGCGAAGCCAGCAGCCTGCTGACCAGTGCACAAATCCAGGTGGAAGAGGCCGTCGGCGAGCTCAACCGTTTCCTCGACAACTTCGACGCCGACCCGGCGCGCCTGCAATATCTGGAAGAACGCCTCGATGCGATCTACACCATGGCACGCAAACACCGCATCCAGCCGACCGAAGTCGCCGAAATGCAGCAGCGACTGCTGGATGAAATCGAGACACTCAATGCCAACGACGAATCAATCGAACGCCTCAGCGATGAGTTGGCGTCCTACGCTCGTCATTATCAGGAAAAGGCCCGGGAGTTGAGCGACCTGCGTCATCAAGCCTCCAGCAGCCTGGCCAGCGCCGTCGAACAGGAAATCCAACGCCTGGGCATGCCGGGGGGGCGCTTCACCATCGAATTACGCCCCAACAGCGGCGATGAACTGCTGCCCAATGGGTTGGAACAGGTCGAACTGCTGGTCAGCGCCAACCCCGGCCAACCCCTCAAAGCCCTGGCCAAAGTCGCCTCGGGCGGTGAACTGTCGCGGATCAGCCTTGCGATCCAGGTCATCACCGCCCAGACCTCCCGCGTACCCACCCTGGTATTCGACGAAGTGGACGTGGGGATTGGCGGGCCGACGGCCGAGATTGTCGGCCAGTTGCTCCGTCGCCTGGGCGAGCGCGGACAGGTACTGACGGTGACTCACTTGCCGCAAGTGGCGGCGCAGGGGCATCAGCATCTGTTTGTGCACAAGGTGCGCGGTGAAGACGCTACCCGCACGGCCGTGTCCAAGCTCAGCAAGAATGATCGCGTCGAGGAAGTCGCTCGCATGCTGGGGGGCATCGACCTGACCAAGGAGTCCCTGGCCCACGCGAAAAAAATGGTGGTTGCCGCGAAGGCGTAAACCCCGCAAAAAGCACAAAGGCGACCCTCGGGTCGCCTTTGTTCGTTTCGTGAACCTGGCAATTCACGCGACATGCTTACTTTTTCTTGCGTACGTACAGCACCAGATTGTGATCAACCATTTCGAAGCCATACTTCTCGACAATTGCTTTCTGCAGGTTTTCGATTTCCTGATCGAAGAACTCGATCACTTCACTGGTTTCGACGTTGACCATATGGTCGTGATGCTTGCCATCGTCCAGCTCGAAGACCGCATGGCCCCCGTCGAAGTTGTGCCGCACCACAAGGCCTGCTGCCTCGAACTGGGTCAGAACACGGTAAACCGTGGCCAGACCGACGTCCTCGCCAGCCTCCATCAGCGCCTTGTAAACATCTTCGGCACTCATGTGGCGTTGCTCGGCGGAGTCGAGCATTTGCAGAATCTTGACCCGTGGCAGGGTCACTTTGAGGCCGGCTTTGCGTAGTTCGCTATTTTCAACCATGGTCAGCTTTCTCGCGATGCTGCTTCGCAGCTTCTCTTAATGCGGGTATGATCGGCGTTTACGTTGTCCCAGCCAAGATAGTGGAAGTCGCCCACCGATGCAAAACACCAAGCTCTTGCTAACCAGTTTCACCTTTGTGGGACTGCTCGCACTCGCCGGTTGTTCATTCCCCGGGGTTTACAAAATCGACATCCAGCAGGGCAATGTCGTCACGCAGGACATGATAGACCAGTTACGCCCCGGAATGACCCGACGGCAAGTACGGTTTATCATGGGCAACCCCCTGCTGGCCGACACGTTCCATGCCGATCGCTGGGATTATCTGTACAGCCTGCAACCGGGTGGCGGTGAACGCCAACAGGAACGCATTAGCGTTATCTTCAACCCAAATGATCAACTTGTCAGCCTCTCCGGTGACTTCATGCCAGGCGTGAGCCGAGATGAAGCCATTCTGGGCAAGGACAGCGGCAACAGCGTGACCGCCCCTGCCGAAAATGCCGAGAAGCCAAAACCGGAAAAACCGGTCAAGCCAGGTTCGTTGCTCGATCAGATTCAGAAGGACGTCGACGGTGTAGAAACCGTTCCAGTCCCGACGCCAGAACCGCTGGACACCTCGCCGCAATAATTTGTGACGAGGTAAAAAGCCGCTTCAAGACTAAATGCCTCTGACTTAAGTATTCGAGTCATTGCAAGCGTCGCGAACAATCCGATACCCAATCGCTGGTATCGGATTCTTGTGTGGCGCCAACAATCAGCTTTTCCTTTCTTGTTATCGCAAACTGTTGCGCCCCTCACTCAGTTACGACAAAGCCAACCAAACTGATTCAGTCAAGTTGGCAAAAGCCCGAGTGAGTATGGATGACCTGGACTTAATTAACACACATCAACATAAAGTCCTGGGAAGAATCACCGGAAGGTCCCTTCAATCCGAGCAAATGGGTAATAACGGTCACGTACTCCTGTTTCGGAGCAGCCCCCAGCCTGGCCTGTCCATGCAGTAGATCATCGCTGGAACGGGTATCGATCAAGGAAACCGAGCAGAACCGTGGAGCGATTGTGAAGACGCCCGGTTTGAAGCCAACCTTGTAATTCGCGAGATAGTCAGGTTGCGAGCTCTGCTCGACCGTGGAGATCCATTCGGGCGTCTGAGTCAGCACCTTACCCTGAGCGCTGATCGTGGCAGTCAAGACATTGGAAGTTGCACTGGCAGGCGTAATAACGGAAACCGCGCCTATCACCGAGCATAAACTTATACACTTCAAAAATTTGGTCAATTTCATTTGTATTTATCCCTAAACAAATTATCTGCACCCTGCATTCAACAAGGGCGAGATTTGACCTTAGGTTATTCAGAACCAAGCATTCAACCGCGATGGGAACGAATTGAAAATTCGCTTTAAGAATCAAACTTATCTTACAGATGCACAATAAACATCCTACAAAGTGCACCTGCAATCCGAGACTGACGCCTGCTCATTGCTGACGGGTTTTATTGCCTGGCGCTCAAGCCACTCACTGATTCCGGGCCTTAGCCTCGGCAGCTTTTACCGCGCGCAGTCGGCGCACCTCTTTCGGATCGGCCAGCAGTGGTCGGTAAATCTCGATTCGATCCCCTGCCTGAACAGAACGACGCTCTGGATCGGCTACAACCTTGCCGAAGATTCCCACAGGGCAATGGACCAGATCCAGCTCCGGAAACTCCCGAGCCACGGCGGACCCGAGCAAGGCTGCCCGCACGGTCGTCCCGACCGGCACCGTCAACGTCAGGAGCACCTGACGGTCTACGGCCGCGTAGACCACCTCGATTTCAATCATGATCAACCATGTATCTGCTTGGCGCGCTGGCAGAACGCATCGACCAGGGTGTTGGCAGCCTGATTGAACAGCGGGCCCAGCGTGGCGCGAACGATCGGCCCGGCGTAATCGAACGACAGATCCAGGCTGATCTTGCAGGCCTTGTCGGTCAGCGCCTTGAACACCCAAATGCCGTGCAATTGGGTAAAGGGGCCTTCTTCGAGGTTCATCTCGATCGATTGCCCCGGCACCAGAGTATTGCGCGTCACGAAGTGCTGACTGAGCCCGCCCTTGGCCACCCCGACGCTTGCGCGCATGAACTCGGGGGAGCTTTCCAGGACTTCAGCCGACGAGCACCACGGCAGGAATTGCGGGTAACTCGCTACGTCATTGACCAAGTCATACAGCGCTTGTGCCGGATACGGCAGCAGCGCCGAACGTTGAATGTGTGTCGTCATGTCAGCGTCACTTCCACAGCTGGGCGGCAAACACTACGAGAATGCCGATGGGCGCCACATAGCGCATCAAAAACAGGGTCAAGGCGAACAACCCGGGGCTGCGGATCGACAATTCGTCGCGCACCGCTTCACGCCCCATCACCCAGCCCGCAAACAACACGAAACACAAACCACCGAGTGGCAACATGATCCGCGAGGTGAAAAAATCGATCACACCGAAGAAATCCAGACCGCCGGCGGCACCCCATTGGTAGAGGTGAAACATCCCGCCTTCGTTCACGAAGAACTTGGCCTGCTTCCAGATGTTGAACGAAAACACCGTGCCCAGGCCAACGAACCAGCACGTGAACGCCAGCCAGAAGGTTACCCAGGCACGGCGGATTCTGGTGCGTTCAACCAGGTAAGCCACCATCGGCTCCAGCAACGAAATCGCCGAACTCCAGGCGGCAATCGCTACCAGCACGAAGAACACTACGCCCATCAGTTGGCCAAATGCTACGTTCCCGAAGGCAAATGGCAGGCTGACAAACATCAGCCCAGGGCCTTCACTCGGGTTCATCCCGGCGGCGAACACAATAGGAAACAAAGCAAGACCCGCCACCAGGGACACAAAGGTATCGAGCAACGCGACACCGACCACCGTGCCGGAAATGGATGCGTCCTTCGGCATGTAAGCGCCGTAGATCATGATCGAGCCGACACCGACGCTCAGCGAAAAGAACGCATGCCCCATCGCTGGCAGCAAGCCATCGAGGACCTTTTCCGGGTGGAAGTCGAACATGAAATGCACGCCATCCATGAAATGGCCGGTGGTCATGCTGTAGCCCAGCAGCACCAGGATCATCACAAACAACAGCGGCATCATGATGCGCAAACTACGTTCGAGCCCGGCGACGACGCCTTTGGCGATCACGAGGGCCGATAGCACCATAAAAATCGTGTGCCAAAGTGTCAGGCGCCAGGGATCGGCGATCACATGACCGAAATACGCGCCAACCTGGTCAGGCGTGACACCCTGGAAATCGCCGCGCCCCATGTCGATGATGTAATCCAGCGACCAGCCGCCGACAACGCTGTAGAAAGACAAAATCAACAGGGCCGTGATCATTCCGGCGAACGCGCCCCAGGACCACTTTGCCGAATGCCCGGCCTCCAGCGCCAACACTTTCAGGGCATTGGCCGGACTCTGGCGGGCGCGACGGCCGATCAGCGTTTCCGCGAGCATCACCGGCACACCGATCAGCGCGATACAAGCCAGGAACATCAGCACGAAAGCACCGCCACCGAAGACCCCCACCATGTATGGGAACTTCCAGATGCTCCCAAGGCCCACGGCCGAACCGGTCGCGGCCAGTATGAAAACCCAGCGGCTAGCCCAACTGCCGTGGACAGAAACCTTGTCTGTCGACATCGTTACCACGTCCAAGCATTGAAAAAAGAGCGCGCATTGTCCGGGATTCAATCAACCTGCTCAAGCACACAGCATCACCGTAGCCGACTCGCTTGCAACTGCCTATAATGCCGCCCCTATGGCTAAACAGAAGAAACACCCAACAGGGACCATCGCGCAGAATAAAAAGGCGCGGCACGATTACTTCATCGAACACAAGTTCGAGGCTGGTCTGGTCCTGGCCGGCTGGGAAGTAAAAAGTCTGCGGGCAAGCAAGCTGCAGCTGGTGGACAGTTATGTCCTGCTCAAGGACGGCGAAGCCTGGTTGCTCGGCAGCCACATCACGCCGCTGACCACCGCCAGCACCCACGTGATTGCCGACCCGACCCGCACCCGCAAGCTGCTGCTCAATCGGCGCGAGATCGACAAGCTCTCCGCTGCCGTGCAGCAAAAGGGTTACGCCTGCGTGTGCCTGTCCTGGTATTGGAGCAAGCACATGGTCAAGTGCGAGATCGCACTGGGCAAGGGCAAGAAGGAATACGACAAGCGTGATACCGAACGCGAGCGCGACGCCGGTCGCGAGTTGCAGCGTGCGGTGCGCAACAAGGGCAAGGAAGAGTAATTCGCTCGTTCTGATGGCCCCATCGCGAGCAAGCTCGCTCCTACAGGGATATCAAAAAACCTGTAGGAGCGAGCTTGCTCGCGATAGCAATCGCACACCCACCACAAAATCCCCGCCTACATCCCTTTGCGCCGCTCCGCCCGCGCCACCCGCTGCACTTCCTGACGCACTTCCTCCAGCACTTCCTGCACATACAGAATGTGCCGGCTGGACACTTCCCGCGCCTGCTCCGCCCGGCCTTCGATAATCGCCATGTACAACTCCCGATGCTGGGTAATCAGCATGTCGCGGGTTTCCGTGCGCTGTTTGTACATGCCACCGATGTTGGTCACCACGTTGCGCTTGAGCAAATCGAACAACCCGCGAATGGTGTGCAGCAACACCGCGTTGTGACTGGCCTCGGCGATCGCCAGGTGGAATTTCGCATCCGCCGCGCCCTCTTCCGCCCGGCTCACTTCATCGTGACGCGAGTAGCAATCCTGCAACTCATTGAAAGCGGTGCTCAGTCGCTCGCGGTCGACATCCGTGGCCCGCAGCGCAGCGTAGTAGGCGCAGGACGCCTCCAGCGTATGGCGAAACTCCAGCAGATCACGCTGAGCCTCTGGGTTGCTTTCCAACAGATGCAGCAGCGGATCGCTGAATGTGGTGCCCAATGATTCCACCACATAGTTGCCGCCACCCTGGCGACTGACCAGCAGCCCCTTGGCCGCCAGCTTCTGAATCGCTTCGCGCAATGAGGGGCGTGACACGCCGAACTGCTCGGCCAGGGCACGCTCGGCCGGCAAGCGCTCGCCCGCCTTCAAGGTACCTTCGAGGATCATCCCCTCAAGCCGCTCGACAATATCGTCAGACAAACGGCGCTGACGAATCTGATCAAAGCCCATAACTCAATTCTCCACGGTCCCGACCGCTCGCCGGGCTCTCTATTCTGGCCTATCGACGCCGAGCCAGCACGCACCAGACGACATTTGTTCGAGCAGATCACGCACGCGGCGCGGCCCTTATTCGACAAAAGTTTAAGTGCTGCAAATTGACACACCACCAACAAGGCTTTTACCCTAGCGAACAGCGATTGTAAATTGGTATTACCAATTAACCAAGAACGCTGACCAGTGCCTACCAACAACAACTAGGGGCCACCCCATATGCAAACCTGGCAACAGCTCTATAGCCCGCTCGGCAGCCTCGGCCTATCCGCGCTCGCGGCCGTTATTCCCATTGTGTTCTTCTTCCTGGCATTGGCGGTGTTCCGCCTCAAAGGCCATGTGGCGGGCAGCATCACGCTGGCCTTGTCCATCCTGGTTGCCATCTTCGCGTTCCAGATGCCGGTCGACATGGCCTTCGCTGCCGCCGGTTACGGCTTCGCCTATGGCTTGTGGCCGATCGCGTGGATCATCGTGGCAGCGGTTTTCCTCTACAAACTGACGGTCAAGAGCGGTCAGTTCGAGGTCATTCGCAGCTCGGTCCTGTCGATCACCGACGACCAGCGCCTGCAAGTGCTGCTGATCGGTTTCTGCTTCGGTGCATTTCTTGAAGGCGCCGCCGGTTTCGGCGCGCCGGTAGCGATTACCGCCGCCCTGCTGGTAGGCCTGGGCTTCAACCCGCTGTACGCCGCCGGCCTGTGCCTGATCGCCAACACCGCGCCTGTAGCCTTTGGCGCCTTGGGGATCCCGATCATCGTGGCCGGCCAGGTCACCGGTATCGACGCGTTCAAGATCGGCGCCATGACCGGTCGCCAACTGCCGCTGCTGTCGTTGTTCGTGCCGTTCTGGCTGGTGTTCATGATGGATGGCCTGCGCGGCGTCCGTGAAACCTGGCCGGCAGCGTTGGTGGCTGGCTTGAGCTTTGCCGTTACCCAATATTTCACCTCCAACTTCATCGGCCCGGAACTGCCGGACATCACCTCGGCCCTGGCCAGCCTGATTTCCCTGACCCTGTTCCTGAAAGTCTGGCAGCCAAAACGCGCCGCCGGGCAACATGTCGCCGGTGCCGTGTCCGCCTCGGTGGTCACCGCCAGTGCCGGTGGGTTCGGCCAGCCGCGCACTACCACGGCATCGCCTTACAGCCTGGGTGAAATCTTCAAGGCCTGGTCGCCGTTCCTGATCCTCACCGTGCTGGTCACCATCTGGACCCTGAAACCGTTCAAGGCCATGTTCGCCGCTGGCGGTTCGATGTACAGCTGGGTGTTCAACTTTGCGATCCCGCACCTCGATCAACTGGTAATCAAGACCGCACCGATCGTGGCAGCACCAACCGCCATTCCAGCGGTGTTCAAGTTGGACCCGATCTCCGCGACCGGCACCGCGATTTTCTTCTCGGCGCTGATCTCGATGCTGGTGTTGAAGATCAACGTCAAAACTGGTCTTACCACTTTTAAAGAGACCCTCTACGAACTGCGCTGGCCGATCCTGTCCATCGGCATGGTGCTGGCCTTTGCCTTCGTCACCAACTACTCGGGCATGTCGTCGACCATGGCCCTGGTATTGGCTGGCACGGGTGCGGCCTTCCCGTTCTTCTCGCCGTTCCTGGGCTGGCTGGGCGTGTTCCTGACCGGTTCCGATACTTCGTCGAACGCCCTGTTCAGTTCGCTGCAAGCCACCACCGCACACCAGATTGGCGTCAACGACACCCTGCTGGTAGCGGCCAACACCAGCGGCGGCGTGACCGGCAAGATGATCTCGCCACAATCGATCGCCGTGGCGTGCGCCGCAACCGGCCTGGTGGGCAAGGAATCGGACCTGTTCCGCTTCACCCTCAAACACAGCCTGTTCTTCGCCACCATCGTCGGCCTGATCACCCTGGCTCAAGCCTACTGGTTCACCGGCATGCTGGTGCACTGATCCTCTGCGCAAGAACCGACGCCGCGCCCCACTGCGGCGTCAGTTATTCACAACCCGGTCCGTAAGGCTGCTGAAAGCAATACGCTCTATATTGAGCAGCCTCAGCGGACGGATAACCGGGACCACCCGGAGACAACGCCTGATGAGCGAGCTTTTTTACAACGCCGTGCCGAATGCGACCCGCGTCGCCCCGCCCCTGCCCGAGCCTCGACAGTACCCCGGCGAAAAACCGTCCCGGGTCTATCTGTTCGGAACCTGTGTGGTGGATTTGTTCTACCCGGAAGCCGGGATGGACGCGATCCACCTGCTGGAGCGCGAAGGCATTCGTGTCGAGTACCCGCAAGGGCAAAGCTGCTGCGGACAGCCGGCCTACACCTCGGGTTACACCGAGCAGGCGCGGACCGTGGCGCGCGCGCAACTGGCATTGTTTGCCGGGGATTATCCGGTGGTGGTGCCGTCGGGGTCCTGCGCGGGCATGATCCGCGAGCACTACGCCGACTTGTTCAAGGACGAGCCGCAGACGTTGCAACAAGTCCAGGCCCTGGCGGCCCGGACATATGAGTTGGCCGAGTTCCTGCTGTTTGTCTGCAAGGTGCAGCTCAAGGACAGCGGCGCCCCGGTCAAAGTGGCCCTGCACACATCGTGCTCGGCCCGTCGCGAGATGAGCACCCACCTGCACGGTCGCGAGCTGTTGGCGCAACTGGGTAACGTGGAACGGGTGGAGCACAGCCGTGAAAGCGAATGCTGTGGCTTCGGTGGGACTTTCAGCGTCCGTATGCCAGATATTTCCGGGGCAATGGTGGCTGACAAGACTCGCTCGTTGAAGGAGTCCGGCGCGCATCAGGTAATCAGTGCCGATTGCGGTTGCCTGATGAACATCAACGGCTCATTGGAAAAACAGCAGGAAGCGTTGCGCGGTCAGCATCTGGCCAGCTTCCTGTGGCAACGCACCGGAGGCGCTCAATGAACGCTTCCACGATTATTCCTACGGTCGCCGTAGAAGAAGATTTCCACACCCGTGCGCACAAGGCATTGGGTGACCAGCAATTGCGAAACAACTTTCGCAAGGCGATGGATTCACTGATGACCAAACGGGCAACCGCCTTCGGCGATGCCCGCGAAAGAGAACATTTGCGAGCGCTGGGCAATGCCGTCCGCGCCCGTGCGTTATCCAAGCTGCCCGACCTGCTCGAGCAGCTTGAACAAAACCTGACCCGCAACGGTGTGACAGTGCACTGGGCGGAAACGGTGGACGAAGCCAATGACATCGTCCTGTCGATCATCCGCGCTCACGAGGGGCGGCAAGTGATCAAGGGCAAATCGATGGTCAGCGAAGAGATGGAAATGAACCATGTCCTCGAAGCTCAAGGCATTGAATGCCTGGAGTCGGACATGGGGGAATACATCGTCCAGCTCGACCACGAGAAGCCTTCACACATCATTATGCCGGCGATCCACAAGAATGCCGGTCAGGTCGCGTCCTTGTTCCACGACAAACTTGGCGTGGAATACACTAAGGACGTTGACCAACTCATTCAGATCGGTCGCAAGGTCTTGCGGCAGAAATTCTTCGAAGCGGACATCGGCGTCTCGGGTGTCAACTTCGCCGTCGCCGAAACCGGCACCCTGCTGCTGGTGGAAAACGAAGGCAACGGGCGCATGACCACCACCGTACCGCCGGTGCACATCGCTGTCACCGGCATCGAGAAAGTCGTGGAAAACCTGCGCGACGTGGTGCCGCTGCTGTCGCTGCTGACCCGCTCTGCCCTGGGCATCCCGATCACCACCTACGTCAACATGATCTCCGGCCCGCGCAAGGAGCATGAACTCGACGGCCCGCAGGAAGTGCACCTGGTGCTGCTGGACAACGGTCGCAGCCAGGCGTTTGCCGACAGCGAATTGCGCCAGAGCCTGAACTGCATCCGCTGCGGCGCCTGCATGAACCATTGCCCGGTGTATACCCGAATCGGCGGCCACGCCTATGGGGAGGTGTACCCCGGCCCTATCGGAAAAATCATCACGCCGCACATGGTCGGTTTGGCGAAGGTGCCTAACCACCCGAGCGCCTCGTCGCTGTGCGGCGCCTGCGGTGAAGTGTGCCCGGTAAAAATTCCGATTCCTGCGCTGCTGCGTCGCCTGCGCGAAGAAAACGTCAAGGCACCGGACAGCCCGAATCAGGTCATGCGCGGCCAAGGCAGCAAATATTCACGCAAGGAACGTTTCATCTGGAACGCCTGGGCCAAACTCAACAGCTCGCCGACGTTGTATCGTCTGTTCAGCTTCTTCGCCACGCGCCTGCGAGCGCTCGCGCCGAGCAACGTGGGCCCCTGGACGCAAAACCACAGCGCGCCAAAACCCGCTGCCCGCTCACTGCATGACATGGCCCGTGAACACCTGGGCAAACAGGGAGACCGCTGATGAGCGCCAAGCAAAATATCCTCGGCAAATTGCGCACAAGCCTGACAGGCACGACACCGGTGCCTGACAATTTCGATGTCGAGCTGGTGACAGCGCCCTACACCTACACCGCCGAACAGCGCATCCCGCAACTGCGCAAACTGATGGAAGCGGTGCACACCGAAATCCACCTGACAACCCGTGCCGGTTGGCCCGCCCTGCTCGGGCAATTATTGACCGATCGCCAATTACCGAGCCTGCTGATCGCGCCGAGCACCGTCCACGGCCAACAGATCACTCAACACTGGGCAAACAATCCGGAGTTACCAACGCTCAAAGCCTACGACCGCCCGGTTGAAGAGTGGAAAGCCGAGTTGTTCAACGACACTCCGGCCAGCCTGACCGGCACCCTCGGCGCCATTGCCGCTACCGGCAGCCTGATCCTTTGGCCGACGCGGGAAGAACCGCGCCTGATGAGCCTCGCGCCAACGGTGCATTTTGCCTTGCTCAAGGCCAGTGAAATCCGCGACAACTTCTATCAGGTGCAGCAGGAATTCAACTGGGCACTCGGCATGCCGACCAATGCGCTGCTGGTGTCCGGCCCGTCGAAGACCGCCGACATCGAACAAGTGCTGGCGTACGGTGCGCATGGTCCGAAGGACCTGGTGGTGTTGATTCTGGAGGACCAATGAGCCTACCGGCCGCTTTCCTGCGAGATGCGCAGCAACTGATCCCCCAAGAGCGACGTTTCGACGACCCGCTGTCGACCTTGGCCTTCGGCACTGACGCCAGTTTCTATCGGCTGATTCCCAAGCTGGTGATCCGCGTCGAGTCCGAGGACGAAGTGGTCGCCCTGCTCAAGCTGGCACAGCGCGATCAAGTCCCGGTGACCTTCCGCGCCGCCGGCACCAGCCTGTCTGGCCAGGCCATCAGTGGCTCGGTGCTGATCGTGCTGGGGGACAACTGGAACGGTCGCGAGATCCGCGGCCAGGGTACGCAGATCCGCCTGCAACCGGGCGTGATCGGCGCGCAGGCCAATGCCTGGCTGGCGCCGTTCGGGCGCAAGATCGGCCCGGACCCGGCCTCGATCAACGCCTGCAAAATCGGCGGCATCGTCGCCAACAACGCCAGCGGCATGTGCTGCGGCACCGCACAGAACACCTACCACACCCTGGCGGGCATTCGCCTGGTGCTGGCCGACGGCAGCCGTCTCGACACCGAAGATGCAGCGAGCATCGCCGCCTTCCGCCAGAGCCACGGCGCGCTGCTCGAGCGCCTGGCTGAGCTGGGTCGCGAGACACGCACCAATGCCGAACTGGCTGCGAAAATTCGCCACAAATATCGTCTGAAAAATACCACCGGCCTGTCACTCAACGCCCTGGTGGATTTCGACGAGCCTGTGGATATCTTGAGCCACCTGCTGGTGGGCTCCGAAGGCACGCTGGGTTTCATCAGCGCTGTTACCTACGACACCGTGGTCGACCACCCGAACAAGGCCTCGGCGCTGATCGTGTTCCCCGATGTCGAAACCTGCTGCAACGCCGTCAGCGTGCTGAAGAGCCAACCGGTATCCGCCGTGGAACTGCTCGACCGCCGCAGCCTCCGTTCGGTGCAGAACAAACCCGGCATGCCGGATTTCGTACAGCACCTGTCGGACAACGCCTGCGCCCTGCTGATCGAATCCCGCGCCGCGTCTTCCACGTTGCTGCACGAACAATTGGCGCAAATCATGGCGTCGCTGGCGGCCTTCTCGGTGGAGAAGCAAGTCGACTTCACCGAGAACCCGCTGGAAAACGCCCGCCTCTGGGCCATCCGCAAAGACACCTTCCCCGCCGTCGGCGCCGTGCGCAAAACCGGCACCACGGTGATCATCGAAGACGTGACCTTCCCGGTGGAACAACTGGCGATTGGCGTGAACCGCCTGATCGAGTTGTTCGACAAACATCATTACGACGAAGCCATCCTGTTCGGACACGCCCTGGAAGGTAATCTGCACTTCGTTTTCACCCAAGGCTTCAACAACCCGGAAGAAGTCGCACGCTACCAGGCGTTCATGGATGACGTCGCGCAACTGGTCGCGGTGGAATTCGGCGGCTCGCTGAAAGCCGAGCACGGCACCGGCCGCAACATGGCGCCCTTCGTCGAATTGGAATGGGGCAGCGATGCCTACCAGTTGATGTGGCAGCTCAAGCGCCTGCTCGACCCCAACGGCATCCTCAACCCGGACGTGGTGCTCAGCGAAGACCCGCAGATCCACCTCAAACACCTCAAACCGCTGCCGGCCGCCGACGAGATCGTCGACAAGTGCATCGAGTGCGGCTTCTGCGAACCGGTCTGCCCCTCCAAGGGCCTGACCCTGAGCCCACGCCAGCGCATCGTCATCTGGCGCGACATCCAGGCGAAAAAACGTGCAGGCGTCGACACCCGCGAACTGGAAGCCGCCTACGAATACCACGGCCTGGAAACCTGCGCCGCTACCGGCCTGTGCGCCCAGCGCTGCCCGGTAGGCATCAACACCGGCGACTTGGTGAAAAAGCTGCGCGGCCGCAAAGCCACCCATACGAAAACCGCCAACTGGCTTGAAGGCAATTTCGCCACCGCCCTGCAAGGCGCACGCTTCACCCTGCACGTGGCCAACGGCGCCCGCATGCTGCTGGGCGCGCCGCGCCTGGCCAAACTGTCGGCGACCCTGACCAAGGTGTCCAAGGGCCAAGTCCCACTGTGGACCAACGCCATGCCGCAGCCGGAAAAAGCCATTCGTTTCAGCCCGAGCGTGACAGACGCCCGCCCCCGTGTGGTGTACCTGGCGGCTTGCGTCTCGCGGGTCATGGGCCCGGCGGCGGGTGATACCGAGCAATCCTCGCTGTACGAAAAAACCCGCGGCCTGCTGGAAAAAGCCGGTTATCAGGTCGTCCTCCCCGACAACCTCGACAGCCTCTGCTGCGGCCAGCCATTCGCCTCCAAAGGCTACGCCGAACAGGCCGAACACAAACGCCAGGAAATGCTCGCCGCATTGATGCACGCCAGCCGTGGCGGCCTCGACCCGATCTACTGCGACACCAGCCCCTGCACCTTGCGGCTGGTGCAAGACCTGGGCGATGTTCGACTGGACCTGTACGACCCGGTGCGCTTCATCCGCACGCACTTGATGGACCGCCTGGAATTCATGCCCCAGGAAGCGCCAATTGCGGTGCACGTCACCTGCAGCACCCAGCACCTGGGCGAAAGCCAGGCGCTGATCGACCTGGCCCGCAAGTGCAGCAAAAACGTCGTGATCCCCGAAGGCATTCATTGCTGTGGTTTCGCCGGCGACAAGGGTTTCACCACGCCCGAGCTGAATGCCCACTCACTGCGCAGCCTCAAGGACGCGGTGCAGACCTGCAGCGAAGGCATCTCCACCAGCCGCACCTGCGAAATCGGCCTGACCCAACACGGCGGTATCGACTACCACGGGCTGGTCTATCTCGTGGACCGTGTCACCCGGGCGAGGACCCTCTGAAGAAAAATAGAACCCTGACGCCACGCCGTAGTCCACTGAGTAAGCCCGGCCATCGCCGGGCCTTACCCAAACCCGGCACCGTCCTGACGGCCAGCGAAGGCATGGCCCCTCAGTTCAAGGAGAGACACATGAAACGTTCTGTACTGTTAGGTCTGTTCGTTACAGCTTCCATGATGGCGTCTACCTCGTTTGCGGCGAACAACACCGACGATCTTTGCGAGGTCAACCTGCAAACCATCGCCAACGCCAAGGCCCAGATCCAGACCCCGGAACAACAGGCCCGGGTCGATGCCAGCGTCCAGCAAGCCAAGGCCCACCAGGCCATGGGCACCAAGGAAGGCACAGAGAAATGCATCGCGGAAACCACCCAGACCATTCAGGAAATCAGAAACTCGAACAAGGACGGTAAAAACTGACAACCGCTCAAGGCCAACCTTCGGGTTGGCCTTCTGGCCCGCGTTGTCGTACACTGCACAGGCCTGTTGCTCACATGATTCACGCAGCAACGGGTTCGGGGCCGTTTAGGATTCGACGCCGGTTGCGAAACTTTAGGTGCATGCCGAGTTGGTAACAGAACTCGTAAATCCACTGTTGCAACTTCTTATAGTTGCCAATGACGAAACCTACGGGGAATACGCTCTCGCTGCGTAAGCAGCCTTAGCTCTTCCCTTCTGGTACCTTCGGGTCCAGCAATCATCAGGGGATGTCTGTAAACCCAAAGTGATTGTCATATAGAACAGAATCGCCGTGCAGTACGTTGTGGACGAAGCGGCTAAAACTTACACAACTCGCCCAAAGCACCCTGCCCGTCGGGTCGCTGAGGGTTAACTTAATAGACACGGCTACGCATGTAGTACCGACAGCGGAGTACTGGCGGACGGGGGTTCAAATCCCCCCGGCTCCACCAATTGAAAAAGACGCCTTTGGGCGTCTTTTTTTGTGTCTGGAGTTCAGTAAATTCAAGCACTCAGCGCCAGTGCCTTCCGCAGAAGAATTTCGAGTGCCGCTCCTTTGGTATTCCAAATGGTATTTCAGGCTCTCTGGTGCCAATTTTTGGAATACCAAACGGAGTCAGAGGTAGCTCTCATGCCTGCTCGAGTCCACCGTTTATCCGACCGTCAGCTCGACACGATCAAGGCAAAGGATAAGGATAAGGATCAGGATAAGGATCACGTCTCAGCGATGGCGAGGACCTTCAACGACCGCGCGTCGCTCTCTAAAATCTCCGCACCGATGGTCATCGAACTGCTTCGCCCAGTGGAGGCCAAGGAGTGCCTTGAAACGGTGAAAGGACTGAGACGACACCTCGACGAAATCATGACATACGGTCTGTTGAAAATATTTTGTGGTTTTCGAGCTGATGCGATAGCAGCCTTTGTTGGAAAAGGGCAGCTTAATACACTCAAGTTGACCCGCGCACGTGTCCACCTGCATGCCCCGAAGCTGGCCGATGGCAGAGAAAGCGGCGACAATTCCCGAAAGTTCCAACAGCAAATACCTGCAGTAATTACCCTGACACAGCCCCCAGCCCCCCACCTGTTGCAGTCGTAGCAGTAGCAGTAACAAAAGTAACTTCAGCACATAGGCTTAACCTGTTGTGAGAGACCTTTGCTCACCTCTCGCTGCTTCCCTGTCTGTTAAGTGAATTCGTTTACATAAAAATAGCGCAATGCCATCATCCCCTTTTCCCTACAGCTGCCTGCAAGGATGTTGAGTGAGCACCCAGTTCAAATTCCTGACACTTCCCCAGCGCTCGGGAACCGTTGCAAACGTATTCATCCACGGGTACTCGGCCGGCCACGATATGGAAGATCGCTCTTCCCTGCGCAAGTACATTCCATCGTCATTACACAACTGCATCAACATCTTCGCCTTCTGGCCATCGGGCCATTGGAGCCAGTTCGACGAACTATCCACTAAAGGTATTCTGGCGGCCGGCCGATTCAGCCTCCTTGCCGGTGCTGGTGCCGCAGTCGCCGATCGCGCTTTTCATTTCAACGTCAGCCGCAAACGCGCCACCGCCATGGGCAAAACACTGCTCAAGCAACTCGAAGCATACATTCTCAAGCATCACCCCTACGTGGAAACTGTGAACTTGGTCGGGCACTCGCTCGGTGGACGCGTGGTGATCAGTGCTCTGCGCGAGCTGCTAAGCAAACAGGCTCCTGACGGTCTCGAAGTTGGTGACGTACTGTTGATGGCTGCTGCCTCTGAACTCTCGGGGGAAGAAGCCTCTGCAATCGGAAAACGCATCAAGGGCAGCCTGTGCAACGCCTTTTCGAGCGCCGACAATATTTTGCTGCTAAACCTTGGCGAAACCAGTGCAGGTCGCAACCCTGTTGATAACTGTAAGAACGTCGAGATGCCCGGATTTGGCCATACGGACTATTGGCCGCGTTTGGAGAGGGTACTGCGAGCTTCACGTTTTCATGGTTATCAAGGCGGCCTACCAGCGTCAACTCAGGCACAGGCAATCGTAAAGAGTCCCGATCCGGTTGTGTCCGACCATCTGCTGTACGACCTGCTCGAGCTGACCAGCGACCGAATCCGTAGCCAGGTGGTTAAGCACCTGCGTACCAGTAGTTGGACGAGCTTTAAAACTGACAATTCGTTGTATTTGCTGACCCAGGAGCTGCAATTACTCGGAGGGCACTGCTTGGTCAATCTGGTCAGGGGTCGCGGGCTCAAGTACGTGCAGATCTTGCTTATGCTCGCAGAGCATTATGACTTGGTGAATGAGTTGCACGATTGTGCGCAAGTAATCGAATTGGAGGCACTGCTGATCAGCCAGTTCTTCCAGTCTTCTTTTGGTGAGGGCCACGCGTTCGCTTCAAACAAGGAAGTTCTCCACCAAGTTGGCGCCACGCCCGAGAAAGGCTACTTCGAACAGGTGGATGCGTTGGCAGCCAGCCTGACGATAACGTCATACTTCTCCACGCCTGAAGCGCCTGCGCCGGTGTATCGGGAGACAGGCTCGGTGATCTCCAAGGCGAACAAAGAATTGGTATTGGCATCTGCATCGATACTGCCATCGCTCAGCGCACTGTTACCAACTGTGCGCATGAGGACGGCGGTCACCAATTTGAAAAGTGCGGTCAAACCAGGCTACTCGGCATTGATTCCGGCCATTGCCATACTCTTCTACGCACGCGTGAAGCTAAATAACGAAGGACTGCTTTAACGCCCACCCTAGTAGGCCTGGCCAACAACGCTGGCCAGGCTCAGGCGATCAAACCACCCGATATTCCCCTTCAATCACCGCCTGCGAACTAAACGCCTGGCTCAAGTGGGTCTCCAGCTCCGCCAGTTGCGTTTGCCGGTTATGCAGGTTGTTCAGGCTTTCCTCTTGCTCGACCAGGATCTTCTCAAACGCTTTGATCTGCGGCGCGAAAATCTCCATCACCTTGTCGTGATCTTTGAGCAGCTTCATTGGCTCGGCAAAATGGCTCTTGACTACTTCAGCGAGGTCATTCTGTAGCTGTTTGAGCTCCGCCTCCGCACGCTGCTGCTGAGCGACGCTGATGACGTCGGTCAGCACCTGAATACCAGCGCCGATCGGCCCGGCCCAACGGCTTATATTGGCGGCCAGTTTGGTGGCTTCCCAAGGCTTGAATTTATAAACGTAGCCGGTGAGGTTTTTCAGGGTCTCTCGGGCCAGGAACACGCCGTTCTTGATGCTTTCGACGGGAATCTTCGACACCGCACTCAACGCCCTGCTCGAGGCGGACAAAGCCGAGGCAGTGATGCTGTCGGCAAAGTCTGACGAGGTGTCCAACTGATGCTCGATGCTGGCGCTGATGCCATTCATGATGGTGGAGGACTGATTGAACGCCGTGCTGAACAGATGGTCGATTCGAAACCGCAATTTCTCGCCGATGTCGTTCTTCGTGAAACCGATCTCCGCCTCAAGAAAGGCGTGAACCTGATCACGAGGCAATGTGCGAATACTGTTAAGCAGGTCTTTTTCCAGATTACTAAGCTCCTGGTAAAGGTTGCCGACGGTGGCAAGTACTTTGCGCTTGCCCTCCGAAATGTCTTCCTGGATGCGCGCCGAGTCGCGACGCTGGTTAGCAGCCAGTAGCTCGAACTTGATCAGCTCATCCTTCGCCATGGCGATCTTCTTGCCCAGAACGTCACGAACGACGTCGATACCAGTCTTCTTGATAAGGGTTTCACGACCGCTGCCGTCCAGCACCCGTTGGGTGACTTGCTTCAACTCGCTGATGCGCGAACGCTGGTCATACAGGTCCTTTTGCTCAAGCCAGAACTCCAGCCCGCGGCTGTTTGGGTTGGAAGCAACGCAGACCACGTTGATCGCTTCGCGCTCGGCCGGCGACAGGTCAACAAAACGCTGAAGTTTATCCAGCAGGTTGTTCTTCTTGATGCTGCTCTGTTGCTGAAATTCTTCGGCGTCACGCAGGTCTGCCACTTCATCCATCTTGTTGATAACGAAGATGGTCGAGCTGAGCTTATTGAGATCGCGCAATACCCAGCGAACGATGTCCTGATGGCTTTCTTTGAGCGGGTTGGTGGCGTCGACCACGTAGAAAATCAGGTGTGCTTCGGATATGTAGTTCTTGGTGATATCGCCGTACTGGACCAGGGCGCCATTTTCAGCGGCTTTTTCCTTATCACCGAAAAGACCGGGGGTATCGACGATTTCGCAGCGGTCCTGAAGGTTATCAGGACGGTAGATCGCCAGAGCGTCCGACGACTCGTTGGTGTCAATTTTCATGTCCTTCATGACCTGGCCCAGCCATCCGGCAACCACGCTGGTCTTGCCGTCAGAGAACGCACCCAGAAGGGCAATGCGCAAGGCATCGGCCTGGACATCACCAATAGCCTTTTTGATCTTATCGATGTCCTGGGTCACATCCAGCCCCAGTTTTTCAAGCGCACCAACAAGGTTCTGAAGGTTGTCGAGCGACTTGATAACCTCGGTCTTACTGGCGTTGAACTGCTTAAATTGTTCCATAGGGTTTCGCTTCCACTTCGTTTTTCAGCGCCTGGATAGAGGCAATTTTTTCATCGAACAAGGCACCGACGTCGGCCATCTTGCGACGTTCGTCATCCAACTGATTCAGGGTCGAGCCCTCAATCTGCGCCTT
Organism: Pseudomonas sp. S2_E01; assembly: GCF_054668365.1. Classification (NCBI taxonomy): domain Bacteria; kingdom Pseudomonadati; phylum Pseudomonadota; class Gammaproteobacteria; order Pseudomonadales; family Pseudomonadaceae; genus Pseudomonas; species Pseudomonas sp. S2_E01. The sequence continues at coordinate 4,873,310 of NZ_CP162762.1, forward strand.
GATTTTCGCCAGCATGGCCTGGGTGTCCTGATCGAATGCCTTCTCGCTGGCAACGCGCTCTTTCTTGATGGCCTCGGTGACATTAGCTTGCGCCTCGGCGATCTTCTTACTGCGCCCGCCAAATAAGTAGCTTAGGCCTGCGGCAATTACTCCAACGATACCGCCAATAACCGCGCCGACGATGTTACCCACCACGGGGAAGAACGAGCCGAGCGCGAAACCACTCATGGCATAACCACCAACACTCAGTAGCAAGCTGCTGACATCGGAAAAATTGAAGCTGATTGCATCCATAGCACTGGAAAGCGAGAGTGAATCGCTGGCCGCGGCACTCAAGCGCTGTTGAAAGCTGACCCGCTCGGCGTTTTCCTGCAGGCGCTTGAGCGCCCGTTCAATACTTTGCGATAGTTGCTCAAGCAGTTGCTCCTGGCTCTTTGTCAGGTTTTCGGCAAGCTGCTGCTGGCCAGCAATGACGTGCTCCTGGATCACCCGCTCCACATCATCTTTATCACTGAACTTCTCTTCGACAGCTGCCCGTGCTGCACTTGTCAGTTCATTGAAAAAGATACCGAGGGCGTTGCTGCGCTGTTTGGTGAAACTGCTTTTCAGCTCTTCAAAGCTGAGCCGAATAGCTTTCTGGCATTCCAGAATCTCTGCACCGATCTTGTCGGTAAACGCTTGGTGTTCGTCTCGTTGCTTCTTCAGATCATTGATGGTGTCTTGCAGTAGGCGCAGCACTTTGCGCTTGTTGCTTTCGACGATATCAACTTCGAAGTTGGCGCAGCCATCACCAATGACCTGGTGCAACTGGTCCAGCTGGCTGAAGCTGCGCATGGCTTGTTGGCTGCCAAAGTCCTGCTTATAGGCACGTTGCGATTTCAGCAGGTCAGCCCGGCCGGAGTGGATACTGGTCAGGCCTCGCTCGTCGAACGCTACGCCGGTAAAGCCCAGCAACCCTTGCAGGCTTTGGCAACCACTAACCAGTTCAGCACCGAGAATATCTTCCAGCACTCCCCGGGTCTGTTCGCGAATGGCGTTCGCGTCTTTATGGGTTCGATCAAGCGACTCGCGATCCCTATCGAACTCATAGGAGTCCGCCTTGCCGCGCAAATTGCAGATGGCGTAAACCTTGGCATCACGGTTGAGGTAATGCTTGATCTTCTGAGCGGTCTCGGCTTCCGGTTTCTTATTGGTGCCGTTGACATAAAACACCAGGTGGGCCTTGGCAATAGCGGCCTGGACCATCGATTCATACTTGGATTCGTTACCCTCGATACCGGGCACGTCTATCAGGTGGAAGTTCTTGCCTTGGTGGCTGAACTCATAGATCACATTGTCCTGGGTGAAATCCGCCTGACCAGTGCCGACGATTTCGCCGTCGACCTGTCCTGCACAGCGCTGCAGGCGCTCCAGTTCTTTCTGTTGTTTCAGCAGGGTTGGCAGCCTGTCGCTGACCAACTCGCTCAAGGAATGTTGTTCGCGCATGGGTGGGTCCGGATTCGACTAAAGAGAGATAAGTGCTGAGCGAAAAAGCCTTGGCATCACAGCAACTGGGCATAGCCCAGCGCTCCCGCGATGACACCAATCGCCGCCCCCACTACCAACCCGAGCACCAATTTCACCTTCGCGCGCTGCTCCAGCGAAATGCGCGTTGCCTCGCCCTCATGTTGGCATTCAATCAATTTCGATTGGCAAGCCTGCATCTGAGCGCCCTGCTCTGTCAGCTGTTGCTGGCTACGTTGGAAGTCGCTGCGTACACCTTGCAGCTGCAGTCCGACTTGCTGCAGCTCACCCTGCACCTGGCCGAGAGTCATCTGGCTTTCCCCCAGACGCGCTTCGGTTCCCTTTAGCGCCTGGCGAGTACTTTCGAGGTCTATCAGGGTATGGCTCAGCCGCTCCTTGCCGTAGTTATACTCCTGCTGAGTATGTTCGAGCCGCTGGCGAGTGCTTTGCAGGTCGCGCTGGGTCTGGTTGACCAAGGCGCCGATATCGTCTCCCAGCGCTGCAATTTCCTCGCAGAAGCTGACATAACGAGTGCTGAGTTCGTCGATTAGCGCGTCGCTATTTTCCGAGAACACCGCCTGGATATCGCTGACGGTGGCCTGGTTTCTTTCGATAAGTGCCTGACGCTTCTTTTCTTCGAACAGAATTCGCAGACTTTCGATGATCGTGCTTTTCCCTGCGTTGGTTTCGCCGAAGAAAGCAATGGTGAAGTTGTCCCATTCGGCATGCTTCTCGAGATAAGAAATCTCGGAGTCAAACCGAGACTTCATTTCGCCGAGCTTACCCTTGACGTTGGCGAGGTGCGCATTTCCTTTGTCATTGCTCACATCCAGCCTGGAGACATCATCCAGTGCCGTGGCAATATCACTCGCCACCCGAGCGTACAGCTTGGAGAAATCCTGTTGCTTACTCATATCGTTCCTTATTAGCCCCAACTGCACTGAACATCCAGTGGCTAAATTGCATTTAGCCACTATTGCTGTCAAGTTCATCGACGGTACCAACTTCATCCGCGATTCAGAATCGCCGGCGCGCCATAAACTCTGCTATCGCGCCCTCAATCCATCCTGCAGCCCGCATCCTCGGTGCCTTGGCCCCACACTTCGGGCACCGGTCAAACCACTCCCCCGGCCTCAATGCATCACTGCGCGGCGCCACTGTTTTCGTCCAACCGCATTCTTCACACTCATACGTAAAGGGCCTGGGTTTCATTGGCATTTCTGCTTTCCTATGTACTTGTCTGGATTCAGTACCATCCGCTATCTCAACTACCGGGATACGCCTGCTCGATCTGCTGATCAAACTCTCCGCCATAGCCACAGTATTCCCGCGGAATACGCTCCATATCCTCGGCAACTTGCACGATGACTTCACGTAACTCCAATGTCTCCAACCACCGAGCGGGAATAGCCGCAGCACCATACTGAGCACCCAACAAATGCCCGGTGATGAGCCCGGTACTGTCGCTATCGCCACTGTGATTAACTGCCATGATCACGCCTTCTTCTAACGAAGGCGCTGCCAGGGCGCACCACAGTCCGATAGCCAGCGCTTCTTCGGCGACCCACCCACCACCGAGCTCGCCTATTCGCTGAGGCGTCGGCTGGTAGCCCTCGTAAAAGAAGAAAAGTACGCGCTCAATGACTCTGCGTGTTTCCTCCATACCCGGCGTTTGTCCGTACTTGGCCAGGCTCTGAGTCACCGCATGCTCCAGACTGTCTTGCTGATCGACCATGCGCTGGAGAATATCGGCGAACAATCCGGCCGCCAGATAACCCGTAGGATGCCCGTGAGTCAGGCGCCCAGACTGGGCCGCGTAGTCAAAGGCGTTGGCAAAAAAAGCGCAGGGTGCAACGCGCATCAAGGCGCCACAGCCTTTGCTGTTGTTCTCGGCAACTGCGCCGAGCCTCGGACTGGCCTTGAGTGCACTCAGGCAAGTCATGCCAGGGGCGCGCCGAGACCAGAGCTGCGATTGCTGTATCAACCAGCCGTCCACGTCGATCGGCATTGCCGCAGGGTAGTCCTGGGTTATCAGCCAGCGCAGCAACGCATGATGAATGATGCTCGGGACATGGCACGCCCCTCGAGAGCTGCCGCACACATAGGCTCGCAGCAAGCCTTCGGCGGTGAAAAGCATCATTTGCGTATCATCGGTGATGGCGCCTGTGAGACCAAAAGCAGGCGCAAAATCAACGATACCCTGTGGACCGAACCTGGCCTCAATTGCAGACCACTCGAGAAACTCCACCGGGGCGCCCAGCGCATCACCGACAGCGCCGCCGAGCAGGCAACCCTTGATCCGTTCAAGTCTGTTCATGTCCTTTCCTCATCCCTCAGCCGGGATCAATTCCTGCAAAATCACCAGCTTTCTCTGCAACTGCTGAACGTGTTCTTTCTCGGCCCGCAACGCCGAACGCAGTTCGCGGTTTTCCATTTCCGAGATCCGCGCTGTGCGTGCATTTTTTTGGCAGCCCAGCGCCATATGCCAGAGTTCACGCAATCTCAGGCACTGATGCAGTAACACCATCAGGATTGCCACCATCATCACAAACGCCCCTGTCGAAACCATTTCCGACATACTCATGTCCACTTCCTTCCGTGACTTCAATTCATCTCGAATGCCAGACACAAGATATGTAGTGCAACGCGACAGGTCTAGAATGTAGACTTATACAGGTAAAGTATTCGCGCACATGGAGAGGGTATGAAACGCAAGCAATCCGTCGAGCAGGTTCGCTGGGATCTGGCACTTCGCTATCGTTTGATCGAGACCGTTGCCTGGTGGGAGGGCCGGTTGACTACGGGACACCTGATCCAGAGCTTCGGCATCAGCCGCCAGCAGGCGTCCAAGGACATCAACACGTACATCACGGAACATGCGCCTAAAAACCTTACATATGACAAAAAAATAAAAGGCTACGTCCCGAGCAAGACGTTCTCTCCGCTGTTTATCGACGACAGCGCCAGCGCCTATTTGCACCTGCTTTACCAGAACAACGAGCGTGCTTTGCACATTGATGGGCTCGCCTTGGCTTACGCCCACACAAAAGTCCTGGAAGTCCCGGACCGTCCGATTCGGCCGGAGGTTCTGCGCCCATTGCTGAAGGCTTGCCGCGATGGCCTACGCCTGGAAACCGAATACGTGTCGCTCAACACGCCAAACGTGGAAATCCGCCTGATTGCCCCCCACACACTGGTCTACACCGGCATGCGCTGGCATGTGCGCGCGTATTGCGAGAAGAACCGCCAGTACCGCGACTTTGTACTCAGCCGACTGCGTGGCGAGCCGGACCTGCTCGACGAGTCGCAGGACACCCGCGAACTGGATGAAGAGTGGAACACCGAAGTGCCGATCATCTTCACCCCCGATGGCCGCTTGAACGCCGCGCAGCAGGCCATCATCGAAACCGACTTCGGCATGACGGATGGCCAACTGGTAGTCCCCAGTCGCAAGGCATTGGTGAAGTACGTATTACGCCGTTATCAGGTCGATCCGAGAAACCAGGCCACCAACCCCGAGGCCCAGCAGATCGTGGTCAGCAATATCAAGGAGCTGCGTCCGTGGCTCTTGCATGATTAAGCCCCATCTCTCGCCAGACACGCAGCGCACGCACACTGTTGTCGACCTCAGCGTCGAGTAGCGCTTGCGCCAACGCGTGTTCACCTTTGAGCTGGGCAATATTTCGTGGGGTATTGCCCTCGCTGTTCTTCGCGTACAGATCAAGGCCGTATTGGGCGTAGTGGCTGATGAAACACCGGGCGGCCTTGCAGTGCCCATGCATCAGCAGCAAATGCAGCGGCGTATTGCCCAGCACGTCCCGGTCGTTGAGGCTGCCGCCGAGCTGGTGACGCGCGTGCAGGATGTCGACATTGCCGAATCGGGCCGGTTGGTGAATGTACTTGTCGTGGGGCATGAAAGTCCCCAAACCAGGCCAATCGCGAAACTGCAGATCGCCAATCGCACCCAGTGACTCAAGCGTGCCCGCCAGTTCCCGACGGCTCAGACGGTAGGCCATGTCCAGCGGTGTATCGCCGGCCAGATCACGCTGATTCATGCCTTGGGGATCGAGCGGCGGACCCACATCGAGCAATACACACAGGTGCCAGTCGTTCAGGCCAAGCTCGACTCGGTCTTCCATGTGCTCAAGCATGGCTTTCTACCGCACCATGTCTGACAGCCATGCACAAACCGTTTACCAGGCTCATCTCCTGGGGTGTCCGGCAACGGACAACGGTGAGGTCCGGGCTGGCGACGATGCAGGCCAGGGATTTGGCGCGACTGACCGCCACGTTCAGGCGGTTCTTCGAGTACAGAAAACCGATGTCACGCGGCAGGTAGTTTCCGTTGGAAGTCGCCATCGATACGATGACAATCTCCGCTTCCTGCCCCTGAAATTTATCCACGGTACCCACCCGGGCACCTGCGGGAAGTGCCTGTTTGAGCACTTGAACCTGCAAGTTGTACGGCGCCACGACCAAGATGTTGTCGAGACCTATCGCGTGCTCCTGACCTTCGCTGTCGATAAACCGTTGTTCTAAAAAGTAGGCGTAAAGCGCTTTGACCTGCGCGGCCTCCTCGCTCGAACTCTGGCTATTGCCATCGTGCTGAACAGGGCAGAATATCAGCCCGCTGGCAGGTATCTCCGGGCGCCGGCCGTCCAGCAGCAAAACCTGCCGCTCGGTGCCGGGCGCCGAACACAGCTGCCCCTCATAAACCGCTTGGGAGATGAACGAGCACACCTGCGGGTGCATGCGCCAGGTGGTTGCCAGGAACACGCCACGGTCCGCCGCAATGGTCGGCGTGCCGTCCAGCAGGTAGTCGAGTATGGAGTCCCCGGAGCGTCCCGGGTGCACACCCTGCACCGGCTGCGACAGTTGCATCTGATCCCCCATCAGCACGATGTTGCGAGCCGCCATACCCATGGCCACCAGGTTGGCCACACTCACCTGCCCGGCTTCGTCGATGAACAGGTAGTCCAACTCTTCGGTAAACGCCTCGTTCGCCAGTATCCAGACCGTGCCGGCGGTCAAGCCAATCGATGGCCCGCAGGCAGCGATAAATGCCTGTTTGTTTTCGATGGAGCGGATGCAGCGGCCTTCGAATTCATTGCCCTCTCCGTCCGAGGACTTTTTCAAGCCGCTGAACGTGACGCCCTCTTCCAGCGCTCGCGCTTCCACCGCTGCCAGCAGGTTGTTGATGGCGTGGTGCGAGTTGGACGTGACGCCGATGCGCTTACCCGCCTTGAGCAAATCGACAATGACGTGCGAGCCGGTGTAAGTCTTGCCGGTGCCCGGTGGGCCCTGAATGAACAGCACGCTCTGGTCGAGATTGCGCACCACTTGCTTGATGGCGTCCAACGGTGGCAGGCCTGGATCGAGCAGCGGTGCTCCCGGATCTACACCATTCACCCGTGGGAGGCGTCGATGCAGGAAGTCGGTCACGGCCGGGAAACGCTTGCCGCCTGCCAGCACGCTGTCGGCATACCGAAACAACGCGTCACGCAGCGAATCCGTCGGGATTGGACCATTGGGGATCATGTCGAAATATTCGGGTGGCGCTTTTTGCTCGGTAGCCTTGAAGGTCGCCAGCCCCAGGTCGAAATCCAGGTGATGCAATTCGATGCTGGTCTGGGTTCCGGCGATACGGCCTTTTGAGCCTGTACGCAGCTTGGTCTCTTGCGGCTCAAAACGGTATTCGTACAGGAACGACTTCATGATCGGTTCACGCGGTGTCGACGTGCGCTGCAAACCCGCAAGGCTTTCGATATCTTCCAGCAACTCCTCGGAAGTCATATCGCGGCGACTGAACATCTGCCACCAGGTCGGCTTGTCGGCGCGACGATAAAAGTCGAGTAGCTGGAAGGTCAGCACACGTACAGGGTCTTCGGCGTGCGGTCCATCGAGCAGGCGCTGGCGATATTGTTCCAGCCGAATCTCCACGTCAGTGGGCTCGGTGCTGGAAGTCACGCTGACAGGCTCTGGTAGCAAAAGCTCACCCGCATCCGCCGGTTTGATCTCCAGCAGCCAGTTACGCAGAAGATAAGTGGATTTCACGTCGTCTTCGTTGTAGCGCTCGATCTGCTCAAGCAACGCCGAGTCGCCGGTTTCTTTCCACTGCTCATAAAATACGATACTGGCGCCGGCATTGGTCACATCGCCCTCACGCTGAGCCATGTAAAAGTGCTCGATGTTCTTGATCGAATAACTGGGCTCCGACACCCGGATCGCTTCACGCACCACCTTGTAAAGGTCGATCAGTTTGCCGTTGCGCAGCAGGCCGTCCACCTGTGCCTCGCGAGTACCGTGCTGGCTCATCAGGCGTTTGATCGCCGTCTCTTCGTAGCTGGCGTAGTGGTAGATATGCGCGTCGGGATAACGCTTGAGATGGGTGGTCACCCAGTCGATGAATTGCTCGAAAGCGATTCGCTCTTCCTCACGGCTATGCGCCCAGAAGGCTTTGAACGTTTGCTCGCCGCCCTCGTTGATGTAGAGCCCAAACAAGTACTCAAGGCCACCCTCTTCGAGCGGATTGCCTTCCATGTCAAAGAACAGATCGCCCTCGACCGCCGGCGGCATGCGGTTGAAAGCACGGTGCACACCGGCGGGTGGCAGCAGCTCGAACAGCGGGTGATCACTGCTGCGCCCTTGGAACTGCAAGCGCGCCTGATGACGCAACTTGTTCAACGACTCCCACTGCAAGTTGGCGACACGCAAGGTGTCCGGACTTTGGGCCAACTGGCGCAGCGTCATGACGCCAGCGTTGTGCAGTTTATTGATCTGCGAACGGCTGATACCCGCGACGGCCGAGAGATGATCGTCTTGCCGACGTTGCTCGTCACAGCGCTCGCGCCAACCACAAAACCCGCAATGTCCACAGGGGTCAGGGTAAGTGGCGGGCGGCTCGGCCACGCTTGTGAAGGCGATGAAGCGCTGCAGCACATGCTCCAGATAGTCGGCGTAGTCCGCCACGCGAAAGGCCTGCTCCGTACGCTCTGCATCGCCGAGTACGATGTACATGTACTGCGGCTGCACGCCCTGAATGGGCACCAACAGGCGCGAATACAGTGCGGTCTGCACCAGGAACTTGGCCTTGGCGGTTTTCGCCAGCTTGGTATCGATCACTTCATAACTATGGTCGCCCAGTGCCGATGGCACCGGCACCTTGCGCAGAAAGTCGGCATGGCCAATCAAGGGGCCGTCCTGCAGCGATGCCTGGAAAATGATGTCGGCACCCGCTTGCATGGCCAGAATCGTCAGCTCCACACGGCGGGCGAAACTCGGATCACCTTCGGCGATATCGACCACATTGGCGTATTGGCTCTGGAGGCGATCAAAATAAGCCGCCTCGTGGGCCAGGCCCTTGTCCTGAATCAAGCGGTTCTGGTCACTCGATGGCGCTTTTTCCATCGGGTTGAGCAGGTGCGCAAGGTCCAGCGCAGTGAGGTGCTGACACTCAAGAAAATTGCAGAGGTCCGAGGCGGAGTAAAGACGTGTGCCATTGCGCATTTGCATGGTCGAGATTCATCCTGTGAAGTGCCCGGGACCGCTGTACGGTAAGCGAAGCTAATGTGAGGTTCAGGCCTCCAGCGAGCACTCGCCGAAGAACTGCTCGAAAAGCGGCGTTGGCAAATGCTCGGCGTCGAGCAAACCAAAATGCTTGCCGACGTTGCGGCCCAACGCCATGAGCGTATTGGCGGAATTGGGCGTGCCTGCGTAGCCGGCGGCCAGGATCGATTCGACACGCGCCTTGCACGTCGTCGCTCGCTGATACGCTCGCCCCGTGATCAATGCATCCACCAGGCATACGTTGACCCGCTCATCCCCTAGGAAGAAGGGCTCCAGCACCTCGCTGGACAAGGCCGCACGCAACCCGTCTTCGCCACCGGCGACGATCCTCTCCAACTCCTCGAGTGAACGGTTGAACAGGTCGAATTCCTGCATGGAAAACGCAAAACAGTAGTCTTGCGCCGTCGAGCGGGAGACACCACGGTTGGCTACCTGCCAGTCAACGAAGGAGGTTTTATCCGGCTGCCCACCGTCGCGGCGGAATTCCAGATAATCCGCCACCACCCGATTGAAAGGGTTCCCCGTCGGCACCCAGCCCGTGCTCTCACGGTCGGGTTTATCCTCCTCATCCTCCAGGAGCGCAGCAGTTTTCAGTGTCCCGCCAAAGCAGCGCAGGTCATAACCGAGCATGAACAGGCTGGCTTCGAACGCATGGCACCGCGCAGGCAGCGTGCCTTGGTCGGCGAACCACTCGGTACGCTCAAGCAGGGCACGGATGATCCACCCCAGGCGCACCTGGCAGCGCGCCCACACCTCATAACGAATCGAAGAAAACTGCGGCGCCGCCAAGCCGTTGGTAAACGCTCCGGGATTGCGGATTTGGCTGCCACGCGCACCACCGGACGGGAACGACAACAGCGGCTTACCGCGCCCCGCCCACTGCTCACGAAACAACGAATAGAGCATGGCCATGGCCGCACCGACGCGGCTGTCATAAATCGGCGAACCCGACGCATCGAGCAGCGCGTGAATCTTGGTCAGACCAGCGTCGAAGCGTTCAACGCTGCTCTCATCGAGCTCATCCAGGTCATTGTCGCCATCGAGCGCCATGAGCCCGGCCATCTTTCGTAGATAAGCGGACAACTCACTCTTGGCGGCCAGACGATGCAAAAACGGGATGGCGCCACGCACGCCGCCCCAGCGAAGAATCTGCAAACACGCCTGCAACGCTTGCGGCTCATCACCGCGCTCGACTGCACTTTTAAGCCACTCGCGAAGCTGGCCGAGCGAGCGTTGCGTTTGCGCCCAGGTTTGCGAGTCCACCGATGCCTGGTTGCTGTCCAGCCAGCTGGCCTTCCAACGATAGTGCGCCAGCACCTGCTCGAAACCGCGAACATCCTCCTGCAAACCACCCGGTACAAATTTGCTGGATTTGAAACGAAGCTTGAACGTCAGGGTGGGCAAATTCGTCGCCAGCCACTCAACAAAAGCCTCAACTTCAGGTTGGAGCAAAAACTGTTCACGCTTCATGCCGGCTGCCTTGCAGGTAGTATCGAATGGCCATACCCTAAGCAAAAGCACCCGCTCCGTCCATGTTGGCTGTTCATACAGGTAAACATTTGGAGCAGGTGCCAAGGCTCAGAAAAAAATACTCTCCGGCAACAATATGGGGGGCACTCACGGACATGTAGTAAGGACGACAACACATGAGCGAATCCGCCTTTCTCAGATACAAGGACGTGCTCGTCAACGACCACAGTGCCTCCGCGAAATGTTTACGATCGATCGTGCGGTCGATGCGTGCCCCTTACAGGCACGTAGTGTCCGCAGATGATCTGGGACAGCTTAGTTCGGAACATTTTGGTGTGGCACAAGCCCTGCTAAGCGACTACAGGAAAGGGTTGCACAAAGACCTTGAGTTCACGGATATGCTTCGTGAGGTGGAGCAACGCTGGCCGGATTACACCGAGGTACCGTATGGGCTGCGCCCGTTCCCGGACCCTGAGACAGTTTTCGTGCCCGAACACGCGGAGCTCATCGAACACTTGCAACCGTTCTTTGGCATCGACCTCAGCGTGGTCAATCCCGAATGGTCCGGGTATCTGACCATGCTGGGTCCCATGGAGCCGTCAGAACATCACTTCGTGGGTCAAGCGACGGAGGACACCTGGTGGCATTCTCCGCTCGTGCATACCAACTGGATTGGTTTCAAGGTCGAGCAGGGGCAGTATCGCCTGATGGGCGACCCGCGCTATTTCTTCCTCCATCCGGATAACCAACATTTGGCCGACCCGTATGTGGAGGCGCGGCTGAGTTTGCAAAGAATGTACGCGGATCAGAAAACGGCCTATGAAGCGGCCAAAGAGCTTTATCGGAACTCGGGGCGCCTGTTCTTCCCATCGGCGTTAGTCGATGGTGTCCCCCTGTACGACGTTGAGCAGATGACGTTTGTCGAGCAGATTGGCGGCGTGGCGGACTACTCGAAATTCCCCAATCCCAGCCTCTCGATTGGTTATGCGAGAAGCAAGGAGCACGGGGTAACGGCAGGATACCCGTACAGCCCCGCTGGCCATATGTTTCATCACGTGGCGAGCGTACCCGCACATCATTACCAGAGCTGGGGGGCGGATCTGATCATGATGTTCTATGAGCCGGTGGAGCAGTTGGTGCTGTTTACGTTTTATTGGGAGCCTTGCGAGGATGAAGGGTACACAGGGGACTAGCTTTGCGAGCTCACCGACGATCTGTGATGGTTATCGGCGCAGTTGCATAAAATGCAGAAGAGCCCTGTCACCACGCGGGGCTGTTTTTCCAAGCGCTCGTAAGCACACACTGTAATACCCGCACCACGCTTCGCATGGCATTATGCCCTTATTGCGTCGGCACTCTCGGGATGGCCGGTGACTCACTCAAGGATGGAACATGGCAGAGAGCAGCAACTTCGCCTTCTTCAAAGAACACGATCCGGTCTTTTTTCAACTTGCCAATACGGCCGAGCGAGTTTTTTCCAGTGACCCCAACACGACGCTGATCAAACTGCGGCAGTTGGGCGAAGCGCTCGCCCAGGATCTGGCGGTAAGAGCAGGCATTGAGTTCGACGCCACCACGTCCCAAGCTGACCTGCTGTATCGCCTGAGCCGTGAAATCCAGCTTGACGGCAACATCCGCAACCTGTTCCATACGCTGCGGGTCGAAGGCAACAAGGCGACCCACGAATTCCGCACCCTGCATCGCGAAGCACTGGATGGGCTGAGGGTCGCCCGCGCCTTGGCGATCTGGTACCACCAGTCATTCGGCAAGGGCGGCAGCGCCTTCAAGGCCGGGCCTTTCATGGTTCCGGTGGATCCGAGTGAGCCTCTGCGTGAGCTGCAGGGACAGATCGAAAAACTTCGTGCAGAGCTGGGCGACAGTCGTCAGCAACTCGAGAGCAACCACCAGTTAGCCGAGCTATTGGCGCAAGAAAAGCAAGAGCAAGCCAGTCTCGCCGGACAGATGAACGAGGAAGCGCGTATCTACGAGCAGATTGCTCTGGAGCGCGAGGCAGAGCTATCCAAAGCCCGAGTCGATTTCGAAGCGCGGCTGAAAGTGCTGCAGCAACAACTTGAGGATCAGCCCAAAGCTGTCCAGCAGGTCACGCGCAAGACTCAGCAAGCCAGCAGCCAGTTCGACCTCAACGAAGACCTCACCCGTATCCTTATCGATCAACAGTTGAACGATGCGGGCTGGGAGGCCGATTCACTCGACCTGACCTACAGCAACGGCGCTCGGCCCGAAAAGGGCAAAAACAAGGCCATCGCCGAATGGCCAACCAGCAAAGCGAAAGAGAACGCTGATTACGTGCTATTCGCTGGCCTCATGCCGGTTGCCATCGTCGAAGCCAAGCGTAAGCGCATCAACATAGCCGACCGCATCCCCCAAGCCGAGCGCTATTCACGCCAGTTGATCGTGACAAACGATCTGCAACCGGCCGGGCAGAGCGAGGGTTGGGCCGACGGCCAGGGCGACCACTTCAAAGTCCCGTTCGCGTTCGCCTGCAATGGTCGTCCCTACATTAAACAACTCGCCGAGCTGTCCGGCATTTGGTTCCGCGACTTGCGCAGCCCGGCCAATCTGCGCCGGCCGTTGCAGGACTTCCACACACCAGACGGCCTGCTCGACCTGCTCAAGCGCAACACTGAAGACGCCGAAGCGATGCTAAAACAGGAAGGCTTCGGCTATCTCAAGCTTCGGGGCTATCAGGAGAACGCCATCCGCGCCGTCGAGCAAGCGCTGGCGGCCAATCGCCGCCAATGCCTGCTGGCCATGGCCACAGGGACCGGCAAAACGCGCACAATCATTGGCCTGATGTACCGCTTACTGAAGGCCGAGCGCTTTCGCCGTATTCTTTTCCTCGTAGATCGCAGCGCCCTCGGGCAGCAGGCCATCGAAGCCTTCAACGAAGCGACGCTGGAAAAGAGCCAAACGCTGGCGCAAATCTACAACATCAAAGAACTTGGCGACATGGCTGCCGAAGCAGAAACACGGGTCCAGGTCGCCACTGTGCAGGCCATGGTCATGCGCATCTTCCAGTCAGACACTCCGCCGCCCATCGATGCCTTTGACTGCATCATCGTCGACGAAGCCCACCGCGGTTACACCCTCGACCAGGAAATGACTGAGGGCGAGCTGACGGTGCGCGACTTCAACCAATACCTGTCGCAGTATCGCCGCGTGCTCGATTACTTCGACGCCTGCCGCATCGGCCTCACAGCCACGCCAGCCAAGCACACGAGTGAAGTCTTCGGTGCCCCGATATTCACCTATAGCTATCGTGAGGCTGTGGCTGACGACTGGTTGATCGATCATGAACCGCCCATCCGCTACAAGACCCAACTGAGTGATAACGGCATTCACTTTGCGAAGGGCGAGAGCGTCAGCGTCATCGATACGAGCACTGGCGAAGTGGATGTCGCCGAACTCGAGGACGAACTCGACTTCGAAATCGAGTCCTTCAATCGTCGCGTAATTACGCCCGGTTTCGACAAGGTCATCTGCGAGCAACTGGCACAAGAGCTCGACCCGTTGGGCGACGAAAAAACGATGATCTTCTGCGTCAACCAGGCGCATGCCGAGCGGGTGAAAACCCTCCTGGACGAAGCCTTCAAGAACGTTCACGACGAGGATTACAACCAGGCGGCTGTACAAATCATCACTGGGCAGAGTGACAAGGTCAAACAACTGATCCGCCAGTACAAGAACGAGCGCTACCCGAGCATTGCCATCACGGTCGACTTGTTGACCACCGGTATCGACGTGCCGCGCATCTGCCACTTGGTGTTCATGCGCCGGGTGCGCTCGCGCATCCTCTACGAACAGATGAAGGGCCGCGCGACTCGTCGCTGCGATGACATCGGCAAGACGGTGTTCAAGATCTACGATCCCGTTGATCTGTACGCAGCGCTCGAACCAGTCGATACAATGAAGCCGCTGGTGAAGGACCCGAACATCAGCCTGGAACAACTGGTCAGCGAACTGACCAACCCGGCCAGCCTCGATGCTCCGGGCAACCTGCCAGACACCAGCCATGCCCACGACGTTTTGGACCAACTGAGCCAGCGGGTCATGCGCATCCTGCGCAAAGCCACCCATAAAGCCGAGCAGAAGCCAATCCTCAAGGACAAGCTCGCTGAACTGGAAGATATCTGGGGCGTAGCCCCCGACAAATTGCACCAGCACCTGCACAAGCTCGGTCCGCAGCAAGCGGCCCAGTTCATTCAACAGCATGCTCAATTGCTCAACCAACTCGCCACGGTGAATGCCCTGCTGGGGTCGCTGAACTACCCGGTGATCTCCACCCACACGGACGAACTGATGACCCGTGAGCAGAACTACGGCGATTACCATAAGCCCGCCGACTATCTGGAAAGCTTCAATGACTTCGTCAGGAATCAGCTGAACCAGTCGGTGGCCCTGGGCGTAGTGGTCAACCGTCCGCAAGATCTCACCCGTGAACAACTGCGCGAAGTGCGCTTGTTGCTCGACGGCCATGGTTACAGCGAGGTGAACCTGCAAAGCGCCTGGCGTAACCAGACCAACCAGGAGATCGCGGCCAGCATCGTCGGCTTCATCCGCCGCGCAGCCCTCGGGGGGGCGTTGCTGCCATTCGAACAGCGCGTAATCAAAGCGATGGAGACTATTTACGCCCTGCACCCATGGACTCAAGTCCAGCGTAAGTGGCTGGACCGCCTTTCCAGACAACTGGTGCACGAAGTGGTTATTGACGAGAAGCAGATTGGTGAAGCGTTCAAAAACGATGGCGGCAGCAAGCGGCTGGACAAAATGCTCGGCGGTAATCTGGGTGTGGTGCTCGACGCCCTGAATGACAACCTTTGGACACAAACGGGATAAGGCCGATCCGGACTGTCGGATTGGCCACCGCACTCTTTTATGAGGAATAATGCCTCCTGCTACCGATTTATCGACCGCAACACCTAGAGACGTTTAATGACCCTTGCCGAGCTTCATCAGATCCTTGCCCGTGGTGAGGACAGTCGCCATCAGTTCAAGCGCGATTTCAACAATATCGATGCCTTGGCAGCCGAGTTGGTGGCGTTCGCCAATACGTCGGGTGGCTATCTGATAATTGGCGTAGAGGACTCAGGGGAGTTTAGCGGGCTGGGTAGCATCGACGTTGCGCGACTTAATCAGTTGCTCTCCAACGCGGCCTCGCAGAATGTCCGCCCGGCGATCAATCCATTATCCAGCAACCTTCAGACCGAGCACGGACTGGTCATGGTGGTGACAGTCGAACAAGGACTGAACAAACCCTACGTCGACAACCAGGGTCGCATCTGGGTCAAGAACGGGGCCGATAAACGCCGGGTTACGGCGCGCGAAGAGCTACAGCGTTTATTCCAGCAAGCCGGGCTGGTGCGCGCCGATGCGGTACCGGTCGCGGGCTGCAGCGTGACGGATATCGACACTCAGGCGCTGGGCGATTACTTCCAACATCGCTTTCGGCAAAGCCCCGAGCAAGCAGGTTTGGAAACCATCCAAATCCTGGAAAACCTCGGCCTCGCCAGCGGCGGCATACCTAACTTGGCCGGTTTGTTGCTCTTCGGCAGAACGCCACAACGACTGTGCCCTGCGTTCGACATCAAAGCGGTGGCGTTTCCGGGTACGGTGCTGCATGACCGCCACTACCTCGACAGCGAAGACATCGACGGCAACCTGCCGGAGCAATACCGACGCAGTCTCGCCTTCATCAAACGTAACCTGCGCCATGTGCAACGCCAGCAGGGCTTCAATTCCCTCGGCCAGCTGGAAGTGCCGGAGGAGGTGTTTGAAGAACTGCTGGTCAATGCCCTGATCCACCGCGACTACTTTGTCAGCGCCTCCATTCGGATCATGATCTTCGCCGATCGCATAGAACTGATCAGTCCTGGGCACCTGCCTGACGTGCTCGATACCGAGAAAATCCGATTCGGCCTGTCCAACCGCCGTAACCCGACGCTCACCTCCCATGCTGTGCACATTCTCCCCTATCGCGGTTTGGGCACCGGCATCCCGCGCGCTATCGATGCGTGGCCAATGATCCGGCTGGAGGACGACCGGCAGAGTGATCAGTTCAAGGTGGTGATTGAGCGCGCCATTGAAAAAGGGCCTCTTTCGGGCCCAAGCGGGGACCGAGTAGGGACTAAGTCGGGACTAAGTAGGGACCAAGTAGGGACTGAGTCCGCTGTCGAAGGACAACAGGTCGATACTCGCCTGCCTTTGCAGCAAGAGCAGTTAACGCTGCTGTACAGGATGGCAGGCGATCACTCTGCGCCAGAGCTGATGACCTTCGTCGGGCGCAGCAACCGTAGCAAGTTCCGCGAGCAGGTTTTGGCCCCATTACTGGCGCTTGGCGTGGTCGAGATGACCATTCCGGACAAGCCCAACAGCAGCAAACAACGCTACCGCCTGACTGCGGCCGGCCGTGTGCTAAAGGCTGAACAACGTTCCTCAGACGACTGAGCCCAGGCAACCACTTTTTTGCACCAGCGCAATCTGGCGCTTTACACATTTCGCCACAGGTACCCCATGACCAACTCCGATATCGTTCAGAAACTCTGGAACCTCTGCGACGTCCTCCGTGACGACGGCATCAACTACAGCGACTACGTCACCGAGCTCGTGCTGCTGCTGTTCATCAAGATGGAATACGAACAGGTTCAGAACAACGAGAACTTCGGCCACAAACTGCCCGAAGGCGCGCGCTGGCCAGACCTGGCTGGCAAGTCCGGCGTGACCCTGCTAGATCACTACCGGCAGATGCTGCTGGACCTTGGCAAAAACCCGGACCCGCTGATCGCTGCTATCTACGCCGACGCCCAGACTCGCCTCCAGCAACCGCGACACCTCGAACAGCTGATCAAGAGCCTGGACGGCATCGACTGGTTCAGCGCCCGCGAGGACGGACTCGGCGATCTCTATGAAGGCTTGCTGGAAAAGAACGCCAGCGAAACGAAGTCAGGCGCTGGCCAGTACTTCACCCCGCGTCCGCTGATCGACAGCATCATCCGCTGCATAAAACCGCAGCCGGGGGAGACCATTCAGGACCCCGCCGCCGGCACCGCAGGCTTTTTGATTGCCGCCGATGCCTACATCAAGAGCAACACTGACGATCACTACGACCTCGACGCCAAGGCCCAGGCCTTCCAGCGCAATCGCGCCTTTGTCGGCGTAGAACTGGTGCCCGGCACTCGTCGCCTGGCGCTGATGAACACACTGCTGCATGGCATGGAAGGTGATGAAGAAGGCGTAGTGCACCTGGGCAACGCCCTCGGCCAGACCGGCGCCAGCCTGCCCAAAGTCGACGTTATCCTTTCCAACCCGCCGTTCGGTACCGCCAAGGGTGGCGGCGGCCCGACACGCGACGACCTCACCTACCACACCAGCAACAAGCAGTTGGCCTTTCTCCAGCACATCTATCGTGGCCTCAAACCCGGTGGGCGTGCCGCCGTGGTGCTGCCGGATAACGTGCTGTTCGAGGCTGGCGTCGGCACTGATGTGCGTCGCGACCTGATGGAGAAGTGCAACCTGCACACGATCCTGCGTCTGCCTACCGGTATTTTCTATGCTCAGGGTGTGAAGACCAACGTGCTGTTTTTCCAGAAGGGCACCGTGGAAAATCCGCGTCAGGAGGAAGGCTGCACCAAGCGTGTTTGGATCTATGACCTGCGTAGCAATATGCCTAGCTTTGGCAAGCGTACTCCTTTCGGCGCCACTCACCTCAAACCGTTCGAAGATGCCTATGGCGACACCCCCGACGGCGAAAGCCCACGATCCGAGAACGTCGAAGGTATCGGTGAAAACAGCCGCTTCCGCTGCTTTACCCGCGATTACATCCGCAACGAGCGTAGTGACTCGCTGGATATCAGTTGGCTAAAAGACGACAGCAGCCTGGATGCTGCCGACCTACCCGCTCCGGAAGTACTGGCGGGTGAGGCTATGGCTGAATTGACCGAGGCACTGCGTGAGCTGGAAGAGCTGATGAAGGCGCTGGGGGCGGGGGATGAAGTGGTGGCGCAGAAGCAGTTGATGGCGCAAGTGATGGGATTGGAAGTAGGTACCGGTAATGAGTGAGCTGCCAAACAATTGGACAACAGCGCGGCTCGGAGACTTAGCCGAGGACATTAGCTACGGATACACGGCCTCGTCCACAAGAGAGAGGGTGGGTCCGCACCTGCTGCGAATTACAGACATCCAAGAAAACGAGGTATTGTGGGACTCTGTTCCGTATTGCGAGATAGATTCCGAGCAGACGAATAAATATTTACTTAAAGAAAATGACCTTGTGTTTGCGAGAACAGGAGCAACTGTTGGGAAGAGCTTTCTGATTAAGGGAGAAATTCCTAAGGCAGTTTTCGCCTCTTATTTAATTCGTGTGCGCTGCATGCGACCAGAGGCTGCGGGCTATCTTTCACTTTACTTCCGATCCCAAGGTTACTGGCGGCAAATTACGGAGTTCAGTACAGGAATCGGTCAGCCAAACGTAAACGGTTCAAAACTCAAAGATCTAGTCATTCCTCTGCCTCCACTCGCAGAACAAACCCGCATCGCCGCCAAGCTCGATGAACTACTGGCTCAAGTCGATACCCTGAAAGCCCGTATCGACGGCATTCCCGCACTGCTCAAACGCTTCCGGCAATCCGTCCTAGCCTCCGCCGTGTCTGGCAAGTTGACGGAGGGGTGGCGTGCGCTTAACCCGAGCGTGAGCTCTATCCTTCCTGATGAACTAAAAAAAGCTTGGGCTGATGCTTATCAATCGGATGGGAGGAAGTACAAAGAAGCGGACCTGCTGCCCGGATCGCTCGGGTATCCGCTACCGAATTCGTGGGTAGAGGCAAAGGTTGGTGAAGTTTTCGATGTATATGTTGGAGCAACGCCGAGCCGTACAAGTCCCAAATTTTGGGGAGAGGAAATCCCTTGGGTAAGCAGTTCCGAAGTGGCTTTTTGCCGTATAAAAACAACAAGAGAATCGATTACAGAAGCAGGCTATAAGTCCGCATCAACGACCATCCATCCTGCTGGAACGGTCATGTTGGCAATGATCGGCCAGGGTAAAACCCGTGGACAGCCAGCTATCCTTGATATAAAGGCATGCCACAATCAGAACACAGCGGCACTCCGAGTTCATTCGGCTTACTGTATATCCGAATATCTTTATTACTATCTCTACGAGCGTTACGAAGAGACCCGACGTGTTGGCTCGGGAAACAACCAGCAGGCACTGAACAAAAAGACTGTTCAGTCCCTGCCGTTTCCTCTCCCCCCACGGGCAGAACAAATCGAAATCGTCCGCAGGATTGAACAGCTATTCGCCTTCGCCGATCAATTGGAAGCCGGTATCAAAGCCGCCCAAGTACGTATCGACCTCCTAACCCAAAGCATCCTTGCCAAAGCGTTCAGAGGCGATCTTGTGCCGCAAGACCCGAACGACGAACCGGCCAGCGTGCTCCTTGATCGCATCAAAGCTCAACGCGCGGCTGCACCCAAGGCCAAACGCGGTCGCCGGTCTGCCACGGCCGGCTAAATTCTACGTGCAGACTAAGCGCTGGCAGAGCACCGTTGGCCGCCCCGATTTGCAGGCGCTCTATGGCTCCCTGGCAGGGCAGAAAGCCAAACGTGGTGTATTCATCACCACCTTAGGCTTCACTGCCCAAGCGGTCGAGTTCGCGTGATCAGTCGAAGGACTGGTACTGATCGACGGTAAACGCTTGGTCAATCTAATGTTGGATCACAAAGTTGGTGTCAGCTCGCAGCTTTACAAGATGCCGAGGCTCGACAGCGATTACTTTGACGGGGCGCTCGTCTGAGCCCAAAAAACACCACTTATCGAAAACCAGAATACGCAGCATTCCATGCTGGTATCCCAAGTAATTCGCATGATCAATTATTAGTCAATAAAATCAAAAAGCTACAGGTTTGTAGCTCACCCCGGCTCACCAATATTGAAAAAGTCGCTTAGGTGTCTTTTGATCGGTGAAGCTCAAGCTCACACAGGACAACATAGTTTACTCGCGACGTTTTTTTGCGTCTCTGACATCCGGACGCTGCTTAAACGTCAGCGTTTAAGCAGCGTCGCAAACACCTCCCATAAGCTACACCCCCTTGCGCCATTCCCTACACCCACTCCAGAATCCGCCGGCTTGTCCGCTTTTCAGTCTCGCCCTATCGTTTCTCAGTCGCTGCGAAACAGCGATCGGGTTTGGTAGCCCGGCTGACTTGTGTGCATAGCATCACCTGATCCAAGCCTTGGCTTGAGTCTTCAGAGGTGGTCATGCGTGGGGCGCTTTCGGGCGCGCCGGTTTTCCAAGTCGCCGGTCTACCAACCCGCGTATGGCCGCCACCCCCTCGTTTGGTAGCGAGTGTGATGGCTCCTTTTCTCTGACTTGGAGTTTCATCTATGCACCAGCAAGCACCTCTTCCTCCGGAAACGGATTTATCTTCCCCCTCCGAAGACACCGATGAATGCCTCACCACCATCGGCCTAACCCCCTTCCACTACTGCAACAACGAACCCCTCTTCCGAGTAAACCGCGGCGTACCCGTGGCCGCCGCCCTGGAGCAAGTATCCGACCTCCTCTTCCTCGCCAGGCTGCTAACCGCCGATGCCGCCTACACCCGCGACAGCGACCGTCATGCCTGGGCGGCGCATCATTTGACGTCGATGAGCAAGGCGGTGATTGATGATGTGCAGAAGGTGTTGAGTCGTTGGCCGCCGATGAAGACTGGCGGTTAGCCCTCGTGCCGATTCGCAATGAAAAAGGGCAGCTGTGACGCTGCCCTTTTGAATGTGAAGCTGGTGATTGTCAGCCTCAGGCCATGGGGTGAAGCAGCTTCAAGACGCCTTCAACTCCACCGAAACATGCCCCCGCGTCATCCGCGAATACGGGCAGATCTCGTGCGCGGCATCCACCAGTTCTTTCTTCACTTTGTCGTCCAACCCGGAGATCTTCACATCCAATCTCACCGCCAGTTGAAACTCGCCGTTTTTGGTTTTCCCCAAATCCACCTCGGCATTCACTTCC
Source organism: Pseudomonas sp. S2_E01 (assembly GCF_054668365.1). Lineage (NCBI taxonomy): Bacteria > Pseudomonadati > Pseudomonadota > Gammaproteobacteria > Pseudomonadales > Pseudomonadaceae > Pseudomonas > Pseudomonas sp. S2_E01. Next base: position 4,894,873 of record NZ_CP162762.1, read on the forward strand.
GTGTCTTGCGGCAGTTTGACCTTTTGTTGCCCGGCGGCGACCTGTAATGCGCCGAGGAAACAGGCGGAGTAGCCGACGGCGAAGAGTTGTTCGGGGTTGGTGCCGGGTTTGCCTGCGCCTGGGGAGCTCAGGGTGACTTCGAGCTGGCCGTCGCTCGATTTGCCGGTGCCGGTGCGTCCGCCGACGACTTGGGTTTTGGCGGTGTATAGAACGGTTTCCAGTCCAGTGCTCATGACGGTGACTCCTGTTGTTTGCTGTGGGTTATTCACCCAGGGTGCCGGTGTAGTGTGCCAAGCGTATTTCCACGTCGGCTTTTTCTTGCAGGCCGAGTTCCATCAGTTGGCCGATGCGTTGCTGGGCGGCCGGGCGTTGGACTGAGCCGATGAAGCCGTCCCATTCGGCGGCGATGGCTTCTTGGGGTGGCAGGCTGGAGGCGTCGACCAGGCGTTTGATTTCGCTGATGGATTGTTTGTCGAAGCGGGCGATGCGGCGGGCCATGGTGTCGACGAAGGGGTCGAGTTCGGCGTCGGGCAGTGCGCGGTTGACGTAGCCGTAGCGTTCGGCGAGTTCGCCGTCGATGTCGTTGCCGGTGAGCAGCACTTCGAGGGCGCGGCCTCGGCCCATGAGGCGTGGCAGGCGGGCCATGGGGCCACCGCCGGGGACGAGGGCGGCGCCGATTTCCCATTGCGAGAGGATGGCTTTTTCGCGGCTGGCGAAGCGCATGTCGCTGGCCAAAGCGAGTTCGCTGCCGACGCCGGTGGCGCGGCCTCGGATGGAGGCGATGGAGACGACTTTGGCTTTGCTCAGGCGCACCAGCATGTCTGGCAGCGGTGGCAGGCCGGTCGGGCCGTTGGGCAGGTTGGTGGTGTCGGTGAGCGGTGGCACGAAGTCGTAGTGGGTGAGGAAGAAGCCGGGTACGTCGCTGTCGAATACCACGACTTTGACCTGTGGATCGGTCTCGAGGGCGGTGACCACCTCGTTCAGCTGCGGCATGGTTTCGGGGCCGTAGATGTTGTACGGCGGGTTGTGGAAGGTGACTCGCCAGTATTCGGGGGTGATGCGGGTGAGCTGGATCTGCTGCGGTTTCATGCGAAATCTCCAGGGCGCTATCACAGGACAGGGTTTCGGAGACTTCGCCAGGGGTCGATGAACGTCAGGGGGCGAGGGTCGGCTTGAGGGGTCGAGCGGTGCTCGATTCAAGGGTTGGCCCGGAACACATCGCCTTGCGCCGGCAGCTCCGAGTGATCAAGGCTAGCAGTGGGGATTGGGCTTTCAAGTGGGGCCGACCGCCGGCCTGTTTGGTGTTTCTGTAGGGGCGAGCAGGCTCGCGATGGATGCCGGATCACTGCGGGGTGTCAGGTTTTCAGCGTTATCGTTCACGACCTTCGCGAGCAGGCTCGCTCCCACAGGATTTGGGGCTTCTGTAGGAGCGAGCTTGCTCGCGATGGATGCCGGATCACCGCGGGGTGTCAGGTTTCCAGAGTCATCGTTGACGACCATCGCGGGCAAGCCCGCTCCTACAGGGATCGTGGGATTAGCGGTTTGAGAGCATGAAGGTGTCGTATTCCAGGTCTTCGAGGGCGGCGGAGAGGCGGTGCAGGCCGAGCAGGACGCAGATGAGCAGCGACAGGGTGAAGCCGTAGCCGAAGAAGCTTGGGCCCAGCATCATGCTGAACAGGGTCAACGCGCCGTTGAGGGCGGCGAACAGTACGCAGAGTTCCAGCACCACTTTACGTTTGTCCAGGTAGAAGAAGACGTTGAGCAGCGCCATGAACACCACCTGGATGCTCACGCCGATCAGGTCGATGTAGAACAGCGGCAAGTAGTAGCTGGAGATGCCCAGCCAGTCGAGCAATCGCGGCGCGAAGAGGAAGAGCAGCACCACGGTCAGGCCCTGGACCTTGCAGATTTCCAGCAGGCCCTGGCGGATAGACAGGGTCATTTCGGTTTTCAGCGAGGCGATGTGTTGCAGCGTTTCGCCTTCGCGGATGGCGCGGAACAGGCGGTCGTACCACTCGGCGAAGTCGGTTTCGATGCGCACCAGAAACACCGCCATGCCGGGGATGATCGCGAGGTAAGCGATGAAGATCGGCAGGTCGTAGAGGATGGACGCGCGCAGCGGGCCGATGACCTGGTTGGAGGTGCCGGGGTTGAACCAGAACAGGAACTTGTCGATCCAGATGCCGAAGTTGTAGAAGAATCCGGTGGCCAACAAACTGAGGAATACCTGCCGACGATCGAGGAAGTCGAAGGCGATCAGTTTCTCGGCGCGGTACTCGCGCAGAATGTCGTAGAGGTACAAAAACAGCAGCGTGCTATGGCCGATCAACAGCGCCAGCAGCAGGCCCGGTATTTTCAGGAACGCCAACTGCCAGGCGCTGACCACCATCAGGGTGTAGCCCACCAGCATCACCAGCAGAATGCGGTTGTAGGCCTTCATCCCCGACAAGAAGATGATCACCAGCCACAGGTTGCACAGCACCACGAAGTTGGCCACCACCAGCAGCCTGTACAACAACGGCTGGTCGAACAGCAGACCGAGCACGATCACCCCGAGTATGCCCGACGCGAGCGTGACCAGCAGCAGGATGCCCAACAGGTTGGGCAGGATCTGCTCGTATTTGTGCTCGAACAAGCGGTCGGACACGAAGCGGGTGAAGTACAACTGCAAACCACCGGTGAGGATCAGCGAGGTGGCCATGAGGTAAGTCACCGTCACCAGAAACTGCGCCACCAACGAGTTGGGGATCACCAGGCCGAGGCTGATGATGCCCACCAGCATCACGCTGATGATCGACAGCACCCAAGGCCCGGAGCTGATCAGGCCAGCGTAGACATAGGCGTGCAAGGTTGCGGTGTAGGAGTCGCGCGAGAGAATCTTGCGCAGCTCGAAGCCAATACCGGCCATTAACGGTTCTCCATGGAGGCCCGATACAGGTCGCGATAGCGCTGCAGCATCAAGGCTTCGGTGTAATAACGATTGACCCGCAACAGGCCACTGGCCTGGGCGTCGTGCCAGCGTTGCGGGTTGCGCAGCAGTTCGAGGATGGCGGTGCAGGTGGCTTGTGGGTCGGCGATCGCCACCACTTTGCCGGCCAGCCCCAGGTCGCGGTCTTCGGCGCTGCCGCCTTCGATCAGCTCGCGACACGAACCCACGTCGCTGCTGACCACCGGCGTGCCGGCGGCCCAGGCTTCGAGGATCACCAGAGGTTGCGCCTCACTGATCGAGGTCAGCACCATCAACCCGAGTTGCGGCAGGATTTCCTGGATGCGCTGGAAGCCGAGGAAATGCACCTTGCCCTCCAGTCCCAGGCTGGCCATCAGGCTGCGGCATTCGCTGACGTATTCCGGGTCTTCTTCTTCGGGGCCGACGATCCAGCCTTCGGCTTCAGGCATGGCGCTGATCACGCCGCGCATGGCCCGCAGGAAGGTCTTCACGTCCTTGATCGGCACCACTCGGCCGATCAAACCCACCACCGGCGCAATGCCGGGAGCGCGGGATTCCAGCGCGGCAGTCCACTGCGGCAGGTCGATGCCGTTGGGGATCACCTGCGTACGCGAGGCGTCGGCGCCGTCCTTGATCTGGCGCTGACGGTTGCCGTCGTACAGGGCGATGATGTTGTCGGCGCTGTTGTAGGTCAGTTGGCCGATACGCTCGAAAAAGCGTACCCACAGGGTCCGGATGTAGCCCGAGCCGGCATCCAGGCTGCGGTTGAGCGCCTGGCCGGAACTCTCGGCGATCCAACTGGCCTGGGCCAGGTCGATCTTGCGCTCCTTGGTGTAGATCCCGTGCTCGCTGAGCAGGTAGCTGCACTTCCAGCGTTGCTTGAGGATGCAGCCCAGCAAACCAGCGTAACCGGTGGACACCGAGTGCAGCATGCGCGCACGGGGCATCTTGCGCGAGGCTTCGGCGAGCATCAGCAGCGGCGACTGCATGGAGCGCAGGGTCCAGAAATAGTTGACGAACGACGGGTCGGCGCAGTGCAGCAGATAGCCCTCGCTCAGCGCTTCCCAACTGGCACGGCTGCGCAGCACGTCATCGAGGGTCATCTGGCCCTCGGCGATGCAATTGAGCAAGCGTTCGCCCAACTCGGGCTCGGGTGCATCGGGGTGATGCAGGAAACGATACAGGTCCATCAGTTGCTGTTGATCGGCTTCGCGCGGGGTGCCGCGGGTGTTGGCCGGTCGGGTCGCGTCCTCGAGAAACACTTCCTCGATGTGCAGCACGTTCGACGGCACTTCGTAGCGGCGCGTCGGGTAGGCCGAGCGCTGGCCGCCGATGAACATCACCGAAAAGGTCAGCTCGGGCAAGCCGAGGATCATCTGGTGAATCCAGCTCGACACGCCGCCGCGCACGTAAGGCCAGGTGCCTTCGAGCAGCAGGCAAATGTCGGCCAACGGCGCCTCTTGCTGTTGACTCATGTCCAGCTCCTCACCAGCTCAGCGAACGGTGGTCGCTGGCGGGTTTTCTCGGGAAGTTGCGCCAGCAGTCCGGGGATTTCGTCATAGCGCCCGGCTTCGAACGCCAGTTCGGCGTGGAATGGCAGAATCTGCGCCGGGTCCATGCCGCTGTCCTGGGCCTGGTGCAACAGCACTTCGGCGCGCTCGACATCGCCACGCACCAGGGCGATACGCCCGGCCAGCAAAAACAGCTCACCGCCCTCGCCCGCTTGCAGGCCTTGCTCGGCATGTTCGCTGGCCTGGCTGAGCACGTGATCCAGCACGCTGCCCTGCGCCAGGCCCAAATAGGCCAGCTCCCAGTACCATCGCGCCAGGGTGCCGTGTAGCGCGCCGGCGGCGGAGGGACTGGCGCCCACCAATTGCCCGAGGGCGATCTGGATGCGCAGGTTGATGTCGCTCTCCTGCTTGTCGAGCATCGAGTACGCCAGCAGGCGCACGTCATCGCTCGGGTCGCCCAGGGCCAGCTTGAGAATCGGCACGGCTTCCTTGCCCTGCATGCGCCGCGTGGCCAGCAAGGCGGCCAGGCGCTGGTCGGGGTCCGGGGCGTGACGCAACACGTCCTGCAAACCGCCATCGGCGAAGATCGGCGAATGCAGTTGCTGTTGCGCGCGATACGGCAGGCTCGGGATGCCCACCGCTTGCCACTCCTGCTTGTCGCGTTTGCGTGGCAGGTACAGCGCCGGGAAGATCGACAGGACGACGCCCAGCATGCCGATCACCGGAATGAAGAACGCCAGGCTGAAAATGAACAGCGGGCTCCAGGGCAACGGCGCACGGTAGCGCGCCGGCAGCAGCAGCCACACCGCGCCACACAGCATCGCGCACGCCAGCGCATGGCTGACAGTGAACATCAGCAATTGCTGCAGCTCGGGGGCCGCCAGCCACAACGTGGCCCAACTGCCGCCTTCTAACAACAACGCTGCGCTAAACAGCCACTTGCTGATCATTCAGGCCACACTCGTTGAACAGGAAATTACGCAGCTCCTGGCGGTCGACGCCAGGCTCGAGATTGAACGGCATGACCTTCACGCCCAGGCTTTGCATGTCGCTTTCGATACCGAAGTGCTCATGCAGCAACAGGTTGATTCGGGACAGGTAACCTTCCGTACCTTGCGGGCTGGTCAACGGCAGGAGCACCAGCAGCAACTTGTGATCGCGGTTGTTGACCACCGGCAGATGCAAGTCCAGACCACGCTGGCTGCGCTCCATCAGGCGCGTCAGCTCTTCGTTGGCGCGGGTCATTTCAAAGGCGAACAGGCCGGCCGGCAACTGGTGCTGGTCGGCATCCGCCAGGGAACGCTTGAGCTGCAAGGTGAATTGCTGGGCGCGTGCATCGGGCAGTTGCAGCACTTGCGGGTCGCGACGCAACAGGTCGGCGATGTGCCCGGCGAGCAAGGCCAGCAGGCTCAGGGTGCGATCCTTGAACGCGAAGAACGGCATCTGCCGCACCGCGAGGATCGCCAGCAAGCGGCCTTCGGCATCGATCAACGGAATGCATGCCTGCAAGGACGAGAACTGCGAAGAGGTGCCCGCATCGATCAGCTCCTGACGCACGCTCACCAGTTCGCCGCGCTCCAGGCACAGTTTGACCAGACCGTCCTCGGTGCTCAACGGGCCCATCACGCCGATGGTCGCCAGCGCCTGCGGCAAGACCTTGTCGCCACGCTCGTCGACGCGGTAAAGACCGGCCACGCGCAGGGCTCCGTATTGGGCCAGCATCGCCACGATCGGCTCTGCCAGTGCGCTCAGTGCATCGCCGGCGTCGGGCATCACGCGCAGTTTTTCCCGCAGGCCCAGCAAGGAGCTGCGCAGGCTCTGGTCGCTGCCCGCCACGCGCTGCTCGAGCAGGTCGTGGGAAACACGCAGAATCTGGTGCGCCCGGGTGAAGTCGTCGAGACGGTACTGGCGGTATTCGTTGGCCATTTGCAGACGCTCCAGGCGCCGCATCCACAGGTCGCGAACCTCCCCCACCAGCATCCCGCACACCAGCACGCCGACGATGAAGGACGAGTCGATCTGCTCGTAACCGGCCAACCCGAAATGGCGCATGGCAAACATCGCCAGCACCAGCAGGCCGGCGCTGAACAGGCCACGGACAAACCCGTAGCGCACGCCCAGCAGCATCGGCGCAAGAATCGGCCAGGGGAAACCGCCGTGAATCTGCAACGGGTCAGCCGGGGTCAGCCACAGGCCCAGGCCGATGGCCAGGCCGGTTACCAACAGCGTTTCCAGCCAGGAGACCGGGCCGCTCGCTTGCGGCGCCAGACTGTAATCCATGTGGGGAGAATTCATTGCGATTACTCGAACCGAAGGGCGCCAACAAGTTTGTCGAGGACGGTCTGCGCAGTGCCCGCCAGGCTTTCACGGGACCAACCGGCGCGAGCGCCGCTCTTGCTCCACAGCACACGGCCGCTTTCGGCTTCGAGCACGCGCAGGCTGATACCCACCGCAGGCTCGCCGTCCAGGCCGTTCTTGTACTGCCACTCTTCGACGGAGCCCGAGATGACATAGTCGAGCTTCTGCTCGCGTGCCCATTCCAGGGCGCCGGCCAGGCGCTCGTTGTCGTCCATCAGTGCCTGTTCGCCCTGGGCGCTTGCCGGGTAGACACGCGGTTGCAGGCCACGGCTGCTGAGCACGCTGAGCAGGATCTGCTCGCTGCGCTCACCGGCCTGCGGCGTCTGCGAATAGTTGACCATCGGCACGATGCCCCACTGCGCGTTGCGCGGCAGGTTCGGGCTGACTTCATCGGTGAAGCTGGCACAACCGGCGACGACCAGGGCGGCAAGGGCCAGGCCCAGATTACGAATTGCTTGCATAGTTTTTCTCCGTAGACATTCCATGATCAGCGCCCAAACCGCACGCCGTAGCTCACACCCAGTGTTCCGCCCGACTTGCCATCCCCGCCTTGTGGCGCGGACTGGTAACCGACGGTCAGGGCCAACTCGTCGTCACCCAATACTTCAAAACCGATACCGGTGTTGAGGCCGTAGTTGAAGGTTTGATCCAGCCACTGCCAGCCCGCCGTCACGTCCACCAGCCAGGTGTATTGCGGCTTGGTGCGCACCAGCGCGCCCGGAATGCCGCGACGCCAGGTGCTGCCGACATACAGTTGGCCGTAGCGGCTTTGCAGCAGGTCGCTGGCCAGGACTGTATCGTCAGGATCGAGGTTACCGTTCTCGTCGATACCTCTGATGACCGGCCCGTCATTAAGGCTGGACAGGTCATCCAGGCGCTTGTCGTTCACATTGTTGTGCTGATAGTCGACACCGCTGCGCACGGTCCAGTTGGGGCCTGCGAATTCCAGCGTATGGTTGAACTCGGCCTTCAACGCCTCACCATTGCCCAGGCTGTCACCGGCACGCGTAGAGAACGAGCGCTTGGCGATTTCCCAGCTGAACTGGTCGCGGGCGCTGAGGCTATGACGACCGCCCAGCCACAGGCGATCCTGCTCGCCAAAGGCACGCATCAGGCCGCTGTCCTCGCTCTTGCGATGCCAGTCCACGCCGGTTTCCAGCTCATCGCTGACGCCCAACTGCCAACTGCGGGAAAGGCCCAGGCCATTACGGTCATCGTCCTTGCGCTGGCTGGTGTCGGCGAACAGTTTGTAGCTGCCGTTTTCCACCGGGCGAATCAGGGTCAGGGCGGCGTTGCGCTCAGTGCCGATGCGCGAGCCGATCACGTCGTCACCGTCGTAGGTGCCCTGCTCCAGCTCGAGGTCGGCGTACCAATTGTCACCGATGTTGTGGGCGATTTGCAGGCGCGGCGCGTCGAAGGCGATGCCACCAAAATCCTGATCCTGCCAGGACAACAGTGCACCTTGCGGCGTACTTTCATGGATCTCCACCGCCTGACGGCGCAACTGCTCCTGAACCGTTTCGGGCTGATCGTCACCCAGCGCTTCGAGGTTGGTTTCCAGTGCTTCATTGACCCGCCCCAGGCGACTCAGGGCTTGAGCCCGTTGTGCCGGGTTGAGGTCGCTGCTGGCCAACAGCGTCTCGACCTGGGCTTTGTTGCGGCTGCGCAAAGCCTGCTGGATCTGCTCATAGCGGTCCACCTTCAGGCCCTGGCTTTTCGCCCAATCCAGCCACGCATCCTTCTGCGATTCCTGGTTGGTCGCGTCCAGGCGTGCCAGCAAGCGGTCGAACCACAACTGCAGCATGGCCGGAGAGCCGTCCTGACGCTTGGCCACTTCTTGTTGGGCCTTGGCTGGCGAATAGCTGCTGCTCATCAAACGCAGCCAGGTTCTGTAGCGTTCCTTGGACGGCTGGGCGTTTTCAGCCTCGGGGCTGCGTAGCAGTTTCAGGCGCAGGCGCTGGGCCGCATCCTGGTAACCCGCGTCGTACAGCGCATCGGCGTAAGCCGCCTGCACCAGCCAGTCGTTCGGTGTGTTCTTGATGTACAGGCGATACCAGGCCAGCGATTCGCTGTTGCGACCGAGCAACTGGTTGGCACTGGCGAACGCCAGCCACATGACCTGATCGTTACGGGCCCGGGCTTTCCACTGAGTCAGCAACGGCTTGAGCTCGGCGGTGTTGCCTTGGTCGACGTAGAGCCACATCAGGCGCTCGCGGAACAGGTTTTCATCCGGATACTTGGACAAGCCCAGCAGGTACAGGCGCTTGGCCTCTTCAGGCTGGCCTTCGTGCATTGCCAAGGCACCGCGCACGCCGAGCACCTGATCTTGCTCAAAGATGGCCGGATCCTGCTCGGCCTCTTTCAAGAGTTCGGTCACCTTCGACCAGTCTTCCAGTTCCTGGGCCAGCAGCAAGGCATCGACCAGGCGAATCGGGCTGCGAGTACGCTGCCAACTGTCGATCAGCAACTCCAGCGCCCGGCGCGGATTGCTCTGGCGATAACCGGCGATCAGGTGCGACTCATCGTTGGAGTTGAGCGAGCCCTTGATGGCCAGCAGCTTCTCCAGGGACGCGCGCAATTCATCATCGAGCTCCAGGTCCCAGGCCAACGCGGCGCGGGTGGTCCAGTAGTCCTTGTCGGTGATCTTGTCACTGTTCTTGACCAGCAACACGTTCCACGCCGCCTGATTATCGAACAGCTTGAGGTGAGTGCCGGCCCAGTCGATGCGCTCGGGAATGGTCAGGTCAAAACGCTTCGAGTAATCCTTGTACACGCGGGCCTTGACTGCGTACTGGCCGGTGTTTTCGAGGTTCTGCAACAGCCGCATCCAGGCCAGGCGATGCTTGGGGTATTGGCGCACATAGGTGTGCAACCAGGCTTCGGCCTTTTCCGGGGTGCCGCGCGACTCGTGAGCGTAGGTCACCGCGTCCAGCTCGGGATCGGTCAGCGCGCGATGGTTGGCGATGCCTTCGAGCAACGGGATCGCGCGATCGAAATCGAACTGCGCGATTGCCAGACGCCACGCGTGCTCACGCACGGGTGGCGTGTCGTTCAGCGCCAGCAGGCGCATCCAGAAATCGAGTGCCGATTCGATATCCCCGCGCCATTCAGCCAGGCGAGCCATCTGTTCCAGCAACGGCTGCTCTTGCGGGAACTCCAGCAGCAATTGCTGGCCACTCTCCCAAGCACCGGCCAGATCGTTCATGGCCAGTTGCGTGGTGAATTCCTTGCGCAGAATGTGCGGGTTATCCGGCTGCAGCACCCGCCACTGGGCGATGAAGCGCTGCACCAGATCAAAGCGCTTGTTGCCCATCGCGACGTCGACGCCCTGCTCGATCCAGGGCGCATCGGTCTCCGGGTTCTGCAATTGGTCGAGTTCGTCGGCGAGCACCTGCGCCGCCTCGGCACCGCGATCCGCCGCCAGCAAGCTGCTGAATGCCAGATGCGCGTACTCGCGGTGCTCGGCAGGTTGCGAGCTGTCCTTGCTCAGTTGCAGATAAATGTCTGCCGCCTTGCCCGGTTGCTCGCCCGCCAGATGCCATTGCGCGGCGGACTTCAGCGCCTCGGTACGTTGTTTTGGATCGCGCGCGGCGATTTCTTCATACACCGTGGCGGCGAAGGCCGGCGCCTGTAGCGTCAGCGCCAGTTTGGCCAGGCTCTGCAATTGCGCCAGGGACAAACGGCGGTGATCGAACTTCTGCAGCCGCTCGACCAGCGCCTCTCGCACGCCAGGCTCTTCACTGTTCGCCGCTTCCAGCGCATCCAGCTCCAGCCGGTAGTAAGCCTGCACCGGACCCACCGGCGCCGGCCACGCTTCCAGGTGCTGACGGGCCTTGGCGTAGTCGCCGAGGCTGATCAACAGATCGATCAACTGCAAGCGCAGGTGATCGTCATCCGGGTGCGCTGTCAGCAACAGCTCGGCGTAGTTGGCCGAGACAGCGTCCGGCTCACCGCCATCAGGCTGGAACACTTCCTCACGCTGGAAAGTTGCCCACAGCAACCCGCCCACGGTAACCGCCACCACCGCCAGTGCCCAGGGATTGAGCAGGCGGCTGTTTTTAGTTGCAGACGAGTTGGGCATTACTCACCTGCTTCATTGGGAGTTGAAAAGTCCACAGGCCGGCAGCGGCCTTGCCGGCGAAACGCTGCCCATCCACCTCGACCCGGCAAGCACTGGCCGAACGTACCGAGAAGGTCAGGTCAACCTGCCCGGCAAACGAAAAACTCACGCGCTTGTCATCCAGGTAACGCCAGTCCTGCAACGGCAAATTAGCCTCCTCCAGCGCCGGGCGCGGGTCGCGATCAGCACGCAGGGCGAGCAACGCCTGATCACTGCTCAAACTCACGTAGCGCCCTTGCGGCAAGTCACGCACACCGGCCACGCCTTGCGAGCGGCGCAGGTCGGGCCAGCCGAGTTGCGGGTCGATTCGCAGGGTGCGCAGCGCATCCATGCCACGAACCTGCCAGTCGCCGTCGGCGGTGCGTGCAAGGCTCGCTTGATACAGGCCGTGCAAGCGGTCGAGGTAATCGCTCATCCACAACGACAGCGGTTGTTGTTCGCGCATGTAGGCGTAGATTTCGTCCATCGCCTTGATCGAGGCTTGCTTGGTGCTTGAGTAGAAGTGGTAATACAGGTGCAGGCCACGCAAGCGGCGCGGGCTGTCGGTCAGTTCGAACGTCTCGACCAGGTCACGGAAACCGTAATAAGGCCCCTTCCATAAGTTGGTGTAGACGTTCTCGTTGATGATCGGCGCGTAGTACTGCAAGCCACCTTCGGTGGGGCGCAACAGTGGGTTCAAGCCGGTCAGCGATGGCCGCGCCTTGGTGAGCATGGTCGAGGCACCGTTGACGTTCTTCAGGCCGGCGTCGTAGGCCAACTTGATGGTGGCCGCCGACGGCAGGGCATCGCCCGGCCAGAACACCATTTTCACCGGTTTTTCCGGTGTAGTGAGGTTCTGGTTGATGTAGTCGCGCGAGCCGACAATCTCGCGGCGAAAATCAATTTTGTCGTAACCCGGAATGGCCATTTTCAAGCCGTACTCGGCGCTGAAATCCTCGTCTTCCTGAGCCTTGTCCGGCTGCATGTAAAACGGGTGGCTGAAAGTGTGGGTGGCGACTTCGACCTTGGGGTCGGCGAACAAATCACGCGCTAGCGGCTCCAGTTCGCGGGCCAGGTGCGGGTACATGCCACGCGGCGAAATCTCGCCTTCGATGATCGACACCGAGGTCAGGAACGGGTTGGGCCGGATGAAATCGGTGAGCACCTGTTTACCGGCGTAGGGCGAGCCACGCACTTCGGCGCGCGAAGGAAAACCATCACCATCGATGTGCACCGTGGCGATGCGGCGACCGTTCTCGGTGGTGGTGTCCGGACGCGGTTGTGCCGGCAGACGCAGGCTGGCCTGGACGAAGGCGAACGGATCGAGGATCCAGCGGCTGCGTTCGTTGTTGCTTTCAAGCACGTACGGCGCCAGCGCCAAGCCACCCCATTCGCCAATGGCAACCGGCGCGAAGGTCTGGCCGCCCTTGCCGGTCAGCAACAATGCGGCCTTCGGCCCTTGAGGCAGCACGGAAACCGCGCTCAGCTCACGGGAACGTGGCTGCACCGGCGCTTCGAACGCACCGATCAGTGATTTGTCCTGATAGGTGATGCTCAGCGTTTGCACGCCAGCCGGTGGCGCCAGGTTCAGCCCCAGGCGTTTGAGCAACGCTTTGTCCTCGACCGGCAGGCCGGCCATGAACGCCAACGGCACTTTCTCGTCCAGGCGCTTGCCCAGCCACCGGTTGAAGCCGGTGCTGTCCTGCGGCGGGCCACTGCTCATCCAGGTGATGATGCCGGCGTACAAACCACTGAAGCGATGTTCGGGCAAATTGTCGACGGCCAGGTAGTCGACTCGGTAGCCGAGGTATTCAAGTAAACCGCCCAGCAGGGAATGACCGACGTTGACAGTCAGGTCGCCTTCGCGCGGGTCGTAGACCATGGCGATGCGGCGCGGCTGCACCTCGATGTTGCTGACGCCTATCGAATCCAGTTCAGGCGTGCTGATGAAAGGAATGAACCCCTCGTCACGCAAGCGTTTGACCAACTTGCGTGCCTCGTCGCGGCGCTCAGGTGGCAGGTAGTCGATGGCCACCAGGGGGATGCCCTTGGCACGCAGCGGTTGCAACTCACCGAGCAGCCACTGGCGATCGGCTTCCGGAACCGGGCGATAGCGCTTGGCTGCGGCGTCCCAACCGGCGTACATGGATTCGAACGCGACCGCCGACGCAACGCCATCAAGCTCGGGCAGCACTTCGAAGCCACGGTTGAAAAACAGCTTCAGGCCTGGCTGGCGTTTGTGCATTTCACGCAACAGGCTGGCGAGGGCCACGCGCTGTGCTTCACGCGAGGCTTCGGGCAGCAATTGGAAACTGTCGAGGGTGTCCAGAAACAGCCCGTCGTAACCTTCGGCCTGCAAGGTCTTGGCGCGGCCCAGCAAATGTTCACGCCAGGCTGGCGAGGTGAGGTCCATGACCTGACTGTTCCAGGAGTCGTTACGCACTGGGCTGATCGCCTTGCGCAAGCCGGCCTTGTCGATTTCAGTCTTGCTGCCATCGAATTCGCCAATGGACACGTAAGCAAATGGGTGACTGCCCAATTTGCGCAGGGTTTTGACGTCGCTTGCCGTCATGTGCCCCGGCTCGACCACCGACCAGTCGAACTGCGCCAGCTCGGACAGCGGCGGTTGATCGGCGTACCAAAAAACCACGCTGGCCGGTTGGGGCAAGGCTGAAGCCTGGACAGTCGGCCCGCTCGCGAAGATTGCCAGCGCCGCAAACAGGCGCTTGGCAAGGGCACGTAGGCGTGTCCTGCGAAAAACGATGTGCATAATTCACTCTTGAATTGACTGAACCGGTACTGCTCGGACGTCTGAATCGGGCCGGGCAGATTTACAAACTGCGCAGCAACTGCGCCAAACCTTCGCCGATGGAAGTCGGCGCCGGGAGCGCAAAACGCTGGAGCAAACGCGTGTTGTCAGCGCGCGAGTGGCGGATGTCGCCCTGGCGCGCAGCCTGATAGTTCACCGTCAACGGCGTGCCGGTGGCGTTGCCCAGTTCGGTGATCAGATCGTTAAGGCTGGTGGCGCGACTGAGCCCGACATTCACCGCGCCAGGGCTCACCTCGTCTGCCTCCACAGCTTGTACGAGAATACTTACGAGGTCCTGTACATAAACGAAGTCACGGGTTTGTTCGCCATCACCGAAAATCGCCACCGGCTTGCCGGCCATGGCCCGCTCGGTGAAGATGCTGATCACCCCGGAATACGGCGAAGAAGGATCCTGACGCGGTCCGAAGATATTGAAGAAGCGCAGGATCACCGGCTCCAGACCGTGTGCGCGGCGATAGAAATCCAGGTAATACTCGCTGGACAACTTGTCGCTGGCGTACGGGGTCAGGGGAGATTTTGGGGTGTCTTCATCAATGGCCGTCCCTTCGCCATTGTTGCCGTAGATCGCTGCGCTGGATGCGAACACCACGCGCTTGATTCCGGACTTGGCCATGTGCTCGCACACATTAAGGGTGCCCACGAAATTGCTTTGATGGGTGCCGACCGGGTCGTCCACCGATGCCTGCACCGAAGCCACTGCCGCCAGGTGCACCACGGCCGTGCAATCACGCATGGCCTGCTCGACCACGACACTGTCCGCGACATCACCCACCACCAGATTCAGGTTGGCGTTGCCCACCGGCAAATTGCCTACCTTCCCGGTCGACAGGTTATCGAGTACGCGAACTTTGTAGCCTTTGCCCAGCAACGCTTCTACCAAGTGCGACCCAATGAATCCTGCACCGCCGGTAACCAGTATTCGTCCATCAGACATGAAGTTTCTTCCTGAAGATTCAATCGGACACTGCGAATGTAACGTCCGTAAAACGGTGTTTCTGTGGAGCAGGACCCGACTGATAGCACTTGGCCCAATGCGCATGCGATGCGACATCGACCTGTTCTCGAAGGTTCAAAATACATCAGATGAACGACGAGTTTATGGCGGTATGCCATAAGAGCGGCGCAGATAATGTGTGAATGACATCACACTGTCAATAGTTTGTCTTTGTCATGACGAAAATTATGGATCCAATTAAAGATCGTCATTAAATTGACACAATGACCCACCTGTCAATAACTGACCTATTGAGTCACGTCGCGCAATGTGATGACGGATTTCAAGTACGATTTTTGAGAATGATGGAGGCAGCGCATCGGGTTGATGAGTGCGCTGTCCTTCCGATTGCCGATCTATTCATGGGACTCAGACATCCCATGGATTGATCACCTCAATGCCGGAACACTCGAAGTCCCGAACATTGCGAGTGGCGATAGAAGCGCCATGATTTCGGCAAATGGCGGCAATTTGCGCGTCAGCCATCAACACCCCGCGCCCCTTTGCTTCAGCGACGGCAACGAGGTTGGCGTACTCCACGGCAGCATGGGCATCGAATGGCAGAATGCGCCCGACGAAGTCTTCGTCGAACATCGCCATGGCATGAGCTTCCAGCTTCTGTTTACGCTTACCGAAGGGCAGTCGGGCAATACCGTGGAGAATTTCTGCGACAGTAACAGCAGTGATTGCCAGATCCATGGCCGGTTGCTCATCGACCCAAGCCAGTACTCGGCTGTCAGGCTCGCTACGCATGAACTCAGAAAGAACATTGGTATCGAGCACTATCATTCAGAGAGATCCACCGCAGTCGCTTTCTCGTGCCTTGTTGGAAGATCGAGATCAACCCCGCCCGTCGCTTTGAATCTATGATGAATCCGACTCCCCAGTCCCCCAGTACGATCTACACTCGCCAAGGCTTTACCCAGGATCAGGCGCGCTTCTTCCTCCATCGAATGCCCGTTGTGAGCAGCCGCAATGCGCAATTGTTCTTTGACTTGAGCGTCCAGGTTTCTAATTGTGATGCTGGCCATATCGCCCCCGCGCAATCAATGAAATCATTGATTGAGGCTAGCATAAGGGTCCTCAGCTCCACAGATAAATTTTTCTTCACCCCATCGCCGTTCACCAACCGTTACATTGCCCGCGCTCATTCAAGAAACTATGGTTTGCCCGCCCTCCCGCGGGCTTTTTTTTGTCGGGTGGAAAGCGTTCCGAGGCGGTTTGGTCGAGGGCCCATTCACAATTCGTTAAGCATTTGCCCGGTATGCTCAGGGGATCTCCCTTGGGTAGTCACACACCATGTCGCGTCCCGTCTCGTCGTTGTTCCTGCTGGCGGCTGTGCTGTTTTTCTTCGCGCTGGGTCATCACCAGTTGCAAGGTTCCACTGAAGCCCGCGTCGCCGGGATTGCCATGCAGATGCACCTGGACAACGACTGGGTGACGCCGCGACTGTTCGGCCAACCGTTTCTGGAGAAACCACCCCTGAGCCTGTGGCTGGATGCCGGGGCGATCCGTGCGTTCGGCGGCACGCCGTGGGCAGTGCGGCTGGCGTCGGCGTTTGCCGGGTTGTTCAGCGTGATGTTGCTGTACGCCCTGCTGCGACGATTCGGCAGGCCCCAGGCGATTGCCTGGACGGCGGCCATGTTGCTGGCAACCATGGCCAGTTACTGGAGCAATGTGCGGGGCGTGGGCGAAGACGCCTTGCTGGCCCTGGGCGTGAGCATGGCGTTGCTGGCGTTTTTCCAGGGACATCGGCAACCACGACTCGGTAACGCCTTGCTCTTTGCCAGCGGAATCGCCATTGCGACACTGAGCAAAGGCGTGTTGGGCCTGGCCCTGCCGGGGGTGGTGATCTTCGCCTACTTGTTGACCGAGAGTCTGATCGACAAACGCCTGACATTGCGCCACTGGCTACGGCCCGGCCTGCTGACGCTGGTGGGGCTGCTGCCGCTGCTGATGTGGCTTGCGGTGCTGTATCAGCGCGGGGGCGCGCAAGCCTTGCAGGAAGTGTTGTTGACCAACAGTGTGGGGCGCTTCAGCGGTTCGTTTGTGGAAGCGGGGCATTACGAACCGTTTTACTACTACCTGGCCAAATTGCCCCAGGCATTCTTGCCCTGGAACATTCTGGTGTACCTGGGCCTTTGGCATTTCCGTAAAAGCCTGATGGCCAACCGTTACCTGCTGTTTTTCACCCTGTGGATACTGGCGCAGTTCCTCATGCTCACCCTGGCGTCGAGCAAGCGCACCGTCTATCTGATGTCCATGACGCCGGCGGCGGCGGTGATTGCCGCTGAATATGCGGCAGTCCTGTTCGAACGACTCCAACAACACGAACGCGCCTCGAACCTGCGGGGCCGCATCGCTCGCCATAGTCGAAGCCTGGCTATCGGCGTGCTGGCGGTGGTGATCGCCAGCTACCTGACGGCCGCGCAATGGGTACTGCCTCACGCGGATCGCAAGCTATCGTTCCTGCCCCTGACGCAGCAGATTCAAACGATGCAAGCCAATGGCAAGACCGTGGCAATGTTTCAAGCCAATGAAAGGGTGGGCGGCGCCAGCGTGTTCTATACCCAGAGCGTGCTCAAGGGGCTGGATACGCAAGCGCAGCTGCATGACTTCCTGAGCGCGTCACCGTCCAACATCGCGGTCATGGCGGCGGATTCGCCACCGCAGGCGCCGTTGAAAGTGGTGAAGCAGATGCGAGTGGGGCGCCAGGATTATTTTTTTGTTGGCCAGTGAGGGGCCCCTGTAGGAGCCTCAGGCCGCCTTCGCGGGGGAGCCCGCTCCGACACGGTTCTTCGGCGGAGCGCGCAACACCGGAACCTCCAACCGCGCTCGCCCATAAAACGCCAACGCCGTCAGCAAACACGCCAGCCACACGAAAACCCCGGCCCAGAAGGTATGAGACATATAGTGCCAACCCTGCAAAACCCGCGTCGTGCCATACACAAAACCCAGCAACAACGAGCCATACATCAGAGCCTTGGAAAACCGCCACCGATACCGCCGCGCAACAAAATACAAGGCGAGCATGGTGAACCCACCTGACGCATGTCCGCCCGGCCAGCAACGTCCATCACCCGCTTCCCTGAACAGCTGGAAGTTGCTGTACCACTCGATGTGGGCCATTTTCCCACCGTAGAGCGTCGTCTCGATTGGGCAATACACGCTGGTGTGGGATTTGAGGAAATGGATGACACCGGTGCAAATGGCAAACGCGAACACCACAAACCAGAAGTCCCGACGATGCTCGGCGGCAAATCGCAGGACGGGCGCCAGCTTGCAACGTTCGAGAAAACCGGCAAGACGAGGACGTTTGCCTGGATGGATCAACGGCCAGACAAACGACAACATCGCGCCGATCAAGGCGATTTCCGCCGTCCAGTTCGGAATGATCCGCGCCCACTTGTGGGTCAGTCGCTCAAAAAAGTGAACCTGATCGAGTGGAAAGGTATGGGTGACCGGATCATAAAAAAGGTTGCTGAACGCGATGTCGATGCGGGTCATGTCGAACAGCAAAAACACCACCGCAGCGCAGGCCAGCGGGACGCCGAAGTTCCAGGCATAAAAACGCACGGACGCACTCATTGGAATGCCACCGTACGCCAGTCGGACGCCTCGATAAAGCCAAGCATGCGCGGTGCCTGCAAGGCTTGTGCGGAAACAAACAGCGAAGCGCCATAACCCAGGTTCGCGGCAGGCAGCTTGAGGTCTTTCTCCATCTGCGACATGCATTCGCTGTGGGTCACCAGCACCAGGTTGCGCCCGGGCACCTTGTGCGCCAACGCATCACGCAGCATCGTGCCCCGGCAACTGACCAGCCAGTCGTCGTTCGCACTCACCTTGTTGAACATGAAACCCGCCGTTTGCGCCGTGCGGGTCATCGGGCTGTTGTAGATGTCGGCGTTGCCCAACCCCAACTGCTCGAACTGCGCCCCGACACTCACCGCGACACTGCGCGAGCGATCAGTGATGCCGTCATTGCCCGTCAGGCACGCGGCTCTGGAGTGATCGCAGCGTTCGACGTGACGCACCAGCACAATCACATCGCCCTTCGCCCACTCGGACACTAACGCCTGTGCGCCAGCGACATTGCCATGGGCCAGGTCCGGCACGGCGGCGGGCCGCAACAGCCACACTGTCAACGGAATGACCAGCAAGGCCGAAGCGACCACCACTGCGGCATTTCGATAGCGGGTCCAACGGCTCAGGTCAATCGAGCGTTTTACCCCGAATACACTCAGTCTCAATTCCACATCAGGCCTCGCAGGCATGCACCACACTCATTGGATGCCGCGAGGGTAAAGAGACGAGCGTCGGCCCCGGGTGAAACCCATGTGAAAAAAAGCTCAATGCTCGCGCATAAGCCTTGTTACAGATTTGTCTGACAGAAACCATTCAGCTATCCCGCCCCGCTGCCGATACAGGCCTTTCACACACCTTTTGGCTACGAAAAACAACAATCTTCCAGCCACTCGACGACCGCAGCGCAACGTTCCTGGAGGAATTTGATGAATAGCTGGTTCGGTAACATCAGCATGAACATGAAGCTGGGCCTGGGTTTCGGCCTGGTCCTGGTGCTCACCGGCGTACTCGCCCTCACTGGCTGGACAAGCCTGGGTGGCCTGATCGACCGCAGCAACTGGATGAGCGACATCACCCAGCTCAACGCGGGCCTGACCAAGCTGCGCGTGGCCCGTCTGCAATACATGCTGGCCAACGGTGACGAGACCACCGCGCAGAACGTGCAGGTGAATCTCGATGCCTTCGCCGCTCAACAGAAGGCGGTGCTGGATAAATTCAAGAGCCCGGAAAACCTCAAGCTGCTTAACGAGCAAGCTGCGCTGATCGCTGCATACCGGATTTCCCTGGAAAAAATGCGAGGTGCCTACCGCGCCGGCAATACGGCGCGCGATGTGATGACCGCCAACGCGCAGACCGCGAACACCCTGATCAATGCCATCAGCACCGAAGTTCAGCAGATGCCGTTGAGCGATCAGCGTTTCGAGCAATTCCAGGCCATTACCGCGGCCAAGGAAGCGTTCATCCTGGCGCGCTACGAAGTGCGAGGCTACACCGCCGCCGTCAACGCCGACACCGAGCTCAAGGCTGCCAACCAATTGGACGCCGCCGTCGCCAGCCTGGAACAGCTCAATGTGCATTTTGCCGTCACTCAGCAAGACGCCCTGCGTCAACTTGAAAAAGCGCTGACCGACTACCGCACCGCCGTGCGCGCGTACAAGGCGACCAACAACGACGTGGTGCAGGCCCGCAAGGAGATGACCGATCAAGGCAATACGATCGTCAGTCTCAGCGAGCAGCTGTACCAAATCCAGCTTGATCGCCGCGACGCTGAAAGTGCGCAGGCCCGTACCCTGCAACTGATCAGCACCTTGCTGGCCTTGGTGGTCGGCATCATCGCCGCCGTGCTCATTACCCGCCAGATCACCGGTCCACTGCGTGAAACGCTGGCCGTGGTGGAGCGCATCGCGGGTGGCGACCTGTCCCACGACGTCAAGGTTACTCGCCGTGATGAACTCGGCGTATTGCAGCAAGGCATCGCTCGCATGGGTGTGACCCTGCGCAACCTGATCAGCGGCATCCGCGATGGCGTGACCCAGATCGCCAGTGCAGCAGAAGAATTGTCGGCCGTGACCAGCCAGACCAGCGCCGGTGTGAACAGCCAGAAGATCGAGACCGATCAAGTGGCCACCGCGATGCACGAGATGACCGCCACCGTTCAGGAAGTGGCACGCAACGCCGAAGAAGCCTCGCAAGCGGCAGCCGCCGCTGACGGCGAAGCTCGCGAAGGCGATAAAGTGGTCAACGAAGCGATTGCCCAAATCGAACGCCTGGCCACCGAAGTGGTGCGTTCCACCGAAGCCATGGGTGTGCTGCAACAGGAAAGCGACAAGATTGGCAGCGTCATGGACGTGATCAAGGCCGTCGCGGAACAGACCAACTTGCTGGCACTCAACGCCGCCATCGAGGCTGCGCGCGCCGGTGAAGCCGGTCGCGGTTTTGCCGTGGTCGCCGACGAGGTCCGTGGCCTGGCGCAGCGTACGCAGAAATCCACCGAGGAAATCGAAGGCCTGGTGGCAGCCCTGCAGAACGGCACCCAACAGGTGTCGGCGGTGATGAACAACAGCCGCAGCCTTACCGACAGCAGCGTGGCCCTGACCCGCAAAGCCGGCGAATCCCTGGACAACATCACCCGCACGGTGTCGAACATCCAGTCGATGAACCAGCAAATCGCTGCCGCCGCCGAACAGCAAAGCGCGGTGGCCGAAGAGATCAGCCGCAGCATCATCAACGTGCGCGACGTGTCCGAACAGACCGCCGCGGCCAGCGATGAAACCGCCAAGTCCAGCGTTGAACTGGCGCGCCTGGGTGGTCAGTTGCAGGAAATGGTCAGCCACTTCCGCGTCTGACGTTTCGGCCTCTTCGCGAGCAAGCTATCTAATACTCACACCGCAATCGCATTGGTAAACACCAACCGATTACCAAACGGATCGAGGATCGTCATGTCCTGGCTACCCCAGGGCATGGCCTGGATCTGTGGATGCGAGAACTTGTAGTCCTTGGCCAACAACTGCTGCTGAAACGCTTCCAGCTCATCGGTCTCGATGCGCAGGGCAGCACCGGGTGTGCTGTCGCCATGATGCTCTGACAAGTGCAACACGCATTCACCCCGGGAGACTTGCAGGTACAGCGGGAAATTCGGTTCGAAACGATGCTGCCAGTCGATCTTGAAACCCAGAAAATCGACGTAAAACTCCACTGCCTTGTTTTCATCGAAAATCCGCAGGATCGGGGTGGTTTTGCCGAAGCTCATTTCGTTGCTCCCAGACTGGTAAGGGCTTGATTGTAGTTTGGCCAGTCTCAGCACTTCGGCTTCCTGCCGGTATTCTTTAATTGCAATGTGCCACTACCGTGACCCAGGTCTCGGAAATCATTACTGAAATCCGTCGTGCAGATCCCCCTCGCGCGCGAGGAACCGCCCTACGCGTTTGCCGTTCGCCTTCCCCTCGCTGTAGCTCAGCACGCCGTTGATCCACACGCCGTCGATGCCCTCGGCTGCCCGTTGGGGATCCGTGAAATTGGCGACATCGCGAATGGTGGTCGGGTCGAACAAGACCAGGTCAGCCCAGTGCCCTTCGCGGATCTCGCCCCGCGCCTTCAAGCCGAATCGTGCCGCCGACAACCCGGTCATTTTGTGCACGGCGGTGTGCAGGGGAAATAGCCCGACATCGCGACTGAAATGGCCGAGTACCCGTGGGAAAGCCCCCCACAAGCGCGGATGCGGAAACGGGTCCTCCGGCAAGCCGTCGGAGCCCACCATCGACAGTGGATGAGCGAGGATTTTTCGCACGTCGGCTTCGTCCATCCCGTAGTACACCGCGCCCGCCGGTTGCAGTCGGCGGGCGGCGTCCAGCAATGAGACACGCCAGTCGGCGGCGATGTCCATCAAGTCCCGACCGCCCTGCTCCGGGTGTGGCGTGGACCAGGTGATGGTAATGCGATGCGCGTCGGTGACCTGCTTGAGGTCCAGGGTCGAAGAGCTCGCAGCATAGGGATAACAATCGCAACCGACCGCGTGGGTTTTCGCGGCCTCCTCAAGACGCGCCAGCAGTTGCGGGCTGCGCCCCCAGTTACCGGCGCCGGCACATTTGAGGTGGGAGATGATGACCGGGGATTGCGCATGGCGACCGATCTGGAACGCTTCGTCCATGGCCTCCAGCACCGGCTCGAATTCACTGCGCAAATGGGTGGTGTACACCGCGCCGAAGGCGGTCAGTTCCTCGGTCAGTTGCATCACCTCTTCGGTGGACGCCGAGAATGCGCTGGCGTAGGCCAGGCCTGTGGATAAACCGAGGGCACCGGCTTCGAGGCTTTCACGAAGCTGTTCGCGCATAGCGCTGATTTCAGCCGCCGTGGCGGTGCGAAACAGATCGTCCAGGTGGTTGCTGCGCAGCGCCGTGTGGCCGACCAGGGCAGCGACGTTCAAAGTGGTGTTGACCGCTTCCACCGCCGCGCGGTAATCGGCGAAGGTGGGGTAAACGAACGCGGCGGCCGTGCCAAGCAGGTTCATCGGGTCCGGCGGATCACCCTTGAGGCTCACCGGCGACGCGCTAATGCCGCAGTTGCCGACGATCACCGTGGTCACGCCCTGGCTGAGCTTGGGCAGCATCTGCGGCTGGCGAATCACCACCGTGTCGTCGTGGGTGTGCACGTCGATGAACCCCGGGGCCAACACCCGGCCTGCCGCGTCGATTTCTTCATGAGCGCGGGAGGCGTGCAGATCACCGATGCGCTCGATGCGGCCATCGAGAATCGCCACGTCGGCGCCAAAACCCGGGGCATTGCTGCCGTCGATGACCAGTGCGTTGCGAATCAGCGTGTCGTACAGCATCTCAGTCTCCCAGCGGCAAGTGATCATCGCCGCCGCGGTAATCGTCCAGGGCGAGTTTGATGCGCCGCAGACGTTCTTGATTGTCTTCAGGATTGGCCAGTGCCAGCTCGGTGGCAAGCACGTCGATGGCCAGCAGCATGCCGTAGCGCGCCGCCGTGGGTTTGTAGATAAATGAGGTTTCCACCCCTTGCAGCGGCAGCAGCACGTCGGCCAGTTGCGCCAACGTCGAGTCGGCGCGGGTGATCGCCAGGACGCGCGCGCCATAGCTGCGCGCCAACTCCACGGCTTCGAGCAGTTCGGGGGTAATGCCGGTCAGCGAGCAGGCAATCACCACGTGCCCTTCATCCAGGCCCGCAGCGGTGATGCGCATCATCACCGGGTCATGACACACCGCCACCGGGTAGCCGAAACGCACCAGTCGCACTTGCAGTTCATCGCTGCACAGCGTCGAGCATCCGCCCATGCCGAAGGCGTGAATCATCCGCGCCTTGCCCAGCAGCTTCACTGCATCGGCAAAGCGCGACTCTTCGAACGCTGAAAGATGCTGATGGAGGGTCGACTCGATGTCGCCGACGATCTGCCGGTAGAACGCCGACTGCGCCGGCGGGCTGGCCGGATCGAGGAAACGACTGCCTACGCCGCTGGCCTGGGCGAGTTGCAGGCGCAGGTCGCGCAAGTCGCGGCAACCCACGCTGCGGGCAAATCGCGACAGCGTCGCGGTACTGACGTCCGCCCTCTGCGCCAACTCATCGAGGCTGGCGGCAGAGGCAAATCCTACGTCGTCGAGCATCAGGCGAGCGATGCGTCCTTCACCGGCACTGAAGGAATCCTGACGGGCGCGGATCTGATAGAGGATGTCCATGGCAAGCGGCTCCGGTTAAATCAGGTAGGAAAGGCCCACAGTCAGACCGAAGGCGACCACTGAAATGATGGTCTCCAGTACGGTCCACGTCTTGAAGGTCTGGGCCACGCTCATGTTGAAGTATTCCTTGATCAACCAGAAGCCGCCGTCGTTGACGTGGGAAAAGATGACCGAGCCGGCCCCCGTCGCCAGCACCAGCAATTCCGGGTGCGGATAACCCAGGCCGATGGCCACGGGCGCGACCACGCCCGACGCGGTGGTCATGGCCACGGTAGCTGACCCGGTCGCGATGCGCATCAACGCGGCGAACAACCAGCCCATGATCAGCGGTGACAGGTGGAATTCATGGGCGAGACTGACGATCTGGTCGGTGACGCCGGCGTCCACCAGGATCCGGTTCAAGCCACCGCCAGCGCCGACCAGCAAGGTGATGCTGGCCGTCGGCGCCAGGCACTCGCTGGTGAACTTGAGGATCGATTCGCGGCTGAAACCCTGGGCAATGCCCAGGGTCCAAAAGCTCAGCAGCGTGGCCAGCAGTAGGGCGATCACCGAGTTGCCGATGAACGACAGGAACTGGTTGAAGCCGCTCCCCGGCGTGGACAGCAGGTTGGCCCAGCCGCCGATCAGCATCAGCACCACGGGCAACAGGATGGTGGCCATGGTGATGCCAAAACCGGGCAGGCGAGCGCGTGGCTCGCGGTCGAGGAACTGGCGCTCCAACGGGTTTTCTGCCGGCAGCTGGATGTGCGGCACGATGAGCTTGGCGTAAAGGGGACCGGCAATGATCGCCGTGGGAATACCGATGGCAATCGCATACATCAAGGTCTGTTCTACCGAGGCCTGGTAGGCCTGCACAGCCAGCATCGCCGCCGGGTGCGGCGGCACCAGCGCATGCACCACCGACAGACCGGCGACCATCGGCAGGCCGACCATCAGGATCGACACCCCGACCCGGCGCGCCACGGTAAAAGCGATCGGCACCAGCAAGACAAAACCGACCTCGAAAAACAGCGGCAAGCCCACCAGAAAGGCAATGCACACCATCGCCCAGTGCGCATTGCGCTCGCCGAAGCGGTCAATCAGGGTGCGCGCTACCCGCTCGGCGCCACCGGACTCGGCCATCATCTTGCCCAGCATCGTCCCCAGCGCCACCACCAGGGCAATGTGCCCCAACGTCTTGCCGACACCGGCCTCATAGGCACCAACCACGCCGGACGCCGGCATGCCCGCCACCAGCGCGAGGCCGATTGAGACCAGGGTGATGACAATGAAGGGGTTGAGTCGATAACGGGCGATCAACACGATCAGCGCGATGATGGCGACGGCGGCGTACACCAGCAGCCAATAGCCGAAGGACGGGGTCATGCGGTACTCCTCGAAAGGGTCACGTCGAAAGTTTTGTGAAACTCTTAAAACATTTCGATGAGTGATTTTCAAACGAGGTGAAAGTAATTTTCGTACAGGGGTATGGGGTGTCGTGCAGGGATATGCGTGATCAGGGTTTATGAAAATCAGGTGGGCGTATTTTCATCCCTGACACCGATCGCTGATTGATTCGCGCCCCCTCTGTAGGAGCGAGCATGCTCGCGATGGTCGTCAACGATGACGCGGGCTGTCTGAATGCCCGCGGTGTCTGATCCACCATCGCGAGCATGCTCGCTCCTACAGGGGTAGCGGATTACGCATAATCAGTCGTGAGCCACCCGCGCCCGCTTGAGCAGTTTCTTGCAGCGCTCGGACAAGTGCAGCACCCGCAGGTGCTTGCCCGCCTTGGCGTAACGCTCGCGCAGGGTTTTCAGCGCGGCAATGGCCGAGTAGTCGACGAAGCTCAGGTGACGGCAATCAATGGTCACCACGGCCGGGTCATTGGCGGGGTCGAACTGGTTGAGAAACGGCGTGGTCGAGGCGAAGAACAGCGTGCCATGCATCAGGTACAGCTTGCTGCCGTCGGCTTCGAGGTGGCTGTCGGCGTACAACTCCCGCGCCTGCTGCCAGGCGAAATTGAGCGCGGCGATGATGATCCCGCACAGCACCGCCGTGGCGAGGTCCGTGAACACCGTGATCACCGTCACGGCGATGATCACCAGCACATCGTTCAACGGCACCTTGTTCACCACCCGCAGCGAAGCCCAGGCAAACGTCTGTTGCGACACCACGAACATCACCCCCACCAGCGCTGCCAGCGGAATACGCTCGATGAACGGCGACAGGAACAGGATGAACAACAGGATCAGCACGCCAGCGACCACGCCGGACACCCGGCCACGGCCACCGGAACTCAGGTTGATCACGGTCTGACCGATCATCGCGCAGCCACCCATGCCGCCGAATACACCCGAGACCATGTTCGCCGCGCCGAGCGCTACGCACTCGCGATCCGGAAAACCGCGGGTCTCGGTGATTTCGTCGGTCAGGTTCAGGGTCAGCAGTGTTTCCAGCAGGCCGACCAGCGCCATCAGGATTGCGTAGGGCGCGATGATGCGCAGGGTTTCGAGCGTCCACGGGATGTCCGGCAACGCCAGCGTCGGCAGGCCGCCGGCGATGTGCGCCATGTCGCCCAGGGTGCGCGTTGGCAGGCCCAGCAGGTACACCGCCAACCCGACGCCCAGAATGGCCACCAATGCCGGCGGCACGGCGCGGGTCAGGCGCGGCAGCACGTAGACAATCGCCATCGTCAGCACCACCAGCCCCACCATCAGATACAACGGCGTGCCGGTGAGCCAGTGCTCGCCGTTCTTGAAGTGTTCAAGCTGGGCCAGGGCGATGATGATCGCCAGGCCGTTGACGAAACCGAGCATCACCGGGTGCGGCACCATCCGCACCAGCTTGCCCAGCCTCAACACACCGAAGGCGAGCATCACCAGGCCACCGAGCAGTACGGTCGCCAACAAATATTGCACGCCGTGTTGCACCACCAGCGCAACGATCACCACCGCCATCGACCCGGCTGCCCCGGAAACCATCCCCGGCCGGCCGCCGAACAGCGCGGTCAGGGTGCAGATAATGAAGGCGCCATACAGGCCCATCAGCGGGTTGAGATGAGCGACCAGCGCAAAGGCGATGCATTCGGGCAGCAAGGCAAAAGACGTGGTGAGCCCAGCCAGGACTTCGGCGCGTAGTTTTTTTGGTTTCATGGGGGGACCGCAGGCAAGGTGTCGCGAAAATAATGTGCGGATGTTACGGATTTGCGCCTGGCCCGGCCAGCTTTGGTGCCTTCAAGAATACCGTCGCGAGCGAGCCCGCTCCCACATTGGACCGAGTTCGTCTGAACAACGCGGTCAACTGTGGGAGCGGGCTTGGTCCGGGCGGCGTTCCGACGAAGAACGATAACGCGGTCTAAGGCGAACTCAGACCATCTCGTCGCGAATCCACTCCACCACCGACGTCCGCTTTGGCGCCCAGCCCAGCAACTCCCGCGCCTTCTTGCCGCGCACCCGGCTGTTGGAACCCAAGCCATAGTTGGCCATTTCATAACCCCACTCGGCTTCGGCGTCTTTCAACGGCCAGTCCTGCGGTTGCCCCAGGTTCAACGCCTCGGCCATGGCGGTGGTCATGTCGATGAACGACGCTTCACCGCTTTCAACGAAATAGAACGTGCCCGGCACATTCCTGGTCAACGCCAGCAGGTACAGCGCCACCACGTCTTCAATGTGCACGTTGGACCAGATGTTGCGACCCGTGCCGACATGACGCACCACCCCGCTTTTGCGTGCCTGTTTCAGCAGCCGAGGCAGTTGCACGCTGTCACGATTGACGCCCAGGCTGTGGCCGTAGATCAGGGTGTTGCAGATCACTGCCGAATTCACGCCGTCCTTCGCCGCCGCGAGGATCAGGTTATCGATGGCCACGCGTGCGGCCTTGTCGACAGTCGGTTCCGGCAAGGTGTCTTCAAAGTAGATCGCGTCACTGGCCTCGCCACCCGACGCATCGCCGACAATGCTCGAACCACTGGTGTGCAGGAACACCTTTTGCGAACCGCGCATCGCATCCAGCAAAGCCTCTACCGCCCCGCGATGATCGCTGCTGGCCGCGTTGATCACCGCGTCGGCCGCACGGGCCTGTTGCGCCAGAAGGGCGCTGTCATCCAGGGTGCCGAATACGGGGGTGATGCCCAGCGCGCTCAACTCATTGGCCTGTTCGCTGTTGCGCACCAGGCCAGTGACGGTGTGGCCGGCACGAACCAGGCCGGTGGCGATGGAGCCGCCGATAAAACCGGCAGCGCCGGTGACGAATACGTTCATGGGGAATCTCCCTGCTTGGGTCAGTGATGCGATCAGTATCAAGGCGTCGTTACTGACGAAAAATACCCACCGACCCAATTCAATCTTGCGCAGGGGTCAAGAATCAGCGTTGAAGTCCGAACTGGCATACAACGCCAACTTGCCCTGGATGAAATCCAGGAAGCATTGAATCCGCAGGGCCAATTGCGAGTTGCGGTAGTACACCGCGTTGATCGGCTGGCGATAACCACTGTTGAAATCCGCCAGCACCACCTTCAAACGTCCGGCGCGAATGTCATCGATGGTCATGTAATGCGACAGGCTGGCAATGCCCTGCCCTTGGAGCGCCAGGTGCCGAATGGTCTCGCCGCTGGACGCGCTGATGGAAGCCTGGATCGGCCAGCGATCGCCATGCACATACCGCAACGGCCATTGGTTGAGGCCTTCGTTGTGGGTAAACCCGAGCAGCGCATGCCCGCTCAGGTCCTCGACGACCCTCGGTGTGCCATGTCGTTCGAGGTAAGCCGGGCTGGCGACGATGTGCAGTGGGCTGCACCCCAGTGAGCGGGCGTGCAGGGTCGAATCGGACAGCGTGCCGATGCGGATGGCGATGTCGGTGCTCTGCTCCAGCAGATCGATGATCAGGTCGTTGCTGTTGAGTTCCAGCTGGATGTCCGGGTAGAGCCTGCGGAACTCGTCGATGTACGGCACGATGGCGTGCAGCATGAAGGGCGATGCTGCGTTGATGCGCAAACGCCCGGACGGGGTCTGCTGGCGTGAGGACAGGCGCTCTTCCAGCTCATCCATCTGATCGAGAATCAGCTTGGCGTGTTCGAAGAAATATTTGCCTTCCTCGGTCAGGTCCATGCGCCGCGTGGTGCGGTTGATCAAGGTCGTATCGAGCTTGGCCTCCAACCGCGACAACGTGCGGCTGACCGCCGAGGGCGTCTGCCCGACCTGCTCGGCGGCCGCTGAAATCGACCCGCACTCAATCACGCAGACGAATATCTGCAACTCATCGGATCTGGCTTTCACAAAGGCCCCTCATTCAAGACTGGCTTGATAGTAGCTGGATGAGGGGCAAAAGGAACCTCAGGCCTTGAGACCGAACACCTCGGTCAAATGCTGCTCGTAGCGTGCGATATCGCCTTCGATGTTCGGGCGTTTCATCACGTCAACGGCGAGAAAGGTCGGCAAGGCGGTCATGCCGAGGAACTGGTTGGCCTTGTGGAACGGGAAGTAAACGGCGTCCACACCCTTACCTTCAAAAAAGTCGGTCGGGTCGTCGAAGGCTTGCTGGGGTGCGTTCCAGGTCAGCGACAACAGGTATTGCTTGCCGTGCACGAGGCCACCGCTGCCGTACTTCTGCGAAGCGTCGGAGCGGGTGCGACCGTCGCTGGCGTAGAGACTGCCGTAACCTTCGGTGAACACTTCGTCAATGTACTTTTTCACGGTCCACGGCGCGCCCATCCACCAGCCCGGCATCTGATAGATGATCACATCGGCCCAGAGGAACTTGGCCACTTCTTCGGCAATGTCGTAACCCTCATCGATGAAGGTGGTTTTCACGTCGAGGCCACCGCGGTCCAGCACGGCCAGCGCTGCTTCGTGCAGGGTGGTGTTGTAGCGACCATCGGAATGAGCGAATTTTTTACCGCCATTGAGCAACAGGACTTTTTTCATGAGTGATCTCGAAAGGGTCTGAAATGGAATGGCGGCAGATTAACGATCCGGATCGCGCGTAATAAGCCTTGAACTCACAAAACTGATTTGACCTATACGCACGAATCAACGACAGATTGTTGCAATACACTGGGGCCAATTCTGACCTTGAGGAGATTGTTAATGAGTGAGTTGCAAGGTTTCATCCTGCATGCCAAGACCCGCCCGGAAAAATCCGACGCTTTCGAAGCTTTCTTCCTTCGCCATGTGGAGGCCAGTCGCGCCGAGCCCGGCTGCATCGAATACCACATGCTGCGCGACAAACAGGACCCGACACTGTTTATCTTCTTTGAGATCTGGCAGTCCCAGGCGCACCTCGATGTGCACTCGAACTTGCCGCACATGAAGGAGTTTCTGGCGCAGCGCGAGCAATATCTGGAAAGGGACTTCGATATCCGCGCCATTGATATGCTCAGCCCGTCGTCCGCTATCCGCTGATCAGCAAGTGCCCGCCGAGCACACCCAAGCCGATGAAAAATACGCGCTTGAACACCGGTGCACTGATCCGCTGGCGCAGCCATTGGCCGAGCAGCATGCCCAGCACCGCCGGGATCAGTGCCAGCAATGACGCGCTCAGTTCGCCCCCGCCCAACGCCTCGCGCCACAACAACCCGGCAGCCAGGGCGAGGGTCGACACGGTGAACGACAAGCCCAGTGCCTGCACCAGTTCGTCCTTGCTCAAGCCCAGCGCTTGCAGGTAAGGCACCGCCGGGATCACGAAGACGCCAGTGGCTGAGGTGATCACCCCGGTCACCACGCCACACAGGGGACCCAGCCAGCGCTCGGTTGCGCTGCCAACGCGCAGGGTGGGCAGGAACAGACCGCTCAACGCGTAGAGCAACAATGCAGCGCCGAGCCCCCGCACCACCCAATGCCCGCCGACCATGCCGATCCACAAGGTGCCAACCCCCGTGCCGATGAAAATCGCCAGTAGCATCGGCCACAACCGCTTGACCAGCCCGAGCAGATGCCCGCCGAACGCCAGTTGCCAGACGTTGGTCAGCGTCGCCGGGATGATCAGCAGCGCCGCAGCCTGCGACGGCGCCATAGCCAGACCGAGCAGACCCATGGCGATGGTGGGCAGGCCGAGGCCGATCACGCCCTTGATCATGCCGGCCAGCAGAAAGGTGGCGATGATCATAAGGGAAAGGGCCAGGCCCAGGTTTTGGTAGTACGCGAGGAGTGTGTTCATGGGGCCTATCCTGAGTCTGGATTGGCCGGGTGGAAATCTGCCATATACTGAGGGTGCCTCTTGTTTTGGTAGAGGCTCTGGAACTTCAGCGGTGCTGATGGCCTCATCGCGAGCAAGCTCGCTCCTACAGGGGCCGGCGGCGAGCTCTGTAGGAGCGGGCTTGCCCGCGATGAGGCCCGCCCAAACACCACACAACCCCGGGCCACCCCATGCACTTCGACCTCACCGACCTGCGCCTCTACCTGAATATCCTCGACAGCGGCAACATCACGGCCGGCGCCGTGCGCAGTCATTTGTCGCTGGCGGCTGCCAGTGCGCGAATCCGCGCCATGGAGTCTTCGCTGGGCATCGACTTTCTCGAGCGCGGTCGGCGGGGCGTCACCCCCACACCGGCGGGAAAAGCCCTGGCGCACCACGCCCGGTTGCTGCTGCAACACGCCGAACGCATGCAGCAGGACCTGGCCGAATACGCCAAGGGTGTCAAAGGTCAGGTGCGCCTGTTGTGCAACACCACGGCGATCACCGAACACCTGCCGGAAGTGCTGGCGGACTTCCTTTGCCACCACCCCAACCTCGACATCGAGCTGCAGGAAATGCCCAGCCTGCGCATCGTCCACGCCTTGCGCCAGGGGGCAGCGGACTTGGGCATCGTCTCGGACGCCGTCGACATCCATGGTCTGGACACTTTGGCGTTTCGCGATGATCCGCTGGTGCTTATCGTACCGCCCGACCACCCGCTGGCGCACGAAGAGAGCCCAACGTTCGGCGACTCCCTGCATTACGATTTCGTCGGTCTGAGCGCCAGCAGCGCGTTGGCGGTGTACCTGGAGGAACAGGCGTTACACGCCGGGGCGCGGCTGGCGATCCGCATTCGCGCAGAAGGGTTCGATGCCCTGATGCGTATGGTCGCCCGCGGCGCCGGACTGGCGATCGTGCCTCAGGTCGCTATTCAGCGTCGTGGCAACGATCTGCCCTTCAAGCGCTTTGTCCTCAAGGAAGACTGGGCACAACGCAAACTATTGCTCTGCGCCCGCTCTTTCGAGGGTCTGCCGGGTTATGCCAAGGCCTTGCTCGAGACGTTGCGCAGCGCAAACCTTGAACCCGGGTCAGTATTACAAACAGGCGACGAAGCGTAAGATCTGCGCTTTCAAATCAGGCCTGGCCACAACAATCAGAAGGGAACGCGATGGCGGATGAAATTTTGCAGCAGGCGACGCTCAAGCGAGGGCTGAAGAATCGACACATTCAATTGATCGCACTGGGTGGTGCGATCGGCACGGGGCTGTTTTTGGGCTCCGCCGGCGTTCTGAAGTCCGCCGGCCCGTCGATGATCCTCGGTTACGCGATTGCCGGTTTCATTGCGTTCCTGATCATGCGCCAACTGGGCGAAATGATCGTCGAAGAACCGGTGGCCGGCTCATTCAGCCATTTCGCGCACAATTACTGGGGCGGCTTCGCGGGTTTCCTGTCTGGCTGGAACTACTGGGTGTTGTACGTTCTGGTGGGCATGGCCGAACTGACGGCTGTCGGTAAATACGTGCAGTTCTGGTGGCCGGAGGTGCCGACCTGGGTCAGCGCGGCGGTATTCTTCGTGCTGGTCAACCTGATCAACTGCCTGAACGTCAAAGTCTTTGGCGAGATGGAGTTCTGGTTCGCGATCATCAAGGTCGTGGCCATCATCGGCATGATCGTCCTGGGCTGCTACATGCTATTCAGCGGCACCGGCGGCCCGCAGGCATCGGTGAGCAACCTGTGGAGCCACGGCGGTTTCTTCCCCAACGGCACCACTGGCCTGCTGATGGCGATGGCGTTCATCATGTTCTCGTTCGGTGGCCTGGAACT
This sequence comes from Pseudomonas sp. S2_E01, assembly GCF_054668365.1. Lineage (NCBI taxonomy): Bacteria > Pseudomonadati > Pseudomonadota > Gammaproteobacteria > Pseudomonadales > Pseudomonadaceae > Pseudomonas > Pseudomonas sp. S2_E01. The sequence goes on from NZ_CP162762.1 coordinate 4,927,863, forward strand.
GGTCGGCATCACCGCAGCGGAAGCCAGCGAGCCGAGGAAGGTCATTCCCAAGGCGATCAATCAGGTGGTGTACCGGGTGCTGATCTTCTACGTCGGCGCACTCACCGTGCTGCTGTCGCTCTACCCGTGGGACCAATTGCTGGAAACCCTGGGCGCCTCGGGCGATGCCTACAGCGGCAGTCCGTTCGTGCAGATCTTTGCCCTGATCGGCAGCGACACCGCCGCACAGATCCTCAACTTCGTGGTGCTCACCGCCGCGCTGTCGGTCTACAACAGTGGCGTGTACTGCAACAGCCGCATGCTTTACGGCCTGGCGGAACAGGGCGATGCACCCAAGGTGCTGATGAAGCTGAACAAGCAAGGCGTGCCGCTGCTGGCGCTGGGCGTGTCGGCGCTGATTACCCTGCTGGCCGTGGTGGTCAACTACGTGGCACCCCATGAGGCGCTGGAATTGCTGTTCGCTCTGGTGGTTGCCTCGTTGATGATCAACTGGGCGCTGATCAGCCTCACACACCTGAAATTCCGCAAAGCCATGGTCCAGCGGGGTGTGGAGCCGGGCTTCAAGGCGTTCTGGTCGCCCTACACCAATTACCTGTGCCTGGCCTTCATGGCCGTGATCATCTGCGTCATCTGGATGATCCCGCCGGTACGGGCCTCGGTGTATGCCATGCCGGTGTGGGTGGCGCTGATCTACGCCTGCTACCGGATACGCGTGTCGCGCAGCAACTAACCGCGCAAAAAATGGCCCCGGCATTCAATGAATACCGGGGCTTTTTTATGCGCCATCTGTAGGAGCGAGTTTACTCGCGATGGTCGTCAACGATGACGCTGGACACCTGACACCCCACGGTGCCTGGGCCTCCATCGCGAGCGTCCCCCCTGTAGGAGCGAGTTTACTCGCGATGGTCGTCAACGATGACGCTGGACACCTGACACCCCACGGTGCCTGGGCCTCCATCGCGAGCGTCCCCCCTGTAGGAGCGAGTTCACTCGCGATGGTCGCCAACGATGACGCTGGACGCCTGACACCCTGCGGTGCCTGGGCCTCCATCGCGAGCAAGCTCGCTCCTACAGTTATCGTATTGCCTGTCGGAACGCGCTGACACAGGGATCACGCACATGCGAGCGCTTCTGGGCATTCCGATGTCGAGCACAGACAACTCGACCCTGGTCACTCCCGGCAGGATGCGCCTTCAGCTCTCCTCACTTGCCTGGAGTCATCATGACCGCAAATGCACCGATCACCGTTCTTCGCGACACTCACCCACTGCCCGTGCTGGACGCCTGCAAATGGGAAAAACTCGAAGGCGACCCGCACACGGTCAACCTCAACGCCTACATCAGCGAAGACGGCAGCAAGATCATGGGCACCTGGATCTGCACTCCGGGCAAGTGGTATGTGGAATACGTGAAGTGGGAATACTGCGACTTCCGCGAGGGTTACTGCATCATTACGCCGGAAGGCAAGGAACCGATCCATCTGCGCGCGGGTGATATTTTTGTTATCGAGCCGGGGATGAAAGGCACCTGGGAAGTGGTGGAAACCGTGCGCAAGTATTTCGTGTTTGCCTGACACAAAAAACTGTAGGAGCGAGCTTGCTCGCGATGCGGCCGTCACATCCACCCTGATTGTGACTGACCCACCGCTATCACGAGCAAGCTCGATCCTACAGGGTGGGGTTATCCCCCACCCCAGATGTTCATTGCGGCTTACGATAACTATTGATGATCGCCGAGAAGTCCTTGCCCCCTTCCCCACGCAGGCTCATCGCCTGATACAACTGCTGGGCCACAGCGCCGAGCACCACCGGTTGGTGCGCCTGACGCGCCGCTTCCGTGGCCAACCCAAGATCCTTGAGCATCAACTCTGCACCAAAACCACCGGTATAACCGCGCGACGCCGGCGCCGTTTCGACGATGCCCGGCCACGGGTTGTACATTTCCGAACTCCAGCAACGTCCGGTGGAGCTGTTGATGATGCCAGCCAGCACGCCCGTGTCGATTCCCAGCGCATCCCCCAGCGCCATGGCTTCACTGACGCCGACCATGGAGATCCCCAGCAACAGGTTGTTGCAGATCTTGGCGATCTGCCCTGTACCGACTTCACCGCAATGCACGATGTTTCGGCCCATCTGCGCCAGCACCGGTTGCAGGGTGGCAAAGAGTTCTGCCGTTGCGCCGACCATGAACGTCAGCGTCCCGGCCGCCGCACCGCCGGTGCCACCGGAAACCGGGGCATCGGCCATGGCCACGCCCTGCCTGGCCGCCGCTGCGGCCACATCGCGGGCTGTCTGCGGATCGATGGTGCTGCAATCCACCGCTGGCACGCCTTGGCCAATACCGGCCAGCACACCGTCTTCGCCCAGCCACACGCTGCGCACATGCACAGCGGCGGGCAGCATGGTGATAACCAGCTCCGCACCCTGGGCGGCCTCGCGGGCCGACCCGCTGATGCTGCCGCCCAGTTGTTCAAGCTCAGCCAGCACGGTTGTGTTCAGGTCCACCAGTCGCAGCGAATGACCGGCCTTGATGAGGTTGCGTGCCATCGGCGCGCCCATGTTACCCAGACCGATAAAGGCAATTTTCATGTCCGGCTCCTTAACGCAGGTTGATGGTGGTGTTCACGCCGTCGTTGACGCTGTTGTCATCGAACCAGCGCGCAGTCACCGTCTTGGTCTGAGTGTAGAACTGCACCACCTGCTTGCCATACGGGCCGAGGTCGCCAAGCTTGGAACCCCGGGAACCCGTGAAGCTGAAGAACGGCACCGGCACCGGGATAGGGATGTTGATGCCCACCTGGCCCACATCGATTTCACTCTGGAACTTGCGCGCTGCCGCACCGCTCTGGGTGAACAGACCCGTGCCATTGCCGAACGGGTTGGCGTTCACCAGGGCGATGGCCTGGTCGAGGGTGTCAACTTCCAGTACCACCAGCACGGGGCCGAAGATTTCCTGGGTGTAGATCTGCATGTCGGTGGTGACACCGGAGAACAGGGTCGGGCCGACGAAGTTGCCCTGCTCGAAACCCGGCACAGTGATGTCGCGACCGTCCAGCTCCAGCTTGGCCCCTTCCTTGATGCCGCTTTCGATCAGGTCAAGAATGCGCGCCTTGGCCTTTTTCGAAATCACCGGACCGACGTCGGTGCCCGGCTCGCTGCCCGCGTTGACCTTGAGTTTCTGCGCCAATGCCTTGAGGTCAGGTAGCCACTGCTTCGACGCACCGACCAGCACCACCACCGAGGTGGCCATGCAACGTTGCCCGGCGGCACCGAAACCGGCCCCCACCAGCGCGTTCAACGCTTGCTCGCGGTTGGCATCCGGGAGCACCACGGCGTGGTTCTTTGCGCCCATCATCGACTGTACGCGCTTGCCGTGTTTGCCCGCCAGGTCGTACACGTGGGTGCCGACGGCGGTCGAACCGACGAAGGAAACAGCCTTGATGTCCTTGTGGGTGCACAGCGCATCGACCACATCCTTGCCACCGTGCACCACGTTGAGCACGCCGGCCGGGACGCCGGCCTCGATGGCCAGTTCCACCAGCAGCATCGTCGACAGCGGGTCCTGTTCCGACGGTTTGAGCACGAAGGTGTTGCCGCAGGCGATGGCCATCGGGAACATCCACAGCGGGATCATCGCCGGGAAATTGAACGGGGTGATACCGGCGCAAACGCCGATAGGCTGGCGCAGGGTGTAGGTGTCGACGCCACCGGCGACGTTTTCGGCGAACTCGCCCATTTGCAGCGTGCCGATCGAGCAGGCGTGCTCCACCACTTCCAGGCCCCGGAAAATATCGCCTTCAGCGTCGGCAATGGTCTTGCCCTGTTCGTTGCTGAGCACCACGGCAATGCGCTTGGAGTGCTCGCGGATCAGCGCCTGGAGCTTGAGCATGATGCGCATGCGCGCACCGATTGGCGTCAGCTTCCAGGTCTGGAAGGCCCGATGGGCGGCACTGATGGCAGCGTCCACTTCCTGCGCCGTGGCAAATGGCACCTTGGCCAGCACTTGCTGGGTGGCCGGGTTGACGATGTCGTGCCACTCGGTGGACTGCGACTCGACCCACTGGCCGTCGATCAACAGCTTGACCTTGTGCACCGTGGTTTCGTTAGGCGTGAGCGATACGTTCATGCTGGTCTCCGGGATCTTGTTTTTGTCGAGAGAGCGAGCCAAGGCGAGAAGGTCGCCTTGAGATGAGTCGTGCGTCGCGATGTGGTGATCGGACTGTTTCTGGAGTATAGATGTGCAAACTTCTAATAAGAACGCACATAAAAGCCGGTCCATCATGCAAAAAAACATCACGTCGCTGGGGTCGCTGAATTGGGATGACCTCAAGTTTTTCCTCGAAGTCGCCCGCACCCGCAAGGCCAGCACAGCGGCCAAACGCCTGGCGGTGGACTACACCACCGTGTCGCGACGCATCAGTTCCCTGGAAACGGCCCTGGGCACCCTGCTGTTCGAAAAGTCGCGCACCAGCGGCTTTGTCCTGACCAACGAGGGCCAGCGGCTGCTCGCCTACGCCGAGGCGATCGAAAGCACGTTGCACATGGCCTGCGAGCAAGTGTCAGGGTCGGGCGTGGCGCTGTCCGGGCATGTGCGCATGGGGTGCACCGAAGGGTTCGGCAGCTTTTTCATCACCCCGCAACTGAGCCACTTCGTTGACGCCTATCCAGCCATATCGGTGGACATCCTGCCGTTGCCGCACTTCATCAGCCTGTCCAAGCGCGAGGCCGACATCGTCATTGCCCTGGAACGCCCGGAGCACGGTCCGTACGTGTGCTGCAAACTCTGCGACTACAAACTGCAGCTGTACGCCACCCAGGACTATCTGGACAAACACCCGCCCATCCGGCGCCCGTCCGACCTCGGCAAGCATTCGTTCATCAGTTATGTCGACGACCTGGCGTTCAGTTCCGAGCTTCTGTACCTGGCCAACGTCCTGCCCAACGCCAGCGCCAATCTACGCAGCACCAGCGTCATCGCCCAATTCGTGGCGGCGCAACAAGGGCGCTCACTGGCCATCCTGCCGTGTTTTCTCGCCGCTCAGGATCCCCGTTTATTACCGGTGCTGCCGGAGGAGATCAACATCACGCGCCAGTTCTGGATGTACTGCCGCGAGGACTTGAGAAAACTCAAGCGGATTACGTTGTTGTGGGATTACATCCGCGCAGTCACCGAGCAGAACCAGGGGTTGTTGATGGGCGAACACCGCGAAATATTGTTCGCCGACTAACCCGCACTCACCACAATCGACACGCGGCGATTCTCGGTCCGCCCCGCTGCGGTGTCGTTGCTGGCCACCGGCTGGCTGCTGCCCAGGCCCTGGAGCTGGATGTTTTGCTCGGGCATGCCAACGGCGGTCAGTACCGTGGCCACGCTTTTCGCTCGCCGCACGGACAGTTGCTGGTTGTAGGCCTCTTTACCCGAGGCATCGGTGTGGCCGTCGATGCGTACGTGGTCGATGCCCACGCCCAGCAGCGCCTTGCCAATACGTTCAACGATGTCGGTGCTCTGCCGGTTGAGGCTTTCGACATCGCTACCAAACAGGACCTTGCCGGACAGGCCGAAGGCCCAGCCCTCGTCGGTCAATTCGAAACCTTGCTGTTTGAGCACCGCGACCTGCGCAGGGGTCAGGCCTTTTTGCGGCGCGGTCTGGCAACCGGTCAATGCCAGGATCGCCATGAAGAATGTGAGGGTCAGAATACGAAGTGAGAACACGGACATAGCTCCTGGTTTAAACGTCGGCGACAGGGTGCTCCGACCCTGACGTGTGCTGTGCGCCTCGGGCGAGGCGTTTGGCCTGGTACATGGCCGCATCGGCCGCGTCGAGCAGCGCCCCCGGCGTCGCGCCATGATCGGGATAGACGGCGATACCGATGCTGAGGGAGGTCAACACTTGCGTGGTCCCTGGCAGAGCAATCGGCATTTCCATGCTCTCCAGGATTTTGTCGGCGATGCGCTCGGCGTCCTCCGTCTGGTGCAACGGCGTGAGCAGGACGGCGAATTCATCACCGCCCAGGCGTGCCACCAGATCGTCCTCGCGCAGTTGTGCGCGCACCCGATTGGCAACAGCCACCAGCACCGCATCACCGGCGGCGTGACCGAAGTTGTCGTTGATTTCCTTGAACCGGTCGCTGTCGAGAAACAGCACCGCCACACGCTCGTTGTACTTGTTGGCGTTGCGCAGGGCACGAATCAGCCTGCCCTCGAAAAACGCCCGGTTCGGCAACCCGGTGAGGCTGTCGTGGCTGGCCTGATGGGCCAGGGTTTCGTTTTCGGTCTGCAGGTGGGTCTGCCAGTTCTCGAGTTCATCGAGCAGGGCGTTGAAGTCGTTGCCGAGGTTGTCGAGTTCGGCGATCTCGGCGGGCGGCACGCGCTGGTCAAACGCCCGCTCGCTGCGCGCGGCATGGGCCACGGCGGCCAGATGGCGCAGTGGCCGGGTAATTCCGCGCAGTTGCCGGCGCGCGAGATACAGCGCCACCCAGGCACTGATGGCCGTGCACAGCACGATGCCCACCAGACCGCTGAGCAGGAAACGCATCAGGCTGCCACCGTGGCCGGTCAGGTGAATGTTACCTATCTCACGGTCCTGATGGATGATCGGCAAGCTGATCGGTTTCTCCAGGAATACCTTGGCCATCTGCATTTCAAGGGCAGAAAGCAATCCGCTTTCCGGGCGGTGCCAATGCGCCAGCACCCTGCCTTGTGCGTCCAGCACCTGGGCATCGGCCACTTCTTCGGTGGACGCGATCAAGGCCAGTGCTTCATTGGCGGCCGGCTTGTCGTTGAACACCACGGCCGCTTCCACGGTGTAATTGATCGAGCGGGCGATCAGTTGCAGGTTGTAGTCGGCATAAGCGCGCAAGGCCAGGACACCGAGCAGCGTCAACGAGACGCTGGCCATGGCCACCGCCACCAGCGCGACGATCAAGTGGCCGCGACCCAGGACCGAACGCAGTGTCGGGCGATTGCTCTCGCTGGAAGGCTTCATGGCGCGGCCGACCTGCGACGAGACAGTTGCAACACGCTGGGGTGAATGCGCACGCCGCTGCGAGCCACGGAATCCAGGTTGACCTCGAAGGAGACCTGTTCATCGCCGACCCGCAGGCAGAACAGGCTGCCTACGGTGCAGGGATCGTCGCTCTCGCTGATGCTCAGCACGGGCTGCCCGGTCAGAGCGGAGAATAAGCGGCCACGCTCCTCGCGTGTCAGCTTGCCGATGTACAGCGCATCGCACTCGCTGACAACCGACGGGTTGTCGGCCAGCAGGCGACGCACGGTGACAGGTCGCCCGGTGGATTGGGTCGTGCCCTTGACCAGGTCATCGGTGTATTCGGTCGGGCCGACGATGCACAAGCGCAGTTGCGGTGGCTCGACGGGCCAGCGGGCATAACTGAGGATGCCGAGGACCACTTGCGTGACCGAGCGGGCGCGCTGGTCGGCCATGCCGGGCGAGGTTGGCGCTTGCGCGAAAACGAGGCCACTGAGCAGACAGAGAAAACCTGCGAACACGATTTGCTGGCAACCAGCAATGCGCCCTGTCGTCCGGACAGCCACCTTCATGCAGGGATTCTCTTGGGTTCGAGCGGGGTAATGCCGCAACGATAGCACAGCAACGAATCGCCCGCGAGGCCTTACAGGACGGGGCTTTCAGCCATTTTTTTGGCGCCGGAACTGCGTCTTTACCCCGCCACAGAAGCCCCTTCTTCCAGCGCCAGCATCAAACCACTCAGTCGCTTGACCTTGCGCTGCACGGCCTCCTCAAATACGCCCTTACGCGGTTCGATCAGGGTGAACCAATGCTTGGCCCGGGTGATGCCGGTGTAGATCAGTTCCTTGGTCAGCACCGGGTTCAGGGCGTCAGGCAAAATCAGCGCGGTGTGGGCGAACTCGGAGCCTTGCGACTTGTGCACCGTCATGGCGTACACCGTTTCGACATCATTCAGTCGGCTCGGCAGGACAAAACGCACGCCGCCCTGACCATCGTTGCGCGGGAATGCCACGCGCAATACATGACGCCCCGCTTGTGGGCCGTCACGCTCAGGCAGTTTGAGGGCGATGCCAATGTCACCATTCATCAGACCCAGGCCATAGTCGTTGCGGGTCATCAACACTGGCCGACCTTCGTACCATTGCTGATGACCGTCGATCAGCCGCGCCTTGAGCAGCGCGTCAGTCACGCGCTGATTGAGGCCCTCCACTCCCCAGGGCCCCTTGCGCACCGCGCACAGGAGCTGGAAGGCATCGAAGGCTTGCAGCACATCGCGCGCCCACTCGATCCACCGCGCATCGTCGAGGGGGCTATCGAGTGCGGGGCGTCGGTCGTGCAACACATTTAGATAATGCCGATACCCTTGCGGGCCTTCGCCATGCCCCTCAAGCAACAAGCGCTCCAGCGCCCGATCCTGCTCTCCCTTCAACGGCAGGGAAAACACATCGTCATGGCTGCGCGCCGCCAGCAATGTGCGCGCTTCTTCAGGCTGTTGCTGGTTGACCCTGCGCGCCAGCAAGCCGATACCGCTGCCCTCCCCGAACCGTCGCGAGTGGCGCAGCATCACTACCTGTTGCGCCAGCGGGTGCGCACCTTGGGTGTCTTCCTGCAAACCGCTGTTTTCCAGGTGTTCGCCGCTGACCGATTGCAGCCACTGCCGCGTCTGCGGGCTGTACCAGCCGGCTTCGGCGTCGCGGCATAAATCACCCAGCACGGCACCAGCTTCCACTGACGCCAGTTGATCCTTGTCACCCAGCAGTACCAGCCGGGCATGGTCCGGCATGGCATCGAGCAGGTTGGCCATCATTTCGAGGTCGATCATCGAGGCTTCGTCCACCACCAGCACATCCAGCGGCAGACGATTGCCGGCGTTGTGTCGGAAATGTCGAGTGCCGGGGCGACTACCCAGCAGGCGGTGCACGGTGGTGACGTCCGATGGAATTTTTTCCCGCACGGCCTCTGCAACTTCCAGCGACCGAACCTGCTGGCTGATGGACTCCGTCAACCGCGCCGCCGCTTTACCGGTCGGCGCGGCAAGACGGATGCGCAGCGGATTGCCAGCTTCCACCGCCGGCGCCTGGAGCAAGGCCAACAGGCGCACGACGGTGGTGGTCTTGCCGGTTCCGGGACCACCCGTGACGATGCTGAACGCGCTGCGGGTGGCCAAGGCACAGGCGAGTTTTTGCCAGTCGATCGGCTGATCGGCACTGGCCTGGCCAAACAGGCCCGTGAGACGTTGCGGCAGGTCAGCAGGTGTCGACTCGTGCTCCGCCAGGCGCAAGCGCAGCGCGTTATCGATACGTCGTTCGTAGGCCCAGTAGCGCCGCAGGTACAAGCGTTTTCCAGACAACACCAATGGTCGTTGCTGCGCCGTTTCGCTGTCATCGGCGGACAAGGCGACCAGGCGACTGGAGGCCAGGACCTTGCACCAGTGGGCGCCGTCGAGGCTCGCCAGCAACTGCGAGGGCAACAGCATCGCGCCGCCTTGCACGTCACCTTCCGGGGGTAACGAGAGGGCGAAGTCCGGCTCCTTGAGCGTTTCGAACAGGTCCAGGCAAACGTGTCCGTGACCCAGTTGATGGCTGGTCAGCGCCGCCGCCAGCAGCACCAGTGGATCGTCCTCCGGGGCGAGTTCATGCAGGAAGGCGACGAAGGCCTTGTCCAGCGCGCGCAACCAGCCGCGTTCGACCCAACGCGTGAGCAACAGCAGCAAATCATCGGCGCGACTCAGGGGTGCCAGGCTGGCCAGGCTTTCAGCGGCCAGGGGCATCGGCAGCAGATCGGCGAAGGTGCGACTCATAGCAGTTCTCCCTGCTCCCAGGCCGGTTCGGCCTTGGGTTCCGGTTTGCCCTGGAACAACCGGTCCAGACGTTCGATCAAGGCTTTGGGCGGCCGGGCGAAGTACACGCCTTGCGAAGCCGCACGGGTGCCGCGCAGAAACAGATACAACGCGCCGCCGACATGCCGGTCGTAATCGTAATCGGCAAGTCGAGCCTTCAGTTGGCGATGCAACGCCAACAGATAGAGCACGTATTGAAGGTCGTAGCGATTGTCGAGAATCGACTGTTCCATGGCTTGCTCGGTGTACGCCGCGTCATCGACGCCTAGCCAGTTGGACTTGTAATCGGCCACGTAGTAACGACCGTCGTGTTCGAATGTCAGGTCGATGAAGCCCTTGAACATGCCGTTGAGCAGCACCGGCTCAGCAGCGACACGGGCGACACCGTTGTGAGTGTACTGACGCACCAGTTCATCGAGTTTGAGTACATCGACCCTGTGGCTGGCGAACCAGAACTCCATCTCCACCCGGTACTGTCGCAACTGCGCAAGTATCACAGGGGGCTGACCGACGCCCACAGGCAATGGCGACTTGAGCACGTGCTGCAACCAGTCACTCAGCGTGGTGATCCAGCCTTCCCAGCCACGGCGATTGCAACGCCGGGCAATGGCGTCTTCCACCTCTTGCGGCGTGGCGGCGAAGCCTTCATCACCCGCCCATTCGAGCAGGCCATGAAGAAAGGTGCCGGGGTTCGGACCACGCGGGAAGCGATGGATATCGGCACCGCCCGTCACCATCTCACGCGGTGCTTCGGGATCGAGACGCTCATCATCGAACAGTTTTTGTGCCTGTGGGCTTTCCGGGGCTTCGCCCGCGCTCAGGCTATCGCCGATGCGCAGGGCACTGTAGGAGGCGATCCACCAGTTCTCGCTGGCCTTGCGCGTGGGGATCAGGGCCGGGAGCAAGGTGGCCACGTTTTGCGGCGGCTGGTAATGCTCGTCAGTCGGCTCGGGCATCTGGCCGTAGTGCAACGCCGGGCAGTCCTGCTGCAAGTCGTCCAACCAGCGCTGCAACCCGGACGATTCCGCCAGGGGCGCACCACCGCCCAACAGATAACCCAGGGCCGACAGGTGCAACACCGAGCTGTTGTTATTGCCGCGCTTGAGGTCGGTCACACCGAGCCAGCACGCATGCTGGGCACGGGTCAGGGCGACGTAAAGCAAACGCAGGTCCTCGGCCAGCCGTTCATCATCCGCGAGGGCGATCAATGCAGGCGTGGGCTTCAGGCTGACCTGGGCATCGCCCGCTTCATCGTGGTAATGCAGGGGCAAACGGCTGCCATCGACAGGTTTTGTCGAACACACGAACGGCAGGAACACCAGCGGATACTCCAGGCCCTTGGATTTGTGAATGGTCACGACCTTGACCAGTTGCTCGTCGCTCTCCAGGCGCAGGATCTGCTCTTCGCCCGCCTGGCCGGACAACGCCAGGTGCTCGGACAAATGGCGAATCAACGCCTGCTCCCCATCGAGTTCAGCGGCGGCCTGCTGCAACAACTCGGACAGGTGCAACAGGTTGGTCAGCACCCGCTCGCCGTCATGGCGCGCGATCAAGGCTTGAGGCAGTTGGAAGTCATGCAGCAAACGTCGCAGCATCGGCAACACACCCTGCTTGCGCCATAGCTCACGGTAACCACGGAACTGCATGACCCGCGTTTCCCAGGCCAGCTCATCCTGATTCAAACGCTCCAGCTCGGCCAGCGACAGATTCAAGGTGAGACTGGCCAGTGCCGCTCGCAGCGGACGCTCGACATCCGGTTCCGCGCAGGCCTTGAGCCAGGTCAGCAGGTCGTGGGCTTCCTGGGCGGCGAACACCGAGTCCTTGTCGGAAAGGTAAACGCTGCGCACGCCCCGGGCTGACAGTTCGGCACGGATGGCCTGGGCCTCGTTGCCGTCGCGTACCAGGATCGCGATGTCCGCCGGCAACAGGCCTTTGAACGCTTTGCCGTCCTGGACGAATCCCGCCGTGCCTTGTTGCCCGCCGTTGAGCAACGCGGTGATACGACTGGCGCACGCGGCGGCGAGTTGCTGGCGATAGACCGCGCCCGACAGTGGTTGATCGGCCGACAGATGCCAGATGTTCAGCGCGGGCACGACCTGTCCATCGATGCTCAAGGCTTCCTTGCGTCCCTGGGACGCCACCGACAAAAACGGCACCGGGTTCTCGCCGCCCTGCTCACGAAACAGGAACGCGCCGCGCCCGGTCTCCCGCGACTCCGCGCGTTCAAACACATGGTTGACCGCCCCGACCATGCCATGACTGGAGCGGAAGTTGGTACCCAGGGTGTGCAGTCGCCCGGCGGTCGCCTGACGGGCACGAAGGTAGGTGTAGATGTCGGCGCCACGGAAGGCGTAGATCGCCTGCTTGGGGTCGCCGATCAGGAACAGACCGCATTCGGGGTTATTGTCCTCGATGCGATAAATGCTTTCGAAGATCCGGTACTGCACCGGGTCGGTGTCCTGGAACTCATCGATCAACGCCACCGGAAATTGCTCGCGAATCAGGGTCGCCAGACGCTCGCCGCCGTCGGCTTGCAGCGCAGCATCGAGGCGCAGCAACATGTCGTCGAAACCCATTTCCGCCCGGCGACGCTTCTCGGCCTCGAACCGTGCACTCACCCAACGGGCAGCGTGTTGCAGAACAGCGGCATCGGGTGTGGGCAAGGCATCCAGGCTGGCCTTGAGACCCGCCATGGCATCCAGCCCCGGATGGCCAGGCGCCGCACCCGTCTTCCAGGCCTCGGCCATGCCATCGGGCGTCAGGCGGGTGAAGCCCGTGCCGATGTCCAGTTGCTCTAGCGCTTCGTCTTCCGCCCAGGCCTTCAGTTTCTCGAACCAAGGCTCGAAGTAACGCGCCTGCATCTTGCGACCGTCGACACTTTTGCTCGCCACCCCTTCATGGCAGATGGCGAGCAACTCGTCCGCCCATTGGCGCCAGGGGCTTTTCAGATCGACCAGGGCAGCGCGCCGCTCGTGCAGGCACTCGACGATCAGATCGGCGGGGGCCATGCCTTCTTCGCCATCCCGTGCAGTGGCGAACAGACCACGCACGCGCGGCAACAACGCGGCCGGACCGCCCAGGTTACTGCGCACCCAGTCCAGTGCATCGCCTTGCATCGGGTAGCAGAACAGACGCCAGTAATCGCGCAGGACCTCGCCCAGCAAATCGCTGTGATCGGTTTCCAGGGTCTGGGTAAACAGGCTGCCGCTGTCGAAGGCGTGCTCGCGCAACATGCGCTGGCACCAACTGTGAATCGTCGAAACGGCCGCTTCATCCATCCATTGCGCGGCGATGTCCAGCCGGTTCGCGCAGCCGGGCCATTGTTCAGGCGTGTACTGCTCACGTAACTCGGCAATCAGCGCATCGGGCGACGGTGTCTCATCGCGGAAAAACCGCGCGGCCTCAGCCAGACGCGTACGAATGCGTTCGCGCAGCTCCTTGGTCGCGGCATCAGTGAAGGTCACGACAAGGATTTGCGGCGGCAACAATTCACGCCCGTAACCGTTCGACTCGCCACCGTGACCGAGGACCAGGCGCAGGTACAACGCGGAAATGGTAAAGGTCTTGCCGGTGCCGGCGCTGGCTTCGATCAGTTGGCTGCCGCGCAGCGGGAACGCCAGGGCCAGCGGTGTCTGGGTGGTCATGCGCGCGCTTCCTCGCTGGTCAATGAACGCCAGGGAGCGTCAACGATGGGTTTATACAAAGCGGTGCACCAATCGGGAAACGTCTCGTCGGCGACCAACGCGTCGTAGTCGGCGAACTGGCGGCTGAGTGCCGGGCTTTCACGCCGCTCACCGTCAGTGGTCAATCCATCCCCTTCATAGGCTTTGCGGGCAGCGGCGTCGGCCTTGGCGGGATCGGTCTGACCGAGCCAGGCAAACGCCGTCTTCACCGCGACGGGAAGTGGCTGGCGCATGCCGGTCTGCCACGCCTGCAGCAAGTCGCCGAGCGTTCGCCAGGCCGCCTCCTGCTCCAGCGGCGGCAACAGCAGACTGTCGTCACTGGCCACCAACGCGGTGGTCATCGGCAGGCCACTGGCGCAGGCCACCAGGTGATTGACCCACGGACGAGTGAGGCGATGCCATTTTCGCGCCTTGATCGAGCCGATGCTGTTAGGGATCGTAGTGACCGACAATAGCCCACCATCAGCCCGCTGATGCAGGCCACTGAGCCAGCCCTCCAGGCGCAAATCCTGGAATTGGACATTGATCGGCAGTGCGCTGTTCAGAGGTGTCGGCCATAACGCCAGAAGCTGTTGATAGCGTTGCAACAGATCAGGCAGCGGCTCGATCAACTCACGTTGCAGGCGCTCGCCAAAACCGGCCATGGGCAACAGCCCACTGTTTTGCAGACGTTTGGCCTGGAACTCCAACACCTCGTCCGCCAGGTCGATTCGCGCCAGTGCGGCGCCGAGCAGGCTGTCGCTGAGGCTGTAGCGTTGCAACGCGTCAAGGACAAAGGGCTCCTCATCGGCCAGGGGTACTTCAGCGGCTTCGAAAAACACTTTCAGTCGCTGGCTGAAGAAATGTCGGACAGGGTTGCGCAGGAAGTCCTGTAACTGGCCGAGGCTCAGCGGCTCTTCCTGCACGAAAGGTGGCAGGATGCTGGCGTCGGCCATGGACTCGATGCCTTGGTGAAGCGCTTGCCATTCGTTCGCGTAACTGAACAGGTTGTCGCCCTCATGAAAGTAACGGGCGCTGAACGGTTGCAGCGGGTGCTCCTGGGTCATGGCCTCAAGCAGGTCTTCGCCGCCAGCATGCAATCGCCAGCCGCTGGCGAGGTGGTCACGCAGTTGACCGATCAACACCGAGGCGGGCCGCTCGCTGTTGTCGCGAATGCTGCGGCCGACCCAGCTGACGTACAGTTGATCGCGTGCCGACAGCAGGGCTTCGAGCAGCAGATAGCGATCATCTTCGCGACGGGAGCGGTCGCCGGGGCGGTAGTCACTGCCCATCAGGTCGAAGTCCAGTGGCGGTTGCGCACGCGGATAATCACCGTCGTTCATGCCCAGCAAGCACACCAGCTTGAAGGGGATTGCCCGCATTGGCATCAAGGTGCAAAAGTTCACCGCACCGGCGAGAAAACGCTGGGACAAACGCCCCTGATCGAGGCCGGCGAGCCAGGCTTCGCGGACGACGGTCAACGGCAGGTGATCGTTGAGGCCCACCGACTCACAGGTCTGCAGCCAGGTTTCGCGTAGCTCTTCGAGTTGGGTGAGCAGGTAGTCGTCATGCTCATTGCTGGCCAGGAAAAACAGTTGCATCAGGGCCTGCAATCGCTGGCTCCATTGAAGGGGAGCAGCGGGCTCGGACAGCTCCTGATGCGCCACCTCCAGTGCATCAAGCAAAGCCACCAAAGGACCGATGAGTGCCGCGTCCAGCCCACCAATTTCGTCATAGGGTTCGATCCCCTCGCAGGCACCGCCACTGCCCACCGCATAACCAAGCAGCATCCGCCGCAGGCCAAACCGCCAGCTGTTTTGCTCCAGCTCCTGAGGCAGGCCGAGGCCGGCACGTTGGTCGGCGTTCATGCCCCACCGAATGCCGGCGCCTTCGATCCAGCGATGCAGGGTGGGCAGGTCCCGTTCCTCGACCCCGAAGCGGGTGCGCAGGGCAGGAACGTCGAGCAGGTCAAGAATTTCGCTGACGGGGAATCGACTGTCGGGCAGCTTGAGCAGGTGTTCGACGGCAATCAGCAATGGATCACGACCGCGCTGGCCCTGGTCGGCGAGCGTGAACGGAATGAAGCGCGGGTCATTGCGATCGAGCTGGCCGAACACGGCCCGTATGTGGGGTGCATAGCTGTCGATTTCGGGAACCATCACGATGATGTCGCGTGGATTCAGGTCTTTGTCGGCACTGAAGCGTGCAAGCAACTGGTCGTGGAGGATTTCCACTTCGCGTTGGGCGCTGTGAGCAACATGGAAACGAATCGATTGATCGACTTTCAGGTCGACCGCTGGCCAGCGTTCTCGGGTTTCATTCAGGGGGCGCAATTCGAGAATGTCGTCCTGCAGTTGATTGAGCATGTTCAGTGGCTGGCCGTCACTGAACAGATCGATGCGCCCATCGCGGAACGCCGAACGGTAACTGTTGGGATCGTCGTAGCTGTCGAGCAGGTTGATGTAGTCGCGCCCTTGCTTACCCCAGGCAGCCAACAGCGGATGGGCATGCTGATGCAAAGTCTGGGAGTCCAGCACTACCGGCATGCCGCTCTTGCGCGCCTGACGCTTGTACTGATGACGCAGCAGGTCCTTGTCCGCGACGATGTCCGCCCAGTGGTGGCGGCACGGGTTATGGACGCACAACAGAACCTGACTGAAACGGGACAGCCCGGCGAGGGCTTCCAGTGCCTGGGCGGGCAATGAGGAAATTCCGAAAACGATCACTCGTGAAGGTAACCCGGCGGGGGCGGCGTCGAGGTTGTTGATACGTTCGATAAAGCGTTGATGGACACCCGCTCGGCTTTGCGACATGCCCTCCTCACCGACGTCCAGCAGCAGTGCACGCCACAGTTCAGCCTGCCAGCAGTTGGCGGGCGTCAGGGGCTTGGCTTCACCGCGTACGTTGCGCAATTGATGACGACCGTCAGCCCAGTCCTCCAGCCAGTCGGCACGGTAGACCTGATATTGGTCGAACAGGTCAGCCAGTCGCTCGGCCAGTTGGTAGCGTTTGCGCAGATCGGTGTCATGGGTCAGAAAGCGTTGCAGCGGTTCGAAGTGTGGTTGGTCGATCAACTGGGGGAGCAGGCGCATCAGGCGCCAGGTCAGCGGGGCTTTATCAAGCAGGGATTTGACCGGGATTTCGTCACGACCCAGGACCATGCGATAGAGCTGCCACATGAAGCTGCCCGGCAACTGCACGTCGATCGCGGCGGCGATACCGCAGCCGCCCATGTCGTCTTCTTCCGGGTCTTCTGCCAATGCCAGCTTCAGCCATTGGGCGATGCCGTTGCTCTGCACCAGGGCGATTTCATTTTCCAGGGGAGCCAGCGGGTAGCGGCGCATCCAGCTGACCACCAGACTGCGCAACTCGTCCAGGCGGTTGCCGTGAACCACCATAAAACCAGCACTGAGGGACGTCGCGTCCGGCATAAAGGCATCCTTGGAAAATTACAAAAGCCAGGGGCGAACCTTAGCATTGTCGGCTGATCGTGACAGCCGCAGCCGCCTGCCGTGGGTAGCGAAGCTTTTCTTGCGGGCAAAACAAAACCCCAACTGCTTTCGCAATTGGGGTTTCGGAATTTAATCTTGACGATGACCTACTCTCACATGGGGAAACCCCACACTACCATCGGCGATGCATCGTTTCACTGCTGAGTTCGGGATGGGATCAGGTGGTTCCAATGCTCTATGGTCGTCAAGAAATTCTTGAGCTGACGTGTCTTTCGACATTCCAGCGAATCGGGTATGTGATGGCTTTCGGTGCTTTGTGAGCTGCAAACTTTCGGTTCGTTTCGTCTTCACAACACCGCAATCTGGCCTTTCGACTCAAATTGCTTGGGTGTTATATGGTCAAGCCTCACGGGCAATTAGTATTGGTTAGCTCAACGCCTCACAGCGCTTACACACCCAACCTATCAACGTCGTAGTCTTCGACGGCCCTTCAGGGAACTCAAGGTTCCAGTGAGATCTCATCTTGAGGCAAGTTTCCCGCTTAGATGCTTTCAGCGGTTATCTTTCCCGAACATAGCTACCCGGCAATGCCACTGGCGTGACAACCGGAACACCAGAGGTTCGTCCACTCCGGTCCTCTCGTACTAGGAGCAGCCCCTCTCAAATCTCAAACGTCCACGGCAGATAGGGACCGAACTGTCTCACGACGTTCTAAACCCAGCTCGCGTACCACTTTAAATGGCGAACAGCCATACCCTTGGGACCGGCTTCAGCCCCAGGATGTGATGAGCCGACATCGAGGTGCCAAACACCGCCGTCGATATGAACTCTTGGGCGGTATCAGCCTGTTATCCCCGGAGTACCTTTTATCCGTTGAGCGATGGCCCTTCCATACAGAACCACCGGATCACTAAGACCTACTTTCGTACCTGCTCGACGTGTCTGTCTCGCAGTCAAGCGCGCTTTTGCCTTTATACTCTACGACCGATTTCCGACCGGTCTGAGCGCACCTTCGTACTCCTCCGTTACTCTTTAGGAGGAGACCGCCCCAGTCAAACTACCCACCATACACTGTCCTCGATCCGGATAACGGACCTGAGTTAGAACCTCAAAGTTGCCAGGGTGGTATTTCAAGGATGGCTCCACGCGAACTGGCGTCCACGCTTCAAAGCCTCCCACCTATCCTACACAAGCAAATTCAAAGTCCAGTGCAAAGCTATAGTAAAGGTTCACGGGGTCTTTCCGTCTAGCCGCGGATACACTGCATCTTCACAGCGATTTCAATTTCACTGAGTCTCGGGTGGAGACAGCGCCGCCATCGTTACGCCATTCGTGCAGGTCGGAACTTACCCGACAAGGAATTTCGCTACCTTAGGACCGTTATAGTTACGGCCGCCGTTTACCGGGGCTTCGATCAAGAGCTTCGCGTTAGCTAACCCCATCAATTAACCTTCCGGCACCGGGCAGGCGTCACACCCTATACGTCCACTTTCGTGTTTGCAGAGTGCTGTGTTTTTAATAAACAGTCGCAGCGGCCTGGTATCTTCGACCGGCATGGGCTTACGGAGCAAGTCCTTCACCCTCACCGGCGCACCTTCTCCCGAAGTTACGGTGCCATTTTGCCTAGTTCCTTCACCCGAGTTCTCTCAAGCGCCTTGGTATTCTCTACCCAACCACCTGTGTCGGTTTGGGGTACGGTTCCTGGTTACCTGAAGCTTAGAAGCTTTTCTTGGAAGCATGGCATCAACCACTTCGTGTTCTAAAAGAACACTCGTCATCAGCTCTCGGCCTTAGAATCCCGGATTTACCTAAGATTCCAGCCTACCACCTTAAACTTGGACAACCAACGCCAAGCTGGCCTAGCCTTCTCCGTCCCTCCATCGCAATAACCAGAAGTACAGGAATATTAACCTGTTTTCCATCGACTACGCTTTTCAGCCTCGCCTTAGGGACCGACTAACCCTGCGTCGATTAACGTTGCGCAGGAAACCTTGGTCTTTCGGCGTGGGTGTTTTTCACACCCATTGTCGTTACTCATGTCAGCATTCGCACTTCTGATACCTCCAGCAAGCTTCTCAACTCACCTTCACAGGCTTACAGAACGCTCCTCTACCGCATCATCCGAAGATGATACCCGTAGCTTCGGTGTATGGTTTGAGCCCCGTTACATCTTCCGCGCAGGCCGACTCGACTAGTGAGCTATTACGCTTTCTTTAAAGGGTGGCTGCTTCTAAGCCAACCTCCTAGCTGTCTAAGCCTTCCCACATCGTTTCCCACTTAACCATAACTTTGGGACCTTAGCTGACGGTCTGGGTTGTTTCCCTTTTCACGACGGACGTTAGCACCCGCCGTGTGTCTCCCATGCTCGGCACTTGTAGGTATTCGGAGTTTGCATCGGTTTGGTAAGTCGGGATGACCCCCTAGCCG
The DNA here is from genome assembly GCF_054668365.1 of Pseudomonas sp. S2_E01. Classification (NCBI taxonomy): domain Bacteria; kingdom Pseudomonadati; phylum Pseudomonadota; class Gammaproteobacteria; order Pseudomonadales; family Pseudomonadaceae; genus Pseudomonas; species Pseudomonas sp. S2_E01. Next base: position 4,947,228 of record NZ_CP162762.1, read on the forward strand.
AAACAGTGCTCTACCCCCTACAGTGATACATGAGGCGCTACCTAAATAGCTTTCGAGGAGAACCAGCTATCTCCGAGCTTGATTAGCCTTTCACTCCGATCCACAGGTCATCCGCTAACTTTTCAACGGTAGTCGGTTCGGTCCTCCAGTCAGTGTTACCTAACCTTCAACCTGCCCATGGATAGATCGCCCGGTTTCGGGTCTATACCCAGCGACTAAACGCCCTATTAAGACTCGCTTTCGCTACGCCTCCCCTATTCGGTTAAGCTCGCCACTGAATATAAGTCGCTGACCCATTATACAAAAGGTACGCAGTCACAGAACAAAGTCTGCTCCCACTGCTTGTACGCATACGGTTTCAGGATCTATTTCACTCCCCTCTCCGGGGTTCTTTTCGCCTTTCCCTCACGGTACTAGTTCACTATCGGTCAGTCAGTAGTATTTAGCCTTGGAGGATGGTCCCCCCATATTCAGACAAAGTTTCTCGTGCTCCGTCCTACTCGATTTCATGACTAAGAGACTTTCGCGTACAGGGCTATCACCCACTATGGCCGCACTTTCCAGAGCGTTCCGCTAATCTCAAAGCCACTTAAGGGCTAGTCCCCGTTCGCTCGCCACTACTAAGGGAATCTCGGTTGATTTCTTTTCCTCAGGGTACTTAGATGTTTCAGTTCCCCTGGTTCGCCTCTTAAGCCTATGTATTCAGCTTAAGATAACCATCTTATGATGGCTGGGTTCCCCCATTCAGACATCTCCGGATCAAAGTCTGTTTGCCGACTCCCCGAAGCTTTTCGCAGGCTACCACGTCTTTCATCGCCTCTGACTGCCAAGGCATCCACCGTATGCGCTTCTTCACTTGACCATATAACCCCAAGCAATCTGGTTATACTGTGAAGACGACATTCGCCGAAAATTCGCAAAACTCTTAAGAGTCACTCACAAATTTTACCTTAGCCTGATCCGTTACCAGTGAAAGTAACGTCCAGTCTATCTTTCTATCACATACCCAAATTTTTAAAGAACGATCTAATCAAAGACTAGAAATCAATATTCACAACGGAATATTCATTTCTAAACTCTAACAAGTAGAAGCAGTTAATGGTGGAGCCAAGCGGGATCGAACCGCTGACCTCCTGCGTGCAAGGCAGGCGCTCTCCCAGCTGAGCTATGGCCCCATAACAAAATTGGTGGGTCTGGGCAGATTCGAACTGCCGACCTCACCCTTATCAGGGGTGCGCTCTAACCAACTGAGCTACAGACCCAATTTTGATGCTTAGCGCAATCAAACTTGAAGCTTGCAGCTTTAAGCTTGGAGCTGCTTCTAATCGTCTTCTTCAATGAATCAAGCAATTCGTGTGGGAGCTCATGGAGCAGCTGAGTCGTCGATTAAGGAGGTGATCCAGCCGCAGGTTCCCCTACGGCTACCTTGTTACGACTTCACCCCAGTCATGAATCACACCGTGGTAACCGTCCTCCCGAAGGTTAGACTAGCTACTTCTGGTGCAACCCACTCCCATGGTGTGACGGGCGGTGTGTACAAGGCCCGGGAACGTATTCACCGCGACATTCTGATTCGCGATTACTAGCGATTCCGACTTCACGCAGTCGAGTTGCAGACTGCGATCCGGACTACGATCGGTTTTGTGGGATTAGCTCCACCTCGCGGCTTGGCAACCCTCTGTACCGACCATTGTAGCACGTGTGTAGCCCAGGCCGTAAGGGCCATGATGACTTGACGTCATCCCCACCTTCCTCCGGTTTGTCACCGGCAGTCTCCTTAGAGTGCCCACCATAACGTGCTGGTAACTAAGGACAAGGGTTGCGCTCGTTACGGGACTTAACCCAACATCTCACGACACGAGCTGACGACAGCCATGCAGCACCTGTCTCAATGCTCCCGAAGGCACCAATCCATCTCTGGAAAGCTCATTGGATGTCAAGGCCTGGTAAGGTTCTTCGCGTTGCTTCGAATTAAACCACATGCTCCACCGCTTGTGCGGGCCCCCGTCAATTCATTTGAGTTTTAACCTTGCGGCCGTACTCCCCAGGCGGTCAACTTAATGCGTTAGCTGCGCCACTAAAGACTCAAGGTCCCCAACGGCTAGTTGACATCGTTTACGGCGTGGACTACCAGGGTATCTAATCCTGTTTGCTCCCCACGCTTTCGCACCTCAGTGTCAGTATCAGTCCAGGTGGTCGCCTTCGCCACTGGTGTTCCTTCCTATATCTACGCATTTCACCGCTACACAGGAAATTCCACCACCCTCTACCATACTCTAGCTTGTCAGTTTTGAATGCAGTTCCCAGGTTGAGCCCGGGGCTTTCACATCCAACTTAACAAACCACCTACGCGCGCTTTACGCCCAGTAATTCCGATTAACGCTTGCACCCTCTGTATTACCGCGGCTGCTGGCACAGAGTTAGCCGGTGCTTATTCTGTCGGTAACGTCAAAATTGCAGAGTATTAATCTACAACCCTTCCTCCCAACTTAAAGTGCTTTACAATCCGAAGACCTTCTTCACACACGCGGCATGGCTGGATCAGGCTTTCGCCCATTGTCCAATATTCCCCACTGCTGCCTCCCGTAGGAGTCTGGACCGTGTCTCAGTTCCAGTGTGACTGATCATCCTCTCAGACCAGTTACGGATCGTCGCCTTGGTGAGCCATTACCTCACCAACTAGCTAATCCGACCTAGGCTCATCTGATAGCGCAAGGCCCGAAGGTCCCCTGCTTTCTCCCGTAGGACGTATGCGGTATTAGCGTCCGTTTCCGGACGTTATCCCCCACTACCAGGCAGATTCCTAGGCATTACTCACCCGTCCGCCGCTCTCAAGAGAAGCAAGCTTCTCTCTACCGCTCGACTTGCATGTGTTAGGCCTGCCGCCAGCGTTCAATCTGAGCCATGATCAAACTCTTCAGTTCAAACATCTTTGGGTTTTGAGAAAACCCTAAACTTGGCTCAGCAATCGTTGGTTACATCTTTGATTTCTCGCGGAGTAACTTGTGATGCTGATAATCTGTTGACTAGCAGTCTGACTCCACAAGCACCCACACGAATTGCTTGATTCAGTTGTTAAAGAGCGGTTGGTTAAGAGCTTTCGTCTCAACCGAGGCGCGCATTCTACAGCGCCTGGTGCATCTGTCAAGCGGTTATTTTAAGAAGTTTTCAAAGTTTCCTCTGCAACTTCAACCACTTGCGCTTCCGATCTCTCGTCAGCGGGAGGCGAATTCTACAGCGTTACACGCTGCTGTCAACACCTCTTTTTCACCGCTTTCGACCGAGAAGATCGAACCGCCTATCAAGCGACAACTTCCTGCCTGACCGACTCCTTCCAGGCTTCGATGATCTGAAGCTGAACACTGCCGAAAACCGCGTAACTCGTTGTTTACCAAGGAGTTTTCCGTTTCGACTGCGCCGGAAGTGGGGCGAATTATAGACGTCCAGAATCTGCCGTCAACACCTATTTTCATATTTCTGTCATATGGGTCAAAAAAGCCCCCAAAAACAAGAAAGCCGAGCCCCAAGGGGCTCGGCTTTCTTCCCTTCTACTTACAAGCTAGGGAAAGCGAACTGCGATGCTTCATGGCTTGCACGCTGTGGCCAGCGCTGGGTGATGGCTTTGCGACGGGTGTAGAAACGCACACCATCAGGACCGTAGGCATGCAGATCGCCAAACAGCGAACGCTTCCAACCGCCGAAGCTGTGATAAGCCACCGGCACCGGCAATGGCACGTTGACGCCGACCATGCCGACCTCGATCTCATCACAGAACAACCGCGCCGCTTCACCGTCACGGGTGAAGATGCAGGTGCCGTTGCCATATTCGTGATCGTTGATCAGTTGCATGGCCTCTTCCAGGCTGTTCACGCGAACCACGCACAACACCGGCCCGAAGATCTCTTCTTTATAGATGCGCATTTCTGGAGTGACGTTATCGAACAGGCAGCCACCCAGGAAAAAACCTTCTTCATGGCCGGCCACGGTCAGGCCACGACCATCGACCACCAGTTTCGCACCGCTGGCTACACCGTCTTCCACATAGCCGCTGACTTTGTCGCGAGCCTGACCGGTAACCAGAGGCCCCATGTCCAGACCGCAGTTAGTGCCCGCACCGATCTTCAGCGCCTTGATCTGCGGCACCAATTTAGCCACCAGCGCGTCGGCCACCTGGTCGCCCACACATACGGCCACCGAGATCGCCATGCAACGCTCGCCGCAGGAGCCGTACGCCGCCCCCATCAATGCGCTGACCGCGTTATCCAGATCCGCATCCGGCATCAGCACCGCATGGTTCTTCGCCCCACCCAACGCCTGGACACGCTTGCCGCGCTTGGTGCCCTCGGAATAGATGTACTCGGCAATCGGTGTCGAGCCGACAAAGCTCAGCGCCTTGACTTCCGGTGCTTCGATCAACGCATCCACGGCGGCCTTGTCGCCATGCACCACGCTCAGCACACCTTTGGGCAAGCCCGCTTCCAGCAGGAGTTGCGCGATCAGCAGTGTCGAACTTGGATCACGCTCGGATGGCTTGAGGATGAAGCAGTTACCGCAGACGATCGCCAGCGGGTACATCCACAGCGGCACCATCGCCGGGAAGTTGAACGGCGTAATACCGGCCACCACGCCCAACGGTTGGAAATCCGACCAGGCATCGATGTTCGGACCCACATTGCGGCTGTACTCACCCTTGAGGATTTCCGGTGCCGCACAGGCGAACTCGACGTTCTCGATACCGCGCTTCAGTTCACCCGCCGCATCTTCCAGCGTCTTGCCGTGCTCTTCGCTGATCAGTTGAGCGATACGCGCCTCGTTCTGTTCCAGCAATTGCTTGAACCGGAACATCACCTGAGCACGCTTGGCTGCCGGCGTGTTGCGCCAGGCTGGAAACGCAGCCTTGGCCGAATCGATGGCTTTCTGAATGGTTTCACGGCTGGCCAACGGCAGCTTGTGGATCGCCTTGCCGGTGGAGGGGTTGAACACGTCGGTCGAGCGACCGTCTTCGGTGACCAGTTCGCCATTGATCAAATGCGGGATAACGCTCATGCGGGGCTCCTGAAAAGTTGTTCACAGGCGCCCCGTCGCGGGGCGCCATATATAGAAGGGAGAATCAATCGATCTTGTTCAGCACTTCGCCGACCGCATCGAACAGGCGATCGAGGTCCTGCGGCTTGCTGTTGAAGGTTGGGCCAAATTGCAGGGTGTCCCCACCGAAGCGTACGTAGAAGCCCGCTTTCCACAGCGCCATGCCCGCTTCGAACGGACGCACGATGGCGTCGCCGTCACGAGGCGCGATCTGGATTGCGCCGGCCAGGCCAAAGTTACGAATGTCGATGATGTTTTTCGACCCCTTCAAGCCATGCAGTGCTTGTTCGAAATGCGGCGCGACTTCGGCCACGCTCTGCACCAGGTTTTCCTTTTGCAGCAGATCCAGGGCTGCAAGACCTGCAGCACAAGCCACCGGGTGCGCGGAATAGGTGTAGCCGTGCGGGAATTCCACCGCGTACTCAGGCGTCGCCTGGTTCATGAAAGTCTGGTAGATCTCGGTGCTGGCAATCACCGCGCCCATCGGTATCGCGCCGTTGGTGACTTGCTTGGCGATGCACATCAAATCGGGGGTCACACCAAAAGTGGTGGCGCCGAACATGGTGCCGGTACGACCGAAACCGGTGATCACTTCATCGAACACCAGCAGGATATTGTGCTGATCGCAGATCTCACGCAGGCGCTTGAGGTAACCCTCTGGCGGAACCAGCACACCAGCAGAACCGGCCATTGGCTCGACGAATACGGCGGCAATGTTCGATGCGTCATGCAGTTCGATCAGTTTGAGCAGTTCATCCGCCAGGGCAATGCCGCCCTCTTTTGGCATGCCACGTGAATACGCATTGCTCGCCAGCAGGGTGTGCGGCAGGTGGTCGACGTCCATCATCGCCTGACCAAACAGCTTGCGGTTGCCGTTGACACCGCCAAGGCTGGTGCCGGCAATGTTCACACCATGGTAACCACGGGCACGGCCGATCATCTTGGTCTTGGTCGACTGGCCTTTCAGACGCCAGTAGGCGCGGACCATTTTCACCGCCGTATCCGCGCATTCGGAACCCGAATCAGTGAAGAACACATGATTGAGGTTACCTGGCGTCAGGTCGGTGATTTTCTCGGCCAATTGGAACGACAGCGGGTGGCCGTACTGGAAGCCCGGCGAATAATCGAGGGTGCCCAGTTGCTTGGCCACCGCGTCCTGGATTTCCTTGCGGGTATGCCCGGCGCCGCAGGTCCACAGACCGGACAGGGAGTCGTAGACCTTGCGCCCCTTGTCGTCCACCAACCAACTGCCTTCTGCCCCCACGATCAGTCGCGGATCACGCTGGAAATTGCGGTTGGCGGTGTATGGCATCCAGTGAGCATCAAGCTTGAGCTGGCTGGCCAGGGCAGTCGGTGCATTTTCAGGCAGATTCATGGGCAAAACCTCAAAGGGCGATAAGCGGCATGGAGATGAACAGCGTTCTTGCAGCTAAATTGCCACGAGGATAAAGTCGGTGAAATCCAACTTTTGTAATGTTCAGTCTGCCCCTCACTAAACTTTGAGCACACAGCGCATGAGTAGCCGCCGTCCCGATCCGCTGGCACAAGTCAGCGACTTTGATATCCGCCTGTTGCGCATCTTCCGCAGCGTGGTGGAGTGCGGAGGTTTCTCGGCAGCAGAAACGGTGCTGGGCATCGGGCGCTCGGCGATCAGCCAGCAAATGAGCGACCTCGAACAGCGCCTCGGCCTGCGCCTTTGCCAACGCGGTCGCGCTGGATTTTCCCTGACAGAGGAAGGTCGCGAGGTTTACCAGTCGGCGTTGCAGCTATTAAGCGCGCTGGAAAGTTTCCGCACCGAGGTCAACGGCCTGCATCAACACTTGCGCGGCGAATTGATCATCGGCCTGACCGACAACCTCGTCACCCTGCCCCACATGCGCATCACCCACGCATTGGCACAATTGAAGGAGCGTGGGCCGGACGTGCAGATTCAGATCCGCATGATCGCCCCCAACGAGGTCGAACAGGGCGTGCTCGACGGCCGCCTGCACGTGGGCGTGGTGCCACAGGCGAGCGCGCTGTCCGGTCTCGAGTATCAACCGCTCTACAGTGAACGCTCGCTGCTGTACTGCGCGGTGGGACATCCATTGTTTTACGTCGACGACAAGCAACTGGACGACGAGCGCCTCAATAGTCAGGACGCAATCGCTCCGACGTTCCGCTTGCCGGCAGAAATCCAGGCGCATTACCAGGCGCTCAATTGCACGGCCAGCGCTTCGGACCGCGAAGGCATGGCGTTCCTGATCCTGACCGGCCGCTACATCGGCTATCTGCCGGACCACTACGCCGGCCTCTGGGTGCAACAAGGTCGCCTGCGAGCACTGAAACCCAAAGCTCGTTTCTATGATCTGAGCCTGGCCTCGGTAACCCGAAAAGGCCGACGCGCGCACCTGGTACTGGAAAGTTTCCTGGAAAGCCTGGCGGCCACACGCTGATCCGCACGGGTTTTATTGCATCAAGACTTGTCGGGGACCCTGTCGGTGCGCTATCAACGCACTGCTTGCACCCACCCACCTGTCCGGAAGTGCCCATGACCTTTGAAGTTCCCGCTCACGCCGGCAAACCTGCCAGCCGCATTCGTCAGAAGAACGAAGAGACCATCATCAAAGCCGCCGAAGACGAGTTCGCCCGTCACGGGTTCAAAGGCACGAGCATGAATACCATCGCCCTGAACGCCGGTTTGCCCAAGGCCAATCTGCATTACTACTTCACCAATAAACTGGGGTTGTATGTGGCGGTGCTGAGCAACATCCTGCAATTATGGGACGCCACGTTCAACAGCCTCACGGCCGAGGATGATCCGGCCGAAGCGTTGACCCGTTACATCCGCGCAAAAATGGAGTTCTCCCGCCGCCAACCTCAAGCCTCGCGCATTTTCGCCATGGAGGTGATCAGCGGCGGCGAATGCCTGACCGAGTATTTCAACCAGGACTACCGCGCCTGGTTCCAGGGCCGGGCGGCGGTGTTCCAGGCGTGGATCGAGGCCGGTAAAATGGACCCGGTGGATCCGGTTCACCTGATCTTCCTGCTCTGGGGCAGCACCCAGCATTACGCCGACTTCGCCACGCAGATCTGTCGGGTCAGCGGTCGCACCAAGTTGACCAAACAGGACATGGAAGAGGCCGGCGATAACCTGATCCGCATCATTCTCAAGGGCTGCGGCCTGACTCCAACTATTTAAGACACTTATGCCTTTTACCCTCAGCAGCTTTTGCGAATACCGCGAAGAGATTCGTAAAAGCCGCTTCATCACCTACGCCGCGCCAATCGGCAGCCCTGCCGAAGCCCAGGCGTTCATCGAACAGCACAGCGACTTGAATGCCACGCACAACTGCTGGGCCTGGAAGCTGGGCGATCAGTACCGCAGCACCGATGACGGCGAGCCCGGCGGCACGGCTGGCCGACCGATTCTAGCGGCGATCGAAGCACAGGATTGCGATCAGGTGGTGGTACTGGTGATCCGCTGGTATGGCGGCATTCAACTGGGCACGGGTGGCCTGGCCCGCGCTTATGGCGGTGGCGCCAACAAATGCCTGCAAGCGGCGCCGAAAGTAGAGCTCATCAGTCGCGTGCCCGTGAGCTGCGCGTGCGGATTCGCAGAACTGACGCTGGTAAAACTACGGGTGGCGGAACTCGGGGGCCTGGTGGTGGAAGAAACCTTCACCGCCAACGGTGTCGAGATGCAACTGGCGATAGGCGAGGCACAGATCGACACCCTGCAAAAGCAGCTCGCGGATCTGAGTCGCGGACGCATTCGGCTGCAACGCTGACTGCGATTCGTTAGAACCAGAACATTGCCCACATCTACTGTGCACCCGGCTGTGGATAACCTGAGCACATCGTGCTGTAACCCTTCTGTCATGCGGCTTTGCGGGCATTGCTCATTTTTCGTTCAATTTTTCTTCAAATACTGAAAATATGCTTCAAAACAACCAGTTAACTCGGTTTATCACCTTTAGAAGATAGCCGAGCCGGGCTTATGCCCGACTTTGGCGATTGCGCACAAATACTGTGGAGCAATCTGTGGATAACCCGTTTATGGCTGGCCCGGTTTCATGTCCGGCCTGGGTTGGTTGAGGTTGGTTATTTTTTGATCAGTCGCCGCCCACCGGCAATACCTGCGCCATGTGGCAAACGCAGCCTTCACGATCAGGTCATACCAGGCACTCTTGCCCACCGGTTTGCGTTGCTGCGTCGAAGTCCAAATGGGTGCCGCTCCATCATTTTGGGAGCATCAAGGCTTACGCCTGGAGTATGCTCCAGGGTCTAGCCCCTTCTCGAAACGTCAGGATGCGCATCGGTGCGCAGCGAATTGCAATAACGGCTCGGCCAACGTTGTCCATTAAATCCGTGAACGTCACTTTCAAGGAACCCGCGTATGTCCAAGGTCAAAACCGCACTCATCATTGGAGCCTCTCGGGGCCTGGGTCTGGGCCTGGTGAAAACCTTGCTGGCTGATGGCTGGCAAGTTACCGCCACCGTACGTAATCCAAAAGGCGCCGACGCCTTGCAGGCATTGGGCAAGGTGCGGATCGAAAAGCTCGACATGGACGATCAACAGGCGGTCATCGCGTTGAGCCAGCAACTCAAGGGTGAGATGTTTGACCTGTTGTTCGTCAATGCCGGAGTCAAGGGACCAGAGGTGCAGACGCCAGGCGGTGCGACGCTGGCGCAGGTGGGTCAGTTGTTTTTCACCAATGCGGTGGCGCCGATCAATCTGGCGCAGCGCTTCGTCGGGCAGATTCGCCCCGACACCGGCGTGCTCGCCTTCATGAGTTCGGTGCTGGGCAGCGTCACCATGCCGGACGCACCGGAGCTGGCGTTGTACAAGGCGAGCAAGGCAGCACTGAACTCCATGACCAACAGCTTTGTCACCCAACTGGGCGAACAGAAAATGACCGTGCTGTCGCTGCACCCGGGCTGGGTGAAAACCGACATGGGCGGTGAGGGTGCCGACTTGGATGTGGAGACCAGCACGCGGGGGCTGATTGATCAGGTCAATGCGTATGTCGGCAAGGGTGGGCATCACTTTGTGAACTATCGGGGTGACGTTATTCCCTGGTAACCACAGGCGACCCCGCCCCCCTGTAGGAGCGAGCATGCTCGCGATGGTCGTTAACGAAGACGCGGGTTGTCTGGATGCCCGCGGTGCCTGGGCTTCCATCGCGAGCATGCTCGCTCCTACAGGCTCAGGGGCAAGCATGCCGGTTGGTCGACCGAGGCTTGCCCACCACGCACTTTTATCTGACACTGGGCACTTCGCCCCCACGGCGACCCTGGATCAGCAGACAGGGTAATCACTGAGCTGGCTAACCTGAACCCACTTTCAGAGGAGCCGGCCACCATGCCTGCGACCCGTACCTGGTTAAAAAATCCCCTTTCAATCTTCACGGCCAATGGCCTCGATGCCCGTGGTGGCCTGGTCGTGCAAGACGGTGTGATCGTCGAAGTGCTCGCCGCCGGGCAGCAGCCATCCGCGCCCTGTGGACAGGTGTTCGATGCCCGCGAGCATGTGATCCTCCCCGGCCTGATCAACACCCATCACCATTTCTATCAAACCCTGACCCGCGCCTGGGCGCCGGTGGTCAATCAGCCATTGTTTCCGTGGCTGAAAACCCTTTACCCGGTCTGGGCGCGCCTCACCCCGGAAAAACTCGCTCTGGCCACCAAGGTGGCGTTGGCCGAACTTCTGCTGTCGGGCTGCACCACGGCCGCCGATCACCACTACCTGTTTCCGGACGGCCTGGAAAATGCCATCGACGTGCAGGTTCAGAGCGTGCGCGAACTGGGCATGCGCGCGATGCTGACGCGCGGGTCCATGAGCCTGGGCGAAAAGGACGGCGGCCTGCCCCCGCAGCAAACCGTGCAGGAAGGCCAAGTGATTCTCGACGACAGCCAGCGCCTGATTGCCGAGTACCACGAACGTGGCGATGGCGCGCAAATCCAGATCGCCCTGGCGCCCTGCTCGCCGTTCTCGGTGACCCAGGACATCATGTCGGCCAGCGCCGAGTTGGCGAATAAACTCGATGTACGTCTGCACACGCACCTGGCCGAAACCCTGGACGAAGAAGATTTCTGCCTGCAACGCTTCGGCCTGCGCACGGTGGACTACCTGGACAGCGTCGGCTGGCTCGGCCCGCGTACCTGGCTGGCCCACGGCATCCATTTCAACACGGATGAAATTGCTCGCCTGGGCGCCGCCGGCACCGGTATTTGTCACTGCCCAAGCTCGAACATGCGCCTGGCATCCGGCATTTGCCCGAGTATCGAACTGACCGATGCCGGGGCGCCACTGGGCCTGGGCGTGGACGGCTCGGCGTCCAACGATGCGTCGAACATGATCCTCGAAGCACGGCAAGCGCTGTACATACAGCGCTTGCGGTACGGCGCCGAGAAGATCACCCCGGAACGTGTGCTGGGTTGGGCAACCAAGGGATCAGCGCAGTTGCTCGGTCGCAACGACATTGGTGAATTGGCGGTAGGCAAACAGGCAGACCTTGCGCTGTTCAAACTCGATGAACTGCGGTTTTCCGGCAGTCATGATCCGGTGTCGGCGCTGCTGTTGTGCGGTGCGGACCGGGCGGATCGAGTCATGGTCGGCGGCCAGTGGCGGGTGATCGACGGACAAGTTGAAGGGCTGGATCTCAAAGGCTTGATTGCCGATCACAGTCAGGCGGCGCGGCAGTTGATCGCTGGCGCCTGACACAACACTCCCCCTGTAGGAGCGAGCTTGCTCGCGATAGCGGCGTGTCAGTCACCATCAATGTGTCCGTCATAACGCATCGCGAGCAAGCTCGCTCCTACAGGGAACGTTACAGCCCCAACACCGACAACATGATGAAGGTGGCGAACAACACAAAGTGGGTCATCCCCTCAATGGCGTTGGTTTCGCCGTCGTTGAGGTTGATCGCACTGACAATCAGCGTGAGAAAAATCATCACGGTCTGCACGGGCGTCATCGCCATCTGAAAGGGTTGTCCGGTGTAGAGCGCCATCGCTTCCATCACCGGCACCGTCAGGATCACCGTTGACAACGATGCCCCCATGGCGATGTTGACGACCGACTGCATGCGGTTGGCCAGCGCAGCACGCAATGCGGTCAGGATCTCCGGCGCCGCGGAAATCGCCGCCACCAGAATCGCTGTGATCACCGGCGGTGCTCCCGTGCCCTCCAGGCCCAGGTCCAGCGTCTTGGACATGACCTCTGCCAGGGCGCCAATCACGATCACGCCAAACACCAGGATGCCGATGGACAGCGCCAGGCTGACGGGTTTTGGCTCCTGCTCCATGGGCTCTTTTCTACGACGTTTTTCCGGATAGCTGTAGCTGAAAAAGTAACTGTGCGGCCCGACCTGCATGCGCAGGAACAATGTGTAGAGCACGACCATGGCCCCAATGGTGAAGGCCGAATACATTTTCCATTTGGCCTCCGGAATGAACTCCGGCACCACCATCGAAACGCCCATGGCCGTGAGGATCATCACGCTGTAGCTGCGCGCAGAGTCATCGTTATAGGACTGTTCGCCGTGCTTGATGCCGCCCATCAACGCGGCAAGACCAAGGATGCCGTTGATGTCGAGCATCACGGCTGAGTAGATCGTATCGCGCACCAACGTCGGCGATGCTTCATTACTCATCATGATCGCCAGGATCACCACTTCAACCAACACCGCTGCCAGCGTCAGGATCATCGTGCCATAAGGGTCGCCGACCTTCTCCGCGAGCAATTCCGCATGGTGTGCAACGCGCATGGAGGCAGCAACGATGAAAAGAATCAGCACCAGCCCGGCCATCAACGCGATCACCTGGCCACTGTGCAACATCCAGTGCTCCAGCGGGTAGGCGACGAATGCGGCGATCAGCGCCAGCAGCAGAAACTTTTCTTGCTTGAGGATTGTGAACATTGCGGACCTATATGCCGAAAGACGCGAAGCGATGCCATGAGCTACTGACTGCGGGACGCCGCTAACGTTTCGTTACACCTTAGTCCCCGATTGTTGTCTCGGCGTGCAATGAATGAACCGCCCAGTCAGGTTTTATCAATAAACGCCGTGATCATCTGTAGAATGCCGCCATTGCACCTGATGAGATTTCAACACATGTACGATTGGCTGAACGCCCTGCCCAAGGCAGAACTCCACCTGCACCTCGAGGGTTCGCTGGAGCCCGAGCTGCTATTCGCCCTGGCCGAACGCAACAAGATCGCGCTGCCCTGGAACGATGTCGATACCCTGCGCAAGGCCTACGCCTTCAACAACCTGCAAGAATTTCTCGACCTTTATTACCAGGGCGCCGATGTTCTGCGCACCTCGCAGGATTTTTATGACCTGACCTGGGCCTACCTGCTGCGCTGCAAGGCGCAGAACGTGGTTCATACCGAACCGTTCTTCGACCCGCAGACCCACACCGACCGGGGCATTGCCTTCGAAGTGGTCCTCAACGGCATTGCCGCCGCGTTGAAAGATGGCGAGCAGCAACTGGGCATCACCAGCGGTTTGATCCTGAGCTTCCTGCGTCACCTGAGCGAAGAGCAAGCACAGAAAACCCTCGATCAGGCGCTGCCGTTCCGTGATGCGTTTGTCGCCGTCGGCCTCGACAGTTCGGAAATGGGTCATCCGCCAAGCAAGTTCCAGCGCGTGTTCGATCGTGCCCGCCACGAAGGTTTCCTCACCGTTGCCCACGCCGGTGAAGAAGGCCCGCCGGAATACATCTGGGAAGCCCTCGACTTGCTGAAAATCCAGCGCATCGACCATGGCGTACGCGCCATTGAAGACGAGCGCCTGATGCAGCGGATCATTGACGAGCAGATTCCGTTGACCGTGTGCCCGCTGTCCAACACCAAGCTCTGTGTGTTCGACCATATGTCCCAACACAACATTCTCGACATGCTCGAGCGCGGTGTGAAGGTCACGGTGAACTCGGATGACCCGGCGTACTTCGGCGGCTACGTGACCGAGAACTTCCACGCGCTGTACACCGACCTGGGCATGACCCAGGACCAGGCCAAACGCCTGGCGCAAAACAGCCTGGATGCCCGGTTGGTCAAGCCGTAAGCAGCGCCGCTCTACCCATGTGGGAGCAAGCCCGCTCCCACATGATTCAGGTCTCCCCGGCTCCCTCCTACAACGCCATTTCCAGCTCGGTTTCCTTGGCGAAGCGATGGATTTCCCGCTGCCCTGCCGAGGTGATGTGCAGCGCACGGGAGTCATTCGGCAGGCTCAGCCAGCCGGACTGCATGAACAACTGCAGCAAAGCCGCCCCAAGCGACCCGCCCATGTGCGGACGTCTCTCACTCCAGTCGGGACAGGCACAGGCAGCCTTGCTGGTGCTGTGCGCCAATGCCTGGACGAACACACCGCGGTTCGCCAGTTCGGTGGCGCCCTTGTGCGTAATCGACACCCGATGATCGAACTGTTCGATCCAGCCTGCGTCCAGCAGGCGCTGATAGAGGTCCGCGGCCAGCGTCCCTCCCAGATGATCGTCGCACAGGCGCGCACGCAACAAGGACGATGGCGCAGTCTGGCGAATAGGGACAGGCGCCGTATTGCGCTTGAACACCTCGGGGATGTCCCGAGGGGTACTGGCGATCGTCGCACTGGCCAACGCCTCTATCGCCGCGCCGACCTCAGGTGCGGCCAGCCGGAAGAATCGCTTGCGGCCACGGGTTTCGACCTTCAACAGCCCTCCAGCGGACAAACGCCCCAGATGCGCACTGGCCGAAGACGGCGACAGACGGGCCAGCAATGCCAGTTCTTCAGCCTGCCGCGCCGCGCCGTCCATCAAGGCCCACATCATTGCGCTGCGCTTTGGGTCAGACAGCAACGTGGCAATCTGGCTGATGCAAGGTGCATGTTCCATGTATTCACTCCCTGTTGAATCGTTTCGTCTACTGCTCAGAGATATCTTGACCAGTAATGTGTCCTCGGCCAAGACGTGAAAACCGCCATAAACCGGGCAGAGCCATCCACTCACCCAAGCCGCTGCTTCGCAGACTTGCAAAGACAGGTGATTGACCGCAGTGCCGATCGGCTCATCTGCGGCCCCGCCATGGCAAGCTTGGTGGGGCACACATGAGACGGGCGCTAGTATAAGCGTGTTGTCCCCCGGTTCCTGCCCCTCGGAAACCATTGGTGGTGATTGATACTGAGAGAAATTTCGCTATTTGCCTGCGACTAAAGATCAACCCCTGCCAACCCGGGAAATTGGCCGCCCAGACGAGTACATCGGCTGGCAAGCATTTCCCGCAGAAGGTTCACCGGCTTACTCAATTGAGCGCGATGGGCGCACAGCAAATTCAGCGGAGCACGCTCACCCAGCAGCTCCGGCATCAGCACTTTCAAACGCCCGGCCAACACATCGGCGCCGACATCCAGCCAGGATTTGTAGGCGATGCCGGCACCCGACACCGCCCACAGGCGCACCACATCGGCATCGTCGCTGAAGCGGTCGCCGCTGACGGTCAGGCTGACTTCACGTTTGCCGTCGTGAAAGCTCCAGTGGTCGTGGACTCGACTGCCGAGCATGTACAACAGGCAATTGTGCTGCGCCAGTTGTTCCAATTGGCGCGGCTCGCCATGCCTGGCCAGGTAACTGGGCGCGGCGCACAGCACGCGGCGATTCTGTGGGGCGATGGGCAGTGCCACCAGGCTGGAATCTTCCGGCTCGCCATAGCGAAGGGCGATGTCCACGGGTTGGCGAAACAGGTCGGCGATGCGGTCGCCCAACAACAGACGCACGGTCAGTTGCGGGTGCTCGCGCTGGAACTCGTCCAGCCACGGCAGCAACAGGTTACGCCCGAAATCCGAGGGTGCCGACAACTGCAACACACCACTGACTTGATCCTGGCCACGGGCCAGCAAGCGACGGCCTTCGTCGAGATTACCCAACGCGGCCCGGGCGTATTCAAGGAAACCTTCACCCTCAGCGGTCAGGCGCAGGCTCCGCGTGGAACGGGCCAGCAACCGTGCGCCGAGTTGCTGCTCGATGCGCTTCAACGCCGCGCTGGCAACCGCCGCCGACATGTCCATGCCCCGGGCAGCGGCAGACAAGCTACCCAGGTCCGCGGCCCGGACGAACAGTTGCAGGTCATCAAAGCGCAACATCGCGACGCCTCATTATCAAAATTTCATTGAAAGAGACTGCGCTTTTAGCGGGTTTTATCTTCCAATGAAATAGCCAATCATCTGTCTCATCGCAAATAACCTGATTCTGGAGTCGACCATGTCCCAGCCTTTCACAGCCATCGCCACGCTGATTGCCAAAGCCGGCCAACAGGACGCGCTCGAGCGACACCTTCGAGCGCTCCTTGAACCAACTCGCGCGGAAGCGGGCTGCGGTCAATACGATCTGCATCAGGACCTGGCCAATCCGCAGGCCTTTTACATGATCGAGCAATGGAACAGCGACGAGGCGTTGCAGGCCCATGACGCCAGCGCACACATCCAGCATTTTCGCGCCACGGCCGGCGAGCTGATCGAACACTTCGACCTCAAGCGCCTGCGCGCCCTGGTTTGACCCATTCTTTTATTACCTTCTGGAGTCCCCCATGAAAGCCATTGCCTACTACGCCTCCTTGCCGATCAGCGACGCCAAGTCCCTGCAGGACATCGAGCTTCCCGAACCGACCGCAGGCCCACGCGACCTGTTGGTGGAAGTCAAAGCCATTTCGGTCAACCCGGTGGACACCAAAGTTCGCCAGAACGTCCAGCCGGAGGCAGGCACGGCCAAGGTGCTGGGTTGGGACGTGGCCGGCGTGGTCAAGGCGGTGGGCAGTGAAGTGACGCTGTTCAAGGCCGGCGACAAGGTGTTCTACGCAGGTTCCATCGCCCGTGCGGGCGGTAACAGCGAACTGCACGTGGTGGACGAGCGCATCGTTGGCCATATGCCAAAATCCCTGGGTTTCGCCGAAGCCGCCGCCCTGCCCCTGACCGCCATCACCGCGTGGGAATTGCTCTTTGAACGCCTGCAAATACGCGAGGGCAAAACCGATGAAGGCCAGAGCCTGTTGATCGTCGGTGCCGCAGGCGGTGTCGGCTCGATCCTCACGCAACTGGCCAGCCAGTTGACCGGGCTGAACGTCATCGGCACCGCGTCCCGGCCCCAGACCCAAAGCTGGGTGCGTGAACTGGGCGCCGACCTGGTCGTCGATCACAGCCAGCCGCTGAGCGAAGAATTGAAACGCGCAGGCTTTGAGCACGTGACGCACGTCGCCAGCCTGACCCAGACCGATCAGCATCTGGATCAGTTGGTCGAAGCCCTGGCCCCACAAGGCAAACTCGCGCTGATCGACGATCCGAAAGCGCTGGACGTGACCAAGCTCAAGCGCAAGAGCCTGTCACTGCACTGGGAATTCATGTACACCCGTTCGCTGTTCGAAACCGCTGACATGATCGAACAGCACAAACTGCTCAACCGGGTGGCGGAGCTGATCGACGCCGGGACGCTGAAAACCACAGTCGGCGAGCACTTCGGCACGATCAACGCCACCAACCTGCGCCGAGCCCATGAACTACTGGAAAGTGGAAAATCCAAGGGCAAGATTGTCCTTGAAGGCTTCTGAAATACGTTGAAACAAGCGCCGCCCGCACGGGCGGCGCCGTCAGTCCGAACGTTGATCGTTGTCATGGTTTTGATTGCATGGGGGTCTACAATCGTGATCTCTGCGATGCAATCTTTTAACCGAGGAGGTCAGCAATGAAGATCCTGATAAAAGAATTGGCAAAATCCCAGTGGCAGGTCCTTCTGGATCAACACGTGGTCAACTTCCGCAGCGAAGCCGAAGCCCGCGCCTTTACCCGAACCCTTGAAGCGCGCCTGCACGCCCCTCACCCCATGCCGGTTTACCAGCACCGCGCTGCTGGCTGAGACTTTCTCAGACCTGGGCTTGCGCCACTGCGCGCGCATTTTGCAGGCGCCGGGTGAACATCGCGACACTCACCACCAGAATCGCGCACAGGCTGATGACCATCGCCATCGGCATGGCACTGCCGTCATACAGAATTCCCACCAGCGACGCCGCACCGGCGGCGACGCTGAACTGCAGGCATCCCATCAGCGCCGAGGCACTGCCGGCACGCGCCCCCTGGCCAGTCATGGCGCAGGCAGACGCGTTGGGCAGAATGCAACCGAGACTGGCGATGCAGATGAACAACGGCACCAGCAAGGGCCACAACTGTTCGGTGCGCAATGAGCTGACGGCCAGCAGCGCCAGGGCTGCCGCCAGGTAAATCCATACTGTGCGCGCCAGCAGAAACGCGGGACCGCGCTTGGCCAGCAATCGCGCATTGACCTGCGCCACCAGAATGAAACCTGCCGCGTTGGTGCCGAACAGCCAGCCGAAGTGTTCGGCCGGCACGCCATAGAGCTTGATAAACACAAACGGTGAACCGGCGATGTAGGCAAACATCCCCGCTATCGCGATGCCCCCGGTCAGGGCGTGCCCCAGAAAGATCGGGTCTTTGAGCAAGCGCCCATACTGACGCAATGCACCGGACAACGGTTGACGAGGCAGATGCTCGGGCATGCTTTCCGGCAACCCAAGTGCAACCGCCAGAGCTGCCAACGCACTGAAGCCGGTCAACGCCAGGAAGATCGACTGCCAGCCGGTGGTGTTGACCAGTAACCCGCCCAGCATCGGCGCGAGAATCGGCGCCAGGCCCATGACCAGCATCAGTTGGGAAAAGACCTTGGCCGCTCCGACTGCATCGCATTTGTCACTGACGATCGCCCGGGAGATCACCATCCCCGCGCAGCCACCCAGCGCCTGGACGAAGCGCGCCACCATGAGCCATTCCAGATTCGGTGCGAAGGCACATGCCAGGGACGCGACCGTGAACAGGCCGACGCCCACCAGCAGCGGGACACGCCGACCAAAACGATCTGCGACCGGGCCGTATGCCAGTTGGCCGATGGACAGGCCGAGGAAGTAGGCCGCCAGCGTCAGCTGAACGTGCTGTTCATCCGTGCCGAACGCCAGCGCCATGGCCGGGAAAGCGGGCAGGTAGAAATCGATCGCGAGCGGCCCAAAAGCGCTCAGGGCGCCAAGTATCAAAATGGTACGGAGGTTCATCAGGCATCCAGTGCGGCTGAGGTCTGCGGTCTCACAGTCTAGCCGCGCGAGGACGCCTTGAACATTCCGATAGTTCGCTAACGATCAAAATTCATCGGTTACATGACTTCAGGCAACTTTCACCTCATAACCTTCTTCACTGATCGCGGCGATCACCTGCTCCGCGGTCAAAGCACTTTCAACACCGACTTCCTTTGCAGCCAGGTCGACCCGCACGCTGGCCGCCGGATCCGCCGCTTGCAGCGCCTGGGTGATGGCCTTGACGCAATGGCCGCAAGACATCCCTTGAACGTTGAACACTTGCATGCAATGACTCCTGTTAAGTGAGGTTGCGCACAGTCTCGACCTTTCCACCATGGCAAGGTCAAGTTCTGCATTTCGCTGCCGGGCTGGCAATCGGCGTCTGGCTCGGCCAAGCTACGCGCATCAATGACTCGATCCGTGGAGATTCAGCCATGCGCTGGTCAGCTTTCAGCCTGTTTGGCTTACTCAGCCTTTTCGCCGCCATGCCATCGGCCAACGCTGCCGGTGAGGATTACGGTGTCCTGATCATTTCCCGCGAGCGCCTGGAAGTGTCGACCAGTTGCGAAATCGGCGTGTACCTGCAGGATCAACTGTCGGCCCGATTGTTCCAGGAGCAGAGCATCTCGTTCAACCTGCCGCCGGGTAATGTCTCGCTGCGCCTGAAACTGCTGCCAGGCCAGGCACAGGGTTGCAATCCGGGAATGCTGGCGCCGGGTTCGCAGGTCATCACCCTCAAGGCCGGGGACGTGTTGAAGTACCGGATCGCCATGACCCAGGAAGGCATGTACCTCAAGCGAACGGCTCTGGATTACTGACACGTTCAATTGATCTGGAACATGGCGCTTGACCTTGCCCGCATGGCAAGGTTGAACCTGTAGGCATCTTCTACAGGGAGCGCGACCGATGTCCGAATCCACCACTTTCGATCTGCCGATTGCCGGCATGACCTGCGCCAGCTGCGCCGGGCGTGTCGAGCGTGCCTTGAGCAAAGTCATTGGCGCCTCGGCCGTCAGCGTCAACCTGGCCACCGAACAGGCGCGCGTGCAAGCGCCCCGCGACAGCCTGCCAGCCTTGATCGACGCAGTGGCGCAAGCGGGCTACAGCGTGCCGCGGCACAGCGTGGAATTGAGCATCGAGGGCATGACCTGCGCATCCTGCGTTGGCCGGGTTGAACGGGCACTGGGCAAAGTCCCGGGGGTCAAAAGCGTCAGCGTCAATCTGGCCAACGAACGCGCTCACCTTGAATTGCTCGGACAGGTCACGTCTCAAACCCTCATCGACGCCGTGACCAAGGCCGGTTACAGCGCCAGCGTCCGGGACCTGGAGCACCCGCCCCTCGACAGGCAACAGCAACATCTGCGCCGGGAGCGTTGGGCGCTGATCCTCGCCATAGTCCTCGCCTTGCCACTGGTGCTGCCGATGCTGCTGCAACCGTTCGGTGTGCACTGGATGCTCCCCGCCTGGGTGCAATTTGCCCTCGCCACGCCGGTGCAATTCGTCTTCGGTGCACGCTTTTATGTGGCCGCGTGGAAAGCCTTGCGGGCCGGTGCGGGTAACATGGACCTGCTGGTCGCCCTCGGCACCAGCGCCGGCTACGGCCTGAGTCTCTATGAATGGGCCACGGCCGCCGGGCGCATGCCGCATCTGTATTTTGAAGCGTCGGCGGTGGTGATCGCGCTGGTGCTGCTGGGCAAATACCTGGAAAGCCGCGCCAAACGCCAGACCGCCAGTGCCATCCGCGCCCTCGAAGCGCTACGCCCCGAAAGGGCGATCCAGGTGATCGACGGGCGCGAGCAAGAGGTCGCCATCAGCGCGTTGCGCCTCAATGATCAGGTGCTGGTCAAACCCGGAGAACGTTTCCCGGTCGACGGCGAAGTGATTGATGGCCAGAGCCATGCCGACGAAGCGTTGATCAGCGGCGAGAGCCTGCCCGTGCCAAAACGGCCCGGCGAAAAGGTCACCGGTGGCGCCATCAATGGCGAGGGTCGATTGCTGGTCCGCACCCAGGCCCTGGGCGCTGAAACCGTATTGGCACGGATCATCCGCCTGGTGGAAGACGCCCAGGCGGCGAAAGCGCCGATCCAGAAACTGGTGGACAAAGTCAGCCAGGTATTCGTGCCGACAGTCCTGCTGATCGCCCTGGCAACCCTGATCGGTTGGTGGCTGTACGGGGCGCCGATGGAAACCGCGTTGATCAATGCCGTCGCGGTATTGGTGATCGCCTGCCCCTGCGCCCTTGGGCTGGCCACGCCAACCGCGATCATGGCCGGCACCGGCGTGGCGGCGCGCCACGGCATCCTGATCAAGGATGCCGAAGCCCTGGAGCGTGCCCACGCCGTCAGCGCCGTGGTGTTCGACAAGACCGGCACGCTGACGTCGGGCGCGCCACGCATCGCCCACCTGAGTGCCCTCGACGGTGACGAAGCCGCCCTTCTGCAAATGGCCGGCGCCCTGCAACGCGGCAGCGAACACCCACTGGCCAAGGCAGTACTGGACGAATGCGCCGAACGCGGCTTGCAGGTGGCAGACGTCAGCGACAGCCAATCGCTGACTGGCCGTGGCATCGCGGGCACCCTCGAGGGCCGGCGGTTGGCGCTGGGCAATCGACGCCTGCTTGAAGAAAGCGGGCTGGACGCCGGAGCGCTCGCCGACTCCGCCACCGCTTGGGAAACCGAAGGCCGCACCCTGTCCTGGCTCATCGCCCAAACACCACAGCCACATGTGCTGGGCCTGTTCGCGTTTGGCGACACCCTCAAGCCTGGCGCGTTGCAAACGGTGCAACAGCTGCGCAGCCGCCAGATCAGCAGTCACTTGCTGACCGGTGACAATCGCGGCAGCGCCAGGGTGGTGGCCGAAGCGCTGGGCATCGAGGATGTCCACGCCGAGGTACTCCCCGCCGATAAAGCCGCCACCGTCGCGGCACTGAAGAAAACCGCCGTGGTGGCCATGGTCGGCGACGGCATCAACGACGCCCCTGCCCTGGCCGCCGCCGACATCGGCATCGCCATGGGGGGCGGCACCGACGTGGCCATGCACGCAGCCGGGATCACCCTGATGCGCGGCGATCCACGCCTGGTGCCCGCCGCGCTGGAGATCAGCCGAAGGACCTACGCGAAAATTCGCCAGAACCTCTTCTGGGCCTTCGTCTATAACCTGATCGGTATCCCGCTGGCGGCTTTCGGTTTTCTCAACCCGGTGCTGGCCGGTGCGGCGATGGCGCTGTCGAGCGTCAGCGTGGTGAGCAATGCGCTACTGTTGAAAACCTGGACACCCAAGGACCTGGAGGACATCCGATGAACATCGGCCAAGCAGCCCGCCAAAGCGGCCTGAGCGCGAAGATGATCCGCTACTACGAGTCCATCGGATTGCTCAAGGCGGCCCATCGCACTGACAGTGGCTATCGGCTGTACGGCGATGACGACTTGCATACCCTGGCGTTTATCAAACGCTCCCGGGACCTGGGGTTCTCCCTGGAGGAGGTCGGCAAGCTGCTGGCCCTGTGGCAGGACCGCCAGCGTGCCAGTGCCGACGTGAAGGCGCTGGCGCGCCAGCACATCGAGGAGCTGGAGCAGAAGATCCGCGAACTGGGACAGTTGCGCGATACCCTGCAGGACTTGGTAGAGCATTGTCAGGGCGATCACCGGCCCGATTGCCCGATCCTGAAGAACCTGGCTTCGGGGTGTTGTGCCTGAGGTTGCTCATTGCCTGGGAGGCCGCCATCGCGGGCAAGCCCGCTCCTACAGTGATCTGATGAGCACTGAAAATCCTCTGTGGGAGCGGGCTTGCCCGCGATGAGGCCCTCAAAGACACCACCCCACCAAAACCATGCCCACAAAAAACCGGCCGAAGCCGGTTTCCTGATTCAACCCCTCACTGCAACCAAGGCGGTGGTGGCTCCTCGCCCCCCTTGCTCGGTGGCGCATCATCCGCCGCGCGGGCCGCCTGCTTGCGCTCTTCTTCACGGCGCGCCGCTTCGATTTCACGCATGACCCCGCCAACATCGGCCAGTTCTTCCGTATCGGCAAACTCCCCGGTCAGGACACTGCTCGGCTGCAAGGTGCCAGCCTCGTACAACGCCCACATTTCCTTGGCGTAACGGGTCTGTTTCAGCTCCGGGGCAAACCGCCCGAAGTAGGACGCCATGTTGCCCACATCCCGCTCCAGCATGCTGAACGCGTGATTGTTACCTGCAGCGTCCACCGCTTGCGGCAGGTCAATGATCACCGGACCGGTCGGCGTCAGCAGCACGTTGAACTCCGACAGGTCACCGTGCACCAGGCCAGTACACAGCATGAGCACGATCTGGGAGATCAGGAACGCGTGATATTCACGTGCCTGGTCCGGTTCCAGCACCACATCGTTCAAGCGTGGCGCGGCATCGCCGTATTCGTCGGCCACCAATTCCATCAGCAACACGCCTTCGAGGAAGTCGTACGGCTTGGGCACTCGCACGCCGGCATTGGCCAGACGGAACAGCGCCGCCACTTCGGCGTTCTGCCAGGCGTCTTCGGTCTCCTTGCGGCCAAACTTGGAGCCTTTGGCCATGGCTCGGGCCTGCCGACTGTTGCGGACCTTGCGGCCTTCCTGATACTCGGCCGCCTGGCGGAAACTGCGTTTGTTCGCCTCCTTGTAGACCTTCGCGCAACGCAACTGATTGCCGCAGCGCACTACATAAACAGCTGCTTCTTTACCACTCATCAGTGGGCGCAGCACCTCGTCGACCAGACCGTCCTCGATCAGGGGTTCAATGCGTTTTGGAGTCTTCATCAGCTTTTATTCTGGGTCCTTTATTACCAAACACGCGAAAGTCATTCGTTATACGGCAATCCACTCATTGGCGGGAGGGGGTTGCCGACCTGTGAACGATGCAGATGCACACAATGTGCCGAAAAAACCGGCCAGTTGCGTTGAGGTTCATAGACCATCAAGGATCATAGCCGAGCCCGCTGCCCTCGTTGAAGAAGGCGCGCGAGGGCATTGGCGACAGAGTTCGACATACCGCAGCGACTCCTTTCGTAGGATTTTTTCCATCATTCCTCAATTTCCCGCGCGAGCAGCCGAAGTCTTCAGTAACAAAGTGAATTGTCCGACGATCTCTTCCTTAAAAGAAGACGTCGCACCCAGGATCGGGTTCAACAATACCGTTTACGGCTGCCAATAATTCCGCGAGTCCTCTGCACTGCGTGGGTTACAAGAAAATATGGAGCGCGGATGAACATCAAACAGAAGTTGACATGGGCTTTTGCAATCATCGCCTGCTTGCCCGTGGTACTGGTCGCCACGCTGGTGGTGCTGAATCTTCGCGGTGACGCCAAGGACGATTTCGTCGACGGCAGTGGCCGTGAGATTCGCCAGGTCGCCAACGCCATGCAGTTGTTTTTCGACGGTATCAGCCAGAACGTCGAGTACCTGGCGAACCAGCCATTGGTGAAAAATGCCGATGCCAGCGTGAAAAGCCGCGTCAGCGCTGATGCTGCCCAGATTCCCGATACCGAAATCGACACCAAGCTGTTTGAACTGTTTTCCGCGCTGGCCGCCAGCCATCCAGCTTACGCCTACGTGTCCTACGGCCTGTCCAGTGGCGGTTATGCGTTCTGGCCGGGCGACGCAAAAATGTCCAACTACGACCCGCGCATTCGCCCCTGGTACAAGACGGCCATGGCCAACCCGGGCAAGACCGTGCGCACCGAGGCCTATTACTGGGCAGGCGATGACGCCGTGCTGGTGAGTACTGTTCGTGCCGTGGCCAACCAGTTGGGTGCCCAGGGTGGCGTGGTCAACATCGACGTATCGCTCAAGCAACTCACCGAGATCGTCAAGCAGATCAAACTGGGTGAAACCGGTTACCTGATGCTGCTGGAAAACAACGGTACCGTGCTGGTGGACCCGAAGCAGCCAGAACATAACTTCAAGGCCTTGGGCAGCCTCGGCGACGGTTACGCGCAACTGGCCAAGGCTGGCAAAGGACTGGTCGAGGTTGAGCTGAATGGCGAGCGCTACATGGCCAATGTCTGGCCGTCCGAGCAACTGGGCTGGACCTTCATCGGTCTGATCAAGCAAAGCGAAGTGATGAGCTCCGCGACCCAATTGACCTGGTTGATCGCCATCATCGCTGCCGTGCTGGCCGTGCTGTTTGCCGTAGTCGGGGCCAGTTTCGCCAGCCTTATCGTACGCCCGATCCGCAGTGTGGCCAGTGGCCTGGAAGGTATCGCCCAGGGTGAAGGCGACCTGACCCGGAGCCTGCAAATCCGTGGCCGCGATGAAACCGCGCAACTGGCCAACTGGTTCAACCAGTTCCTGGCGGCAATTCGCAACCTGATCCAGAGCATTGGCGGCGCCGCGAGCAAGATCCTTGACACCTCCAAGAGCTCCACGCAGGTGTCCCACGACATGGCCGAAGCGGCCGGGCGCCAGCGTGAAGCCGTGGACATGGTTTCCACCGCGTTCCACGAAATGGTCGCCACCGCCAACGAAGTCGCACGCTCTTGCAGTCAGGCCGCCGAGTCGGCCGACAGTGGCCAGCGCCAGGCCCATGAAGGTCAGTTGCAGATCGACGCGGCGGTCAATAGCGTGGATCGCCTGAGTCAGGAAATCGAACAATCGGCGCAATCGATGCAACAACTGGAACGTGACAGCAACGACATCCAGTCGATTCTCGGGACGATCCGTTCGATTGCCGAACAGACCAACCTGCTGGCCCTCAACGCCGCCATCGAAGCGGCCCGGGCCGGTGAGCAGGGTCGCGGCTTTGCGGTGGTGGCCGACGAAGTGCGCGCGCTGGCCAAGCGTACCGCCGACTCCACGGCGGAAATCGACGGCCTGTTGGGCAACCTCGCCAAGCGCACCAGCGAAGTGACGCAACAGATGCATGCGAGCCTGGAAGTGTCCCAGCAGTCTGTCACCCGCATCGGCGAAGCGCGTAGCAGCTTCGGGCAGATTCGTGAGTCGGTGGACGTAATCCGCGACATGAACACCCAAATCGCCACGGCGGCAGAAGAGCAACATCAGGTGGCCGAAGACATCAACCGCCACATCAGCCAGATTCATGGCGATGCGCAGTTGGTGGCGGAACTGGCGAACTCGGCGCGGCTCGACTCCCAGAGCCTGGCAGGGCTGTCCAGTGAGCTGGATGGGTTGGTGCGCAGGTTCAAGACCTGATCTGAACCGGGGTTACCTATCGCGAGCAGGCTCGCTCCCATATTAGGATGGTGTAACAAGTCCACTGTGGGAGATTCTATGTTGCCCGACAAGTTTGAATTCTCAAGCTGACAGGTATTCGCTCTGATTTTTCATCAGGGCGAATGCCACTCGGCAGAGCTTTCGGGCCAAAGCTACCAAGGCCTGGGTTTTCGAGAAGCCTCTGACCAGATATGCCTCGTAAAACGGCTTCCATTTGGCCGAGCGACACGCCGCCATTGCCGCGTTGTAAGCCAAACGACGCACCTCCGGATCCCCTTTTTTGGTCAGGGATCGCAGCCCATTTTTCTTGCCGGAGTCATCGACCGCCAAGTCCATCCCTAGAAACGCGATGAATGCATCGCCGTTCGCAAAATCTCCCCGTATATAGGTCGCCGCCAACCCCGTTGCAGTTAGCTCTCCAACGCCTTCTATGGCTTTGCAGCGCTCGATATTTTCCTCAATTCCTGCCTCCTTACTGACCTTGCGCAGCAGTTTCTGGATAGCCTGATCTGCCTGCTTGAATGCCTTCTGTTGAGCGGTTTGTAGCTTTTTCAACAGAGGTTCACTGGTCCAACTCAACATCAGCCCAGTATGGTTCTTGATCAGCGTTGCCCGCCTGTGAAGAAGGCTCTTCAGTGTGCTGTAGGCTTTGGGCGGCGGGGTCCAGATCCGCAATTTGCTTTGTTCGCTCTCCAGGTAACGCGCCAGCAAGCGTGCATCGCAGGGATCATTCTTGGCTCTTTGACCGACTCCACGGCGGTAATGGCTCACACGATAAGCATCCACTACGTAGACCTGGTGGCCCATTTCGTGAGCCAGCTCGACCGTGTCCAAGTGGTAAATGTTGGTGGCTTCAAGTGCTATGGCACTTTGAGCTGGCAGCGTTTTAAGCCAACGTTTGAGGGCTGCTCGCTCGTTTTTAATGGATTCAAGGGTTTGCTGATCAGCGCGGTAGACAACGATCTCGGCCTTGGCGACATCGATACCGACAACCGTTTGCGAAGTAAGGATTGTCATAACAAATCCTCGGAGCTAGGGTTTAGGTGCTTGTTGGGGTCTACCGTTGCGCTGGCTTGTCTCTATCGTCGGTTAACCGATGAATTCCTTATCGGCGCTTTGGGTAGAAGGGGTGGGAGGAGAAGTCTCCCACGGTCTGTACTGGTCAGAGTCAGAATCGAGTCTGTAGTCCCACCCCACCCCTTCAAGTCTAAACATACAAGCGAGCCGGCTCCGGGCGGCGTTCCGACGATTGGCGTTTACTGGCGGAACAACTCCCCTGGGGTAAATCCGAACAACCCTTTGAACGCCGCGATAAACGCCGATGTGGAGTCATACCCACAGGCCAACGCGGTGTCGGTCACACTCGCGCCCTCCTCCAGCAGGCTCAACGACGACAGCAATCGCATGCGCTGGCGCCAGCCGCGAAAGCTCAAGCCGGTTTCGCGCTGGAACAGGCGCGTCAGGGTTTTCTCCGACGTCCCCAAGCGTAGCGCCCATTGCTGCAACGTCACGTTGTGCTCGGGACTTTCGATCAGCTCGTTGCACAGCCCCAGCAAACGCTCATGGCGCGGCAACGGCAATGAAAAACCGACTTCCGGCAGGCTGGCCAATTGATCCAGCAGCACACTCACCAGCCGCGCCTGTGGGCTGTCCCCTTGTGGATACTCCACAGGCAATTGGCAAAAGCTTTTGATCAACTCCCGCGCCAACGGCGTCACCTCCAGCACCCGACACCGCTTCGGCGCCCACAGGCAGTCTTCGCGACGCACATACAGGCTGCGCATCTCGGCGCGCATCGACGTCACGACCTGATGGTCAAAATCCGCCGGAATCCAGATCCCCCACTGCGGAGGCGCAAAGTAACTGCCCTCGACGGTGTGCACGCCGAGAACGCCGCTGATGGCGTAGGAGAATTGCACCCAGTCATGGCGATGGGACGGAGTCCAGGAACCGGCGTTGAGGCTTTCGACCCGGGCGTAGAGGGGGCGTGGCAAAGCCCCGAGGACTGGAATGGTGCGTTCCAGGGTCAGTTGTCCGTTGGACGGCATTCAGGGGCCTTGTGTAGATGGGCAGGTGGTGCATGGACAGTAGGGCAAATGCCTTATCTGTTCAACACCACCGATCAGCGTGGGATCTGGTGTTAACAGATCGCCCCGTCAACGTTCGACGATCGCCGTCACGCCTTGCCCGCCCGCCGCACAGATCGAAATCAGGCCCCTGCCCTTCCCGGCCGCATCGAGCAATTTCGCCAGGTTCGCCACAATCCGCCCACCGGTCGCCGCGAACGGATGCCCCGCCGCCAGCGAGCTGCCCTTGACGTTGAGCCGGCTGCGGTCGATGGAGCCCAGTGGTGCATCCAGGCCCAGGCGGGTCTGGCAGTAATCGGCATCTTCCCAGGCTTTCAGAGTACAGAGCACCTGCGCAGCGAACGCCTCATGGATTTCGTAGTAATCGAAGTCCTGCAGCGTCAGACCATTGCGCGCGAGCAGACGAGGCACCGCGTACACCGGCGCCATCAGCAAACCTTCGGCGCCGTTGACAAAATCCACCGCGCCGGCCTCGCCATCGCGCAGGTAAGCCAGGATGGGCAAGCCTCGTTCCCTGGCCCACTCCTCACTGCCCAGCAGCACCAGCGACGCACCGTCGGTCAACGGCGTCGAGTTGCCCGCCGTCAGCGTCCCCTTGGCGCTCTTCTCGAAGGCGGGTTTGAGTGAAGCCAGTTTCTCCAGGCTCAGGTCCGGGCGCAGGTTATTGTCGCGGGTCAGACCGAGAAATGGCGTCATCAGGTCGTTATGCCAGCCTTCGGCATAGGCGGCGGCCATTTTGTGATGGCTCTCCAGCGCAAGCTGATCCTGCTCGGCGCGCGGGATGCTCCAGGTCTGCGCCATTAATTCACAGTGCTCGCCCATGGAAAGGCCGGTGCGCGGCTCGCCATTGCGGGGAAACTCGGGGATGAGATGGCCGGGACGCAATTGCAGGAACGTTTTCAGTTTGTCGCCCGTGGTTTTGCCGCGATTGGCTTGCAACAGGATCCGGCGCAGCCCCTCGTTGATGCCAATGGGCGCGTCGGACGTGGTATCGACCCCGCCGGCAATGCCGCAGTCGATCTGGCCCAGCGCGATCTTGTTGGCCACCAGCAATGCCGCCTCCAGGCCAGTGCCGCACGCCTGCTGAATGTCGTAGGCCGGGGTGGTCGGCGACAGCCGCGAGCCGAGCACGCATTCGCGGGTCAGGTTGAAGTCGCGCGAATGCTTGAGCACCGCACCGGCCACCACTTCGCCCATGCGCAGGCCGTGCAGGTTGAACCGTTCGATCAGGCCCTCAAGCGCCGCCGTGAGCATCGACTGATTACTCGCAGTGGCGTACGGCCCATTGGAACGGGCGAAAGGAATGCGGTTACCACCGATGATCGCGACGCGACGAGTCATGAAAAGCTCCTGATGAAATATCTCGACATAGAACCGAATCCCCCTGGACAGACCCGTAACGCCCTGAAAATGCCTGGGGCGAAACGGCCTATCCTGTCCAAGCGTAGGCCTTATCCCGGGAATCGAACGACCGATTGCCATTCGTGGTCCACACTTTGAACCCCAGCTACCGGAGCGCGTTCCATGTCTGACCGCTATATCGACTTTGCCAATTCGTCCATCGGCCATCGACTGGTTGGGGCCCTGGGTCTGCCGTCGCCGGTACGGCTGGAGCGCTGGCAAGCTGGCCGGCTTCGGCCGGTCGAGGGCGCACTGCTGATCGGCGGCGGGCCACTGGCGGAAAAGGTCAGTGCTTTCGCCAATCGCCTGACCGATGCCATCTACAGCTATGGCACCGAGCCTTCGTTGGCGACGGCGTGGATCCCCGGCCACGGCCCGAAACTCAAGGCGGTGGTGTTCGATGCCACTGAGCTGGTGCACACCGACGCCTTGAAGCAGTTACGTGAGTTCTTTCAGCCGATCATGAAGAACCTCGACCACAGCGCTCATCTGGTGATTCTCGGGCGCGCACCGCAGGATCTGCGCGATCCGTTTGCCGCCAGCGCACAACGGGCTCTTGAGGGCTTCAGCCGTTCACTGGCCAAGGAGCTTCGCAGTGGTGGCATCTTGCAGTTGATTCAGGTTGGCGAAGGCGCCGAGGATCAACTGGAAGGCCCGCTGCGGTTTTTCCTCTCGCCCAAGAGTGCATTCGTGTCGGGCCAGGTGATCCGCTTGAATGCCTGCGATACCCCCGTCACCGACTGGACGCGGCCATTGGCGGGGCGCAAGGCTCTGGTGACGGGCGCGGCGCGGGGCATTGGAGCTTCGATTGCCGAAACCCTGGCCCGAGACGGTGCCGACGTCATTCTCCTGGATGTCCCCCCTGCCAGGACCGATCTTGAAGCCCTGGCTTCGAGGCTTGGCGGACGCAGCATTACTCTGGATATCTGCGCCGAAGATGCCGCCGCGCAATTGATGGAACAGTTGCCTGACGGGGTCGACATCGTGGTGCACAACGCCGGTATCACGCGGGATAAAACCCTGGCCAACATGACTCCGGAGTTCTGGGACGCCGTGCTCGCGGTCAATCTCAATGCCCCTCAGGTGCTGACCAAGGCCCTGCTCGACAGCGGCACGTTGCGAGACAACGGCCGGGTGATTTTGCTGGCCTCGATCAGCGGTATCGCCGGCAATCGCGGCCAGACCAACTACGCAGCGAGCAAGGCCGGCTTGATCGGTTTGGCGCAAGCCTGGGCACCGTTGCTGCACGAGCGTGGGATCAGTATCAACGCGGTGGCGCCGGGCTTCATCGAAACCCAGATGACGGCGCACATTCCCTTTGGCTTGCGCGAAGCGGGCCGGCGCATGAGCTCGCTGGGCCAGGGCGGCTTGCCGCAGGACGTGGCCGAGGCGGTGGCCTGGCTGGCGCAGCCCGGCACGGGTGCGTTCACAGGACAGGCATTGCGGGTCTGCGGCCAAAGCGTTCTGGGGGCTTAACGATGATGACCGACTGGAACACACTCGACCGCGAACCCAACCTGCCGGGGTTGTATGCGCGGGCCGCCGTGCGACGCAAGATCACGGGCACCACATTGCCAGGCACCGGGTTGCGTTGCTGGGTCGATGTCGATGCCAAAGCACTGGCCGAGTACCGCCGCGTCTGCGGCTTTGCCGACAGTGGATTATTGCCACCGACGTATCCACACATCCTGGCGTTTGCATTGCAGATGCAACTGCTCACGGACAAGGCGTTTCCCTTTCCGTTGCTGGGGCTGATTCATTTGAGCAATCGCATTCGTGTCTTTCGCCCTTTGGGTGGCGTGAGTCACGTTCAGGTCGGCGTGCACGTGGAGAACCTGCAACCTCATGCCAAGGGGGCGACCTTCGACCTGGTGACGACGCTCGACGACCAGTTGGGGCCGCTGTGGCAAGCG
Organism: Pseudomonas sp. S2_E01; assembly: GCF_054668365.1. NCBI lineage: Bacteria > Pseudomonadati > Pseudomonadota > Gammaproteobacteria > Pseudomonadales > Pseudomonadaceae > Pseudomonas > Pseudomonas sp. S2_E01. The sequence continues at coordinate 4,978,985 of NZ_CP162762.1, forward strand.
CAAAGCCAAATGCTGTGTCGCGGGGTAAAACTTGAAGGCGAGCCGGTGGAACATGAGTTGCAGACAACACGGGTGCAAAGCGAGGTGACCCGCTGGAAAGCGCCGGCGGACATTGGTCGCCAGTACGCCAGGGTGTCCGGCGACTACAACCCGATTCACCTGAGTGCCGCGAGCGCGAAACTGTTCGGCTTCCCCCAGGCGATCGCCCATGGGTTGTGGCTCAAGGCTCGTACGCTTGCCGCGTTGGCGGAGCATTTGCCGGCGGCAAACATCGAGATCGGCGTGCAGTTTCGCAAACCGGTGCGACTGCCAGGCGATGTGTTCCTGCTCGCCAGTGCGGGAGGTTCCAGTGGCGAGTTCCAGTTGCTGGGTACTGGGGATCTTGAACACATGGCCGGCCGTTGGCAGCCGATCGCCTGACGTGATTATCGCTCGTCCGCGATGGAACGAGCGGCCAGCAAACCTGTATCAACAGGCCAGTATCCAAGGTGTTAATACCAATTGGAGAATGGCGCACCCGAGACCTTGCGACTTTCATGTAAACAACGGACGAAGGCTTCGCCGCCCACACGAACGGTGAGCTATCGACCCCACGACGTTGTTACAGATGCAAGGAATCTCTTCATGAAAAATCCAGCATGGTGTAAATCGGCAACAGCCCTGACGCTCATCCTTTCGTTGGGCCTTGGCGGTTGCAGCAGTGGCGGTGGCGGTCATCACAGCAGTTCCGGCAGCAGTTCACCTGATAGCTCGGCCAGTGCCGGGGCAGGTGGTGGCGGTACAGGGGATGGTTCAGGCGGGAGTTCGGGAGGCGGATCAGGCGGTTCGGGCGGAACGCCCCCGTCGGCCGGTGCGCCGCTGGTGACCACCACGCTGGTTCAGGATGTCGGCACCACGGTCAGTGGCCTTGGCGATGGCGTAGGACAGATCGGCGACTCGCTGAGTTCGGTTCCGGTAGCCGGCGGTGTGGTGCAAAGCGTCGCCAACACGGCCGGCAATGTGGTGACCACGCTGGGTGATGGCGTGGCCAATGGCGTGGGTAAACTGGGCACCGATCCGAACGGGCTGGGTGTCACCGCTTCCGCCGTGGGCGGTGTAGTGCAGGATGTGGGTAATGGCGTTTCCGATGTCAGCGGCAAACTGGCCACCGCTACCAGCAGCATTCCGGTAGCGGGTGGCGTGGTGACTCGGGTCGCACCGGTGCTCGATGGCGTCGGCCAGAAGGTCACCATGCTCGGCGACACCTTGAGCACCGTCACCACCAGCGGTCCGCTGGGGTCGGTGACCCGGGAAACCGGCGACGCACTCGTTCCGGTCATCGCCCTGGTGGAAAACACCACCCAAAACGTCGGTGATGCCACGGGTCTGGGTGATCCGCTCAAAGGTGCAATCAAGCAAGTCGGCGACACCGTCAACGGTGTGGGAGATCGCGTAACCGATGCCGGTGGCGGCAACGCGGTGACCAACACCCTCGGGAATGCCTTGAGCAATACCGGGACCGCGGTCGGCAAGTCCGGCGGCCTGGTATCCAATGGAACGGGCTCGGGAACGGGTGGTAATGGGCTGCTTGAAACCGTGGGCGGCGCAGTGGTCAATCTCGGCCAAGGCCTGAACGGCGGCAACGGGGTGATCAATGCCGCCGCCAACAACGCGGTCGCAGGCGGCAATCTCGTCGCCAGCGTGGGCGGCGCATTGGGCGGTTCGGGTATTGCCAACACCGGACCTACCGCACCATTGGCCACGGTGGGCAGCAACCTCGGCACCGCGCTTGGTCCGGTGGTCGGAACCGTCAGCGGGGTCACGCAAAATGTGGGCGCGGCCACGGGCATAGGCGCCCCGGTCGCCGGCCTCACCAGCCAGGCGGGTGGTGCAGTCGCGAACCTCGGCGGGGCTATTGTCGCCAGCAATTCCAATCCGGTCGGCACGTCGCTCGGCAACACCGTGACCTCGTTGGGCAATACCGTCACCGCTGCGGGCGGGCTGGTCAATGGCGGTACTGCAGGGGGTGGCCTGGGTAACCTGCTGAACAACCCATCACGTTAGCTGCCGTCAGCGGCGCAAGACGTCACCGATGCCTTGCGCCGCTTTCCCGCACTATTTGGAACGATTGAACAGGGAACGTTTTATGCGCGTAGCCGCGTCACTGCTTCTACTCAGCCTCGGTACCTGCGCCCTCGCAGACACACTTCCCGGCTTCCTCAACAGCAACGACACAATCCGCAACCTTCCCGTTCCCAACCTGCCGGCCGATGCCTACCGTCCGACCGCTGCCCCCTTGCAGGTGCCGGATCCCGGTGCGGCCCAGGCCCAGCCACTGCTGATGAGCACCAAGGTCACAATCAAAACCCTGCAGATCGAAGGCGGGACGATTTATCCACTCAGCGAGCTGGCCGCGTTGTACCAGCCGTTGCTTGGCCGGGAAAGCAGTGTCGCCGACCTGATCGAAGCCACGCGCAGCATCACCCGCCGCTATCAACAGGACGGCTATTTGTTGTCTTACGCCTTTCTGCCTCAGCAAAGCTTCGATAACGGCGTGGCACGTGTGGTGCTGGTGGAGGGTTACATCAAGGATTACCAACTGACGGGCGACGTCGGGCGGGTCAAGGGCCTGCTGGAGAAGCTGGTGGCCAAACTCCAGGCGCAACGGCCCCTGACGCGCAAGACCTTTGAACGCTACACCACACTGATGAGCCGCATTCCCGGCGTGACGATGCAGGCCCAGGTGCCACCGCCGGGAACCACCGACGGCGGGGCTTACCTGCTTGTCCAGGCCAGCCGTAAATCGTTCACAAGCAGCCTCAACGCCACCGAAGACAACCGTAACGGCACCCAGGCGTTGCTCGGCATCAGCAGCAACTCGCACACTGCCATGGGTGAACAACTGAGTCTCAGTGGATTATTCCCACCGGGTGCTGACCACGAGCATTACTACCGCGTCGACTACAACCAGTTCCTTAATGCCGAGGGCACGCAACTGGCGTTATCGGCCTCGCGTTATCGCGCCGACCTCGGCACCAACGTGCAGTTGGATAACGGCATCGAGCTCAAACCCAACCGGGAAAATGACCGCTACTCCATCGGCTTCAGCCACCCGCTGACTGCCGGTCCCAACGAACTGCTCAGTGCCGGTGCGCGGTGGTATGCGGTCGACGACAAGACACGCTACAAGGTTGTCGGCCTGCCGCTGAGCCTGGAGCAACGCAGTGATATTCGTGCCCTGGCCTTCGAGAGCGACTGGCGCAAGGCCGATCAGACACAACTGCGGATTCTCAGCGGCGGGCTGTACCAGGGCATCGATAGCATGGGCGCGAAGACCAACAACGCCGACCTCGACCTGGACTTCTTCCGCGTGCGCTTGTCGGGGGTGCAAAGCGACCGGTTTTTCGAGCATTGGCAGGGCGTGGTGTCCGCCGCCCTCTATTGGAGCGACAACACCTTGCCCGAGAGCGAACGTGCGGTGTTTGGCGGGCAGAACTTCGGCCGAGGCTATCCCGACGACCAGGCTTCCGGTGACAAGGGCTGGGGCGTGGCCTACGAGCTGAACTACAGCTACAACCGTGACGCGACCTGGGTGAGGATTGTGCAACCTTATGTGGTGCTGGACCGCGCCCGGACCTGGTTCAATGAGCTGCCGGTCAAAGGCAACGATCTGTCCTCGGCGGCGCTGGGCGTACGATTTGGCGATGCGAAGTACTACAACATCGCGCTGGAAGCGGCCAAGCCGATGTCGGAAAAGGCGCTGGATACGTTCAATCGCAAGCCACGGTACAGCATCAGCTTCAGTTATCAGCTGTGACGGCTACCGCCCCGTTCCTGTTTTCTGCAGGAGCCCTTCCTCCTGCAGATACTGGCGCCAGGTGTCAGTGGGTTGTGTCTTTCTGGCGAACCGCAGACACGTTCGGCGACAACGCCAACGCGAGTTGCGTACGGTTATGCATGTGCGTCAGGCGCAACACCTGTGAGACGTACAATTTCACGGTGTTTTCGGTGATCCCCAACTCGCAGGCGATCTGGTAATTGGTCTGTCCCTTGCCAACCAGCCGCGCCACTTCCAGTTGCCTGGGTGACAACGGGTTGAAAATCGCCGGGACCTCTACCCCATCGGCATCGCTGGGATGAACGTCGCTGCTCGGTGGCATCGGCGAGTCATGACGGATCTTGTCCAGATCCTGATACAGGTCGTTGATCGACGCGCAGAGGTACTGCAACTTCTGGCTCAACCGCCCCAGTTGCACATGCTTTTGCCGCTCTTGAAGGGCCATCTCCTGACGCTGAACCCCTTCGAGCATTTCCGCCAGGTTGATCGGCTTCTGGTAGTAGTCGGCAATTCCGACCCGCAGGGCCTTGATCACATCCTGCTTTTCCGCACGCCCGGTCAGCATGATCGCCTCGAATGCCCGATGCTTGCCGGATAACCGTTGCAGCTCCCGGACCAACTCGATGCCATCCAGGCCGGGCATGTGCAAATCACAAAGCACCAGACCGACTTCCGTGTCTCCAGTGAAGCGCTCGACAGCCTCCTGGCTCGACTCACAAGGCACACAGCGATAGCCGCTGTCCTCCAGAAACTCACAAACCATCTCGACAATCATCGGTTGATCATCGACTACGAGGATTTTCACGGGCGACACAGACTTGTTCAATGGCAACTCCCTTCCAGGCCAGGGCTGACCACTTCTGTACAATCCTTCATTGGCTGTACAACTACTGTTTTGAAAGTAGACGCACTTGTGTCCTCTGTCATACACCGCCCGGCGATTGGATCCACAGGGATCAATCGACGTGCGCGCCTGCCCACTTCGCGTGAGCGACCGCTTGCTTGACGCTTTCGTCCAGACAGCCCGAACACGCCCGTAAGCCTTTGACTTGTCACAAGCCAGACTTTTGGCGCGAGTGATGGCCAATCTGCATCAGCCAGATCTGACACTCGGGATACGCATCAACCGCAGCAGCACCGTCCGTCGCGTGCGCAAGGCTGTCATTATCCTCAGATCGCCCAGAACAATGAAAAACCCGTAGGAGCGAGCTTGCTCGCGATGGCGGTGTATCAGTCAACGTTCAAATGACTGGTACACCGCCATCGCGAGCAAGCTCGCTCCTACGGGTAGTGGGTGCGCCGCGTTAACGAGGCGGGTAATTGGCGAGGATGTTTTTGACCGTGTCGTGTATCGCCGTACTGCGATCCGACGGGTTCGGTGTGCGGCTGAGGATCTGTTCATCACTGCCGCGCCACACCAGTTTGCCGTCCTTGCCGTCGAGCATATCGATCTGGATGGTCGCCACTTTGTAGGTGATGTTGCGCGTCTCGTTGTACATCGGCCCCCCCCAATAGCCGTTCCATGGGTTGCCCCAGGTACCGCCATAGTTGGTGGTCACCTGTTGCTGGCGATCTTCGACGATGAGGTAGGTTTGCACCTGCACATCGCCCTTGCTGCCAGCCGCCGCCGGGCGCAAACCGCGCTGATCCAGTTGGTCGGTCACTGCCTCACGGATGCGCTGCTCGGTCAGGTCGCTCTTGATTCTTGGATCGTCAGGGCGATATTGCAGGACGGGATCTTTCCAGCTCCAACTGCGATAGGCCGCGAAATCGCGGCTGGCGTCGAAGTCATGGTTGACCTGATTGGCGGCGCACGCACTGAGGAGTGCGGCCACGGCCAGAACAGCGAGACGGCGGAACATGATGATTCTCCGGTTGAAGACATGAACCTGCGGAACGCTTCTTATTATTGCAGAAGCTAACTGGGAGGATACGCCGACATGGCTTTTTCCACAGCTTCGCGGATGGCGTCGGCCTGCGCGCTCTGACTGCTCTTGCTACTCGTTTCAGCGCTGGAACTCCAGACTGGCTGACCGCTTTGCGCATCGAACAGATCGACCTGCACCACCACAACCTGCTCGGAATAGGTGCGTACGATTGGCACCGTGTTGTACATGCCGTAGCCGCTGCCATAGCGGTTGTAGCTACCATACCCGCCGCCGTAGTAGCCGTAATCGTCACGATACCGACGCAAGCGGGTTTCCAGGTGCAGATTAGCGCTGACGAACAGGTCCGCCGCACGATTGTCATGCAACGGGCGCAAGCCACGTTGATCCAGGGCATTGCTCACGGCTTCGGCCACCTGTGCGGAGTCCGCCCACGCCGTGCCTGGCGGCAACGTCCCGTTGAGCCAGGCCCAACTGCGGTAACGTCCATAATCGCGCGGCGCTGCCGGATACGCACTACGGTCGAACGTCGTGGCTGCCTGCGGTGGTGCCGGTGGCAAGGGCCTGGAACTGGCCACATACGGATTGGTGCCCTGGCAGGCAGCCAGGCCCAGGAACATCACCAGCAATCCCAAGCGACTTATCATGTTGTGCTCCGATCAAATCGGCCGGCAAATCCAGTGCAGGTAACGCCCAAGCCCGGCGAAGCTCGGGTGACGTCGGTGGGCCAACTCCATTTCCAGCAAGTCCACCAGTTCGGCACGGGCCTGGAATTCCACAGGCATATAGTCGTGGAAAACCCGCACCCCGCTCTGTGTTTCGACCTGCCAGAGGCCTTCAAGTTGCGCCGCCAATTCCCGCGGATCAAGAGGTTGCTGCGGGGTCAGGCTTTGCTTTTCTCCGGCCATGTCGTTCTTGCGCATTTTGCGGAAATGCCCCTTGAGCAGGTTACGGTAGATCAGCGCATCACGGTTGTAGAAGGCCAGGGACAACCAGCCGTCCGTGCGGGTTAACTGATGCAGCACCGGCAAAATCGCATGAGGCTCGGCCAGCCATTCCAGCACGGCGTGACACAGCACCAGGTCGTAGGGTTCGGTGAGCTGGCCGAGCAACTCCTGCCACGGCGCCTGAATGAACGCTGCGCTCTGCCCTGCCTCGGCAAACCGTTGGCGGGCACCTTCAAGCATGGGCTCGGCGGGTTCCGCCAGTGTGACGTCGTGCCCGCGCTGGGCCAGCCACAAGGACATGTGCCCCAGTCCGGCACCGATGTCCAGCACCCGCAACGGCCGGTCGGGCAAGGTTTCGGCCAAGTCGGCCTGCAGCACCGCCAGACGAATTGCGCCCTTGGCCCCGCCGTAGATTTTTTCGGCAAAGCGGGTCGCCAGTTGATCGAAATGACGATCGCTCATCAGCTGAACCTCCGCTCACTGTCGGCCAGCTTGCTGCGCACCACTTCGTTCATGTCCAGCCCCAGCTCGCTGCACAGCAGTAGAAGATACAACACGATATCCCCGACCTCCTGCCCGGCATGGACGAGTTTGTCCGCAGGCAACTGGCGTGACTGGTCTTCGGTCAGCCACTGGAAGATTTCCACCAGCTCGGCCATTTCCACGCTCGCCGCCATGGCCAGGTTTTTCGGGCTGTGAAATTGCCGCCAATCGTTGCGGTCACGGATGGCATGCAGGCGTTCGGTCAGTTCAACAAGGTTCATCGGGCTCTCCTGAGGACGTATAGCTTCGGGGGGATAACCCATGAAGGCAAGTTTCTTGCGCCATACTCAAAACGATCCAGCTACGGAACTCGCCGCAGTACTCCGTGGCCCAAGGCTCAACCACTGACATCAGGACGTTCACGACATGCAGGTAGAAAGCTTTTTCGAATGGCTGGGCCAGGCGCTCGGTTCGGTCATCCGCTTTATCGTTGACGCCCTCAGCGGTCTGTTCAATCTGTTGAGCAATGCCGGCGGCAATTTCGTCGAGGGTTTGTCCCGCACCCTGGGCATGGACACCTCGATCGTCAGCATCATTGCCCTGATCGTGGGCTTGATGCTCTTGTGGTCGGCGATCCGGGCGTTCATGAACGCGTCGATCATCATGGGGATCATCTGGTTGCTGTTGGGGTTGTGGCTGTTGAGCTGGATCATCCACTAGCCACGAGCAGCCCGAACTGTCGTTACAATGCAGGCTCCCCCAAGGAGCCTGCATGTCCAACCTGACCGCCGACTGGCGCGACCGTCCCACCCATCGTAGGGTCTGGGCGCTCGCCGCCCCCATGATTCTCTCGAACATTTCCGTGCCCCTGGTGGCACTGGTCGACAGCACGGTCATCGGCCACCTGCCCCACGCCCACCAACTGGGTGCAGTCGCGGTCGGCGCCAGCCTTTACAGTTTTCTGGCCTGGGCCATGAGCTTCCTGCGCATGGGCTCCACCGGCTTTGCCGCCCAGGCCGCCGGCCGGGCAGATGGCGCGGCGCTGCGGCAGATTCTGTTGCAGGGCCTGTTGCTGGCCATGGGTCTGGCCCTGGCATTGGGTGCGCTGGGTGTGCCATTGAGTGGTATCGCGCTGCATTACATGCAGCCGACAGCGGAACTGGACCACATGACCCGGGAGTTTTTCCACACCCGCCTGTTCGGTCTGCCGGCGGCACTCGCCAGTTATGCATTGGTCGGCTGGTTTCTCGGCACCCAGAACGCCCGTGCGCCGCTGGCGATCCTGCTGAGCACCAACCTGGTCAACATTGCGCTGAATCTGTGGTTTGTCCTCGGACTGGATTGGGGCGTGGCCGGTTCCGCCCGGGCCTCGGTGATTGCCGAGTGGACCGGTGCGCTGATCGGCCTGCTGCTGACCCGCAAGGCCCTGCGTGCCTACCCGGGCCAGATCGCCTGGGCCGCCCTGGCGCTATGGCAGAGTTGGCGGCCGTTGCTGACGGTCAACCGTGACATCTTTATCCGCAGCCTGCTGCTGCAATCGGTGTTCATTCTGATCACCGTGCAAGGCACGCGACTGGGTGACTCCACCGTGGCCGCCAACGCCCTGCTGCTCAATGGCCTGCTGCTGACCGCACACGCGCTCGATGGCCTGGCCCATGCCGTGGAAGCGTTATGCGGACACGCCATCGGCGCCCGCGACCGCGATGCCTTGCGCCGTTCGCTGGTCGTCGCCTGCGGCTGGTCGTTGCTGGCAAGCGTGGGATTTGCCACGTTGTTTGTCGTCGCCGGGCACCTGTTCATCGAGATGCAGACCGATATCCAGAGTGTGCGAGACACCGCCTTCATCTACCTGCCCTATCTGGCCGCCCTGCCGTTGATCGCCGTCTGGAGCTACATCCTCGACGGCCTGTTCATCGGCGCCACCCGCGCCCGGGAAATGCGCAACGGCATGGTTCTGGCGGTGTTGCTGACCCTGCCTTTGGCCTGGGGACTTCGCGACCTGGGCAACCACGGCCTGTGGATATCGTTCCTGCTGTTCATGGTGCTGCGCAGCCTGACCCTGGGCGCTATTGCCTGGTCGTTGCGCCAGCAGGATCGCTGGTTTGCCGAGCGAACTCATTGAGCCTGATCGTTCTGCCAATACTGGCTCAAGCTGTCCAGGCGCTCCTGTTGCGTGCGCCCCGACAAGGGCAGCACCGGCGAAGCCTCGGGGTATTGCAGGCGCAGCCATAACCAGCCGTCGAGCACCGGCCGATCGCTGAAACCCAGGGTCAGGCCTTCCTGCAGATAGGCCCACAAGCGCGGGTAATCGGTCCCGGTGGATTGACTCCAGTGCCAGGCGTGCTGTTCCAGCAGGCAGGTCTGCAGCTTTTCGCGCTGAAGGGGACTAAGGCTTTCTTCAACGGCCAGAGGGCGTACGGCAAGTGCAGGATTGAGCAGTTGCTGCCACCCCTGGCAGCCCACTGCGCGATCGGCCCAGGTGCCGCCGAACCAGTGCAACTGGTTGATGGGACCCAACCAACGGCTCAGCTCACCGGCATCACAGGCATCGAAAAAATAGCTGGCTGTGTTTGGGTTGTAATAACTCAACAGGGCACGGTGCACGCCCAGGGTGACCGTGAGCATGCGACGCAGATGTTCCAGCAGCCGAGACGCTGGCGCCTCACTGGCAATCAGCAAGCCTCGACAAACTTGTGCCTGGCTGTAGCAGGCCTGTGCCAGGGCCGGGCACTCTCGAAGGTCGATCAACGCCGGCCCGTCTTCGCGCAGTGCATGCCAGTGCGTGTCTTCGAACAACCAGAACCACTGGGCCCGGTGAAACGGCTTTTGCAGCAACGCCCGTGTTCGCGGGACACTCGGGACATCCAGCAGCAGCCATTGCGCAGTCACGCCGATCATGCCGCACCGCTCTGACCAGAGCGCAGCAATACCCGACAGGTGCACAACGCCTCGGCGCAATGACTGAAACTTCCACCACCCGGCAAAAGACATAGCAACACCAGAGGCTCGCCCGAGCGCAGCAACTCCAGCATCCCCGCCCCGGCCTGGCCCTCGACCGGCACAGCGGACACCTGGAGTGCTTCAACCGTCTCCGGTGGCGGAAGAAAACCACAGATCATCGGCTGATCCGGATCGCCCTCAATGAAGCTCACCACCACCTCAGTACCCTCACTCAACGTCTGCGCACCTTGCAGTTCACCGGCCAGCGGCAGCCAGCAATGACTGGGGCTCGCACCTTCGCCCTGATAGAGCCAGTCAAACTGGACGGCCACCGGCCGGGAAGGGTCGGGCCGCAGTTCATCGACATCGACCACCCAGGCCCGTTGCAGGCTGTGCATGCGCGGTTGGGCAGGCCCCTGAGACGCCATGACGGGCGCTTGCCAGGGAATGGCGCGGATCTTGTTGGTGTAGGGTTCATAAGGATCCTGACTGCCGTGATGTTCGACATGCGTGAGCAGCCAGGGCTGATTCCACTCAGCGACCGGATGGCCGACCAGCGGCATCGAGTGTCCGCTGCGCAAATCCGGCAGGTCGGTACGACCTTCGGCCCCCGACGCCCTGTGCTGGCCGGCCTGGAGCTGGAATTGCCGCACGCCTGGTTGCTCGCCCCCGACCTGGAATGACGCCTGGGTGCAAGAGCGGAAATGCCCGAAGCCGTCGCCGAACACCAGGCAGTGGCCGTGCGGCTGATGTTCAAAGTGGTAATGCACCCCCTCCTGGGCACACAGGCGCTGTAGAAACTGCAAATCCGACTCTCGATATTGCGTGCAGAAATCCCGAGGCAGGTGATCGCCTTGCAACTCAAAGCGGCGATCCTTGCCGACGATGCCATGCTCCCTGAGTACCCGGTCCAGGATGTCAGGCACCGACAGCCCATTGAAGATCCGTTGGCTGAAACGCTGGGCCAGACACGTGAGCTTCGGCCCCAGGCGTATCTGACAAAGCCTGGCGCTCTGGCCATGGTCGCGCTGGACCAGTTCATGCAACTGGCCATGCAGCGCACTGCCCGGGGAACCGAAGTGCAGGACGGCTGTTCGGTAGAGCAAGCTCGCCAAGTCGAGCGTCGGATCTTCGATCAGCAGGTCAACGTCAAACGCAAAGGGTTCGCTGATCGCTTCTCTACCGATAAAGGCCAGGACTTCAAAAGGCGCAGGCAGACCGGCTACATCCAGACGAAATGACTGTTCGTTGACTGGATCGAACATCGGCGATTCTCTACAGGAAGGGAAGCCGGGAATTCTCGCCGAGAGACATGGCCGAGTAGAGAGCTGAAGTACAACTTAGGAAATGGCCTACGAGAAAAGAAGACCAGATAACTTTGAGAGCCGGAAGCGGGAACCACTTTGGCTAAAAACCAGGAAACGCCGCACCCAGGTCATCTGAAATTCCCGCATTGCGCAGTTAGTTTTCAGACAACCCGGTGGGGGCAGCGGCTGACGTCAGGAAGACAGATAAGACGAACGGGTCAGGCCCAGACGCAGGGCGTCGAGGAACTGGGTACGCTCGGCGGCCGAGATGCGAGCACTGGCGCATTTGTCGCGGTAGTGAGTCATCAACTCTTCCGGCGACAAGTGCACGTAACGCAGCATGTCTTCGATGGTGTCGTGGGTTTCGATACCCGCGTGATACACGCTGCCGTCGGCGTTCTGATAGATGTTCACCGAATCGGTGTCACCGAATAGATTGTGCATGTCACCAAGGATTTCCTGGTAGGCACCGACCAGGAAGATCCCCAGCAGGTAGTCTTCACCATCCTTGAGCGCATGCACCGGCAGGCTGGTTTCGATGCTCTGTTCGTCGACGTACTGCTTGATCTTGCCGTCCGAGTCACACGTCAGGTCCTGCAACACCGCGCGGCGCAACGGCTCTTCGTCCAGGCGATGCAGCGGCAGGATCGGCAGGACCTGCCCGATGGCCCAGGTATCCGGCAGGCTCTGGAAAACCGAGAAGTTGCAGATGTACTTGTCGGCGAGCTTGTCGTTGAGTTCGTCCAGCACCTGACGGTGGGAGCGCTGGCGCGCCTTCAGGGAGTTGTGCAAGCGACGGCACACGGCGAAGTAGCATTGCTCGGCCAGGGCCTTTTCCGCCAGCGTCATTTTGCCGTCCGCGTACTGGGAAGCCACATCGCTCATGTAGTGCGTGGCGCGCCAGTAGGTTTCGGTGACCATTTCGATGTCGGTCGGGCCGAGCAGATCGACCAGCCACTGCACGGTTTCCGGCAGTGCTTCCTTGTTCTCGATCTGCGGCACGTCGTCGTTGTGTTTCTCGACGTCGGTGACCTGCACCACCAGCATGGCGTGGTGTGCGGTCAGGGAACGGCCGCTCTCGGAGAAAATGTTAGGGTGCGGCAGGCTCTGCGCATCGCAGAATTCCTTGAGCATGCCGACCACGACACCGGCGTAATCGTCCATGTCGTAGTTGATCGAGCTGGCGTTGCGCGAATGGGTGCCGTCGTAGTCAACGCCAAGACCGCCGCCCACGTCGATGTGATCCACCGGAAGGCCGAGGTTGCGCAGTTCCCCGTAGTAGCGGATCGCTTCCTTGAAGCCGTGCTGGTAGTCCGCCAGGTTGGCGATCTGCGACCCCATGTGGAAGTGCAGCAGGCGAATGCCCTGATCCAGGCCCGCCGCGCGGAAACGCTCGACCACCGACAGCAGTTGCGCCGCCGACAGGCCAAACTTGGATTTTTCGCCGCCGGTGTCGGCCCACTTCGACGAAGCCAGGGACGACAGGCGCACGCGCAGGCCAACCTGTGGCTTGACCTTCAGCGAGGCAGCCTCTTCGATCACCAGCCCCACTTCGGACTCTTTCTCGATCACGATGAACACGTTGTGGCCAAGCTTCTGGCCCATCAGCGCGAGGCGAATGAACTCACGGTCCTTGTAGCCGTTGCAGACGATGGTGCCACCTTTGGGCGCCAGGGCCAGTACGGCCAGCAGCTCTGGCTTGGAGCCGGCTTCCAGGCCGATCGACACGTTTTGCGTGGCGATGATGTTTTCGATCACTGCTTCCTGCTGGTTGACCTTGATCGGGTACAGCGCGGTGTACTTGCTCTGATATTCCAGGCGCGCGATGTTGGCGTCGAATGCGCCGGTCAGCTGACGTACGCGGTCTTGCAGGATATCGGGAAAACGCACCAGCAACGGCAAGGACAGGCCGCTCTGGCGCAGCTGATCGACTTGCTCGAACAGGTCGATAGGCGAACTTTGTGGGCCGTTCGGACGAACCTCGACGCGACCGGCATCATTGATCGCGAAATATCCGGCCCCCCAATGGCGAATCCCGTAAACACTGCGGCTGTCCGCAACTGTCCATTGGCTGCCATCGTCTTTGCGTGTGCGTCGTACGGACATTGAAGTCCCCTATAAAGAAGTCATGGAGCGTCACCTGGATTCAGGCCGGCGCAGTCTAAAGAATGAAAATGACGGTTCGTCAACGAAGGGGTAGACCTCGTCGACCGCAACGAGTTTAGAAGCCAGTCAGGAACAGGCTCTGTGAAAAGCATGGTGGCGACACCGGGTCCGAAGGTTTCAGGACGGGGTCAAGCCACCGATGATCTTCACAGAGGCTGCTAGCCGCCGGACTTCTTCGCTTTGAAACCGAGCTTGATCAGTTCACCCAGCAGCAGCTCGACATGATCGCCCTGGATTTCAATGATGCCGTCTTTCAACGCCCCGCCGGTGCCACAACGTTTTTTCAACGTGGTCGCCAGTTCCTTGAGCGCATCTTCGGCCAACGGCACGCCGGTGATGGTCGTCACCGTCTTGCCACCACGGCCCTTGCTCTCGCGACGCACGCGCGCGATGCCGTCGCCGGCCGGGATAACGGTTTGTTTGCAGATGCAGGCGTCCACCGGTTTACTGCATTCCGGGCAATGACGACCTGCGTCTGTGGAAAATACCAAGCCACCAAGGGCGGCGAAGGATGCGGCTTTTTTGGCCACCGGCAATCCTCTATGGGAGGACAAAGACTGGTCGCAGCCTGGGGCAGGCTATCGACCGCGAAGCCCCACTCAGGCAGGGGCAGCGCTACTGCAACGTTTGACTCCCTGTAGGAGCGAGTTTACTCGCCATAATCGTCAACGATAACGCTGACAACCTGACACCCCACGGCGCCTGGTCCACCATCGCGAGCATGCTCGCTCCTACAGAGACAACACCGTACCTGTAGGAGCGAGTTTACTCGCGATAATCGTCAACGATAACGCTGACAGCCTGACACCCCACGGCGCCTGGTCCACCATCGCGAGCATGCTCGCTCCTACAGAGACAACACCGTACCTGTAGGAGCGAGTTTACTCGCGATGGTCGTCAACGCTGACAGCCTGACACCCCACGGCGTCTGGTCCACCATCGCGAGCATGCTCGCTCCTACAGAGACAACACCGAACCTGTAGGAGCGAGTTTACTCGCGATGGTCGTCAACGATAACGCTGACAGCCTGACACCCCACGCGAGCGTGCTCGCCCTTACAGGTACTGTGAAACGTTACAGTTTGAAAAGGTCGCGCAGTGTAACGGCAAAAACGCCGATTGCTAAGAGCCAATCGGCGCCAATTTATGCCTCCTTTGCGACGTCGCCACCGTGAGTGCGCAGATAGCGCCTCAAGGCGGCCAGGGAGTCCGGGCAATAGGGCTTTTGCTGGATTTCCTGCATGACCTGCTCAACCGGGATAAAACGCGCTTCCAGCACCTCCTCCGGTTGCAGGACCAGGGGCCCGTCCCACACGGCGGAAAATGCCGAACACCAGAGCCGGTTATCCGTGTCCTCGAAAAAGAAATGATCGTGGGCTGTCAGTTCCACGCCGCTCACCCCCAACTCTTCCTCCAGCTCCCGGGCAGCCGACTCGGCGTAGGTTTCAGTGGCGAGCACCATGCCTCCCGCCGCGACGTCCCAGTAACCTGGATAAATCGCCTTGCTCAGGGTACGCCGGTGTACGCACAGCTCACCGGCGGTATTGAACAGCATGATGTACGTGCCGCGCCCGATCAGCCCGCGCTCGCGCAGGTCGGAGCGCACCAGGGAGCCGATCAGGTTGTCCTGCTCATCGACCCAGGCAATCTGTTCGGCATCGGAAGCCGCGCGATGGGCGGCCTCCCTCACGTTATCGACCATGACTCAGCCCTGATTGAGCAGTTGACGCAAATCGATCACGGCGGCGTTGGCACGGGAAATGTAATTGGCCATCACCAACGAGTGGTTGGCCAGCACACCGAAGCCGCTGCCGTTGAGGATCATCGGGCTCCACACCGGCTCTTGCGAGGCCTCGAGCTCACGAATGATCTGACGCACGCTGACCGTCGCGTTCTTTTTCGCCAGCACATCGGCGAAATCGACTTCGATGGCGCGCAGCAGATGGGACAGCGCCCAAGCCTGGCCGCGGGCTTCATAAAACACGTTGTCGATCTGCATCCACGGAGTCTCGACAATTTCCTCGTCAACCTGCGGGACTTCGCCCGGTGCGACGACTTCGGTCTTCAGCGCCGTGTTCAGCTTGACCCGACCGACGCTGGCCGACAGACGTTGCGACAGCGAACCCAGGCGGGTACCGACATCGCCAAGCCAGTTGTTCAGGTTGTCGGCGCGAGCGTAGAACAGCGCGTTTTTCTGCGTCGGGTCAGACAGGCGCGCCTGATAGCGGTTCAGGGAGTTGATGCCTTCCTGGTACTCGGACTCACTGGACGGCAGCACCCAGCTTTTGTTGTCAAAGTTGAAACGCGGTTCGGCTTTTGCCAGATCGGCGTCTTCGGCCGACTGCGATTGCGAGCGGGCGAAGTCTTTACGCAAGGCGCGCGTCAGGTCGCGGACCTGGACCAGCACGCCATATTCCCAACTCGGCGTGTTATCCATCCACAGGCCCGGCGGGAACCGGTCGTTGGAAATATAGCCACCTGGTTTGGTCAGCAGGGTATCGGCGACGGTCTTGAGGGTTTCCACGGTGGTATACCCGATGACCATCTGCTTGCCTTCTTTCTCGGCGGCGATCTGGGCATTCTGTTGAACCGGGAACAATGCTGGCTCCTGGCTCCAGTACCAACCCAGCGCAATGGTCACAAGCAGATAGAGACCGATCAGCGTGGCCAGCGCGCGACTGAACAGCAGGCCGCCAACGTAACTGCGGGTGGCCGATTTCGGTTCAGCAGGTCGTTCAGGCGCGCTGCCCGCGCGGTTCTTCCAGTCCAGCATGGCGATGTCCTTTCAATCACTTGGGTTCAACGGTTCGACCACAACCATACAACAACGTGCCTTTGCCCGGCACCTGTCGTCGAGTTATCCGGACGCAATATCGATCTGGCGCCGGGTAGCGCAGGCTGGTTTCGGTGCTGGCGCTTGTCACGATGATCTCTAGGGGAATCCCTGACCCCTGCCAGCCTCGATCCCCGACAGGATCCAGACCACTGAAAAAACACAATTGCCCGGCAACGAGGATCGCGCAGACCTTCGTAAAATCGTGGCCGAAAATGCTCGCAGCACCCGTTTTACGGGTCGCACCCAACAACGCACAGGCACTTGAAGACCGCCAAGTCAGAAAATGAATGCGGTCTGGTTGCAGATTATTGACGTACGACACTCATCCCGGCGAAAAGAGGTGCTAGCATAGAGCCACCAGTCGACCTCAGCATGCACCCTACCTAGTAGTCAGGATATGACCGAGCCAGAAGACCCAAGCCGCGATCGCCTCAAGCATCACTTTGCCCAGCGGGTAATTCATCAGGCACGTCAAATTCTTGAGATCTGGCAGCGCCTGCAACGCAGTGAGTGGTCCATCGCCGACCTGGCGGAATTGAGCGAGGCCAATCTGCGCCTGCTGCGTTTCGCCGAGCGCTTCGAGCAACCGGAACATACCCAACTGGCACGCAACATCGGCTTGTCCCTGGAAGCGGTCGACGCCAATCGCGGACGTTTGAGCAGCGGGCTGATCACCGACCTCAATCGCCTGATGCAGCGCCTGTCACGCACCGGCCTGCGTCACGGCGATCAACTCGAACAGACCTTCCTGCCGCCCCTGCGCAAGCCGATCTACGTGATGCTGCAGGATCACGAGCGTGCCGAGCGCCTGGCCAAACAACTGGAATTCTTCGGGCTCAGCGCCCAGTCCCTCGACAGCGTGGCCTCGTTCCGATCGTCGATGGTCGAACGCCTGCCTGCCGCCATTGTAATGGACGTGGACTTCTGCGGCCCTGGTATCGGCCTCAAACTGGCCGCCGAGGCACAGGTCGGCCTGGACGAGCCATTACCGCTGCTGTTTTTCAGCCTGCACGAAACCGACACTCCCACCCGCCTGGCCGCCGTGCGGGCCGGTGGCCAGGAGTTCCTGACCGGCACTCTCGAAGCCTCGAGCCTGCTGGAGAAAATCGAAGTCCTGACCTGTGTCGCGCAGTACGAGCCCTATAAAGTGCTGGTCATCGACGACTCCCGCGCCCAGGCGTTGCACACCGAACGCCTGCTCAACAGCGCCGGGATCGTCACGCGCACCCTGATCGATCCGATCCAGGCCATGGCCGAACTGGCCGATTTCCAGCCGGACCTGATCATCCTCGACATGTATATGCCGACCTGCACCGGCACCGAACTGGCCAAGGTGATTCGCCACAATGACCGTTATGTCAGCGTGCCGATCATTTACCTGTCCGCCGAGGACGATCAGGACAAACAGCTCGACGCCATGAGCGAGGGCGGCGATGACTTCCTGACCAAGCCGATCAAGCCCCGGCACCTGATCACCACGGTGCGCAACCGCGCAGCCCGGGCCCGCAACCTGAAGGCGCGAATGGTGCGTGACAGCCTCACTGGCCTGTACAACCACACGCACATTCTGCAACTACTCGAAGACTGCAGCTTCCGTTCTCGCCGCGAGAACAAGCCACTGAGCTTTGCGATGCTGGACATCGACCACTTCAAACGAGTCAACGACAGCCACGGCCACCCTATGGGCGACCGAGTGATCAAGAGCCTGGCACTGTTTCTCAAGCAACGCCTGCGCAAGACCGACTTCATCGGTCGTTACGGTGGCGAAGAGTTCGCCATCGTGATGCCCGACACCGATATCGAAGCGGCTCACAACGTACTCGACGAGATCCGTCAGCGCTTTGCCGAGATTCATTACCCGGCCCAGCCCCAGGACCTGTGGTGCACGTTCAGCGCCGGGGTGGTTGAACTCTGCGAGGACTCTGACAGCCTGATGATGGCGAGTCAGGCAGACGAAGCCCTGTATCGCGCCAAGCATGCCGGACGCAATCGGGTGCATGCGGCGCGGACATCAAAGCAAAGTGCCACTTTTTCATCGGAATCGACCGAATCCGTCATAACCATGTAACACAATCGCAATAACTTCACGGACTTACCATTCTGCCGTTGGTAGTCCGCGATGCGCCTCAAATTGCTGACCAATTTCAATACCCTCCTTTTAGTCGCCGTGTGCGTCGCCCTCGGCGTCACCCTGTGGTGGTCGCAAAAAGCCCTGGAACGTCCTTATCTGTTGATGGAGCGCTACCTGGGTCTGTCCCAGCAGTTTCAGAATGAAGTCGCGCGCAACGTCGAGGACTACCTCGCCAGCGGTGACGCACTGCGCCTGAGCGGTGCCAGCCAGGCAATCGAAACACTGCAAAAGGAACTGGGCGCGTTGCCCCCGCCCTTGGCCGACTCCTTGCGCCCCAGCCTTAAGAACCTGGATGAATTCAGCAGAACCGATCTGCTGGCCGCTGGGAAACTCGCTGGCGACCCTCAGGCCCTACTGCTGCAAGCCGAACGGGAACTCGGAGCCAGTCTCGATCAGCTCAGCCAGTACGCCAGCGGTCACGCGACGTATCTGACACCGTTGCTGGCCGCTTCCCAGCACCTGGGCAAACTGTCTCTGGCGCGGGACAAGCTGGTCAGCAGCGGTCGCAGCGAACTGGCGGCGGATGTTGAACGCGAAGTCACCAGCATCCGCACACAAGCGGAGCTGCTGAACGCCTTGCCGCTGCTCGGCGTTGCCAGTACCCACGAATCGGGTTCCGACGATTTCGCCGCGATGATGGGCCTGGAAAACACCGAAAAAACCGAAACCGAGGATGCCGGCGTCGGACTCAAGCGCGACCTTAATAGCCTGCTGACTCGCTACCCCGCCGAACTTGAGCGCACCCGCGAACAGATCCAGAAGCGCACCGACCTGAGCGCCGCAACGCACCAGAAAATCGCTGAGGTACAGCAGGCGATCGCAGGGCTGGAACCGGTGGTTCGCGCCCAGCACGGACAGATTCAGAGTGAAGTCCGACTGATGCAAGGCGTGATGATTGGCCTGATTCTGCTGATCGCGCTGCTGATCGACACGCTGCAACGGCGCCTGGCCCGGACCCTGACCAATCTCGCGCCCGCGCTGCTGACCTGGGCCGAGGGCGACTTCAGCCGGGACATCGAACTGGGCAAGACCAACCGCGAGCTGCATGATATCCAGGCCTCGCTCAACCGCCTGCGCGCCTACCTCGCCGACCTGGTAGGCACCATTCGCCTCAACGCCGAACAAGTCTCGGGCACCAGCCGGACGCTCGCTGAATTGAGCAACGAACTGCACAACGGCGCCGAGCATCAGGCCGGCGATACCGCGTTGATTCGCGACTCGCTCGGTGAACTGGAGGCGACCATTCAACAGGTCGCTGGCGATGCCAGCCAGGCTGCCGACGCCAGCCGCCATGCCGGGCTGGCAGTGGAACACGGACAGGAAGTCATTGGCCTGAGCCTGACCGGCCTGCATGCGCTGGTCGAGGAAGTACAAGGCAACGCACAAATGATCGAGCACCTGGCCGAGGAGTCGGCGACCATTGGTGGCGTACTGACGGTGATCCGTTCGATTGCCGACCAGACCAACCTGCTCGCCCTGAACGCCGCCATCGAAGCCGCCCGCGCCGGCGAAATGGGCCGAGGGTTTGCGGTTGTGGCTGAAGAAGTCCGTTCACTGGCGCAACGCACGGCGGGCGCCACGGCCGAGATCCAGACCCTGATCGCCGGCCTGCAGAGTGCGGCGCGCGAGTCGGTGGAAGGCATGCGCGCCCAGGTGGAACACGCCGAAGCCACTGCCAGCCAGGCCCAGGCAGCCGATGGTGCGCTGGACAAAATCGTCGGCGCGATCCAGACCATCGCCGACACTGCGATCCGCATCGCCGATGTCACCGCGCAGCAAAGTGGCGCGGTTAGCGAAATTCGCGATCACAGCGAGCGCATTCACCAATTGGGCGGGGACAACCTGCTGCGTATTGGTGAAGGGCGCGAGCAAGGGGAGCACTTGCTGGTGCTGGGTGGGCGGTTGGATACGGCGGTTCAGGCGTTTCGGGTCTGATCCAAATCATGTGTTGACTGACCGGCCGCCTTCGCGAGCAAGCCCGCGATGAGGCCGGTTTGGCCTCCCCTTCACTTGCATCCCAGCGCAATCCACAACTCTCCGCTATCCTCCCCCAACTCCAATACACAAACATCCTCAAACTGACCGGATTTCACCGCCCAGTCACATATCTCGCGCAATCATCGGCCATCGTGCTGCCTATTGCATAGAACTGGACAGTCATAAAGGCTTTGCGGCATAGTCGCCGGGTTCTGACACATGCATTCGGATAACAAGGAACAGCAGATGGCGACCCTACTGGTGCTGCACGGCCCCAACCTGAACCTGCTTGGCACCCGCGAACCGGGCACCTATGGCGCCACGACCCTGGCCCAGATCAACCAGGACCTGGAACAACGCGCCCGTGCCGCCGGCCATCATTTGCTGCACCTTCAAAGCAACGCCGAGTACGAGTTGATCGACCGGATCCACGCGGCCCGCAGCGAAGGCGTGGACTTCATTCTGATCAACCCAGCAGCTTTTACACACACAAGTGTCGCATTACGTGACGCGCTGCTGGCGGTGAGCATCCCATTCATCGAAGTGCATTTGTCCAACGTGCACAAACGCGAACCTTTCCGCCATCACTCTTACTTCTCCGACGTAGCGGTGGGAGTGATCTGCGGCCTTGGCGCCAGCGGTTACCGACTGGCCCTGGAGGCCGCCCTGGAGCAGCTTGAACAACAGGCTATACGCCCCTGACCGACCCTTGGGAGTTGATGATTCATGGATATCCGTAAAGTTAAGAAACTGATCGAATTGCTGGAAGAGTCCGGCATCGACGAGCTCGAGATCAAGGAAGGCGAAGAGTCCGTACGCATCAGCCGTAACAGCAAGACTCCAGCCCAGCAGTACTACGCTCCAGCGCCGATGCCGGCTCCGGTTGCCGCGCCTGCCGCTGCTCCTGCTGCCGCTGCCGCCCCGGCTGCTGCTGCCGCACCGGTACTGAACGGCACCGTTGCCCGTTCGCCGATGGTCGGTACTTTCTATCGCAAATCTTCGCCGACCTCACCGTCCTTCGTTGAAGTCGGCCAGACCGTGAAGAAAGGCGACACCCTGTGCATCGTCGAAGCCATGAAGATGATGAACCACATCGAAGCCGAAGCCA
The DNA here is from genome assembly GCF_054668365.1 of Pseudomonas sp. S2_E01. Classification (NCBI taxonomy): domain Bacteria; kingdom Pseudomonadati; phylum Pseudomonadota; class Gammaproteobacteria; order Pseudomonadales; family Pseudomonadaceae; genus Pseudomonas; species Pseudomonas sp. S2_E01. The sequence continues at coordinate 5,000,582 of NZ_CP162762.1, forward strand.
GCGGTGTAATCGAGTCCATCCTCGTCGAAGACGGCCAGCCGGTTGAGTACGACCAACCGCTGTTCACCATCGTTTGAACCGCGGAGAAACTTTGATGACTGCGAAGTTGGAAAAAGTTCTGATCGCCAACCGCGGTGAGATCGCACTGCGGATTCTGCGCGCCTGCAAAGAGATGGGCATCAAGACCGTCGCCGTTTACTCCAAGGCCGACAAAGAGCTGATGCACCTGGGCCTGGCAGACGAATCCGTCTGCATCGGTCCGGCCTCGGCCGCCCACTCTTACCTGCACATTCCGGCAATCATCGCCGCCGCTGAAGTGACTGGCGCCACCGCCATCCACCCAGGCTACGGCTTCCTTGCGGAAAACGCTGATTTCGCCGAACAGGTCGAGAACTCCGGCTTCGCCTTCATTGGTCCGAAAGCCGAAACCATCCGCCTGATGGGCGACAAGGTTTCGGCCAAGCACGCCATGATCGCTGCTGGTGTTCCAACCGTTCCGGGTTCCGACGGCCCACTGCCTGAAGACGAAGAAACCGCTCTGCGCATCGGTCGCGAAGTCGGTTACCCGGTGATCATCAAAGCCGCTGGCGGTGGTGGTGGTCGCGGCATGCGTGTTGTGCACAAGGAAGAAGACCTGATTTCCTCGGCGAAACTGACCCGCTCCGAAGCGGGCGCAGCGTTCGGCAACCCGATGGTCTACCTGGAAAAATTCCTGACCAACCCGCGTCACGTGGAAGTTCAGGTCCTGTCCGATGGCCAGGGGAACGCGATTCACCTGGGTGACCGTGACTGCTCGCTGCAGCGCCGCCACCAGAAAGTTCTCGAAGAAGCGCCGGCACCGGGCATCGACGAGAAGGCTCGCCAGGAAGTCTTCGCCCGTTGCGTCAAGGCGTGCATCGACATCGGTTACCGTGGCGCTGGCACTTTCGAGTTCCTGTACGAAAACGGTCGTTTCTACTTCATCGAGATGAACACTCGTGTCCAGGTAGAGCACCCGGTTTCGGAAATGGTCACCGGCATCGACATCGTCAAGGAGATGCTCAGCATCGCCGCCGGCAACAAGCTGTCGTTCACCCAGGATGACGTGGTCATCCGCGGTCACGCGCTGGAATGCCGGATCAATGCCGAAGACCCGAAAACCTTCATGCCAAGCCCAGGCACGGTCAAGCATTTCCACGCTCCAGGCGGCAACGGCGTTCGCGTCGATTCGCACCTGTACAGCGGTTATGCCGTTCCGCCGAACTACGACTCGTTGATCGGCAAGCTGATCACCTACGGCGCAACACGTGACGAGGCCATGGCGCGCATGCGCAATGCCCTGGACGAAATCGTGGTCGACGGGATCAAGACCAACATCCCGCTGCACCGTGATCTGGTCCGTGATGAAGGCTTCTGCAAGGGTGGGATCAACATCCACTACCTGGAACACAAGCTGGCTGGCGAAAAGCACTAAGCTTTTAGTCAGTTCACATCAAAGCCGCCCTCGGGGCGGCTTTTTTGTTTTTGCCCATCTGGCCCCGCTCCTACAGAAACCACGCCACTCCCACAAACCCCGCGCGCTCGCGTAAACTTGCGCGCTTCTCGCAGGCCGCTAGGCTGCAATCAATATTTTTCAAAGGTGCCCGCCATGCCTTGGCTGCAAGTCCGTCTCGCCATCAGCCCAGAACAAGCCGAAACCTACGAAGACGCGTTCCTCGAAGTGGGCGCCGTGTCGGTGACCTTCATGGACGCCGAAGACCAGCCGATCTTCGAGCCGGAACTCAACACCACGCCACTGTGGTCGCACACGCATTTGCTGGCCCTGTTCGAAGGCGGCACCGAAGCCGCGGCCGTGCTGGCCCACCTCGAACTGCTCACAGGCAGCCCGCTACCCGAACATCACAGCGAAGTCATTGAAGACCAGGACTGGGAGCGCAGCTGGATGGACGGTTTCCAGCCAATGCGCTTCGGCCAGCGCCTGTGGATCGTGCCCAGCTGGCACGCCGCCCCGGAACCTGACGCTGTGAACCTGCTGCTCGATCCGGGCCTGGCCTTCGGCACCGGCACCCACCCGACCACCGCGCTGTGCCTGGAGTGGCTCGACGGCCAGGACCTGAAGGACTGCAACGTGCTGGACTTTGGTTGCGGTTCGGGGATCCTGGCCATTGCCGCCCTTCTGCTGGGCGCCAAGGAAGCGGTGGGGACCGACATCGACGTGCAGGCGCTGGAAGCATCGCGTGACAACGCCGGGCGCAACAACATCGATGACGCCCTGTTCCCGCTGTACCTGCCAGAAGATCTACCGCAGGTTCAGGCCGACGTGCTGGTCGCCAATATTCTCGCCGGCCCGCTGGTATCCCTGGCTCCGCAACTGTCGAGCCTGGTCAAGCCGGGTGGTCGCCTGGCGCTGTCGGGCATCCTCGCCGAACAAGGCGAAGAAGTCGCCGCCGCCTACACACAGGACTTCGACCTGGATCCGATCGCCAATCGTGATGGCTGGGTGCGCATCACCGGCCGTCGGCGCTAGAATGGACACCTGCATAATCCGGATCGTCGCATGACCGATAGCTTCGTCACCCAGTGCCCGCATTGCCAAACCAGCTTCCGTGTCAGCCATGCTCAATTGAGCGTGGCCCGCGGAGTGGTTCGCTGCGGATCGTGCCTGCAGGTCTTCAACGCCGCCAAGCAGTTGTTGGAGCAGGCCGGCAAGGAAGCGGTGACACCCGTGGCCCCGGCCGTGACCCAGGAGCCAGAACCGCGAGCTGTCAGCCAAAAGCAGTGGAGCGCCGCCGAACTGGATCTGGATACGCTGGACCTGGACGGCGAACTCGCCCGCCTTGAACAACGGGAAATCCAGCCGAGCACCGAATTCGGTCGCCACCGCGAAGACAGCCTGAGTGCCCGCCGCGATAGCGTTGAACCAGACGAAGAACCCTGGTCCGACAGCCTGTTCAGCCAATCGCCCGCCGAACGCGACGAAACCGCCAACGAGGCCATGGTCACCCCGGAACCGGACATCGAGCCCGACCTCGAGGCCAGGCCTTCGCGCACCGAACCCTCGCTGTCCCTGGAACCCGAGGACCTGGACGAGGAGCGCGACGAAACGCCGCAACTTGTGCAACTGCGCCTGAACGACCCGCTCGACGCACCTCTGCACCACGAACGGCTGTCAGCAGCCGACGACCCGCTCGACGACAACCTGCCGTCCATCGAACCCCTGCGCAAACGCCGCGAACCGGTGATGCGTGCCGAAGTCCTGCAGGACCTGACTGACGACCCGTTGCAACTCGACTGGCAGAAACGCCGCTCACCCTGGGGCCGACGCCTTCTCTGGCTGCTGCTGATTCTGGTCGGCGCTGGCGCGCTCGTCGGCCAATACATCGCCTACCACTTCGATGAACTGGCCCGCCAGGATCAGTATCGCCCCTGGTTTCAGCAGCTCTGCCCGCAGATCGGCTGCACGGTGCCGTCCAAGGTCGACATCGCAAAAATCAAGAGCAGCAACCTGGTGGTGCGCAGCCATCCGGAATTCAATGGCGCTCTGGTGGTCGATGCGATCATCTACAACCGCGCCCCGTTCTCCCAGCCCTTCCCCCTCCTGGAGCTGCGATTTGCCGACCTTAACGGTCACCTGATCGCCAGTCGTCGCTTCAAGCCCGGCGAGTACCTGAGCGGCGACCTCGAAGGGATGGCAGAAATGCCTCCACAGACGCCGATCCACATCGCCCTGGACATTCTCGATCCAGGTACAAAAGCCGTTAATTACAGCCTGAGCTTCCACTCGCCCGAGTGAAACGGTGCAGTGCTGCGGGTTTGACGGCACATTTCTGACAGATACCGCTGATACCAAACCGCTGGCGATAACGGAATAACTGTTCAGATTTTGTTCAATTCAGCCTTTATCCGGTCATCGAGAGCGGGTATCATGCCAACCCTTTTTCGAACTCTCATGATCCGGCCCCACAACAGGGAAGTCCTATGTCGGCGGTACGCATCGGTCCATACACATTGCACAACGGCTTGATCCTCGCCCCGATGGCGGGTGTCACAGACCAGCCCTTTCGTCAGCTGTGCAAGCGACTGGGCGCAGGACTAGTAGTCTCGGAAATGGTCACCAGCGACATGAGTTTGTGGAACACCCGCAAGTCGCGCATGCGCATGATCCACGAAGGTGATCCCGAGCCACGCTCGGTACAGATCGCCGGTGGTGATGCACAGATGCTGGCGCAAGCGGCCCGGGCCAACGTGGAGATGGGCGCGCAGATTATTGATATCAACATGGGTTGTCCGGCGAAAAAGGTCTGCAACAAGGCCGCCGGTTCCGCCCTGTTGAAGGATGAGGCATTGGTGACCGAGATCCTGCAGGCCGTGGTGGCCGCAGTCGATGTGCCGGTCACCCTGAAGATCCGCACCGGCTGGGACCGGGACAACAAGAATGGTGTGACGGTGGCGAAGATCGCCGAGCAGGCAGGCATCACGGCGTTGGCGGTCCATGGCCGCACCCGTGCCGACCTGTACACCGGCTTTGCCGAATACGACACCATCGCCGCGATCAAGCAGGCGGTGTCGATGCCGGTTTTTGCCAATGGCGATATCGATTCTCCAGAGAAGGCCCGCTACGTGCTGGACGCGACGGGTGCCGATGGATTGCTGGTTGGACGGGCTGCCCAGGGGCGGCCATGGATTTTTCGCGAGATCGACCATTTCCTGCGTACCGGTGAAAAACTTCCGACGCCGGAGCTGATCGAGGTGGAACGCATTCTGCTAGAGCATCTGGCTGCCCTGCACGCCTTCTATGGAGACGTGATGGGGGTACGGATCGCTCGAAAGCATGTGGGCTGGTATCTCGCAACCCTGCCGGGCGCCAGGGAGTTTCGCGCCCACTTCAATCGTTTGCAGGATACGGAAGCACAATGCGCCAACGTTCAGGCCTTCTTCGCCGAACGTTATAAGAGCCTGACAGGGGACGGAGAAGGGGTGGCCGCATGACGATGATGACTGAGACTTTAGTGAGTGGAACAACGCCCGTGAGCGACAACGTGAATTTGAAACAGCACCTCAATACGCCCAGCGAAGAAGGTCAGACCCTTCGCGGCAATGTCGAGAAGGCGCTGCACAATTATTTCGCCCACCTTGAGGGCGCTGCCGTCACGGATGTGTACAACCTGGTGCTATCCGAAGTCGAGGCCCCCCTGCTCGAGTGCGTGATGAACTACGTCAAGGGCAACCAGACCAAGGCCAGTGAGCTGCTCGGACTCAACCGCGGCACCCTGCGCAAGAAACTCAAGCAGTACGACTTGTTGTAAGCATTCAATCAAACCAGAAAGGCGCCCGCGTAAAACCGGTCGCCTTTTTTGCTGACACTTTTGATGGAAATTGAGATGACCGACCAGACTACCCGCCTGCCGATCCGCCGCGCCTTGATCAGCGTTTCTGACAAGACCGGGATCCTCGAGTTCGCCAAGGAGCTTGAAGCCCTCGGCGTCGAGATCCTCTCCACCGGCGGAACGTTCAAGCTGCTGCGTGACAACGGCGTTGCCGCAGTGGAAGTCGCGGATTACACCGGTTTCGCAGAGATGATGGACGGTCGGGTCAAAACCCTGCACCCGAAAATCCACGGTGGGATCCTCGGTCGTCGCGGTACTGACGACGCCATCATGAACGAGCACGGCATCAAGCCAATCGACCTGGTAGCGGTCAACCTGTACCCGTTCGAAGCCACCATCAACAAGCCAGGCTGCGACCTGCCGACCGCGATCGAGAACATCGACATCGGCGGTCCGACCATGGTCCGTTCCGCCGCCAAGAACCACAAAGACGTGGCCATTGTGGTCAATGCCGGCGACTACGCCAACGTCCTGGAAAACCTCAAGGCCGGCGGCCTGACCTATGCTCAACGTTTCGACCTGATGCTCAAGGCGTTCGAACACACCGCCGCCTATGACGGCATGATCGCCAACTACATGGGCACCGTGAACCAGGCCGCTGACACCCTCTCGACCTCCGGTCGCAGCGAATTCCCGCGCACTTTCAACAGCCAGTTCATCAAGGCCCAGGAAATGCGCTACGGCGAGAACCCGCACCAGAGCGCGGCGTTCTACGTGGAAGCCAAGCCTGCTGAAGTCGGCATCGCCACCGCTACCCAGCTGCAGGGCAAGGAGCTGTCGTACAACAACGTGGCCGACACCGATGCCGCGCTGGAATGCGTGAAAAGCTTCGTCAAGCCGGCCTGCGTCATCGTCAAGCACGCCAACCCGTGCGGCGTGGCGGTCAGCCCGGATGCCGAAGGCGGTATTCGCAAGGCTTACGACCTGGCCTACGCTACCGACACCGAATCGGCCTTCGGCGGCATCATCGCCTTCAACCGCGAACTGGATGCTGAAACCGCCAAGGCCATCGTCGAGCGTCAATTCGTCGAAGTGATCATCGCACCAAGCGTCAGCGAAGAAGCCCGCGCCATTGTGGCCGCCAAAGCCAACGTGCGCCTGCTGGCCTGTGGCGAATGGTCGGCCGACCGCGCCGCTGCCTGGGACTACAAACGCGTCAACGGTGGCTTGCTGGTACAGAGCCGCGATATCGGCATGATCGGCGCCGATGACCTGAAAGTCGTCACCCGGCGTGCACCGACCGAACAGGAAATCAACGACCTGATCTTCGCCTGGAAAGTGGCCAAATACGTCAAGTCCAACGCCATCGTCTATGCCAAGAACCGTCAGACCATCGGTGTCGGCGCCGGCCAGATGAGCCGCGTGAACTCGGCCCGTATCGCGGCCATCAAGGCCGAACACGCCGGCTTGCAGGTCGCCGGCTCGGTCATGGCGTCGGATGCGTTCTTCCCGTTCCGTGATGGCCTGGACAATGCGGCCAAGGCCGGTATTACTGCGGTGATCCAGCCGGGTGGTTCGATGCGTGATGCGGAAGTGATTGCTGCGGCGGACGAAGCGAATATCGCGATGGTGTTCACCGGCATGCGCCATTTTAGGCACTGAGTGCAGCTTCAAGCCCCAAGCTGCAAGCTACAAGTGAAGAGCAGACCTGATTCAGCCCTGCTTGTAGGTGCAGCCCGAACAATTTAAAGCCAAAGCTGCAATTGAAGGTCGCGGGTATCCGCTCTTACTTGCAGCTTGTAGTTTGTAGCTTCTCCAAAGGAGTCTTCTTTTGAACATTTTGATCATTGGCAGCGGTGGCCGTGAACACGCCCTGGCCTGGAAAGTGGCTCAGGATCCGCGCGTGCAGAAGGTTTTCGTGGCCCCGGGCAACGCCGGTACCGCCATTGAAGCCAAGTGCGAGAACGTCGCCATCGACGTCCTGGCCCTGGAACAGCTGGCCGATTTCGCCGAGAAGAATGTTTCCCTGACCATCGTCGGCCCCGAAGTGCCGTTGGTGGCCGGCGTCGTTGACCTGTTCCGTTCCCGTGGCCTGGACTGCTTCGGTCCGACCGCCGGTGCCGCGCAGTTGGAAGGCTCGAAGGCGTTCACCAAGGATTTCCTGGCGCGTCACAAGATCCCGACCGCCGACTACCAGAACTTCACCGAAATCGAGCCGGCCCTGGCTTACCTGCGCGAAAAAGGCGCACCGATCGTGATCAAGGCCGACGGCCTGGCCGCCGGTAAAGGCGTGATCGTGGCCATGACCCTGGCCGAGGCCGAAGACGCCGTTCGCGACATGCTTGCGGGCAATGCCTTCGGCGACGCCGGTTCGCGCGTGGTCATCGAAGAGTTCCTGGATGGCGAGGAAGCCAGCTTCATCGTCATGGTCGACGGCAAAAATGTGCTGCCAATGGCGACCAGCCAGGACCACAAACGCGTCGGTGACGGCGATACCGGTCCGAACACCGGCGGCATGGGCGCCTACTCGCCAGCGCCAGTGGTCACCAGCCAAGTGCACCAGCGCGTCATGGACCAGGTGATCTGGCCGACCGTGCGCGGCATGGCCGATGAAGGCAATGTCTACACCGGTTTCCTGTACGCAGGCTTGATGATCGACAAGGCTGGTAACCCAAAAGTTATCGAATTCAACTGCCGTTTCGGCGACCCTGAGACCCAACCCGTCATGCTGCGCCTGCAGTCGAGCCTGGTGTTGCTGGTCGAAGCTGCATTGGCACAAGCCCTGGACAAGGTCGAAGCTCAATGGGATCCGCGTCCAAGCGTCGGCATCGTGTTGGCGGCAGGCGGCTATCCTGGCGACTACGCTAAAGGCGCGGCCATCAGCGGTCTGGATGCTGCGGCCGGCCTGGAAGGCAAAGTTTTCCACGCCGGTACTGCGCTCAAGGACGGTCAAGTAGTGACCGCCGGTGGTCGGGTGCTCTGCGCGACTGCCATGGGCGCCAGCGTCGATGCCGCCCAGCAGCAGGCTTACAAACTGGCAGCGAAGATTGATTGGGAAGGCTGTTTCTATCGCAAGGACATTGGCTACCGTGCCATTGCCCGCGAGCGTGGCGAAAATCAGGAATAAGCGTTTCATTCGGTCGGGCAAGGGTTTCAGGCCCTTGCCGGACTATTCCGGCGCCGCGCATAGTTATATTCTGGCATCAACCTACGAAGGGATTTCGCCGTGCGCTGGCTCAGGATTGCCATAGGTTTCACTGTCACGCTGATGACACTGCTCTTCATGCTGTCGGCCCAGGCCGCGCAAGGCAGTGGCTGGGCAGTATTGCTCGACGAACAGGGCGACCTGCAACTGAGCGACATCCGCTCCACTCGCTATATCAATCAATTCAGCCCTACCGAACTCGATCGCCTCAGCGCAGCCGAACCTGGCGGTGCGCTCTGGCTGCGCTTCAGGCTGGCACCCGGCAAACACGAACAGTTGCTGCGGATATTTGCCCCCGACCTGTCGCACCTCAATCTCTACGTGCTCGACGGCGACAAGCTGATCGACCAGTTGAACACCGGCAGCGAACAGCCCCAGACTGAACGTCGGGTGCCCAACAGCGACTTCATGTTGCCGTTGCCGCAAAGCGACAAGCCTCTCGATGTCTACCTGCGCCTGGTGTCCGAACACCAGATGCGACCTTATATCACCCTGCAATCGGCGATACTGACCGCGGCCAATCACAACCAGACGCTGATCTACGGCCTGCTGTTCGGCTGCATTGGCATGCTGATCCTGCACAACCTGATCCGCTACGGTTACAGCCGCTCGCGCAGCAGCCTGTGGCTGGCGGGCTGCGAAGCGCTGCTGATGCTAAGCCTGGGCTTGCTGCTTAACCTTGCGGCTCCCTGGCTACCAGACTGGCACGGCCTGCAGACACCGGGCGCCTACGTTGCCTTGATACTGACGGCTCCCTGCGGATTGATGTTCGCGTACCGCTTCTTTTCACCGCTCGGCCCCCATCCGCTGAACAAGCTGCTGCAGGGTGAAATTCTATTCATCGGCATCTGTGCCCTGCTGCTGTTGTTCGTCAACACACTGCCGCTGAACATCATTACCTACGCCCTCGTTGCTCTCGCCGGCTTGACGATGCTGTTCGTCAGCGCCTGGCACTGGCAAAAAGGCTATCGTCCGGCGCGGCTGTTCGTGGCCGGCATGGTGGTCTTCAACCTCGGCATCCTGATCATCCTCCCGGCCCTGATGGGGCTGACGCTGATCGAGCCGCAGGGTCTGATCACCGCGCTGCTGGCGTTCATCTGCCTTAGCGGGCTGCTGATGAGCATCGCCCTGAGCGAGCGTCAGCGCAGCATCACCGAAGACCGCTTCAGCGTCAGCCGCGACCTCGCCGCCAGCAATGCCGAGATCAACGCCAAGGCCGAATTCCTGGCGAAGATCAGCCACGAGATCCGCACCCCGATGAATGGCGTGCTGGGCATGACCGAGTTGCTGCTGGGCACACCGCTGTCGGTCAAGCAACGCGACTATGTGCAAACCATCCACAGTGCCGGCAACGAACTGCTGACACTGATCAACGAAATCCTCGACATCTCCAAGCTCGAATCCGGGCAGATCGAGCTCGATGATGTGCAATTCGACCTCAATGCACTGATCGAGGATTGCCTGAGCATCTTCCGCGCCAAGGCCGAACAACAAAACGTGGAGCTGATCAGCTTCATCCAGCCGCAAGTGCCACGGGTCATCAGCGGCGATCCGACGCGCCTGCGCCAGACGCTGCTGAGCCTCGTGGAAAACGCCCTGAAGAAAACCGATGAAGGCGAGATCCTGATCGTCGTCGCCCTCGACGAACGCAGCGCTCGCCCTCGCCTGCGCATTGCCGTGCAGGACAGCGGCGAACCGATGGACGCCGAAGAACGCGACGCGCTGATGCACACCGAACTGCACAGCAAGAACTTCCTGTCCACCACGCGCCTGGGCGGCAACCTCGGGCTGGTGATCGCCCGTCAGTTGATACGTCTGATGCAGGGCGAGTTCGGCATCAAGAGTGGCGCCAACCAGGGCAGTACGCTGTGGCTGACCCTCCCTCTGGACCCCGACCGCCTCGAACATCCGACCTCCGACCTCGATGGTCCGCTGCAGGGTGCTCGAGTGCTGGTGGTGGATGACAACGACACTTGCCGCAAGGTGCTGGTGCAGCAGTGCAGCGCCTGGGGCCTGAACGTCAGCGCCGTGCCTTCGGGCAAGGAAGCCTTGGCGCTGCTGCGCACCAAGGCCCACCTGCGTGACTACTTCGACGTGGTCCTGCTGGACCAGAACATGCCCGGCATGACGGGCATGCAACTGGCTGCCAAGATCAAGGAAGACCCGAGCCTGAACCACGATATCCTGCTGGTCATGCTCACCGGCATCAGCAACGCGCCGAGCAAGATCATCGCGCGCAACTCCGGGATCAAGCGCATCCTCGCCAAACCCGTGGCCGGCTACACCCTCAAAACCACCCTGGCCGATGAGCTGAACCAGCGCAACAAGGGCCAGGCCGTTTCGCCGCAGATGCCCAGCGGCCCGCCGTTGCCAGTCAAGGTACCCAGCGACTTCCGCATTCTGGTGGCCGAAGACAACAGCATTTCGACCAAGGTCATTCGCGGCATGCTCGGCAAGCTCAACCTGCAACCGGACACCGCCAGCAATGGCGAGGAAGCCTTGCAGGCGATGAAGGCGCAGCGCTACGACCTGGTCTTGATGGATTGCGAAATGCCGATTCTCGATGGCTTCTCCGCCACCCAGCAATTGCGCGCCTGGGAAGTCAGCAACCAGCGGGTTCGCACCCCGGTCGTGGCGTTGACCGCGCATATCCTCGCCGAACACAAGGAGCGTGCACGCCAGGCCGGCATGGATGGGCACATGGCCAAACCGGTCGAGCTGTCACAGCTGCGCGAACTGATCGAACACTGGGTAGCCCAGCGCGACCAGCAAAATCGAGCAGCCACCCAAACGTCCTGAGCCGACAGACTGCGCGACGCCTGATAGACTCCCCCACGACTTCCCTCGCCAGTGAGCCTGCCCCATGCTCCACGTGTTGTTCAGCGTTTACCTGAAGATGCTGGTGCTCTACAGCCCGTTCTTCGTGCTGTCGTGCTTCATCAGCCTGACCCGCGGTTATTCACGCAAGGAACAACGCCGGCTGGCCTGGAAAGTGGCGATCGCCACGCTGGTATCCAGTGTCCTGCTGTATCTGTTCGGGCGGATAATTTTCAGCGTCTTTGGCATCACCGTGGATGCCTTCCGCATCGGCGCCGGCAGCGTATTGTTCATTTCGGCGCTGGGCATGGCCCAGGGCAAGTCGGCGGTACAGACCGACAACGTGCAGCAAGACGTCACGATCGTCCCGCTGACCATTCCCCTGACCGTCGGCCCCGGCACGATCGGCGCGCTGTTGGTGATGGGCGTCAGCCAGCCTCACTGGGACGACAAGCTCACCGCCATCCTCAGCATTGCCCTGGCCAGCTTCACCGTTGGGGTGGTGCTTTACCTGTCGAACCGTATTGAACGCATTCTCGGTGACCAGGGCTTGCAGATTGTCAGCCGCTTGATGGGACTGTTTGTCTGTGCACTCGCGGCCCAGATTATCTTTACCGGGGTGAAGGGCTATCTGGTGCCCTGACGGCACCGCAGGCCCGGTCCTCGCCCGATAACGCGGGTGCTGGCGTGACGGCCATCAACGCATGCTCCCCGACAAAGGCCACCAACTGTGCTCGACTGCTGGCAAACACCCTGGCTGCGAGCTCGAATGAGTGGTGTTGGACCGTCACCGCCGAGGTGAAACATTGGGATGCAAAGGCCTGCGCCAACCAATTCCCTTCTGCACTCTGGGTCGTTTCAAACGACAGATAAAACACTTCGATGCAGGCGTGGCGGGTACTCACGGCAAACCGCAGCCGAACTCGGGTCCGCCGTTCTTCGCCCTGCGCCAGCGCGACGACGGACTCACTGATCAACCCCTGCTGATAAAGCAGGCGTGCGGGCGAATCCATCGCAAGATCAGCCAATGCCGCCAAGGCTTCGCAGGCCACATCGCGCTGTTCAAGAAGCGCTACGTCGTCCATCGCTCGGGTGATCAGATCCTGCGGCGTGACGGCGAGCAGGTGCTCAAACACCGGTTCCACCCACTGCTCCCGCCTCAGCGTCCAGCCGCACCGCTTAATGGCCTGGACAAAGGTGTCATGGGCAAAATCGGAACGGCTCACAGGCGAAGTCCCCGCCATCAATCGCGCAGCGAGCAACGAATACAGGATGTCGCATTTCATCGGGGCGTCCAAACCTGCGGACAACACACCGAGCAAACCGGAACCCACAAAGGACTCCTGACGATGACTCTCCATGTCTCACCTTTAAATTATGCAAAGACAACAACGAAACACTTCACGACCGAAAGTCGTTGTATTTTTAAAGTTGGGTCTTGAAGTATTCAAGACGTTTCTTGTGAACCGCTGACTGGACCAAGTCCTTGACGACATCATAGGCGCGACGATTTAATGTACGGCGAGTGGCGGCATTGTAAATTTTGACTTGCTCGCGCTTAAACTTGAAGAACAATACTTTGGTCAGCACATCGCTGGCCTCCAACTGCATGGCACATGCGATCATGGTTGGGCGACCACCCAAAGAAACGCATGGGACAATTTGAAAGTTGGCAGATTTGTTCTTTTTACTCTTATGCTCAACCAGTTTTATGGCGCCGTCATTTTTCTCCAATGAATTAAAGGCCGAAGAAATAAGCGGCAGTATTTTGAGTTTATCCGCGCCGGCCACCAGTGAAATAATCTGCAGCGCCGCTTCATCCATGGTGAAATTCAGTTCCTGACTGACGTACTCCCTGTAAGGGTCATTGACCGTGGGCCAACCGCACATAGTCAGGGCCTTGCTGTATTCGCGATACCATTCACGACGTTGGGTCTCGCGATTGAACGCGTCAGCACGAATTTCCGCATAAAGAATCGTGTCGTCAAATGCCGCTCGCTCTTCCTCCGACAGCGCCTCATCGTAAGCGGCAACGGTCGAACCCAATACGGCAGAGTCATTCTCACCGCCCAAACTTTGGTCAACACTTACATCCCATTTTTTCGATGTAACTTCCACCGCAAAATAATCACGTTGCGCAGCAAAATCAAAAGCTGCGTCTACTTCTGCTTCAATCATTCTGTTTACTATCCTGTTGTTAGTTTGATCTGCCTCTTGCAGACAAAAGAAAACTAACAACCCAACCCACGACAGTCAAAACAACGATGCAACCAAGTTATTTAAATTATTGTCAGAAGTTAATATAAAGCGCCCATTAAAAAGCCGGCGTTGCGCCGGCTGCCAATGAGTTTAAGGTTTGTTGCCATACCAACGTGGCGTATACACCCAGACGCCACCGTCGGGTCGGGGAAACAGGCAGGTGGTCGAAGAGCCGACCAAAACCATCGTGCGCATGTCGACCTGATCGGGAGTCAGTTGCCCCAGCGTGGTAACCCGCAAGGTCTGTCCGGGCCGGCCGACATCACGCCCCAGCACCACGGGCGTCTGCGCAACCCGATGCTGCGCGACGATCTCCAGTGCACGCCCCAACTGCCAGGGACGCGAGCGGGAGATCGGGTTGTAGAACGCCAGCGCCAGGTCGGCTTGTGCCGCCAGGTCCAGGCGTTTTTCGATGATGGCCCACGGCTTGAGATTGTCCGAAAGCGACATGACGCAGAAGTCATGCCCCAGCGGCGCCCCGGCTTGGGCGGCGGTCGCCAGTGAAGCGGACACCCCCGGCAGGATTTCCAGGTCAACGTTGTGCCAGGCCTCGGAACTGGACTCGTGCAGTGCCTCGAGCACCGCCGCCGCCATGGCGAACACCCCCGGATCGCCCGAAGAAACCACCACCACCGAGCGCCCTTGGGCTGCCAGCTCGAAGGCGTGCCGAGCACGCTGCATCTCTTCGCGGTTGTCGGTGCAATGCAGCACCTGATCGTCGCGGAACGGGCCGGCCATGCGTACGTAGGTTTCATAGCCGAGCACATCATTGGCCCGGGCCAACTCAGCCTTGACCGCCGGTACCATCAGCTCGGCAGCCCCTGGCCCCAGCCCGATCACCGCCAGGCGCCCGCGAGGGCGACCGATCAACAGCGCCTGCAGCGGTTGTTCGGCCACCGCAATGGCGATGCGGTCATCACCGAACATCGACACCGGCTGGCCAACGGCGCTGCGGGCGAGTTCGCCCACCGTGGCACTGTCACCGGAAAAACGCAGCGGCACACCCAATTCAAGGGCGGCTTCACGCAACGTCGGGTCGGCCATGTCCCGATCGGCCGCCAGCAGTAGCGCCACCGATTGCACGGCGATCCTCGCCTCATGCAGCGCCTCGCGGATCGCCTGCGACGGGTTGGCCACGCCGGCACTCACCGCCACCAGCACGTTACGCGGATAGATCAGCAGTTCATTGGCCGTGGGTGCGCGCTCGGCATGCCCGACATGAACCGCCAGCCGCGCGTGTGGATCTTCAGGCAGTTGCGCGCTGGCCAACCAGGGCGCCGAACCTTCGATGCGCACCGTTTCACCGGCGAGCAGATCGGACACAAAACGCTTGCCCAACTCCAGATCACCCAGCGCAAACCCACTGGGTGGGTTGAGCAGGCAGGTGCCGAAACGCAGTTCGCCGCTGGTGGTGATAGCCGGCGCCACCTCCAACCCCGCGCCGATTTCCCGCGCCATGACGTTCACGCCACTCAGGCCACCCAGCAACGGGACCACGGCGCTGCCGTCCTCGGCGACGGCCAGCACTGGCGGCTCTACGCCTTTCTCCAGCAGCAAGGGCGCCAGGGTGCGAATGACGATGCCGGCCGCGCACAGGGCGATGATTGGCGTGTCCTGCTGATAGAGTTCGCGCAGGGTCGCGCCAAACTCACGATAAGGACGATCTGCGCCTTCGACCCGTTCGGCCAGCCCATGGACCAGGGCGCCGGGGTACAGCTGTTGAATCCTGCGCGCGGTGTCGAGGCTGCCATTGCCCAGGATGACAATTGCCGGTGCTGGACGTGTCATCAGCCTTGCCACCTTTCACCCGGAACGATAATCAGCGAGAAATACGGCGAGGACATCGGCTCGACGTCTGCCAACGGCACGATCTTCTGATTGGCCATGGTCGCGCGCTCGACGTACAACGCACGCTCAGCCAGCCCCAGTTCTTGCAGCACCTCACGTACCTTGGGCAGGTTACGCCCCAGCTTCATGATGACGGCCGCGTCGGCATCGGCCAAACGACGCTTCAGATCGTCGTGGGGCAACACCCCGGAGAGCACCGACAGGCTCTGATTGCGATACACCAGTGGCGCACCGAGCACCGACGCGCCACCGAGCATCGAGCACACGCCCGGCACCACTTCGGCTTCGTAACGCTCGGCCAGGCGATCGTGCAGGTACATGTAGGAGCCGTAGAAGAACGGGTCACCCTCACAGATCACCGCCACGTCGCGGCCGGCGTCCAGGTGCGTCGCCAGCTCTTCGCTGGCCGCATCGTAGAAATCACTGATGACTTGTTCGTACGACAGCGGTGCCGGCAGCGCTTCGGTGGTCACCGGGTAGACCAATGGCAGCAGCGTCTGCGCCGCTTGCAAGTGGGCCTCGATGATGCCGAACGCGTTGCCCTTCTTGCCCTTGGCGACGAAGTACGCCACCACCGGCGACTCACGCAGCAGGCGCAGGGCCTTGACGGTAATCAGTTCCGGATCACCAGGGCCGACGCCCAGGCCGATCAAACGTCCACGTGGCTGCATTATTCGACCTCCGTGGCGAGGGCATTGACCGCTGCAGCCGCCATGGCGCTACCGCCCAGTCGACCTTGCATGATCACAAACGGCACGCCCCGGCTGTCCGCCGCAAGCGCTGCCTTGGATTCGGCAGCGCCGACAAAACCGACCGGGAAGCCCAGGATCAGTGCCGGTTTCGGCGCACCGGCATCAAGCATTTCCAGCAGGTAGAACAACGCGGTGGGCGCATTGCCGATCACCACGACGCTTCCCTCAAGGTGCGGGCGCCACAGCTCCAGGGCGACGGCCGAACGGGTGTTGCCCAGTTCGCGGGCAAGGTCCGGCACGCTTTCATCGCGCAGGGTGCAGATCACCTGATTGTTGGCCGGCAGGCGCGCCCGGGTGACGCCCTCGGACACCATCCGTGCATCACACAGGATCGGTGCGCCGGCCGCCAGCGCATCGCGCCCGGCCTTGCCGGCACCCGCAGAAAACTGCAAACCATCGATGGCATCGACCATGCCGCAGGCGTGAATCACACGGACCGCGAGTTTTTCCAGGTCCGCCGGGATACGCGCGAGGTTGGCCTCGGCACGAATGATCGCGAAGGAGTTGCGATAGATCTCCTGACCGTCGCGAATGTAATCAAGCATCAAGCGGGCTCCGTGAGCGGGCGTCGAGCAAGGCGTCGACCGCGTCAATAGTAAGGTTGCGTGCGTGCAGGGCGCCGAAACCCGGCTGCCCCGCTTCGCGAAAATAAAGGTCGTAGTGACCGGGGGTGACCGCCAGCAATGTGACCGGGGCGATATGCGCGGCGGCGCAGGAGCGCGGGCAACCGCTCAGGTGCACGTTCACCGCATCGCCGTGGCGTTGCAACAGGGCAGCCAGTTGCCGGGCGTCACCCTTGGTATCGGCCAGGCCTCTGGCGCAACCGGCGGACCCGGTGCAGGCAATCAACTGCGACAGCGCCTGATCGGCTTCGCACAACAAGCCCAACTGATGCATGACGCGCAGGACTTCATCAGCGTGCTCACGGCGCACGTTCGGCAACAGCAAGCTTTGCCACGGGGTAAATCGCAGGGTGGCGTCGCCGTATTGCCGCGCCAGACGCGATGCACCACGAAGCATGGCGCAATCGAGCCGTCCCAGTGGCGGCACGGCACCGACGTAGACATGATCGGCTTGCGCCTGATCCTGCACGCCCATGTGCAGCCCCGTCGAGTGCGTGGCACGCTTCCTGCCGCAGACGGGCGCAATGCTCAACCGTTCGGCCAGTCGCGCCACGAAGGCCTCGGGCGTCATGTCGGCCAGCAAATGGCGCATCCGCGTCTGCTCGGGCGCTGCCAGCTCAAGGAACAATTCAAGCACCGCCACCATCAAGTCATGGCCATCGCCCAGCGCGACCGAGCCGACCGGAGCATCCGTGGGGCATCCCGCCAGACCAAACGCCAACCGGCACTCGCCATCGTGCCGGTAGGCCGAAAGCCAAAGGTCGTTGGGGTGTTCGAGCATCGCCAGCGCCTCGCCGCCATCGAGTTGCATGGCGAACTTGGGGCTCAGGTCATGGAAGCGTTCGTGACGCTGCACCGTGGCGAGGATTTGCCCGGCCAACGCACGGGTATCGAACAGGCTGTGCCGATCGATCCCGGCGCTGGGGCTGAGCATCAGATTGCGCACGTCATCACCCGCCGCATTGTCAGGGCCCAGGCCGGCCGTCAGCAGGCGCTGGATCAACGCGGCGTGTTCCTCGCCGATCCCGCGTATCTGTAGATTGGCACGGTTGGTCGCTTCAATCGCACCGCTGGCAAAATCTTGCGCGGCGCTGGCCACCGCTTCGGCCTGGGCGCTGGTGATCGATCCGCCCGTGAGCTTGATGCGACAGATGCCGCCGTCCAGCGCCGGGACGATACGGAGTAATCCCGGACAGGCCGAGGGGCGTACTGCGGTGGACATCAGGCGTTCGTTCAAGGGCATGACCCGTACAGGTGGCGAGCACTTCGCGGGCGAAGGGGCCGGTATTATGCCTGCTTTGCAACGGGGGATGAAAAGCCTGTCGGACGACCAGAGCATTGGCGCCACGCGGGAGACTACATTCGCAGCAGATACTCGCGGCTGCGCTCGGTGATTTTCGCGCGCATCGCCACGGCCAGGCTGTCGAAACGGCGTCGATCGAGGGTGAAAGTCCCATAGTGCTGAATCAGCGTGGTGTCGTTGTCCTGCCACGTGATGAACAGAAATTGCCCGGGGCTGATCACGCTGACATACCAGGCATGAATCAGCGTGAGCGTCAGGTTGCCCTCTGCATCGTAGGCGCAGGGCATGACTTGAAACTGTCGCCCCTGCCCTCTCGAGCTGATCTTCTCCAGTGAAGCGCTGACTTGCAGGTTGCTTTTGAGCGACTCGAAGGCGTGCACGGCGGCGCTGTACATCTGCCCGCTGGCCCGGGGCCTGAGTGTCTCGAGAATCTGCGTGCTGATCGGCTCGGACAGCAACACCTTGCGACTCTCCAGCATCACCGGACGCTGGTGAATCCAGCCCAGGTGCCAGAGCCCCAGCGTGAAATGCTGAAGCCATTCGTACCACTGGCTTTCACGGTCATAAAGGGTGTCGGTGTACTGCTCCAGATAAAGCGCACAATCCAGCGCGATCTGTTCATCATCTTCCGACACCCTGGGGGCGACCGAAACGATCGTACTGCCCGCCAGAGCTGCACGGCTCCGGTCCCGGGGTGAAAACGTCGCAGGGGGCTCGAACATACAAAATCCTTTTCAATTGTCTGGTCGGTCAACTCCATTGTTAAACCGTCGCTCACACTAATCAGATGCCCATCGGGTCAACAATCCTCGAAGTACCTCAAGATATTTTCTGGTTGCCGGCTAACCCCAACCGGTGTTCAGTCGGCAAACAGGGGAAAAACCGCAGCGGCGCGGTATCATCGCGCCCGAGCCCGGTGGGTGGTTTTTTCAAGGAGCAGGCATGACGCCCTGGCTGACAGTAATTGGCATTGGTGAAGACGGTTTCAAAGGCCTGGGCAAGAACGCCCGGCACGCGCTGCTGCGTGCCACGCGGATTTTTGGCGGCCAGCGCCAGCTTGATCTGTTGCCGCCATGCATCCGTGGTCAGCGCCAGGCCTGGCCAAGCCCGTTTTCCCTGGACCCGGTCCTGGCCCTGCGCGACGAACCGGTGTGTGTACTGGCCAGCGGCGACCCCATGTTCTTTGGCGTGGGCGCCAGCCTCGCTCGGCACCTGCGTCCCGACGAGATGCTGATCCTGCCTGCGCCCTCCTCCTGTTCGCTGGCCGCCGCGCGTATGGGCTGGCCGTTGCAGGACGTCGTCACGCTGTCGCTGGTGGCCCGTCCCATCGCAGCGCTCAATGCGCAACTGTTCAGCGGTGTGCGTCTGCTGGTGCTCAGCAACGACGGCGCAAGCCCAGCCGCCGTTGCCGCGCTGTTGCGCGAACGCGGCTTCGGCCCCAGCCGTCTGACGGTGCTGGAGCATTTGGGCGGCCCGGCGGAGCGGCGCATCGACGGCCTCGCTCAGGATTGGAACGCGCCGTCGATCGCCGATCTGAATCTGCTCGCCATCGACTGCATCGCCAGCGCCGACGCGCCCCGCCTATCGCGTGTGGCCGGTCTGCCGGATTCGGCGTTCAAGCACGATGGCCAATTGACCAAGCGCGATGTCCGCGCGATCACCCTGGCGCGCCTGGCCCCGGTGCCCGGTGAACTGCTGTGGGATGTTGGCGCGGGCAGCGGCTCGATCGGTATCGAATGGATGCGTGCCCACCCGAGCTGCCGAACGCTGGCCATCGAAGCCGACGAGGGCCGGCAGGCATTGATCGAACACAACCGCGACGCGCTCGGTGTGCCCGGCCTTCAACTGATTCGCGGCAAGGCGCCGCACGCCCTCGCCGGCCTCGAACGCCCGGATGCGATTTTCATCGGTGGCGGCGTCACCCGCGAGGGCGTGCTGGACACTTGTTGGGCGCAGTTGAAACCCGGTGGCCGGCTGGTCGCCAATGCCGTGACGCTGCAAAGTGAAATGACCCTGATGGCCTGGCGCGAACGGCACGGCGGCGAGCTGACGCGCATTCACATCGCCCAGGCACAACCGCTGGGCGACTTCGACACCTGGCGCCAGGCCCTGCCGATTACCCTCTTGGACGTGGTCAAGCCTGTCGATGCGTGACGAAACCGCTGAACATCCCGCCCCCCTGCGCAGCGGCCTGACCACCGGTAGCTGCGCCACTGCCACCAGTTTGGCCGCCGCGCGACTGCTGCTGGGCGGCGCCGAGGCGGATGCCGTGGACATCGTTCTGCCCAAGGGCAAGCGCGTGCAGATGCGCCTGGAATTCTGCCGACTGCTGGATGACGGGGCCGAGGCCGGCACGATCAAGGATGCAGGTGACGACCCGGACGTGACCCACGGTGCGTTGCTGTTCTCCCGGGTGCGACTGCGCGCCGAGCCGGGCATCCGCTTCTGCGCCGGCCGAGGCGTCGGCACGGTCACCCGACCCGGCCTGGCGTTGGAGGTCGGCGAGCCGGCAATCAACCCGGTTCCGCGCAAAATGATCACTGAGCACCTGAGCGGATTGGCGCTGGAGCTGGGCTATCACGGTGGTTTCGAGGTCACGATCAACGTCGAGGGCGGCGAGGCCCTGGCGTTGAAAACGATGAACCCACGGCTGGGCATTCTCGGCGGTTTGTCGATACTGGGCACCAGCGGCATCGTCCGGCCGTTCTCCTGCTCGGCGTACATTGCCTCGATTCACCAGGGCATCGACGTGGCAAAAACCAACGGCTACCTGCACATCGCCGCGTGCACCGGCAACGCCAGCGAGGACACCATGCGCAGGGTCTACAACCTGCCGGAAATCGCCCTGATCGAAATGGGCGACTTCGTCGGCGCCGTGCTCAAGCACCTGCGCAAAGTGCCGGTGGATAAACTCAGCTTGTGCGGCGGTTTCGGCAAAATCAGCAAACTGGCCGCCGGGCACATGGATCTGCACAGCCGACACTCAAGCATCGACCTGCCGCAACTGGCCGATTGGGCGGCGGATGTGGGGGCCGACACGGCGTTGCAGCAGGCGATTCGCGAGGCCAACACCAGCCAGCAAGCACTGGCAATGGCCAGCGCCGCCGGTATCGCCCTGGGCGACGCGGTGTGCGCACACGCCAGGGCCTTTGCCCGTAGCGTGGTGCCGGCGCAGGTTCATGTGGAGGTCTTTGCCATCGATCGCCAGGGCGGGATCGTCGGCCAGGCGGGAGTCGTTCAATGAAACGCCTATTGCTGCTCGGCGGCGTCACTGAAGCGTTGGCGATCGCCCGGACGCTGGGGCCAACCCACATTTACAGCCTGGCCGGCATCGGCCGGGTACCCGACGACCTCACCTGCCAGGTGCATGTGGGCGGCTATGGCGGTGCCGAGGGCCTGGCCCAGTTCATTGCCGATGAAGGCATCGACCTGCTGCTGGACGCGACACATCCCTACGCCGCGCAAATCAGCCACAACGCGGCACGCGCCGCGCAGATCAGCGGCATCGCCTGCTGGGCACTCAGGCGGCCCGCCTGGCAACCCCAGCCGGGGGACGACTGGCGCGAAGTCAGCGATTGGGTCGAGTTGATCCAGGCCCTGAAACCTTTCCGGCGACCGCTGTTCACGCTCGGTCGCGAACCCCTGCAACACCTGGATGAAATTCCGCCGGAGCAATTCTGGACCTTGCGCGCACTGGACGTTTACCCTGCGACCCCGCGCTGCGAAGTGATCGGTGCCCGTGGGCCGTTTTTCATCGCGGATGAGCGGCAACTGTTCGAGCGTCGACAGATCGATGTGCTGATCAGCAAGAACAGCGGCAGTACCGCGACCGAACCGAAGCTGGAAGTCGCCCGCGAACGGGGTGTGCCGGTGCTGGTGTTGAAGCGGCCGGCATTGCCGCAGGTGGATCGGGAATTCAGCACGGTTGCCGACGTACTCGAAGCCCTGACCAGTCCTCTGTAGGAGCGAGCACGCTCGCGATGGTCGTCAACGATAACGCTGGCTATCTGGATGCCAGCGGTGTCTGGACTACCATCGCGAGCGTGCTCGCTCCTACAGGTTCAGCGAAGCTTCCACAGTGGCAATCGCTCAATCACAGCTATCATGTGGTTATGAAGTGCTGGCACTGCGACACCAAACCGCACTCGGTGTTTTTACTTATCGGCATTGATCAGGCTAAATAGCCGCGCCTGATCGCTCACTCAACCGGATACGTCCCATGTCCCGACAACGGCTCGCACTTGCCTGGATAGCCTGCTTCGCAGTGCTGTTCAACATGCTCGCCATGCCGGTGACCGGAGCCATGTCGCAGGCGGCCAAAGCCCCTGCCGAGCAGTTGATGTGGGGCAGTTTCTGTTCGTCCAGCGGCACCCGCATGGTCGCGATCGACCTGGGTGACGTGGAACACAAAGCCCCCCAGAGCGACCCACATTCCAATATGCAGCATTGCTGGTGCTGTTCCGGTTCCGCCCCGTTGGTGGCATTGCCGGGACACGCTCCACAGCTGTATTTCGCCCATTTGCAGGACAATCGCGGCCTGCCCGTGGCGACTCTCGACACCCCCACGCCTCGCCAGCAATGGCCCAGCCTCAATCCTCGGGCATCCCCTCTCGTGTGATTCCTTATCGCAAATTGACCTGCGTCTTGAATCGTTCGGAGAACTGCCATGTTGAACAAACTTATCGTCCTGGCCGCGTTGCTGCTGCCTGCCTGCTTTGCCAATGCCCATGAGTACAAAGTCGGCGAACTGGAAATCGCTCACCCCTGGTCGCAGGAATTGCCGCCCAACGCACCGACCGTCGCCGCTTACTTCGTGATTCACAACACCGGCAAGACGGCAGACACCCTGCTCAGCGTCGACACACCGATTGCCACCACCGCCGAGTTGCACGAACACGTGAAGCAGAACGACCTGATGAAAATGCAGCAGGTGCCTCGCGTCGAGATTCCGGCGGGGGGCACGGTCACTTTCGCGCCGATGGCCTATCACGTCATGTTGCTGGAGCTCAAGGATCGCAGCCTGCTCAGCGACGGCAAGCGCTTCCCGTTGACCCTGCATTTCGAAAAAGCCGGCGACGTGAACGTTGAAGTCGCGGTGCAGAAAACCGCGCCCGACGGCGCCCAGACCCACGTGCACAAGCCCTAAGCCGCAACGCTGAAGACGCCCATGCGCCCGCCTTGCGCCAGGTCATCCACCTCCCGCCGCCAGTCCACAGGATTGACTCGCGGTAGCTGGATCAGCCTGTTCGCCATGTTGATGATTTTCATCGGCCCACTGATTTCCCAGTCGATGCCGATGGATCAACGCGCCACTGCAATGACCATGAGCATGTCGATGGACATGAGCATGGACATGCCCGCGATGTCGCACCGCGACCATGGGGCCACGCCTGCCGCCGAACACTGCCCGCCCAAGGCCAGCCACCATGCCATGTGGGAAAAGTGCGGTTATTGCAGCCTGCTGTTCAACTGCCCGGCGCTGACGGGCGGCCAGTCATTCGTCGCCTTTGATGCCCCCCTGACCAACACTTTCAGCACCCCCGCGACCCGCCTGGGCCACGCCCGGTCCACCTTCTTCCCCGGCGCCCGCACCCGTGCGCCCCCCATCGACGCGTAAACACCTCCTGATATCACACGGTCCGAAGACAGCCAGAGCCTCCTGTGGGAGCGAGCCGGCTTGCGAGGCAGCCGACGTCTTTTGACGCCGCGTACTTGCGAGCATGCCCACAGCCAGTACGCAGGTTGCCGTCCGTATCGTTTACGACTGTTCGATGGAAATTGTCATGTCCAGGTTTTCTGCTGACCCACGCTTGAGCCCTGCCCAAGCCTCTTTCGCCTTGAGCACCACGCGCGTACGTTTCAGGCACGCCACCGCCATTCTCTGCGGCGCGCTGCTGTCACCCATGGTGCAGGCCGACGACCACGCCGGCCACGAAGAAGAACTGAGCCCGACGGTGATCACCGCCATCGCGCCAAGCTCGCCACTCACCATCGTCACCAACCCCAAGGACCCGCGCCAACCGGTGCCCGCCAGCGACGGTGGCGACTACCTGAAGACCATCCCCGGCTTCGCCCTGGTGCGCAACGGCGGCACCAACGGCGATCCGGTGCTGCGCGGCATGTTCGGCTCGCGGTTGAACATCCTCACCAACGGTGGCGTGATGCTCGGCGCCTGCCCCGGCCGCATGGACGCGCCCACGTCGTACATTTCCCCGGAAACCTACGACAAACTCACCGTCATCAAAGGCCCGCAAACCGTCCTCTGGGGCCCCGGCTCATCGGCTGGCACCATCCTGTTCGACCGTGAGCCGGAGCGCTTCGGCGAACTCGGCACCCGGGTGAACGCCAGTGTCCTGGCCGGCTCCAACGGTCGCTTCGACAAAACCGTGGATGCGGCCGCGGGCGGCCCATTGGGCTACGTGCGGGTAATTGGCAACACGGCCCAGGCCGACGACTATCGCGACGGCAACAACGACACCGTGGCCTCGCGCTACGACAAATGGAACGGTGATGTCGCGGTGGGCTGGACGCCCGACGCCGACACACTGTTGGAACTCACCGCCGGCAAGGGCGATGGCGAGGCACGTTACGCCGGACGCGGCATGGACGGTGCGCAGTTCAAACGCGAAAGCCTGGGCCTGCGTTTCGAAAAATCCAACATCGGCGACGTGCTCGACAAGATCGAGGCGCAGGTCTACTACAACTACGCTGACCATGTGATGGACAACTACACCCTGCGCACCCCATCGGGCACCGGGATGATGGCAGGTCCCATGGCTTCCAACGTCGATCGCCGCACCCTGGGCGCTCGAATCAAGGCCACTTGGCGCTGGGCCGATGTGCAGTTGATCAGCGGTATCGACGCGCAGACCAACGAACACCGCCAGCGCAGCAGCATGGGCGTCGACACCTACAAGAACCTGCCGTACACCAAGGACGCCGACTTCCATAACTATGGGGTGTTCAGCGAACTGACCTGGTACGCCGCCGACCGTGATCGCCTGATTACCGGTGCTCGTCTGGACCGTGCTTCGGCCAAGGATTTCCGCCAGACCACCGGCTCCGGGATGATGACGCGGGCCAACCCGACCGCCGATGACACCCGTGCCGACACACTGCCAAGCGGATTCGTGCGTTATGAACACGACCTGGCTGACAGCCCGACCACCCTGTACGCAGGCTTGGGTCATACCCAGCGCTTCCCGGATTACTGGGAGCTGTTTTCGCCCAATTCCGGCCCGACCGGTTCGGTGAACGCCTTCGATTCGATCAAGCCGGAAAAAACCACGCAGTTCGACTTCGGCCTGCAATACAAGACCGACGACCTCGACGCCTGGGCCTCGGGTTATGTCGGGCAAATCCGCGACTACATCCTGTTCAACTACACACCCGGCATGATGGGCACCACCTCACAAGCCTCCAACATCGACGCACGAATCATGGGCGGCGAACTGGGTGCGGCCTACAAGCTGACCTCGAACTGGAAAGCGGATGCGACGCTGGCCTATGCCTGGGGCAAGAACAGCAGCGATGGCAAGGCCCTGCCACAAATGCCACCGCTGGATGCACGGTTCGGCCTGACCTACAGCGAAGACAACTGGAGCGCCGGCGCCTTGTGGCGGGTGGTGGCCGCGCAAAACCGCATCGACCAGAACAAGGGCAACGTGGTCGGCAAGGACTTCACCAAGACCTCGGGTTTTGGCGTGTTCTCGCTTAACGGCGCGTACCGCATCAACAAAAACTGGAAGGTCAGCAGCGGCGTCGACAACCTGTTCGGCAAGGCCTATGCCGAGCACTTGAACCTGGCCGGCAACGCCGGTTTTGGCTACCCGGCCGATGACCCGCAAGCCATCAAGGAACCCGGACGTACGTTCTGGACGAAGGTGGATATGAGTTTCTAGAACCGCCCCACCCTGTAGGAGCGGACTTGTCCGCGATGGACGTCAACGATGACGCTGTCAGCCTGACACCCCTCGGTGTTGCTGAATCCATCGCGGACAAGTCCGCTCCTACAGGGGTACCAGACAACTACAACAGATCCACGCCAAGCGGAGCACAACCGATGAAAAAGCCTCAAGTGAATTTTTATAACCTGGCCTGGCGCTGGCATTTCTATGCCGGTCTGTTCGTCGCGCCATTTTTGGTGATGCTGGCCCTGACCGGCACCGTCTACCTGTTCAAGCCGCAGCTTGATCCGTTGATGTATGGCAGCCTCATGAATGTCCCGGCCGGGCATCACACCGTATCGGCCGACGACATGCTCAAGCGCGTCAAAGACGCCTACCCCCAGGGGGCGATCAAACAGTACTTGCCGCCGGTCAATGCCGAGCGCAGCGCGCAGTTTGTCGTACTCAACGGCACCACCGAACTCAATGTGTTTGTCGACCCCTACCACGGTGACATCCTCGGCGAGCAAGACGCCAAGTGGAACCTGCAAGCGGTGGCGCGGGCAATCCATGGCGAGTTGATGATTGGCACGGTCGGTGACCGGCTGATCGAAATGGCCGCCGGCTGGGGCGTGGTGCTGGTGGTGTCCGGCCTGTTCCTGTGGTGGCCGCGTGGCCAGGCTGCCGGCATCCTGTGGCCGCGCCTGAACAGTCGCGGGCGCGTGTTGTGGCGTGACCTGCATGCCGTCACCGGATTCTGGGGCGCCAGCCTGCTGCTGGTGATGCTGCTCAGCGGCATGACCTGGACCGGTTTCTGGGGCAAGCAGTACGCCGAGGTGTGGAACAAGTTCCCCGATGCCATGTGGAACGACATGCCCAAATCGGACATTGAGGCCCGCAGCCTCAACACCGCCACCCGCCAGACCGTGCCATGGGCCGTGGAAAACACGCCGATGCCAATGTCCGGCGACCATGCCGAACATATGGCCCATGGCGGCGCACACGCCGGCCCCGCCGCACCGACCGTCAGCCTGCAACAAGTGCAGAACATCGCCGAACAGCGCAAGGTCGAGCCGGGCTACAGCATCACGTTGCCGACCACCGATACCGGCGTGTTCACCATTGCGGTGTTCGCCGACGATCCTCGCAACGACGCCACGTTGCACGTGGACCAATACAGCGGCAAGGTCCTGGCCGATGTGCGTTGGGAGCAATACGGTTCTGTCGCTCGCGCCACGGAACTGGGCGTGATGCTGCATGAAGGCAAGATGTTCGGCACCCTCAACCAGATCATCGTGCTGCTGATTTGCCTGATGATCCTGCTCAGCGCCGTCAGCGGCGTGGTGATCTGGTGGAAGCGCCGGCCACAGGGCAAGTTCGGCGTTCCGCCGCTGCGCCACGACCTGCCGACCTGGAAAACCGGCGTGGCGATCATGCTGGCACTGGCCGTGGTGTTCCCGCTGGTGGGCGCGTCGCTGGTGGTGGTGTGGCTGCTGGATCGGGTGCTGATGACGCGGTTTGACCGGCAGGTGGAGGCGGCATGATCTGACCCCTCGCCCCAGCAAAAAAATGTGGGAGCGAGCCTGCTCGCGATGAATCCGAGATCAGCGTGGGGTGTCAGGCACCCCTCGTGATTGTTGACGGTTATCGCGAGCAGGCTCGCTCCCACAGGGGGATCACATGGATCAGGTAGACCTACGCCCCATCTCCAGCAACCGCTTCGCCGTCACGTGCCCCCGCGGCTGCCAGAATTCGTCAGGCTCGAGGACGTCCAGACGACCGCTGCCGATCAACGTCTCGAGTACCTGCGAAAGCGTTTGCGTCTGGCTCCACCCATCGCGCAGCACCCGCGATTCAGCGTCCAGGTAACTCGGGCGATAGACCAGCAACGCGCCATTTCGCGGGGTCAGGTAGTAACGGCTGTCAGCGATGGCCGCCGTTGCCAGTACCGCGATGCAGGCCCGTATTTCGTCGTGGGCGACGAAGTTGTGGTGAAGCGTCTGTTCAGGCGGCGCGGCGGCGTCCACCTTGTAAAGTTGCTGCACACCCATCACTTCGTAGCCGTCTGGATACCTCTTTGAAGCGCCGGGATTTTTGCGGGAGTAGCCGGGAAACAACACCCCGATGAACAGCCGTCGAAAGGCCGGGGCGTAGTCACGCAGGCCGAGTGGCACGGTGGGACCGGCATCCTCCAGCGGATCGGTGGCGACGAAATTCACCTGACCGTCACGCAGGATCGCCCCCAACAGCGCATTGCCTCGAGCCCGTCGCCACGCCCAGCGCGCCGCGTCGTCCGGATGCGCGCACAAAGGTCCCAACGCCAGGCGTGCAGCCTCCCCGGCGGGTGTTGCCTCGACCTTGCCCGGCGACCAAGCCGGTCCAACGCGCCCGACCTTCGCCCAAATAGCACTGCGCACCAACACTTCAAGCTGTCCACCGCGCGCGATCTTGCGAATGTAGTCGGCGGGGTTGCCATCGCCCTGCAACGATTTGACGTACGCCGTGATCGCCCCATGGGTTTGCAGGTCAGGGTCCCAGGTCGAGGCCTGGTACTTGAGCAACGCGCCATCGGCGCACGACAGGTACAACGGCTCAAACCCAGCCGAGGTCCCTGCGACCAACCGTTGCGCAGCCGACAATGCCGCTGCGAGCACCGTGGGCGGGATGAAGCTGCGAAAAACCTCGGTGCGGGGCAGCTCATCGGGCTGGCGGGCAGGCGCGCACAAATAAATGCCCTGTACCGAATAGCCGCTGGGCAACCGTGCGCCCTGGAACACTCGCGCGCGGTGAAACTTCAGGTCATCGGCCATGACCGGCAGGCTCGCCACCGCGTGGGCAAGACGCGATGAAACGAGCACCAAGCCAAATCGCCAGTGCTCGCGTCCCCCTCCCTGTTCATGCACATGCCGCACGGCATCGTCGGCGTGGCAGAACGCCGGACTCAAACTGCGATCAGCCGAGGCGAAACGCACCGACTCCGGTGCCTGGTAACCCTGTGTCAGCGGCCGCCAGCCTTTGCCCAATTTGAGCGCCGGCCCCCAGAGGTTGCTGCTTTGCACCACCTCCAGGCGGCCCACGCCGACCAACTGATCGATCAGCTCAACGGGCGTGCTCACACCACTGCGTATCCGCCGTTCGATCTGGTTACTCCATGGGTCATGGGGGGCGTCGCTGGACGGTGCGAGCTGGTCCTCCAGAGCGGCCAGGCGTGTCGTCCTTTCGCTCTTTTGCGCCACGCTCAGCAAGTCCGCCTCAGGCTCATGCAGACTGAACGACAGAATCGAACCCTGGTCACCGAGCAGGTATTCGTGAGTCCACAAATGCCCCGACGCCAGCGCCGTGGCGAGCACCGGTGTCGAGAAGAAGTCGCTATAGACCTGCCGGTCCTGGCCCTGCAACAGAAATGGCAACGGCGTCGCCACGCGACTGCGATAACGCGCGAAGACCTTGCAACCGGGCGCCAACCGCTCCAACGCAACATCCTCATCCGGCAGAATCCACTTGGGATCAAAATCTTCGCTGACCACCGGCAGCGGCTCGGTGGCAACAAACAAGCCATCAGTTCGCACGAGCACGAGTCCACCCTGCAGGTGATCGCGGTTCGCACCTAACCGTTGCTCGACATGGCGCACGGCATCGGCATGCGTGCTGAATGCCGGGCTGAGGCTACGTCGAATGAACCCTGTAAAAGGCTTCCAATGCGCCCCCAACCGGGAAGATGCGGGCGGCCCCCAGCATTCATTGCCCTCTACCACCGTCAACCAGCTCCGAGCGATGACCCGGCTGACAAAATCCCTGGCCGACAACTGCCCGCTCTTGAGTTGCGTGTGCACATCCTCGGCCGTCCCCGAAGGCTGAATCGAGGCATCGAACAAAGTCGTCGTGCTGGGCGACTGAAACTTCAACAGGGCACGGTCGAGGGTCGACAAATAAACAGGCAACCCGGTTTTATCACCCGAGTCTCGCAAGCGATTGGCCTCGAAATAGGCGCTGTAGAGATCGCTCGATGAAAGAAAGTGCCGGCCCAGCCATTGCTCGGTTGGCGCAAGGTTTTGCGGCAGCCATTGCCGGGCGTAAAACAACCCGAACAGTTTGAACGACGCAGGGTAGACAAACGTTCCGGCGTCATCGAGCCGGAACAGGCTGGCCTGGGAAAACAGCGGCTGGCGGTGGCTGGCCGGCACCGATTCACTGACTACGTACTCCTCCTTGTGCTGATGTTTCAACACAAACGCAAAACAGGTCTGATCCGGGCCCTGGCGCCGGATGCGCCGATGCGCGTCAAGCGCCGCGGCCTCAGCGCTGGCGAACACCGAACCGTACGCCACCTGCTCGGGCGTTTCGAAGGGGCGCGGTTGGGCGAACGCTTTCCAGTACTCGACCACCATGCCGCGCGAACCCCACAACTCATTGGCGAGCAACACACGCAAGCCGCCGGCGGCTGCCAGTTGTTTGACGACGTCCTCGGGTAACTGCGCGCCCGTTGCCAACGCCTCGGCCATCGGGCTGGGTTTCTCCCCGGGCGTCACATGCGCCATCAGCGCCTTCTGCGCGGCCGAGCCGCTGAGGTCGTAGGCAATCAGGGCGTCTTCGGCGCAGGACAGATAAGCGACCTGGGCGTAAGGCGCGTTCTGCAAGATCGCCTGCAGATCGGTATCGCTGAATGACTGCGCGTCGATGCTCGCCTGCTCGCGGCTCCAGCCGTGGCGCTTCATCCGTTGGACGTCGTACATCGACAACGCCAGGCGCGAGGCGCGAGGCATACACACCGCGCAGCACATGCCGCTCGGGCAGAATCGGTTTGCCCCCGGCATCTGCGGGGTAGACAAAATCCGTGGCGAAGCGACCGGCCTTCCCAACCACCCAGGGCTCAGTCGCCACGAATCGTCCATCCTCGCGCTCCATGACATAGCCGCAGAACTCATAGTCGCGTTGATCACCGATTTGCTCGTGAACATAACGCGCAGCATCGTCCGCCGTAAGAAAAGCCGGGCTCAGGCGATGTTGCGGGTAACGGGCGAACGGGTGCCATGAAGTGCCCACGGCGCCCTCGACATCCCACAGCTTGCCGGTCTGGATCACCGACAGCGCACCCACCGCCGCCACTCGCCAGATAAAGGCCTCGGGGGTCAGCGTGCCGTTTTCCAGTTCGCGCTGTTCATCGCCGTCCGGGCTGGCGCTGTGCAAACGACTCTCCTGCATCGACCCGGAAAATTCATACCGTAACCGCGCACCATCACGGGTGCCCAGGTACAGGGCCAACCCCGCCATCTTGTGCTGGCGCGAACTGCCAATGGCGGCGGAAAAATCGGTGGCCGAGATAAAGCTCTCGTACAGCCACTTTTGTGCAGGTATCAAGTGGGAGTCCGGCACGGACTGGTAACAGATGCCCTGGATGGCATAACCCGCCGGAAGTGCGGGGATGCCCTTTTTGTTACCTACGAAGGCCAGCAACGCCTGGGCGAACGCTGTTTTGCCGGCGTCGATCACGGTGGGTTCGGTTACCGCAGACTCACCTGTCTGAACGCGGTTGACAATGAACGCGACCTGCCCGAGCACAGGCTTCTCGCGCATCAGGTCATGGGCCCATTGCGCGCCCACGTCAACGTCTGGCATGACCCAACTGAGTGCCGGTTGCACAGGGCCGTCAGCCACGAACGGCTGATAAGCCACCCAGTTGCCCGGCAACCTGCCACGCGAACCCTTCCACACTGCACTTGAGTTGAGCACCGTCAATTCGCCGAGCGCCACGAGTTTCTTCACCAGGGTTTCCGCGGTCGCGTCGAATCCGTCGAGTTGCTCGTCGATCACACCGGTCTTGACCGCGCCATCGAGCAGCACGGCAAAATTGCGCTCCTGCTGCGAACCGACCCTCACGTACTTGACCAGGGACTCATCCGGGCCGGAGTTATACAACGTTGTGATCGCCTCCCGCCCTGACATGATCACCTCCAGGTGCTGAAGGTTAGGCAGGCTGGTGTGCAGCGCGATACGCCCAGCCGACCAGTCGGGCTGCATGGCCTTGAGCCGTGCGCGGATGTCCTCGGTGGCGTTGTAGACGGCTTCGTAGCGATAGCCCGGCAACTCGACCTTGCGCTTGGCGAGCCCGCCTGCGAACGGCAAGCCCCAGTCCTTTTGCCACTGTTTCCCGTCGACTGGGGTGGTGGCGAAGAACTTGCCATCGCGCTCCAGGATGTAGCCCAACTGGTCGATATCACGCCGGCTGTTCATCTGGAAATGCGCGTGACGCGCCGCATCGTCGGCGGTGAGGAACGCCGGGCTCAGAGATTGGCGAATGCGCTCGAAAGGCTCCCAGCCCGGTCCCACCTGTCCGGTCTTGTCCCAGATGTTGCCGTCCTGCACAACCATCAGGCGGCCGGCGGCGGCCATCTGCAAGACAAACTCGAAGGTCGTCAGGGTCCCGGCCTTCAGAGCCTTTTGCAGGGTTTCGCCGTTGCCCTCCATCAGTGCGGTTTCAGCTTCGGAGCCGGAGCAGGTGTAACTCAGC
Organism: Pseudomonas sp. S2_E01; assembly: GCF_054668365.1. Lineage (NCBI taxonomy): Bacteria > Pseudomonadati > Pseudomonadota > Gammaproteobacteria > Pseudomonadales > Pseudomonadaceae > Pseudomonas > Pseudomonas sp. S2_E01. The sequence goes on from NZ_CP162762.1 coordinate 5,033,089, forward strand.
AACGCCTTGGTCGGCGTGCGCTTGTAGAGGGTCAAGCCGCGCTCGGGATCTCGCAGGGGATCAACCTTGCGCGACTGGGCGATGAGGGGAGCCAGCTCTGCGGGGGAAAAAAAGTTCTTGTAGAGCCAGTCCTGCTGGACAGGGAGGTGTGCAGGTTTCGCGTGGGTCACCGCATAGAACCCGTCGATGTGAAAACCTGCCGGCAAGCGCGGCCCCCCGTCCGTATGACGGGGGAATTCATCGAGCACCGCAGCTAGCGAAGTGCGCTCGCGCCAGGGGAACGTGGCAACGTACTCCTCCGTCCCCTGCGCCTTGAGGATGGCGCCCATGAACTCCACATCGGCGTTGGCGCTGTCGGGGCGCACGAACTTGCCGACCAACTCCGCGGGCTGATCGTCTATCGGCGAGCAGAACGGTTGCTGCGTCGGGACGTTCGCTTTGTTCACCGGCTCGGTCGCGATCCAGTTACCGACCACCTGCCCCCTGACGTTGCCCCACAATGGGTTGGGGATCACCACACTCAGCCTGCCGGCTCTCGCCAGTTCGTCGATGATTTCCTCGACGAGATAAAACGTCCCCCTGGGGCGCTCATTCTTGATTTCTTCGGCAAGCAAGTCCTCTTCAGGCGAGCCGCTGGGCTCATATTTGAGCAGGCAGGTCTCGGCACCCGAAAGATAAAAAGCCTTGGCAAAACCTCGGTGACGGATCATGAAGGCCTTCTCCACATCGGTGAAAAAGTTCATGGCCAGGTGGGCACCCGCCTCGGGCAGTCCCGGGTATTTCTTCTTCACTAGCGCCAGCACGTTGGGATGGGAGTAATAAAGGCCGTGGCACGTGTAGCCGTCCGGGTGGATGAAATTGCCTTGCGCATCTACGGCCAGCAACTGCGTGAAATCCACATACAAATTGCCGCCGATGGGCAACGTCGCAAAAAAGCGTCCGCTCTCGCCCTGCAGGATCAGCCCGCCGTATTCCTTGTCGCGTTTGTTGCCAATCGCCTCGTGGGCAAATCGCGCGGCATCGTCGGCGCTGATCATGGGCGGGCTGAGGGCCGGCAGCACGATGTTGCTGGGAGGCTTGCGCCTGGTGTGATCGTTCATGAGGTATTCGTCCGTGAAATGGGAAAGCGTTCCCACACAAGCGGTGGGCAAGTCGCACAACCCATGATCCACCTTGGTCCTTCACGTCAGCGGTACATATGTATTTGCACCGCAAAAATACCGGGCACCACCGCAGCGCATGGTGTGCACCGAGGCGCCGATTCGGCGCCAGCGTGGTGCACGCCCCCTCACTCGCGCAGCCAGCAACGGCTCAAGCACGCGATCTCCGGACTTGGGCACAGCCCTTGCTAAAGACCTTCAAGTAGTCCGCATCTGCCACCGGAAAAATTCATTAGTTCATGGAGATCGCACAATGAAGCGTCGCAGTTTGATCAAGGCTTTCACCCTTTCGGCCAGCATCGCCGCGATGGGCATGACGTGGACGGTCCAGGCCGCCGAGACCATCAAGGTGGGGATTCTGCATTCGTTGTCCGGGACCATGGCGATCTCTGAAACATCGCTGAAAGACATGGCGTTGATGACCATCGACGAAATCAACGCCAAGGGCGGCGTCAACGGCAAGATGCTCGAGCCGGTGGTGGTTGACCCGGCGTCGAATTGGCCGCTGTTCGCGGAAAAGGGCCGGCAGTTGCTGACCCAGGACAAGGTGGCGGTGGTGTTCGGTTGCTGGACGTCGGTGTCGCGCAAATCCGTGTTGCCGGTGTTCGAAGAGCTCAACGGCTTGCTGTTCTACCCGGTGCAATACGAAGGCGAAGAGTTGTCGCCAAACGTGTTCTATACCGGCGCCGCGCCGAACCAGCAGGCGATCCCGGCCGTCGAGTACTTGATGAGCGAAGAAGGCGGGGGCGCCAAGCGTTACTTCCTGCTGGGCACCGATTACGTCTACCCGCGCACCACCAACAAGATCCTGCGCTCGTTCCTGCACTCCAAAGGGGTGGCTGACAAGGACATCGAAGAGGTCTACACCCCGTTCGGCCACAGCGACTATCAAACCATCGTCGCCAACATCAAGAAGTTCTCGGCGGGCGGCAAAACGGCGGTTATCTCCACGGTCAACGGCGACTCCAACGTGCCGTTCTACAAGGAACTGGCCAACCAGGGCCTGAAGGCCACCGAGGTTCCGGTGGTGGCGTTCTCGGTGGGCGAAGAAGAACTGCGCGGCATCGACACCAAGCCGCTGGTGGGCAACCTCGCGGCGTGGAACTACTTCGAGTCGGTAGAGAACCCGGTGAACAAGAAGTTCGTCGATGACTGGAAGGCCTACGCCAAGAAACACAACCTGCCGGGCGCCGACAAAGCGGTGACCAACGACCCGATGGAAGCCACCTACGTGGGCATCCACATGTGGGCGCAAGCGGCCGAGAAAGCCAAATCCACCGACGTCGACAAAGTGCGCGAAGCCCTCGCCGGCCAGACCTTTGCCGCGCCGTCCGGCTACACCCTGACCATGGACAAGACCAATCACCACCTGCACAAGCCAGTGATGATCGGCGAGATCCAGGCGGACGGTCAGTTCAACGTCGTGTGGCAGACCGAAGGCCCGGTACGCGCACAACCCTGGAGCCCGTTCATCCCGGGCAACGACAAGAAGCCGGAGTATGCGGTGAAGAGTAACTGAGTCACCGGATGTGGGGTTGAGCACATCACTCAGCCCCAACACAGTTCCCCCTTGTGGGAGCGGGCTTGCTCGCGAAAGCGGTGTGTCAGGCAACATTGATGGTGACTGAACCACTGCTTTCGCGAGCAAGCCCGCTCCCACAATTAGTCCGTGTCAAGGCGGCTACCTATGGTTATTCCCCTCCATCGTTTACTTCTCGTCCTCGCGCTGTTGCTGCCCATGGCCGCTCAGGCCAGCGACACCGAAGACTTCCTCGCCGCCAACCCCACCCAGCAAGTCAAGCTGCTGGATACCTGGGCCGCACAACCCGACCCGGCACGCATCGAATTGCTCAACGCCTTGCAACAAGGTGAACTGAGCGTCGATGGCCAGCCGAAAACCCTGCGTCTGAATAACCGTCTGCGCGGGTTGATCGACACCGCGCTGGCCAGCCATCAACTGCTCGCCGCCGATGCCAAAATGCGTCTGGCCGCCGCCCAGCAATTGCAGAAAAGTGCCAAGCCTGCGCAATTGAAATTCCTCGACCAGCAACTGGCAGCCGAACGGGACGAAGGTGTGCATGCCGCCCTGAGCCTTGCGCTGGCCAACCTGCAACTGGTGGACGCCAGTCCCGCCGTGCGCCTGGCAGCCGTGCGCTTGCTTGGCGAAACCGGTGATCCGCTGGCGCGCACGCGTCTCGAAGGACTGCTGCAAGCCGGTGCGGAAACGGACGCCAGCGTGCGCACTGCCGCCGAAACCAGCCTGGCCCAAGTCAAACGTAAACTGTTGATCGGCGAGGTGCTCGGCCAGGCCTTCAGCGGCATGTCCCTGGGTTCGATCCTGCTGCTCGCCGCACTCGGCCTGGCAATCACCTTCGGCCTGCTCGGGGTGATCAACATGGCCCACGGCGAGATGCTGATGTTGGGCGCGTACTCGACCTATGTCGTGCAGTTGCTGTTCCTGCGTTTCGCGCCCCAGGCCATCGAGTTCTATCCGCTGATCGCGCTGCCGGTGGCATTTATCGTGACCGCCGCCATCGGCATGGCGCTGGAACGCACGGTGATTCGTCATCTCTATGGGCGCCCGTTGGAAACCCTGCTGGCGACCTGGGGCATCAGCCTGATGCTGACTCAACTGGTGCGCCTGCTGTTCGGCGCACAGAACGTCGAAGTGGCCAACCCGGCCTGGTTATCCGGCGGGGTCCAAGTGCTCCCCAACCTGGTGCTGCCGTACAACCGCATGGTCATCATCGCCTTCGCGCTTTTTGTGGTCGTGTTGACCTGGCTGTTGTTGAACAAAACGCGCCTGGGCCTGAACGTGCGCGCGGTCACCCAGAACCGCAACATGGCCGCCTGCTGTGGCGTGCCCACCGGGCGCGTCGACATGCTCGCCTTCGGCCTGGGCTCGGGCATCGCCGGCCTTGGTGGTGTGGCCCTGAGCCAGATCGGCAACGTCGGCCCGGACCTCGGCCAGAGCTATATCATTGACTCGTTCCTGGTGGTGGTACTGGGGGGTGTCGGTCAACTGGCCGGTAGCGTATTGGCCGCCTTCGGCCTGGGTATCGCCAACAAGATCCTGGAGCCGCAGATCGGTGCGGTGCTCGGCAAGATCCTCATCCTCGCGCTGATCATTCTGTTCATCCAGAAGCGTCCGCAAGGCCTCTTCGCACTCAAGGGAAGGGTGATCGACTGATGAACCAGCCATTGATGCTCACGGCCGCACAAAAGGCCGGCCCGAAAGTCACCCTCGCCGTTGGCGCAGCAATCCTTGCCGTGCTGCTGGCATTGCCGCTGCTGTCACTGTTGCCGGCGGACAGCGCGTTGCACGTCTCCGCCTATACACTGACGTTGGTGGGCAAGATTCTCTGCTACGCCATCGTCGCCCTGGCGCTGGACCTCGTATGGGGTTATGCCGGCCTGCTGTCACTGGGTCATGGCCTGTTCTTCGCCCTGGGCGGTTACGCGATGGGCATGTACCTGATGCGCCAGGCGGCAGGTGATGGCCTGCCGGCGTTCATGACGTTCCTGTCGTGGACTGAATTGCCCTGGTATTGGGCCGGCACCGGCAGTTTCCTCTGGGCCCTGTGCCTGGTGGTGCTGGCGCCGGGTCTACTGGCGCTGGTGTTCGGTTTTTTCGCCTTCCGCTCACGGATCAAGGGTGTGTACTTCTCGATCATGACCCAGGCCCTGACCTTCGCCGGCATGCTGTTGTTTTTCCGCAACGAGACGGGGTTCGGTGGCAATAACGGCTTCACCAATTTCCGCACGATCCTGGGTTTTGGCATCACCGAACCCGGGACGCGGGCGGTGCTGTTTTTGGCCACGGTGCTGTTGCTGATCGCGAGCCTGTTCATCGGCTGGCGTTTAGCGCAAAGCAAATTCGGCCGGGTGCTGACGGCCCTGCGCGATGCGGAAAATCGCCTAATGTTCTGCGGCTACGACCCACGCGGTTTCAAGCTGTTTGTCTGGGTCTTGAGCGCGGTCTTGTGCGGCCTGGCCGGCGCCCTGTATGTACCGCAGGTGGGCATCATCAACCCCAGCGAGATGTCGCCGACCAACTCCATCGAAGCGGCCGTCTGGGTCGCACTCGGCGGGCGCGGCACCCTGATCGGTCCGTTGCTCGGCGCTGGGGTGGTCAATGGGATGAAGAGCTGGTTCACCGTGGCGTTCCCCGAGTACTGGCTGTTCTTCCTCGGTGCGCTGTTCATTGTCGTGACCCTGTACCTGCCCAAGGGCGTGATCGGTCTGCTGAAGAAACGAGGTGAGCAATGAGAATCACGGCCACGGCGCAATTCATGCTCGAACCGGCGTTCTATCCACCGCAACCGAACAAGGACCCCGGCAGCAGCCGCGAGGCCATCGGCCTCGGCCAGCGCGTCGGCCCAGGCCTGGATACCCGCCATGGCACCATCCTGACCCTGGAGGACATCAGCGTCAGCTTCGACGGTTTCAAGGCCTTGAACGATCTGACCCTGTACATCGGCGTCGGCGAACTGCGCTGCATCATCGGCCCCAACGGTGCGGGCAAAACCACGCTGATGGACGTGATCACCGGCAAGACCCGCCCCAGCCATGGCCAGGCCTGGTTTGGCGAAACCCTGGACCTGACGCAGATGAGCGAAGTGCAGATCGCCCAGGCCGGCATCGGTCGCAAATTCCAGAAGCCCACGGTGTTCGAAGCCTTGAGCGTGTTCGAGAACCTGGAACTGGCGCAGAAAACAGACAAGTCGGTCTGGGCCAGCCTGCGGGCGCGCCTGAGCGGCGAGCAAAGGGATCGCATCAGCGAAGTGCTGGAAACCATTCGCCTGACCACCTCGGTCAATCGCCCTGCCGGCCTGCTGTCCCACGGGCAGAAGCAGTTTCTGGAGATCGGCATGTTGCTCATGCAGGACCCGCAACTGTTGCTGCTCGACGAACCGGTGGCGGGCATGACCGACGCCGAAACCGAATTCACCGCTGAACTGTTCAAGACCCTGGCGGGCAAGCACTCGTTGATGGTGGTGGAGCATGACATGGGCTTTGTCGGCTCGATTGCCGACCACGTCACCGTGTTGCACCAGGGCAGCGTGCTGGCGGAGGGCTCGCTCGAGCAGGTGCAGGAAAATGAGCGGGTGATTGAGGTGTATTTGGGCCGATGAATCGGACAGCTGCAAGCTGCAAGCTTCAAGCTCAAAACCAAACCCGGGAGTTCAGATGCTACAGGTGAAACAGCTGCACCAATACTACAGCGGTAGCCACATCCTGCGTGGCCTGACGTTCGACGTGAAGGTCGGCGAGGTCACCTGCCTGCTCGGCCGCAACGGGGTGGGCAAGACCACCCTGCTCAAATGCCTGATGGGCCTGCTGCCGGCCAGGGAGGGCGTGGTGAACTGGGAAGGTCAGCCGATCACCACGCTAAAGCCGCACCAACGGGTGCACGCCGGCATCGCCTACGTGCCCCAGGGCCGGGAAATTTTCGGTCGGCTGACCGTCGAAGAAAACCTGTTGATGGGCCTGTCGCGCTTTCCCGGCAGCGAGGCGAAGGAAGTCCCGGCGTTCATCTACGAACTCTTCCCGGTGCTGCTGCAAATGAAACATCGACGCGGCGGCGACCTGTCCGGCGGTCAGCAACAGCAACTGGCGATCGGTCGAGCCCTGGCCAGTCGTCCGCGACTGCTCATCCTCGACGAGCCCACCGAAGGCATCCAGCCGTCGGTCATCAAGGAAATCGGCGCGGTAATCAAGAAGCTCGCCGCGCGCGGCGACATGGCGATCCTGCTGGTGGAACAGTTCTACGATTTTGCCGCCGAACTGGCCGATCAGTACCTGGTGATGTCCCGGGGCGAAATCGTGCAACAGGGGCGCGGCGAACAGATGGAAGCCGAAGGCGTACGCGGGCTGGTGACGATTTGAACAGGTTATGGATCAGGGCGTAACGGCTTGGTAGGGCACCCAGTCGGCGGTGACCGGGCCACGCCATCCATTCCAGACCGTACCGGGCTCGAGCACTCGGAAGTGGCCAATGGCGACGATTCGCCGGACACGGCTTTCCGGCGTCGAACCCATTCGATAGCTCGGGCTGCGTCGGGCGTACTGTGGGTCGATGCCATAGACAATCAGGGAGCCATAGGGGCTGGAAATGTACTGCTGCTGCAAAACGGCCGATTGCCGGAAAGACAGCGAAAGGTCCACCGTCGAAGGCAACGTGATGTGCAGCTTGACCTGCTCCTCGCGGTAATGAGGAAACAACCGTGCAGTCTCTCGCTCGTTTTCGGGATGAGTGTGGAAAAGGCCCACACACCGATAACCCGGCGGGTGAATGATGGTTTGCGTGGCCCGTTCCAACAGCAGCAAACGTTCGAAATCAAAGGAATCCGCGCCATCTTCAATCGGGGTGGTGGCGACGAAATTGCCGTCGGGACGTTTCAATATCAGGGCACCGTATTCCCGGTCGCTGCGCCGTTCCTGTTGATGCGCCCACAGGGCAGCATCGTCGGCGCTGGTGAAGGGTGGGCTCAAGGGGGGTAATACCGGCATGCCGGCGTGTTCTATCGGTGTGGTCATCGAAAACTCCAGTCAGTGAATCGCCCCGGCGAAATGGGAGCGAACACGCCGATGCTGGAATTCCTGCCACTCTGTCGTGCGGTACATATGCCTCACCCGATTGGCAATAAGCGCCACGTTGTCGCAGCATGTTTCAATAACGACTTTTCCACGCAGCGCCTAACCGATAGTTCGAGACAGCCCATGACTTATTCCATCCGCGATGCGATCCCCGCCGACCTGCCGGCGATCCGCGACATTTACAACGACGCCGTGCTCAACACCACGGCGATCTGGAACGAACAAGCGGTCGACCTGGGCAATCGCCAGGCCTGGTTCGACGCCCGGCAGGCCCAGGGCTATCCGATCCTGGTGATTGTCGCCGGCGACAACAGCGTCCTGGGCTACGCTTCATTCGGTGATTGGCGGCCATTCGACGGTTTCCGCCACACCGTGGAGCACTCGGTGTACGTGCGCAGCGACCAACGCGGCAATGGCCTGGGGCCCAAACTGATGAACGTGCTGATCGAGCGCGCGCGCGGCTGCGACAAACACGTGATGGTCGCGGCCATCGAAAGCGGCAATGCCGCGTCCATTCGCCTGCATGAGCGCGTCGGTTTCGTGATCACCGGGCAGATGCCGCAGGTGGGCACCAAGTTCGGGCGCTGGCTGGACCTGACCTTCATGCAACTGACCCTCAACCCTGGCGCTGAACCCCCTTGCGCCAGCCAGGAGTAACGCTCGATGAATGCCGCCCAGTTACGCCGCGTCAATGTTGAAAGTTTTGCGCACTACCGCCAGGGCTTGATCGACCTGCTGCTCGATGCCGTGGGCTATGGTGCCAGCGTGGGTTTCATGGCAGATCTGGATGCCCGCCAGGCACGTGCCTATTTCGATGACGTGCAGGAGCAATTGGGCAAAGGCAATGTGCTGCTGTGGGTGGTGGTCAAGGACGAAGAAGTCCAGGCCAGCGTGCAACTGACCCTGTGCCAGAAAGCCAATGGGCTGAACCGTGCTGAGGTGCAGAAGCTGCTGGTGCGTGAGCAGGCGCGCCGTCGCGGCCTGGGTCAGCAGTTGATGAGTGCGCTGGAACAGACCGCGTTGCAATACAAACGCGGCATGCTCTACCTCGACACCGAAGCCGGCTCCCCCGCCGAGGCCTTTTATCAGGCGTTGGGCTACACCCGTGCAGGGGAAATTCCCGATTACGCCTGCGACCCCAGCGGTCGCTACAAGCCAACCGCCCTTTACTACAAGGTGCTGCAAGGGGCGCAGTAACTTCCAGGGTGTCTGGGGCCCCATCGCGACGCCTCAACAGGCTCGCTCCTGCCGGTGTCCGGACGCCGGCTCGCGATGGTCGTTAACGCTGACTCGGGGTCAGGGCGCCGCTGCTTCATCCAGGGTTTCCAGGCGCGACAATTCCATCAGTTTTTCATTGCGCGCAATGCTCAGCTCAATGCCGAGCATCTCCACTGCACCCGCGTACCCTGCGTCGCCCAGCCCCGAGTGAGCATCCTCCAGTTGGCCCTGTCTTTCGGCCGCATTGCGATCCAGAGTGTCGAAGGCTTCGGGGTATTTTTCCCGTAGATACTGCACCCAGTAATCGCGGCTGATCAGGTCTTCATAAAACGCATCGGACCGCTCCATGGCCTCGATGGTGGCCTGCGCCTGCTGCAACACCGTGCCGCTGATGGGTCGGCCAAACCGCATGTATTTCGGCTGCCCGGGCAGTTCCAGGCCGTCCCGCCAGCCACGGGTCAGACCCAAGCGATATTCAAGGCGCACTTCCGCCGGATCGGCGTGACGGCCGGTGGCTCGGCTGGCCAGTTCCTCGACCTTCGCAAGACGAAACAACTGGCGGGACAGGCGCAGCAACGCCGCGCCTTTCTCTTCCAGACGATCCGGCGCAATGCCTTGCAGCACGTTGCGTTCAAAGACCTTCACCTCCAACCCGCTGAAGGTCAGGATCCGTCCATCCTCGCAGGTGCCATGGGTGCTGGACAGGCTGAACAAGGTCTGGCGCAACTCGGTGTCCTCCCCCGCCGCCCCCGCCACTTCCCAGACGCGACGGGTCAGGTCAGCGCGGGCCAAGCGATATTCCGGGGTCAGTCGCAGCAGACTCAGCAAATGGAAAAACGCGCCGTTGTCCGGTTCGGCCGCCAACCGGTTCCACAGCGACCGGTAACTGTCCGCCACCTTCGGCTCCAGGGTTTCGAGCCAAGGCTGGAGATCTTCGGGTCGCGCGTCGATCTGCGTGATCACTTCGTCAGGCTGGACGGACATGCCCGCCTCTTCAACGTCGCTCTCGACAGTCATCTCTTCCTCGCTGCCGCTGCCCGACTCATCGAGCATCAGGTCCAGGTCATCGGGTGCATAACCCAGCCAGGCGTTGGGATGAACACTCAGCGCGTAATCCCATAGCCGCATCAGGCTGTCGCCCGACAGACTGTTATCGGACAGGTCCGTCCCCTGCATCAGCGTGTCATGTTGCCCGTTGAACGCCTCTTCGGGAATGTGAGCGATTCGGTTGCCGCTCAGGTTCAGCTCGCGCAGATACACCGATTGCAGCGTGCCTTCTGGCCACTCAGTGATCAGGTTGTTGCGCAGGTCCAACGCCTCCAGTCGCGGCAAGGTCCCGACACTGAACGCGGGCAAATCGTTGTGGCTCAGATCCAGCCATTGCAGGTGCTCCAGAGGGTCCAGGACCGAGTAGATTTCCCGGGGGTCGAGCAACTCGTTGCCGGACAACGCCAGCCGTTCCAGTGTGGCCATGGACTCGATCGCCCGCGGTAACGCCTGCAAGTTCTGGCCGCTGAGGGTCAGGCTTCGCAGGTGGGTGAATGCCCCCAGGAACGCATTGGAGCCCTGAGCGGAAAGCCTGACACCAGTCAGGTCCAATGTGTCCACATGGGGCAGCGGCAACGCTAACTCGGGCAGGTCGCCCAACTGCAAACCATCGAAACTCAGCGTGCGATCGGCGATGCCGCTCCAACCGATAAGGCCTTGCTGCCAGCACTCGACAATGCGCAGCGCGGCGACGCGTCGCGTTTGGGACGACACCAGCCACCCTGCGCCCTGGGTCTGGCGAATACACATCCAACCGTTGAGCCGACGGGTCAGGTCGACCAGATTCTGGTGCCAGCCGTCTATGCGCTCGCCCACCTGTGTATCGCTGAGCCCATGGGTGCGCATCTGCTCCAGCGCTTGTAAGGCTGCGTCCTCCGACACCGGGGTGACGCGCTGCAAACGCTGGGCAAGCCCCTCGCCTGCCGGTGCCTCAACCGGCAATGGCAACAGCGCCTCGATGATCGACGCCACTGTTTCGCCGGGCACCAATGCCCGTGGCAGCGGTTCGCGGGCAAAACGGTCGAGGGTTCCGAGCGGGATCCCGTTGGTCCGTTCAATCCGGGCGTAAGCGGCACTCAGCGCTTGCCGGGCTTGTGGCGCCAATGGCATGTCCGCAAGGTGAGTGCGCAACAACAGGTAGTCATCGGCCAGCACAACCTCGGGCACGGCGCTGATCCGTGTGCGGCTCAAATCAAGCCAGGCCAGGTTGCCTGCACCGGTGGGCCAACGCTGCAGATTGCTGCCTGCCAGGTTCAGGACCTTGAGGTGACGCAGCTCGCTGACGTCCAACCCATGCCGCGAAACGTCGACATCGGAGAATTGACTGCCGCCCATATCGAGGTTTTCCACCTGGCTGAAATGACCGAGAAAGCGCCGCGTTTGCTCGAGGGGCGCTTGCAGCTCGCGCAGCGACAACGTCGTCACATGCGCGAAGTCATCGGTGGAAAACGCCGGCAGGCGGTCAACCTTCATGCCGGGCAGTTCCAGTACCTGGGAATACGACGCCACGCCGTAACGGCGCAGCAGCCCGTTGTACCAACTGATTCTGAATGTCGGCGCCTCGGTCCAGAGAGCGGCGCTGTCCAGGAACTTCATCCCCGCCAGCCAGGCGTCCAGTTGGCGACTGAGTTCGTCGTGCTGATCGAGCACGGCTTCAACGGCATCGAATCGGGCTTGGGCCCCCTCCCATGTGCGCAAAAACGCCTCGAACAGCAACACAAACGGGGTTTGCGTCGATGGTCGAAGGGCTGCATAGGGCGCATCGCTCAAATGCCCCAGCCGACCCCGGCAATAACCCCGGACCATTTCTTCCCGATCGATGAGGTGTACGGGATGATTCTTGACGTAGTCATAAATCGGTTTGAACGCTTCGCGCGAGAACCAGAACCACTCCACCGAGAGGCCGGACAACAGCTTGTCGTGACGCCCCTCCAGGAGGATCTCCGGCAACTGGCTGACCTTCGTATCGCGAAGATCCAACCGTTCGAGGCCAGGCAACTCAAGCACGCCCTTGGGAAACGCGAGCATGTTCGTTTGCGCGATGCAAAGGCTGCGCAGGCGGGTCAAGCGGCTCACGTCAAAGGTATCGGGCGAGGCCAGCACGCCACGCAGGTGCAAGCTTTGCAGCCGGGTCATGTTTTCCAGCCGGGCCATGTCCGTCAGGCTGAGCGGCAGGCTCGAAAACACCCGCAGGTCGGTGAGTTGCGACAGGCTGTCGAGCAAGGTCGGCAAGCTGCGCAGCGACGCACCGGCCGAGAGGGTCAGTGTGTTGACCTGGCCGAACGCGCGCAGAAAACCATCGATATTCGCACTGGACAGACCGGCACCCGCCACGGCGAGTTCACGGATATGGGAAAAATCGGCCGGCAGCGCCACCAGCGGTTCATCGATCAACAGGTCAAGCCGCGACACGGCTGTGGGATCGGCCATGACCAACGGCGCATTACGCCACGCCACCTTGATCGCCTGCACCACCTCGGTTTTGCTGCTCCATCGCAAACGTGGCTGGCGCTGCGGGTCGTCGGTGGCCACCCAATGATCGAGCGCTGCTTCCAGGTTCTGCCATTCCTGCAATCGGCTGTCGAGCCACTGGCAGATCTGCTGACGACTCTCGCCCTGTCGCCATCGTTGAAGCAGAAAGTTCAGCGCATCGGGATTCGACAACTCCGGATACACCGACTGCACCCTCGCGATCAGTTCACCGTCCACGCCTTCCGCACGGCCGCTGGCCGGGTAGCCCAACAGTTTTTTGGTCATGCGTTGCGGTGGCCTGAACCAGGCGCGCATCGTTGATCGATCGCGCAACGCCCGCGCCGCCTCAGCGGGATGCGCAGTGGCGTGGTCGATGATCGCCCGTCGCAGGTCGGCACTTTGCGCCACGCCTGGAATGCCCAGGGCCTGGCGCGCATCGTCGGGCAACGCGTGCAGGATCGAGGCGTAAAAATTATCGCCTTCACGAGGCACACCATTGAGCGTTTCGCCGCGATCATTGAAGGCCTGATAGACCGGTCCTTTCTTCACCAGGTATTTGCGCACCTCGCTCGTCGGGTCGCCGATACCATCGATCAGCGGCCCTTCGATACGGCCCTCGCGAATTTCCAGACGCACTCGCCCCGACCAACCCGGCAATTGCGCCAATGTGTGCAAGGCCAGACGCTTACTGTCTGCCGACACCGTGTTTGGCAGATGCAGCCCGGCGAAAGCCCGGCTCAACCGGCCCTGTTGGGCGTACCAACGGCCCTGTTCCAGCAGGCGCAGCGGCGCGTGTCCGTTCGCCAGACGCATCAGTTCTTCGGCGTTGGCCTGGCTCAACACGATGACGGCGCCCGACTCGCTGAGCCCTGGACATAACCGTTGCAGCTTGGCCACGCCAGGGGCCACCGGGTCCGCGCCTTTGTAGAGGCTTTCGAACAACGCCGGCTGACGGGTGCGGGCGAAATCGGCGATTTGCTTGCGAAACTCTGCTGGCCTGGCTTCTTTCACCCGGGCCGGTTCGCCACCGAGCAGGTCGTTGATTTCCTTCTCGTCGAGAGCGGCCAGGATGCGCTCGGGCAACTCTCCACTGAGCACGTCCGCGCGACTGATGCGAATCGGCGTCTTTCTTTTGCCCCGAGCCATCCGCCGTTCGGAACCGTACTTGAGCGATGGCCCGGCCAACTCGGCGCCTTCGAACACTTGCAACACCCGCCCGGCCGGCCAGCGTGGCAACTCGGCGATCAGCGGCAAGGTAAACAGGTAGCGATCATCGACGGCGCGCCGGGTCTCTATCTGCTCGATGACCTGCGCCACGCCGTGATCGGCGTTGAACAGTCGCATCGCATCGACCAAGGAGGGCGGTGGCCCGGCGTTGTCCAGATGCATCTTGCGCAAAGCGGCGTCGCTGATACCGCTGACATCGGCAACCTGCAGCAACTGCCCGTCGGAGAATGGATCGGTCAACGGCCCCATGCGTCGCAGCAATGTCAGACGGTCCCAGCTCAATGGTCGCTCATGCACGTGACGCCAGGCGCCGCGACCGTTATGTGTGAGCGCCGGGCGGTAGGCGTGCGGTTGTGCCGGGTGCTCGATGCGCCAGCGTTTGAGCGCTGTGTCGTAGGTTTTTTGGTAAAACCGGCCATCGAGTCGCACGTGGGTTTTGCCGTCAAATTCGAACTGACCCAGCTCAGTGGCCGGCACGTCGCGGTCCACCGACACCGGGCGCTCGTAGCCGCGCAGGTCGGGCCGCCATAGCCGGGGTTCACCGTTGGGCAGGGTGACGGCGTCCAGTCGCTCGATCACCGGTTCAGCCTTGACCGCACTCAACTTGGCCAGGCCTTTACCGGCAGCGCCGGCCACGGCGATAAAGGCCAGATTCTCTGCCACATCGACCAGGTGCGCCTTGGCAGCCTGGATGTCGCCCTCGCTCCATTCGATGGACGCCTCGAAGGTCTCCGACATCAACTGGCCGGCCATCACCGCCATCGTCGCCTCGCCCAGGACCGGTACGAACATCGCCACCGAGGTCAACACGAGCATGCCGATGTTCAACAGATGGGCGATTTTTTCCGAACGCACCCGCGCATCGACGTCCGCCGTCGGCACCGCATGGCTGCGCGCATCGGCGATGACCTTGTCACGGTGTTGTTCGAACAGATACCCCCACAGCTCCATGTTCTCCGACCACAGGCCTTCGCCCTTGCGCGGGAGGCTGCTGGGTGCGAGAAAGGGGTCATTGTTGGGGGCCTGATTGACGGCGACATCGGGCAGTTGCTTGAAGCCCGAAAACGGATTGATGCCCTGCAGCACCTTGTTGGCGATGGAGATGTAAGGGTTGAGCGTCTGGCCCAGCGGGGCGTCCGCTGCATCCTGGGTGAACGTCTTGAAGTAATGCGGCAGGTCGGCATATGACACAAACCGGCTGAAGTGGCGTTGCTCCGGGGTGGGGCTGCCACCCCTGGTCTGCACGGGATCGCGGGTGGTGAAGCGGCGTTTGAACATCGCACGCATTTCATCGAAGGTGTAACGCTTGAGTGGATGCTGCGGGTCGTTGGGGATGTACAGGATCAGCGAATCGGGGTAACGGTATTTTTCACAGATGATGAACAGCACACAGCCGATCATCCGCCGCTTCATCAAAAACAGGTCACGGAACCAGACCTGTTTCTCGCCCATCCACGGATGAGTTTCACCCGCGATTACCGAGAGAATCATTCGGTAGTCAGCCGGTTGAATGTCCTGCTTGAGCAGCGCCAGTTCGGCGGCGGCGCGCATCGCGGTTTTCTGGGCGTCGATGAAGGGCAGGCGCAGGGTTTGCAGCGCGACACCGTCAGCGGGTTTGAGGAAGTCCTTGAGGTAAGCCTGGTACTTCGCACCGATGTCCAGCGAGCGGCACAACTGCGTGAACTGGGCCACGGTCAGCGGCGTCTCGACCGGGGTGAAACCGTTTGCCGTTTCCTGCACAAACCCCGAGGACTCGTGGAAGGCGTTGGGCTCGGTTTCCGACGCTTCAAAGTTATGCAGGGCGGCTTGCAGCAGCGGCAAGCGCAACACTTCGTAGGTCCCGACATCGGTGCCGAATATCCCCCACTCCAGCGGTTGCTTGAGACTGAGCAGCGTGGTGTTGACGTCCAGTTCGACCTTGAACTGGTCTCTCAGCGCCTCGACCAGCAAGGGCTCGGCAAAGGTGTCGATGGTTTGCAGACTGGACATGACCTTGTCGAGGCAATTCTGCGCGGCAAGGCTGGCCGCCGCGGACACGCCTGCGGCGGCCCGCTCCTCGCGTGTGGCATTTTTTAACCAGTCAGGTGTGGCAACGGCATGATCTTTCAGGGCCTGGCGGCGTTCCGCACTGGCGTTGATCAACCACTCGGGAATGGACTTCTCCAGGAACGTGCCGTGCAGGCTGGCTGAAGCGGGGGGATTGGGCATAGCGTCTCTCCAGTGAATTGGAGGGCTAGCACATCACTTTGGAGGGAGGTGATTGCGGTACATAGTTAGGGCGTGAAGCTGAACTGGCCTAATGATTTTGGACACTTCAATCGGGCGCTATGATAGCGCCCAAATCTGAGGTGTTTGGATATGCGTAAATCCTATTCGAGTGAGTTCAAGCTCAAGGCTGCCAGCATGGTGTTGGATGAAGGTCAGCCGGTTACCGAAGTCTGTGCCAGCCTGGATATCGGCCCCACAGCCCTGCGCCGTTGGGTTGATCAAGTGCAAAAAGAGCGCTTGGGCTCGACTCCGGTGGGGGCCAAGGCGATTACCGCTGATCAACGAGAAATCCAGAGACTCAAAGCTCTGCTCAGAGAGAAAGACCTGGATATCGAAATCCTAAAAAAGGCCAGTGCTCTCCTGCTTTTGGACGCCAAAGATCATTCACGCTGATCGATGAGCTGGGCGAGCAGTACGGCGTTAAAAAGTGTTGCCGGGCGTTTGGGGGCAACCGCAGTAGCTTTTACGCCTGGCGCCAGCGCCAAGGCAGAGCAAATCCTGAACGGGACAAGCTCAAAGCCGCGTTGGTCAGGCACCACAAGGCGTCCAGAGAGTCGGCCGGCGCACGTACTTTGTCCAAGGAGCTACAAGCCAAAGGGCATCGTATCGGGCGTTATATGGCTCGCAGTTTGATGCGCGAAGCTGGCATCGCTAGTCGTCAGCGCCGGCGCCATAAGTACAAGTCGCCGGGTGTGGAGGCCTTGGTGGCGCCGCACGTGCTCAAGCGAAAATTTGATGTGACGGCGGTTAATCAGGTGTGGTGTGGCGACGTGACATACATCAAGGTCGGCAAGCGGTGGATGTACTTCGCCGCCGTTTTGGATCTGTACGCTCGCAGGATCGTAGGGTGGTCGTTTTCGATGATTTCTGATGCCAACCTGACCTGCGAAGCGCTACGCATGGCGGTTGAGCTGCGCGGCCATCCCCAGGATGTGTTGTTTCATTCTGATCAAGGTTGCCAGTACACCAGCCATAAATTCCGAAATGCGCTTGTGAAACATCGGTTCAGGCAAAGTATGAGCCGTAAAGGCGAGTGCTGGGACAATGCCCCGATGGAGCGTTTCTTTGGTAGTTTGAAGTCCGAGTGGGTGCCTGAAACGGGCTACAAACTGGAGCATGAGGCCCGGGCAGATGTGCAGCGCTATGTCTCGCGCTACAACATCAGCAGGCCTCACAGCTATAACGACTACAGGTCGCCGGTCGTGAAGGAAAGATTGGCGGCGTGAACCGTAATCAGTGTCCAAGATTACTTGACCAGTTCAAGCCCGCTCCCACATGGATCTTCACCGAAACCACAATCCGCGCACGCCACCAATCAACTGTAGGAGCGAGCTTGCTCGCGATAGCGGGGTGTCATCCAACACAGCGGGCGCCTGATGCACCGCGATCGCGGGCAAGCCCGCTCCCACAAGGGATTTTCGCCGAACACATCATCCGCGCACGCCACCGCTCCACTGTAGGAGCGAGCTTGCTCCGGGCGGCGTTCCGACGATGGCGGCACCGAAATGTCAGATTTTGACCAAGCGCCCGTTGGAAACATCTACCTGAAAGCTTTGATCGTAAGAAGTTTTTCCCGTTTACCAGCGCTGTTTAAAAGCACTCCAGGTTACTTCCTGAAAGCCACAAAACCTTGCGTCGTGACCTACGACCCTCCCAGAATCGGCCGGCTAGTGCAGCTTGGTCTTGGGCTCTATCGTTGACTCGCCACTGATACCTCAGTGGTCGGGCTTAGCGGCCCGTGGTTTTCAACTGCACGTGCATCCACCGCACAGGCTTTATGCCTGCGGTTTTATGGTGACCGCACGCAGGGCGCCTCAGGGCGCACCGGTTTGAGAACCCCGGTCCGCTAACCTGCGTGCAGTCGCCACCTCTTTTTGCTTAGCGGCGTAAAGGTGTAGGCCCCAATAAGAGTTCTCAGATATGCGCAAGGTCAAACCAGATCCACCCGAAACAAACGACAGCGAACCCCCACCCTCCACCGCCGACTTCAAGGCCAAACCCCGCAAGCCCTGCTCGATGTACAACGTCAACCCGGACGTCCACATCCAGGAGCTGCTGGGCAGCGTCAGCGAATCACTTGCCTCTGCCAGCGTCATCACCCTGGACCTGGCCGACCGTGAAACAGGCGCCGGCCGCAACACCCTGCTGGGCATCGTGCAAATCGTCATGCTCGCGGAAATCTCGGTGAACCGCGCCCTCGATCAGCTCGACCCGAGGGGTGGTTGACGGGATTGACGATTGAACCTGCCCTCCAATGCCACCGGGCGTCGCGCACTATCAGGTAACACAGTGGCGCCGGGTGTACCGCTATCGCGAGCAAGCCCGCTCCTACAAGGGAGAATCAGCCGCGCACGCCACCGCTCCACTGTAGGAGCGAGCTTGCTCGCGATCGCATTGTTCCGGCGATGGCGGTCTCTGACTATCAATTCCGTTGGTTCGCCCCAGCAGCGGGAGCCCCTACTCCACCACCAACCGCCCCAACCGCTGCTTCAACATCCGGTTCTCCGCCCGCAACTGCTGGACCTCCTCAAGCAGGTCCAGTGCCAGCGCCACCCCTTCCCATTCCAGCTCAAGGTCGTGCCGCAGCTTGGCGGCACGCTTGGCCAGGGTCAGCTCGTAGTCGGTGAAACGCCAATCCTTGGGCACGGAGCCCTGAGGTTCGAGGATGCCGTGTTCGACGATTTCGATCACGTAGACGTCCGACAGCTCGGTCGCCTCGCAGAATTCTGCCATGTCCAGTTGAACGATCAGGGGACTGCTCATAGTCGGCTACTCCATCTGGGGTGTCAGAAGTTCTCTCGCGGGTTGAAGGCGGCCTTCTTCGCCAGTTCCTGCCACAGCGCCTTGACCTCGTCGCTGGACGCCTTGGGCATCACGGCCTTGAGTTGCACGAACAGGTAGCCGCGTTGCCCGGCCTTGTTCAGCAAGCCGTGGCCCTTGGCGCGCATGCGCTGGCCGTTCTGGCTGCCGGCCGGGACCTTGAGGTTGATCTTGCCGGTCAGGGTCGGCACGGCCACTTCGGCGCCCAAGGCCAGTTCCCACGGTGCCAGCGGCAAGGTGATGATCAGGTTTTCGCCTTCGACGTCGAATTTTGGGTGCGGCGCGAAGCGGATGATCAGGAACAGGTCGCCATTGGCACCGCCACCGATGCCCGGCGCGCCCTGGCCCTTGAGGCGGATGCGCTCGCCATCGGTGACACCAGCCGGGATTTTCACGTTCAGGCTCTTGCTGGTGTTGCTCACGTGCTGGCCGGCCGCGTTGTACTGCGGCACCTGGAAGGTGACTTTCTTCGATTCGTTGGACAGGGTCTCTTCGAGGAAAATCGCCAGTTCCATTTCCACGTCTTGCCCTCGTCGTCCGGCGCTGCGGCCTGATTGTCCACCGCCAAAACCGGGGCCACGGTTACCAAAGATCGAACTGAAGAAGTCCGAAAAATCACCCGTGTTGCCGCCACCAAAACCGCCGCTACTGCGACCCTGCCAACCCGGCGGGCCCTGGAACGGCTGGCCATGCTGGCCGTATTTGCGCAGGTCGTCGTATTCGGCGCGCTTGTCGGCGCTTTTCAGCGCTTCATAGGCTTCCGAGGCATCCTTGAACTTGGCTTCGGCGTCCTTTTCCTTGCTGACGTCGGGGTGGTACTTGCGCGCGAGTTTGCGATAAGCGGCCTTGATCGTCTTATCGTCTGCGGTCGGTTCCACACCGAGTATCTTGTAATAGTCTTTGAAGTCCATCTAAGGCTCACCATCCGTTATCGATATCGCGCCATGACGGCCAGCATGCTCGCATTTGCGGCTGGCCGGTTGACCGATCTCAAGTGCGGGACACTATTGTGACCGGGGGGCGCTTCAGAAGTTTATCGGCAGCGGCGTCCGGTACTTGCGACCGTTCGCGGGCTGCCGCGCTTGATGCTGACAAGTTGGGGGCTTCGGGGCGGCTTATCAAGGCACGAACGGCGAGATTTAGTGGATGGTCGGCCTTCGATTCTGCGCCGCACTGGCATACACTGCGCGGCCGTTTTTTCGACCGGAACCGCAAAGACATGAAAAACGCATCTCCAGCCCGTGCCTTGGGTATCGACTTTGGCACGTCCAACTCCACCGTCGGCTGGCTGCGCCCCGGCGTGGAAACGCTGATCGCGCTGGAGGACGACAAGATCACCCTGCCGTCGGTGGTGTTTTTCAACCTCGAAGAACGCCGCCCGGTCTACGGTCGGCTGGCGCTGCACGAGTACCTGGAAGGTTACGAAGGCCGCCTGATGCGCTCGCTCAAGAGCCTGCTGGGTTCCAAGCTGATCAAGCACGACACCAGCGTGCTGGGCACGGCGATGCCGTTCAAGGACCTGCTGGGGCTGTTCATCGGCCAGTTGAAGCAGCGCGCCGAAGCCGCCGCCGGTCGCGAGTTCGAGCAAGTGGTGCTGGGTCGTCCGGTGTTTTTCGTCGACGAAGATCCGGTCGCCGACAAGGAAGCCGAAGACACCCTGGTGGACGTGGCGCGCAAGATCGGCTTCAAGGACGTTTCGTTCCAGTTCGAGCCGATTGCGGCGGCGTTCGACTACGAGTCGACCATCGAGAAGGAAGAACTGGTGCTGATCGTCGACATCGGCGGTGGTACATCGGACTTCTCCCTGGTGCGACTGTCACCCGAGCGTCGTGGCCACGACCAGCGCCAGGACGACATCCTCGCCACCGGTGGCGTGCACATCGGCGGGACCGACTTCGACAAGCAACTGAGTTTGCAAGGCCTGATGCCGCTGTTCGGCTACGGCAGCCGCATGAAGAGCGGCGCCTACATGCCCACCAGCCACCACATGAACCTGGCGACCTGGCACACCATCAACTCGGTTTATTCGCAAAAGTCGCAACTGGCCCTGGGCAGCATGCGCTACGACATCGAGGACACCGGCGGCATCGACCGCCTGTTCAAGCTGATCGAACAGCGCGCCGGGCACTGGCTGGCGATGGAAGTGGAAGAAACCAAGATCCAGCTGACCTACAACGACAGCCGCAACGTGCCCCTGGACCGCATCGAGCCGGGCCTCGCCGTGGAGCTGACCCGGGCGCTGTTCGAGTCGGCCATCGATAACCTGCTGGTACGCGTGCGCGAAAGCGTCGGCCAACTGTTGAATGACGCTGATGTCCAGGTCGGGCAAGTGGACACGGTGTTCTTCACCGGCGGTTCAAGCGGGATTCCAGCGCTGCGCAACAGCGTGGCGGCGATGCTGCCAAATGCGCGGCATGTGGAAGGGAATATCTTTGGCAGCATCGGCAGTGGTCTGGCGATCGAGGCGGCCAAGCGGTACGGTTGAGGGGCAGCCTTGAGCTGCAAGCCTCAAGCTGCAAGAAAGGTCAAAAGCAACCCACACCCGCTCTTGCCTCTACTTGCAGCTTGCAGCTTAAAGCTCCCCAACTGCCCCTAAACCATCCCCACCTGCTTCAGCTCACTCTTCAAGTACGCATAATAAATCGGCCCCGCCACTACCCCCGGCAGGCCGAAGGCGGCTTCGAATACCAGCATCGCCAGCAGCAACTCCCACGACTTGGCACTGATCTGCCCGCCGACGATGCGCGCGTTGAGGAAGTATTCGAGCTTGTGGATCACGATCAGATAACCCAGCGCCGCGACGGCCACCCAAATGGACAGGGACAGGCCGACGATGGTGATCAGGGTGTTGGAGATCAGGTTGCCGATCACCGGCAACAGGCCGAGCAGGAAGGTCAGCACGATCAGGGTCTTGGTCAGTGGCAGCTTGATGCCGAACATTGGCAGCACCACCGCCAGGAAGATCCCGGTGAAGAAGGTGTTGAGCAGGGAAATCTTGATCTGTGCGAACACGATGTTGCGGAAGGCCTGAACCAGCAGGTGCAGTCGATCAAACAGCGCGGCCGCCAGCGGTTTGCGTTTGGTCACGTCCGGGATGCGTTGCAAGGCGATGATCGCGCCGAGCACCATGCCGATCAGCAGCGTCACGAACATGTGCGCCGCGTCTTTGCCCACCAGTTGCAGATCGCTCAGGTGCTTGCTCAGCCAGTCGCCGATCGCCACGCGAAATTCGGCGGCGCTGGCGGGCAGGTAGGCGTCGATGAACGGCGGCAACTGGCCGCGCGCGCGGTCGACCACGTGCATGAATTTATCCAGGGACGCGCCGGGGTTTTCCGCCTCGTGCAGCAGGAAGCTGATGGCGCCGGCGAAGATCAGCGCCAGCACACTCACTACCAGCGTTCCCAGCAACGCCACCGCCAGCCAGCGTGCCCGCCGCCCTTCGATCAGGCGCTGCAATTGCGGCGTGAGCATGTTGACCAATTCGAAAACCAGCAACCCCGCCAACAGGCTGGGCAGTAAGCGCAGTGGCAGCACCAGCAGCAAACCACCGAAGATGATCACCCAACTGATGACCAGCAAGACTTGGCGTTGAGAAAACGTTGGCATACAGCCTCAAAACGAACGGCGTAGAAGGATTGGCAGTCTGCCAGCGTTCGCGGGAGAGCACTAGGGATTGTAGGTTTTTGCAGTGACCATACTGGCCCCTTCGCGAGCAAGTCGAATCGTCGCACCGCCGCTCCCACAGTAGTCCGGCGTACGCAGATCCATTGTGGGAGCGGCGGTGCGACGATTCGACTTGCTCGCGAAAGGGCCCTGTCAGCCCCCACAAATCCCGCCGCCTGTTATTTTTTCAGGCAACTACTCATGAACGCCTTGCGCTCATCGCCCTTCAGCGCCTTGGTCGCCGCATCGGCATTGCAGGTTTTCATTTTCTCCTGCTGCGGGGTCAGGGCCTTGGCGTCGTTGGCCGCCGGGGCCGCCTTGAGGCAGGTGCTCATGAAGGCCTTGCGCTCATCACCCTTGAGGCTTTTGGCGGTAGCGTCGGCGTTGCAGGTGGTCATCTTGGTCTGCTGGGCCGTGGCGGCGAACCCTTGGGAGCAAAGCAGCAGACCGATCATCAACAAAGGGACACGCAACATCTTCATGGAGTTTTCTCCTGTCGCCGCACGGGAGCGCGCGGCCTCGCCCTGAAGTGTAGACAAGGCCTGTTACACATTCCTGCCGGTCGCCAGACTATGGATAATGGCCGGCCACCAACGTTCTGGTTGTGCTGATGCAATACGCTTACCCCCTGCTGGCCATCGGCGGGCGCGCTGGTCGGTGCGGTGCTGTCGTTGATCGGCGTGCTGGTGGTGGTGTCGTCCGGCAGCCTCGCGGCGCTGCTGGAACACGGGGTGAACCTGGGCGACGCACTGATGCTGATCGCTACCCTGGCCTACGCGCTGTACAGCACGCTGCTGAAAAAATGGCAGCTGCGGTTGCCGCCGCTGGTGTTGCTGTACCTGCAAGTGGTCGTGGCCGTGGTGGTGTTGTTTCCGCTGTTTGCCGCTTCTGCGAAAACCGGGCCGACCGCGCAGAACATTCCGCTGGTGTTGTATGCCTGCCTGCTGGCGTCGATGATCGCTCCGCTGTTGTGGATGCAGGCGGTGGTCCGTTTGGGGCCGAGCCGGACCGTGTTGTTTTTCAACCTGCTGCCGGTGATTACCGCGTTGATTGCGGCGGTGGTGTTGCGTGAGCAGTTGGCGCTGTATCACCTGGTGGGTGGGGCGTTGACGTTGGGTGGGGTGATTGTTTCGGAGCGGTGGACGACGGAGTTGGGAGGTAAAAGTCGCGGTGGCTGAGCGGACGCCATCGCGGGCAAGCCCGCTCCCACAGGGATTAGCTGCGTCTACAAAACCTGTGGGAGCGGGCTTGCCCGCGATGGGGGCGACTCGGACTAGAGCCCTGCCGCCTTCAGGCGCCCCGCATGCTCGACAAACAACCGAATCGGCTCAGCCCCCTTGCCCACCAGCCCCAGCGACTGGTTGACGATGTCGAAATGATCCAGCGGGTACGCATCGCCAATCACCGTGCCCAAATGCGAGCTATACCGCCCGACCATGCCATCACACTGCCCGGCTTCACGCACGAAGGTCCTGGCGAACAGCCGACAACTGCGGTGGGTGCCGTCGAACAGGTTACGCCCTCGGTCGGTCTTGCCCGGTTGCAGAGTGCCTGACCACGAGTAGTAGCGCACGCCATTGACCTCTTCCGCCCCGTGCCCGCCCCAGGTTTCGGGCAGGCCCTGTGGATAAAGCTGGTTGAACAGCGCCACGCCGGCGGTGGTCAGCGATTCGTGGGACGCGTGGATGTCCACTGGCAATTTTGGTCCGCGATAACCGGTGTCCAGCACGCCCATGACCGCACCGATCAACCGCAGAAAAACGGCCAGTAGCCGACCTTTGGCACTGTTCGCCGGATAGTGGGTGTGAATGTAGTCCGCCAGTTCAGAACCCTGATTGGGCCCGGCCACCGAGGTAACCGAAGCCACACGATCCGGGCGTTTGGCCGCCGCGTAGCGAGCGGTCAGGGAGCCCTGGCTGTGGCCGATCAGGTTGACCTTTTCGGCACCGGTCTCGCGCAGGATCTCGTCGATTCGCGCCAGCAACTGCTCGCCACGCACTTCGGTGGAGTTGAGCGGCGAGACCTGCACGGCGATCACCGTCGCCCCGCCCTGACGCAACGCCTCGACAATCCCGTACCAGTACGGATAGAGCACCAGCCGGATAAACCCGAGCATCCCCGGAACCAGCACCAACGGATAACGCGTGGCAGCACCTTGCGACATGGACGGACATCCTTGTGAGCGGTGAACAGTCGCCTGACGGGATGCAAGACGTCCGCCAAGCATCACCAACAAAGGTGACAACACGATGAGCAGTCTATGACATCCCGCCACTCAAACCTGTTCCAAGGCCCTTTTTCGAGTGCCCAATTGCATCAAACTTTTTCCCGTTCGCGGGACTCACACCCTAAGTAGCGATCACTTGCACAGAAGGTGACGCCCCACCGGATTAGCCTCCAGGAGAACGAAATGAGTGACATGCAGTTGTCTGATGTAACGACGCTTCGCGCCCGTGCCCGGCAAAATGTCGAGAATGGCGCGGTGACCGAAAGCTACAGTGCCGACCGCGAGCAGGTGTTGCGCCTGCTCAACGAATCGCTGGCGACGGAGTTGGTGTGCGTGCTGCGCTACAAGCGCCACTATTTCATGGCCAGTGGCTTGAAAGCGCACGCCGCGGCGGACGAATTCCTCGAACACGCCCAGCAAGAAGCCGAACATGCCGACCGACTGGCCGAGCGTATTGTGCAACTGGGCGGCGAGCCGGAGTTCAACCCGGACTTGCTGTCGAAAAACTCCCACGCCCAGTACGTGGCCGGGAACACGCTCAAGGAGATGGTCTATGAAGACCTGGTCGCCGAGCGTATCGCCATCGATAGCTACCGCGAGATCATTCAGTACATCGGTGAGAAGGACCCGACCACACGGCGCATCTTCGAAGACATCCTGGCTCAGGAAGAAGAGCATGCCGATGATATGGCCGACATTCTGCAGGATTTGTAGCGTCTGACAGACCTCATCGCGGGCAAGCCCGCTCCTACAGGGGTCCGCATTCCCCTGTAGGAGCGAGTTTACTCGCGATGGTCGCAAGAACACCGCGGGGTATCAACGACAGGTCGATTACTTGGTGGGTTTGACTGTGACCGGCGCCTTCCCCGCCTTCATCTGCTGCAACAACGGCGCACACTGGTTCGGTTCCCCGCCGCTCGGCGCCACCAGGGCCAGCAGCCCGGCCGCCGGCGCCGCGATTACGCCCAGCGCGACCATCCCCGCACCCCGCAACATCAATGGCACGGCCTTCACGCCGGCATCCGGCTTGATGAACTTGCCACGTACGTACAAGGGCGAACGCAGGGAAATCAAGCGCCAGCCCTTCGATTCCGGGGTCACGGTCAGGTCCAGTTGCTCAGTCGCCATGTTGGCCGTGCCGTCGATGTAGATGATCGCGTTCTCGGTGTCGAACACGAACAAACGCGTACTCGCCAGGCCCGACTTGATGTCGAAATCGGCCGCTGCGCAATTGATCTTCACTTCCTTGTCACCAAAGATTTTGCCGACCACGTAGTTGCCGACATTGAGCCCCGCCAGCTCCATCAGCTCACGACTGATGGCGCCATCGTTGATCAGCATTTTCAGATTGCCATTGGCCGTGCCCAATAGCGCCGCCACCGAGTTGCCCCGCCCGCTGATGTCCGCATCGCCGTTAAGTTCGCCGAAACTGGTCTTCATCGGTTCGAACGTCGGGAAGAGTTGCTTGAGCTTGAAACCCCGGGCGGTCAGTTTCGCATCACCTTCCAGGGGCTGGGTGTGGCCGTTGAGTCGGATCTGTGCGTCCAGCTTGCCGCCCGCGACGCCAAAGCGCAGCGGCTCGAGGCTGAGCACGCCATCGGTCAGCACGAGGTGGGTGTAGAGGTCGTTGAACGGCAATTTTTCGCTGTGGACAATACGCTTGCCGGTGAACTCGACATCGGCGTCCATGTCGCCCCAGCGCTCGGTCTTGAACTCTTCAACCGGCAGTACCTTGTCCGCGGGTTGTTTGCTTTCACCACCTCTGGCCTTTTGCTTGGCGTTGGAGTCGGCGCCGATCAGCGGCGCCAGGTCGGCAAACAGCAATTGATTGGAAACCAGCGCACCGCTGAGTTTCGGCCGAGGCTGGCTGGCGACATAGGCGAGGTTGCCGTGGATGTCGCTGGCGCCGATCTTGCCGTTGAACGCTTCATAGCGGAACACCGCGCCGCCCGGTTCATGCAGCTTGGCAATCAGGTGGCCGTCGGTGGCGTATGGCGGCGTGTCCGGCAGGGTGACGCCGGTCAGCGGGTAAAGGTTGCCCAGACTGCTGCCAGCCAGCTTCAGGCGCAAATCCAGTGCGCCGAGGTTGAGGGGGTCTGTCAGCGTGCCGGCCAGTTCGATACGGGTGTCGGCAATGGCGACCTGGGCCTGCAGCGGGAACGGTCGCGTTGAGTCCTGTAACGCCAGCAACCCGCCAATTTTGCCGTCACCCGACAGTTTCTGCCCGTGGTACTGGCCTTTGACCTTGAGCGCGAACGCGTAGTCCTGAGGCGCGCTGCCTTTCTCGTGGGCGGTTTTGGCCGCCTTGTCGCCGACGATATCGCTGAATGGGATCGGCTTGCCCAGCGGGTCGATCAATAGATCGAGCTGGGTTTTGAGCGTCTGGTCGTCGAGGGTGACATGGCCTTTGTCAAAACCGATCGATCCGATGTCCACCACCCAGTTGGACGGCTCCGCGTTCGGGTCTTTCGGGTCGAACTGGAACGTCCAGTTCGACCGCCCATCGGCCAGGCGCTGGAGCTGCGCATTGGGCTCGGTCAAGTCAATGCGCGGGATGGACACGCGCTGCGCCAACAGGGCCAGTGGCGAAATGCGTAGCTCGACGCGCTTGAGCGTGGCCATCTGCGGCTGCTTCGACCAATCCGGGTTGCCCAGGCTCAAGTCCTCGGCCACCACGTGTGGCCACGGCACCCACGCGCGCCAGCCGCCCTCGTCCAGCTCGCGCCGCCAGACCACGGCGAGGTTGCCGTTGATGGCAAACGGTCGATGCAGCTCTGCGGAAACTTTCTCGTTGAGGGTCGGTTTGATCCGGTTCCAATCGAAGAACACGATGATCAGCACCAGTACTGCCAGTACAAACGCCAGGCTGGCAAAGGTCCAGGCGAGGATTTTGGGGGTGCGCGTCATTGCACAGAGCTCCTGAAAACGACTGAGCGCCCTGACCGCGACGCGCATGTGAAACGTTAGGCCAGATCGGCCTGCATGGAATGTACGACTGGAAAACCGCCCGCAGGTTTAACCGAAATGCGGCTTAACGTTCAAATAATCGGCCCGGATCAACCTGCGCCCGTCAGCCAGTGTTACCGCTCCCGCACTGTTGTGCGGCGAATGTGAGTTGAAAATACCCACATCAGTGCAAAAACACCGCGCTGAAAGGCCCGGTTTAGAGCCTTCGCATGGAACAATCAATTCCGTTGATTATTACCATTGCGCTTATGAACTTTTATATCGATTTATCGAGGGTAACATTGACCTCGTACCCAAATTGTTGCCTTGCCACGGAGCACCCCGATCATGAAACGCCAATTACTGCTTAGCCTTACACTCTCAATGCTGGCCAGCACCGCTTTCGCCCTGCCAGCCGCAGAACAGGCCACCCCACAAGTCAAAGCCGCCACCTCGGTGTTCAGCCAGACGGTTGCCGCTGATGGTTCCGACCGTACTCCACAAGGCCAGACCCTGGCTGAAGGTGGTAACGATCGCCTGAAAGAAAAAGGCCTGATCACTCAGGACGGTTCGGATCGTACCCCACAAGGTCAAACCCTGGCTGCCGATGGTTCCGATCGCACCCCACTGGGCCAAACCCTGGCTGCTGACGGTTCCGACCGCACCCCACTGGGCCAAACCCTGGCTGCTGACGGTTCCGACCGCACTCCACTGGGCCAAACCCTCGCTGCTGATGGTTCCGACCGCACTCCACTGGGCCAAACCCTGGCTGCTGATGGTTCCGACCGCACTCCTCTGGGCCAAACCCTCGCTGCTGATGGTTCCGACCGCACTCCTCTGGGTCAAACACTCGCCGAAGGTGGTGGTGACCGTGTTATCGAACGCAATGCCCGCTTGAGCTAAGGCCATGACGGCCTTGAAAAAAAGCCCAATCCCCGGATTGGGCTTTTGACTTTTATGGCAGCTCCTTTCCCCGCCTGATCGTTCGACGCCGGCAAAGCCGATTTGCTAGAGTGCGTCGCTGTCCTGTCCAGAAAAAACGCCCTTGCGATGCTGCCCCGCGCCGAACAGAAACAACAAACCCGCAACGCCCTGATGGACGCGGCCCGTCATTTGATGGAGAGCGGCCGTGGATTCGGCAGCCTGAGCCTGCGCGAAGTGGCGAAAACCGCCGGGATAGTCCCAACAGGTTTCTACCGGCATTTCGCCGATATGGACGAATTGGGCCTGGTGCTGGTCAGTGAAGTCGGCCAGACCTTCCGCGAAACCATTCGCCTGGTACGCCACAACGAATTTGTCATGGGCGGCATCATCGACGCCTCGGTGCGGATCTTTCTCGATGTGGTGTCGGCCAATCGCTCACAATTTTTGTTTCTCGCCCGCGAGCAGTACGGCGGTTCATTGCCGGTACGCCAGGCCATCGGCCGCTTGCGCGAAGACATCAGCTCCGACCTGGCTGCCGATCTGGGGTTGATGCCCAAGTTGCATCACCTGGACAGCGCGGCCCTGAGCGTCATCGCCGACCTGGTCGTTAAAAGTGTGTTTGCCACCCTGCCCGACGTCATCGACCCACCGGCCGAGGCGCTGCCCGAGCACCTGACGCCGCAAGCCAAGATGACCCAGCAACTGCGTTTTATCTTCATTGGCCTCAAACACTGGCAAGGACTCGGCAGCACCGAGTAATTGCGCCGCCAGCCGGAGAACGATCATTGGAAGACCTCAACTCCCTCTACTACTTCACCCAAGTGGTCGAGCACGGCGGCTTCGCCCCCGCCGGGCGGGCGCTCGACATGCCCAAGTCGAAACTCAGCCGACGCATTGCCGATCTTGAGGAGCGCCTGGGCGTGCGCTTGTTGCACCGCACCAGCCGCCATTGCTCGCTGACCGAAGTCGGCCAGGCCTATTATCAGCGCTGCCTGGCCATGCGTGTGGAAGCCGAGGGCGCCGCCGAGATCATCGAGCGCAATCGCAGCGAACCCCGTGGGCTGGTGCGCATCAGCTGCCCGACCACCCTGTTGAACTTCTGGGTCGGGCCGATGCTCTCGCGCTTCATGCTCAAATATCCCCAGGTAGAGCTGTTCATCGAGAGTACCAACCGCCGCGTCGATCTGTTGCACGAAGGCATCGACGTCGCCCTGCGCGTGCGCTTTCCGCCATTGGAAAACACCGACATGGTGATGAAGGTGCTGGGCAACAGCACGCAATGCCTGGTCGGCCACCCCAGTTTTTTGCAGCAACTGCCGCCAGGGTTCGATCCGCAGGTTCTGAGCCAGTTGCCCAGCGTGCATTGGGGCAGTGCCCAGCGCGAGTACCAGTGGGAGCTGATCCAGGGCGAAGACATGAGCCACAGCCTGGTCGTCGCGCACACACCGCGGATGGTCACCGATGACCTGTTCGCGCTGCGTCATTTCGTGGTGGCCGGCGTGGGTATCGCGCACCTGCCGCGCGTGGCGGTACGTGACGATCTGGCGGAGGGGCGGCTGGTGGAGCTGCTGCCGGGCTGGCACCCGCGTTGCGGCATTGTCCATGCGATCTTCCCGTCGCGGCGCGGTTTGCTGCCGTCGGTGCGCTCGCTGATCGATCATCTGGCCGAAGAGTTCTGCATCAGCGACATGGCGTGAAACCGGCGCCGCCCAGCCCCGGTTCCTGATCCAGCACACCGACACAATCCCAGGCCTCGACGCGGCGCTACAGTGGCGGCTCCTATACGCCGGAGCGCCCATGACTGCCTTGATACGTGGGTCATCCCGCGCCTTGCTCGCCACCGCTGCAATCATCACCCCAGCCCTGAGCCACGCCGATGACGAGCCTGGCTGGTCGCTGCTCAGTCGCAATTATTTCCTGCACAGCGATTTCCGCTCGCCCTCCGCCAGCGGACAAAACTACCGCCAGGAATGGGCCCAGGGTTTCATCGGCGATGTCCGTTCCGGTTTCACCGAAGGCACGATTGGCCTGGGCCTCGACGCCCACGGTTTTGTCGGCCTCAAGCTCGACGGCGGCCGTGGCCACGCCGGGACCGGCTTGTTGCCCCGTGACAGCGATGGACGCGCCGAATCCGATTACTCCAGCGCCGGTGCGGCACTCAAGCTGCGCATGGGCAACACCCTGCTGCGCTACGGCGAGATGACCGTCGAAACCCCGGTATTCGACACCGCCGACAAACGCCTGCGCCCGGAGTACGCCACGGGATGGTTGCTGGAAAACACCGACCTGCCGGACTGGCGCCTGCAAGCAGGACGCTTCACCGCGTTCAGCAACCAGGACAGCACTTCGAGCTTCGAGGATTTCGACGGCTACGGCGCCAACACCGACGGCCATGCCATCAGCCTGGCCGGCGCCACCTACGCTCCCGACGGTCCGTTCGGCGGCTCGCTGTTTGCCTCACAACTGCAAGACACCTGGCGCCAAGCCTACCTGAACCTCAATGCACGCGAGGGTAACTGGAAACTGGACGGCAACCTGTACCAGACCCGCGACACAGGCAATGCCAGTGCTGGCGCCATCGACACCCTGGCCTACAGCGTGGCGACCCGATACAACTTCGGCGCCCAGGCGGTGACCCTGGCCTGGCAAAAGATCGAAGGCGACACGCCATTCGACTTCGTCGGCGGCGACTCCATCTACCTCGCCAACTCCATCAAGTACGCGGACTTCAACGGCCCGGGCGAACGCTCCTGGCAACTGCGCTATGACCTCGACATGGCCACCTTCAGCATCCCCGGCCTGAAGCTGATGGCGCGTTATGTCAGTGGCAGCGGCATCGACGGCACCCACGCGCCACAAGGCGGCGCCTACAATCCGTTCGATCCGGGCGAAGATCGCTTCACGCCCCAGCAAGGCAAGGGCGGCCGGCACTGGGAGCGTGACATCGACCTTAAATACACCGTGCAGTCCGGCAGCGCCAAGGGGCTGAACCTGTCGCTGTCCCATGTCAGTCACCGCGCCAACAGCGCCCAGGCTGGCGATGACATCGACCGCATTTACGTGATCATCGAATACCCACTCAAAGGCACCTTCTGATATGAGCACTGCAACCTCAGGCGCCTGGAGCCCCCTGCGCAACACCACCTTCCGCATGCTGTGGATCGCCACCATCGCTTCCAACATCGGCACCTGGATGCACGAGGTGGGTGCCGGCTGGTTGATGACCACGTTATCCGCCAGCCCGCTGCACGTGGCCTTGATCCAGGTGGCCGGCTCACTGCCGATGTTCTTCCTCGCCCTGCCCGCTGGCGCGGCAGCGGACATCGTCGACAAGCGTCGTTACCTGTTGCTGGTGCAGTTGTGGATGTCGGCGGTCGCCCTGACCCTGGCGCTGCTGACCCTGTTCGGCATGATGAACGTCACGCTGCTATTGGTACTGACACTGGCGCTGGGCATCGGCACCGCGCTGATGATGCCCGCGTGGAGTGCGCTGACGCCGGAACTGGTGGGCAAGGACGAACTGTCCAATGCGGTGGCGATTTCCAGCGTCGGCATCAACGTGTCGCGTGCGGTCGGCCCGGCGTTGGCGGGCGTGCTGGTGAGCCTGGTCGGCCCCTGGCTGACCTTCGCCCTCAACGCCGTATCGTTCGCCGGCGTGATTGTGGTGCTGCTGTTGTGGAAACGGCAGGTACAGGAGCCGCTGCTGCCCGCCGAGCGATTTGTCGGCGCCATCCGAACCGGGCTGCGCTTCGCCCGCAGTTCCAAACCTTTGCAAGCGGTGTTGATCCGCGCCCTGGCGTTTTTCTTCTGCGCCAGCGCCGGCATGTCCCTGCTGCCGCTGATCGTGCGCGGTGAAATGCACGGCAGTGCAGCCGATTTCGGCATGTTACTGGCGGCCATCGGCATCGGTGCAGTCGGTGGCGCGACCTTGCTGCCACGCCTGCGGGAAAAGATCAGCCGCGATCGCCTGGTGGCGGTGGCCAGCCTGTTGTACGCGCTGTTTCTGCTGGCCCTGGCATTGACGCGCAATTTCTACGCGCTGCTGCCGGCGATGCTGCTCAGCGGCGCGGCATGGATTGCCGTGCTATCGAACCTGCAAGTGGCGGCGCAAACCTCGGTGCCGGCCTGGGTGCGGGCGCGGGCATTGTCGGTGTACATCCTGGTGTTTTTCGGTGCCATGGCGGCGGGCAGCCTGCTGTGGGGCAGCCTCGCGAGTCACGCCTCGATTACCCTCAGCCTGCTGCTGGCGGCCGGGGGCCTGGCCCTCTGTACGCTGCTGACTATCAAGGTGGCACTACCCAGCACCGAGGTTGAGGAACTGACGCCCTCCCTGCACTGGCCAACGCCGCTGCTCAGTGATGCCCTGGACCGAGACAGCGGGCCGGTGATGATCACGGTCGAGTACCACGTCGAACCGAGCAAGGTCGAAGCTTTTCAGCAAGCCGCACGGGCGCTGGAAGCCATGCGCAAGCGCAACGGTGCGTTGTCGTGGGGGTTGATGCGTGACAGCGCCGACCCGGACTTATGGGTCGAGTTCTTCTTCGAGGAATCGTGGCTGGAGCACCTGCGCCATCACGGCCGGGTCACCCGTGGCGAGCTCAAGATCGAAGCGCGCGTGCGGCAGTTGCAGACCGATGGGGTCGAGATCCGGATTCGGCATTTGTTGGCGGGGCCAGCCTGACAAATCGCGGCGCCCGCTAACCCATCGCGAGCAGGCTCCCACAATGGAACTGCGTACATCGCACCACTGTGGGAGCGGGCTTGCCCGCGATGAGGCCCGACCAGACAACACAAAAAAAGGGGAACCCTCACGGTTCCCCCCCTTCACATCAGAAAGCAAAACACGAACAACCCAAGGCTCCCCAGAACCCTTGGTAATCATTGACCGGCACACTCGAATGCCGCGCCCGCTCATGGCTGTGCGCATGTACCCCACAAGGCCCGACACACTGGTGCGCCACCGCCGCCAACGAGGGCGCACCGGCGCGCCAGTGCCCTGGCACCTTGGCCACCGGCGACCATTCAGGCAACACCGGCACCTGGCCAGGGCCGAGGTTGCTGAATTCCGCCGCACCGTACACCACCTTGCCGTCGACGACGGTCAGCACCGACTCGATGCCTTTGATCGCCTCTTCATCGACACTGAAGAAATCCAGCGACAACGCGGCCAGGTCCGCCAGTTGGCCGACCTTGATCTGCCCCTTTTTCCCCTGTTCACTGGAGAACCAGGCGCTGCCATGGGTGAACAGTTGCAACGCGGTTTCGCGACTCAGGCCTTCCGGGTACAACGCCATTCCGCCGACAGTCTTGCCGCTGACCAGCCAGTACAGCGAAGTCCACGGGTTGTAGCTGGAGACCCGAGTGGCGTCAGTGCCGGCACCGACCGGAATACCTTCGGCAAGCATGCGCTGGATCGGCGGCGTCTTCTCGGCAGCCTTCGCGCCGTAACGGTCGACGAAGTATTCGCCCTGGAATGCCATGCGGTCCTGGATGGCGATGCCGCCGCCCAACGCGCGCACGCGCTCGATGTTTTTCGCGCTGATGGTTTCGGCGTGATCGAAGAACCACGGCAGGCCGTTGAACGGAATGTCGCGATTGACCTTCTCGAATACGTCGAGCATGCGCGAGATCGATTCGTCGTAGGTCGCGTGCAGTCGGAACGGCCAGCGTTGCTCGACCAGATGGCGGACCACCGGTTCGAGTTCCTGCTCCATGGTCTGCGGCAGGTCCGGGCGCGGCTCAAGGAAGTCTTCGAAGTCGGCCGCCGAGAACACCAGCATCTCGCCGGCACCGTTGTGGCGCAGGAAGTCGGTGCCATCGCCGGGCTTGACCCTGGACGTCCAGTTCTTGAAGTCCGCGAGCTCTTCCTTGGGCTTCTGGGTAAACAGGTTGTAGGCGATGCGCACGGTCAACTGGCCCTTGTCGGCCAATTCCTGGATCACCTGATAGTCGTCCGGGTAGTTCTGGTAGCCGCCGCCGGCATCGATGGCGCTGGTCAGGCCAAGGCGGTTGAGCTCGCGCATGAACTGGCGGGTCGAGTTGACCTGATATTCCAGCGGCAGCTTCGGCCCTTTGGCCAACGTGGCATACAGGATCATCGCATTGGGGCGCGCAATCAGCAGGCCTGTGGGCTCGCCGAACTTGTTGCGCTGGATCTCGCCGCCCGGTGGGTTCGGCGTGTCCTTGGTGTAACCCACGGCCTTCAGCGCGGCGCGGTTGAGCAGCGCACGATCGTAGAGGTGCAGCAGGAACACCGGAGTATCAGGCGCGGCCTGGTTGATTTCCTCCAGGGTGGGCATGCGTTTTTCGGCGAACTGGAATTCGTTCCAGCCACCCACCACGCGCACCCACTGTGGCGTCGGCGTGCGGGCCGCCTGATCTTTAAGCAGGCGCAAGGCATCAGCCACCGAGGGCACCCCTTCCCAGCGCAGTTCCAGGTTGTAGTTCAAACCGCCACGAATCAAGTGCAGGTGGGAGTCGTTCAAGCCGGGGATGACGGTACGACCCTTGAGGTCGATGATCCGGGTGGCCGAGGTCTTGTGGGCCATGGCTTCGCCGTCGTTGCCCACGGCAATGAAGCGGCCGTCCTTGATGGCGACAGCGGTGGCCAGGGGTTTCTCGCGGTCGACGGTGTGCAATTTGCCGTTGAACAGAATCAGGTCGGCGCTCATGGAGCCACCTTGGCTGGAAGCGTAGGCAGAACCGGTGGAGCCAGAAAATGGCAACGCCGACCAAAGCGCGCCGGCGGCACCGAGGATGGTGCTGTTGGCCAGGAACTGTCGGCGGCTTTTGTCGTTGGAGTCTTGGGTCATGATGTTCTCCATCTGGATGCGGCAGCGGTGGGCACGACTGCGTAGCATGCCGGGGATTGCCCGGCAGGAATTGGATGGATGTGCGGTGAACGAAGCGGCGCCCAAGACAACGATAGCCGTTGCCTTGGGCGCGGTTGGCTTACTTGGCGGTGTTGAAGGCGTTGTAGCTGGTCATCAGGTTGCGGTAGTCCGGGATGTGGTTGGAGCACAGCGCGGCCAGGCCCTCGATGTCGTTGCGCCAGTCGCGGTGCAGCTCGCAGGCCACGCCGAACCAGGTCATCAGTTGCGCACCCGCTTGGCTCATGCGGTCGTGGGCGGCGTCACGGGTCATCTGGTTGAACGTGCCGGAGGCGTCGGTGACCACGAACACATCGAACTCTTCTTCCAGGGCAGCCAGGGCCGGGAAGGCTACGCAGACTTCGGTGACCACGCCGGCGATGATCAGCTGTTTCTTGCCAGTGGCCTTCACCGCCTTGACGAAGTCTTCGTTATCCCAGGCGTTGATCTGGCCGGGACGGGCGATGTACGGCGCATCCGGAAACAACGCCTTGAGCTCAGGAACCAGCGGACCGTTGGGGCCTTGCTCGAAGCTGGTGGTGAGGATGGTCGGCAGGTTGAAGAATTTGGCCAGGTCAGCCAGGGCCAGCACGTTGTTCTTGAAGGCGTCAGGATCGATGTCGCGAACCAGGGACAGCAGGCCCGCCTGATGGTCAACCAGCAGCACGGCAGCGTCGTCTTTGTTCAGGCGGTTGTATTTGAATTTAGCCATGGCTGTTGCTCCTAAGGTGTTTTGATTTTCAGTAGTGGGTGTGTTTCGCGTTGATGGGAGAAGATTAAAACCATCACCTTTTGAGCGGTAGATAGCGAAAATTGGCTTTAGCGTTCTATTTCAGGAACGATGGATTCGGGGCGCCCCTATCGCGAGCAAGCTCGCTCCTACCGTTGCCGCGCGCCCCCATGTAAGCGCTGGCTTGCCAGCGATAGCGCCCTGACAGACACCACATACCCAAGGCCTGCTAACATGTCGCGCCATCAACCCTGCCGTGACGCCAGCCAATGCCGCCTGTTTCCCGCTCCGCTTCCCAGCCTGAACTGACTGCCCTGTTTGCCACGGTGCAAGCGCATTTTCTGAAGGTGATCGTGCCGCTCTGGCAGGGGCCCGGCTGGAATGCCGAGATGGCCTTGCCCTACGAGGCCCTGGATGCCGCGCACCAGCCGCTGCCGCCCCAGCGTTACCGGGCCATGGCCTGCGCACGGCAGCTGTACTTGTTTTCCAGCCTGATCGGCCAGGTGCCCGGCGCCCAGGCTCGCGCCGCCGCGTTGTTCCGTTCGCTGCAGCATCACTTTCACGATGCCGAACACGGCGGCTGGTTCTATAGCATCGATCCACAAGGCGCCCCGCTGGATCAAAGCAAGGACCTCTACACCCACGCATTCATCGTCTTCGCCTGCGCCCATTACTGGGGCAAGGTTCGCGAACCGCTGGTGGAATCGGTGCTCAATGCCTCGCTGCAAGTGGTGGCCGAGCGATTCGCCACGGGCGACGGCCTTTACGAAGCCAGCCTTGAGCGCGACTGGTCGTCGCGTAGCAGCGGCCCCCTGCAAAATCCACTCATGCATTTGGCCGAAGCCCTGCTCGCGACCTTGTCGGTACGCAAGGATGACGCGGTGCAGGCAGCCCTCATCGGGTTATGCACAGCCATGCAGCAACATTTCATCGATCCGGAACACGGCGTGCTGATGGAGAAACCGCTGGGCGCTGTGGATAACTGGTTCGAACCCGGGCATCAGTTCGAGTGGTATTTCCTGTTGGAATCCTCGCCGTTATTGCGTGACTCGGCCCTGCACGGCTCGATCACGCGTGCTTTCAGGTTCACCGAACGATTGGGGGTCGACCAGAAGACAGGGGCGGTCAAGGCCACACTGGTGCTGGAACACGATGGCGTGCCACGCGATGCGACCCAGCGTATCTGGGCCCAGGCGGAATACCTGCGCGCACTGACCCTGCGGCCGGACAGCGAAGCCAATGTGCTGCGCCAATTACAGACATTGCAGCGTCGCTTCCTGCATGCCGGCGGATGGCATGAGTGCCGTGCGGTGAATGGTGAAGTCTGCCGCCGTGACATGCCGTCGACCACGCCGTATCACCTGGCGACCTGTTATGGCGGGTTGGTTGAGTATCTCGGCTGACGGTTAGACCGCTATCGCGGGCAAGCCCGCTCCTACAGTGATTTTCGTTGTTCACACCCTTTGTGTGTCACACCGGACCCTGTAGGAGCGGGCTTGCCCGCGATTGGCCGCGACGCGGTTTAAGCCTTTCCACCCGAACGATCAATCGCAAACCCCGCCCAGCTCTGGCTCACCGGCATCAACTCAAGGGTGTTGATGTTGATGTGCGCCGGAGCGTTGAGTACCCAGAAAATCGTCTCGGCAATGTCATGGGGCTGGATCGGCTCGGCACCGGCGTAAGTCGCGTTGTAGCGCTCCTGGTCACCGGCGAAACGCACCAGCGAGAACTCGCTTTCGCACAGACCGGGTTCAATGTTGCTGACCCGCACGCCCGTGCCTTGCAAGTCGCAACGCAGGCTCAGCGAGAACTGCCCGACGAACGCCTTGGTGCCGCCATACACATGGCTGCCTGGGTACGGGTAGTTGCCGGCAACCGAGCCAAGGTTGACGATACCGGCGCCACGGCCATGGGCGATCAGGCGCGGCAACAGCAGGCGGGTGGCGTACATCAGGCCCTTGATGTTGGTGTCGACCATGGTGTCCCAATCATCCAGGCTGCACTTCGGCGCCGGGTCCGCGCCCAGGGCCAGGCCAGCGTTATTGATCAGCCCGCGCAGCTTGGCGAAGGACGGCGGCAGATTGGCAATGGCTTCTTCCATGGCCTTGCGATCACGGACATCGAGCACCAGGCCATGGACTTCGGTCTGCTTCGATAGCTCGGCGCACAGGGCATTCAGACGCTCTTCACGACGACCTGTCAGCACCAGTTTCCAGCCAGCCTCGGCGAAACGACGGGCGCAGGCTTCACCAAAACCGGACGTCGCGCCGGTAATAAACAGGGTGTTGGACATCGTGTTCTCCTTGCTTGGGCTGCCGTGCAACCCTTGGAATGGAAGTTCAGCAGCCAGCATGCCCGCCTTGGCACGCACCGGCAACCGGTAGCATTGTACAAAAAACGATCAACATGCCGCACGCCTCGCCAGCCGTGGCCTGCAGCCAGATACCCGCATGTTATCCACAAGCCGCTCCACAGTTTCCGGGGGCAAGTCATTACGCTGCAAGCCGCTGTGCATAAGGCTTTGCGGGCAGATTACAAAGTTTTTTGCTTGACCCCGTAATACTCACTGTGCAGACCTGGGCAATTTGCACGATCTACCGACTCAATCGGCGATGGCGCCAAGCCAGTAACGACGGCCCTCGGGTGAGTCTTTCCAGAGTTTAACCACAGAGTTATCCACAGGCGGTATCTTGCGTTTTTGTGCGCCTGACGCGACCAATAAAAAGGTTGACATTGCCGGCCTGACGCAGGCCAAAACCACCTGCTCAAAAAACAACCGCCACGCTGCAAGC
The DNA here is from genome assembly GCF_054668365.1 of Pseudomonas sp. S2_E01. Lineage (NCBI taxonomy): Bacteria > Pseudomonadati > Pseudomonadota > Gammaproteobacteria > Pseudomonadales > Pseudomonadaceae > Pseudomonas > Pseudomonas sp. S2_E01. Next base: position 5,072,052 of record NZ_CP162762.1, read on the forward strand.
CACGATTTACAAGGCGTTCAGCCGGCTACTCCCATGTTATTCACAGCCAGTTCCACAGCAAACGGGGACAACTCAAAAGCTTGGCGAAACAACTGTTTACAGCGGCTTTATGTCGCGCTTTCGGAGCTTCTGGAATTTGTTTTCCACAATTGACCTTTTGCTCCCCCCATCCTGTAGGAGCGAGCATGCTCGCGATGGTGGCCCAGGCACCGCGGGGAACCAGATACCCAACGTTATCGTTGACGACCATCGCGAGCATGCTCGCACCTACAGGGGTTGGGGATAGCCATGAAAAAGCCCCGGCGCTTTGCGCGCCGGGGCTTGGGTGTTGCCGCCGAGATCAATGCCCGCCAAGGTAGGCGTTGCGCACGTCCTCGTTCACCAGCAGTTCCTTGCCAGTGCCGCTCATGCGGATCTCGCCGTTGACCATCACATAGGCCCGGTCAGACAGGCGCAGGGCATGGTTCGCGTTCTGCTCGACAAGAAAGATGGTCATGCCGGTCTTGGCCAGTTCGCGCAGGGTGGCAAAGATCTGTTTCACCACGATAGGCGCCAGGCCCAGGCTTGGCTCATCGAGCAACAGCAGTTTCGGCCGACTCATCAGCGCGCGGGCGATGGCGAGCATCTGTTGCTCACCACCCGACATCGTCATGGCCCGCTGAGTGCGCCGCTCTTCAAGACGCGGAAACAGCTCGAACATGCGCTGCATGTCTTCCTTGGCGTACTTGTCACCAATGGGAATGGTGCCCATCAGCAGGTTTTCCTCGACAGTCATATCGGGGAATACACGCCGGCCTTCCGGCGATTGCGCGATGCCGTTGGAGGCAATGTAGTGCGATGACTTGTGGGTAATGTCCACGCCCTGGTAGAGGATTTGCCCACCCGCCGCACGCGGCTGGCCAAAGATCGACATCAGCAGCGTCGACTTGCCGGCGCCGTTTGAGCCGATCAGGCTGACGGTTTCCCCTTCGTTGATGTGCAGCGAGACTTTCTTCAGGGCCTGGATTGGCCCGTAAAACACGTCCAGCTCCTTGAGTTCGAGGATGGCGCCGTTAGTCATACGAGCTCCTCTTCATCAGCGCCCAGGTAAGCGGCAATCACTTTCGGGTCGTTGCGGATAGCGTCGGGGCCGCCCTCGGCGATGACAATGCCGTGGTCCAGCACCACGATGTGGTCGGAAATGCTCATAACCATGCCCATGTCGTGTTCGATCAGCACCACGGTCAGATCGTGCTCGTCACGCAGCAGACGGATCATCGCGCTCAGCGCTTCGGTTTCCTGAGGGTTGAGGCCGGCGGCCGGTTCATCGAGGCAGATGATCTGCGGCCGGGTGCACATCGCACGGGCGATTTCCAGACGGCGTTGCTGGCCATAGGACAACTCACCGGCCAGGCGGTTGGCGCAGTCCACCAGGTCCACCACTTCCAGCCAGTAGAAAGCGTGGTCCAGCGCATCGCTTTCGGCCTTGCGGTAGCCCTTGGTGTTGAGGATGCCCGCGAGCAGGCTGCGGTTGACCCACATGTGTTGCGCCACCAGCAGGTTTTCCAGCACCGACATTTCCTTGAACAGGCGAATGTTCTGGAAGGTACGGGCCAGGCCGGCGCGGTTCACCAGGTGGGTGCCGCCGAACATTTTGTAGTACATGCGGCTGGCGAAGGATTTCGGCGACACGAAATCGGTCGGTTTGAATGATTCGCCCAGCAACTGGATGACGTTGGTGCGCTCACCCCGCACGTTGAGTTCGATCTTGCCGCCGGAGGCCTTGTAGAAACCGGTCAGGCAGTTGAACACGGTGGTCTTGCCGGCGCCGTTGGGGCCGATCAGGGCGAAGATCGAGTTGCGATGCACGTTGAGGCTGACGTCGTTCAACGCCTTGATGCCGCCAAAGTGCATCATCAATTTTTCAACTGAAAGTACGACTTCGCTCATGGCGCTACCCCCTTGCGTGGCGTCACACCGGTACGGCTGATCCTAATCAGGCCGCGCGGTCGCCAGATCATCATCACCACCATCAGGATGCCGAACAACAGCACGCGGTATTCAGCGAAACCACGCAGCAGCTCCGGGGCCACGGTCAGTACGAAAGCCGCGATGACCACACCGATGGTCGAGCCCATGCCGCCGAGTACCACGATGGCGAGGATCAGGGCTGACTCAAAGAAGGTGAAGGACGTCGGGTTGACGAAGCCTTGATAGGTGGCGAAGAACACCCCTGCCAAACCGGCGGTCGAAGCACCGATGGTGAACGCCGAGAGTTTGACCAGCACGTGGTTCAACCCCATGGAACGGCAGGCGATTTCATCTTCCCGCAGGGCTTCCCAGGCGCGGCCGACCGGCATGCGGGTCAGGCGGTGCTTGATGTACAGCACGGCGAGTACGACCAGGAACAGCACGGCGTAGATGAAGTAGTACTTCACGTCCGGGTTGTAGGCGATGCCGAAGAACTCGTGGAACGGCACCCCGCCATCTTTCGCCCGCTTGCCGAACTCAAGGCCGAAGAACGTTGGCAGTGGCGCTGGCATGCCGTTTGGCCCGCCGGTCAGCGACAGCCAGTTGTTGAGCACCAGGCGAATGATTTCACCGAAGCCCAGGGTCACGATCGCCAGGTAGTCGCCGTGCAGACGCAACACCGGAAAACCCAGGATGCAGCCCGCCAGGCCAGCCGTGATCGCCGCCAGCGGCAGCACGGTCCAGAACCCCAGCCCCAGGTATTGATAACCCAGCGCCAGGCCATAGGCACCGATGGCGTAAAACGCCACGTAACCGAGGTCGAGCAGGCCGGCCAGGCCCACCACGATGTTCAGGCCCAGGCCCAGCAACACGTAGATCAACCCGAGGATGACCACGCCCAGCAGGTAGGAGTTGGAGAAGAACGGAAACACCACGGCGATGACGATCATCAACGGGATGATCCAGCGCAAGCGTGATTTGTAGTCAGGTGGCAGTACGTGTACCCCGGAGCCGGAGCTTTCAAAACCCTCGAGAATTTTCAGGCCCCTGCGAGTTTGCAGGAAGGTGCTGAGGGCAAAACGACCGGCCATGACAACGGCGATGATCCAGGCCACTCGCGTGGCTTCCAGATTGAAGCCATAGCCATCGAGTACGACGCCGACGATCGGCCCGAACACGATCAGGGCAACTAGGCCGGAGAGAATCGCATCAACCAGACTTTTCTTGAGATCAATGGTTTTTTTAGTGGTTGAAGACATGACTTACACCTTCGACACAAGAGGACGGCCGAGCAGGCCTTGAGGCCGAAAGACCAGAACGAGGACCAGCAGCGAGAAGCTGAAGACGTCTTTGTAGTCCGAGTTGACGAGACCCGAGAACAGCGACTCGGAAATCCCGAGGATAATCCCGCCGAGCATGGCCCCAGGCAGTGAGCCGATGCCGCCGAGTACCGCTGCGGTAAACGCCTTGATGCCAATGACGAAGCCTGCGTAGAAGTCGAACGTGCCGTAGTTCATGGTGATCAGCACGCCGGCCAGGGCCGCCATCGCTGCACCGATGATGAACACGTAGGAAATCACCCGGTCGGTGTTGATCCCCAGGATCGAGGCCATTTTGCGGTCTTGCTGGGTGGCGCGGCACATGCGGCCGAGCTTGGTGTACTTGATGATGTAGGTGAGCAACGCCATGCCGGCGAATGCCGCGACCAGGATGAAGATCTTGGTGTAGGTGAGCTGGACGAAGCCAGTACCGATGTCGATCCGCCATGCACCAGTCAGCAGTGTCGGAACACCCTGCTGGCGAGCGCCCTGGCTGATCTGGGCATAGTTTTGCAGGATCAGCGAAATACCGATGGCGCTGATCAGCGGTGCCAGCCGAGTGGAGTTGCGCAGGGGTTTGTAGGCGATGCGTTCGATGACCCAGCCATACACCCCGGTGACGACAATGGTGAAGACCAGTGTGCCCAGCATCAACAGAGGGAAGGATTCAATACCGAAGTAAGCCAGCAGTGCCAGACTGATTGCCGCGAGGTAAGCGGAAATCATATAAACCTCGCCGTGGGCGAAGTTGATCATGCCAATGATGCCATAGACCATTGTGTAGCCGATGGCGATCAGGCCATAGACCGACCCGAGGGTCAGGCCGTTGACCAGTTGCTGCAGGAAAATACCATCCATAACGCAATCTCACGCATTTGAGAGACTGCACAGAAGCCACCTGCGACGGACCGGGGTTCAGCCGCCGACGCAACGCGGTTGTGTGCAGCTCTACAAGAAAAGTCAGGTACTGCACGGACATGTTCAAGGATTGCCCGGCGCACGGGGCGCCGGGCAGTCATGTCACTTCTGTTTTTCCAGCTGGTGGTATTTGCCGTCCTTGTCCCACTGGTAAACCACGTAGTCGGACACTTTCAGGTCACCCTTGCTGTCCCAGGCTTTTTCGCCCATGACGGTCTTGACCGGGTTTTTCTTCAGCCATGCAGCCGCGTCCTCGCCCTTGTTGGACTTGGCGCCGTTGAAGGCTGCAGCCAGGGTCTGGACCGAGGCGTAGGCGTACAGGGTGTAGCCTTCTGGCTCGGTGCCGGCTTTGCGGAAGGCGTCTACCACCGTCTTGCTGTCTGGCAGCAGGCGAGGGTCGGCACCGAAGGTCATCAGCACGCCGTCCACGTATTGCGGGCCGCCGGCGGTGGTCACCAATTCGTCGGTCACGATGCCGTCGTCAGACATGAACTTCACGTCTTTCAGGCCTTCGGTACGCAGTTGCTTGACCAGTGGACCGGCTTCCGGGTGCAGGCCACCGAAGTAGACCACGTCGGCACCGGCGGCACGGATTTTGGTGACCACGGCGCTGAAATCTTTCTCACCACGGGTCAGGCCTTCGTACAGCACCGGCTTCACGCCACGTTTTTCCAGCTGTGCCTTGGTGGCATCTGCCAGGCCTTGGCCGTAGGTGTCCTTGTCGTGCAGCACGACGACTTTCTTGCCCTTGAGCACGTCGACGATGTAGTCGCCGGCGACGATACCTTGCTGGTCGTCACGCCCGCACATACGGAACATGGCGCTGAGGCCGCGCTCGGTCACCTGCGGGTTGGTGGAGCCCGGGGTGATGGCGATGATGCCCGCTTCGTCGTAGATCTCGGAGGCCGGGATGGTCGACGAGGAGCAGAAGTGGCCAACCACACCTGCGACTTTCTGGTTGGTCAGGTCCTTGGCGACCGTCACAGCCTGTTTCGGTTCGCAGGCGTCATCGCCCTTGACCAGTACGATTTTTTCCCCGTTCACGCCGCCTGCAGCATTGACCGCATCGGCCGCCGCTTGTGCACCCTTCATGTACTGTTCGCCAAATGCCGCGTTGGCGCCCGTCATTGGACCCGCTACGCCGATCTTGATGTCAGCCTGAGCAAACGCAGAAACGCCCAACGCAGTAGCCACTGCGAGGGCCAGAAAGCCTTTCTTGTAAAACGTCTGGGACATGAGGTGGTGCTCCAAGGTTTTTTTTGATTTGGCACTGCAACTTCACTGAATGCTCAGAGCAAGGGCCGTGCCATCGGTTTTTTATTCTGAAAAAAGTCGCTGCGTTATTGTTTTTATGACTGTTTCGGTCCCATTTTCATTGGGCGTGCAACCGTCTAAACCGCGGAAGGTAAAACCAATTATTTTTTAAGGCGCAACCTGCCTGCGCCATCATTGCAACCGCGACACCAAACGGCGTGCAACCAGCCTGTAACAACCCGCGTCACCGAACTGCACACTGCTGGTGCGGGGACTGCTACAACCCGCACCATTACAGGCTAGTCGCAACACCGAAAAGCGCCGCTTCGGGCAACAAATTTCTTCAATCAGATCACGATGCGCAGGCACTGGCCCGCGTGATACAGCGAAAAGCCGGCTTCGTACAGACAACTGCGCAGCCCCACCCCGGCTACCGGCTGCATGGGTGCGAATGGAATCGGCAGGGCCTGAGGATTTCCGTTACACAGATAGTCCGCAAACGCCTTACCGACCACCGTGCCCGTGGTCACACCGCGCCCGTTGTAACCGGTGACGGCCACCAGCCCCGGGGCCGGCTCGAACAGGCGCATCAGGTGATCGGGGGTAAACGCGATGCGCCCGGTCCAGGTGCACTCCCACTCCACCGATTTGAGATACGGGAAGTAATGCTGCTGCACCCGATCGGCCCAGGCTTTGAGAAACCACGTCGGTTTCTGATTACCGTTGCCCAGGCTGCCGAGCAATAGTCGACCTTCTTTGTCCCGACGCACGCTGCTGAGTACCTGACGGGTGTCCCAGGATCCCTGACCGCCGGGAAGAATGCGGTCCGCCGCCTCGCCGCTTAGCGGCACGGAAGCCACCTGATAGTAATAACCGGGGAAAAAATTGCGTCGCAACTCGGTCCAGTCGCCTTCGGTGTAAGCGTTGGAGGCGATGACCACCTGTTCAGCCAGCACCGCCCCCTGCTCGGTCTGCACCGACCAGCGCTGGCCTTGGCGCTCCAGGCGCGTGACGGGTGAGTGATCGAAAAGTTGGCCACCCAGCTTTACGGCGGCATTGGCCAGCCCGGTGGCGTAGGCCATCGGGTTAATCGTACCCGCGCGCCGATCGAGCAGCGCTGCGGCGATCTTTTTGGTGCCCGTGGCTTGCTCGCAGGCCGAACCGGTCAACAGTTCGATGGGCGCGCCACGGCGTTTCCATTGTTGTTCACGACTGCGCAGGTCCGCCTCGCCACGCGCGTTGTGCGCCATGTGCAGCGTGCCTTCGCGGCGCAACTGGCAATCGATGTTGTATTTGTCCACCAGACTGAACACCAGCGCCGGCGCCGCGCCCAGCATGCGATTGAGCTGACTGCCGACCGCTTCGCCAAACCCGGCTTCGATGTCATCCGGCGGGATCCACATGCCGGCATTGACCAGCCCGACATTGCGTCCCGAACCGCCATGACCGGTACGGTGGGCTTCGAGCACACAGACGGTCTTGCCTTGTTCCAGCAAATGCACCGCCGCCGACAAACCGGTGAAACCGGCGCCGATGACACACACATCAACCGTTACTTCGCCCTTGAGCGCCGCATGGTCGGGCCTTTGCGGCGTCAGTTTTTCCCACAGACATTCTTCGCGTAACGGCATGTTGGCTCCTGGCGGAGCAGCTGCAAGCGGCAAGCTAAAAGCTACAAGCAAATTGGCTTGCAGCTTGTAGCTCGTAGCTCAAAGCTGCTCAATCAAACGTAATGCCCTGCGCCAACGGCAGCTCGAGCGAATAGTTCACGGTGTTGGTCTGGCGGCGCATGTAGGCGCGCCAGGCGTCGGAGCCGGATTCGCGGCCACCGCCGGTTTCTTTTTCGCCACCGAATGCACCGCCGATTTCCGCGCCGCTCGGGCCGATGTTGACGTTGGCGATGCCGCAGTCGCTGCCGACTGCCGACATGAATTTCTCGGCTTCACGCACGTCCGTGGTGAACACGCACGAGGACAGGCCTTGTGGCACCGAATTGTTCAGACGCAGCGCCTCTTCAAAATCGTTATAGCCGATCACGTAGAGGATCGGGGCGAAGGTTTCGTGGCGGACCACGTCGCTCTGCTCCGGCATTTCGACGATGGCCGGCTCCACGTAATAGGCGTTCGGGAATTTATCTTCCAGTTGGCGCTTGCCACCGAATACCCGACCGCCCTCGCTCAGGGCCTGTTCCAGCGCATCCTGCATGTTGTCAAAGCTCTGCTTGTCAATCAGCGGACCGATCAGGTTGCCTTCCAGCGGATGGCCGATGCGCACCTTGGCATAGGCGGCTTTGAGGCGGGTGACGATTTCTTCCTTGACCGATTCATGGGCAATCAGGCGACGCAGGGTGGTGCAACGCTGGCCAGCGGTACCAACGGCGCTGAACAGGATGGCGCGTACGGCCATGTCCAGGTCAGCGCTTGGGCCGAGGATCATCGCATTGTTGCCGCCCAATTCAAGAATGCTGCGGGCAAAGCGAGCGGCAATTTTAGGCGCCACTTCACGGCCCATGCGGGTGCTGCCGGTGGCGCTGACCAGCGCGACGCGCGGATCATCGACCAGCGCTTCGCCGGCATCGCGGCCACCGATGACAACCTGGCTGAGGTGTGGCGGGGCATCGCTGAAATTTTTCAGCACGCGCTCGAACAGCGCCTGGCAAGCCAAAGCGGTGAGCGGGGTTTTCTCCGACGGCTTCCAGATCACCGGGTTGCCGCAGACCAGCGCCAGCGTGGTGTTCCAGGCCCAGACCGCGACCGGGAAGTTGAACGCGCTGATCACGCCGACGACGCCCAGCGGATGCCAGGTTTCACGCATGTGGTGGCCAGGACGTTCGGACGCGATGGTCAAACCGTACAACTGGCGGGACAGCCCGACGGCGAAGTCGCAGATGTCGATCATTTCCTGGACTTCACCCAAACCTTCCTGGGTGATCTTGCCGGCTTCCCAGGAGACCAGCTCACCGAGGTCGGCCTTGTATTCACGCAAGACTTCGCCGAATTGACGCACCAGTTCGCCACGGCGCGGGGCCGGCACCTTGCGCCACAACTCGAACGCATGATCTGCACGACTGATGTGCTGCTCGACTTCGGCGGCACCTTCCCAGTTCACGGCACCGATCCGGCTGCCATCGATCGGCGAATGCACCGGCACTTTGCCGTTCTGGTACAGGGCCGGGTTTACACCAAGACGATCAAGCAATGCGGCAACCATGGGTCACTCCTCAAGCAAAAAACAGAAAACGTCCAGCCGATTACGCCGACTGATCAGACCTGTAGTTTTAGCCTGCCGCAGGTTACCCAACAAACGACCTTTAAGAGAGATATCATTCCGTTTATTCATGCTGCGAATTGCTGGCCAGAAAGAATCCGGAAAAAGGACACCCCACATGCTGAATAAACGTTACTTGCCGTCGATCACCGCCCTGCAGTGTTTCGAGGCCGTGACCCGGCATTTGAGCTTCACACGGGCAGCCGAAGAGCTGAACCTGACCCAGAGCGCGGTGAGCAAACAGGTCGCGCAACTGGAAGAATTGCTGCAACACCTTTTGTTCCGTCGCGTGCGCCGTCGCCTGCAGATGACTCCGGCCGGCGACTTGTACCTGGTGGAAGTCCGAAAAATCCTCACTCAGGTCGAAATGTCGACGCATTACCTGCGTTCCTACGGCGGTGAGACCGAGGTACTGCGCGTCTCCACCCCGCCGACCTTCGGCGCCCGCTGGCTGGTGCCGCGCCTGAAAGGCTGGCGCCTGCGTCATCCGTCGATCCACCTGGACCTGTGCAGCGAACAGGAAGCCGACGACCTGCTGCAAGGTCGCAGCGACCTGGCGTTCTACTTCGGCCAGGGCTCCCGCCCCCGCAGCGAATGCCTGAAGCTGTTCGGCGAAGAACTGGTGCCCGTTTGCTCGCCGGCCAGCCTGCCGGCGAAACCCTTTACTGATCCGACGCAACTCACAGACCTGGTCCTGCTGCAAAATGCATCCCGCCCCCAGGCTTGGCACGACTGGTTCGACAGCCAGGGCTACCACACCGAACACAGTTACCACGGCCCGCGTTTCGAAACCTTCTACATGTGCATCCGCGCCGCTCAGGTGGGCTGCGGCGTAGCGCTGTTGCCCCGGTTTCTGGTGGAAGAGGAACTGGCCGACGGCAAGCTGGTCATCCCCTGGCAACATGCGATGCCCAGCGCCGACGCCTACTACCTGGCCTACCCGGAACACTCGGCGGAAGTGCCCAAGGTGCGGGATTTCGTGCAGTGGATGCTGGAGCAGATCGACACCCCGAATTAACGCGACATTGCTTTTGATGGGAGCGGCGGTGCGACGATTCGACTTGCTCGCGAATGCGCTGTGCCAGTCACCCTGAATGTCGACTGATGTACCGCTATCGCGGGCAAGCCCGCTCCTACAGTGGATCGAATCCACTAAAAAATCGCTGGTCATGAGCGGCACCGATATGCGCCACTATCGCCATTCAAAGTGGAGAACCCCCGTTATGAGCGAGAGCGTATTTGCCGACCGCATCGTGCAGAACCTGCTCGACACCGACTTCTACAAGCTGACGATGATGCAGGCGGTGCTGCATAACTACCCGAACGTGGAAGTCGAATGGGAGTTTCGTTGCCGCAACAGCGAAGATTTACGCCCTTACCTGGCGGAGATCCGCTTTCAGATCGAGCGCCTGGCCGAGCTGAGCCTGAGCGCCGATCAGTTGGGCTTCATGGAGCGCATCAGCTTCATGAAACCGGACTTCCTGCGTTTTCTTGGCTTGTTCCGCTTCAACTTGCGCTACGTTCATACCGGCATAGAGAACGGTGAGTTGTTCATCCGCCTGCGTGGGCCTTGGTTGCATGTGATTCTGTTTGAAGTGCCGCTGTTGTCCATCGTCAGCGAAGTGCGCAACCGCTATCGCTACCGGGATATCAAGCTGGAGCAGGCCCGCGAGCAGCTATATCGCAAGTTCGACTGGCTGACCGTCAACGCCAGCAGCGACGAACTGTCTGAGTTGCAAGTCGCCGATTTCGGCACCCGCCGGCGTTTTTCCTACCGTGTGCAGGAAGAAGTCGTGAATGTGCTCAAGCACGATTTTCCTGGTCGGTTTGTCGGCACCAGTAACGTGCATCTGTCCCGGGAGCTGGACATGAAACCGTTAGGCACCATGGCCCACGAATGGATCATGGCGCACCAGCAGCTAGGCCCGCGCCTGATCGACAGCCAGAGTGCCGCCCTCGATTGCTGGGTTCGTGAATACCGTGGCCTGCTGGGGATTGCCCTGACCGATTGCATCACGATGGACGCCTTCCTCAACGATTTCGACCTGTACTTCGCCAAGCTCTTCGACGGTTTGCGTCATGACTCCGGCGACCCGGTCATCTGGGCAGAAAAGGCGATCGCGCACTACCAGAAGCTCGGCATCGACCCCATGAGCAAGACGCTGACGTTCTCCGACAGTCTGACGCTGCCCAAATCGCTAGAGATATTCCGTGCCCTGCGTGGTCGGATCAATGTCAGCTTTGGCATCGGCACCCATCTGACGTGCGATATTCCGGGTGTTGAACCGATGAGCATCGTGCTTAAAATGGCCGCCTGTAACGGCCAGCCGGTGGCGAAGATCTCCGACGAGCCCGGCAAGACTCACTGCAAAGACCCTAATTTCGTCGCCTACTTGCGACACGTATTCAAAGTACCTGCCGACCCTTCCAGCACACCAAGCAAGGAGTGAATTCATGCAAGCCGTACAGCGTGAGATTGCTGAGCAGCTCAAGGTTCAACCGCCATTCGCCGACAAGGCTGCCCTCGAGGCAGAGGTCGTGCGGCGTATCACGTTCATCCAGGACTGCCTGGTCAATTCCGGGCTCAAGACCCTGGTGCTCGGCATCAGCGGCGGCGTCGATTCGCTGACCGCCGGCCTGATGGCCCAGCGCGCCATACGTGAGCTGCGCGAGCGCACGGGCGATGAGCGTTACAAGTTCATCGCCGTGCGCCTGCCTTACGGCAAGCAGTTCGATGAGCACGATGCCCAGGCGTCGCTGGAAGCCATCCAGCCAGACGAACGTCACACCGTGGACATCGGCCCGGCGGTCAAGGCGTTGGCGTCCGAAGTGAAAGCTTTCGAAGGCAAGCCGGCGGCTTCGGTGGACTTCGTCCTGGGTAACACCAAGGCACGGATGCGCATGATCGCCCAGTACACCATCGCCGGCGCCACGCAGGGCCTGGTGATCGGCACCGACCATGCAGCCGAAGCGGTGATGGGTTTCTTCACCAAGTTCGGTGACGGCGCCTGCGACCTTGCACCGTTGAGCGGCCTGGTGAAAAACCAGGTACGAGCCATCGCCCGCAGCTTTGGTGCGCCGGAGTCGCTGGTTGAGAAAGTCCCGACGGCGGACCTTGAAGACCTCGCACCGGGCAAGCCGGACGAAGCCTCCCATGGCGTGACCTATGCCGAAATCGACGCGTTCCTGCACGGTGAGCCGGTGCGGGATGAAGCGTTCAGGATTATTTGCGATACGTACAACAAGACGCATCACAAGCGGGTGATGCCGTTTGCGCCTTGAGGCGTGAATGAATGAAAAAGCCCGCTGATTCAGCGGGCTTTTTCATTGACCAGAACAGGCGACGATGACGCGGATTTACTTCAGGGTCACAGTGCCTTTCATCATCGAGATGTGGCCTGGGAACGAGCAGAAGAAGCCGTATTTCTCGGCAGCATCGAGTTTCGATACGTCGAAGGTCACCGAGTCGGTTTCCTTGGCACCAATGATTTTGGTGTGGGCGATGACGCGGGCGTCACCCTCTTTGATGTAGTTCTTGTCGATGCCGGCACCCAGGCCGTCGGTGGCGATCGGCTGCATGTCGGCTTCCTTGCTCAGCACCCAGTTATGGCCCATTACGTTCTTCGGCAAGCTGCCGGAGTGGGTCAGTTCCACGGTGAAGGTCTTGCAGCTTTTATCGATTTCAATGGCCTTGGTGCTGAAGGACATTTGGTCAGTGGAGTCGATGGTGGTCTTGCACTCGGCAGCCATCAATTGGCTGCTGGCCAGCGTCAACAGGGATACCGCAACAAGTTTGGCAAACATGGTGAATCTCCAAGGCATGGTTAACGAAATTTCTAATGGACAGAAGACTGCCTGAAAATCCGGCAAGTTCCTATGACCTACGTCATAACTTGTATACAACTTTCGGGCTATGACCCCTATCGAGACAATCTACCAGTCAGACGTCCGGGGCGACCCTATCATTAGGCCATCGACCTTCAACCGGAGTGCCTGTCATGTCCATCAACAGTTTTTTGTGCAGCTTGCTCGCCGCTTACGCCTGCGGCGCCAGTGGTACCTGTGAAACGTCCCGGCGCGAAGTCTAGACCTTGGAACGCAGCGACGCTGCCTTTACTCTGTGCCCATCCTGAGCATGGAGTAAGGCATGTCTTTAACATCCGTTTGTGTATTTTGCGGTGCCAGCACCGGCACCAACCCAGCTTATCGCGAGGCAGCCGTAGCGCTTGGCCGCGCGCTGGCCGAACGCAAGTTGACCCTGGTCTATGGAGGCGGCGCCGTGGGGCTGATGGGCATTGTCGCCGACGCCGCACTGGCGGCAGGCGGTGAAGTCATCGGCATCATTCCGCAGAGCCTCAAAGACAAGGAAATCGGCCACAGCGGACTGACTCGCCTGGAAGTCGTCGACGGCATGCACGCGCGCAAGGCGCGGATGGCCGAGCTCAGCGACGCATTCATCGCGCTGCCAGGGGGCCTGGGCACCCTGGAAGAACTGTTCGAAGTCTGGACCTGGGGCCAACTCGGCTATCACGGCAAACCGTTGGGATTGCTTGAGGTGAACGGCTTCTACAGCAAGCTGACCGGGTTTCTCGATCACATCGTCGGCGAAGGCTTCGTTCGCGGGGCACACCGCGACATGCTGCAAGTGAGCGAATCGCCACAAACGCTGATCGACGCCCTGGACGCCTGGCAGCCGACCATTGCGCCGAAGTGGACGGAGCAGACACCAGGTTGATCCTAACCTTCTGTAGGAGCGAGCATGCTCGCGATGGTCGTCAACGATGACGCGGGGTGTCAGGACGCCATCGCCGCCTGAGCCTCCATCGCGAGCATGCTTGCTCCTACAAGGGCGGGGCATTCAATCCTGCGGCATCACGGTAACCCGCACCTCCGGGTCATGATTGCCGCCACCCAGGATCACCCCGCGCAATGGCGAAACATCGGAGAAGTCCCGGCCCCAGGCCAGGGTGATGTGTTCCAGCGCCGGTTGGACATTGTTGGTCGGGTCGAAATCCACCCAGCCCAGTACCGGGCAATACACCGACACCCAGGCATGGGAGGCATCGGCACCGATCAGGCGTGGTTGGCCCGGGGGTGGCTGGGTCAACAGGTAGCCGCTGACGTAGCGCGCCGCCAACCCTCGCGAGCGCACACACGCGAGCATCAAGTGGGCGAAGTCCTGACACACTCCCCGTCGACGCTCCAGCACTTCCACCAGCGGCGTCGCCACCTGCGTGGCTTCGGCGTCGAAAGTGAATTCGCGGAATATTTTCTCCATCAACGCCCGCACACCCAGTAACAGCGGTCTTTGCGCAGGGAAACAGCTTTGCGAAAAGTCGACGAAATTGCGTTTGAGGTGCACATAGGGCGATTCAAAGCGATACCGACACGCTTCAAGCATCTCTGATGAAAGTGGCTGACCGCTGTAGGTCAAGGCATTACGCGTGTCTTCCCAGGCCGGCGACCGGGTGAAATCCAGAACAGGCCGCGCCAGCACTTCAACACACAGTCGCGCATTGACCTGCAATTCATCGTGAGGCCGTTCGAAGGCCAGGCGTGTCAGCGGATTGCCGAACACGTCCAGTTCGTCCCGGCGCGAGGTCGGCTCGGGACTGATCTGCAACTGCTGATCCGTGCAGCGCTGCCAGACACAGGTGCGAGGCCACAGGTGCGCCAGTTGCTGGGCCAGCGACACCGGACTGTCGTAGTGATAATGCGTGTCGTGGAAAATCTGGTAACGGGCGTTCATCAGACGGACACCGTGCGCTGGCTGACATCATCAACGTGGGCGAAGTGACGCAACGCCAGGCGATCCGACACCTGCCCGCTGGCGTCAGCGATTGCTTGCAGCAGGTCGGCCAGCCCATCGATTGCTGCACGAACACTGGCATCGCCAAACAGCGAATACTCGAGACAACCCAGGTCGAAGCGGGCCAAATGCTCCACCAGAAGCGGTAGCCCCGACTCGCGTGGGGCGCCGAAATCGTCATTCAAGCGTTTCAGCGTGCGGGTCACCAACTTCAGCTGGAACAACACCGCGTGAGGGTTCTGCTCGTCGAGCAGTAACAGGTCCAGCACCGGGATCAACTGCGCCACCGCCAGATAACGCGAGCGGTAGGTGATGCTGCTGTTGCCCAGTTCCAGCAGCCACTCAAGGCCCGCCTGATCGAACGCCCCACTACCGCGCAGGAACGCCGCCAGACTGGCGCTGAGAAATTGCAGGCGCTCGATCCGTCGCCCGATCATCAGGAAGCGCCAGCCTTCATCGCGGGTCATATCGTCGAGGGCGAAACCGGACAACGCTGCCAGCGACATCACCAAACGGTTGAGAAAATCCAACAACTCGCCGAAGTCCGGATCAGCGGTTTCCAGCTCCATCGCTTCGCGCTGCAACTCCACCAGCGCCTGCCAGTTTTCCCGGGAAAGCTTGCCGCGCACCTGCGACGCCGCCCACTGCAATCGTTGCAGGTTGGATCGCAGGCTGAACGGCCAGTCATCGCCGAGCAATGCCGCCAGCAATCGCTCGGGCAAGGAGCCTTCATCGGGCAACAGCATCAGTCGCTCGCCCAAATCGACGGCAGCTTGCAGGGCTTGCGGGTCGTCGCCATCGACGTAGCGTGCCAGCATGATGCGCAGCAAGCGCGCACTGTCATCGCAGCGTTCGCAGTAACGACCGAACCAGAACAGGTTTTCCACGACCCGCGATGGCAGGTACGGATCGCGCCGCACCAGATCGTGCACGCCGATATTTCGCTGGGCTTTCCACTGCTCGCCGCTCGGCGGGCGATCGCTCAGCACCCAGGTGTCCTTGCTCGCACCACCGCGTTGCATCGACACCACTTCGGCGTCCGCCTCGGCGGCCACTCGGGTCAATCCGCCGGGCAGCACCCGATAACCCTCGCCACTGGCCACCGCATACATGCGCATGCCGATGGCCCGTGGCTGCAATTGGCCGCCCTCGGCCTGCCAGACCGGCGCCTGGGACAACTGCGCCAGTTCCTGCGCCACGTAGGCGTAGGGTCGCGCCTGCATGCGCTCGGCGAGTGTCCGACGCTGCGCTTCGCTCAGGTCTCGCCCCAATACCGGGGTAAAGCTCTGGGAGGGGAACGCGGGACGGATCAGCAATTGCGGCAGCTTTTCCAGCGCCTGGGCCAGCACCGGCGCCTCGCCACACCACCAGGTGGCGATGGAGGGCAGGATCAGTTCTTCGCCAAACAGGAATTGGTTGATCCTCGGCAAAAAACCCAGCAGCCCCGGCGACTCCAGCACCCCGCTGCCCAGCGCATTGGCCATCAGCACCCGGCCCTGCCGCACGGCGTCCAGCAGCCCCGGTACCCCGAGGGCCGAATCGGTGCGCAGCTCCAGCGGGTCGCAGAAATCGTCGTCGAGCCGACGCATGATTGCGTGGACTCGACGCAGGCCGCTCAATGTTTTCAGGTAAACCGTGGCGTCGCGCACCGTGAGGTCGCCGCCCTCCACCAAGGGGTAGCCCAGCTGCCGCGCCAGATACAAATGTTCGAAATAGCTTTCGTTGAAACGCCCGGGCGTCAGCAACACCACCAACGGCGTTTCACTGGGCGCCTGACGGGCCAGGGTTTCCTGAAGCGTGCGAAAGAATCCGGCCAGATGCTGCACCTTCATGTCGCGATACAACTCGGGAAAGGCCCGGGACACGATGGTGCGATTTTCCAGCGCGTAACCGGCGCCGGAGGGGGCCTGGGTCCGGTCCGCCGTCACCCACCAGCGACCATCGGGCGTGCGCGCCAGATCCACGGCATACAGATGTAAAAAAGTACCGTCAGGCGGGGTGATGCCCTGGCATGGCCAGAGGAAATTGTTGTGGCCGAACACCAGTTCGGCAGGCAGCAGGCCCTCGGCAATCAGGCGTTGCGGGCCATAAAGGTCAGCCAGAACCGCGTTCAGCAAGCGTGCACGCTGGGCAATGCCCGCCGACAGCTGTTCCCACTCATCGGCGGCGATGACATGCGGCAAAAGGTCTAACTCCCAGGGCCGGTCAGCACCCTTGGGGTCGGCATAGACATTGTAGGTCACGCCGTTTTCCTGGATCTGCCGGCTCAGCAGTGCCTGGCGTTGCTCCAACTGCGCGGACGTGCTGCGTTGCAATTGGTCGAACAGCCGACGCCAATGCACACGTACGCCGCCACTCTCGTCGAGCAGTTCGTGATAGGAGCCCGCAGTGAGCGGGTAGCGATCTAGCAGGTCAGGCATGGAAAGCTCGGCAGACAGCAGGAAACAGTCAGACTAACGCACGCTTGTGACGCCCGGATAGACGAAAAATCCGAGCGTCGCGCAAGGCTCAGCAACGTCGTAAATCGAGTGTCATCGGCAGCTCGTCGTTGATTTCAGAAACGGGTATCGCCAGTTTTCCGGGACGGTGTCCGATGCGGAAGAAACGCGCCAACCGTCGACTCTCTGCTTCGTTGGCATTCACCGGAAGGCTCTCGTAGTTGCGTCCGCCCGGATGGGCCACGTGATACTGGCACCCACCCAGCGAACGCTCCATCCAGGTGTCGAGCAAGTCGAACACCAAGGGCGCGTGGACGGGAATCGTCGGTTGCAGGCAATTGGCGGGTTGCCAGGCACGGAAACGCACGCCTGCGACGAATTCGCCTACACGCCCGGTCGGTTGCAACGGCACCGGCACGCCATTGCACGTCAGTACGTAACGCTGTGGCGGCAGGCCACTGAGCTTGACCTGCAAGCGTTCCAGCGACGAATCCACATAACGCACGGTGCCGCCGGCGGTGCCCTCCTCGCCCAGCACATGCCAGGGTTCCAGTGCCTGGCGCAGTTCCAGTTCGATACCGCTGACCGCGTAGTCGCCTACCTTGGGAAAACGAAACTCCAGATGAGCGGCAAACCACTCAGCCCGTAGTGGATAACCCGCCGCATTGAGATCGACAATAACGTCGGCGAAGTCCTGCTCGATGAAGTGCGGCAACAGGAAGCGGTCGTGCAACTCAGTACCCCAGCGG
Organism: Pseudomonas sp. S2_E01; assembly: GCF_054668365.1. Lineage (NCBI taxonomy): Bacteria > Pseudomonadati > Pseudomonadota > Gammaproteobacteria > Pseudomonadales > Pseudomonadaceae > Pseudomonas > Pseudomonas sp. S2_E01. The sequence continues at coordinate 5,089,756 of NZ_CP162762.1, forward strand.
GCCAGCTTCGGCGGCGCATAGGGCTCGCGCCAGAACCGTGCAACCAACGCGCGTAACAGCAACTGCTGGACCAGGCTCATGCGCGCATGGGGCGGCATCTCGAAAGCGCGCAACTCCAGCAGTCCAAGACGTCCCGTGGCGCCATCGGGTGAATAGAGCTTGTCGATACAGAATTCGGCGCGGTGGGTGTTGCCGGTCACATCGATCAGCAGGTTGCGCAACAGCCGGTCCACCAACCATGGCGGACATTGCTCACCGGGCTCCGGCATTTGCGCGAAGGCGATTTCCAGCTCGTACAACGCATCGTTGCGCGCTTCATCGACACGGGGCGCCTGGGACGTAGGGCCGATGAACAAACCCGAAAACAGATAGGACAATGACGGGTGGTTATGCCAGTAGCTGATCAGGCTGCGCAGCAGATCGGGCCGGCGCAGAAACGGTGAGTCGGCGGGGGTCGCACCGCCCAGTACGAAATGGTTACCGCCTCCGGTGCCGGTGTGTCGACCATCGATCATGAATTTTTCGCTGGTCAATCGGGTCAGCCGAGCCTGTTCGTACAGAAACTCGGTGCGTTCGACCAGTTCGTCCCAGGTGGCGGACGGCTGCACGTTCACCTCGATCACGCCAGGGTCGGGGGTGATGCGAAAGTTGCTCAACCGCGGATCGCTTGGCGGCTCATAACCTTCCAGTAACACCGGGCAATGCAGTTCCTCGGCCGTGGCCTCGATGGCGGTGACAAGTTCCAGATAATCCTCGACCCGCTCCAGCGGCGGCATGAACAGGTACAACCGCCCTTCCCGCGCCTCGGCACAGAATGCGATGCGCGTCAGCCAGGCCGCGGACTCGTCAATCAGCGGCGCCCGGTCATCCGCAACCGATGCCGTGTCAGGGCTTTGCAGTTGCGCTGTGTCGGGCAGAGACGGGAAATCCTGATTCGGATCCTGAGGATGGATGAACGGATACTCCGCTGCCTTGACCCAAGGCTGCGAAGCCAGCGGCAAGCGATAGCCCAGCGGCGAGTCCCCCGGCACCAGCCGGCAATGCTCGTCGCGCAGGTACCAGCGGCCACTCTGCCAGCGGTCGCCCCTGGCAGTGCGGGCAAGTGGCAGCACCTGGCCGATGACTTTATCCAGGCCCTGGCTGAAGACCTTACGCAGGCGTGCACGCTCCAGGGGGTCCTCCAACCGCGAGTCTTCGGCGGTGACGTTCTGCGGCAAGGCACCTTCGCGCCATAGGTAATAGAAATTGTCCTCGTAGGCGGGGAAGACAAAACGGGTCTCAATCTTCAATCGCTCGGCGACACTCGCCAGGAAACGTCTCGCCAGCTCCCCATCGGCGCCGTAGTCTTGCTGCTCATCGGCAATCAGCGCGCTGTTGTGCCAGATGGGCACGCCATCACGCCGCCAGTAGCTGTTGAGCGACCAGCGTGGCAGTTGCTCCCCGGGGTACCACTTGCCCTGGCCGAAATGCACCAGGCCCTTGGGTGAGTAATGTTTGCGCAGGCGCTGGAACAGTTCGGCGGACAGGCGGCGTTTGTCTGGTCCGAGCGCAGCGGTATTCCATTGCGCGCCGTCTGGATCGTCCAGGGAGACGAACGTCGGCTCACCGCCCATGGTCAGGCGCACATCGCCTGCCAGCAAGTCGGCATCGATCTGCCGCCCCAGCGCCTGGATCGCGAGCCACTGGTCATCGGTGTAAGGCTGGGTGACACGCGGCGCCTCCCAGATCCGCTCCACCGACATTTCGTGCGTAAACTCACATTCGCAGGGTTCGACCAAGCCACTGATGGGCGCCGCAGAGCCCGGATCCGGACTACAGGCCAACGGAATATGCCCTTCACCGGCGAACAACCCCGAAGTCGCGTCCAGGCCGATCCAGCCGGCGCCGGGCAAGTAGACTTCGCACCAGGCGTGCAGGTCGGTGAAGTCCACCTCGGTGCCCGACGGCCCATCCAGACTTTTCACATCGGCAGTCAGTTGAATCAGGTAGCCGGAGACGAAGCGCGCCGCCAGCCCGAGATTGCGCAGCAGTTGTACCAGCAGCCAGGCCGAATCACGGCAGGAACCCGACGCGTGCTCAAGGGTGTGCTCGGGAGTCTGAACCCCCGGTTCCATTCGGATCAGGTAGCCGATGTCTTCACTCAGGCGCTGATTGAGGGCGACGAGGAAATCCACGCTCGGCAACGGTGTGCGGTCGATGCCGTCCAGATAGTCCTTGAACATCGGTGTCAGGGGAAGGGTTTCCAGGTACGGTGCCAGCTCCTTGCGCTCGTCGGCGGCGTAGGCAAAAGGGATCTTTTCTGCATAGGGCTCGAGGAAGAAATCGAACGGATTGAACACCGCCATCTCCGCCACCAGATCGACTTCCACCCGCAGTTCGTCGGTTTTCTCCGGGAACACCAATCGGGCCAGGTAATTGCCCTGCGGGTCCTGCTGCCAGTTGATGAAGTGCTGCTCTGGGGAGACTTTCAGCGCATAAGACAAAATCCGCGTACGACTATGGGCGGCCGGGCGCAGGCGAACGATCTGCGGGCCGAGTTCGACGGCGCGGTCGTAGCGGTAATGCGTGACGTGGTGCAATGCGACATGAATCGACACGGCGTGCCTCCTGCGAGCCTTGGGCGTATGCGAAAGCGCGCAAGACTTATGCCACCCGGTGGCGCTGGCGCTTTCTCCCTTTACAGGAGGCAGTACAGCACCAAAATCGGGCAATGCAGGAAATGTGCGAGGAGCAATTGCACATAAATGTTGCCGTGGAGGGCGAGCGCAAATTTATCGGTGACTGGACCGGCCTCTTCGCGGGCAAGCCCGCTCCCACATTTGTTCCTTGTACACCTGTCCCCTGTGGGAGCGGGCTTGCCCGCGAAGAGGCCAGCAGCCATCACACAAAAAAAACGCCAACCCGAAGGCTGGCGTTTCTTGATCAGCTCACACAATCCTCAGCGCGGCACCACAGGCTTGCGCGCAGGCTTGGGGCCCTTGCCCTTGGCCGCGTCCTTGCGCTCCTTGGCCGCCTGCTGGTTGCGCGCGAACGCGGCAGCCTTGGCCTGCTCGCGCTTGTCCCAAGGATTGCCGCCATCGCTGGCACGTGGTGGCAGGCCATTGTGCTGGGTCAGGATCCTGGTGGTCTTTTCACCTGCTACCTTGTGGCTACCGGCCGGGGTCGAGTTCTTGCGACGGGCGCTCTGGTAACTGTCGGTCGACGGCTGGTGCAGCGGAATGAGTTGGTTCTTGCCCGGCCCGATCAGATCGGCGCGCCCCATTCGCGTCAGCGCTTCGCGCAGCATCGGCCAGCCCTTCGGATCGTGATAACGCAAGAATGCCTTGTGCAGACGACGCTGTTCTTCGCTCTTGACGATGGTGACGCCATCGCTCTTGTAGGTCACCTTGCGCAGTGGGTTCTTGCCCGAGTGGTACATCGCCGTGGCGCTGGCCATCGGTGACGGGTAGAACGCCTGCACCTGATCGGCACGGAAGCCATTGCCCTTGAGCCACAGGGCCAGGTTCATCATGTCTTCGTCGGTGGTGCCGGGGTGCGCCGCAATGAAGTACGGGATCAGGTACTGTTCCTTGCCCGCTTCCTTGGTGTACTTCTCGAACATGCGCTTGAACCGGTCATAGGTGCCGATACCCGGTTTCATCATCTGGTTGAGCGGACCTTCCTCGGTATGTTCCGGGGCGATCTTCAGGTAACCACCCACGTGGTGGGTCACCAGCTCCTTGACATACTCCGGCGACTCGACTGCCAGGTCATAACGCAGACCCGATGCGATCAGGATCTTTTTCACCCCCGGCAGGGCACGAGCACTGCGATAAAGCTGGATCAGCGACGAGTGATCGGTGTTCAGGTTCGGACAGATGCCAGGGAACACGCACGACGGCTTGCGGCAGGCGGATTCGATTTCCGGGCTCTTGCAGGCGATGCGATACATGTTCGCGGTCGGGCCGCCGAGGTCGGAAATGACGCCGGTAAAACCTGGCACCTTGTCGCGGATCTCTTCGATCTCGCGAATGATCGACTCTTCGGAACGGTTCTGAATGATCCGACCTTCGTGTTCGGTGATCGAGCAGAAGGTGCAGCCGCCAAAGCAGCCACGCATGATGTTCACCGAGAAACGGATCATGTCGTAGGCCGGGATTTTGTCCTTGCCATACGCTGGGTGGGGAACGCGTGCGTACGGCATGCCGAACACGTAGTCCATTTCTTCGGTGGTCATCGGAATGGGCGGCGGGTTGAACCAGACATCGACTTCGCCATGCTTCTGCACCAGTGCACGGGCGTTGCCCGGGTTGGTTTCCAGGTGCAGCACACGGTTGGCGTGGGCATACAGCACCGCGTCGTTACGCACCTTTTCCACGGATGGCAGGCGGATCACGGTCTTGTCGCGGGTCATTTTCGGACTGGCAAGGATTTGTACGACCTTGGCTTCCTGCGGGTCTTCAACCTGCCCCTTCTCCTGCTCGATGGCGCAGGCCTGGGTGTCCTGGGTATTCACGTACGGGTTGATGATCTTGTCGATCTTGCCCGGACGGTCGATGCGCGTGGAATCGACTTCGTACCAGTCTTTGGGCGTGTCGCGACGGATGAACGCGGTGCCGCGCACGTCGGTGATCTCTTCGATCTTGTGGCCGTAGGACAGGCGCTGAGCGACTTCGACAATGGCCCGTTCGGCGTTGCCGTAGAGCAGGATGTCGGCGCAGGCATCGATCAGGATCGAGTTGCGCACCCGGTCCTGCCAATAGTCGTAGTGGGCGATGCGGCGCAGGGACGCTTCGATACCACCGAGGACGATTGGCACGTGGTTATAAGCTTCCTTGCAGCGCTGGCTGTAAACCAGGCTTGCACGGTCCGGACGTTTGCCCGCCATGCCACCAGGGGTGTAGGCGTCGTCGGAGCGGATTTTCTTGTCGGCTGTGTAGCGGTTGATCATCGAGTCCATGTTGCCGGCCGCGACGCCGAAAAACAGATTCGGCTCGCCCAGCTTCATGAAGTCGTCTTTGGACTGCCAGTTTGGTTGGGCAATGATACCGACGCGAAAGCCCTGGGCCTCCAGCAGCCGGCCGATGATCGCCATGCCGAATGACGGATGGTCAACGTACGCATCACCTGTGACGATGATGATGTCGCAGGAATCCCAGCCAAGCTGATCCATCTCCTCCCTGCTCATCGGCAGGAATGGCGCTGGACCGAAACATTCGGCCCAGTACTTGGGATAGTCAAATAACGGCTTGGCTGTTTGCATGACGATGACCGGTGTTGGCTTGCATGGAATTTCGCGGCCGCGGAATATAGCACAAATTTTGACCAATTCCGACGGATTCGGTCGGAAATTGTGGTGACCCTATCGCGACGGTGCGACGATTGGGCCAGGTCAGGCGATGAAGATCTTACTCATCATCATCGAAGTTGTAGCTACCCGGCGCCAGGTTCTCAAAGCGCGTGTATTTACCGATGAACGCCAGCCGGATAAACCCGATCGGACCGTTCCGCTGCTTGCCGATGATGATCTCGGCAATGCCCTTGTGCTCGGTTTCCGGGTGATACACCTCGTCGCGGTACACGAACATGATGACGTCGGCGTCCTGCTCGATCGCTCCGGATTCACGCAAGTCGGAGTTCACCGGACGCTTGTTCGGCCGTTGCTCCAGGGAGCGGTTGAGCTGGGACAGGGCCACCACCGGGCAGTTGAATTCCTTGGCCAGGGCTTTCAGGGACCGGGAAATCTCGGAAATCTCGTTGGTCCGGTTGTCGCCGCTGGAGCCCGGGATCTGCATGAGTTGCAGGTAGTCGATCATGATCAGGCCGACTTCACCGTGCTCGCGCACCAGGCGACGGGTACGGGCGCGCATTTCCGAGGGGCTGATACCCGCCGTATCGTCGATGAACAGCTTACGGTCGTTGAGCAGATTGACTGCCGAAGTCAGGCGCGGCCAGTCATCGTCTTCCAGTTGGCCGGAACGCACCTTGGTCTGGTCGATGCGCCCGAGCGAGGACAGCATACGCATGATCAGCGATTCACCTGGCATCTCGAGGGAGTACACCAGCACCGCCTTCTCGCTGCGCAGTACCGCGTTTTCAACCAGGTTCATCGCGAAGGTGGTCTTACCCATCGACGGACGGCCGGCAACGATGATCAGGTCGGCGGGCTGCAGGCCACTGGTTTTTTCGTCGAGGTCGGTGTAGCCGGTGGACAGGCCGGTGATCCCTTCACCCGTGTTGAACAAGGTGTCGATGCGGTCGATGGCCTTGGTCAGCAATTCGTTGACGCCCACCGGACCACTGGTCTTTGGACGAGCCTCGGCGATCTGGAAGATCTGCCGTTCGGCTTCATCGAGAATTTCCTCGGCAGTACGCCCTTCCGGGTTGAAGGCGGCGTCAGCGATGTCATTACTGATGCCGATCAGTTGGCGCAAGGTCGCGCGCTGGCGGACGATCTGTGCGTAGGCCTTGATGTTGGCGACCGACGGCGTGTTTTTTGCCAGCTCTCCCAGGTAACCGAGGCCGCCGACCTGGGAAGTTTGCCCTTCCTTGTCCAACTGTTCGGCCAACGTGACGACATCGATCGGCATGTTCTGGTCGGCAAGCTTGGCAATCGCACGAAAAATCAGGCGGTGATCATGTCGATAGAAATCGCCGTCGGAGACTTGATCGAGCACACGTTCCCAGGCGTTGTTGTCCAGCATCAGACCACCGAGCACAGCCTGTTCGGCTTCGATGGAATGCGGCGGCACCTTTAGCGCGGCGGTTTGCAGATCGTATTGCTCAGGAGCGGAAATATCGTTCATGGTCACTTGGTTTTTTAGAAGCAGGGATTGAAAAACGGGAGTTCCCAGAAAGACAAAGGGCACGACCTGTAAACAGGATCGTGCCCGATGTTAACCGTCTGACGGGCAAGCCGCCAGCCGATCAGGTGTTGCTTAAGCTGCTACCACGACAACGCGTACGGTGGCTTCAACTTCAGCGTGCAGGTGCACGGCTACGTCGAATTCACCTACGTTGCGGATGGTGCCGTTCGGCAGACGAACTTCGCTCTTCTGCACTTCGACGCCGGAGGCGGTCAGTGCATCAGCGATGTCGTGGGTGCCGATCGAACCGAACAGCTTGCCTTCGTCACCGGCAGTGGCAGTGATGGTCACTTCCAGCTCAGCCAGTTGGGCGGCACGGCTTTCAGCCGATGCTTTACGGTCTGCTGCAGCTTTTTCCAGCTCAGCGCGACGCTCTTCGAACGCAGCCAGGTTGGCTGGGGTCGCAGCGGTAGCTTTGCCGTAAGGCAGCAGGTAGTTACGACCGTAACCAGCCTTAACGTTCACTTTGTCACCCAGGTTGCCCAGGTTGGTGACTTTTTCCAGAAGGATCAGTTGCATGTGGAAATCCTCTTAACTTTTAACCTTCACCGTTCGCGTTATCGGCGTCTTTCGGCGCCAGACGACCGCGAAAATCAATCAGGCTGTCGACGATGGCCAGGACCACCAGCAACGGATAGATCAGCTGCATGAACAGCAACAACGTGACGTACAACCCCACCAGCCAGAACCTGGCCAGTCGCTTTTGCGCCACCAGCCCGTGAATCAGGGCCAGCCCGGCGAACACCAGCGGTACACTGCACAACGGCGTCAACATGGCCATCTGCGGACCGATGTTCGGCCCCAGAAGCATGCACGCCAGCAGTAACATCGCCAGCCCCAGCGGGAATCGGATGGTGCGAAACTCGCGACCAAAACCACCCGGGTTATACAACAACGCCTGCCAGTAGCGCCCAACAAGCAGGCTCAGCACACTGACGATTTGCAACAAGGCCGCAATCAGGCCGGTCAGGACTGGTGCAATCAGCGACGCAAAATGCGCTTGCTCATCTACCGACAGCTTCTGGTAGACATCACCGAGTAGCGACGGCATGACCTTGATCAAGGCCTGCGCCAGCAACTCGATTTGGGGAGCAAAAACTGTCCCCAGCACCACTGCAAACACCACTCCCATCGCTATGCTGACCAGCAACACGCGGGTCCAGGATTCGCTTGCGCGCAAAACCAGCGCAAGACTCGAAGACCCCAACAGCACCAGAAGTGCCCGTGGGTCGTCGGAATACAGCCACCAGAGCAATGCCGGCAGCAGTCCCAGAGCAAGCACGCCAAGGGCGTCCTGCAATCCGCGCCGCAGGAGCACGAGACATCCAGCGGCAGCACCCAACCAATACAACAACGGCAATGCCGCGCATCCAGCCACTACGAGAGTGGCCTGCATACGGCCCCGCATGATGAACTCAGCCAAGGCACGCATGCATTCAATCCTTTGCTACGAGTCGACTACCCGGTCTCAGCGGCCGTGGCTGTCGGTGTAGGCCAGCAGGGCCAGGAAGCGGGCGCGCTTGATAGCGGTGGCCAGCTGACGCTGATAACGTGCTTTGGTACCGGTGATACGGCTTGGAACGATTTTGCCGGTCTCGGATACGTAAGCTTTCAGAGTGTTGAGATCTTTGTAATCGATCTCCTTCACGTCTTCAGCGGTGAAGCGGCAGAATTTACGACGACGGAAGAAACGTGCCATGTAATAGGCTCCTCAAAAGGTCCGTGGATTACTCGTCAGCGTTATCGCTGTTGTCGCTGTCATCACCATCAACGCCTTCGGCGTCGGAGTGCTCAGGACGGTCGCGACGCTCACGGCGCTCACTGCGGTTTTCTTCAGCCTTGAGCATCTCGGACTGGCCGGTAACGGCTTCGTCGCGACGGATGACCAGGTTACGGATCACTGCATCGTTGTAACGGAAGTTGTCTTCCAGCTCGGCCAGGGCCTTGCCAGTGCACTCAACGTTCAGCATCACGTAGTGAGCCTTGTGAACATTGTTGATTGCGTAGGCCAGTTGACGACGGCCCCAATCTTCCAGACGGTGGATTTTGCCGCCGTCTTCTTCGATCAGCTTGGTGTAACGCTCAACCATGCCGCCGACTTGCTCGCTTTGATCCGGGTGGACCAAAAAGATAATTTCGTAATGACGCATGAATGCTCCTTACGGGTTGTAGCCTGCCGCTCGAAGGCGGTCAGACAAGGAGTGAATGACACTTATGGACTTGCTTGCGGGAGACACATGCGTGCCTGCCGTCACAGCAAGGGGCGCAATTGTAGAGAAGGGAGGGGGGAGGCGCAAGGCAATTGGTGATTATTTGAACAATAGATGCAAGCTGCAAGCTACAAGCCTCAAGCAGATTGTCTGTTACTTGAGGCTTGCAGCTTAAAGCTCACTACTTGCGCGCAGCGCGCTGACGTTGCGCTTCGAACAGGCAGACCCCGGTCGCCACGGAGACGTTGAGGCTGCTGACGCTGCCGCTCATCGGCAAGTGCACCAGGTAATCGCACAGGTCGCGGGTCAGGCGACGCATGCCGCTGCCTTCAGCGCCCATGATAAGGATGGTCGGACCGGTCATGTCCTGCTGATACAGGCTCTGCTCGGCTTCACCCGCCGTACCCACGACCCACAAGCCACGCTGCTTGAGTTTTTCCAGGCTGCGCGCCAGGTTGGTCACGGCGACCAGTGGAATCACTTCCGCCGCCCCGCAGGCGACCTTGCGCACTGTCGGGGTCAGGGTAGCCGACTTGTCCTTGGGCACGATCACCGCCAGCGCACCGGCGGCATCGGCCGAACGCAGGCAAGCGCCCAGATTGTGCGGATCCGTCACACCGTCGAGCACTAACAGCAGCGGCGCACCGTCGGTACGATCGAGCAGTTCGTCGAGCATCGCTTCGCCCCAGACCTGGCTGGGACTCACTTCCGCCACCACGCCCTGATGCACGCCCTCAACCCAGGCATCCAGCTCGCGACGCTCGGCATTGCCGACCGGCACGCGGTTTTCGCCAGCGAGTGCAATCAGGTTTTGCAAGCGCGGCTCACTGCGGCCTTCGGCCAGCCAGATCTGCTTGACGCGCTTTGGGTGATGACGCAGCAACGCTTCTACGGCATGCACGCCGTAGATTTTTTCCAACTGACTCATGACTTCGCCTTCGGTTTACGCGCCCCGCCACTTTTGGCTGGAGCGGAACCCGCTTTTGGCGGGCCTTTACGGTGTTTGCTCGTTTTGCTCGCAGGCGCCTTGTCCGAGGTGGAACGCGAGGACTTGCCACCGCTTTTCGCTTCGGACAGCAACGCCTTTTTCATCTCGCGGCTTTTGCGCACCTCGGCGTTCTTCGCCGCGGCATCGCTCGAGCGGTAGGCCTCGGCAGGTTTTTCCTTGGCAGTGCGACGACCGGTTTTTGCCGCAGCCGGCTCAGACGCCTTGGTGGAAGCTGGCGCAGCCGTGTCGGCCCCGCGCTTCTTGCGACCGATCGGCGCGCTGATGGTTTTCTCAGCCATCTCGAAGTCGATCTTGCGCTCGTCGAGATCAACGCGCATCACGCGCACTTCGACCGTATCGCCCAGGCGGAAGCTGCGACCGGTGCGTTCACCCGCGAGGCGATGGTGCACAGGATCGAAGTGGTAGTAATCACCCGGCAACGCCGTGACATGCACCAAACCTTCGACGTAGATGTCGGTCAGTTCGACGAACAGGCCAAACCCGGTCACCGCAGTGATCACGCCCGGGAACGACTCGCCCACGCGGTCTTTCATGAACTCGCACTTGAGCCAGTTCACCACGTCACGAGTCGCTTCGTCGGCGCGACGCTCGTTCATCGAGCACTGTTCGCCCAGCTGCTCCAGCGCCGCCTCGTCGTAAGGGTAGATGCGAGCCTTGGGAATGCTCATCGCACCGGCCCGACGAACGTGCGGGGTGTTCTGCTTGGAGTGAATGACGCTACGGATCGCCCGATGCGTGAGCAGGTCCGGGTAGCGACGAATCGGCGAAGTGAAGTGGGTGTAGGCCTCGTAATTCAGGCCGAAGTGGCCCTGGTTATCGGAGGTGTACACCGCCTGGCTCAGCGAACGCAGCATCACGGTCTGGATCAGGTGGAAGTCCGGACGATCCTTGATGCCGGCCAGCAACGCCTGATAATCCTTGGGCGATGGACCGTCCTTGCCTTTGTGCAGGGACAGGCCCAACTCACCCAGGAAGGTACGCAGCTTTTCCAGGCGCTCAGGCGGCGGACCGTCGTGAACGCGGTACAGCGCAGGGATTTCGTGCTTCTGCAGGAATTCGGCGGTGGCCACGTTGGCGGCCAGCATGCATTCCTCGATCAGCTTGTGCGCGTCGTTGCGCACGGTCGGGCGAATTTCCGCGATCTTGCGCTCGGAACCGAAGATGATCCGGGTTTCCTGGGTTTCAAAATCGATCGCGCCACGCACATGGCGGGCAGCCAGCAACACCTTGTACAGCGCATAAAGCTGCTTGAGATGCGGCACGATATCGGTGTATTCACCACGCAGCTTGCGCGCCTCGGCGGCTTTGGGCGTTTCGAGCATGGCGCTGACCTTGTTGTAGGTCAGGCGTGCATGAGAGTGAATGACCGCTTCATAGAAGCAGTAATCGGTCATCTCACCGGTTTTCGAGATGGTCATCTCGCAAACCATGGCCAACCGGTCGACCATCGGGTTCAGCGAGCACAGGCCGTTGGACAACTGCTCGGGCAACATCGGAATCACGCGCTCGGGGAAGTACACCGAGTTACCGCGAACCTGGGCCTCGGCATCCAGCGCCGAACCGAGCTTCACGTAGCTGGAGACGTCGGCAATCGCCACGTACAGCTTCCAGCCACCGGAGAACAGGCGCAGCTTGCCCGGGCGGGCCTCGCAATACACCGCGTCATCGAAGTCGCGGGCATCTTCACCGTCGATGGTGACGAACGGCAGATGGCGCAGGTCGATGCGCTTCTCTTTATCCTTTTCTTCGACTTCCGGCTTGAGCTTGGCGGCTTCCTTGAGTACTGCATCGGGCCAGACGTGCGGAATATCGTAGGTGCGCAGAGCAATGTCGATCTCCATACCCGGCGCCATGTAGTTGCCCACGACTTCAATGACATCGCCCTGGGGCTGGAAGCGTGGCGTCGGCCAGTGGGTGATCTTCACTTCGACGAACTGACCGATGTCGGCGTTGGCGTTGCGACCCGGTGTCACCAGCACTTCCTGCTGGATCTTCGGATTGTCCGCCACCACGAAGCCGATACCGCCTTCTTCGAAGTAACGACCGACGATGGTTTCGTGAGCACGGGACACGACTTCGACGATCATGCCTTCACGACGACCGCGACGATCCAGGCCAGACACACGGGCCAATGCACGGTCACCATCGAACACCAGGCGCATTTGCGCGGGGCTCATGAACAAATCGTCACTGCCGTCGTCCGGCACCAGGAAGCCGAAACCATCGCGGTGACCGCTGATGCGACCCAGGATCAAGTCGAGCTTGTCCACCGGCGCATAAGTGCCACGACGGGTATAAATGAGTTGAGCATCGCGCTCCATCGCGCGCAGTCGCCGGCGCAGCGCTTCGATCTGGTCTTCGGTGACCAGGCCGAACTCTTCGACCAACTGCTCGCGGTTAGCAGGCGAACCTCGATCAGCAAGGTGCTGAAGGATCAGTTCGCGGCTAGGAATAGGGTTTTCATATTTTTCCGCTTCACGAGCGGCCTCGGGATCGAGGGACTGCCAATCGGCCATTAGAGAGTTTTCACCTTGTCTATATACGCGTTAGTTTGGCATAGGCGTAATGAAACGGGAAATTTCGGACTGCATCGACTCGCCTAAAGCCCCTTTATGGACACCGCAGAGCTGGTAAAAATGCCGTCGGTAACATTTTTCATGTTTTTTTGAAGGCAGGGGTTTACAGTTAAAAAGACGCTCCGTATAGTGCGCGCCATCGACGACGCACTAGCGCTGCCGATACTGCCCAGATGGTGAAATTGGTAGACACGCCAGCTTCAGGTGCTGGTGACCTTACGGTCGTGGAAGTTCGAGTCTTCTTCTGGGCACCAATTTCGAGCTTGAGATTAGATCAATTTCAAGGCTCCCACAAAAACCCGCGAAAGCGGGTTTTTGCATTCTAAGCATTTGATTTATTAAAACCAAATCAGGGGTTTACAGATCAAAAAGCTCTCCGTATAGTGCGCCACATCAACAGCGGCAACGCTCGCGATGAATGCCCAGATGGTGAAATTGGTAGACACGCCAGCTTCAGGTGCTGGTGACCTTACGGTCGTGGAAGTTCGAGTCTTCTTCTGGGCACCAATTTCAAATTCAGGATCACGATTCTGAATTTCACAAAAACCCGCGAAAGCGGGTTTTTGCGTTTCTGCCCCCCCCCTGAAATCCCATACCCCCTGTAGGAGCGAGCATGCTCGCGATGGTCGCCCAGACACCGTTGAGTGTCAGGCAGCCAGCGCAATCGTTGACGACCATCGCGAGCATGCTCGCTCCTACAGGTTTCAGCTCCAGATCCATACCAAAGGCAATACCAACCCGCAAGGCGCACATGAGAAACAATATCGTTTATCATTGTTGCAAGTTTTTGCAATGCGACAGTGAGGAACCCTGCGAATGATGTTTCGAAATACCCTGCGCCGCGGCCTGACCTTCACCCTGCTCGGCCTGGCACTCGCTACTCCCCTCACCCAGGCTGCCGACCCGGTTTCCCTGACCCTCTATAACGGCCAACACAAGGAAGTCGGCGACGCCGTCGCCAAGGCGTTCGAGGCCAAGACCGGGATTCACGTCAATGTGCGCAAGGGCAGCAGCAATCAGCTCGCCAGCCAGGTCGTCGAAGAAGGCGGTCGCTCTCCCGCCGACGTGATCTACACCGAAGAATCTCCCCCACTGAACAAACTCGGCGAGCAGGGCCTGCTGGCCCAGACCGACGCCGCCACCCTCGCCGTCCTGCCCAAAGACTACGTCGCAAGCAATGGGACCTGGATCGGCGTGACCGCGCGGGTTCGTGTGGTGGCCTTCAACCCTAAACTGATCGATGAAAAAGACCTGCCCAAGTCGGTAATGGAATTTTCCGACCCGAAATGGCAAGGCAAGGTTGGCTTCGTGCCTACCAGCGGCGCGTTCCAGGAACAGGCCGTCGCCATCATCAAGGTGCACGGCATGGACGCGGCCGAGGAATGGCTGACTGGGCTGCGCGCCTTCGGCAAGACGTACAGCAACAACATGGTCGCACTCAAGGCCGTGGAAAACGGTGACGTCGCCACTGTCCTGGTGAACAACTATTACTGGTTCGCCCTGCAGCGTGAAAAAGGCCAGCTTGATTCGAAACTGCATTATTTCACCGGCGGCGACGTCGGCGGGCTGATCACCGTTTCCAGCGCGGCCGTGCTGAAATCCAGCAAGCATCCCAAAGAAGCCCAGCAGTTGCTCGCCTACATGGCCAGCGAAGAAGGCCAGCGCGTGATCACCCAGACCACCGCCGAGTACCCGCTGCACAAAGGCATGGAGTCGGATCGCGGTCTCAAGCCCTTCAGCGAGCTGCAAGCCCCCAACGTCACGCCGGCCGACCTCGGCAACGCTGAAGAAGCCCTGGACCTGGAACGCGACGTTGGCTTGAACTGATGAGCGCATCGTTATCTGCCCCCGCCGCGCGCGGGGGTCATGTGCCACGACGCAAGCGGCCGTCGATCTGGTTGCTGCTGCCAGTGTTGTTGCTGGTGCTATTGAGCCTGTTGCCGCTGGTCTATGTCGGCCTGAAAACCTGGCAGGCCGGCTGGGCCGAGGCACTGCACCTGTTGTGGCGACCTTATGTGTTCGGCCTGTTGCGCAATACGCTGGCATTGATGGCGGGCGTGACGGTGGCCTGCGGCATCATCGGCCTTTCGCTGGCCTGGCTGCTGGAGCGCAGCAATTTGCCGGGACGGCGACTGTGGGGGGTGATCCTCTGCCTGCCGTTCGCCGTGCCGGCGTTTGTCAGCAGCTTTACCTGGGTTTCCCTGAGCGCGCATTTCGAAGGCCTGGGCGGCGCCATCCTGGTGATGACCCTGTCCAAATACCCACTGATCTTCCTGCCGGTAGCGGCCACGCTGCGTAATCTCGACCCATCCCTGGAAGAATCCGCGCGCACATTGGGTCAGAACCGCTGGGGCGTGTTCTTCAAGATCACCCTGCCGCTGCTATGGCCATCCCTGCTGGCCGGCTCGCTGCTCATCGCACTGCACATGCTTGTGGAGTTCGGCGCGCTGTCGATCATCGGCCTGCAAACCTTTACCACGGCGATCTATCAGCAGTTCGAGCTGGAGTTCAGCAATGCCAACGCGGCAATGCTGTCCGCAGTACTGCTGGCGCTGTGCCTGATGCTGTTGTGGCTCGAGCTACGGATGCGTGGTAAGGGCCGCCACGTGCGCACCGGCCAGGGTGCGGCACGACGTGCAGAGCAGGTTCGGCTTGGGCACTGGGCTGTCGCCGGGCAACTTTACTGCCTGGCGCTGGCGATCATCGGCAGCGGCATTCCCCTGGGCATGCTGGCGTATTGGTTGATGGTGGGTTCCTCGGCGGCGTTTCCCGTGGCCGCGATCACCGAGGCGCTCCTGTCGTCACTCGCGCTGTCTCTGGGCGGCGCCGCGCTGTGCCTGGTGCTGGCGGTGCCAGTGGGACTGCTGGTGGTGCGCCACAAGGGTCGACTGGCCATCTGGGCTGAGCGCCTGCCTTATCTGTTGCATGCGCTGCCGGGACTGGTGATTGCCCTGACCCTGGTGTATTTCGCCCTGCATTACGTGCCGGTGCTCTACCAGACCTCGGCATTGCTGCTGATTGCGTATGCTCTGCTGTTCCTGCCGCTGGCACAGGCGCCGATTCGCACGGCACTGAACAAGGCCGCGCCGCAACTGGAAGAAGCCGCCCGCACCTTGGGCGCATCATCGTTCAGCGCATTTTGTCGCATCACCTTGCCGATCATCTTCCCGGCACTAGGGGCGGCGTTTGCGCTGGTGTTCCTGGACGCGATGAAGGAATTGACGGCGACCCTGCTGCTAAGCCCCACGGGGCTCAACACTTTGGCAACAGAGGTTTGGGCGCACACGGCGAATGTGGAGTTTGCAGCGGCAGCGCCTTATGCGGCGCTGTTGATTGTGGTGTCGGGGTTGCCGGTTTATCTGTTGACGACGCGGATGTATCTGAACCGCTGATACTGCTATCGCGGGCAAGCCCGCTCCTACAGGAAATCGCATTCCAAACTGTAGGAGCGGGCTTGCCCGCGATGGCGGCCTTACAGACTACACATCAAGCCCTGAACTGCCCCAGGCTGGCCTTGAGCTGCGCTGCCAACCCATCGAGCACCTTGCCGCTCTCGGTCGTCTCTACAACCGCCTGAGCCGCTTTCTCGGCCTGGGCATGAATGGTTTCCACGCGCCCGCGTACAGCCTGCGCACCCTGCGCCTGATGCGCCGCGGCCTGCGTGGCCAGGCCAATCGCCGCGTGCACCTGCTCGACCGACACCTGCACCGTTTGCTGCAAGCGCGCGCTGTCACGCAACACCAGCAGACCTTCGCTGGCCTGGCGCCCGGCCTGGCCAATCGCAGCAACAGCCTCCCGCGCACCTTGCTGCAAGGCGACGATGTGCGCCTGGATGTCACCGGTGGAGCTTTGGGTTTTGCTCGCCAACGCCCGCACCTCATCCGCCACCACGGCGAAGCCACGACCGGTTTCACCGGCGCGCGCCGCCTCGATGGCCGCGTTCAGCGCCAGCAGGTTGGTTTGCTCGGCGATGCCGTGGATCACGGTCAGCACCACTTCAATCTGCTCACTCTGCTGCGCCAGTCGCTCAATCACCTTGGCGCCGGTATCGACTTGCTCGGCCAGCGCCTCGATCAGGCCGCCGACTTTCGCCGAGGTGCGGGTATTTTCGTCGGTGGCCGAACGAATCTCCACCACCTGCTGCAAGGCCGCCTGCATGGCATGACTTTCGGACTGCGCCTCATCGGCCATTTGCGACAACGCGCGCAGGCTCTCGGCCACCTCGTCGCGCTGCATACCGGCCGCCGCATCGGCACCGGCGTTGCGCAAGGTCATGGCGCCGATCTCGACGCCCGTGCGCTGGGCGACATCGCCCGCTTCACGCACGATGGGCTGCAACTTATCCACAAAGCGATTGACCGCCGACGCCATGTCGCCGATCTCGTCCTTGCTGTTGATCTGCACGCGCTTGGTCAAGTCGCCCTCGCCGGCCGCCAGGTCGTCCATGGCGATGATCAGCATCTTCAAACGATTGACCACCCGACGACCGAGCACGACGGCCAGCAGCAGCAACACGCCGCACCCCACCAAGGCCAGGCCCATGCCAATGCGCCAGCGCAAGGTCGCTGCCGCTTCCTGCACGGTTTCGGTGGTATTGGCTTTCATGTCCGCAGCAGTGGACTGAGCGGAAGCCAGCCGTGCGCGCATGGCGGTGGCACTGTCGGCCGCCGCGCCCTTGAGGCTGTCGCCCACCAGTTGATCGCTGTTGGCAATCAGCGCTTCGAAGCGTTTATCCAGCGCCGCCAGATCCGTTTCCACCGAAGCGGTGGAGACCCCCATCAGCACCTTGCCGATTTCCACGCCATTAGGGTTGATGGACGCTTCAACGTAGTAGACCGACGGATCGTTTCTCGCTGCATCCAGCACCTTGTCCAGGGCACGTTCGCCCTGGCCTTTTTCCAGCAGTGCCTTGTTGATCGGATTTTCGCGATTGAGGTAGCGCGTCAGGTGCTGGCCGGTCGCATCGTCATAGACGACGAACAGCACGTTGGGATTGCGCTGGGCGCGACGGGCGAATTCGGACAGGGTCGGCACGTCGTTGTCCCACATGGCGCGGGGCGCGACCGAGGCCAGGAGCTGCGCCATATCACTGGCGGAGTCCTTCAGGTCTTTTTCCAGGGTCGCCCGCAGCTGCGATTGCTCCTCTTCCAGACGCGAAGACAAGCCGGCAGTGAGCCGCTGGCGCGTACTGGCGGAGAGGCTGTCGAGGCTCGACGTGACTTCGCGTCCCGCCTGCTCGAGCTCGGTGGACAGTTTTTGGCTGTCGGCGCCCAGGCGAACGCCCAGATCGGCCTCCAGCGCAGTCACCGTGCTGCGTGTCAGGGCGACCGCAACCAGCACTTGCACCAAAAGAGCGATACCAAGGGTAACGAACACAGGCCGCAAAAGACGGCTTTGTAACAGGGAAAGAACGGCCGACACAGGTAATCCCTCTGCTTTGACGCCATTAAATTGATGGCACGGAGGCAGCCATCCTTTTTTATTGAGCTTTTTCAAATTCAGAGCAAAGGTCGTGCCGTCCTACAGACAGATACGACAAAGGGCCCAAATAAGGGCCCTTTGTCTTTTACATCAACGACTTATTAAGCGAACGGATGACGCAGAACGATGGTTTCGTTGCGGTCCGGGCCCGTCGAAATAATGTCGATCGGCGCGCCGACCAGCTCTTCGATGCGCTTGATGTAGTTGCGAGCGGCTTGCGGCAGCTCTTCCAGGGTCTTGGCGCCGAGGGTCGACTCGGTCCAGCCTGGCATCTGTTCGTACACAGGCTCCAGGCCGATGTAGCTGTCGGCGTCGGTTGGAGCGTCAATCACCGCACCGTCCTGGTTCTTGTAGCCAATGCAGATGTTGATGGTTTCCAGGCCGTCCAGTACGTCCAGCTTGGTCAGGCACAGGCCCGAGATGCTGTTGACGTCGATGGCGCGACGCAGGATGACGGCATCGAACCAGCCGCAACGACGGGCGCGACCGGTGGTTGCACCGAATTCGTGGCCACGCTTGGCCAGGAATGCACCGATGTCATCGAACAGCTCGGTCGGGAACGGACCTGAACCGACACGAGTGGTGTAGGCCTTGGTGATACCCAGGATGTAGTCGATGAAGCGCGGACCCACACCGGAACCGGTGGCGATACCGCCGGCGGTGGTGTTGGAGCTGGTGACATACGGGTAGGTACCGTGGTCGATGTCCAGAAGGGAACCCTGGGCACCCTCGAACATGATGTCCTTGCCCGCGCGACGCAGCTCGTGCAGCTCGGCGGTGACGTCGAGCATCATCGGCTTGAGCAACTCGGCGTATTCCATGCACTCATCCAGGGTTTTCTGGAAGTCGATGGCCGGCTCTTTGTAGTAATTGACCAGGACAAAGTTGTGGTAGTCCAGCAACTCGCCCAGCTTGGCGGCGAAACGCTCGCGGTGGAACAGATCACCGATGCGCAGGCCACGACGTGCAACCTTGTCTTCGTATGCCGGGCCGATGCCGCGACCGGTGGTGCCGATCTTCATCTCGCCACGAGCCTTTTCGCGGGCCTGGTCCAGCGCCACGTGATAGGACAGGATCAGCGGGCAGGAAGGGCTGATGCGCAGGCGATCACGCACCGGCACACCCTTCTCTTCCAGCTTGGTGATTTCCCGCATCAGAGCGTCGGGCGCAACCACCACGCCGTTACCGATCAGGCACTGTACGCCTTCGCGCAGCACGCCCGACGGGATCAGGTGCAAGACGGTTTTCTCACCGTCGATCACCAGCGTGTGACCCGCGTTGTGGCCACCCTGGTAGCGCACTACGGCGGCAGCATGTTCGGTCAGCAGATCAACGATCTTGCCTTTGCCCTCATCACCCCACTGGGTGCCCAGGACTACGACATTCTTACCCATAACACTTGTCCTCATTCGCGCAAACTTGGTGCCGGCGGCGGCCGGCAGGAAAACTCAAGAGGCCAGTGGCGATACTTGCCAAAGCCCGTTCTGCTGAATCAATTGCCGGTCGCAGTCCGCTTCACGGGCGGCGGCCAAAGGCTGCCCAGGCAATGCCTGGACAACACGCTGACCCTCACTGCGCAACTGGCAAACCTGCTGCCAGAGTGCCGCATCCGTACTGTCAGGCATCCAGATACCGCCAGACGGTAGCTCGATCTCAGCACGCCCCAGGGTCACCAGGGTTTTCAAATCGGTGGAGAAGCCGGTTGCCGGACGGGCACGACCGAAGTCGGCACCGATGTCGTCGTAACGACCACCCTGGGCAATGGACTGGCCAACACCCGGTACGAACACGGCGAACACAACACCGGTGTGGTAGTGATAACCGCGCAACTCGCCCAGGTCGAAATACAGCGGCAGATCCGGGAAACGGCTGGACAGGCGCTCGGCTATCGCCAGCAAATCGTCCAACGCCGCCAGCACGGGTGCCGGCGCCTTGGCGAGGCGCTCACGAGCCGCCACCAGCACTTCACGGCCGCCACACAGGTCAACCAGCGCGCGCAGCATGTCGGACAGTTCTGCCGGCAGGCCTTCGGTCAAGGTAATGACCTCGTCGATGGCCTTGCGTTGCAACGCATCGAACAACTGCTGCTCGACTTCACCGGACAGGCCTGCCGCACGGGCCAGGCCGCGGTAGATGCCAACATGCCCGAGGTCCATGTGCACGTCCGGCACATCGGCCAGTTGCAGCATGGCGAGCATCAGGCTGATGACTTCGACGTCACTGCTCGGGCTGGCATCGCCGTACAACTCGGCACCCAACTGGATCGGGCTGCGCGAGGATGACAAGGCGCGCGGCTGGGCGTGCAGCACGCTACCGGCATAGCACAGGCGATTGGGGCCTTCGCGACGCAAGGTGTGCGCATCGATGCGCGCCACCTGCGGCGTGATATCCGCCCGGAAACCCATCTGCCGACCCGATTGCGGGTCGATGACCTTGAAGGTACGCAGATCCAGGTCCTGGCCCGCGCCGGTCAGCAGGGATTCCAGGTACTCGATATGGGGAGTCACGACAAACTCGTAACCCCAGCTCTGGAACAGATCCAACACCTGGCGACGCGCGACTTCTATGCGCGCCGCCTCCGGTGGCAGTACTTCTTCGATGCCATCTGGCAGCAGCCAGCGGTCTACCGTTGCCATTACGCCATTCCCCTATGATCCGGGCGGCAAGCCTTGGGGCGAGCCTTGAGTGAAGCAGAAAATGCCTGGCCCTGCGAAAACACGCGCAAGAGCAACGAAGCGAAAAGCCTGAATTCGGGCTTCGCCAAACACTTTCCTCGTAAAACCTGTCGAGCCAACGGGCCCGGACATCTGCAAAAAAACAGCAATCAAACGTGCAGACGCAAAAAAGCCGGGAATTTCCCGGCTGCCGCATCATACACACGTTTTCCCAAAGGATCACCCCGCCGAAGGTTTTAGCCGCCCGGCGGGGGCGATTTCGGTCAACGCCGTATCAAGGCTTGGCTTTTTCCAGGTAGTGGAAGAAGTCGCTGCTTGGGTCCAGGACCATGACGTCGGATTTGTTCGCGAAGCTTTCACGGTAGGCGCGCAGGCTACGGTAGAACGCGTAGAACTCCTGGTCCTGGCCGTAGGCCTTGGAATAGATCGCTGCGGCCTGGGCATCGCCGTCACCGCGGATCTCTTCCGATTCACGATAGGCTTCAGCCAGCAGCACGCGGCGTTGACGATCGGCGTCGGCACGGATGCCTTCTGCCAGCTCGTTACCCTTGGCGCGGTGCTCGCGAGCTTCACGCTCACGCTCGGTGCTCATACGCTCGAACACGCTGCGGTTCACTTCCTTGGGCAGGTCGATGGTCTTGACGCGAACGTCGACCACTTCGATACCCAGTTCCTTTTCGGCCATCTTGTTCAGCGAAGAGGTGATGTCCGCCATGAGCGCATCACGCTCACCGGATACCACTTCGTGCAGGGTGCGCTTACCGAACTGGTCACGCAGGCCCGATTCCAGACGACGGGACAGACGCTCGTCGGCGATCTGCTTGAGGCCGGAAGTCGCGGTGTAGAAACGCTCGGCGTCCTTCACACGCCACTTGGCGTAGGCATCGACCATCACGGCTTTCTTTTCCAGGGTCAGGAAGCGCTGTGTCGGTGCATCCAGCGTCATCAGGCGAGCGTCGAACTTGCGCACCTGGTTAACGTAAGGCACTTTCACATGCAGCCCCGGCTGGACATCAGCCTGAACCACGCGTCCGAACTGCAGCAACACCGCGCGCTCGGTCTGAGCCACGATGTAGAAGCAGTTCCAGGCAGCGATCGCCACAACGACGCCAACAATAAGGGCGATCAGCGATTTATTGCTCATCAGCGACTCTCCCTGGTACGTGCCTGCTGTTGCTGCAGATCAGCTGCGGCACGCGCATTTGCTTCATTGCTGGTCGCTGCCGCACTGTTGACCGGTGCGTTGGTGCTGCGACCACTGCTGTCGATCATCTTGTCCAGCGGCAGGTAAAGCAGGTTGCTCTGGCCGTTCTTGTTGCCGGTCACGAGTACCTTGCTGGTACTGCTGAAGACTTCCTGCATGGTGTCCAGGTACAGACGCTGACGTGTAACCTCAGGCGCCTTGCGGTACTCGGCCACCAGCTTGGTGAAGCGGTCAGCCTCACCCTTGGCACGCGAGACGGTTTCGTCGCGGTAGCCATTGGCGTCTTCAAGGATGCGCTGGGCCTGACCACGGGCTTCCGGCACGACGCCGTTGGCATAGGTTTCCGCCTGGTTGCGCGAACGCTGCTCGTCTTCACGGGCACGGATCACGTCATCGAAGGCTTCCTGCACTTCACGCGGTGCCGCTGCGCTCTGTACGTTGACCTGGGTAACGGTGATACCGGTGCGATAGGTATCCATGAAGCGTTGCAGACGCTCCTTGATTTCGCTCGCCATCAATTCACGACCTTCGGTCAACACCTGGTCCATCGCAGTGGAACCCACCACGTGGCGCAAGGCGCTGTCAGTCGCGTGCTGCAGGCTGATTTCCGGCTGATCGACGCTCAGCACGAAGTCCTGCAGGTTGCTGATCTTGTACTGCACGGTCAGCGGCACTTCGACGATGTTCTCGTCTTCGGTGAGCATCTGGCCCTGCTTGGTGTACGCACGCTCACGCGTGACGTTTTCCATGTACTTCTTGTCGATCGGCGGGAAATAGATGTTCAGGCCCGGGCCAACCGTTTCGTAGTACTTGCCGAAGCGCAGCACCACGGCTTGCTCCTGCTCGTCCACGACATAAACGGCGCTGTACAGCCAGACGGCCGCCAGCACGACCAGGCCGATGCCGAGTATGCCGCCAAAGCCGCCACTCTTGCCGGAACCACCGCCGTCATCACCGCGTTTTTTACCACCACCGAACAACCCGTTCAGGCTTTCCTGCAGCTTTCGGAAGGCCTCGTCGAGATCTGGTGGCCCCTTGCGGTCGCCGTTATTGCGGCGCTTGCCACCCCAAGGATCCTGATTATTCGAGTTGCCACCCGGCTCATTCCAAGCCATAGCGCTCTCCATCTGATAAAGCAAAGACGCACCCACGGCGCGCCGACCAATGCTACAGAATGCCTGTCCCTGCGGCACAACCGCTTTCTCAGGCTTTTATTGCAAAGTGTGTTGCTCGATGAATTCCATCGGTTGCATGCCTTCGCGGCTCACCAGTCGATTCAACTCGACGCGTGGCAAACGAACGGCCAGCAGGCAGATGCCTTCTTCGTCATGCTCTTCTTTCTGTACAGCACCGATTTCAAAAAACTGCGCACGCAGTCGAGCAAAACGTTGCGGCAAGCGCAAGGTGCCCACGAACAAATCATCGCCGAGCAATTCGGCCACGGCCTGCTTGAGCAAGTCCAGACCGGTACCGTCCCTGGCCGACAACCAGACCCGCTGCGGCTTGCCATCGGCATCGCGCTGGATCTGCGGCTCCACGCCCTCGAGCAAATCGAGTTTGTTGTATACCTCGAGGATCGGCAAGTCCTGCGCCCCGATCTCCCCGAGCACTACCATGACCTGTTCAATCTGGGCCATACGCTCGGGTTCATGGGCGTCGATCACGTGCAGCAGCAGGTCGGAGTTGCTCGACTCCTCGAGCGTAGCCCGAAATGCCTCGACCAGTTTGTGCGGCAGGTGACGGATGAACCCCACGGTATCGGCCAGCACGATGGGGCCGAGGTCGTCGAGTTCGAGGCGGCGCAGTGTCGGGTCGAGGGTGGCGAAGAGCTGGTCCGCGGCAAACACTTCGGAATCGGTCACCGAGTTGAACAGCGTCGATTTGCCGGCGTTGGTATAACCCACCAGTGAAACCGTCGGAATTTCCGCGCGCTTGCGCCCGCGCCGAGACTGCTCGCGCTGGCTGCGAACCTTTTCCAGGCGCCCCTTGATCTGCCGCAGGCGAACCCGCAACAGGCGCCGGTCGGTTTCCAGCTGTGTTTCACCCGGACCGCGCAGGCCGATACCGCCCTTCTGCCGCTCAAGGTGAGTCCAGCCACGAACCAGGCGCGTGCTCATGTGCTCAAGCTGGGCCAGTTCAACCTGGAGCTTGCCTTCATGGGTACGGGCGCGTTGGGCGAAGATATCGAGAATCAGACCCGTGCGGTCGATCACGCGACACTCGAAAACACGTTCGAGGTTACGTTCCTGACTGGGCGTGAGGATGTGATTGAAAATAACCAGTTCTACCTGTTCGGCTTTGACCAGGTCGCGCAACTCCTCGACCTTGCCGCTGCCAATCAGGTATTTGGCGGTTGGCCGATTACGCGGCACGTTGAAAAACGCCGCGGTCTCGGCACCAGCCGATGCCGCCAACTCCTGAAACTCCTGCGGATCTTCGCGCGCCTCAGGGTCCTGACCATCCAAGTGAACGAGAATGGCTCGCTCCCCACCACCGTGGCGCTCAAAGAACAAAGGAGACTCCTATCAGGCGTTACCTGGTTCAGTGTCACCCGACTCGGATTCGGCTGCGCTAGGCAGACGAATTGGACGAACCGGCACCACTGTAGAGATAGCGTGCTTGTAGACCATCTGGCTGACGGTGTTTTTCAGCAGGATGACGAACTGGTCAAACGACTCGATCGTGCCTTGCAGTTTGATCCCGTTGACCAGGTAGATGGACACCCCAACTTTCTCTTTACGTAAAGTATTCAAGTAAGGGTCTTGTAGCGAATGCCCTTTTGACATGTGTCGCACTCCTTTAAGGATTCAATATAAAAATAGGTAAACAGTTGGCTTGTGGCCGTCACACCCCCAAGGATAGACGGCAATTGCAAAGACTCAGCTCAATATGGAGATGGCTCCAAGGTATTTCAAGACGCGTGGCAGATTGTCGCAATCGAGACTGTCCAACCAGTGTAAGTCAGCCCAGCTGCGCAACCACGTGAACTGACGCTTGGCCAATTGGCGCGTGGCGATGATTCCACGCTCCTGCATTTCGGCTTCTGTCAGCTTGCCATCCAGATAGTCCCAGACTTGTCGATAACCGACCGCACGTATAGATGGCAACCCGGTGTGCAGGTCACCTCTTTCACGCAGGGCTACGACCTCGTCCATGAACCCCTGTTCCAACATCAAAGTGAATCTTTGTTTAATTCGTTCGTGCAGTACCTGGCGATTTGCCGGGGCAATGGCCAAGTTCGCGACAGTATAGGGCAATTGTTGCCGTCCCGACGCGGCTGCTTCAGTACTTTGCGCACTTTGTTGCAATCGAAGCGCGGTCATGCTCTGACCGCTGACCCGATAAACTTCCAATGCGCGACTGAGGCGCTGGGGATCGTTGGGGTGTATGCGCGCCGCCGACTCGGGGTCGATACGCTGCAATTGCTCGTGCAGGGCTTGCCAGCCAAGGCGTGCAGCCTCTTCTTCTATTTGCGCCCGCACTTCGGGATCGGCTGCCGGCATGTCCGCCAGGCCTTCGAGCAGCGCCTTGTAATAGAGCATGGTGCCGCCCACCAGCAGCGGAATCTTGCCGCGCGCGGTGATCTCGGCCATGGCTTGCAGGGCGTCACGGCGGAAATCGGCCGCCGAATAGCTCTCTGCCGGGTCGAGAATATCGATCAAGCGGTGTGGGAATTCAGCCAGGATTTCTTTCGAAGGCTTGGCGGTGCCGATGTCCATGCCGCGATAGACCAGGGCCGAATCGACACTGATCAGTTCGCAGGGCAGGACCTTGGTCAGCTCGATGGCCAGGTCTGTCTTGCCCGCTGCAGTCGGGCCCATCAGGAAAATCGCAGGTGGGAGCTGGCTCATCAACGACCGCGCAGGAACAATTTGTCCAGATCGTCCAGGCCCAGTTGGGTCCAGGTCGGTCGGCCATGGTTGCATTGGCCGCTGCGCTCGGTGTTTTCCATGTCACGCAGCAAGCCGTTCATTTCCGGCAGGGCCAGCCGCCGATTCGCCCGCACCGCACCGTGACAGGCCATGGTGCCCAGCAGTTCGTTGAGGTGGGCCTGAATGCGGTCGCTGGTGCCATATTCCATCAGGTCCGCCAGTACATCGCTGACCAGCCGGTTGGCTTCGGCTTGCTTGAGCAACGCCGGAATCTGGCGAATGGCCAGAGTCTCCGGGCCCAACCGCTGCAATTCGAAGCCCAGGCGCTGGAACCAGGCGACGTGCTCTTCGGCACAATCGGCCTCGCGCTGACTCAGCGCCAACGATTCAGGGACCAATAACGGCTGTCCGCTCAGACCCTCGCTCGCCATGGCGACCTTGAGTCGCTCGTACATGATCCGCTCATGGGCGGCGTGCATGTCTACCAGCACCAGACCCTGGGCGTTTTCCGAGAGGATGTAGATGCCCTTGAGCTGCGCCAACGCATAACCCAACGGCGGGATATCGCCCTGCCCTTCGGGAAGCGCAGCGGCGTTGGCTTCGGGCAGCGGCGCGAAGAACTCGCGATAGGCGGCCTGGGCTTCCGCTGCTGGCATCGTCGACTGCGGGCGCGGAGTGTATTGATACTGATAACCGGCGCCAGCTCCAGCTCCAGCGCCGGCGGCATTGAATGACGGTTGGGCCTGCGGCTGCTCCAGCAGGGCATTGGCCGCCAGGCGCATTTCGCCCTGTGGCCCGAACTCGCCGGCTTCAAGGCCGGTCGGGCGGACGATGGCGGTCGCTACCGGTGCGGCCAGATGATCGTCGGGACGTACATCGCCCAAGGCGCGGTGCAAGGTGCCATAGAGGAAGTCATGGACCATGCGCCCTTCGCGAAAGCGCACTTCGTGCTTGGTCGGGTGCACGTTGACGTCGACGCCGGTTGGGTCGACCTCGAAGAACAGCACGAATGTCGGGTGCCGGCCATTGAACAGCACATCGCGATAGGCCTGGCGCACCGCGTGGGCCACCAGTTTGTCGCGCACGGCCCGGCCATTGACGAAGAAGTATTGCAAGTCCGCCTGGCTGCGATTGAAGGTGGGCAAGCCGACCCATCCCCACAGATGCAGGCCATTGCGCTCGATTTCGATGGGCAGCGCCTGCTCCAGGAAACCCGGGCCGCAAATGGCCGCCACACGCCGTGCGCGGGCCGCATCATCATGGGCCTCATGCAGGCTGAGGATGGTCTTGCCGTTGTGACGCAAATGAAACGCCACGTCGAACCGGGCGAGCGCCAGGCGCTTGATCACTTCCTGCAGGTGATCGAATTCGGTTTTTTCGGTCTTGAGGAATTTGCGCCGCGCCGGGGTATTGAAGAACAGGTCGCGCACTTCCACCGACGTGCCCACCGGGTGAGCCGCCGGCTGGACACGGGGCGCCATCTCCCGACCTTCGGTCTCCACCTGCCACGCCTGATCGGCATCGCGGGTACGTGACGTCAGGGTCAGGCGCGACACGGAACTGATCGAAGCCAGCGCCTCACCGCGAAACCCCAGGCTCATCACCTGCTCGAGGTCTTCCAGGTTGCGGATCTTGCTGGTGGCGTGTCGCGCCAGGGCCAGCGGCAGGTCATCGGCGGCGATGCCTCGGCCATCGTCGCGCACCCGCAGCAGCTTGATGCCGCCCAGCTCCACATCGACATCGATGCGTTTGGCACCGGAGTCGAGGCTGTTTTCCAGCAACTCCTTGATCACCGAAGCCGGGCGCTCGACCACCTCACCGGCGGCAATCTGGTTGGCCAGTCGGGGGCTGAGCAGCTCGATACGAGCGCTGTTGGTCACCACCTGATTCATTCTTTGGACGCCAGTTCAGTGCCGGGAATGGTCAGGGTCTGACCGATTTTCAACTCATCGGTTTTCAGGTTGTTGGCACTGCGCAAGGTCGCCGGCGACACCTGGTAGCGCACGGCGATCATTGCCAGGGTTTCGCCGGGGTTGACCCGGTGGTCCCGTGGGCCCTGGGCAATCTTGCCGGAATCACGCAACCAGGCGATGTAGGTCCCCGGCGGAGGATTCTGCTGGAAGAACTGGCGCACACCGCTGCTGATCGAGCGTGCCAGGGCCTGCTGGTGGCTGGACGCGGCGAGCTTGGACGCTTCGTTGGCGTTGGAGATAAAACCGGTTTCCACCAGGATCGATGGGATGTCCGGCGACTTCAACACCATGAACCCGGCCTGCTCCACGCGTTGTTTGTGCAAAGGCGTGACGCGCCCGATGTTGCTCAGGACCTTCTGGCCGACGTTCAGGCTGGAAGTCAGCGACGCGGTCATCGACAGGTCGAGCAATACGCCCGCGAGCATGCGGTCCTTGTCGTCGAGACTGACGTTGCCCGCACCGCCGATCAGGTCGGAACGGTTTTCACTGTCCGCCAGCCACCGTGCCGTTTCCGACGTGGCGCCACGATCCGACAGGGCGAACACCGACGCACCGAACGCGGCGGTGGAGGGTGCGGCATCGGCGTGGATCGAGACGAACAGATCGGCGCCTTTCTTGCGCGCAATTTCGGTGCGTCCGCGCAGTGGAATGAAGTAGTCGCCAGTACGGGTCAGTTCGGCGCGGAAGCCTTTCATGCCGTTGACTTGCCGTTGCAGTTCACGGGCGATGGACAGCACCACGTCTTTTTCGCGTTGACCACGGGAACCCGAGGCCCCCGGGTCTTCACCGCCGTGGCCGGCATCGATGACCACAATGATGTCGCGCTTGCCGGCCGGGGCAGGCGGCAACTTCACCGGAGGATCTACCGGGGTGACCGGGACCGGGGCGACGGTCGCGACGTTGGTCGGCGCCGGAATCGGCGCAGCGTCCGCCGGATTGTCGAACAGGTCGACCACCAGGCGGTTGCCATACTGGGCATTTGGCGCCAGGGTGAAACTCTTCGGCGTGACGGCTTTTTTAAGATCGATGACAACCCGCAGGTCGGTCGGCGTGCGTTGAGCCGAGCGCATGGCGGTGATCGGGGTGTTGGCGGTGGAGACGTTCAATGGCGCGCCAAGGCTGGCGCCATTGATGTCGATCACCAGTCGATCCGGGGCGGTCAAGGTGAACACACTGTGCTGCACCGGCC
The DNA here is from genome assembly GCF_054668365.1 of Pseudomonas sp. S2_E01. Taxonomy (NCBI): domain Bacteria; kingdom Pseudomonadati; phylum Pseudomonadota; class Gammaproteobacteria; order Pseudomonadales; family Pseudomonadaceae; genus Pseudomonas; species Pseudomonas sp. S2_E01. Next base: position 5,118,790 of record NZ_CP162762.1, read on the forward strand.
CGGTGAGGTCGAACACCAGACGCGTGTTGTCCGGCGCCCGCCATAGACGAACACTGTTGACCTTCGTGTCGGCCATAGCGTTGACGGTCACCGCCAAAAACAACATCCCAACGGCAGCTACCATCGCGCGAAAGCGCATACCTGACCCCATCATTTAATTGGATTCCAATGCCAAAGCGGCACACCAGGACTCGCCACGCGAGCCCTGGGACAAAATTTTCAGCGAGCGCCCACTGCCTTGGGGGCTAATGGTAATGGTCAGGTCAGGCTTTGGCAAAAAGCCTGCACCCTTCTGGGGCCACTCTATCAGGCATAACGCATCGTCTTCGAAATAGTCACGGATGCCGAGGTACTCCAGCTCTTCCGGGTCAACCAGCCGATAAAGGTCGAAATGGAAGGCGCGAATGTCACCGATCTCGTAGGGTTCGACCAACGTGAAGGTCGGGCTTTTCACCGCGCCCACGTGGCCCAGGCCACGGATGATGCCCCTGGACAGCGTGGTTTTACCCGCCCCCAGATCCCCCTCGAGAAAAATCAGACCGTGCCCTTCGGTGGTTTTCGCGATGCGTGTGCCAAAAGCGGTCATCGCTTGCTCATCAGCCAGGTACAGGGTTACTTCAGACACGGTGCTTGCTCCTCCAACAACTGACGAATGGCTGGAATCAAATCACTGGCCGCCAGCCCACGGCCCGAATTACCTTGTTGCGCCCCGGCATTGGCGTGCAGCCAGACCGCAAGACAAGCAGCGTCGAACGGGCTCATGCCTTGCGCCAACAACGCGCCAATCAAACCGGCCAGCACATCGCCCAGACCTGCTGTGGCCATGGCCGGGTGGCCCTGATGACACACCGCCAGACGCCCGTCGGGGCTGGCGATCAGGCTGCCGGCGCCCTTGAGCACCACAACCGCTGTATATCTTTTGCTCAGTGCCTGGGCGGCGCCTGGCCGGTCGGCCTGAACCTGAGCGGTAGTGATCCCGAGCAACCGTGCGGCCTCGCCCGGATGAGGTGTGATCACACCGCCACCGGGCAGCTTCACCTGCCCTGCCGCCAGCATATTCAGGGCATCAGCATCCCAAACCTGTGGCAACGGCGCATTGGCCGCTGCCGACAGCAAACTTCGCCCCCAGGAAGACTGCCCCAAGCCGGGCCCGACCACCAGCACGGAAACCTTTTGCAGTAATCCCATCAACTGATTGGCCGACGAAGTGCCCAGGACCATGGCTTCCGGGAGCCGGGCCAGCGCTGCCGGCACATGTTCGCTACGGGTGGCCAGCGACACCATGCCCGCGCCACTGCGTAGCGCACTTTGTGCACTGAGCAGGATGGCACCCCCAAAACCGCGATCCCCGCCGATCAACAGGACATGGCCGAATTGGCCTTTATGGGCGCTCTGCGCGCGACTCGCCAGACGAGGCAAGTTGCTGGCCGTCAGTCGACGCGCCCTGACGTCGACGCCCTCGAAAGCCTGCGGTGATGCTTGCAGATCATTGAACACCAGCTCTCCGAGCACATCCGCCGCGTCCCCGGTGAACAGTCCCAGCTTCAGAGCGATGAATGTCACGGTCAGGTCGGCCCGCACCGCCACACCCAATACCCGGCCGGTATCGGCACACAGCCCCGAAGGTATATCCACCGCCGCCACCGGCAAGCCACAGGCGTTGATTGCACCGATGACACTGGCGAAGGGCTCGCGCACCTCGCCCGTCAGACCCGTGCCCAGCACCGCGTCCACGACGACGCCCCGAAGCGCCGATTGCGCGCCCCAGGTCTCAATGTCCACGCCCTCGGCCCGTGCCTCGGCACAGGCCAACGCGGCATCGCCTTGCAAGCGCTGAGGATCACCGGCAGCCAACACGCGAACCTTCCAACCGGCACGCCTGGCCAGCACAGCAATCAGATAGCCATCACCGGCGTTATTGCCGTGGCCCGCAACGACCGTCAATTCGTCCGCGCCCGGCCAGCGCCGGACCAGCGTCCGCCAGGTGGCATACGCAGCGCGCTGCATCAATTCGAAGCCCGGTGTGCCGGCAGCGATCAGCCGCGCATCGATGGCTCGCACTTGCGCGGCGCCGTACAGCGCGTCGGGTAAATCATCTTTAGTGTGCGGCATGCGTCTTCGGGCTCCGATGTCTGGCAGAATTATACGCACCTCAGCTCCGGTTTCTCTCGCCTCATGTCCGCCATTACTACAGACCTGTCCGCCCTCGCCCAATCCATCAAGGACTGGGGCCGCGAGCTGGGCTTCCAGCAAGTCGGCATCAGCGGCCTGGACCTCGCCGAGCATGAGCAGCACCTGGAGCGCTGGCTCGAAGCCGGCTATCACGGCGAAATGGACTACATGGGCGCCCACGGCAGCAAACGTTCGCATCCGGAGGAACTGGTGCCCGGCACACTTCGGGTGGTGTCCCTGCGCATGGACTACCTGCCAGGCGACACCGAAATGGCCAAACGCCTGGCCCAACCGGAAAAAGCCTACGTATCGCGTTATGCCTTGGGCCGCGATTACCACAAATTGATCCGTAAACGTGTGCAACAACTGGCAGAAAAAATTCAAGGAGTGATCGGCCCGTTCGGCTACCGGGCATTCGTCGACAGCGCTCCAGTGCTGGAAAAAGCCATTGCACAGCAGGCCGGTCTAGGCTGGATCGGCAAGAACACCCTGGTCTTGAATCGCAAGGCCGGCAGTTATTTCTTTCTGAGCGAATTGTTCGTCGACCTGCCGTTGCCGGTCGATCCGCCGCACGCCAGCGATCATTGCGGAAAATGCACGGCATGCCTCGACATCTGCCCGACCAACGCCTTTGTCGGCCCCTATGTGCTGGATGCGCGGCGCTGTATTTCCTACCTGACCATCGAGCTGAAAAACGCCATCCCTGAAGAGTTGCGCCCCCTGATCGGCAATCGGGTGTTCGGCTGTGATGACTGTCAGATCGTCTGCCCGTGGAACCGCTTTGCCAAACCATCCGGTGAAGGCGACTTCAAGCCACGGCATAACCTGGACAACGCCGAACTGGCGGAGCTGTTCCTGTGGGACGAGGATAAATTCCTCAGCAGTACCGAAGGCTCGCCACTGCGCCGGGCGGGGTACGAGCGCTGGTTGCGGAATCTGGCCGTGGGCCTGGGCAATGCGCCTTCGACGATCCAGGTGCTGGAAGCGCTGAAGGCACGGCGGGATTATCCCTCGGAGATGGTCAGGGAACACGTGGAATGGGCGTTGCGCCAGCATTCTGCTCGCGCCTCCTGAGTGGCTCAGGTGTGGCCACCTACCTGTAGAACAGTGACCAACTTGTCGGTGTCATCGACCAGGTACGTCACGCGGTCCTTGCCGCCGAGCCGGGCCTCCCACATATCGACCCGGTTGACCCTGTTACCCTGAAGGTCCTTCCAGGCCTTCGAATGATGCTGCAGGAATTTGGGGTTGGGGTCGCCCATGTGCCGAACCGCTTCGGCCGGGTCCACCCCTTTGTGGTAGATCACGTTCTTGAATTGGTCGTACTCGTGTTGCTGCGCGCGCCTCAGTTGTTTCGAGATGCTTTTCGGCTCGGCCAGCTTGATTTTCCACGGCCCATTGCCCCTGAAGCCTTCGCCGACCGAACTGCCGGCATTCCCGGTTTTTGTACCGATTCCCGATGCCGAGGGTGGGCGCTTGGGGCTCAAACCCTTCGAAAAGGCTTTGCCAAGCCGATTGCCCCAATGCACGGTGGCCTTACCGATGGCGCCAACCCCTGCCACCACCGAACCCCCGCCTGCCCCGATACTGACCCAGTCGAGGATATCCGCCGCTTCCGACTCCGCGTCAAAGGTCCGCAACACAGCGGCAGTCGCTCCGGTAACGCCGGAAACGACCCCCATGGCCAATCCCACCATTGCCAGTGGCGTCGCGACGCCTAATGTCAAAACACTGGCTGCAATGCCGATGAACGAGACCACGCCACTCAGGATCGCCCCCCAGAAATGCCCGGTGGGATCGACTCGATTGATCGGATCGCCTGCGCAGTAAGCGTAGGGATTCAAACCACCCGCACCGAACGGGCTCAGGTTGTCGGGGCTGAGGAAGCGCCTCAGGGTCGGGCTGTAAACACGATAACCGTTTCCGGGCAGGTACAAACCGCTCTGCGGATCGAGTAGCTCGCCACTGAATCCCGGCACGCTGAACGAACCGGCCTGCACCCGTCGATGACCAAAAGGGCTGTAGGCAAACGGCGAACATTGCGTGCCCGACGTCTCGCTGAGCACGCTACGCTGCTGATCGACAGCCAGCAGCCCGATCCCGGCATCGGTACCTCGGCGCTCCAGCCCCAGCAGAAGGCCGTTCGACGCCAACGACGTGCGGCTGCTGGCACCCTCGAGATCATTGCTGCTCCGATCGTTTCGATAATAACGCCGGGTGGTCGCCCCTGACGGCTGGGCCAGCTCGACCAGCCGATCCCGGGCGTCGTAATGAAAGTCGCGTATGACCTGCTGGTCCGTGCCGGCGACCCGGACCAGGCGCCCCAGAGCATCGTAGGAAATACGCCTCCCCTGTTCATCCAGGACCAGATGACCATTGTCGTCGTATTGCAGCGTCACTGGCGCCGGGTAGTCCTTGTGGCTGTTACGGATCACAGTCAATCGGGTCGGGTCAGTAGCGCTGTATTCGAAAGTCGTGAGGTTGCTGCCACCGGGGAATCGGGTTTCCAGGGTGAGGATGTTATCGAGCGCATCGAACACATAGGCTTGCCGGATGATCTCCTTGCCCTGGGCATCACACGGCCGTTGAGTGCCCGTGCATTGATACAGGCAGAGACGACCGCGCGAGTCGTAGGCGAACTGCTCGTCGCGCAACACCGCCTGCTCGTGCCGCAACGTCTTTCGCGTCAGTTTGTCCGCCTGGGTGTAGGCCGACGACAAGACCTGAGTCGCACCATCGCCGAACTGGAAGGTTCGCGACACCTCACGCCCGAAATCATCGTAGGCCATACGCGTGGTCATGGAGCCTTGTCCCTGCGTGGCGCGGGCCTCGATCGCCACCAGTTGACTGAGTGTATTGTAGGAAAAAGTGGCGTTCAGCGCCCGATGTTCAAATGACTGCGCACGACCTGCATCGTCATACCCGGTCGTGTGCGGCTCACCCAGAACGTCGACGAAACGAAGCAATCGACCACCCAGGGAATAGCTGTAGAAGACACTTTTACCGTCGTCGCCGACCAGGGAAGTCTCACTTTTGAGGCGCCCGGCCCGGTCGTACGTCAGTCGGGTTTCGCGGCCCTGCTCGACACACCGGGTCAACTCGCCCAGCTGAGGATGATATTCGTAGCTGGCGAGTAATCCGGTGGCCTGGCGTTGCGTGACAACACCACCCAATTGGGCTTCGTAGCGGTATTCGATGCGCTCGCCAGCGGGCGTTTGCTTCCAGGCAGGTTGGCTGCAACCGGCTTCATATCCCACCCGACTGGTCCGGCCACCTACGACGCTCAGGGTCAAGCGCCCCAGCCCATCGAATACCTGTCGCCCCAGCGTATGGCCGGCCACCGTGATGCCGACCGGCAAGGACTGCCGGGAGTGCCCGGCGTAGGTGGTCTGCACCGCACTGCCGTCGGGTAACGTGCTGAGGGTCAGGCGATCGAACACGTCATAGGCATGGGTGGTGCGATTCCCCACGGGGTCGGTCTGCTCGACGCAACGGCCCAGACCGTCATACGCATAAAGCTGTGCGCCATGGCTGTTGTTCGAGGTATCGAAGCGCTCGATGCTGTCGGGTTTACCGAATGTGTTGTACACCGTGACGGTTTTGCCCATGCCCTCCAGCCAGGTCGTCTCCTTGCGCAGGATCGGGTCAAAGTCGCGACGCTCCCGACGACCATCGGGGTGCACCGTACTGCTGACCTGCCCCCAATCATCATAGGTGAAGACCGTATTGAACACCTGGCGCTGCCCGAGCCACCAGTCGATCTTTTTTTCACCAGTCATTTGCCCGAGCACGTCGTACTTCGCGGCATAGACCTCGCGAAACACCACGTCCCCGTCCTGCTCCGGGTCCTGCTCTTCGACCTCAATGACCCGCCCAAGCCCGTCATAGCGGGTTTTGCTGTGTTGACCCATGGCATCGGTGTCCAGTTTCGTCACCAGGATCCGGGCCCCCTTCTTCTCCTGTTTAAAACGCGAGCTGTTGCGGCTTTCGAATTCACTGCCGGCTGCAACGGTTCGGCTCGTTTCTCGACCCAGGCCATCGTAAGTGAAGTCGACGCGCCCCTGATCCTCGTTCTGCTCCGAGCGCTTCAAGCCATTGATGACAGACGCGCTCACGCTCGATTCCTGGCGGGTTTCATCGAACCCCAACTGGATGGTTTGCATCTGCAACGCGGTGTCATCAAGCAGGTACTCGAAATGCGTCGCGCACGACTCCCCGCCCTGGCGCACTGTGTATTTGTGCAGCACGGTGTAAGCCTGCGGGTCTGTGACCATCTCGGTGTATTCGAGATCGGTCTGCAATCGCAAGACCGCTCCCGCCTGCGTGTGCTCGTAAAAGCTCTGTTGCGACAGTACGACATCGCAGCCAGGCTTACCGGGCTCGCCGATTTGCCGGTAGCGAAATTGCAGCTGCGTCGTCGCAGCCTGGGCAAGATCCGCTGCCGCCCGTACGGTTCGGCTTTTCTCGAAGCGCGCGAACCCCAGCGGGTCGGCCGGACAACCTTCGGCACCGCTGGCCGGGTAAAACGTCGAGACGGTCACCACCCCGTTCGGCGCGACATGCTTGAGAAGGTTGCCCCAGGCATCGAACAGGGTCGTGGTCACCTCCTCGCGGAAAGCCTGGGTCTGGCGGTTTTCATAGCGCAGCGTCTGGACCTTGGGCAGTCGGAATTGCGCGGGCTGCCCGGTGAACGGTTTGCCCGGCTCAAGGTGATAATCGACCGTTCTCGACACCACGCTTTGATTGCAGCGGGTCACTTGGGAGATCAGCAAATGGTATTTGTTGTAGGTACGCTTGATGGAGCGATGCACGTTGGCACCCTCCATCAGCATTTCCACCGAAGAATACAGGTAGTCCGAGCTCCTCTGGTACAAGGTGTCGCCGTCCCGCCTCCAGTGCACATCACTGTCGTCGTACCCCAGGAAATTGGTCGGCGAGAATCGGTAGTGGGTAGTGATGGCCGGTTGCAGGCCCGGGAAAACCGTATGGGTGCAGACATGCGGGATCGTCGTCTGTGGCGCGCCACAGGGAAGCCGATGGCCCGCCGCTTCGTAGCGGATCTGTTCGCGCGCCCCCAGGGGTGAGATGACCTCTGTCAGGCATTCGGCCCCGCCGATGGCCTGACTGCTCAGTATCCAGGCACTGCCGTCGGGTAACTGCACGGCACTCACCCGATCACCGGCCTGTTTCAGCGTGAAGGACGCGGCGCACTCGCTGCCTGGGTACAACGTCAAGACCACCTGGCCAGGCGTTCGCTCGATGCTCAACAAGGCTCGAGTGGCGTCGCGCACGGCGGACAGCGCCGGCACATCACCCATCGACTGGTAATCGAACAGGATCGCCCCGCCGTTGGCCGAAACGATTCTTTTGGGCACCGCCAGCTCACTACCGACGTAGACCTCCAGTTCTTCGATCAAGCCGCTTTTATGCACGACATCAAAGCGTCCGGATTCCCGACAAAGCACCTTGAAAGTCTTCAGCTTGAGTTCGTCAAGGACGAGCCCCGAAGACGTCTTCTTCGCCTGGTAACGTTCGCCCCCCGCCAGCGTCAGGAGGCCATGGGGTACGTCGTAGCGGGTCAGTGCCAGTGACCAGCCTTTCCCGAATCCGCCGTCATGGGTCTGGAGTGGATTGAAGAAAAGCCTGATTGGCAGGCTTGGCCCCTGCAAAAAGTTGGACCTGAGCTCGCCCAGTGTCAGCGAGCAGGTATACGTGCCGGTGCGAGGATCGACCCCTCCGGTGAGAAACCCGCTGAAATTGAAAGCATTGGAATGTAGAGGTGGGCCCCCAGCATCGCTGGCAGTCGATGAATCAGGCATGGAAGGATCCTTTAAACAGTGGTAGCCCACAGCTTATTGAGTCACTTGAACGCCTTGTCTTTATCTATGTACCGCAACGCAAAGGGTCTGTGAGTGCATGTGTCTCACTGTTCGTCGTTATAGACGAACTTGGGCATTTCCCAATGGAAACGAATGGCCAGCAAGCGAAGGAGAAATCCACCAAACAGGGTGATCAGGATCGCCTGTTCGCCGGGCAGTTGCAGGTAGATGCACAGCATGTAGCACCAGGCGGCCGCGAAGGAAACGCTGGCGTACAACTCGCGGCGGAAGATCAGCGGGATGTCGTTACAGAAGATGTCACGAAGGATGCCGCCAAACACCCCGGTAATCACACCGCTGACCGAGGCCACCAGCATGCCGTGGCCCATTTCCAGGGCGGTCATACAGCCGATCAAAGTGAAGGCCACCAGCCCCACGGCATCGAGCACCAGAAACAGCGAACGCAGGTGGCGCATCCAGCGCGCGGTGAACACGGTGACCATGGCCGCAATCGACGTCAGCACCAGGTACTCCGGGTGTTTGACCCACGTCAGCGGATAATGGCCGAGCAAAACATCGCGCACCGAACCACCGCCCAGCGCCGTGATGCAGGCAATCAGCACCACGCCAAACCAGTCCATGCCCCGCCGCCCCGCGGACAGCGCCCCGGTCATGGCTTCGGCGGTAATGGCGATCAGGTAAAGCATCAGCAACATGGCGGCAGTCCTTGCGAGAAGGCGCGCAGTCTAGCCATTAAGGGGCGGCACCAAAAGGGGGCGTGCCTTGTAGATTGTGCTGGCCCCATCGCGAGCAAGTCGAATCGTCGCACCGCCGCTCCCACAGAAGCCCAATTGTGAACGCGATCAATTGTGGGAGCGGGCTTGCTCGCGAAGAGGCCCGCCCAGACACCGGCAAATCAAACCTTGATGAAATGCTTGCGGTAATGCTGCAACTCCGCGATCGATTCGCGAATGTCGTCCAGTGCCAGGTGGGTACTGCCCTTTTTGAAGCTGTCACGCACATCCGGCGCCCAGCGTGCCGCCAGCTCCTTGAGAGTCGACACGTCGAGGTTGCGGTAGTGGAAGTAACTTTCGAGGCCTTTCATGTGGGTATAAAGGAAGCGACGGTCCTGGCAGATGCTGTTGCCGCAGATCGGCGATTTGCCCTTCGGCACCCACTGTTCCAGGAACGCGATGGTTTGCGCTTCGGCTTCGGCCATGCTGATGCGGCTCTCACGCACACGCTGGGTCAGGCCCGAGTTGCCGTGGGTGCGGGTGTTCCACTCGTCCATGGTGGCGAGCACTTCGTCACTGTGGTGAATGGCGATCACCGGGCCTTCGGCCAGGGTGTTGAGCTCACTGTCGGTGACGATGGTGGCCATTTCGATAATGACGTCGGTGTCAGGGTTCAGACCGGTCATTTCCAGATCGATCCAGATCAGGTTTTGCGCGTTTAGCATGTGTCGACTCCTAGGCAATGCTGCGCAGTTTAGCTTAGGGAGGCCTCGGGGCGTGCTAAACTCGCGGCCGTTTTACCTAATCGCTGCATTCTTCTTGTGGAACACCCATGGCCAAACGCCAACTCAATCGTCGTCAAAACTGGCGCATCGAAAAAATTCAGGGCGAGCGCGCTGCCCGCGCCGCCAAACGCGAGTCCTCGGCGGTCGAGGCACTCGAGGGTGGCGACCTGGGCCCGGAACAGACAGGCCTTGTGATTGCGCATTTTGGTGTGCAGGTCGAAGTCGAAGCGCTGGCTGGCGAACTGGCTGGCCAGGTGTTTCGCTGCCATTTGCGCGCCAACCTGCCAGCGCTGGTGACCGGCGATCAGGTGGTGTGGCGCGCCGGCAATCAGGGCATCGGGGTGATCGTCGCGCAATTGCCGCGCAACACCGAACTGTGCCGCCCGGACAGCCGCGGCCAGCTCAAGCCCGTGGCGGCCAACGTCGACATGATCGTGATCGTCTTCGCTCCGCTGCCCGAGCCTCACGCCAACCTGATTGACCGTTATCTGGTGGCCGCCGAACATGCCGGCATTCGCCCGCTGTTGCTGCTCAACAAGTTCGACCTGATCGACGAGCAGAACGCCCCGGCACTCAACGCCCTGCTCGCGGTGTACCGCACGCTGGGTTACCCGGTGCTGGAAGTGTCGGCGCACCACGGCAACGGCATGGAGCAACTGCAACAGCAACTGGACGGGCACATCAGTGTGTTCGTAGGCCAGTCCGGCGTCGGCAAGTCGTCGCTGGTCAACAGTCTGCTGCCGGACGTCGACACCCGCGTCGGTCCTTTGTCCGAGCTGTCCGGCCAAGGCACCCACACCACCACCACCGCGCGCCTGTTCCACTTCCCCGGTGGTGGCGAATTGATCGACTCCCCGGGCATCCGCGAATTCGGCCTCGGCCACGTCAGCCGCGCCGACGTCGAAGCCGGCTTCATCGAATTCAACGACCTGATCGGCACCTGCCGCTTCCGCGATTGCAAACACGACCGCGAACCCGGCTGTGCGCTGCTCAAGGCCCTGGAAGACGGCCGCGTGCAACAGCAGCGGATGAACAGCTATCGCTCGATCATCGCGAGCTTGCCGCAGGGTGGTTATTAAGCGGCGTTGTTCCGGTGGGAGCGCGTCGAACCGCCGCGATGGGCGTCAACGATGACGCTGGTCGCCTGACACCCAGCGGTGTCTGAACATCCATCGCGAGCAAGCTCGCTCCTACAGGGGTCGGTGATTAGCTTTGAAATTGGCCATTCAGGCATAAAAAAGCCGCGAGCATTTCGCGGCTTTTTTGCATTTAGCGGGCGGCTTTTTCCAGCGACCAACCCAGCACATCCAGCGCATCGCAACCGTCCTGCAACAGCAGGTGGGCGGCACTGGCGAAGTGTTCCAGGTCATGACCTTCAGCATTCCTGACGCTCAGGCAGGTGACGCTATTCAGCAGGTTACGGGCAATTTTGAGGCGGTGGACAGCGTTTTCGAGCAGGTCGACAGCTCGGGCCTCGGTATCGATGTACAGGATCGGGCCGGCGCTGAAATTGCTTTGGAGGGGGTGGTATTTAGGCATGGCTGAATCTCATCTGATAAATGAAGCTCCACCTTTCGCGGCTAAACGAATTAGGTGGTAGCTATGCGCGGGTTAGCCGACCGGCAGATGACTCCGGCACACCCGAAGGTGTCCCACGCACAGCCACCATAGACATGCAGACCCAAGGCAGCAAAAAGCGCCGCGATTATACGGGCGCTTGTGCATCATCTGATACGACCGGCTAAAGTCGATCACCGTTTTCGTCGGTGACGGGGAAACTATAGGCGCGCCCCAGATGAAGAAAACCCCGGTTTATGCAACTAAGAGATTTCCCACATCAATCTCGGACATGGATGGTTTTTCGGTTTTTTCCCGGGCGACCTCACCCACCGGCATAACACCGAACCTGTAGCAGCGAGCTTGTCGAAGCGTCGAACCGTCGCGATGGTCGTCAACGATGACGCTGGCGGCCTGACATCCAGCGGTGTCTGGACATCCATCGCGAGCAAGCTCGCTCCTACAGGGGTCGGTGATCAGCTTTGAAATTAGCCATTCAGGCACAAAAAAGCCGCGATCATATCGCGGCTTTTTCGTATCACTGTTTCGGCGCTTCCGGCGGTTTGGGGGCCGGGTTGTCGAACAGGTTCAGGCGTTCGCGCAGCTCGTGGGCCGGTAGCGGTTCCTTTTCAGGCGGCAAGGCGTTTGGATCGGCCGGTTTGGCCGGCACTTCACCTGGGCCACCCTGGCCTTGTGTCGGTTCCGGAGCCGGTTCCGCACCTTGCGAGCCTTCGATGGCACGCTGGGCTTTCTTGGTCAGCACGATGATGTCGATACGGCGGTTGACCGGGTTGAGCGGATTCTCGCGATCGAACAGTGCCGACGAGGCATAACCCACCACCCGCGCCACCTGATCTTCCGGATAACTGCCCGCCACCAGCGCACGGCGTGCGGCGTTGGCGCGGTTGGCCGACAGCTCCCAGTTGCCGAAGTCGCCGGTACCGGCGAACGGCTTGGCATCGGTGTGGCCACTGACGCTGATCTTGTTCGGCACCGCCTTGATGGTGTCGGCCATGGCCAGCAGGATGTCTTCGAAATACGGCTTCAGGCGCGCACTGCCGGAATCGAACATCGGCCGGTTCTCGGCGTCCACGATCTGGATACGCAAGCCGTCGGTGGTGATCTCGAACAGGATCTGGTCCTTGAACTTCTGCAGTTGCGGATTTTCTTCCACCTTGTTCTGCAGTTCCTGCAGCAACAGCTCCAGGCGTTCCTTCTCGACCATCTCGGCCATGCCTTCGACCTGTTCGGCGTCGACCGTCACCTTGTCCGGCTGAGGTTGGGACTTCACCTCAGGGTTGAGGGTGTTTTCCGGCGCCAGGGTCGGCGAGCCGCCCAGGTCAATGATGTAGGGCGTGCCACTTTCGGAAAACCCGACCGGGTCCTTGAAGTAACCGGCGATGGCTATCTTCTGTTCCGGTGTCGCGGTGGACAGCAGCCACAGCACCAGGAAGAACGCCATCATCGCCGTCGCGAAGTCAGCGAAGGCGATTTTCCAGGCGCCCCCGTGATGTCCGCCGGCTATGCGCTTGACGCGCTTGACGATTATCGGCTGATTATTTTCCATGGTTTAGCGACCGCGAACCGCTTGTTCCAGCTCAGCGAAGCTAGGACGGTGCGCCGGGTACAGAACCTTGCGCCCGAACTCCACGGCCAGCGATGGCGGCATGCCAGAAGCCGAGGCCACCAGCGAGGCTTTGATCGCTTCGTATACGTTCAGCTCTTCCTTGGCATCGTGGGCCAGGGAATGGGCCAGGGGGCCGAAAAAACCGTAAGCGGCAAGAATACCGAAGAAGGTACCCACCAGTGCCGCACCTACGTGCAAGCCGATGGAAGCCTGGTCGCCCTCACCGAGCGAGGCCATGGTGACCACGATACCCAGTACCGCGGCGACAATACCGAAACCGGGCATGCCGTCGGCAATGCCGTTGACCGCATGGGAAGGATGCTCCAGGTCTTCCTTGAGGCTGTAAAGCTCCATGTCGAACAGACCTTCCAGCTCATGGGGAGCCATGTTGCCGGACGACATGATGCGCAGGTAATCACAGATAAACGCGGTCATGCGTTCATCTTTCAACACTGCGGGATACTTGGCGAAAATCGGGCTCGCCGCCGCATCTTCGATGTCGCCTTCGATGGCCATCATGCCTTCACGGCGACTTTTATTGAGGATTTCGTAAACCAGCCCCAACACTTCCAGGTAGAAGGTGTGGCTGAAGCGCGAGCCGAACATGCTCAGGGATTTCTTGAGCACGTGCATGGTCATATAGCCGGGGTTGGCCTGCAGGAACGCACCCAAGGCTGCGCCGCCAATGATCATGACTTCGAAGGGTTGGATCAGGGCGGCAATTTTGCCGTGGGAGAGCACGTATCCGCCGAGCACGCTAGCGAATACGACGATGATGCCGATTATTTTAGCCATAGGTAGGAGAGCACTTACTGAGTCGGGTTCAAGGTCATATTCGGAAGTTAAAAAATCTCTTCTTCTACTTATCGGCAAAACTGCGCCAGACTATAGCCAGTTCAGGCGAAAAGCCAATTTGGCCCATTCTGGGCGTAGGTAATGCAGACGATGATCACGTCCAACCATGGCTAATGAAACGAACGTTCCACCGCAAAAACCGACCACGCTCGAAGGCTGGGTAAAGCTTCTCGATGGCGTGCGCCTGCCTGTCCCACAGGCCAGCCACGACCGGGTTTGCAAGGCAATCACCGACAATCGCAGCTCATTGCGCGATATCGCCGACCTGATGCAGGACAGCCCTGCACTGGCATTGAGCGTGATTCGCGAAGCCAATCGGCAGACTCACGGCAGCATGGCCGAGCCGGCGGAAAACCTTGAGGTGGCGATCACGCGCCTGGGTTTGAAGCGCACCAAAGAGTTGCTCGCTCGGCTGCCTGCCATGCCTGAATCGCAAATTCCAGCGACCCTGCGACAGTTGCAGTTGATCAGCCAGCACGCTACGCAACAGGCCAATGGTTTTTTCGCCGCACGCCTGGCCAGGCTGTGGCAGGACATCCACTGGGGCAGCCTGTTATTCCTGTCGCCGTTATGGCCGCTGGCACTGACCCACCCGCAATTGCTCGAAGAGTGGGAACTGCGGGTTATCCACAAGGGCGAGTCGGCACGCAAAGTCGAGAAACAATTGTTCGGCGTTCGCTTGTTGCGAATCGCCCGCACGCTGGTGGAAACCTGGCACCTGCCGAACTGGGTCCAACAAGGTTACAGGCTGCTGCTCATGGAGCAACGTGAGCTGGTGCAAGTTCTGCGCATCGCCCGTGACATCGATCATCCGCTGCGCCAGCAAAACCGTCTCGATGACGACCCGACACTGCGGCGCTGGCTCAACCAGCCGGCCAACACCGTGTTGCTGGCCAACGGCTTGGCACTGTCGGCGCAACAATCCTGGGACTGCCCGCACAGTCAGCGCTGGCAATACTTGACCAGCCTCTACCTGCAAATGCCAATGGACGAGTTGCAGCAGCAACTGCACCAGCAGGCTGTCAACAGCGCCCGCCACCACGCCGCGCCTGGCCTCTTCCATCCCGCCGTTGCGCTGCTCTGGCCGTGGGGCACCCATCGTATCCACGCGGGCCTGCTGCCTGCCCCGGGACCGTCTGCCGAAGACTTGACGAAGTGGCGCGGGCAATGCGCCGAATTACTGGCAGAGCCGAGTCGGTTCACCAATGCCATGCACCTGACCAACTCGGCACGGGACGCCCTGGTGGCGTGTGGCATGCGCCGGGTGATGATCCTGATGGCCGACCGCACCCACGCCAATCTGCGCGTACACCAGACCGCCGGGCTGCCCAAGGAAGCAGCCGGATTGAATTTCGTGGTCAGTCAAAGCACCGTGTTGCAACGTTTGCTGGCGCAACAGGCGCAGGTGCGCCTGAACCCGGCCAACAATGCGCAATTCTCGGCGCTGCTGCCCCCCGGCCTGCGCGCACAATTTCGCGGTGAACACTTGATGCTGCGTTCGCTGGTCAACAACGGCCGCGTCATCATGATCGTGGCCGCAGACCAGGGTGGTGGGCCGTTTTCGGATATCACCGTGCAGGCCTTTGGGAAAACCGCGCAGTGCATCGAGAAAGCCCTGCACAGCTTTAGCCATCGCGGCCAATGACCCGCTACAATCCTCCCCTTTGTGCCCTGGAGACCTCACATGTCTGACTTCTCTGGCTTGCCGCTGGTCATTGAGCCGAGCGACTTGCTTCCTCGCCTCGACGCCCGCGATCTTATCCTGGTGGACCTGACCAGCAGCGCCCGCTATGCCGAAGGCCATATTCCCGGCGCGCGCTTCGTCGATCCGAAACGCACGCAACTCGGCCAGCCGCCGGCGCCGGGCCTGATGCCACCGCAAGCGGCACTCGAGGCGCTGTTCGGTGAACTGGGCCACAATCCCGACGCCGTGTACGTGGTCTACGACGACGAAGGCGGCGGTTGGGCCGGGCGCTTCATCTGGTTGCTCGATGTCATCGGCCACCAGAAGTACCACTACCTCGACGGTGGCCTGACGGCCTGGCTGGCGGAAGGCTCGCCGATGTCGATCCAAATCCCGCCAGCGGTGGGCGGTCCGGTGACCTTGACCCTGCACGAGGAACCCACCGCGACACGCGAGTACCTGCAAAGCCGCCTTGGCGCCGCCGACCTGGCTATCTGGGACGCACGCGGGCCACTGGAGTATTCCGGCGAGAAGGTCCTGGCGGCCAAGGCTGGGCACATTCCCGGCGCAGTCAACTTCGAGTGGACCGAGGGCATGGACCCGGCGCGCAACCTGCGCATCCGCACCGACATGCCGCGAATCCTCGAACACCTGGGGATCACCAAGGACAAAGAAGTCATTACCCACTGCCAGACTCATCACCGTTCTGGCTTCACTTATCTGGTGGCCAAATCCCTCGGTTATCCGCGGGTCAAAGGCTATGCCGGTTCCTGGGGCGAATGGGGCAACCATCCCGACACGCCCGTAGAGATTTAAGGTTTTAAAGGACAGTTAATGAACAAGCGTCTGTTTATCCTCAGCCAGTACCTGCTGCCCCACCACCTGCTTTCGCGATTGGCCGGATGCGTCGCCGAATGCCGTGTGCGCTGGTTCAAGAATGCGTTCACCGCCTGGTTCGCCAAGCGCTATCAGGTGGACATGTCCCAGGCCCTGGTTGAAGACATCACCGCGTACGAGCACTTCAATGCATTCTTCACCCGTGCCTTGAAGGATGGCGCCCGTCCGCTGGACGAGACACCAGGCGCAATCCTGAGCCCGGCCGATGGCGCGGTCAGCCAGTTGGGCCCGATCGAACACGGACGTGTGTTCCAGGCCAAGGGCCACAGTTTCAGCGTGCTGGAACTGCTGGGCGGCGACCCGGCCAATGCCGCACCGTTCATGGGCGGCGATTTCGCCACCATTTACTTGTCGCCCAAGGACTACCACCGCGTGCACATGCCGCTGGCCGGCACCCTGCGCGAGATGGTCTACATTCCGGGCCGTATCTTCTCGGTCAACCAGACCACCGCTGAAAACGTCCCGGAACTGTTCGCGCGCAACGAACGTGTGGCGTGCATTTTCGACACCGAGCGCGGGCCGATGGCCGTGGTGCTGGTGGGCGCGATGATCGTGGCGTCGATTGAAACCGTTTGGGCCGGGTTGGTGACGCCGCCCAAGCGCGAGCTGAAAACCTTCCGCTACGACGAAGCGGCCCGTGCGCCGATCCACCTGGAAAAAGGTGCGGAACTGGGTCGATTCAAGCTGGGTTCGACCGCCGTCGTGCTGTTCGGGCCGGATCAGGTCAAGTGGGCCGAAGAATTGGCCGCTGGTTCGCCCGTGCAGATGGGCCAGGGTTTGGGCCTGCCAAAGGCCTGATACCAACCCTGTACCTGTAGGAGCGAGCTTGCTCGCTCCTACAGGGGGTGTGGAATTTGTGTACCCTTTCGCTTGTCCATAGCTGCTAGAGTCAAACCTTCACTGCCCACTTCCCGGCTGGAGTTTGTTTACGGCATGGATGAGACCAGTCCCCACTTGTTGCTACGGGCACCCACGCCCACTCAACCACGTTTGTCTTTCTGCGAGGCCACTCCGCGCGATCTCAAGCGCTGGATCGCAGACTTGCCCAAGGCCAACATCGGCGAAACCGCACGTCGGCTTTATCAGGGCCTGAGCGAACTCAACCAACTGCTCACCCCCAGCGACAATCGCCTGCAACTCCTCGAATTGCTGCGGCCCGAGGTGTATTACGTTTGCAAGCACCTGGAGCGGCACTTCCTGCACCAGTCGATTGTGCTCGATGAGCGCTCGCGCAAGGTCGTCAACCTCTGCCAGGCGCTGCAAGGTCATTTGGCGATCGGGTACAAGCAGATCGTCGTACGCATCGCCCCGCGTTTTAGCAAAGACCGCGCACCGCTGTTGACCCACGCATTGCAACGGGCCATGCATTGCCTCAACGGTACCCTGATTCGCGCCACCGAACTGTACGCCCCCGTGCCGGAAGGTTTGTGGCTGGAACTGCACCAACTGTATCGGATTGCCTGCACCCATCGCCTTCAGGACCAGAGTCTGCGCGACCCGTTGGCCAGTCAGACGCAAACGATCAGTATCGAACAAACCTATACGGTCGCCCTGCTGCTCGGCGCCGCCCGCTGCAATCAGCTGCGCCAGAACCAGATCGCACGGCTTGTCGAAGTCCTTGAGCCCTGGAGCAAATGGCTCAAGCTGCAAACGCAAGCCTCTGGCTTGTTTGCCGTCGCACCGGAACTCGATATCGGCCCGCGCTACCGAGCGAAATTCCGCCCTGAACAGTTGGAAAGCTTGCTCACTTTCGATCCGCAGCCACTCGTAGCCGCCATTGACGCGCACCTGCGAGACATCGAAAGCGCCAATCCCCTACCCGTGCCCGCAGGCCTGAGCGTGGACACCCTGCAACACCTGAGTGCCGCCTGGGGCCAGGCCGTAGAGCGCAGCTTCCAGCGCACCGCCAGCCAAGGCACCCTGACGCTGTGCGTTGGCATGAGCGCGCTGCACTTTTACCTGGGCGGCCAACGTCCGTTTAGCGAAATCCTGAAAACCCCCGGAAGCGGCCGCGCCAAATTCACAGCCATGGAACCTGCCGGTCCACAAAATGACCATTGGCGACAGGCATTCGACGCCGCGCCTCAAGGCACCGCCGATGCGATGCTTCCCTATGAGGAAATCGAATACCCACAACTGCAGATCGACGACAGTCACGAGACCTCTGACCAGAACCGTCACTTCCCGACCTACGTCCTGCCCGTGATCAATCACAGCCCGGGAGGCTATTGCCTGGCGTGGCCCGACGCTGTGCCAGAGGAATTGCAGGCGGGCGAAATGGTCGGCATCGAAGATGCAGCGGGGGGCGGTTGGAGCATTGCGGTGGTGCGCTGGATCCGCCAGGTTCGTGGCGGCGGCACGCAAATGGGCATTGAGCAAGTTGCCCCGTATGCCGAACCTTGCGGCCTGCAACTGGTGCGCGCTCGCGACGACCACAGCCATTATCTGCGTGGCCTGTTGTTGCCGGCCATCAGTGCTGTCGATTTGCCGGCAACCCTGCTCGCCCCGCGCCTGCCCTTCCAGGAAGGCAACAAGGTGCTGATCAATACCAACGGCGAAGAACGCCGCGCCGGTCTGGATCGGCGGCTGGCCAGCACCAACAGCTTCAATCAGTTCGCGTATCGCTCGCTGGAAGCGGCCAGGAACGAGAACGTCACGGGCAGCGACGGTGGGGTCGGCTCGGAAGAAGATTTTGATTCGTTGTGGAAGACACTCTGATAGACCGCAGCGCGGCCATCGCGGGCAAGCCCGCTCCTACAGCAGACCACCTGTAGGAGCGGGCTTGCCCGCGATAAGGTTTGTCAGCCGCCGCTGAACTCAGAGCTGCCCGTCACGATCCCTGAAGCCCAGCAGATACAAAACACCATCGAGCCCCAGCGTGGAAATCGCCTGTTTCGCCGACTGCTTGACCAGCGGCTTGGCGCGAAACGCAACGCCCAGGCCGGCGATCGCCAGCATCGGCAGGTCGTTGGCGCCGTCGCCCACGGCGATGGTCTGCTCAAGGCGCAAGCCTTCTCTGGCCGCCAGTTCCTTGAGCAGATCGGCCTTGCGTTGCGCATCGACAATCGGCTCGACCGCAACGCCGGTTACCTTGCCATCCACCACTTCCAACTCGTTGGCGAACACATAGTCGATGCCCAGCTTGGCCTGCAACTGCTTGGCGAAGTAGGTGAAGCCGCCCGACAGGATCGCCGTCTTGTAGCCCAGGCGCTTGAGTTCCGCGAAGAGCGTCTCGGCGCCTTCGGTCAGGCGCAATGAGGCGCCGATGGAGTCCAGCACGCCGACATCCAGGCCCTTGAGCAGCGCCAGGCGTTCCTTGAAGCTGGCGCGAAAATCCAGCTCACCGGCCATGGCGCGCTCGGTGATTTCCGAGACTTTGTCGCCTACACCAGCGGCCTTGGCCAGTTCGTCGATCACTTCGGCCTCGATCAGGGTCGAGTCCATGTCGAACACCGCCAGGCGACGGTTGCGACGGAACAGCGAATCTTCCTGGAAGGCGATGTCGACGTTCAGTTCCTGGGCGACGTTGAGGAATTCAGCGCGCAATGCCTGTGGGTCAGCGGCTTCACCACGTACCGAAAACTCGATGCAACCCTTGCCCTTGTCGGCCGGGGTGTCGAGGGGCATGCGTCCGGACAGACGATCGATGTGATCGATGTTCAGCCCGTACCTGGCGGTAATTTCGCTCACCGCCTGCAATTGCCCGGCGGTCACTTTGCGGGTCAGTAGCGTCACGATATGGCGTTTTTTGCCCTGGTTGCCCACCCACTGTTGGTAATCCTCTTCGGACACCGGCGTGAATCGCACCTGTTGTTCGAGCTCGTAGCCTTTGAAGAGGATGTCCTTGAGCACCGACTGACCTTGCTCGGTGTCGGGAATTTCGACCAGGATGCCGAACGACAGCGTGTCGTGGATCACCGCCTGGCCGATGTCGAGAATGCTCACACCACCCTGTGCCAGAACGCCGGTAATGGCCGCAGTCAGACCCGGACGATCGGATCCGGTGATGTTTATCAGGACGATTTCGCGCAAGGCGCACCCCCGCAAGTGGAAAAAAACCGCATTCTACCCACATTCAGTGACCATCGGGCACCGTGAGCGCTTTGCCGGTCTAGGGCCTGTCGCTATACTGCGCGTCAACTTCACGGACAAAAGAGCCGAGCGCAAGTGAACCGGCCCACGCCAGTAAAAACCGATAACTTCTTCCTGCTGATCTTCCGTGCACTGCGTCACCGCCGTGTACCGATTGCATTGCGCATCGCCAGCCATAACGTGATCCTGGTCGCCCTGGCCCTGGTGATCTACGCCTGCGTGATGGGTTTGCAGTTCAAGCAGGCCATGCACGAGCAGGCGGATGCCCTGGGCGAAAGCCTGACCACGCAGACGGCCACCTCGGCCACCGAGCTGCTGGTGTCCAACGACATCCTCAGCCTCAACGTGCTGCTCAACAACCTGACCAAGAACAAGCTGGTGGCACACGCCGCCATCTACAGCGTGGATAATCGCATCCTCGCCGAATCCGGTCAGCGCCCCAAGCACGGCCTGCTGGGCGAAGCCGAGGGTATGTACCAGAGCAAGATCACCTTCCAGGACGTAACCGCCGGTCAACTGCGCATCAGCCTGGACATGGATCAGTTCCAGCAGCCGATGACCATCAGCCTCCAGAGCATGGGCATCCTGAGTGCCATTCTGCTGGCCCTGTCCCTGGCCCTGAGCCTGCGCATGGGGCGCTACCTGTCCACGCCGCTGCTGCAATTGCGCGTGTGGCTGCGCAATATCGACGAATACACCCCGGCGACCGACCGCCAGGACGAAATCGGCGACCTGGCGCGTCAACTTCACGCCAATTTCGCTCCGGAACCGGCTGAACCCGAGCCGGTCCCGGAAGCCGAGTACGACGACAGCGATTACGCTGACTCCGACGAACCGGCCTTCGAAGTGCGTAACCTGCGCGATCCGAGTTTCGATGAGACCAAGCCGGTTGCTGGCCTCAAGCCCGCACCCCGGCAAATCGTCAGCACCGTCGAAGACGACGATGACGACGAGGACCCGTTTGCCGACCTGCGCGACGAGTCGGCAGCGAGCCCGGCTATCAAGCTACCCGTGTCCAGCGTACCGCAGCACAGCGCCGTGCTGGCCGTGCAGCTCGGCGCCCAGGACCAACTGCGTCGCCTGCCCCGTGCGCGCTTGGAAGAATTGCTCGAACGCTATCGCGATTGCCTCGATCAGGCCGCGTCGCTCTACCAGAGTGAACTGCACACCCTGAACGATGGCAGCACGCTGATGCTGTTCCACACCGAGGACAGCGGCGACGACTACCTGACCAACGCCATCTGCTGCGGTGAGTTGCTGCGTGCGCTGGGCCATCAATTGCAGATCGAAGTCGCGGACAGCGGCATCACCCTGCAATTGCAACTGGGCCTGACCCTGGGTGACGAGCTGTTCGGCCTGAGCCAGATCGACCTGCTGCTGACCGAAACCGCCCAGGACGCCCTGGCGCTTTCGCAACACAGCCGCAACCTGCTGCTGGTGGAGCGCAAGATCAGCGACGACGCCCTGATCCGCCAGCGCGCCCGTATCCGCCCGATCGCCAGCCCCGAGGGGGCCTGCTGCGTGGAGCGGCTGATGGAGCCTTATCCATCGATGCTTGAACGCCAGCTGGCGCGGATGCATGAGCGTAGGGCCTGAGGCCTGAGTTTCAGTCGTAGAAAAGCCCGCAGATCATGCGGGCTTTTTTTGTTGCCTGTGCCGGCCTCATCGCGAGCAAGCTCGCTCCTACAGGGGCCCGCGCTCTCCTGTAGGAGCGAGCTTGCTCGCGATGGAGCCGGCAGAAGCCCTGAAGATCCTCCAGAAACAACAAAGCCCGCACGTTCGCGGGCTTTGCTTTAAACCAAATCAAACCAACCTCAAAACCT
This sequence comes from Pseudomonas sp. S2_E01, assembly GCF_054668365.1. Taxonomy (NCBI): domain Bacteria; kingdom Pseudomonadati; phylum Pseudomonadota; class Gammaproteobacteria; order Pseudomonadales; family Pseudomonadaceae; genus Pseudomonas; species Pseudomonas sp. S2_E01. The sequence goes on from NZ_CP162762.1 coordinate 5,140,835, forward strand.
GAACACTTCCATATCGGTACGGATCGGCGCAGCCATCGGGATTTTTGGCTGTTTTTCCTGCTCGACCGCCGGCGCCGCCGGCTTGGCTGCCGGTTTGCGTGGTGCTTCGGCAATCGGTGGCTGGTTGGCCAGTGGCTTGAGCGCCACGGACAACTGTTCGGCCAAACGCTGCAATAACACGCCCTGGGCCTGCACCTGGGCCGCTGTGCCGCCGGCGTGCTCCTCTTGCAGGTGAACGATGCGGTTATCGCGAACCTGGCCACGGCGGTCGATCAGACGCCATTGCGCATCGAGGATCGCCGGTTGTGATTCGCCCGAGTCCAGGCGGGTAATGGTCAGCAGTACCTGGACATCCGGGGTGAAACCGAGGGTCGCCGGGGCCAGTACCACACGCTGGCTGTCCAGGTGACCCGCCACCTGGCGCAGCAACAGCTGATCGATATCCGCCGACAGGCTACCCGCCCAGCGACCGTCAATCGATGCCTGCAGGCTGCCATCCGGCTGACGTTGCAGCAGGGTTTCGCGTTGCAGGTAGTCGGCAACCGTTACCGGGCCGAGTAAAACCGCCATACCTGCGGCTTGCGCAGGCTGTGCCGGACTTCCGCTGTCCAGCTGATACAGCGACACCGGCTGGTGAACGCTGCAACCCGCCAGGCCAAGAACGCCGGCGAGCATCAAAATAAAAGGAAGGCGCAGAGCAGTCATCATCCCGTCCAGGTGGTCGCTACAAAGCGGACCACAGTGAAAATACTCAATAAATATGAAGAACGCTCGGTTACACCGGCGCTTGAAAGGGCACATCATCCGTGAATATGCGCTCCGACTCCAGCGCCAAAGCGCCGATCTACGCGTTAAATCGCAGATCCGGCGCTCTAGGACGCTTAATTGAGGTTTTCGACGAGCAGCGCATCGACCCGCTGGAAGCCACGTGGCAATTTGTTACCACGACGACCACGCTCACCCTTGTAGTGTTCGAGGTCGTCCGCTTTCAGTGACAAGGTACGTTTTCCAGCCTGAAGCACCAAGGTGGCGCCTTCGGGAATGACGGCGATGTCCGTGACATATTCTTCGCGATTGGCCACGCGCTCACCGGAAATACCGATGATCTTGTTGCCTTTGCCCTTACCTAATTGTGGCAGATCGCTGATCTTGAAAATCAGCAGGCGACCTTCGGTGGTCACCGAGGCCAGCCAGTTGTTCTCACGATCAGCCACCGGACGCGGCGCAATCACTTTCGAATTGTTCGGCAGGCTCAACAGGGCCTTGCCCGCCTTGTTCTTGGCCTGGAAGTCTTCACCCTTGACCACGAACCCGTAGCCGGCGTCGGAGGCGATCACGTAGAGCGAATCGTCTTCAGGCATCAGCACACATTCGAAGTTCGCCCCTGGCGGCGGCGTCAGGCGACCGGTCAACGGCTCACCCTGGCCACGGGCCGACGGCAAGGTATGAGCGGCCACCGAATAGCTGCGACCTGTGGAGTCGATAAACACCGCGTACTGGTTGGAGCGCCCTGCCGCCAACGCCTTGAAACCATCCCCGGCCTTGTAGGAAAGCCCGGTGGCGTCGATGTCGTGGCCCTTGGCGGAGCGAACCCAGCCTTTTTCAGACAGCACCACACTGACTTTCTCGTTAGGCAGCAGATCGTGTTCGGTCAGGGCCTTGGCTTCGGCGCGCTCGACGATTGGCGAGCGACGATCGTCGCCATAGGTTTCGGCATCCTTGATCAGCTCGCTGCGCACCAGCTTCTTCAGCTTGGCTTCGCTGCCCAGCAGCGCTTGCAGCTTGGCCTGTTCCTTGAGCAATGCATCCTGCTCATCACGCAACTTCATTTCTTCCAGTCGCGCCAACTGACGCAAGCGGGTATCGAGAATGTAGTCGGCCTGGATTTCGCTCAGGGCGAACCGTGCGATCAGGCTCGCCTTGGGGTGTTCCTCAGTGCGGATGATATGGATCACTTCGTCCAGGTTGAGGTAGGCAATCAGCAAGCCGTCCAACAGGTGCAGGCGGCGTTCGACCTTGTCGAGGCGGAATTGCAGGCGGCGACGCACGGTCTTCACCCGGAACTCCAGCCACTCGACCAGCAGCGCTCGCAGGTTTTTCAGCTGCGGCTTGCCGTCCAGGCCGATGATGTTGATGTTGACCCGGTAGCTGGACTCCAGATCGGTGCTGGCAAACAGATGCTGCATCAGCGCGTCGTGGTCGAAGCTTTTTCGCGCCCCGGGAATGATCACGATGCGGCATGGGTTCTCGTGGTCGGATTCGTCGCGCAGATCGGCGATCTGCGGGGCTTTCGACGGTTTTGCCTGCATCATGGCCGCGATCTGTTCCAGCACCTTGGCCCCGGAGACCTGGTGCGGAAGCGCGGTGACAATGATGTCGCCATCCTCAATATGGTACACGGCGCGCATGCGCACCGAACCGCGACCGGTTTCGTAGATTTTCAGCAGATCGGCGCGAGGGGTGATGATTTCCGCTTCGGTCGGGTAATCGGGGCCCTGGATGTGTTCACAGAGCTGTTCGACCGTGGCCTTGGGCTCATCGAGCAAACGCACGCACGCCGACGCCACTTCACGCAGGTTGTGCGGCGGCACGTCAGTGGCCATGCCCACGGCGATGCCGGTGGTGCCGTTGAGCAGGATGTTCGGCAAACGTGCCGGCAACACCAGCGGCTCGTCAAGGGTGCCGTCGAAATTCGGCCCCCAGTCAGCGGTGCCCTGACCCAGTTCGCTGAGCAGCACTTCGGAGTAACGCGACAAACGCGCCTCGGTGTAACGCATGGCAGCGAAGGACTTGGGATCGTCCGGCGCACCCCAGTTACCTTGCCCATCGACCAGCGTGTAGCGATAGCTGAATGGCTGGGCCATCAGCACCATGGCTTCGTAGCAGGCCGAATCGCCGTGGGGGTGGAACTTGCCGAGCACGTCACCGACGGTACGCGCCGATTTCTTGTGCTTGGAATCAGCGTCAAGCCCCAACTCGCTCATCGCATAGACGATGCGGCGCTGTACCGGTTTCAGGCCATCGCCGATATGCGGCAGGGCACGGTCCATGATCACGTACATGGAGTAGTTGAGGTAGGCATTTTCGGTGAAGTCAGACAGTGACCGGCGTTCTACACCGTCCAGGCTGAGATCAAGGGAGTCGCTCATGCGGGCCTCATCGGTTCGTTGTCTGGCGCAGCAGCATGGTGCCACCGCGCTGGGTAAATTCAAGTTTGTTCAGCGCGCTCATACCGAGCAGCACCTGATTGCCATCCAGGCCGGGTGCGACCAGCGCACGAACATCGCGCAAGACGATGTCGCCGACCTGCAAACGATCGATCCGGGTACGGTAACCCTGGCTCAGGCCGTTTGCCGTACTCAGGGTCACCCCAAAGCCTTCTTCAAGTTTCAACCGCTTGGCCAGGTCCGCCGGGATCGAAACATCCGTCGCCCCGGTGTCCAGCATGAAATCCACCGGCTGGCCGTTGATCTGGCCGCTGGCGACGAAATGCCCCTGTTGATTGCTCACCAGTTTCACTTCGATAAAGCCATCGCCCTGTTCGGAGCTGACGATAACGTTCGGGTTGTTCTGGCGTGCTTCCCATTCACCGAAAAACCGCGTGGCCAGGAACAGCCCGGCGCACCAGGCCAGGATCAGCAAGACCCGACCGGCGCGCTTGCCCGGCGCCTGCTCAGTCACGGCGTGGCACCCCAGCCGCCTTGCGGCGCGGCAAAGCGCCAGACAATTGGGCGTGTCTCGCCATCGGCCCGGGCACCGTCGTTGTTGTCGATGCCGATCCACGCGCCATCGGCGTCAATGATCAACGCTTCGGCCAAACCATAGCTCTGAGAATAACGTCGGTTTTCCTGCAACGCTTCATCGGCAAACGACCAGCAACGCTCGACCTTGGCTGTCACCGCATCACGGCGGCAAATCTCGAATGCATTGCGTTCCAGGGTAAACAGCTTGCCGTTGAACAGGGACAGGTCGGAAAAATCCCGCGACACCGCCCTCGCCTTGGGGAACTGTGCCGGTTGCATTTCCACTCCGGCTTCGCTCAGCAACACACAACCGCCGTCGCAATCCCAGAGCGTTTGCTGGCGCTTGATTTTCAGCAGGCCACGGCGCTCACGCTCCGCCGCCAACCACAACTGATCGCCAGCCGGGTTGATTGCCAGGCCTTCGAACAGCGCATTGAAGTGCAACAGCATGCCGCTGGCCCGTGCCTCGCGCACCAGCAATGGCGAAATCCTCAGCCAGGACGTGGCGCCGTCTGCCGGCACTTGCAGCACTGCCGCATGTGCCTCGCTGACAATGTAGCGATTGCCGGCGTTATCACAGGTGATGCCTTCGAAATCCAGGTCGCCCCCCCGCACGAACGAGGCCGCCCAGGTCCGCGAACGCAAACCCCAGGGCAAACCGCTGTCCGGTACAGGCGGCACGTCAATGTGCACGGCTTGCGCCTGCCAGACCGTATCGCTGGCCTGCAGGCGATAGATCTGATCGTCATCGCGATCGGAAACCGTCCACAGCTCCTTGCCGCACAAGGCCAGCCCTGACAGGTTGCCGCCGCGCATCCCTTCCACGGGATGCTCGGACAACAGGCGCAACTCCGGAACCGGTTCGGCAAAAGCCGAAACGCAGGTCAACAGGCACGCCAGGGCAAAGCCAACCCGCATCAGGCAAGAACCTCGGCGAGGTTGCCTTTGGATTCGAGCCAGGTTTTACGATCGCCGGCGCGTTTTTTCGCCAGCAGCATGTCCATCATTTCCGAGGTTTCGGCGAAATCTTCACCCAGGGTGAGCTGCACCAGGCGCCGGGTGTTCGGGTCCATGGTGGTTTCGCGCAGTTGCGGCGGGTTCATTTCACCCAGGCCCTTGAATCGGGTGACCTGCGGCTTGCCGCGTTTCTTCTCGGCAACGAGGCGATCAAGAATCCCGTCGCGCTCGGCTTCGTCGAGGGCGTAGTAGATTTCCTTGCCCAGGTCGATGCGGTACAGCGGCGGCATCGCCACGTAGACGTGACCGGCCTCTACCAACGCACGGAAATGCTGGACGAACAGCGCGCACAGCAGCGTGGCGATGTGCAGGCCGTCGGAGTCGGCGTCGGCGAGGATGCAGATTTTGCCGTAGCGCAGCTGGCTCATGTCCGCCGCGCCTGGATCGACACCAATGGCCACGGCGATGTTGTGCACTTCCTGGCTGGCCAGCACTTCGCTGCCGTCGACTTCCCAGGTGTTGAGGATCTTGCCACGCAGCGGCAGGATCGCCTGGAACTCCTTGTCCCGTGCCTGCTTGGCCGAACCACCGGCGGAGTCACCTTCCACCAAAAACAGCTCGGAGCGCATCGGGTCCTGGCCGGCACAATCAGCCAGCTTGCCTGGCAGGGCCGGGCCCTGGGTAATACGCTTGCGCTCGACCTTCTTGCTGGCCTTGAGCCTGCGACCGGCGTTGTTGATCGCCAGTTCGGCCAGCAACATGCCGGTTTCCGGGTTGGCGTTGAGCCACAGGCTGAACGCGTCCTTGACCACGCCGGAGACGAATGCCGCCGCTTCCCGGGACGACAGGCGCTCTTTGGTCTGGCCGGAGAATTGCGGCTCCTGCATTTTCATCGACAGCACGAAGGCGATGCGCTCCCAGACGTCTTCCGGCGCCAGCTTGACGCCGCGCGGCAACAGGCTGCGGAACTCGCAGAACTCACGCATGGCATCGAGCAAGCCCTGGCGCAGGCCATTGACGTGGGTACCGCCCTGAGCAGTCGGGATCAGGTTGACATAGCTTTCCTGAACGCTGTCGCCACCTTCGGGCAGCCACAGCAGCGCCCAATCCACCGCTTCCTTGTTACCGGCCAGGCTGCCGCAGAACGGCTCGTTCGGCAGGCGCTCGAATTCGCTGACCGCATCGACCAGGTACGAGCGCAGGCCATCTTCGTAATGCCACTCGACTTTCTCGCCGGTGCCTTTGTCTTCAAAGCTCACCAGCAGCCCGGGACACAGCACAGCCTTGGCCTTGAGCACGTGCTTGAGGCGGCTGATGGAGAATTTTGGCGAATCGAAGTATTTCGGGTCCGGCGCAAAAAATACACTGGTGCCGGTGTTGCGCTTGCCGACGGTGCCGACCACTTCCAGCTCGGTTTTCTTGAAACCGTCGGCGAAGGTCATCTGGTATTCGTTACCGTCACGCTTGACGCGCACCCGCACTTCGGTCGACAGGGCGTTGACCACGGAAATACCCACCCCGTGCAGACCGCCGGAGAACTGGTAGTTCTTGTTGGAAAACTTGCCGCCCGCGTGCAGCTTGGTGAGGATCAGCTCGACGCCCGACACGCCCTCTTCGGGGTGAATGTCCACGGGCATGCCACGCCCGTCATCGCAGACTTCCAGCGAATGGTCGGCATGCAGGATGACCTGCACGGACTTGGCGTGGCCGGCCAGGGCTTCGTCGACGCTGTTGTCGATGACTTCCTGGGCGAGGTGGTTCGGCCGACTGGTGTCGGTGTACATCCCGGGGCGTTTGCGCACCGGGTCGAGGCCCGAGAGGACTTCGATGGCGTCTGCGTTATAAGAGCTAGCGCTGGGAGTGGCCATGGGGTCTCTTCGTCCGCCTGTATAAAAAATGTTCGATAAAAAAGGAGCGAAGGCTCACAAAGCTGTGAAATCCATCGCCTGATACACATCTGCGCCGATGCCGGCAAAACTCAGCATTGCCGGCAATCGCTCGGCAAAACCCTGGAAACCATGATCGCCACCAGCCTGGATGCGCAACGCACAGGCCCGGTAATACTGCTGGGCGAGTCGATAGTCCAGTGTTTCATCACCGGTTTGCAACCACACCTGATATCGCTGCGGGTCCTGGGGCGCCGGCACTTCCAGTTCGGCCAGCGCCGTCACGTGGTCGTGGGTCAACTCCCAGGCCTCATCGGTGTACAGGTTTTTCTGCGTTCCCAGGAATCCGTCGAACATCCGGTGCGGACTGACGGCAGGGTTGATCAACAGGGCCTTGAGGCCATGGCGCTCGGCCAGGTGAGTGGCATAGTAGCCGCCGAGCGAGCTGCCGACCAGCAATGGCCGTCCCAGCTCCCCGATGGCCTGCTCCAGTTGCGCGATGGCTTGGCGCGGGTGGTGATGCAAGGCCGGAACCCGCAAGTGATCGCTCAAGCCCAGCCGTTCCATTACCTGCATCAACTGCGTGGCCTTTTTCGAGGCGGGTGCGCTGTTGAAACCGTGGATATAGAGGATCGAACCGGACATTGGAGCTCCCTGGGTGTCGGGTGAGGAAGGCGGAGTTTACAGGGAAGCGGGGGCGCCTGTACCGGCCTCATCGCGAGCAGGCTCGCTCCTACAGGGGAGCGGGTCCAACTGTGGGAGCGGCGGTGCGACGATTCGACTTGCCCGCGATGGGCGCGCCTCGGTCTCAGATCAAGCCAACAACCTCAATAGCCATTAGACCCATAATCCACAGTGAACTCGAACCCGGTCACCCGCTCTACCCCGGTCTCGATCTGCCCATCGGGCAGCAACCGCAGCCAGCGATAACCTGGCGCCTGCTCGCCGACCTTGAAATCGGCGCTGCCCGGCTCGAACTGAATGCAGGTCGAAGGCGAGGCGATCAGTCGCAAGTTGTCACGCACTTGATCGATTTCCTGATGCACATGCCCCCACAACACGGCACGCGCCTGGGGAAAACGGTCCAGCACAGCGAACAGTGCGTCAGGGTTGCGCAGGCCGATTGGCTCCATCCAGGCGCAGCCGATCGGCACCGGGTGGTGATGAAAGCACACCAGGTGATGGCGATCCGGCGCTTCGCTCAGGGAACGCGCCAGCCGTTGCAATTGCTCTTCCTGCAAATACCCCGGCACGGACCCCGGTACGGCCGAGTCAAGCAAGGTGACCCGCCAGTTGCCGATGTCCACGACCGGATCCAGCAGTGCACTCTGCACCGCCGCCTCGGCCATGACCTGCGGCTCATCGTGGTTACCGGGAATCCAGCGGGCTGGCGCGTCCAGGGGGCGAGTCAGGTCGCGAAACTGCCGGTAGGACTCCAATGTTCCGTCCTGGGAAAGGTCGCCGCTGGCAATGATCAGGTCGATCCGAGGCTGTTGCTGCCGGACCAGTTCGATGACCTTTTGCAAGCTTTGCCGCGTGTTCATGCCCAGCAGCGTGCCATCGGCCTCGGCAAACAGATGGCTGTCAGACAGTTGCACCAGTAGCGCCGAATCGGCGGTGGTCAGTGTGGATACGCTCGGCAAGACGTTCTCCCAGGGCTCGAGTGACGCAATTATGCTGGGGGACGTGCAAAAGAGGAAACCCGTGAACCGGACGCAGTTCACAACTAACGAACGACTTCGTACTCGTGCCCCAGCGCCAGGCAATGGCTCAGCCACTCGCCCAGGAACATGTTCAACTGGGCCTTTTCGTCGGGCTGGTGCATCGCGGCATTGGGGTAAGGATAGATGCCGCGAAAGCGCCGTGCATGTTCGGCACTGACCACTTCGGCCATGCACGCATCGTGGTAGACCTGGACCTCCAGCTGCGGCACCGGCAGCCACGGCAGGCTGTGCTCCTGGCGCACTTGCAGGGTCGTGGTGTACGGGCAGACCTGCAACACCTCAAGGGCAAGCACGCCGAGCATCTGGTCGCCGTGAGTCACGGCAATGCGCCGCGCTGCGGGTTCGCTGCGCATGTCGGGCAGCAGTCGCATCAGGCGCGCGTAGTTGGCCTCGCAGGAAGCTTGCAGCCCCGCCAGGTCGACCCGGTAGCGATCGCGCAGCTTGTTTACGACCATAGCCCCCTCACTTCAACGCGGTTCAATGCCAGCCATTGCAAGGCAATGATGCTCGCCGCGTTGGCAATTCGCCCATCGCGCACGGCTTGCAAGGCATCTTCGAAGGCCCAGACCGTCACGCGGATATCTTCAGCTTCTTCCTCCAATCCATGAAGGCCCCCCACCCCGTTCGTTTCGCAGCGCCCCAGGAACAGGTGCACGAATTCGTTGCTGCCGCCAGGCGATGGAAAATACCGGGTCATCGGCCAGAGCGCCCCGAATACCAGCCCAGCTTCCTCCTGCGCCTCGCGGTGAGCAACTTCTTCCGGCACTTCGTCCTTGTCGATCAGACCAGCGACCAATTCGACCAACCACGGATTGTCGGTCTTGCCCATGGCGCCAACCCGAAACTGCTCGATCAGCACCACTTCATCGCGCCGCGGATCGTAAGGCAGCACGCACACCGCATCGTGGCGCACAAACACTTCACGACTGATTTCGCGGCTCATGCCACCGGCGAACAATTCGTGGCGCAAGTGCACGCGGTCGAGCTTGTAGAAGCCCTGGTAGCACTTTTCGCGCCGAACGATCTCCACGGCGGTCGGAATGGCGCTGGCAAAATCGGTCATGACAATCCTCGTTTCCACAAATCCGATCCGAGGTTCGCTTCTTGCCACCTCGACTTCGCGCCATCCTAACGCGCCCGTGACGTTTGATGCAGCCCCTTTCCCGCCAGCGGGATGGACGGTGAGGGAGAAACCCACTCTAATTAGCTTAGTGGCGAACTGACGGCCTGCTCGAGAGTCGAAGCGGATACCTTTTCGCCTTTCCCTGTTTGATGAAGGACGCCCATGTCGCTTTTCAAATTCGCCTCCGTGGCGGTCATCGCCCTGACCCTGGGCGCTTGCCAGAGCTTGTTCCAACCCAACTATCGAGTGCCGCTGGAAGTCACCCGCGACACTTCCGAGCAGTTGAAGCCAGGTTGCACGAGTGCCGATTGCCCGCTGGTGAACATCGACACGCTGCGCTTCCCCGGCGAGCCCGCTCTGGACGGCATCGTCGAAAAGCGTTTGCTGCAAATGACCCGCACCTCGCCCGACGCCCCGGTGGCGCCAACGCTGGCGGCCTATCGCGATGAGTTCCTGCGCACAGCGCCACCGCGTAACAGCAGCTATTTGCAGGCCAAGGTACGTGAGCAGCATGACGGCTTGGTGATCATCGAATTTGCCAGCTATCTGGACACCGGAGGCGCCCATGGCACGCCGGGCCGCGGCTTCGTCAACTACTCGCGCCCGCAGCACAAGGTGCTGACCCTGTCTGACATGCTGCTGCCGGGCCAGGAAGAGGCATTCTGGAAAGCCGCGCAGGTGGCGCACAACAGCTGGCTGATCAGCACCAAGCTCGATCAGGAAGCGGAGTTCGTGAAGAGCTGGCCGTTCCAGAAAACCCAGAACGTGGCGCTGACCTATGGCGGGGTGATCCTCAAGTACGAGACCAGCAGCATCGCGCCTTATGCGCTGGGCCATGTCGAACTGAAGATCCCCTACCCTCGCCTCAATGGCATTCTCAAGCCCGAGCTGTTTCCCGGCCGTAGCTGAAGGCCCGACCCAGGATGAGTTGCAACAGCCCTGCCAGGATCAGCGCCGGCAGGGTGGCGCCGATATCCGGATACAGGTTGGCCAGCAGATGGTAGGTGCTGATACCGCCCAGCCAGGCGAGCAATGCCGGCCAGCGCAACGCGGTTGACGCAACCTGGCCACTGCGTTTGCGCAGGATGAAGTGGTCCACCAGCACCACGCCGAACAGCGGTGCGAACACCGAACCGATCAGCAACAGGAAGTTCTGGTACTGGGCCAACGGCGCCAGCAGGGCGATCAAGGTGCAGATCACGCCGATGGCCAAGGCCAGGTGCTCGACTTTCAGGCGCAACAGGATCCCGCTGGAAACCGCTGCCGAGTGAATATCGGCGAAGGCGTTCTCCGATTCGTCCAGCAGGATCAGCAGCAACGGGATGCCCAGTCCCGCGCCGGCCAGTGCCAGCAACAAAGCGTTCACTTCACCACTGGGCGCGAACGCCAGGGTGTAGGCCACGCCAAGACTCATCAGCCAGAAGTTACCGATGAAAAAGCCCACGGCCGTACCGCCGAACACGCTTTTCGCGCGTTTACCGAACCGCGAATAGTCGGCAATCAGCGGCAGCCACGACAGTGGCATGGCAATCGCGATGTCGAAGCCCACGGCGAATGGCATCGAGCCGTCGCCTGCCTGGGCCCACAACGCGGCCAGGTCGGCCTTGGCGAACAGGTTCCAGGTCAGCCAGGTGCAGGCGGCCAACAGCAACCAGATGCCCCACTTACGCAGGATCTGACGCACAAACGTCAATGGACCGCTGACCGCGAGCAGGGTCGCCAGGCCGCCGAAGAACACGGTCCACAGCAGTGGATTGGCCAGCAGGCTGCCTTCACTGAAGGCCCGGGCGCCCAACAGGCTGGCGGCATCGCGCATGACGATGATTTCGAACGACCCCCAACCGATCAGTTGCAGCAGGTTCAGCACCGCCGGCAGGCTGGCACCTTTGGCGCCGAGGCTGAGTTTCAGTGCGGCCATCGATGAAAGGCCAGTGTCACTGCCAATCACGCCGACCGCCGCCAGCAGGAGGACGCCGACCAGGGTGCCGAGGAATATCGCCAGCAAAGAGCCGGACAGGCCAAGACCCGGCGCAAGCAACGCACCGGTCTGCAACACCATCAGGCCGATGCCTAGGGAAAACCACAGGGAAAACAGATCACGACCACCGAACACACGCTTGTCGGCGGGTACCGCGATGTCGGGGGAGTAGGTGCTGGGTTGGATGCTCAAGGGGGTTGTCTCAGAGAAATGATAGCCACAAGCCGCAAGCTTCAAGCTGCAAGAAAAAGCCGGCATTACGCGCGCTCTTTACTTGCAGCTTGCAGCTTGTCGCTTAAACCTTTTTGTAAAGCTGACTGCCTTCCTGCTTGAAACGCTCGGCCTGTTCCGCCAGGCCTTGGGCAACATCCGCATCGACCGTGTCGATCCGTTGGTTGGCCGCGTACTCGCGCACTTCCTGAGTGATTTTCATCGAGCAGAATTTCGGCCCGCACATGGAGCAGAAATGCGCGACTTTGGCCGAGTCCTTCGGCAGCGTCTCATCGTGATACGAACGAGCCGTGTCCGGATCCAGGCCCAGGTTGAACTGGTCTTCCCAGCGGAACTCGAATCGCGCCTTGCTCAAGGCATTGTCGCGGATCTGCGCGCCCGGATGCCCCTTCGCCAGATCGGCGGCATGGGCGGCGATCTTGTAGGTGATGATGCCAGTCTTCACGTCATCCTTGTTCGGCAGGCCCAGGTGTTCCTTGGGCGTCACGTAGCAGAGCATGGCGCAACCGAACCAGCCGATCATCGCCGCACCGATGCCGGAGGTGATGTGGTCGTAGCCGGGGGCAATGTCGGTCGTCAGCGGGCCGAGGGTGTAGAACGGCGCTTCGTCGCAGCACTCGAGCTGCTTGTCCATGTTCTCCTTGATCAACTGCATGGGTACATGGCCCGGGCCTTCGATCATGCACTGCACGTCGTGTTTCCAGGCGATCTTGGTCAGCTCGCCCAGGGTTTCCAGTTCGCCGAACTGCGCTTCGTCGTTGGCATCGGCAATCGAGCCCGGCCGCAGGCCATCACCCAGCGAGAAGCTGACGTCGTAGGCCTTCATGATTTCGCAGATGTCTTCGAAATGCGTGTAGAGGAAGTTTTCCTTGTGGTGCGCCAGGCACCATTTGGCCATGATCGAACCACCGCGCGAAACGATGCCGGTCACCCGCTTGGCGGTCATCGGCACGTAGCGCAGCAGCACGCCGGCGTGGATGGTGAAGTAGTCGACACCTTGCTCGGCCTGCTCGATCAGCGTATCGCGGAACAGCTCCCAGGTCAGGTCTTCGGCCACACCGCCGACTTTTTCCAGGGCCTGGTAGATCGGCACGGTGCCGATCGGTACGGGCGAGTTGCGAATGATCCACTCGCGGGTTTCGTGGATGTGCTTGCCGGTGGACAGGTCCATGACCGTGTCCGAACCCCAGCGAATGCCCCAGGTCAGTTTCGCCACTTCTTCTTCGATGGACGAACCCAGGGCGCTGTTGCCGATGTTGCCGTTGATCTTCACCAGGAAGTTACGGCCAATGATCATCGGTTCCAGTTCGGTGTGGTTGATGTTGGCCGGAATGATCGCGCGGCCACGGGCGATTTCATCACGCACAAATTCCGGGGTGATGACTTTCGGCACGCTGGCGCCAAAGCTGTGGCCGGCGTGCTGCTGGTCCAGCAGACCCGCGGCGCGCGCCACTTCCAGCTTCATGTTCTCGCGGATGGCAACGAATTCCATCTCGGCGGTGATGATGCCCTGGCGCGCGTAGTGCATCTGGGTGACGTTGGCCCCGGCCTTGGCCCGGCGCGGGTTGTTGACGTGGGCGAAGCGCAATTGGGTCAGCTCGGGATCGGCCAGGCGCTCCTGGCCGAAGTTCGAACTCAGGCCGCTCAGGCGCTCGGTGTCACCACGGGATTCGATCCACGGTGAGCGCACATCGGCCAGGCCTTTGCGCACGTCGATGATGACGTTGGGGTCGGTATACGGGCCGGAGGTGTCATAGACCGTGACCGGGGCGTTGACCTCACCGCCGAAGTCGGTCGGCGTCACGTCGAGGCTGATTTCACGCATCGGCACGAGGATGTCCGGACGAGAGCCCTGGACATAGATTTTTTGCGAGCGGGTAAACGGCTGAACCGATTGCTGATCGACTTGCGCCGAATCACTGAGGTTGGTTGTATTTTTTAGTTTTATCGTCATCACGGGCTCTCCAGACGGCATCCAGGCATTGGAATTTTGTCGGAGCGAACCTGTGACGAATGGACGCACGAATGCTGGAAACCAGCTGTGCTGTGCTCAGTGCTCGAGGGGTAGTTCGATGGCGAACAACATCCCGGACGAAGCACAAGAGGACTCGCCGGGTGACGAGAAATCTTGTTCCCTACGCAGGCGCTAACCTGATCAGGTTCAACGGGATCCGAAATGATTCGATCTCAGCCTCATAGCAAGGCACCCCGACAAGAACCCGGCCAGTCTAGACACAACTGGCAAGGAACGCCAACACCGCGGCAATCACCATGATGAATGGCGTAATTGCAGGATTGTTGCCGCCCGTATGCGCAACTACACTCGCTACGCCGCATAGCGCCTTGACGCTGTGCAGCCCGCGCCTTAACTTGGCGCCTGAATTATCAGCGTCATATCACTTTTTTAGGGATCGCCTCATGCTGCGCAAACTCTCACTGGCCGTTGCCGTGTCTTGTGCGTCCAATGGAATGGCCTGGGCAGCAGAAGCGCCCCTGGCGACCAACACTGACCTGGTCAGCGTCTACCAGGAAGCGGTGGACAATAATGCCGACCTGGCCGCCGCCCGCGCCCAGTATGGCGCCCAGAAGGAAGTCGTGCCCCAGGCCCGCGCCGGTCTGCTGCCGAACCTCTCAGGGGGTGGCGAGGTGGCCAATGTACGCACCGACATCAATCAACCGTCGGCCATCGCCAACCGCAGCGCCAACTCCTATCAGGCTACGCTGGCGCAGCCACTGTTCCGTGCCGACCGCTGGTTCCAGTACCAGGCCGCCAAGAACGTCAACGAACAAGCGGCGTTGCAACTGTCGGCGACCGAGCAGAACCTGATTCTGCAAACCGCCGAAGACTACTTCAACGTACTGCGCAGCCAGGACACGCTGGCCTCGACCAAGGCAGAAGAAGCCGCGTTCAAGCGTCAGCTCGATCAGTCCAACGAGCGTTTTGACGTCGGCCTGTCGGACAAGACCGACGTGCTGCAATCCCAGGCCAGCTACGACACCGCGCGAGCCAACCGGATCGTGGCCCAGCGTCAGGTGGACGACGCGTTCGAAGCCTTGATCACCTTGACCAACCGCCAGTACAACTCGATTCAGGGTATGGTCCACTCGTTGCCGATCCTGCCGCCGGCGCCAAACGACGCCAAGGCCTGGGTGGATACCGCTGCCCGGCAGAACCTCAACCTGCTGGCCAGCAACTTCGCGGTCAGTGCCGCTGAAGACACCCTCAAGCAACGCAAGGCTGGCCACCTGCCCACCGTCGATGCGGTCGCCAAGTACCAACGAGGTGACAACGATGCCTTTGGTTTCAGTAACCCGAATGCGTTCGGCCAGGCCTACGGCGGCCCTGTCGAGCAAACCACGCTGGCGTTGCAGCTGAACATTCCGATCTACAGCGGCGGGCTGACCAGTTCGCAGGTCCGTCAGTCGTATGCACAACTGGACCAGAACGAACAGCAGCGTGAGAGCCTGCGTCGCCAAGTGGTGGAAAACACCCGCAACCTGCACCGCGCGGTGAACACTGACGTGGAACAGGTTCAGGCGCGCAAGCAGTCGATCATCTCCAACCAGAGCGCGGTTGAAGCGACCGAAATCGGTTATCAGGTGGGGACGCGCAACATTGTCGACGTGCTGGATGCCCAGCGTCAGCTGTACAACTCGGTGCGGGACTACAACAACACCCGCTACGACTACATCCTCGACAACCTGCGCCTGAAGCAGGCGGCCGGAACGCTGAACCCGGGGGATCTGCAAGACCTGAAACGCTACCTCAAGCCCGACTACAACCCGGACAAGGACTTCCTGCCACCGGATCTGGCGAAGGCGGCAGAGGCTCAGCTCAAGGCACGGCCCTGATCATCAAACCGGGAATGCTCCCAGCTCGCTCCCACAAAAGTGAACGATCAGGCGGGGATCAGCGCTCGATCAACCGCCCCAACCCATCGAGCAGGCGCTGCAAGGCACCCTGATTGGTGCGCATCACCTTCAAACCGGCCTCGGCCATGCGCTGCGCATCGCGGGGTAATTCGAACAGACGTTGCACGACCAGTGCCAGGCCGTCGGCGTCTTCCACTTCCTGCAACGCCCCGGCACTGCGCAACTGTGCAGCGATTTCCAGAAAGTTGAACAGGTGCGGGCCACTGATCACCGGTTTGGCCAGAGCCGCGGGCTCCAGCAGGTTGTGGCCACCGTTGGGCACCAGGCTGCCGCCGACAAACGCGCTGTCCGCCAGGGCATATAGAAACAGCAGCTCGCCCATGGTGTCGCCCAGCAACACCGACGTGCCGGCAGTCACCGGTTCGCCGGTGGAACGACGGATCGTGGAGAAGCCCTGCTGCCGGCATAGCTCGAACACCGAATTGAAGCGCTCCGGATGGCGCGGCACGAGGATCAGCAACGCATCAGGGTGACCGGTGAGCAATCGGCGATGGGCGGCCAGTACCACCTCATCTTCGCCGTCATGGGTACTGGCGGCGATCCAGACTGGACGTTCCTGCGCCTGCCATTGCTCGCGCAGATTGGCGGCGCGCTGTAGCAACGCGGGGTCGATGGTCAGGTCGAATTTGATTGAGCCGGTTACCTGCACGGTCTCGGCGCGAGCGCCCAGCTCGCGAAAGCGCTGGGCTTCGGCTTCGGTCTGCACGGCGAACAGGCTCATCTCGGCAAGCATCGGTTGCGTCAACTTCCCAAAGCGTGCGTACCCCCTTGCGGAGCGCTCGGACAGCCGCGCATTGGCCAAGGCCACGGGAATCCCGCGTTTGGCACATTGATGGATATGGTTGGGCCACAACTCGGTTTCCATGATCACGGCCAGCGTAGGCCGGACCCGATCCAGGAATCGCGCGGCAGCGCAAGGCAGGTCATACGGCAAGTAGCAATGCTGGATGCGCGGCTCATTGGCGAACAGGGCCTGGATGCGCTCGGAACCAGTCGGGGTCATGCAGGTGACGGTGATCGGCAGTGTCGGATAGCGTTGCAGCAATGCGCGAATCATCGGCGCCGCGGCAATACTTTCGCCAACGGACACCGCGTGCACCCAGATACCGCCCGGCTTCATGGCCGGCAGCCCAAGGGAGAAGCGCTCGCCAATGCGTTTGGCATAGGCCGGCGCCTTGCGCGCGCGCAGCCACAAGCGAATCGCTACCAGTGGCAGCCCCAGGTAAAACAGCGCGGTGTAGAGAGTTCTATTCATGGCGGCGGAGTTTATCCACTTTTGCCGCCGATCGCCTGCAAGTGCACGGCAAATCGTTCCGCCAGCCAGCGAGCCGCAGGTCCGAGTGGCTCGTCGCGACGCCACACCAGTTCAACCACCAGCGCGGGTGGGGTCCATTCGCTGTCCAACTCAACCATCTGGCCGTGATAGGTGGGGTACTGCACCACATGCCGAGGCAGCCATGCCCAGCCCAGGCCACGCACCAGCCATTCGGCCATCACATAAAAACTGTCGGCGCGCCAGACCTGAGGGCTGGCCGGCTCGCTGCCGGGGTAGACACTGGACTGGGTGGACATCAGCAGTTGACGATGCTGTGCCAGTTGCTGGCAATCGACCCGCTCCCGTTGCGCCAACGGATGTTCAACACCACACACCGTGACCATCTCCACACTGCCCAGTACCCGTCGCTCAAGCGCCTCGGGAATCTGGTCATGGAAGAACAGCAACCCCAGATCGGCGCGACGCTCCACGAGTTTGCGCGCAACCTCGCCCTGGGCGGCGCTGGTCAACTGCACTTCCAGGCTGGGGAATTGCTCCGCAAGCGCCTCGAAACTTTCAATGATCGGTTGATAAGGCATTGCTTCATCTTGCGCCAGTCGCAGCCGCGCTTCCTCCCCGCGCATCATCGCCAACGCTCGGCCATTGAGGCGCTCGCACTGGCGCAGTACTTCCCGGGCCTCCTCCAGCAGGGCATTGCCAGCTTCAGTGAGCCTGGGTTGCCGACCGCTGCTGCGATCGAACAGGCTCATGCCCAGGTCTTCTTCGAGCAAGGCAATCGAACTGCTGACGGCCGACTGCGCCTTGCGCTGCTGTCGCGCCACCGCCGAAAACGATCGCTGCTCCGCAACGCTGACAAACAGGCGCAGTTGGTCCAGGTCCCATTGCATGATCAACCCATCTCCAAATCAGATAGGTAATGACTTTACCGCATCTGGCCAATCTCTAGAATGCCGACTCAGAACGCAACACGTCACACGAGGAGTCCGCCCATGACCGCTTACTACTATCTGGCTATCGCCATCTGCGCCGAAGTGATCGCCACGGTTTCGATGAAAGCCGTCAAGGGCTTCAGTACCCCGCTACCCCTGATTCTGGTCATCACCGGTTACGCCATCGCTTTCTGGATGTTGACCCTGGTGGTGCGCACCGTGCCGGTAGGGGTGGCGTACGCCGTGTGGGCGGGCATGGGCATCGTGATGGTCAGCGTCGCGGCGCTGTTCATCTACGGACAGAAACTGGACGTGCCGGCCATGCTAGGAATGGCGCTGATCGTGCTGGGCGTGGTGGTGATCCAGTTGTTCTCAAAAACAGCCGGCCATTAGCCCATCCACGAGCTTCAAGCGGCAAGCTACATGAGGGATATCTGCGCCTCTTGCTTGCAGCTTGAAGCTTGAAGCTTGAAACTTGCAGCTTCCTGGAAAACCCTGAGGTCGCTGCATGCCATCCGTTATTTCCACCGACGTTCTGATTGTCGGCGCTGGTGTCGCCGGCCTCTGGCTGAATGCACGCCTGCGCCGCCAGGGGTTCTCGACCGTGCTCGTGGAAAGCGCCAGTCTCGGCGGCGGGCAGAGTGTCAAATCCCAGGGGATCATCCACGGCGGAGCCAAGTACGCGCTTCACGGTGCGCTGACCGGCGCCTCGGAAGCCATCGCCGACATGCCGCGCCGCTGGCGCGAAGCGCTGACCGGTGAAGGCGAGCTGGACCTGTCCGGCGTGCGCCTGTTGTCCGAAGCGCACTACCTCTGGTCGCCGGGCACCCTCGCCGGCAACCTCACCAGTTTCTTCGCCAGCAAAGCCGTGCGTGGTCGTGTCGATCAGGTCAAGGGTGACCAACTGCCACCGGCCCTGCAGGACAAGCGTTTCAAGGGCAAGGTCTATCGCCTGGCCGAACTGGTGGTCGACGTCCCCAGCCTGGTCCGGCGCCTGGCCGACCTCGCCGGCGACGGCCTGCTCGCCGGCCAGCATATCGAACCGCTACTCGCGGACGGCGAACTGGTCGGCCTGAAGGTCGACGGGCGCGAGATCCGCGCCCAGCGCATCGTCCTCAGTGCCGGTGCGGGCACGGCAGCATTGCTCCAGAGCCTGGGCCTGAGCCAGCCGGCCATGCAGCGCCGACCTCTGCACATGATCATCGCCAAGGGCCCGGGCCTGAAACCGCTGTACGCCCACTGCCTGGGCGGCGGCACCAAACCGCGCATCACCGTCACCACCCACCCGGCCGCCGATGGCCAATGGGTCTGGTATATGGGCGGTGACATCGCCGAAGCCGAGGGCGTCGCACGCGAACCGGCGGAGCAGATTGCAACCGCGCAAAAAGAACTTGGCCAGTTACTGCCGTGGATCGACCTCAGCACCGCGCAATGGGCGACCTTGCGCGTGGATCGTGCCGAGCCGCTGCAATCGGGCCTGACCCGCCCGGACAACGCGTTCCTCGCAGAAGAGGGCCGGCTGCTGGTGGGCTGGCCGACCAAGCTGGCGCTGGCGCCGGACTTCGCCGACCGCGTCATCAGCGCCCTGCAACGTGACGGCATCCAGCCAGGCCACCCGGGGCCATTGCCAGAACTGCCGAAACCGCCGATGGGCGTCCCGGCCTGGGAGCAATTGCTGCCATGAGCGTACCCACACTGCACAGTCTGCATCGCCCCCTGGGCAGCACCGGCCTGCTGGTTTCCCCATTGGGCCTGGGCACGGTCAAACTGGGCCGTGACCAGGGCGTCAAATACCCCAATGGCTTCCAGATTCCCGACGATGAGGACGCACGCCAGCTGCTCAAGCTGACGCGTGACCTGGGTATCAACCTGATCGACACGGCGCCGGCCTACGGCCACAGCGAAGAGCGCCTCGGCCCTCTGTTGCGGGGCCAGCGTCAGGACTGGGTCATCGTCAGCAAGGTCGGCGAGGAGTTCGCCGACGGTCAGTCACGTCACGATTTCAGCGCGGCACATACCCGGCTCTCGGTGGAGCGCAGCCTGCAACGTCTGGAAACGGATTTCATCGACCTGGTGCTGGTGCACTCCGACGGCAACGATCTGGCAATTCTCAACGACAGCGAGGTCTATGCCACCCTTGCCACACTCAAGGCCGAAGGCAAGATTCGCGGTTTTGGTTTTTCCGGCAAAACTGTCGACGGCGGTTTGAAGGCGCTGGAGCAAGGTGATTGTGCAATGGTCACCTACAATCTGAACGAGCAGCACGAGAAAGCGGTCATTGACTATGCTGCTGCTCACGGCAAAGCCATCCTGGTCAAAAAAGCCCTCGCCAGCGGCCACGTCTGCTTGAGCCCGGGCGTGGACCCGGTGCGCGCCAGTTTCGAGTTGCTGTTTGCACATCCGGGTGTAGCCAGTGCTATTGTCGGGACCATCAACCCGTTGCACCTCGCCCACAACGTCGCGACCGTTGCCCAGGTTCTGGGCAAAAAATGATGCCGCCTCGCGGCCTTTAGCAGGAGCCGACATGCCGCGTACGCTCATAAGAAAGAACCCGAGCAACTTCAAGACCCTGCCGCTATTCGTGCAAGCGTCCCCCGAAGGCTTGAGTTACCAGAGCGTCGGCATGCCGCTCAATTTTTCCCAGACCCTGCATCGGCGCCGCCCGGTGACGGTGGCCGACAACGAGCGGTTCGCCCTGGAACTGGCCAACCTCGGGGTCTCGGTGCGACTGACTCTGCATTGGCAGAATCGTGATTACTGGGTGCTGGTGCGCCAGCGGCGGCAGGACCGCGGGGATGTGGTCCTCAAGCTGATTTCCGGTTACGTCCCCGCACACGAACTGAACCTGCCGCTGCACACCGCTATCCAGGAGATTGCCGAGGAATGCCTGCTGGAAACCCCGGAAGGTTGGCTCGGTGGACGATTCAATGACACCTGGCTACCAGCGCCCTACTCGTCTGCATTGCACTACCGCGAGGCACTGCCTTTTCGCCTGACGCCACTATCCGGAGCGGCGCGACCTGTGCGTTGCGCCAACCTGCCACTGATCGAGCGGCCACAGGCCTATGTGCATCTGCCGACCGCCTCGCTGCAGTTGATCTATGACCTGCGCCTGGAAGTGCCCCGTGAGGCCAAGTCCCTGAGCCTGTTTCATGTCGACGAGCGGCTCGAAGGCGACCAATTGGTGGCACGCCTGGATCGCAAACGTCCGGACCTGTACCTGATGCCCCTCAAGGATGGCCGGCCGCTGGCCGAGCTGTACACGCTCAAGCGCGACAAGCTCATACCCGCCAGCACTCGCGGCCTGTACCTCGCCGAAAGCTTTGCCATCCAGCAAGGCTGGACCGTGAGCGAAGAGCGGATTCGCTGGAAAGAATGGGTGGTTCAACAGGGACTGCAAATACCGAAGGCACCCCGACAGGGCTTGAAGAAGCTGAGCGTCAAGGCCCTGGGGCTGGTTCGTCTGATGCGCGCAGGTCTGCGCAAGTAAACACCCACACCCCGGACCGGATCAGCTGCGCCGCTTGTCCATCCAGGTGCGCAGTCGCGCAAAGAAATGAAAGTAGCGATTCTCGCGCTTGCCCATGCCGCGCTTGGGCGAGAACGACTCTTCGGCAAATGCTCCGGTGATACGCACCCGCGAGGCTTGGGTGTCCAGGGTGCAAATCCTGGCCCCGGCCTGCTGCAAAGCGAACTTGAGCAGGCGCTCGGAGTGCAGTTTCCTGCCCGTCACCTGAGTGAACTCAAAAATTTTCTCGATCCTTTTGCCGTAAGCGGCGTAAGTGTCACGCCCACAAATGGCAAAACGATCATTGACCCCGCCCCACCATTGCCAGTCCGGAATGTAGCAATTGAGCCGCCGGGCTTGCTCACGCTTGAACACATACGTGGGCAGTGCGGTGTGAAAGCAGATATCCGGTCTCACGAAGACCACGAAATCCGGTTTGAAGGACTCCATCATCGTCGTGACCGTGTGCAGCGAATTGAGCTGGAAGATCAGGTTGCGAAGCGAGGCATAATCATCCGCCCAGGTATCGCCCAGCGCTTTCACTTTTTCGAAATCCCAGCGCTCAAGCACGCCATCGGTTGAAGTCAGTTGTCCGGTCATGGACTTGAAGGGCTCGTAGTTGTCGGCCTTCAACTCTCCCTGTTCGCCCGAGCGCGAGTTCTGCACTTCGTTGATTTCATAAAGATGGTAAAAACACTTCACATTGCTGTTCGAAGGCAGCCGCGAAAGGACGTTTTCTTGAATGGAAGGAAAGCAGACCTGCGAATTTCTAGGGATACCAAAAAAAGCCACTGCAATATTCAACACTCGACAGCACCCCTTTAAATTTGATCTTGTTGCCCGGCAGACAATCGTCCCGCAGTCACCTTCGACCGAACAGTTTCCGCCACCACCGGCGAGGCCGCAGCGGTATCGCCGTCACACCCGACCGCTGCAACCAGTCACGCTCATAATCCCAGGCATGCCCGCCCCAACGTTTGCCCGCCTCATTGGAAAAGCCCAGGGTCACGAGTTGAAAGTCGTAACCCGCCTGGGCGCGCAACCAATCCAGCAATACCAACACATTGAAGCCAGTGGTTGGTCCGACGTAACGCTTGCCGTCCGGACGATCGACGGGGTAGTTCCACAAGGCCGGCAACGGAATCCGCTCCCAAAAGAGGGCCACCCCAGGCAATGGGCACATCTGCCCCGTGCACCCGACCAGCAGGGTGAAACAACGCGCATCAGGGTGATCCAGGATTCGTTGCACCCCTGGCCCATAAGGAAGGCCGAAAAAATAGGCGTCCGGTGCGTTGAACCCGTGTACGAACAGATTGACGCTGCGTGGCGTAAGCAGCGTCGCCAGGACACATTTATTGAAGCTGACGACGACATCGTCAGCGCCGATGTCCAATGCCTGGAAATCGTCCTGGCTGATGGCGGGATTGTTGGCCAATAGCACCACCCGAGCCGCTTTGCGCAGACACTCCTGGAGCGCCTGAGGCAACCCATCGGGAATGGACTGGTGCCCACCGGGCAGAGCATCCAGCGCCATGTGGTCATCGTGTGGCGGTTGGCTGTCGGCCATCACTGCAACGGGACCTGCATACCGTAACGCACCTTGACCCATAAACGCGTGAATGCCGACGGAGGCTGCCAAGGGCGCATTTCACGCTGGATTTCGGTCGCGAGCGTACGGCCCACCCGAGCGAAGGAATACCGGCTTTCGGCAAATGCCTGTCCGTTACTGGCAATCCGCGCCGTCAGTTCCGGGTCACTTTGCAGCAACCTGAGTTTTTCCACCGCTTCCTCTTCGGAGCGGTAGAACACCGTGTTGTGCATATCCTCAAAGCCGAGCAATTGGTCTTCTTCGCCCTGGCTCCATGCCAGCAGAACACACCCACAAGCCATCGCTTCGAAGTTCTTGATCATGAATTCATTCATGCCGATGTCGGCACTCACGAAGATCCTGATGCGATTGAGCATTTCCAGGTACTCAGCACCCGACTTGGTGCGGGTCACCAACATGCCGGTACGCCGGGCGAGCACTTCAAGCAGTGCCTTGCGCTGGGAATACTCGGTACTTTTCAGGCTACCCAGGAAGCCAGCGGGGATATCCCGCACACTTCCCGTGTTATGCAACATCTGTTCGTCATATCCCTTTGAAACGAACACGGCATCAATATCTTCCGATCGCATCCGACGCGCCACTACCGCGCCGGACACCAGCGCACGCGAACTGGGCAAACGACTGTACAGACGTGAGTAAACCCCTTGATACTTACTTTCGGGCATGTAGTTCTGATAAGCATCGTGCTCAAGAAATATCAGGCCGGGAATGCACCTCAACACCCTGAGTTGTGGGACCAGCCGCTTGACCCTGGAGAAGATGACAACCCGGTCGAACGCCTGATAATTGACAGATGCGAGAAACGGCCCCAGGTTCATCTGCTGTTTTTTGCTTAGCCGATAGACCACGCACTCGTCGCAGTTCTGCTGCACGATTTCATACAGGCGGTCCAGAATGACGCGCTGCTCGGCCATAACCAGAAGCATGACTTTCATCAATCTTTTACCACTGAGAAAAAGCAAGCAAAAGCATTGAGAGATTACCAACGAACTTCATCGGTGCGGTCAGCCCCTCACAATTAAACCCGCTCATGCTCAGACAGGAACGGGAACTTTTAATCTTGTTCAATGGCTGCGGATCTTCTCGACAATCGCCGTTGTCGAGCTGTTTTCCACCAACCCCAGTACCTTTACCGCTCCACCATAGGCCGTCACGATGTCCGCGCCGACCACCTGGTCGATGCCGTAATCGCCGCCCTTGACCAGCACGTCCGGCTTGACCTCGCGCAGCAGATTTTCCGGAGTACCCTCAGAAAAGCTGATCACCCAGTCTACCGCACCGAGCCCCGCCAGCACCGCCATGCGCCGGTCGACGCTATTGATCGGCCGCCCCGGACCTTTCAGGCGACTGACCGACGCATCGTCGTTTACGGCAACGATCAGGCGATCACCCTGTGCCCGTGCCTGCTCAAGGTAGGTCACGTGCCCCGCATGCAGGATATCGAAGCAACCGTTGGTAAAGACGATCTTCTCCTTGTGAGCGCGAGCGTCGTCAACCGCCAGTCGCAGTTGCTCGAGGCCGAGCACACCGCGCTCGGAACCTTCCTCACGCTGAATGGCCCGACGCAGTTCCGGAGCACTGATGGCCGCCGTACCGAGCTTGCCGACGACGATGCCTGCCGCCAGGTTGGCCAACGCCACCGCGTGGGGCAGTTCTTCACCGGCCGCAATCGCCGCCGCCAAAGTGGAGATCACCGTATCGCCGGCACCTGTCACGTCGAACACTTCCCGCGCGCGCGCCGGCAGGTGCAGCGCCGGATGATCCGGGCGCAACAGGGTCATGCCATGTTCGCCCCGGGTCACGAGCAGAGCACCCAGCTCGAGGTCATGCATCAACTGAGCGCCTTTATTCACCAAGTCGTGCTCATCGACGCAACGGCCGACGATCGCTTCGAATTCGCTGAGGTTGGGGGTAATCAGGCTGGCGCCACCGTAGATCGAGAAATCCTTGCCCTTCGGGTCGGCCAGCACCGGGATGCCACGGGCACGAGCGGCCTGGATGAGCACCTGGTGATTTTTAAGCGCGCCTTTGCCGTAGTCGGACAGCACCAGCACTTTGATGCCTTCCAGCAATTCGCCGACCTGGTCGCCCAGCGCCAGGGCGTCGGTCGCGAACGGTTCTTCGAAGTCGATGCGCAGCAATTGCTGATGACGGCTCATGACCCGCAGTTTGACGATGGTCGGCTGATGCGCAATACGCTGGAACATCGCTCGCACGCCAGCACCCTTGAGGCTATTGGCCAGGCTGTCGGCGGCTTCGTCGTCGCCAGTCACACCGACCAGCGAGGCGGGTGCGCCCAGCGCGGCAATGTTCAAGGCAACGTTCGCAGCGCCGCCCGGGCGATCCTCGATTTGCTCGACCTTGACCACCGGAACCGGTGCCTCAGGGGAGATCCGTGAGGTCCCGCCATGCCAGTAGCGGTCGAGCATGACATCGCCGACCACCAATACTGGGGCTACATCGAATCGCGGCATGGACAACTTCATGGAGCATCCCACATACAAAATGAACAAGGGCGGGATATTAGCACAGGGTTGGTGCGGGGCCGGCGCATGGCACGCCTCCGAGGAGCAAAAATGAAAGATCGCAGCCTGTTCAGGGTTGATGACCCCAGGCTGCGATCTTTCCAGACAGTTACCTACATGATTGACCGCGCAAGGCTCACGCGATGTTTTCTGCCGGGGCATCGAGCCCCATGGCATTCAAGCGGGCGTAGTAACCATTCTGAGCCAGCAGTTCGGTGTGCGTACCCCGCTCGACGATCTGGCCCTGGTCCATGACCAGGATCAGATCGGCTTTCTCGATAGTCGACAAACGGTGAGCGATGACCAGCGTCGTTCGTCCCTTCATGACCTGATCCAGTGCCGCCTGGATGTGTCGCTCCGATTCGGTGTCCAGGGCCGAAGTCGCCTCGTCGAGAATCAGCAGCGGTGCATTCTTCAGCAACGCCCGGGCGATCGCCAGACGCTGGCGCTGGCCACCAGACAGCAACACGCCGTTCTCACCGACCTGGGTGTCCAGGCCTTGGGGCAATTGTGCAATGAAGTCCATGGCATAGGCATCTTTCGCAGCCTTTTCGATGTCTTCACGGGGTGCGCCAGCCAGATCGCCATAGGCGATATTGTTGGCCACCGTGTCGCTGAACAGGGTGACATGCTGGGTCACCTGGGCAATGTGTCTGCGCAGGTTGAGCAACTTGTACTGCTCGACCTCGACACCATCGATCAGGATCTCGCCCTTGTCATGGTGATAGAACCGCGGGATCAGGTTGGCCAGGGTCGACTTGCCACTGCCCGAGCGCCCCACCAGCGCGACCATTTGCCCTGGCTCGACGGAAAAACTGATGTCGTCGAGCACCTGGCGCTCGGTGCCCGGGTACGTGAAGCTCAGATGACGAACATCCAGACGACCGGTAACGGCATCACGTTCAATGGTCCCGGTATCGATTTCCGGTTCAACGTCCAGTTGCTCGAAGATACTTTCGGCACCGGCGACGCCTTTCTGAATGGTCGAACTGACTTCCGACAACTGGCGGATCGGTTTGGGTAGCAGGCCGGCCAGGGTGATATAGGCCACCATGTCACCGGCGGAAGCATCGCCCCGCAGGTACAGGACCAGGAACATCAGCACCGCCATCGCGCTATAAATCACCAACTGCAGCAGCGGCGTATAAATGGCACCCGTGCGGGTCATGCGCAGTTGCTTGTCGGTATTGCCCTGGCTCGCATTGAGGAAGCGTTTCTCTTCGTAGACTTCCCCGCCGAAACTGCGCACCACGCGATAACCCTGGATGGTTTCCGACGCCACGTGCGTGACATCGCCCATGGCGGCCTGGATCTTCTTGCTCTGCTTGCGGAATTTCTTGCTCGCGTTGCCCACCATGAACGCAATCAGTGGCAGGATCGCGACCATCACCAGGGTCAACTTCCAGTTCATGTACAGCAACGAGGCAAACAGGAAGATAACCGTCATACCCTCACGGATTACGACCTTGATCGCATCTGTTGCCGCCCCTGTAACCATTGTTACGTTAAAGGTGATGCGGGAAATCAGGTGACCCGAGTTATGCTTGTCGAAATATCGGTTCGGCAGCACCAACAGGTTATTGAACAACTGCACACGCAGGTCGTGCACCAACCCGAGCGAAACCTTGGCCAGGAAGTAGTTGCCCAGATAAGATCCCAGCCCCTGCCAGGCGGCGATCAGGATGATCAGCAACGGCACGGCTTGCAGCAGTTGAAGGTCGCGCAGGTAAGGCACGCTGGGAAACAGCACCGCCTCGGGATTGGACAGGCCATCGACGAAATACTTGAGGATGTACCCGAGCATTGGCTGCGTCGAGGCGAAAATCAGAAAACCGACGATGCTGATCAGGAACAGGCTGATGTAGGGCCGGACGTAACCCAGCAGGCGGAAATAGATTTTCAAGCTCGAAGGGCTTGCGTAGAGACTGGAGTCGGTCATATCACGCGAATGTCGATAAAAAGGACGCTGACTTTAGCACAGCTTCCTCAGGGTTCTGGCAATCGCATAAAGGCTGTTATTGTTAGACGACGCAAACAGTATCATAAGGCCACCATCGGATTGGCCGATCAACTTCAGGATTGAATTTTCCAACATGCAACTCAGTGGTTTGAGCAGTACCCCCAATCGAGTCTTCGACTTCATCTGCCTCTGGATTCTTCCTGCGGGCTATTTTCTGCTTTTGTGCTCGATGTTTTTCCTGCCGGATCGCAGCCTGCTTCACAAGCTCTACTACGGGTTGTTCAGCATCCCGACATTGATTGCGTTGTGCATGCGTCCGCGCGAGCTCAGGGAACTGCTGCGCGATCCGATCTTTATCGCGGTGTTGCTGTTTGCCGCCTGGGCGTTGATCAGCCTTGCCTGGAGCCCTGGCGATGACGGGTTCTCCGGCAAACTCAAGCCGCCCCTGCATTTGCTGATGTTGTTTGCAGGTTGCTACCTGCTGATTCGCCATCGCAGCGAAGTCATCCAACCGCTGCTGTTCAGCGCCGCGATCGTGGGGCTGATCGCGACAATCTGCTACCTGTACGTGTTTGCCGGGATTTACGCACCGGGTTTGCGCCTGATTGGCGGAGGCGCGTTCGATAACCCGCTGTTGAGCTCGCACCTGTTCGCCTTCTTCTGCGCCTACTGGCTCAGCTTGAGCATGACGTGTAAACGCCCACAGATACTCTGGCTGAGTATCCCCGCCATGGCAGTCATGTTCGCGGCGGTCATTGCGACCGGCTCCCGTACCCCCTTGGTCGGCCTGACGCTGGCGGCATTGTGGCTGAGCTTCATCTGCTGGAACCGTCGCTCGATCCTGCTGCTGGGTCTCATGGGCGTCGGGGGTGCGGCAGTGCTGGTGCTTTTCTCGAGCATGATCCTTGATCGAGGCAATTCCTACCGTTTCGAAATCTGGCAGTTCGTCCTGCACAAAATCGCCGAACGACCATGGCTTGGCCATGGCTACGATGCCAGCCTGGAGGTCGATGTCGGCTTGGGTTACACGCTGGCAGAGCCACACAACTTCGCCCTCGGCGTGCTGTATTACGTCGGTATTATCGGTTTCATTCCCTGGTTGTTCGTTCAAGCCTGGGCGTTGCTGAGCAGTTGGCGCCAACGCTTGCAACCACTGCTCATCATTGCGTCGACCTGGTTGGTGTTCGGTATCGGCGGCGGCCTCACCGAAGGCGGCGGAATTCTTTCCCGGCCCAAGGAGCACTGGTTCCTGCTATGGATTCCCTTGGCACTGATTGCCGCTTTGAGCATCAACCAGCTTGCCGGTCGCTTGCTGACGATGTCCGTGAAGCGCCTGACCCAGCCAGCCCTGGAAGCGATGAGCGCCGACGCCCGGATTATCGAAGAAGATGGCTTGGGGCCAAAAGTGCTGCGCCTGGTCGATGGCAGTTTCCTGAAGTTGTTCCGGCCCCGGCGCTGGTACACCTCGGGCAGCTTCAATGCCTATTCCGAACGCTTTGCTGTCAACAGCGAGCGGCTGCGCAACATGGGTTTCCCGACGCCACGGATTCTGGAGCTTTATCGCCTGGAGGATGGCAGCAGTGCCGTGCATTACACGCCCCTGCCGGGTCACACCCTGCGCCAGGTACTCCAAGGAATCACAGCACCGGAAGTGCGTCAGGCGCTGGTGGAGCGCT
Organism: Pseudomonas sp. S2_E01; assembly: GCF_054668365.1. NCBI lineage: Bacteria > Pseudomonadati > Pseudomonadota > Gammaproteobacteria > Pseudomonadales > Pseudomonadaceae > Pseudomonas > Pseudomonas sp. S2_E01. The sequence continues at coordinate 5,169,893 of NZ_CP162762.1, forward strand.
TTGGCAAGTTCATGGCGCAACTCCACGAGCAAGGGGTGTACTTCCGCTCGCTGCACCTGGGTAACGTGCTGGTTCTGGAGGATGGAGAATTCGGCCTGATCGACGTCGCCGACCTGCGCATCTTCCCGTCATCACTGAGCCTGTCGCTGCGCCAGCGCAACCTGCGCCATATGCAGCGCTACACCGTCGATCGACGCTGGCTGTTCGAAGAGCATTTGCAGGCGCTGCTGCAAGGGTATGCCGTGACAGCCTCGCCGTCGGCCGTGGACACCCTGCATAAACAGGTGCTTGCGACTGCCTCATCCGCCCGATGAGACAGCCGCAGGATGAAGGCTCGCACCTGCCGGTGCGGGCTTAATCCTTCTCCAGCGGTGAAAAGTACAAGCGCCCCAGCCCGCGCCAGGTCTTCTTGTTCCACGCCTTGAACGGAATCTGCGCCAGCAGTTCGCGCGCCAGCGTACGGTCGCGGTTGGCCGTTTTCAGGAACATCGAACTCAGGAAGCGGTAACGCACGAACTCGTACATCGGGTGATCGCTGAACAGAGCGTAGGTGCGCAGGATATTGTCGATCATGAAGCGGTGGTTCTTGTAGGAGTTTGTGGCGTGTTTGCGATAGCGCGCCATCAGCACGTTCAAACCATCGATAAAATACCCGGCATGGGTCACTTTCAGTTCGATCAGCAAATCCTCCAGGCGAATCGTCGGATCGAAGCCACCGACTTTCTCCAGGGCCTCGCGACGGATCATGAGGGTCGGCGCCGGCGGATAAGGCTTGCGTTCGAGGAACATGTCATCGAAGTCCAGACGACGAAACGGCACATCGCGGCGCTGACGTGATTCCGGGTACGCGACCCCTTCAGCGTCCATCAGCTCGATATTCCCGGCGCAAATGCCGACCTCCGGTTTGCCGTCCATATGCGCCACCTGGATGGCGATGCGCTCGGGCAACATGATGTCATCGGAACCGAAGGGCACGATCAGACTACCCTTTGCCCGCGCAATGGCGCCGTTAAGGGTATTGGTCAGCCCCTGATTCTGTTGCACACGGAAATCGAAACCGTGTAGCGCCTGCAAGGCGTTGATCCGCTCGACGCTGTCATCACTGGAGCCATCATCGACCACCAGCAGCTCGATATTGGGGTAGGTCTGATTCAGCACACTGAGAATGCTGTCCTCGATGTAACGCCCGTGGTTGTACGACGCGATGATGACCGTGACGATGGGTTGTGCGTCGTTCATGACTGCTCCTTGCGGGCCTGGCTCAAGCCAGTGTCGATCAGATTCAGGTATTCCTGGCGGAACACCTCGATATCGTGTTGCTCCTGAAGATAGCGATAGGCCTGCTCACCTTTGGCCCTGAGATCGTCATCTGACAATGCGAGATAGCTATCCAGTGCTGCGACCAGGCTCGGCACATCTTTGGGGGTGATTGCCAGACCGCCCGCCCCCTGGATCAGGGGCAGCATCGCGGGCACGTTCGAGGCGATGACCGGAAGGTGCCCGCTCATACCTTCGAGCAGCGCCAACCCGAGCCCCTCGGCCAGCGAGGGCATTGTCCAGATATCGAAGGCGCGAACATACTGCAGGGCGTTTTCCTTGAAACCCAGCAAATGCGCACGTCCGGTCAGCCCCAGACGCTCGATCTCGGCCGCCAGGCGCGACTCTTCGCGACCTGCGCCAATGATCGCCAGCTGGGTGTCGGGGTATTTGTCCTTGAGTGCCGCGAACGCTTGTAAAAGGTAGGTGTGCCCTTTGACCGGCACCAGCCGACCCAGCGCACCGATCAAGCGTACCGAAGGATCGATGCCGAGCATTTCCCGGGCACGCTCGCGGCTGTGCTGCAAACCTTCAGCCTGGTCGATGTCGATCGCATTGGTAATGGCCCAGGTGTTCTGGTCAGTGAAACCGCAGTCGCAGTCCAACAGGTACTGCTTGACTGCCGGCGACACTCCGACGAAACGCCAGTGATGATCGATCAGGCGCTGGGTCTGGCGACGCCGGTAAAACCGGTCGTACTCGCCAAAACCGTGGGAGATGCCGATGCACAGCGGCACCTTCAGCCAGCGGTTGAGCGCCAGCATCATGTTCACCGGCTTGAAACGGTTGCAGATCACCACATCGAATTTTTCTTTGCGGCAAAACTGGTACAGCCGCCACATGGCACGTATGCGCATGCCCTTGAGCGACTTGTCGGAAAACTCGAAGTACACCGAGTGTGCAGCACGACTCACCGCCTCACCCGGTCCGGGCTTGCCCCGCAGGAAGGCCGCGGTCACTTCATAGCGATCGCCCGGCAAAGCCTTGACGATCTGTTCGGCCAGGTCGGCGAAATCATGGGCTTTGACGTTGTAGTCAGGCTGCAACTGCAGCACTTTCAACCGTTGACTCATAACGCGCCCCGGTGAAAGCCGGTTTCGTCGATTATCCAGGCAGGTTCGGCGGCCAGGCGCTTGATCTCTGCCGGATCCGGTTCTGGTAACTGCGGCCATTCGTTGCGCTTCCAGCAGACGAAATGGAAGTACGGAAACTGACGCTCGCCATCGCGATCGTTGGTCAACGTGCCGTTACGCCAGAACCACCGGCGCGGGAAGTTTTCCGTCCCGTCGTGCCACTTGATGCAACCGCCCGGCGTACTGAAAGCCTCGGTGAACTCGCTTCGGCGGCGCCACGGGTTGAACTTGCCCACCAACTTGAACAAGGGTTCCGGGAAATTCTTGCGCCAGAGGAAAATCCGGCTGAAAGCACCTTCGTCCAGGGCGTGGTGCTTCTGGTCAGTAAATCGCGCCTGCCAATCCTCGATCTGCCTGAACAACTGACGTTTTCGCTCGGAATTTCGGATCAGGCACAGATGCCCCGCCACTCGCCGCTCGTGGGTCGAATACAGGTCATAGGAAGCGAGCCGATCCGCCGTGAAGTAACTGCGCAGATCGCCGTACACCAGGTCGATATCGCCAAATGCCCAGAAATCATAACCTTCCAGGCGATCGGCATGGATCAGCCCAAACGCCGGGCGGATGTCACACAACTTGTAGGCCTGGGTCGGTGCAAAATCGATTTCCAGGCGCTGGGACACCAGGCCGCAGTAATCGCTGAATGTCATGCACTCGATGGTGACGTTGGGCGGCAGGTTGTCAGGAACCCCGCAGTCACTGAAGAACAGCCAGTCGATATCAGGATTGCGTCGGCAGCTCTCCAGGAAAAACGGCATCCAGAAAGGCCAGCGCCCGAAATAGGGCATCAGGAACAAAATACGCGGGCATGGATTGATCACGGAAAACTCACTGTAAATACTGGGAACACTGCCTTTTACAGGCAGGGTTGTAGTTCAATTCTGGGGCCCGGATGGCTCGCCATGCTTCAGAAGCCAGAGCAGCTCGTGGCGCCGGACCGCCTTGCGAAAGAACTCATTCTCTCCATAGGTGGGCGGCACTCTACTGGCCAGTAATCGCTGTATCAACCGCCTCAGGCGGCGCTTGAACGGCATGCGTGGCTGCAGGTCGTGCATCATTGCCAGCGCCATGGCTTTATCACGCTGAAGTGGAACGGGCACTGGCAGGCAATAAGGCTGCATCACGATCGCCGAATCGAACACCGGCGGCAATGCGATGCCGTGACCGGTATCTCCCATGGGCCAACGGTCATTGTCGTGCAGGTGGTTGGCATAACCGAGCAATGTCGTCGGCTGCCATTGCAGGCCGTGCAGGGCCTCGAGCACCGCCTGCTGAGCACAAATGTGATCAGGGTGCGGATCGAGTGTCGGGTGTGGCAGCACGATCACTTCCGGCCGTGCCCGCAACAGCAACTCGCGCAGGTCGGCCACGAGATTGTTCCACGTCGGTGCGCCATCGGCATCGCCCGGCAGAGCGAAGGGGTTCAACTGACGGAACAACCGGGTGTCGTGCATCTGTGCTTCGCGCGACCCCATCGGCTGCGACGGGGCATCTCGCATGGCCGCCAGTTGCAGGCAGAAATAGCCCAGCTGTACGCAATGTTCCTGGGGTACACCCGCCCAGCGCGGCACGGCGATGCTGTCCCAGGCGCGCAGTCGCCCCTTGAGCCGCGCGGCTTCAACCGGATCCAGGCCCATCTGTTGATAATGTTGTGCTTCGATTTCGCCTGCGGTCAGGGTCACGATCCAGGCTTCGTCGGCCTGGCTGTACAAACCATAAGCCGCCAGTTCGGCGTCATCGGCATGAGGGGCGATGACCATCACCCGGTGACGACGGTAGTCCGGTTGTTCGAAGGCCCAGAGCACCGGCTCGCCAGACACCCGGCAAAAGCGCCCGCGCAGGCGCAGGTCACCCCGGGACAGCACCTGCGCCTGACCACTCAGGTTGAGGTAGCGCAGCCCATTCGCACCCCGCTCGAACGTCTGCCAATCGGCGTGATCGCCACCGGACAACTCCACGGCCGGGTCGAAAAAGCGCCCCAGCCAGCTGCTTTTGATTTGCACTGCCAGGATCAGGGTCGCGTCATCGACCAGCATGACTCCATCATCCAGGCGCAGACGCTCACCGTCCAGGTGAACCCTGGGTTGCGGCGTGTAAGGCGGGAAGCTGTAGGCGTAATCGTCCCTGGGCGAGTAGAACAGATGGTCGGCAAACCAGGCCTCGTGTGCGATCCAGCTCACTATCGCCAGCACCAGCGGTAGCCACCAGGCCACCAGCACACCGATTGCAATCAGCAGCACCAGGGCAATCAGCAGGCCGATGCGTTTGTTGCGCCGGTGACGCTTGAGCAGTTGTTGTTTGCGACTCATGGGCGCACTCATACGGTAAAGACCGGCACAGGATTACACCAGCGGTCCTTGTATTCACGGTCCGCACGACCAAAGGAAAAGCGCAGGGGCTTGTCCAGCGCCCGAGCGTGCTCCCAGGCACTCTGGGTATTGAGGAAGCTCAAGACGCTACCGGGGCTGAATTCACGGGTCTGCGGATCGACGCCGCCGTTGATGTACTCGACACTGATCCATTGCGGCGCTTCAACGCGATACACCAATTGAATGGCAATGGGTGCATCGTTAAGGAAAATCACCGAGCCGATCAGCAGCTCACGCAATAACTCGACCACCTCGGCCATGCGCTCAGCGCCAGTCGCCGGGAATCCCCAGCGGCGCAGGAACAGATCACAGTAGATGGCAGCCAGCTCGGCGCTGGAAAACTCGCTGACCGGACGCACCACACCACCCGCCTCCTCCAGCAAACGCAACTCGCGCCGCTGGTTGTAGCGAAACTTCTTGGACAGTTCTTCAGGCGTGCGCGCCATGGCCAACTGTTCGGCCTGCAGCTTGATACCGCTGAAGCGACCTTCATTCAGCGCAGACAGATAACGGGCGCGATGGCGCAGTGGTGCCTGGCTATCAACGGCAGCAGGCAGGATGATTTCGGCATTGCCGAGGTCGAACAGCCCCTTCTTGCCGTTACGCTTGAGCACGTCCTTGGACAGGGCAAGATCGCGGCCCCAAGTCGCAATGGCCGCCTGCACATCGCCGTTTGGCGCCCACGCCAGATAACGTACGGGGATGTTGGCCAACCCGGCCAGACGCTCGACCACCAGGGGGTGGGTCGCAACACTGCCGCCGTATCGTTGCCAGGCCTGCTCGTAGGTCGGGGCATCGACCACCGACCAACCACGCTCGCGCCATCCTTGAAATCGGTTGAGCATCAACCCCTCGCCGCCAGTTCCGTGACATTGGGCAGATGCCAGAATGCATCTCGCACCGCGCGGTCGGAGAATCGCTCTCGCAGGCGCTCCAGCATCAGTTCGGCGCACTGGCGCCGCTGCTGGTCATCCATCGCAGCCAGGTGTTGCAGCCCCTGGGCCAGACGTTCGGTATCACCCAACGGGAACAGAATGCCGACGCCTTCGACCACCTCCCTGGCGCCGCCGCAGGCGGTGGCCAGCAACGGCAGGCCTGCCGCCATGGCTTCGAGCAACACCATGCCAAACGGTTCGTGATCGGAGGTCAGGGCAAAGACATCGAAGGCCCGGAAAAAACGCCGGGCTTCGGGCACCTGGCCAAGGAACAGCACACGATCACCGATCCCCAGCTCACGGGCCATGGCCTTGAGCTCCTGCTCCAGTCGCCCGATCCCCAGAATCACCAACTGACTGTTGGCCGGCAATCCCGGCAATGCCGCCGCAAAACCGTGCAGCAGCGTGGCCTGATCCTTGTCCGGATGCAGTCGCCCCACGTTGCCGATAATCCACGCATCCATCGACAGACCGAGGGTTTCCCGAGCCTCGCGGACGGAGACGTGATCGTCTTGGAGATCTTGTACGTTGATGCGGTTGTAGAGCGTCTGGATCCGTGCCGCCGGCCATTTCGGCAGGCAACGGCGGATGTCGTCGCGTACGGCATCGGAAACCCCGAGCAGGCTCAGGCGTTTGCGGAAGAAATTCGCGAAGAACCGACGGCCAGGGCGCTCATAGTCATCAAACGCGTGATGAACGCCAATGACTGACAACGATGTGCCCAGCAGGGCAATGTAGATCGGCTTGAATCGGTGTGCGATGCAGAAACTGAAGTTGCGCGAAGCGGCGATCTTGCGCAGATCGCCGATGGCGCCCAGCTTCAGGCCACGAATGGCCCTGGAGCTGTACTCCATGAATAACACTTCGTCCGACGCACAGCTCGCGGCGACTTGTGCATCGGCCACCCCGGTGAGAAACACCGTGGTGACTCGATAACCGGTCCCCGCGAACAGGCTGGCATACTGCCGGGCGCAGTCCAGGAACGGACCGTCATAGCCGTGGCAGAACTGCAGCACATGGCGTTCAGCCGAGCGTGTCATAGGCGTCCGCACCCTCTTTGACCACGAGAATGTCCTCCATGATCAGATACTGTAGGTCGGAACCGAAGAACATGTTCAGGGCATCCGTCGGCGAGCAGATCATGGGCTCACCACGGCGGTTGAGCGAGGTGTTCAGCGACACGCCGTTGCCGGTCAGGTCTTCCAGCGCCTTCATCATGTCGTAGTAGCGCGGGTTGTACTCGCGCTTGAGCACCTGGGCGCGGGAAGTGCCGTCTTCGTGAACGACTTCCGGCACTCGGGTTTTCCACTCTTCAGCCACTTCGAAGGTGAAGGTCATGAACGGCGCCGGGTGATCGACCTTGATCATCTGCGGGGCAACGGTGTCGAGCATCGACGGGCAGAAAGGCCTCCAGCGCTCGCGGAACTTGATCTGGTGGTTGATACGGTCAGCCACACCCGCCACGCTCGGGCAACCGATGATGGAACGTCCGCCCAACGCGCGCGGACCGAACTCCATGCGACCCTGGAACCAGGCCACGGGGTTGCCGTCTACCATGATCTTGGCAATCTGCGCAGGCATGTTGTCGAGCTTGCGCCATTTCGGCTTGTCGGCATGACGGGCGCACGCGGCAATCACGTCTTCGTTGCTGTACGACGGGCCGAGGTAGACGTGCTCCATCTTCTCGACCGGCACGCCACGGGCGTGCGACACGTAGGCGGCCGCGCCGACCGCGGTGCCGGCATCGCCGGACGCTGGCTGGACGAACAGTTCCTTGACGTCAGGGCGAGCAATGATTTTCTGGTTCAGCTTGACGTTCAACGCACAGCCACCGGCGAAGGCCAGCTTGCCGGTTTCCTTGAGCACGTCGCCCAGGTAGTGATCGATCATCTGCAGCGCGAGTTTTTCGAACAGTGCCTGCATGCTCGCAGCGTAGTGGATGTAAGGCTCGTCGGCGATGTCGCCTTCGCGCTTGGGACCCAGCCACTCGATCAATTTCGGCGAGAAGTAGAACCCCTTGCCCTTCTCTTTATAGCGACGCAGGCCGATGACGTTGGCGTAGTCGGTGTTGATCACCAACTCGCCGTTTTCGAAGGAGGCCAGGCGCGAGAAATCGTATTTGCTGGCATCGCCGTACGGCGCCATGCCCATGACCTTGAATTCGCCGTCGAGCATTTCAAAACCGAGGAACTCGGTGATCGCGCCGTACAGACCGCCGAGGGAGTCCGGATCGAAGAATTCCTTGATCTTGTGGATCTTGCCGTTTTCGCCGTATCCGAAGAAGGTCGTGGCGTACTCGCCCTTGCCGTCGATCCCCAGGATCGCGGTTTTCTCCTTGAAGCCGGAGCAGTGGTAAGCACTGGAGGCGTGAGCGAGGTGATGTTCAACCGGCTCGATCTTGATTTTCTTCGGATCGAAACCCAGTTGCTCGAGGCACCAGACGATCTTGTTGCGATAGCGTTTATAGCGACGGTTGCCCATCAGGATCGCATCGAGTGCACGATCCGGTGCATACCAGTAACGCTTGGCGTAGTGCCAGCGAGCTTTGCCGAACAGGCTGATCGGGGCGAACGGGATTGCCACCACGTCAACGTCGGAGGGCTTGATACCGGCCTGTTCAAGGCAGAATTTCGCCGACTCGTAGGGCATGCGGTTCTTTGCATGTTTATCGCGTACGAAGCGCTCTTCCTCAGCTGCCGCGACCAGCTTGCCGTCGATGTACAAGGCTGCGGAAGGATCATGGCTAAGGGCGCCGGACAGGCCAAGAATCGTCAATGCCACAGGGGTCTAGCCTCTTAAGTCTGCATGCAGGCGCAACGCGCCTCAAAATGGATGTGCCCTCGCAAGGGGCGAGAGACAGCTAAAGGGCGGGATTATAGCGTAAAAGATGGCAGGAATGACCCACCGGGTTGTCAGTGGTATACAGAGGCCCGTCATCGGGGTGTGGTTCGCCAGTAGATGCCGATGTTGCCATCGATCACCTGCCGATAAATGGTGTAGGGCAGAACGACCGTGTCACCTACTCCGGACAGCGCCAGATCCAGCAGCACAAACGAGGCGAGATAGCCGCCGGGTTCTGGCGGCGCATTCAAGACACAGAAATCATAGGACAGCCCGCTATAGATGCGCGGGATCGACGGGCAGTAGGTCTTGTGCTTCCTCAGGCCACGCGCTGCATCCTCCTCATTTTGCATAACCGTAAGTGCGGTCCCGCAGCCCGACAGCACCAGCGAGCAGATGCCAAGCGTGATAGCCATTTTGATAGTCAAATCTTGCCCTCCGAGAACATCCGGCAAGCTAGCATCGTGACCATGGGACGCCCAGTTCATGAAGGGCGACGGCGCCTGTAGGAGAGTTCACATCAACCTGCCTTCCGAGCTTCACAGCCCGGAAGGCAGCCAACGCGAGCAGGCTCGCCCTCGCGTTTTCAGCTGGCGCTGGGGATGTCCCTGGGCAGCCGCTGATCAATGACCTGATACAACGCACTCTGCTCAGGCCAGTTACGCATGAACCGCGCCCGATCCCGCGCATAGGCGGGGGCAAAGCTGCTGCGCGAAGTATGCTGACACATGGCATCGAGATCGATCAGTGCCCAGCGATCCTGCTGCCAGAACAGGTTGTGACCCTTGAAATCACCGTGGCTGATCCGCTCGCGAATCAGTTCGGCGAACAGGTGATCCAACGCCGCCAGTTCGGCTTCGGGCGCTTCGCCATTCTCGACGTAAGGCGCAAATCGCTCGATGATGTCCGGCCCCGGCAGGTGCTCGGTCACCAGGTAAGCCCGACTGCGCAACCATAAGAAGCGCTTTTCCAGGACTGCCAGGGGTTTTGGCGTGGCGATCCCCAGGAACGCCAGTCGATTGCCTTCGCGCCAGGAATGCCACGCGCGACTAGGCCGCCAGAAGCGCTTGAGCCAGTGGGCAAAACCCTTGATGTTGTACCGTTTGATGACCAGCGTCCGGCCGTCCGTCTCGACTTTTCCCACACTCGCCGCGCCGCCGGTCTTGTACAGATGGCCCTGATCGAGCAGCGCATCAGCCTGCTCGAGTACCGGCAGCATGGCCGCTTCCTCCTCGCGGCGAATCGCCCGCAAGCCGAATGCCCCACGCTGCACGCTGAACAAGGTGCACTCACGCCCAACCTTGATCAGGAAGTCCCTGAGACGCCAGCTACGCACCTTGTCGATCTGCTTCTGCAAGGCTTCCATCGGCAACGCATGTTCGCCATTGCTCAGGAGGTAGTACACCAGCAGCTCTTCAGTGAACGGCTCCAGCGACTTGGGCAGTTGCGCGAACAATACGCCGAGGTTTTCCAGGACCTTTTGCCGCGACAACGGCTGGCCAGGGCTTTCACTGCGAATGCCGGCGCCATCGATCAGATACAACCGTCCACCCTGGCGCAGAAGGTTGTCCAGGTGAAGGTCTTCCTGCCACAACCCCTTGCGGTGCATCTGCCCGATAGCACCCAGTGCCTCAGCCAGCACGGCGGTCTGCTCATCCGCCAGTGGCGTCAGGTGCTCGACCGCTTTCCAGGCGTCGCCCAGGCTGTCGGCGCCTTCGAGGAAATCGAACAGCAGCCAGCCGCCCTCGCCCTCTTTCAGGCCATCGACCAACAATTGCGGCGTGGCCAGCCCTTGAGCCGCCAGCAACTGCACGCCGTCGCGCTCGCGCTGAAAATGCCGGGCCGCCTTGCTGCCGACCAGCAATTTGGCCAACACCGGGCGGCCACGCCAGATCCCGGCGCCGACGTATCGCTGCCCGGGCAGTACCCTCAACAGGCTCAACAATTGCAAATCGGCTTGGCCAGCCGCGTCCGCCAGGGAAATACTCAGCGGCAGCGTCGGTTGGCGACCGGCCGTTCGGAGTTGCGACAAGCGCATCAGCCCGCCCTCTTGTAACTGCGCCGCGCGGTCAGGCGCGACAACCAACTGTCGATCAGCGAGCTGTCCTGCGATTGGTCCAGGTAGGCCGCCAACAACTCGCGCAAGTGCCCCACGCTCCATTCCCGAGCCCGGCGGGTCAACGGTTCCAGGTCCTTGACCCGGTCGCGATGGCCGAACAGCAATGGACGGGTTTTCTCCAGGTCGATCAATTGAGCGCTGTAACCATCGCCCGTGGCCTGGAGGAATATGTGCTTGGGATAGAAGCAGCCATGCAGCTGACGTGCGCCGTGCAATCGCCGGGCAAGCTGCCCGCAGGCCTTGAGGATGGCCGAGTGCTGCGCCGGGCTCAGGTCCTGCCAGCGTTGCAACAGTGAGTCCAGGTCATCCCAGCCGTCCAGCGCGCGGGTCAGCAGTACCGCTCGAACATCGCCATCCACCTTGCGCTCACCGAAGAACGCCGCCTTCAGTGCCGGGATACCGAGCTTTTCATAGCGGCTGATATTGCGAAATTCCCGGGCAAAACTCGGTTCGCCAAAAGGCGCATGCAGGGTGTGCATCTGATAGTTGCTTTGGCGCTTGAGGTAAAAACCATGCCCTTCAAGATCCAGCCTGAACACACTGCTCCAGCCACCGCGCACGGTATTGGGTTCATCCACGGCTTCCAGTTGCTTGGCCCACAGTGCTTCGAAGGTGCCGAGCCCATGGCGTTCCAGCAACGCACGGTCTTCATCGGCCAGGAAATCAGTCATTCGCGTCCCTCAAAAAATCTCACCACATGCCGGATGCGTTTTTTATCGGCCGCGTTAAGCCGCGCACGCTGACGATAGTGCAAGTAAAAGCGCAGGCGCTGGGTCGCCGAGAGATGGTACTTGGCAACCTTGTCGAGGCACGCCAGGTCCTTGGAAATCCGGTATTTGAGCCAGAAACCACGCCAGAAATCACCATTGGGGCAGTCGATCAGAAACAGTTGCCCCTGATCATCGACCAACAGATTGCGCCACTTAAGATCGTTATGAGTGAAGCGGTTGTCGTGCATGGTCCGGGTGTAGGCCGCCAATTGCCGACTGATATGGTCGACCCAGGCGCGATCCTTCAGTTTAGGATCGTTGCGCTCGGCCAAGGCATTGAGGTCTTCGGTATGCGGCAGCTCCAAGGTGATCATCGCCCCGCGATCATAGGCCGCACCACGCCGCTCAAGCCCCCAGGCAACCACTTCGGCCGTTGGGATGCCCCACTTCGCAAAACGCTTGAGGTTCTGCCACTCCATCTTCACCCGCGGCTTGCCGAGGTAACGACGCAAGCCCTTGCCAGCGCCTACGTAGCGCTTGACGTAATAGTTGATGCCATTGCGCTGGACCCGGACGACTTCGGACAACGGGTCGCGGGTCAACTGCTCCCCCTTGAGGGCGAAAACCGCCTCAAGGGTGCCGAAGTCCTCGGCCAGATCGCTGTAGGCAGGATCGAGTTTCCAGCCCGACATCAGAGTGCATCCCCGTATCGTTGCTTGCGCACGTAGAGTTTGTTGGCCTTGCCGTCGAGCCAGGAAAGCAATGCAGCTTCGTCAGCCAGAATCTGGCGCAGCGGCTGCTGGAAATAGCCTTTGAGGAACCGCAATTTGTCACGCCGGGTCAGCCCGATGTCCAGGGCCGAGAAATACAGCGCCGCCAGATCCTTGTTGCGCCAGCGTTGGGTAATTACCGGGCGGGTCTGGGCGCGGTGCAAATCGATCACAGAGAGTTTGAAATCCTCAGGCGTAACCGGTTTGTCGGTGTGCAGCAGGAAGTGGCAGATGTAGCAATCGCGGTGATTGACCCCGGCGCGGTGCATCATGCCGGTCATACGAGCGACCTCGGCAATCAGTGCGCGCTTGAGGCTTGGCTCTGGCGGCTGCTTGACCCAGTCGATGCTGAAGTCCTCAAGACTGATGGTCGGCGCCAGTTCCTCGGTGACAATGAACGAATGCTGGTCGGCCGGATTGCTGCCCTTCTCGCCGTAGGCGACAGCCGTCATGGTCGGCACCCCAACTTCCTGGAGGCGCTGAATGGCCTGCCACTCCTGGCCGGCACCGAGCACCGGCAGCTTGGCGGTCAGCAAATTCTTGAAAATCTCGCCCCAACCAATGCCGCGGTGAATCTTTACGAAAAACCCGTTGCCGTCCACTTCAGTACGCAATGTGCGCCGCGCTTCCAGCTCACGGTACACCTCGCCCTGAAGCCCTTCGACTTCGGCGAATGGATCGCGTCCGGCCCAAAGGCTTTTGAACGGTTCAGCCAGCATCAACTTCATTAAGCGTGCTCCGCCAGAATCACATCGGCCGCGTGCTGCGGCATGCTGTAGAGGTCGGCCGTCTGCGCGAAGGCCAGACCATTGCGGCGCCAGGCCGCCCGTGCAGGTGCGTCGCTCAACATCAGGGTCAGATACTGCGTCAGTTGCCCCTGATCGAAAGGCTCATCCAGTACAAGGCCTGCATCGGCCTCGGCAATGTAATGGGCGTAACCGCAGACCGCACTGACCAGCACCGGCAAACCGGCAACCAGTGCCTCGAGCAGGACGGTCCCGGTGTTTTCGTTGTAGGCCGGATGGATCAGCAGGTCAGCGCCGAGCAGGAAACGCGGGATATCACTGCGCCCCTTGAGGAATGTCACGTTATCGCCAAGCCCCAGCGTGGCACTCTGCATCTGGAACAATTTGGGGTCATCCTGGCCAATTACAAACAACCGGGTACGTTTCTTCAGATCAGCGGGCAACGCGGCCAGCGCCTTGAGGCTGCGGTCCACGCCCTTGGTCTTGAACCCGGAGCCGATCTGCACCATCAGCAGATCGTCGTCCTTCAGGCTGAATTCGCGGCGAAAATCGGCGCGGATTTCGGCGGCGTTCGGCGGCGCGCGACGGTCCTGGGAAATGCCCGGTGGCAGCAGATGAAAGCGCTCCAGCGGTGTGTCGTAGTGCTTGATGAACAGCGGCTGCTGGACCTCGGAAATCATCAGCACTTCGGTCTTGGCATCCTTGGCGAACACGGCGCGCTCGTATTCGGCGAAGTGCCGGTAGCGGCCCCAGCGTCGGTAGAGCGAGTTGCGCAGGTTCTGCGCCTTGTCCTCGAAACAGCCATCGGCGGCATAATAGACGTCCAGGCCGGGCATCTTGTTGAAGCCAATCAGGCGATCCACCGGGCGCTTGGCCAGGTCGGCCGCCATCCACTCACTGAGTTTTTCATTGCGCCGGTGATTGAAGAACGCCTTCACCGGCGCCACCAGCACTTCAAAACCCGGGGGTATATCGCCTTCCCAAATCAGCGTGTAGACGCGAATCTGGTGGCCACGTTGCTGGCATTCCAGGGCAATGCGCATGAAATCACGCTGCAAGCCGCCGAAGGGGAAATACTTGTACAGGACGAATGCCAATTGCATCAGCGCAGCTCCTCAGCCAGTAGCAACGTGCTCAGTCGGGTCGCGACACGCTCGGGATTCAGACGCGTGAAGCACAACGGCCACTCGCGCTTGAGGTCAAACCGACGGGCATCTTCGGCCGTCGGTTGGTAGGTGCATTTTTTTTGCAGGCACGGCGCACAGGGGAAATCGCTGGCGATGTGAATCTGTGCCTTGCCATAGGCGCCGGTCAGACCCGGATTGGTCGGACCGAACAGCGACAGCGTCGGCACGTCGAGCGCTGCGGCAAGGTGGCCCAGGCCGGTGTCCACCGCCACGCAGGCTTGCGCACCCGCCAGGACCTTGCCGACGCCCGCCAGATTCAGTCTGGGCAGCACTTCGACGTGGCGCATGTCCTTGGCGATGCGCTCTGCACGCGCCTTTTCCGCCGGGTTGCCCCACGCCAGCTTGACACCGACACCCAGGTAACCAACCCGCTCGGCGAGCTCGCGCCAGTAGGCTTCGGGCCAGTGCTTGGTATCCCAGGTCGTGCCATGCAGGAACAGCACGTACGGGTTCTTGCGCGGTAACTCCACCAGCCGTTCGACGTTCAGGCCGTAATCGCCCAGCCCCTTGGGCAGGTCGTAACCCAGCGCGATGGCGAACAATTGACGCACGCGCTCCACCGCGTGCTGACCGCGGGCAACCGCCAGGCGTCGATCATAGAATCGCGCAGCCATCGGTTCACGCGCCGAGTTTTTATCCAGTCCCGCCACCGGCGCCTTGATATAGCGAGTCAGCAACGCACTCTTGAGGAGGCCCTGCGCATCAATGACCAGGTCGTATCGGGTGGCGCGAACGCTTTGCTTGAAGCGTTTCCACTCGCCACTCTTGATGGTTTGCCAGAGATTCTTGCGCCAGCGGCGAATGGCCACGGGAATGACCTTGCCCACGGCAGGGTGCCAGGTCGGGATCTCGGCGAAACCTTCTTCCACCACCCAGTCGAACGTAATGCCGGGAATGGCCCGGGCCGCGTCGGTCAGTGCCGGCAACGCGTGAATCACGTCGCCCAGCGAAGAAGTCTTGATCAGCAGAACCCGCAAACTAGTGGACCTCGACCGCAGTGCCCTGCAACCGCTGCAAGGCTTCGCTCACCGCCTGCGGCATCAATTGGCGCAGGCAGTTGTAATGACCGAATCGGCACGTGCGATCAAAGCACGGGCTGCATTCGATGCCCAGGCGCACGATCTCCACGTGCTCGGCCAACGGCGGGGTAAAGCCCGGCGATGTCGAACCATAGACCGCCACCAAAGGACGATTCAGGGCTGCCGCGACGTGCATCAGTCCAGAGTCGTTGGACACCACAGAGTCGGCGCAGGACAGCAGGTCGATGGCCTCGGCCAGGGATGTACCGCCGCTCAGATTCACGGATTCTTCACGCAGGCCGGGAATCAACCGGGCGCGGATGTCTTCGCCGACCGCATGATCGTTTTTCGAGCCGAACAACCAGACTTGCCAGCCTTCGCGAATTTTTGCCTCGGCGACCTTCGCATAATGCTCGGATGGCCAACGCTTGGACTCACCAAACTCGGCGCCTGGGCACAGCGCGAGCACCGGACGATCGAGGGCCAGGCCGAATTTGGCCAGCGCCGCTTCACGGCTCACCGGGTCGATCTGCAGGGTCGGGCGCGGGTAGGGCTTGGGCAGTTCAGAACCGGGCTCGTAAGCCAGGGCCATGAAGCGCTCGATCATTAGCGGATAACGCTCTTTGTCCAGCGTGCGCACGTCGTTGAGCAGGCCATAGCGGAACTCGCCACGCCAACCGGTGCGTTTGGGAATACCGGCAAAAAACGGCACCAGCGCCGATTTCAGTGAGTTGGGCAACAGGATCGCCTGGTCGTACTGGCCGGCCAGGGATTTACCGATGCGCCGACGGGTCGCCAACTCCAACGCGCCGTGGCCGAGCGGAAAGCTCAAGGCCTGGCGAACTTCGGGCATGCGTTCGAGAATCGGCCGGCTCCACTCGGGCGCCAGGACATCGATCTCGCATTGCGGGTGACGCTGCTTGAGGCACTGAAACAGTGTCTGCGCCATCACCATGTCACCGACCCAACTGGGCCCAACGATCAGAATTTTCATGTGGCTTCCAAAAACGAACCGGGGAGGCATACGCCTCCCCGCCTCGAGAATTCTCCAAAACACGGTGTGGCAAGCCCTTCAGGTTAGCCCCATTTCACGCCAGATCCTCATCACCTGTCGCCGTTCGTCCACGAACTGGTCACCGGGTATCACTCCCGGGTCCTTCTGCAAGGCCTGCCGATGCGCGGCGGAACGGTAGGCCTTATAGACCTCGCGCAGAAGGCTGGCGTCTTCGGCAGGCATCAGCCCTTCGTGTTCCAGCTCTTCCAGAATGCGGATGTTGTCCGTCCAGCGCAGCAGCGGCGGGTGTGTTTCAGACCACGCCAGGGCGGCGTATTGCACCATAAATTCAATATCGACGATACCTCCGGCGTCCTGCTTGAGATCGAACGGTGCCGAGGCCTCGAAGGCATTCGCCGCGGTGCCGGCCCCGGTGCTCTTGCTGCCAAGGTTGTCACGCATCTTGGCGCGCATATCGCTGACCTCCTGGCGCAAGGTCGCCAGGTCCCGGGATTTACCCAAAATAGTCGCACGAACCTGCTCGAACGCCTGACCCACATCCGGACTGCCCACCAGCACCCGCGCTCGCACCAGCGCCTGGTGTTCCCAGGTCCAGGCTTCGTTTTCCTGATACCGGGCAAAGGCCCCCAGCGAACTTACCAGTAGCCCCGATGCCCCGGAGGGCCGCAGGCGCATGTCCACTTCATACAACTGACCGGAGTTGGTCTGGGCCGTGAGCAAGTGAATGATCCGTTGCCCCAGCCGGGTAAAGAATTGCGCACCGTCGATGGATTTGGGGCCGTCGGTTTCCGCCTGCGGGTCGCCGTCATGGATAAACACCAGGTCCAGGTCGGACCCATGCCCCAATTCCAGGCCGCCGACTTTCCCGTAACCAACAATAATGAAGCCCGGATCGCACAACGTCCCGTCGTTGCGCAACGGTGTGCCATATTTGGCCACTGTCTGGCGCCAGGCCAGTGCCAGCACCTGCTCGAGAATGGCCTCGGCAAGCCAGGTCAGGTAATCGCTGACTTTCATCAACGGCAGATGCCCGGCGATTTCAGACGCCGCGACACGCAAGCGGTGCGCCAGCTTGAAATGGCGCAGAGCCTCCATTTGTTGCTCCAGGTCGTCCTCGGGAATGCGTGTCAGGCGCTCGCGCAACTCCGCTGCCAACTCCGGAGCCAAGGGTGGCTTGAACAAGCGGCCTTCGTTGAGCAATTCGTCGAGCAGCAGCGGAAAACGAGTGATCTGCTCGGCAATCCACGGGCTCGCGGCGCACAAGGTCAGCAAACGCCTCAACGCGCCGGGGTTTTCGGTCAACAGCACCAGATACGCTGAACGCCTAGCCACGGCCTCCACCAACGGCAGCACACGCTCAAGCACCAGGTCAGGATTGCTATGCTCGACCGCCTGGGCCAGCAATCGCGGGATGAAGGCATCGAGGCGCTCACGCCCCAAACGCTGCATCGCCCGCAATTGCGGGCTGCTGCGCAGTCCGGCCAGGGCTTTCAGGGCTTTGCCGGCATCGGTGAAACCGCCGTCTTCCAGCTGACGGCAGGCCGCTTCTTCGTCCTGGACGTCCTCCCACAGCGGCAGCCACTCGCCACCGACCACCACTTCGCTTTCGGCGCCGGCTTCTTCGTCGGGGTCGGCGATCACCTGGCCGAAGTGCCAGGCCACACGACCGCGCCAGTACATTAATTGCTGATGAAAGGTGTCCCAACTATCGAAACCCAACATAAACGCAATGCGCGCTTGATCCTGTGCGGTGTCTGGCAGCATCTGGGTCTGGCGATCGGCAATCGCCTGGATTGCGTGCTCGGTGTAACGCAGGAACTCGTAACCTTCGCGCAGTTCGTTGACCACCGCTGGCGGCAGGTAACCCTGGCCTTCGAGCGTGCTCAGCACCTTTAATAGAGGGCGTTGTTGCAGGCTCAGGTCGCGACCGCCATGGATCAATTGAAACGCCTGGGCGATGAATTCCACTTCGCGAATGCCGCCCGAGCCGAGTTTGATGTTGTCGGCCATGCCCTTGCGCCGCACTTCCTGCTGAATCAGCTGCTTCATGGTGCGCAGCGCTTCGATGGCGGAGAAATCCAGATAACGCCGGTAAACGAACGGACGCAGCATTTCCTGCAACTGCGCACCGGCTGCCTGATCACCCGCCACCACGCGCGACTTGATCATTGCGTAGCGTTCCCAATCCCGCCCCTGATCCTGGTAATACTGCTCCAGCGCGTTGAAGCTGAGCACCAGCGCGCCCGACGAACCGTAAGGCCGTAGGCGCATGTCGACACGGAATACAAAGCCGTCAACGGTCATCGGGTCCAGCGCCTTGATCAGGCGCTGCCCCAGACGGATGAAGAACTCCTGATTATCCAGCGAGCGCTTCACCCCGACGGTTTCGCCGCCTTCCGGGTAGGCAAAGATCAGGTCGATGTCCGAGGACAGGTTCAATTCGACCGCGCCGAGTTTGCCCATGCCAAGGATCACCATCTGCTGCGGCTCGCCGCTGCGCCTGCCGGTAGGCACGCCGAACTGCTCGCAATGACGTTTGTACAACCACTGATAGGCCTGGTCGATGCTGGCATCGGCCATGTCCGAGAGGTCGCGGCAGGTCTGGACCAGGTCGGCCTGGCGAGTCAGGTCGCGCCAGATGATCCGCACCTGGTGGCGGGCACGCTGGCGACGCAAGGCGCGACCGAGTTCGTCCTCGGTCTGTGCCTCGTTCACCGCTGCCGCAATCTGCGCGCACAACTCGCCGGGAGTGTAGGCACGATCCAGTTCCCCGGACTGCACCAGGGTCAGCAACATCAAAGGGTCACGAACACTTTGTTCAATGACGAAATCGCTGGCGGCGCCCACGCGCGCCCATTGCGCCCAGCGCTCTGGAGTCCACCCCGAGAACCCATGGTCATCCTCAAGGGTCAGCACAGCCTCACGGAACGACTGCTCGGCACGGGTGACCAACGGCAGGAGAATGCCGGGAAGTTCGGCAAGCGCAGGCAGGCTCATGGTCTATCCTTGATCGGCGTGTGGAGGGCTGCTTGTAGTGATTTTTCAGTTCGCACTACCTGATCGACTGTCGAACAAAGGTTAAAAATAGCTGAAAATTCTTCATTTTTGGTAGTCAGCATCAAGCTTTCACCTTTTTTGGTTGGCAAAAGACCAACCTTAACGATTATTCTCACAACGCAGCTGGAGGCCACAAGCCGCTCACCTGTAGTTTTACTACTCGTATATACATTCGGATAGCTGAAATGCCCGATGATTTGTAGTAAAACTACACGCCGCCGGAACCTACCTCTCGGCAATCCAAGAATTCATAACGTCTGCCCACAAGGCCAGTCGCTCACTCAGGCAACCGATTCTGGTAGCCTTTCCGCCCTGGAGCAAGCCATGCAAGACCTCGATCCCGTCGAAACCCAGGAATGGCTGGACGCCCTGGAATCGGTTCTCGACAAAGAAGGCGAAGACCGTGCTCACTATCTGATGACCCGTATGGGCGAACTCGCAACCCGCAGCGGTTCGCAATTGCCTTACGCCATCACCACACCATACCGCAACACCATTCCCGTCACCCACGAAGCACGCATGCCTGGCGACCTGTTCATGGAACGCCGCATTCGCTCGCTGGTACGCTGGAACGCGATGGCCATGGTGATGCGTACGAACCTGAAGGATTCTGACCTGGGCGGTCACATCTCCAGCTTCGCCTCCAGCGCTACCCTGTACGACATCGGCTTCAACTATTTCTTCCAGGCCCCGACTGACGAGCACGGCGGCGACCTGATCTACTTCCAGGGCCACACCTCGCCAGGCGTTTACGCCCGTGCATTCATGGAAGGCCGCATCAGCGAAGAGCAGATGAACAACTTCCGCCAGGAAGTGGACGGTCAGGGCCTGTCGTCCTACCCACACCCTTGGCTGATGCCTGATTTCTGGCAGTTCCCAACCGTATCCATGGGTCTGGGCCCGATCCAGGCGATCTACCAGGCGCGCTTCATGAAGTACCTGGAAGCCCGTGGCTTCATTCCTGAAGGCAAGCAGAAAGTCTGGTGCTTCCTGGGCGATGGCGAGTGCGACGAGCCGGAATCCCTGGGCGCAATCTCGCTGGCTGGCCGCGAGAAGCTCGACAACCTGATCTTCGTCATTAACTGCAACCTGCAGCGCCTCGACGGCCCGGTTCGCGGCAACGGCAAGATCATCCAGGAACTCGAAGGCGTGTTCCGTGGTGCTCAGTGGAACGTTTCCAAAGTCATCTGGGGCCGTTTCTGGGACCCACTGCTGGCCAAGGACGTCGACGGCATCCTGCAACGCCGCATGGACGAAGTCATCGACGGCGAATACCAGAACTACAAAGCCAAGGACGGCGCGTTCGTGCGTGAGCACTTCTTCAACTCGCCAGAACTCAAGGCGATGGTTGCAGACCTGTCCGACGACGAGATCTGGAAACTCAACCGTGGCGGCCACGACCCGTACAAGGTCTATGCGGCGTACCACCAGGCGGTCAACCACAAGGACCAGCCTACCGTCATCCTGGCCAAGACCATCAAGGGTTATGGCACCGGTGCCGGCGAAGCGAAAAACACCGCGCACAACACCAAGAAGGTCGACGTCGACAGCCTGAAGTTGTTCCGCGACCGCTTCGACATTCCGGTCAAGGACGAAGAGCTGGAAAACCTGCCGTTCTTCAAGCCGGAGCCGAACAGCGCCGAAGCCCGCTATCTGAGCGAGCGCCGCGCCGCATTGGGCGGTTTCGTGCCACAGCGTCGTGCGCAGAGCTTCAGCGTGCCGACCCCATCGCTCGACACCCTCAAGGCCATCCTCGACGGCTCGGGCGACCGCGAAATTTCCACCACCATGGCCTTCGTGCGCATCCTCGCGCAACTGGTCAAGGACAAGGAAATCGGCCCGCGCATCGTCCCGATCATCCCGGACGAAGCCCGTACCTTTGGTATGGAAGGCATGTTCCGTCAGTTAGGCATCTACTCGTCCGTCGGCCAGCTCTACGAGCCAGTCGATAAAGACCAGGTGATGTTCTACAAGGAAGACAAGAAGGGCCAGATCCTCGAAGAAGGCATCAACGAAGCGGGCGCCATGAGCTCCTTCATCGCGGCCGGTACGTCGTACTCCAGCCACAACCAGCCAATGCTGCCGTTCTACATCTTCTACTCGATGTTCGGCTTCCAGCGTATCGGCGACCTGGCCTGGGCCGCTGGCGACAGCCGCACCCGTGGCTTCCTGATCGGCGGCACCGCCGGCCGTACCACCCTCAACGGTGAAGGCCTGCAGCACGAAGACGGTCATAGCCACCTGCTGGCTTCCACCATTCCGAACTGCCGCACCTACGATCCAACCTACGGCTACGAGCTGGCGGTGATCATCCAGGACGGCATGAAGAAAATGACCGAAGAGCAACAGGACGTTTTCTACTACATCACCGTGATGAACGAGTCCTACCAGCAGCCCGCCATGCCGGCCGGTGCCGAGGAAGGCATCAAGAAAGGCATGTACCTGCTCGAGGAAGACACCCGCGAAGCGGCGCACCACGTTCAGCTGATGGGCTCCGGTACCATCCTGCGGGAAGTCCGTGAAGCGGCGAAGATCCTGCGTGAAGAATTCAACGTCGGTGCCGACGTGTGGAGCGTCACCAGCTTCAACGAACTGCGTCGTGATGGCCTGGCCGTCGAGCGCACCAACCGCCTGCACCCGGGCCAGAAGCCTAAGCGCAGCTACGTTGAAGAGTGCCTGACTGGCCGTAAAGGCCCGGTCATCGCTTCGACCGACTACATGAAACTGTTCGCCGAGCAGATCCGTCAGTGGGTACCGTCCAAGGAATTCAAAGTCCTGGGCACCGACGGTTTCGGCCGCAGCGACAGCCGCAAGAAACTGCGTCATTTCTTCGAAGTCGACCGTCATTTCGTGGTGTTGGCAGCCCTTGAAGCACTGGCTGACCGTGGCGATATCGAACCCAAGGTGGTGTCTGAAGCCATCGCCAAGTTCGGGATCGACCCGGAAAAACGCAACCCACTGGACTGCTGAGGAGAGATTCCGTGAGCGAACTCATTCGCGTACCTGACATCGGCAGCGGTGAAGGTGAAGTAATTGAACTGTTTGTGAAGGTCGGCGACCGTATCGAAGCCGACCAGAGCATCCTGACACTGGAATCGGACAAGGCGAGCATGGAAGTGCCTGCGCCGAAGGCCGGTATCGTCAAGAGCCTGAAAGTGAAGCTGGGCGATCGCCTGAAAGAAGGCGACGAACTGCTCGAGCTGGAAGTCGAAGGTGCCGCTGCTGCGGCCCCTGCGCCTGCCGCTGCTCCTGCGGAAAAAGCAGCGCCTGCTGCCGCCCCTGCCCCTGCTGCCGCGCCAGTTGCTGCCCCGGCTGCCGCTTCGGTTCAGCAAGTGCACGTGCCGGACATCGGTTCGGCAGGCAAGGCTCAGATCATCGAAATCCAGGTCAAGGTCGGCGACACCGTCGAAGCTGACCAGTCGTTGATCACCCTGGAATCCGACAAGGCCAGCATGGAAATCCCATCGCCTGCCGCTGGCGTGATCAAGGCCATCAACGTCAAGCTCAATGACGAAGTTGGCACTGGCGACCTGATTCTGGACCTGGAAGTGGCGGGTGCTGCCGCGCCAGCCCAGGCCGCTGCTCCGGCCGCTGCTGCGCCAGCCCCTGCTGCTGCGGCACCAGCCGCACCCGCTGCCGACAGCGTCCAGGATATTCACGTTCCGGACATCGGTTCGGCGGGCAAGGCCAAGATCATCGAAGTGCTGGTCAAGGCCGGCGACAGCGTCGAAGCTGACCAATCGCTGATCACCCTGGAATCCGACAAGGCCAGCATGGAAATTCCATCGCCTGCCGCTGGCGTGGTGGAAAGCGTTTCGGTCAAGCTCGATGACGAAGTCGGCACCGGCGACCTGATCCTCAAACTCAAGGTCAAAGGCGCCGCGCCTGCGGCTGCACCGGCTCCGGCCGCTGCGGCTCCGAGCGCGCCTGCACCTGCCGCTGCTGCGCCTGCTGCCTCCGCTCCTGCGGCTGCCGCACCGGCCGCCGCTCCAGCCAAGCCAGGCGCCAAGGTTCACGCCGGCCCAGCCGTGCGTCAACTGGCTCGCGAGTTCGGTGTAGAGCTGAGCGCTGTTGGCGCCAGCGGCCCGCACGGTCGCATCCTCAAGGAAGACGTGCAGGCTTACGTCAAGACGATGATGCAGAAGGCCAAGGAAGCACCGGCTGCTGCCGGCGCTACCGGAGGTGCGGGCATTCCGCCGATTCCGGCCGTGGACTTCAGCCGCTTCGGCGAAACCGAAGAAGTGCCGATGACCCGCCTGATGCAGATCGGCGCGTCGAGCCTGCATCGCAGCTGGCTGAACATCCCGCACGTGACTCAGTTCGATTCGGCTGATATCACCGAACTGGAAGCCTTCCGCGTCGCACAGAAAGCAGTTGCCGAGAAGGCTGGCGTCAAGCTGACCATCCTGCCGCTGCTGCTCAAGTCCTGCGCGCACCTGCTCAAGGAATTGCCGGACTTCAACAGTTCGCTGGCTCCAAGCGGCAAGGCTGTGATCCGCAAGAAGTACGTGAACATCGGCTTCGCCGTCGACACCCCTGAAGGCCTGCTGGTACCGGTCATCAAGAACGTCGACCAGAAGAGCCTGCTGCAACTGGCAGCCGAAGCCGCTGCGCTGGCCGCCAAGGCTCGCGACAAGAAGCTCACCGCTGACGACATGCAAGGCGCCTGCTTCACCATTTCCAGCCTCGGCCACATTGGCGGCACCGGCTTCACGCCGATCGTCAACGCGCCGGAAGTGGCGATCCTCGGTGTTTCCAAGGCCACCATCCAGCCAGTCTGGGACGGTAAGGCCTTCCAGCCGAAGCTGATGCTGCCGCTGTCGCTGTCCTACGATCACCGCGTGATCAACGGCGCCGCTGCGGCTCGCTTCACCAAGCGCCTGAGCGACCTGCTGGCGGACATCCGTACTATCCTGCTGTAACACCGGCCGGCCCTCCTTCACCGGAGGGCCTGTCGCGTCGCTGCTTTTTCGAGCGCCACGCTCGTACCTCAACCCCGTCAATTTGGCGGGGCTTTTTTTTGCCCTGATTTTATTGGCAGATGCCCTCCTCCCTTGTCCGACAGATCGGGCTTACAAATCCCACACCCTCCGTCCACTTCACCCCGATTTTTTTTGCGAGGCAATCTCTAGGCTGGGCCAACACACTTTTGGCTCAACGAGTACTGCGTCGAATGAATTCCTACCTGCACAAACCTACCGTCGGCCCGATCATTGGACACACTACGTCGTCTCACACCCGGATATTCCTACGGGGCAAATCGCAAAAAGGTGCCCTGGTATTCGCCGGCCTGCGCTATCGACACAGGGGCGAGGCTCATTGGTCCCGCGGGGTTTTCAGCCAACTGACAGAGCAGCGCGACATGTGCGAGGTCATTGCCCTGAACCAGCTCGCCGCCGATACCGAATACGAGTACCAGGCGGGCTGGTTCAGCCCGATGAGCGCTCTGCATACCGTGGAGTCAATCCAGGAGCTGGCGCTGCAATGGCCTCGGGACATCTATCGTTTCCGCACGCCGTCAGACAGCGCGACGGCGCCGAGGGGATACATCGTCGGCTCGTGTCGATACCTGCGCATGACCGCTGGAATGGCTGCGCTGCCACATCTGGGCGACCGCATCTTTGCCTCGATCAACCACTTGGCGCAGCATCGCGCGGCGCCGATCAACGCGATGGTAATGACCGGCGACCAGGTCTACATCGACGACTTGAATCTCATTGCGCCTGACCGCGATTACGGGGAAATCCTGGAGAAGTACCGCACGGCCTTTTCCCAACCGCACATAGCGAGACTGATGTCCGGAATCCCGACGTACATGATCCTCGACGACCACGAAATCGAGGACAACTGGCCGGCCAACAAAAACCGGGGCGACGATCATTTATACGACAATGCCATCGCCGCGTACGAGCTGTACCAGGCCAGCCACAGCCCCGCCCATGAGCTGCACGACGATGGGACAATCAATCGTCACCTCAGCCGTTATTGGTACCAGTTTACCCATGGCGATATCGAATGGTTTGTCACCGATAGCCGCACACGGCGCAATCTGTCGGCCGACAATCGGCGCATTCTCGACGAAGAGCAGGAGCAGGCCTTGTGCACCTGGCTGGTTCACAGCCCGGCACGCGTCAAGTTCGTGGTCACCAGCGTGGTGTTGTACCCCGACCGCAGACGGTTCGCCACGGATGCCTGGCAAGCCTTTCCGGAGCAACGATTACGATTGCTGGAAACGATTCGTACACACCGGATCAAAAATGTCTTCTTCGTTTGCGGCGATGTCCACGGCTCCCTGACCAGCCGGCTGACCCACAGCGAAGACCCGGACTTCGAAGTGCACACCATCGTCTCCTCACCGCTGTGCAACAGCATGCTGTTGCCCTATGCCCGAACTTGTACCTTCGTATTCGACGAACCGCTGGCCAGGACCGACGCAGGCGAGTACCGGCATCAACTGACCAGCCCAGTGATCAGCCAGGACAACTTTGCCCATCTGCGGGTGGAGTCCCGGCACCTTCAGGTGACTTATCACAACCGGTGTGGCGGGCCTCTGCAAACGCTGAAAATCAGGTTGCGTTAACCTCGCAGGGGCTGAATCCGGTAGTTTTCGCCACGAACTGAAGAATTCTTCCTGCCTGCCGACATATTCTTATAGCACTTGGCCTTCATGTCTCTTGTCAGTCGGTGTCGCAATGATGCAACCTTGCTGCAGGCAACAGTAAAGAGGGCGAGAGCCCGGCGCGTTCAGCACAATCGAAGCGAGTTCCTTCCATGAAAAGCCAACCCGATGCCGCCAGCCGTATGGTGGCCGAGGTAGTGACGCAACTGCCGGTGCCTTCGCGCCTCGGCATGCTGCGTTTCGAACGGCTGAACGAACCGAGCTGGGCCCTGTTGTTTCTCGATCCCAATTGCGAGCGACAGTTCGGCCTCCCGGCGGTGGAGCTGTGCGCGCTCGTCGGCTCGCCCTACGCCAGCTTGATGGAGCCCGAAGCACGCTATCATCTGCATGACACCATCCAGCAGCAACTGACCAGTAACGCCCACTACCTGGTCCGGTACACCCTGCACACCGCTGCGGGCACCCTGAGCCTGCTGGAGCTGGGCGAAGCCTACAAACAACACAACAGACATTTGCTGCGTGGCTACCTGATGGTGGTCGACGGCATTTTCGAAGGTGAACCACTGCTGCCGGCACTGGATCTCGAAACCCGCAACACCCGGCTGCAAATCGCCCTGGAACTCAATCAACGCGCCCAGCAGGAACAACTCCTGCATCTGGACCGGGTACGCGCCCAACAAGACCTGATCCTGCTGCTGACGCGCCAGCGCTATAGCACTGGCAACTCCGTGCAAGAAGCGGCCGAGCTGATCACCCGCAGCGCCTGTGACATTTACCAGATCGATTGCGCCAGCCTGTGGAACCTGGAAGGCTCGCTGCTGGTACCGATTTCGGCGTATCACCGCTGCACCCAGACTTATGAGTTGCCTGACGCCATCGACATCAGTGGCTTCCCCGATTACATGGATGCGCTGCACGGCAGCCGGGCGATCGATGCGCATAACGCCATCCGCGACCCACGCACCCGGGAAATGGCCGAGGCCCTGCGCGCTCGTAACGTCAACGCGATGCTCGACGCCAGCATCCGCATCGACGGCCAGGTGGTCGGCGTGCTCTGCCTGGAGCAATCAGGTGAAACCCGCGACTGGCAGTCCGACGAGATTGCGTTTGCCGGCGAACTGGCTGATCAGTTCGCCCAAGTGATCAACAACCACAATCGGCGCACCGCCACCAGCGCACTGCACTTGTTCCAGCGCGCGGTCGAACAGAGTGCCAACGCCTTTCTGCTGGTCAACTGCGATGGCGTGGTGGAGTACGTCAACCCCAGCTTCACCGCCATCACCCAGTACAGCACCGAAGAAGTCCACGGCCAGCGGCTGTCGGAGCTGCCGGCCCTGGAAAACCTCAGTGAACTGTTGTTCGATGCGCCGTCTTCACTGGCCAAGAGCAACAGCTGGCAGGGTGAATTCAAAAGTCGCCGGAAAAACCTCGAACCCTACTGGGGCCAGTTGTCGATCTCCAAGGTGTACGGCGACAACCGCGAACTGACGCATTACATCGGCATCTACGAAGACATCACCCAGACCAAGCTCGCCCAGCAGCGCATCGAACGCCTGGCCTACACCGACAACCTGACCAACCTGGGCAATCGGCCGGCCTTCATCCGAAACCTCGATGAACGCTTCGCCCGAGACAGCGATACCCCGATCAGCCTGCTGCTGGTGGACATCGACAACTTCAAGCGAATCAATGACAGCCTGGGCCACCAGACGGGTGACAAGCTGCTGATCAGCCTGGCCCGTCGCCTGCGCAACAGCCTGTCGCCGGGCGGCAGTCTGGCGCGTTTCGCCAGTAACGAATTCGCCGTACTGCTGGACAACACCGACCTCACATCGGGCCAGCAGGTTGCCAATCAACTGTTGGCGACGCTCGACAAACCCATGTTCGTCGACAACCAATTGATCAGCGTCACCGGCTCCGTCGGCCTGGCCTGCGCACCGCTGCACGGACGTGACCCACAGACCCTGATGCGTAACGCCGGCCTCGCGCTGCACAAGGCCAAGGCCAACGGCAAACATCAGGTGCAGGTCTTCACCGAAGCGTTGAATGCCGAGGCCAGCTACAAACTGTTCGTCGAGAACAACCTGCGGCGCGCCCTGACCCAGAACGAGCTGGATGTGTTCTACCAGCCCAAGCTGTGCCTGCGCAGCGGTCGGCTGCTGGGCATGGAAGCGCTGCTGCGCTGGAACCATCCGGAAAAAGGCATGATCCGTCCGGACCAGTTCATCAGCGTCGCCGAAGAAACGGGCCTGATTATCCCGATCGGGAAGTGGATCGCCCGCCAGGCCTGCCGCATGAGCAAAGAGTTGACCGCTGCCGGCCTGGGCAATCTGCAGGTGGCGATCAACCTGTCACCCAAGCAGTTCTCCGACCCGGACCTGGTGTCCTCGATCGCCAACATCCTCAAGGAAGAAGCGCTGCCGGCATGCCTGCTGGAGCTGGAACTGACCGAAGGCCTGCTGCTGGAAGCCACCGAAGACACCCACTTGCAGCTCGACCAGCTCAAGCGCCTGGGGCTGACCCTGGCCATGGATGACTTCGGCACCGGATACTCCTCGCTCAGTTACCTGAAAAAATTCCCCATCGACATCATCAAGATCGATCGAAGCTTCATTCACGAAATCCCGGACAACCAGGACGACATGGAAATCACCTCCGCGGTGATTGCCATGGCCCACAACCTTAAACTCAAGGTCGTGGCCGAAGGCATCGAAACAGCCGAGCAACTGACGTTCCTGCGCCGTCACCGTTGTGACGTTGGCCAGGGCTACCTGTTCGACCGACCGATTCCGGGCGCCGAGCTGATCGACAAGCTCAAACGCTATCCGCGTGGCCCAATCGCCTGACAGCGACGCGACTCTCGGGCACACTGGCGGTCTGATTCCTTACATTTCAACCTGACTGAGGGGACTGATGATGGTCTTGCGCTCGGAAATTCTGGTGAACAAAAACGTGCTACCGACTAAAGAACAAGCTCTGCCTGGCCGCGAAACCCCGATGACCTTGCCGGAAAACCATTTCGTTAAAGGCACGCCGCTGCTGGGTCCGTTCTTCGATGACGTGGAATTTGCCATTTTTGGCCTGGGTTGCTTCTGGGGCGCGGAACGCCGGTTCTGGCAGCGCGAAGGTGTGGTCAGCACGGTCGTGGGTTACGCGGGTGGCTTCACGCCGAACCCCACCTACGAGGAAGTGTGCTCGGGCCTGACCGGTCACAGCGAAGTCGTACTGGTGGTCTACGAGCCGCAGAAAGTCAGCTACGACGAGCTGCTGAAGATGTTCTGGGAACTGCACAACCCGACCCAGGGCATGCGCCAGGGCAACGACATCGGCACCCAGTACCGCTCGGTGATCTACGCCACCACCCCGGAACAACTCGCCGCCGCCGAACGCAGCAAAGCGGTGTTCCAGGAGGAACTATCGAAGGCGGGCCAAGGCACGATCACCACCGAAATCGACCAGGCACCGACGGTGTTCTTCGCCGAGGCCTATCACCAGCAGTACCTGGCCAAGAACCCTGAAGGTTACTGCGGGATTGGCGGTACAGGCGTGACCTGCCCGATCTAGGGCATCCCTGCCTGAACTGTAGGAGCGAGCATGCTCGCGATGGAAGTCCAGGCACCGCGGGGTGTCAGGCCGCCAGCGTTATCGTTAACGACCATCGCGACGGTTCGACGCCTCGACGTGCTCGCTCCTACAGGGGAATGCTGTTACTCAGCAATCAACCAGTCCATCTTCCAGCCGCCCTGGGTCTGCCCCAGTTTCTCGGACAGCCACGGCAGCAGCTCGCGCAGCTCCTCTTCCAGCCCCCAGGGTGGGTTGGCAATCGCCAGCCCGGAACCGTTCAGGCTGTTGGGTGTTTCCAGCGGATGCACCAGCAACTCCACGCGCAGCAACTTGGGTGCGCCCGTCCCGGCCAGGTCCTGGTAGAAACGACGCAACATGCGCTGGTCCTTCACCGGGTACCAGATCGCCGCCACTGTCTGGCGCATCCGGCCAACCGCCTCTTTCAACGAAGCCGCACAGCGCTGCATTTCATCGAGCTGTTCAAACGGTGGATCGATCAACATCACCGCGCGCTTTTCCTGCACCGGCAACATCGCGCGGGCCACGTGCCAGCCCTCGCCCAGGTGCACTTTCACTCGACGGTCGCCAGCCATGTTGTCCTTGAGCAGCACGCCATCTTCGGGATGCTTCTCGTTGAGCATCACCCGGTCCTGCGCTCGCGTCAGGCGTCGCGCCAGCTCCGGTGAACCCGGGTAATAGCGCAGCTGGCCATCCGGGTTCATGTCGTGCAGCACCTTCATGTAATCGGCGGTCGCCGCCGGCAGGTCTGGCTGATCCCACAGTCGCGCGATGCCTTCCAGGTACTCGCCGGTACGGTTCGCCTGATCGCCCTGAAGGTCATACAGACCAATACCGGCGTGCGTATCCAGATAGGCGAATGGCTGCTCCTTGCGCGACATCAAGGCGATGAGGCGGGTCAAGGTCAGGTGTTTGAACACATCGGCGTGATTGCCGGCATGGAAGGCGTGACGATAATTCATGATTGCTCCTGCGAAGGCCCGCAAGTTTACCTTGTACGAAGGTGAACGTCAGGACTTCGCAGCCGAGTGGGCAACCCGAGCATTGTTGACCCTACGCAAAAAAAACGGCCCGCCTCCAGAAGGAAGCGGGCCGTTTTAGCGAAAGGTCAGAGCATCAGCTCGTCACGATCACTTGTTCAGGCGGTAATCGGCCTCGGCCGCAGCAAAACGCTGTTGCATGCCTTGAGTCGGCGCGCCCATTTTGCTGACGATGTAGATCGCCAGGCTGGCGAAGATGAAACCAGGGATGATTTCGTACAGACCCAGCAGTTCGAAGTGTTTCCACACGATCACGGTGATCGCACCCACCAGGATGCCAGCCAGTGCACCATTGCGGGTCATGTTTTTCCAGATCACGGAGATCAGAACCACCGGACCGAATGCGGCACCAAAACCCGCCCAGGCGTAGCTGACCAGGCCCAGCACGCGGTTTTCCGGGTTGGCGGCCAGCGCAATGGCGACCAGTGCCACCAGCAGCACCATGGCACGACCGACCCACACCAGCTCCAGCTGGGAAGCCGACTTACGCAGGAAAGTCTTGTAGAAGTCTTCGGTCAGGGCACTCGAGCACACCAGCAATTGGCAGCTCAGGGTGCTCATCACGGCAGCCAGGATGGCGGACAGCAGCACACCGGCAATCCATGGATTGAAGAGGATTTTTGCCAGCTCGATGAACACACGTTCATGGTTCTCGGTCACGGGACCGGCCACGTCAGGGTTCGCGGAGAAGTAGGCGATACCGAAGAAGCCTACCGCTACGGTGCCACCCAGGCACAGGATCATCCAGGTCATGGAGATGCGACGGGCATTGGCGATCGACTTGACCGAGTCCGCCGCCATGAAACGCGCAAGAATGTGCGGCTGACCAAAGTAACCCAGGCCCCAACCCATCAGCGAGATAATGCCGATGAAGGTGGTGTTGCGCAGCATGTCGAAGTTGCTTGGGTTCTGCGCTTCGATGGCCAGGAACGTGGTGTCGACGCCGCCAGTGGCCAGCAGCACGATGATCGGCGTCAGCAACAGGGCGAAGATCATCAGCGTGGCTTGTACGGTGTCGGTCCAGCTCACTGCCAGGAAACCGCCTACGAAGGTGTAGGCAATCGTTGCCGCAGCACCGGCCCACAGCGCGGTCTCGTAGGACATGCCGAAAGTGCTTTCGAACAGGCGGGCACCGGCCACGATGCCGGAGGCGCAGTAGATGGTGAAGAACACTAGGATCACGATCGCGGAAATGATCCGCAGCAGGCCGCTTTTGTCTTCAAAACGGCTGGAGAAGTAGTCCGGCAGGGTTAGCGCATCGCCATTGTGCTCGGTCTGCACACGCAGACGGCCGGCGACGAACAGCCAGTTCAGGTAGGCACCGACGATCAGGCCGATGGCGATCCAGCTTTCCGAAAGGCCGGACATGTAGATGGCGCCCGGCAGGCCCATCAGCAACCAGCCGCTCATGTCGGAAGCACCGGCGGACAACGCGGTGACAACGCTGCCCAGGCTGCGACCGCCCAGGATGTAATCGGAAAGGTTGTTGGTGGAGCGATAGGCCATGAAGCCGATCAGCACCATTGCTGCGATGTAGATCACGAACGTGATCAGGGTTGGATTGCTCATTAAGTGACGCCCTGGCTTTGTTTTTATGTAGCAGCGGCAAGTTGAACCGCCTGTAAACGATGATGTTTGACAGACGCTTCGGGAGGCCGCGCATTTATGACTGATGTTTCCCCAGGAAAGCCATCAGCCGGTGCAGCCAACTTTTGATCGGTTGCACCTTGGGGCGCAGATGCTATGCAACATTGCAAATAAGGTGCAACCCATTTCTCGAGAATTAGTTGCACCTAGTCGGATTCCTCAGAAAAAAAAGCGCTTTTGCTCCGTAATGGGTCAGTAAAATGTGCTTGCTATAAGCAAAAGCACCAAGCAGAAGCGGGACTTTCGTTCCAGAATTATTTTCCTGACGAGTTGCGCATTATTCCTGCAAAAAAAGGGTTGCACCCGGTTGCACCTCATCCAGAGCACGGCTAATCTTGCGGCCAGCTGATGCCACGCAGTCGTGGCAAACATGAGGATAAAAACATGGCTACCACCACCCTTGGCGTCAAGCTTGACGACCCGACCCGCGAGCGCCTGAAGGCCGCCGCAACCTCGATTGATCGCACGCCCCACTGGCTGATCAAGCAGGCAATTTTCAATTACCTGGAAAAACTCGAGGGTGGTGCAACCCTGACTGAGCTCAACGGCTTGAGCGCCGCTGCGAGTGATGATGCAGGCGAGCTGCACGTCGACCACGCTCACCAGTGCTTCCTCGAATTCGCCGAAAGCATCTTGCCGCAATCGGTCCTGCGCGCTTCGATCACCGCCGCTTACCGCCGCCCTGAGCCGGAAGTGGTGCCGATGCTGATCGAACAGGCTCGCCTGCCCGCACCGATGGCCGACGCCACCAACAAGCTGGCGGCTTCGATTGCCGAAAAGTTGCGCAACCAGAAAAGTGCCGGCGGCCGTGCCGGGATCGTGCAGGGCCTGCTGCAGGAATTTTCCCTGTCTTCGCAGGAAGGCGTGGCCCTGATGTGCCTGGCGGAAGCGCTGCTTCGCATCCCGGACAAAGGCACCCGTGACGCCCTGATCCGCGACAAGATCAGCACTGGCAATTGGCAGCCACACCTGGGCAACAGTCCGTCGCTGTTCGTCAACGCCGCCACTTGGGGCCTGCTGCTGACCGGCAAGCTGGTGTCTACTCATAATGAAGCCGGCCTGACTTCGTCCCTGAGCCGCATCATCGGCAAAAGTGGCGAGCCGATGATCCGCAAGGGCGTCGACATGGCCATGCGCCTGATGGGTGAGCAATTCGTTACTGGCGAAACCATCGCCGAAGCCTTGGCCAACGCGAGCAAGTTCGAATCCAAGGGCTTCCGCTACTCCTACGACATGCTGGGTGAAGCCGCGCTCACCGAGCACGACGCACAGAAATACCTGGCCTCGTACGAACAAGCCATTCACTCGATCGGCAAGGCTTCACACGGTCGTGGGATTTATGAAGGCCCGGGCATTTCCATCAAACTGTCCGCCCTGCACCCGCGTTACAGCCGTGCGCAATATGAGCGCGTGATGGACGAGCTGTACCCACGCCTGCTGTCGCTTACCCTGCTGGCCAAGCAATATGACATTGGCCTGAACATCGACGCCGAAGAAGCCGATCGCCTTGAGCTGTCGCTGGATCTGCTGGAGCGCCTGTGCTTCGAGCCGCAACTGACCGGCTGGAACGGCATCGGATTCGTGATCCAGGCTTATCAGAAGCGTTGCCCGTACGTGATCGACTACGTGATCGACCTGGCTCGCCGCAGCCGTCATCGCCTGATGATCCGCCTGGTAAAAGGCGCGTACTGGGACAGCGAAATCAAGCGCGCCCAGGTCGAAGGCCTGGAAGGCTATCCGGTCTACACCCGTAAGGTGTACACCGACGTGTCCTACATCGCTTGCGCGCGCAAACTGTTGTCGGTGCCGGAAGTCATTTACCCGCAGTTCGCCACGCACAACGCCCACACCCTGTCGGCCATTTATCACATCGCCGGTCAGAATTATTACCCGGGCCAATACGAGTTCCAGTGCCTGCACGGCATGGGTGAACCGCTTTACGAACAAGTTGTAGGCAAGGTTTCCGAGGGCAAGCTGAACCGTCCGTGCCGCGTGTACGCTCCGGTTGGCACCCACGAAACGCTGCTGGCCTACCTGGTACGTCGCCTGCTGGAAAACGGCGCGAACACATCGTTCGTCAATCGCATTGCCGACCAGTCGATCTCGATCCAGGAACTGGTGGCCGATCCGGTCGCCAGCATCGAGAAGATGGCCACTACCGAAGGCGGTTTTGGCCTGCCGCACCCGCGCATTCCATTGCCGCGCGACCTGTACGGCCCCGAGCGCGCCAACTCCAGCGGCATCGACATGGCCAACGAACACCGTCTGGCGTCGTTGTCCTGCGCGCTGCTGGCCACCGCACACAACAACTGGAAAGCCGCACCCATGCTCGGTTGCGCCTCCAGCACCGAAACCCCGGCGCCCGTACTCAACCCCTCCGATTTGCGTGACGTGGTCGGCCACGTGCAGGAAGCGACGGTCGAAGATGTCGACAACGCCATTCAGTGTGCCCTGAACGCCGCCCCGATCTGGCAGGCCACCCCGCCCGCCGAACGTGCCGCCATCCTGGAGCGCGCCGCCGACCTGATGGAAGCCGAAATCCAGCCGTTGATGGGTCTGTTGGCCCGTGAAGCGGGGAAGACTTTCGCCAACGCCATTGCCGAAGTGCGTGAAGCCGTGGACTTCCTGCGTTACTACGCGGTCCAGGCACGCAACGATTTCAGCAACGACGCCCACCGCCCACTGGGCCCGGTGGTCTGTATCAGCCCGTGGAATTTCCCGCTGGCGATTTTCAGCGGCCAGGTTGCCGCAGCCCTCGCCGCCGGTAACCCGGTTCTGGCCAAGCCTGCGGAACAAACTCCACTGGTCGCCGCGCAAGCCGTGCGCCTGCTGCTCGAAGCCGGCATTCCGCAAGGCGTACTGCAACTGCTGCCGGGACGTGGCGAAACGGTAGGTGCCGACCTGGTCGGCGATGATCGCGTCAAAGGCGTGATGTTCACGGGCTCCACCGAAGTGGCGCGCCTGCTGCAACGCAACATTGCCGGTCGCCTGGACAACCAGGGCCGTCCGATCCCGTTGATCGCCGAAACCGGCGGCCAGAACGCCATGATCGTCGACTCCTCGGCGCTGACCGAGCAAGTGGTGATTGACGTTGTATCGTCGGCCTTCGACAGCGCCGGCCAGCGTTGCTCGGCACTGCGCGTGCTGTGCTTGCAGGAAGATTCCGCCGACCGCGTCATCGAAATGCTCAAGGGCGCGATGGCCGAAAGCCGCCTTGGCAACCCAGAGCGCCTGTCCGTGGACATCGGGCCAGTGATCGATGCCGAAGCCAAGGCAGGTATCGAGAAGCACATCCAGGCCATGCGCGACAAAGGCCGCAGCGTGTACCAGGTCGCTATCGCCGATGCCGAGGAGGTCAAGCGCGGCACCTTCGTGATGCCGACCCTGATCGAACTGGAAAGCTTTGACGAACTGCAACGGGAAATCTTCGGCCCTGTGCTGCACGTGGTTCGCTACAAGCGCAAGGACATCGACCAGTTGATCGGCCAGATCAACGCCTCCGGCTACGGCCTGACCCTGGGCGTGCACACCCGCATCGACGAGACCATCGCCAAGGTGATCGATAACGTCAATGCCGGTAACGTCTACGTCAACCGCAACATCGTCGGTGCTGTGGTCGGTGTACAGCCGTTCGGTGGTGAAGGCCTGTCGGGTACCGGTCCGAAAGCGGGCGGCCCGCTGTACCTTTACCGCCTGTTGTCGACCCGTCCTACAGATGCCATAGAGCAATCCTTCGCTCGCGGTGACGCCATCGCGGCGCCGGATGTTCGTCTGCGCGATGCCATGAGCCAACCGTTGACCGCCCTCACAGCCTGGGCCGACAACAACAAGCTCGCTGACCTGAGCGCACTGTGCGCGCAATTCGCCGCACAATCGCAAAGCGGCATCACCCGCGTCCTGGCCGGCCCGACCGGTGAGCGCAACAGCTATGCGATCCTGCCGCGTGAACACGTGCTGTGCCTGGCGGAAGTCGAAGGCGACCTGTTGGCTCAACTGGCAGCGGTGCTGGCAGTGGGCGGTTGCGCGGTATGGCCGGAAACTGACGTGGCCAAGACGCTGTTCGCCCGCCTGTCGAAAGACATTCAGGCGCGCATCAAGCTGGTGACCGACTGGAACAAGGACGAAGTGGTGTTTGATGCGGTCCTGCATCATGGCCATTCCGACCAACTGCGTGCGGTGTGCCAGCAAGTGGCGAAGCGTGCTGGCGCCATCGTCGGTGTTCAGGGCCTGTCGCAGGGCGAATCCAACATTGCGCTGGAACGCCTCGTGATCGAGCGCGCATTGAGCGTCAACACTGCGGCAGCAGGTGGTAATGCCAGCCTGATGACCATCGGCTGACGGCAGCTGCGAGCCTCAAGCTACAAGCTGCAAGTAAAAGCACCTGCGAGTGCTTTTACTTGTGGCTTGAGGCTTGTGCTGCTTTATCATCTCCATCAATCATCCTATCCCTCCTGCATTCCCCAACTTAGACTCGGCCCATTCCAAAAACAGGTAGGCCGCCATGTCCGAGACGTTGCTCAGTTCCCGCAATCTGGCTTTCGAGCTGTATGAAGTCCTCGATGCCGAGGGCCTGACCCAGCGTGAGCGTTTCGCCGAGCACAATCGCGAAACCTTCGATGCCGCCCTTGGCACCGCTCGCAGCATCGCCGAGAAATTTTTCGCCCCGCATAACCGCAAGAACGACGAGAACGAGCCGCGCTACGAAGACGGTCGGGCGATTCTGATCCCCGAGGTGAAACCTGCCGTGGATGCGTTCCTCGAGGCCGGTTTCCTCAACGCCGCGCGCAGTTTCGACGCCGGGGGCATGCAGCTTCCTACATTGCTGTCCCAAGCCTGTTTTGCCCATTTCCAGTCAGCCAACGCGGCATCGACGTCGTACCCGTTCCTGACAATGGGCGCGGCCAACCTGATAGAAAGTTTCGGCACCGACGAGCAAAAGCAGCGTTTCCTGCAACCGATGATCGAGGGCCGTTTTTTCGGCACCATGGCGCTGACTGAACCACATGCCGGCTCCTCGCTATCGGACATTCGTACTCGCGCCGAGCCTGCATCCGACGGCACCTATCGACTCAAGGGCAACAAGATTTTCATCTCCGGCGGTGATCACCCGCTGTCGGAGAACATCGTGCACATGGTGCTGGCAAAACTGCCGGATGCACCCGCCGGGGTGAAGGGAATTTCGCTGTTCATCGTGCCCAAGTTTCTGGTCAACGATGACGGCAGCCTGGGGCCTCGCAATGATGTGCTGCTGGCCGGGCTGTTTCACAAGATGGGCTGGCGCGGCACCACGTCCACGGCGCTGAACTTCGGCGATAACGACGAATGTGTTGGCTATCTGGTGGGCCAGCCGCATCAGGGTTTGAGCTACATGTTCCAGATGATGAACGAGGCGCGGATCGGTGTTGGCATGGGCGCGGTGATGCTCGGTTACGCCGGCTACCTGTACTCGCTGGAATACGCCCGCGAGCGCCCACAAGGCCGGGTGCCGGACAGCAAGGATCCGACCACCAAACCTGTGGCAATCATCCAGCACGCCGACGTCAAGCGCATGCTGCTCACGCAAAAAGCCTACGTCGAAGGTTCGTTCGACCTCGGGCTTTACGCGGCGCGACTGTTCGATGACACCACCACGCTTGAAACCGAAGCCGAGCGCAAGCAGGCCCACGAGCTGCTGGATCTGCTGACACCGATCGTCAAATCCTGGCCGTCGGAGTTCTGCCTGAAGGCCAACGAACTGGCGATCCAGATTCTCGGCGGGCATGGCTACACCCGAGAGTACCCGGTGGAACAGTATTACCGCGACAACCGCCTGAACCCGATCCATGAAGGCACCCATGGTATTCAGTCGCTGGACTTGCTCGGACGCAAACTGGCACAGAATGGCGGCGCGGGGCTCAAGCAACTGATTCGTCTGATCGCCGAGACGGCCGAGCGGGCGCAGGGGTTCGACTCACTGACGCCCTTGCGTGAGCCGCTGGAGAAGCTGGTTGCCCGCTTGCAGAGCGTGACCATCGGCCTGCTGACAGACCTCGCCCAAGGCAAGGTCAACAGCAGCCTGGCGAACTCGGCGCTGTACCTGAAAGTGTTCGGACACACCGTCATTGGCTGGCGCTGGCTGGAGCAGGCCATTCGTGCCGAGGAAGGCTTGGCCAAAGGCAATGCGGCGGATGCAGGCTTCTATAAAGGCAAGCTGCAGGCGGCCCGGTATTTCCTGACCTGGGAAGTACCGGGTTGCCATCATGAACTGGCAATTCTTGAAGCTCGGGATGATGTGTGCCTGAACATGCAGGATGAGTGGTTCTGATCGGCTTGTTGTAGCGCGGCCAATCGCGAGCAAGCCCGCTCCCACAGGGTTTGGGGTGGAACACAAATGGTGTGAACACCCTAGCCATCAGTGGGAGCGGGCTTGCTCGCGAAGGCGCCAGTGAAAACACCCCATCACCCCAACTTGAACCCACCCATCTGCCGCGCCAGGTCATCGGCCAAGCGCTGCAACGTCTGGCAATCCTCCCGACATGCCCTCACCTCTCCCGCCGTCGCCCGCGCCAGATCGGAAATCCCCTGCACGTTGCGGTTGATCTCTTCGGTCACCGCCGACTGCTCTTCCGTCGCGGTCGCCACCTGGTGGTTCATGTCGCTGATGCGTTCGACCTGCCCGGTGATAGCGGTCAAGGATGCACCCGTGCGCTGGCTCGACTCGACACCGGTTCCCGTCGCCGCTTGTCCGCTGTGCATCGACGACACCGCATTTTCCGCCCCCTGCTTGAGGCTGGCGATCATCTGCTGAATCTCGTCGGTGGACGCCTGTGTACGTCGGGCCAGGGTCCGCACTTCATCGGCCACCACCGCGAAACCACGCCCCATGTCCCCCGCCCGCGCGGCTTCGATGGCGGCGTTGAGCGCCAACAGGTTGGTCTGCTCGGAAATCCCGCGAATCACCGCCAGCACCTGATCGATCGACGCCACCTGATGCGCCAGCTCCCCGACCGCACCGGCGGCCACGCCGATTTCATCGGACATGCTTTCGATGTGGCGGATCGACCCGCCAACCACCTCCCGCGCCAGCAACGCTTCGTCACGGGCCGTCTGTGACGCGAGCGCCGCGTTGCCGGCGTTCTGTGCGATGTCCTGCACGGTCAAACCCATCTCATGGACGGCGGTGGCGACCATGTCGGTCATTTCCTGTTGCCGACCAGAGCGTTCAGCCGTGTTGTCCACCACTCGCGCCACTTGCCCCACGGCTGTACGCAAGCGTTCACTGGTGGCCAGTACTTCACCGATCAGGGTGCGCTGACTTTCCAGGAAGCGGTTGAAACCACGCGCAAGGTCGCCAAGTTCATCAGCGCGAGTGGAATCTAACCGGTGAGTCAAATCTCCACCACCGCTACCGATGGCCACCAGTGCTTCTGTTACCTGCCGAATCGGTCGCACCAACCCGCGGGCCAGCAAGACCACCAGCAGCAAGCTCACCAGGGCTACCGCCAGGCCGATGCCGCTACTTATCCACAGGGCGCGGCGAGCTTCTGCGTAGATCTGCGACTGCGGCACTTCGGCCACGAGCGTCCAGTCGAGATCACGCAAGGGCAGGCTTAGCGCCAGATAGTCTTCGCCCTCACGACTGAAGCTGCTGCTTGCGGCGTTTTTTTGACCGATGATCGATTGGGCTGCGGACGCGCCGATCTGCTCGGCAAGCGTGCGCCTGCCGCTGAACTGCCCCTCGGGATGGACCTGGATCAGACCGTCGGAACGCACGAGATAGACCCGGCCGCGCGCCCCGAAGTTGAAGTCGTGAATCAACTCGGACAGCTCTTTCATGCTCAGCCCGAGGCCAGCGACACCCACCACCTTGCCCGCTTGTTCGACCTTGAGGTCGATAAACAGCGCCAATTCTCCGGTGGCGGTGTCATTGTCGATATTGAGGGTGCGCGGCTGATTGCTGTCGAGGAAGGAGTAGAACCAGGCGTCCTTGGCGTTGGCTCGGCTCAGGGAGCGATCCAGGCCTTTTTCGGTGAAGTAGTGGTTGGTCGCGGCGCCGATAATCAGCGCGGTAAACGCCTTGTGTTCGGCGCGGATGCCTTCCAGATAGTCTACGAACGCCGGCGTTTTACTGGCATCTTCGCCATTGGCAAGCCACTCGCGGACCATGCTGTTGCTGGCGATGTCCTTGGCGGCGGTGAGGGGCTGCACGAGGATGCGCTCGATGTCGTTGCGCATGGCCTCGATGCTCGACGGCAGCGCCTGTTCGACCAGATAACGCTGGGCAAGACGGTTGACCACGAGGGTATAAATGCCAACTACGATCAGGATGCTGAGCAGCAGGGCGGTGCCCATGCTCAAGATCAACTGCCATTGAATACTGCGTCGCCAGAACTGCATGAAACACCCCCAAAGAATAAGAGGCTGAAACACTGCAACAGCCGTGCCGATTGTATACAGGACAATCGACAATCTATTCTTTGGTTGTGCTCAAGACCTATCAGGCCTGATTGATCGTCTTGGTGATCACTTCAACCGTGGCGCTGACTTGCTCTTGATAACGGTCGAGTTCCAGCTTGTGTTGCTTCTGCATTTCGATCTGCCGGGAACACAGGTTCATCGCGGCCAGCACCAGCAGGCGATCGCCGATCAGCGTCGGGTACTTCCTTTTGGTCTCGGCCAGGGCAGCCTTCAACATGACGGCGGCGTCCAGCAGGGTTTGCTCTTCCCCGGCCGGTGCCTTGATCGAATAGTCCTCTCCCAGAATCGAGACGACCTTTACCCCTGCGGCGCCGATACTCATGCGCTGACCGGGCCGGCATTGACGCGATCAACCAGCGCCTGAATACGGGCAGCGGTCGCGCCGTGCTTCTCTTCCTGTTCCATCAGGCTCAGTTGCAGGCTTTCATTTTCATCCTTGAGCCCGGCCAGTTCCGCACTCAGGGCCTGATTGGTGCCCAAGAGGCTCTGATTCTGTTGCACGAGGTCACTGACCAGTTGTTCCAATTGGCTGAGGGATGCTTCCAACATTTTGATTTTCCAGGCTTTTTCAAAGGGCGCGTACGATAAAGAAAAGTTACCGGCGATGCCAGGGGTACAAGGACGCAAGCCCTTGATTTTCCTGGTCGGTAACGCTCCTCGGCGAACCCTAGAGACTGTGATTGGCGGATCTGGTTCCTGCACTTCGTCGCCGCATCGGATTGGCGACTGATCCGAAGCCCCCTCAAGACTTTAGTCGTATGACCGATAAGTCACGCATACGTCAGTTTCAGCGCCGCACAGGCGCGTTTAATTCGGTACCCACCATGTCCCTTCGTAATATGAATATCGCCCCGCGTGCGTTTGTGAGTTTCGCCCTGATTGGCGCGCTGATGATGATCCTGGGCGTGTTTGCATTGAATCAGATGAGCAAGATTCGCGGTGCCGCCGAGGACATCGCCAGTAACAGTGTGCCAAGCATCAAGGCTCTCGATGAATTCACCCAATTGACCCTGCGCCTGCGCGTCCTGTCCTACCGTCTGCTGGTCAATCGCGAGGCGGACGTACAGCAAAAGACCATGGACCTGCTGGACATGCGCAACCAGCAGATCCGCACCGCCCAGGGCATCTACGAAAAACTGATCGCCAGCCCGCAGGAACGTGCCGCCTACGATCAATACGTACAGCTGCTGGGGCAATATCGCCAGATCGAAGACCGGATGAAAACACTGTCGCGCAGCAATCAGGTGGATGATCTGCGCAACCTGCTCAACACCGATCTGCTGAGCAACTCCGAGGCGATCAACACGGTGCTGACCAAACTGCTGGAGATCAACACCCGGCAAACCCTCGACACCGACCAGCAAGCCGCCGATCAGTACGACAGCGCGTTCAATCTGGTGGTTGTCCTGCTGGTTATCGCCACCGTTCTGACGTTCCTGTTTGCCTGGCTGCTGACCAACAGCATCACCCGACCAATCGCCAATGCCCTGGGCGCCGCCGAGGCCATCGCCGAGGGCAACCTGACGCGCCCGATCACCGTTGATGGCCAGGACGAAGCCGGTCGACTGCTGGCCGCCATGGCCAAGATGCAGGACAAGCTGCGCGACACCCTGCAACGTATCTCCGGTTCGGCCACGCAGTTGGCATCGGCCGCCGAAGAACTCAACAGCGTCACCGACGAAAGCGCCCGTGGCCTGACCCAGCAGAACAACGAGATCGAACAGGCCGCCACGGCCGTCAACGAGATGACCAGCGCCGTGGAAGAAGTGGCACGCAACGCGGTGAGCACCTCCGAGGCGTCGAAGAACGCCACCACCTCCGCAGGTGACGGCCGTGACCTGGTTCAGGAAACCGTAAGCGCCATCGAACGCATGAGCACCGACGTGCAGAGCACCGCCACCTTGATCGGCGAGCTGGCCAATGAATCGCGCGACATCGGCAAGGTCCTGGATGTGATCCGTGGCCTGGCTGATCAGACGAACCTGCTGGCCCTGAACGCTGCCATCGAAGCGGCTCGCGCCGGTGAAGCGGGTCGCGGTTTTGCGGTGGTGGCCGATGAAGTTCGAGCGCTCGCCCACCGCACCCAGCAGTCGACCAGCGAAATCGAGCGCATGATTGGCAGCATTCAGAACGGTACGGAACAGGCCGTGGATTCGATGCGCAACAGCACCGAACGTGCTGAGTCGACCCTGAACATCGCTCGGGGCGCCGGCCTGTCCCTGGACACCATCAACAGCGCCGTCGCCGAAATCAACGAGCGCAACCTGGTCATCGCCAGCGCCGCCGAAGAGCAGGCCCAGGTGGCCCGCGAAGTGGATCGTAACCTGGTGAACATTCGTGACCTGTCGGTGCAATCGGCCACCGGCGCCAACCAGACCAGTGCGGCCAGCAACGAGCTGTCGCGCCTGGCAGTGGATCTGAACACGATGGTGGGGCGTTTCAGGCTCTGACCTCTCGCCGATGATCGTTCCCACCCCGAGCGCGGGAACGATCATTGAACGCAGCGTGGGAACGATCCGGATACGACGCATCGGAACGATCGGCGCCCAAACCTGTTTGACAGCATCACATTTCAACAGGTTAGAATCGATGGCACGCAGACTGCATGGTCAGTTTGTGCCCGCCTTTTTTCAGCTTCCGGAGTATTGCCCTTGAATGCGACAACCATCAACAGCCTGTTCTTGATCGGCGCGTTGCTGGTAGGTGCAAGCATTCTGGTGAGCTCACTTTCCTCACGTCTGGGCATCCCGATCCTGGTGATTATCCTGGCCGTGGGCATGACCGCCGGTGTCGACGGCGGCGGGATCATTTTCGACAACTACCCGACGGCCTATCTGGTCGGCAACCTCGCACTGGCGGTCATCCTGCTCGACGGCGGCTTGCGCACCCGGGTCTCAAGCTTCCGTGTGGCATTGTGGCCGGCGCTGTCGCTGGCCACCGTCGGGGTACTGATTACCACCGGTTTGACCGGCATGGTCGCAGCCTGGCTGTTCGACCTGAATATGATCCAGGGCCTGCTGATCGGCGCCATTGTCGGCTCCACTGACGCCGCGGCGGTGTTCTCGCTGCTGGGCGGCAAGGGACTCAATGAGCGGGTGACCGCCAGCCTGGAGATCGAATCCGGCAGCAACGACCCCATGGCGGTGTTCCTCACCGTCACCCTGATCGACATGCTG
The DNA here is from genome assembly GCF_054668365.1 of Pseudomonas sp. S2_E01. Lineage (NCBI taxonomy): Bacteria > Pseudomonadati > Pseudomonadota > Gammaproteobacteria > Pseudomonadales > Pseudomonadaceae > Pseudomonas > Pseudomonas sp. S2_E01. Next base: position 5,213,632 of record NZ_CP162762.1, read on the forward strand.
GCGAGCGGTCAGACGGGGCTGCACTGGGACCTGCTGCTGCACCTGGTGCGAGAGTTCGGCATCGGCGGTGTGATCGGACTGGGCGGTGGCTGGTTGATGTTGCAACTGGTCAACCGCATCAACCTCGCCACCGGTCTCTACCCGATCCTGGTGATTGCCGGCGGCCTGGTGGTGTTCGCCCTGACCAACGCCCTGCACGGCAGCGGCTTCCTCGCGGTTTATCTGTGCGGCCTGGTGATCGGCAACCGTCCGGTACGCAGCCGCCACGGCATCCTGCACATGCTCGATGGCATGGCATGGCTGGCACAAATTGGCATGTTCCTGGTGCTGGGCCTGCTGGTGACGCCACACGACTTGCTGCCCATCGCCATCCCCGCGCTCGGCCTGGCGCTGTGGATGATCCTGGTAGCACGTCCGCTGTCGGTGGTCGTTGGCCTGCTGCCGTTCAAGGCATTCCATGGCCGCGAGAAAGCCTTTATTTCCTGGGTGGGCCTGCGCGGGGCGGTGCCGATCATTCTAGCGGTGTTCCCGCTGATGGCCGGGCTGCCCAATGCCCAGCTCTACTTCAACCTCGCATTTTTCATCGTGCTGGTCTCGCTGCTGGTGCAAGGCACCAGCCTGCCGTGGGTGGCCAAACTGTTGAAGGTGACCGTTCCCCCGGAGCCGGCGCCGATCTCTCGCGCCGCGTTGGAGGTTCACGTCACCAGCGAGTGGGAGCTGTTCGTTTATCGCCTCGGTGCCGAGAAGTGGTGCATAGGCTCGCCGCTGCGCGAGTTGAAAATGCCAGAGGGCACCAGGATCGCAGCGCTGTTTCGCGGCCAACAATTGCTCCATCCGTCGGGTAGTACGGTGCTCGAAGTCGACGATTTGCTGTGTGTAATCGGTCATGAACACAACCTGCCGGCCCTGGGAAAACTGTTCAGCCAGGCGCCGCAACGGGGGCTGGATTTGCGTTTCTTCGGCGACTTCGTACTCGAAGGAGACGCCCAACTGGCCGCGGTTGCTGCCCTCTACGGGTTGAAGGTCGAAGGCATCGATCCGGACATGTCCCTGGGTCGGTTCATTGCGCAGAAAGTGGGCGGTGCGCCAGTAGTCGGCGACCAGGTGGATTGGAACAACACCCTGTGGACCGTCGCGGTCATGGACGGGAACAAGATCGGCAAAGTGGGCGTCAGATTCCCCGAAGGAAGTCGCCCGGGCCCCGGGCTCTTCCTCTAAACTCCACACTTCGCCTTTTGTTTCCGATCAAAATCTATGTCGACCCTGCGCACCTTTTTCATCATGGCCCTGCTGGGCCTGAGCCTTTCTGTCGGCTCTCTGCAAGCAGCCGAACCGCCGTCCCGCGAAACCGTACAGGCCAACCTGGACAAGATCGCCGATCGCAAACTGCCCGAAGCCGATCAGAAAGCCTTGCAGAGCGTTCTGCAAAACACCCTGACCCAGCTCGGCAACCAGCGTGACTACGAGCAGAAGCTGGCCGACATCAAGCAGCAATTGGCGACAGCGCCTAAACAGACCATCGAGAACCAGCGCGAGCTGACCCGACTCAAGGGCACCAGCATGCCGCCGGTGGCACAGCGCTACGCCAAGGAGTCCATCCCGCAACTGGAACAATTGCTGACCGAGCGCTCGACCCAGCAAAGCGACATGCAAAAGGCCCTGGCGGATGCCAATAGCCTGGTCATCACGGCGCAGACCCGTCCCGAGCGCGCCCAGGCGGAAATCTCCAGCAGCCAGACGCGCATCCAGCAGATCAACAATATTCTCAAGGCCGGCAAAGATGCCGGCAAGACGTTGAGCGGCGAGCAACGCGACCTGCTCAATGCCGAGCTGGCAGCACTGAATGCACTGATCCCGCTGCGTCGCCAGGAACTGGCCGGCAACAGCCAGTTGCAGGACCTGGGTAACAGCCAGCACGACCTGCTGACGGAAAAGTCCGACCGCCTGGACCGGGAAATCCAGGAACTGCAAACCCTGATCAACCAAAAGCGCCTGGCCCAATCCCAGGAGACCGTGACGCAGCAGTCCATCGAAGCGCAGAAATCCGGCGGCAGTGCCTTGCTGGCAAGTGAAAGCGCAGCCAACCTGAAGCTGTCTGACTACCTGCTCAAAAGCACCGACCGCTTGAACGTGGTCACGCAACAGAACCTGCAAACCAAGCAGCAACTGGACAATGTGACCCAAAGTGACTCGGCATTGGACGAGCAAATCAACGTGCTCAAGGGCAGCCTGCTGCTGTCCAAGATCCTCTACAAACAAAAACAGGGCCTGCCGCGCCTCAAGGTCGATCGTGATCTTGCCGACCAGATCGCCGACATCCGCCTGTACCAGTTCGAGGTGAGCCAACAGCGCGAGTTGCTCAGCAATCCGGCGACTTACGTCGACAATCTGCTGTCGACCCAGCCGCCCGAGCAGGTCACCCCGCAGTTGCGTAAAAGCCTGCTGGAATTGGCCACCACCCGGGCCGACCTGTTGGAGCGTCTGAACCGCGAACTCAGCGCAGTGCTCAACGAATCCATCACGCTGCAGCTCAACCAGAAGCAACTGCTGAGCACCGCGCAAAGCCTGCGTGCGACGCTCGACGAGCAGATGTTCTGGATTCCGAGCAACAAGCCGTTGGACCTGGAATGGATGCGCGGCGTGCCGGAACGCCTGCAACGCCAGATCGCGACCCTGCCGCTGGCTTCGAGCTTCAGCGAATTGAGCGATGGCCTGACGCAGCGACCGCTGCTGTTCCTGCCGCTGGTGCTGCTGATCGGCGCACTGCTATGGCGCCGCAAAAGCCTCTATGCCCGTCTGAACAAGGTCCACCAGGACATCGGCCACTTCAAGCGTGACAGCCAGTTGCACACGCCACAGGCGATCCTCATCAACATTCTGCTGGCGTTGCCGGTTGCACTGGGTCTTGCCCTGTGCGGGCTGGCGTTGCAGATCGACGCCCGCGGACAGAACGCCAACATGGGCGCGGCGCTGCTGCAAATGGCGATGGCCTGGCTGGTGTTCTACACCGCTTACCGAATCCTCGCGCCGGGTGGCGTAGCCGAACTGCACTTCCGCTGGGAAAAACCCCAGGTCGAGTTCCTCCAGGCCTGGGTCCGCCGACTCGGGCTGGTGGTCATGGCCCTGGTAGCGGTGGTGGCGGTCGCCGAACTGCAACCGGCGGCGCTGGCCGACGACGTGTTGGGCATGCCGGTGGTGCTGACCTGCTACGCGCTGATGGCCCTGTTGCTCAGCCGCCTGCTGATCAGCAGCCCGACCCACAAGAATGCCTCGCTGTTCCGCAAGGCCGTGGGAGTGATGTTCACTGCCCTGCCCATCGCGTTATTCGTGGCCGTGTGCTTTGGTTACTACTACACCGCACTGAAACTCAGCGACCGCTTGATCAATACCTTGTACCTGCTGATGTTCTGGCTGGTGATTGAAGCCACGTTCGTACGCGGACTCAGCGTCGCGGCCAGGCGCCTGGCTTATCAGCGCGCCCTGGCCAAACGCCAGGCCGCCAAGGAAGCCGGTGATGGCGAAGCGGTGATCGAAGAGCCGACCCTGGACATCGAGAAGGTCAACGAACAGTCCCTGCGCCTGATTCGCCTGGCTCTGCTGGGCGGCTTCATCGCGGCGCTGTACTGGGTCTGGTCCGACCTGATCTCGGTGTTCTCGTACCTGGACAACGTCACCCTCTACGAATACACCAGCGGCACCGGGGCCAATATGAGCATGGTGCCGATCAGCATCGGCGACATGCTGGGCGCACTGATCATCATCGGTATCACCTTCGCCCTGGCGCGCAACTTGCCGGGTCTGCTGGAAGTGTTCGTGCTGTCGAAACTGGACTTGGCCCAAGGCAGTGCCTACGCCACCACTACGCTACTTTCCTACGTGATTGCCGGCGTCGGTTTCGTCACGACCCTGTCGACCCTCGGCGTGAGCTGGGACAAGCTGCAATGGTTGGTGGCCGCGCTATCGGTAGGCCTCGGTTTCGGCATGCAGGAGATTTTCGCCAACTTCATTTCCGGCATCATGATCCTCTTCGAACGCCCGGTGCGCATTGGTGACACCATCACCATCGGCAACCTGTCGGGCACGGTGAGCAAGATCCGCATCCGCGCCACGACCATCACCGACTTCGACCGCAAGGACATCATCGTCCCGAACAAAACCTTCATCACCGGGCAACTGATCAACTGGTCGCTGACTGACACCATCACCCGGGTCACGCTCAAACTCGGCGTCGACTACGGCTCGGACCTGGACCTGGTCAAAGAACTGCTGCTCAAGGCCGCCCGGGAGAACCCACGGGTGCTCAAGGAACCGGAGCCGCACGTGTACTTCCTCAATTTTGGTGAAAGCACCCTTGACCATGAGCTGCGCATGCACGTGCGTGACCTCGGCGACCGCAACCCGGTGCTCGATGAAGTCAACCGCTTCATCAACCGTGAGTTCAAGAAACAGCACATCAATATTTCTTTCCGGCAAATGGAGGTTTACCTCAAGAACCTGCACGGTCAGGAATACAAGATGGTGCCTATCGAGCCGGAAACGAAGACCATCGTGCCGCTGGCTGAGGGCAAGCCCCTGCAAGAGCCGCCGCCCGCCAAGCTCGACTAACCGCCCTATCCCTAGCAGAATGCTCGGACATTCTGCTGGAGATGGCCGGTGAAAGCCCTAGACGAACTGACCTTCGATAACCGCTTCGACCGCCTGGGCGATACCTTTTCCGCCCACGTGCTACCCGAACCCATCGACAATCCACGGCTGGTGGTCGCAAGCTCCGCCGCCATGGCGCTGCTCGACCTTGACCCGGCGGTGGCCGAAACGGCGGAGTTCGCCGAGCTGTTCAGCGGCCACAAGCTGTGGGCCGACGCGGTGCCGAGGGCAATGGTTTATTCCGGTCATCAGTTCGGCTCCTACAACCCGCAGTTGGGCGACGGGCGGGGCCTGTTGCTGGGTGAGGTATACAACGAAGCCGGCGAACATTGGGATTTGCACCTCAAGGGCGCGGGCCAGACGCCATTTTCGCGCATGGGCGACGGACGCGCCGTGTTGCGTTCTTCGATCCGTGAATTTCTCGCCTCCGAAGCGCTGAACGCGCTGAACATTCCCACGACGCGGGCGTTGTGTGTGATCGGTTCAGACACGCCCGTGTGGCGTGAGCGGCAGGAACGCGCGGCCATGGTGTTGCGCCTGGCGCCCAGCCACGTGCGCTTTGGCCACTTCGAGTATTTCTACTACACCAAACGTCCAGAGCAACAGAAAGTGCTTGGCGAGCACGTGCTGGCGCTGCATTTCCCACAGTGCCTCGAACAACCGGAACCCTACCTGGCGATGTTCCGTGAAATCGTCGAGCGCAATGCCGAACTGATCGCCAAGTGGCAGGCATACGGCTTCTGCCACGGCGTGATGAACACCGATAACATGTCGATCCTGGGCATCACCTTCGACTTCGGCCCGTTTGCTTTCCTCGACGATTTCGACGCCAATTTCATCTGCAACCACTCCGACGACCAGGGCCGCTACTCGTTCAGCAACCAGGTGCCGATCGGTCAGTGGAACCTCAGCGCCCTGGCTCAGGCCCTGACGCCGTTCATCAGCGTCGAGGCGCTGCGTGAAACCCTGGGTCTGTACCTGCCGTTGTACCAAGCCCATTACCTGGACCTGATGCGTCGTCGCCTGGGCTTGACCACTGGCGAAGAAGACGACCAGCAACTGCTGGAACACCTGCTGCAACTGATGCAGAACAGCGGCGTCGACTACACGCTGTTTTTCCGCCGCCTGGGCGAAGAAGCCCCGGAGCAGGCGGTTGCACGCTTGCGCGATGACTTCGTCGACATCAAGGGTTTCGACGCCTGGGGACAGCGCTACATCGACCGCACCCGCCGCGAAGGAGAACCGGACCAGACCCAACGCCGCCAACGCATGCACGCGGTCAACCCGCTCTACATCCTGCGCAACTATCTGGCGCAGAACGCCATCGATGCCGCCGAGAAAGGCGACTATTCAGAGGTGCGCAGGCTGCATGAGGTACTGAGTAAACCGTTCGAGGAGCAGCCGGGGATGGAAAGCTACGCCCAGCGACCGCCGGAGTGGGGCAAGCACCTGGAGATCAGTTGTTCGTCGTGAGGTGGTCAGTCCAGAGGATCGATGGCACTGACGACTCGAGCGACGATGTCGGCCATCGTGACGTCATCGAGTCGCTCGATGAACTTGGCCGAGCCATCAAGTACACGTTGTTCGATGTCAAAGCTGCGGACCTGATTACATACCGCAACGCCGTTCGTTTCGTGCCCGGATACACTGACAGCCAGCCCTACGTTCCGGCTGAAACCGCCGCCGCTGGTGACTGGCACTGTCATGCTGACACCCAGCGCATTAATTTCCCTGGGGGTTATCACCACAAAACGGTGCCGGTTCATCATCTCCCGACCCGCGACCGGGTTGGGATCAATCCAGTAAACATCGCCCCGCTGCGGGGCACGCCGACGCACCATCAGCCAAGCTCCCGGCCTATTGGATCGCCCTCGCGAGCAGAGGCCGTTTGTGCGTTCAGCTCAGCCATTTCTTCGGCGCCCTCCAGCAACTGCGCGAGGCTATATCGCTTTTGAGGCTCGGATTTCACAGGGCGGGCAATCAATTCTCCATCGACCACATTCAGCTCCAGTTGTGCTCCCACCTCAAGGTGCAGGAGCTTGAGCAAGGTCGGCGCAAGCGTGATTACTGCTGCGCCTCCCTGGCGGCGAATTTTGGATGTCACGGACACGGGATAACTCCTATCCGACAAATGCAGGGCATCGATTTCTCGATGAGTGCAACAAAAGTAGCACGCAATTGAAGACAAAGCGAAAGCCTCTGGAAGTGAAAGACGTCGAAGTTGATTCCAGCCTAGCCATTGCGCAGAAATATGCCGGCGCGAAAATGTGAGCATTTGCGACACTCACCTCCTCGCGCAGCTCACCCAACACTTGATAAAACGCCTCCCGGACTCCAGATAACCGGCATGCCCCGCCCACAGCCAAGAGCCCGATCATGACCGACCCACTTCTCATCCCCTGCCCCCACTGCAACGGCCTCAACCGCATCCCTGCCGAGCGCCTGGGTGATCAGCCCAAATGCGGACGCTGCAAGGCTGAGGTGCTGCTGAGCAAACCTTTTGAATTGAAGCAAGGTGACTACGCCAGCCAGATCAAGGGCGATCTGCCGCTCTTGGTGGATGTGTGGGCGGATTGGTGCGGGCCATGCAAGTCGTTTGCGCCGGTGTTTGAGCAGGCCGCCGGGCAGTTGGCAGGCAAGTGCAGGCTGGCCAAGCTGGACAGTGAGGCGAACCCGCAGTTGTCTGCGCAGTTGGGGATTCGGTCGATTCCGAGCCTGATCCTGTTCAGGAATGGCCGGGAGGTGGCGCGTCAGAGCGGGGCGTTGCCGTTGCCGCAGTTGATGAGTTGGTTGCGTAGTTCCCTGTAGGAGCGGACTTGTCCGCGATGGACCATAGCGATAACGCGGGCAATCTGGCGCCCAGCGTTGTCTGGTCTACCACCGCGACGGTTCGACAAGCTCGCCCCTAAAGGTTCAGGGGATCAGGCGTTTTCGAGCAGGGAATGCAGCTCGACGAATTGCTGGGTCAGCTTGTGTCGCGGGTCGAGGTGGATCAGCGGCGTGCTGGCCTGGTGCGATTCGCGCATGCGCACCGACGACCCCAGGTAGACCGGCAGTACCGGCAAACCTTCAGCGATCAACTCATCGAGCATTTGCTGAGGCAGACTGGCGCGGGCCTGGAACTGGTTGACGACGATGCCTTCAACTTCCAGCCCGTCGTTGTGATCCTCTCTCAATTCCTCGATTTCCGACAGCAGGCCATACAGTGCCTGTCGAGAAAAACTATCGCAATCGAACGGGATTAGCACTCGATCGGCAGCAATCAACGCCGAAACCGCGTAGAAATTCAGCGCCGGCGGGGTATCCAGGTAAATCCGATCGTACTCGTCATCCAGATCCTCTAGCAGTTTGCGCAGCTTGTTGATCTTGTGCTTGGCCTCGAGCTTGGGCTGCAAGTCGGCGAGCTCGGCGGTGGCGGTGATGACGTGGAGGTTCTCAAACGGGGTTTCATAGATATCGACACGGTTCTTCTTCGAGAACGGGCCGGAGGACAGTGTCTGCTTGAAAAAGTCGGCGATCCCCATGGGAATGTCTTCACCGGTCAGCCCAGTGAGGTATTGGGTCGAATTGGCCTGGGCATCCAGGTCCACCAGCAGGGTGCGATAACCCTCGCTGGCGCTGACTGCGGCCAGGTTGCAGGCGATGCTGGACTTGCCCACGCCGCCTTTCTGATTGAATACCACGCGCCGCATGTCAAACCTCCGTGTATCTAAAGATTGATCGAGTGTAGTAGGCCTCAGAGCCGCTTTGCTACCTCCCCGGGCAATGGACTACATCGAGAGGTATAAACCCCTCACCGTAAAAACCGAAATCTCGCCCGAGAATCCTTCTGGCAGCCGACAGAAAGGAGCGGCCAGGCGTGGATAATCACCCAGCGACAGCCGTCCACTCGCCAGGCAGTAATCTGCGTTGAGCAAGATGTAACCAGCATTTGCTACGTACCCGCCGCACCGGGATAATGCGCGCCACTCGGCGCTCAGCGTCACGTCAGGTGAACCGCTGTTTTTTTCGACTCGCCGTGTCAAAAAAGCCCGCAGGGGCGGGATGTACGCCAGTGATCAACTTCAACATTGCCCAATGGCGCGCCTGGGCTCCCGGGCTCGAAAGCGCGCAAGACTGGCTAGCCTGGAGCCGGCAATCGATCGTGCCGCACAGCAGCGACGCCGCTCCCGACGTTTCGTTTCTGCCGGCCATGCAGCGACGCCGACTCAGTCGCCTGGCGCGAATGGCGTTCAGCGTGGGTTGGCCGCTGGCCGATGGTCGGCACGATCTACCGTTGGTCTTTATTTCCCGGCATGGCGAAACCCCGCGCACCTTCGAGATTCTCAGCGACCTGGCCGCTGAACAACCCCTGTCACCGACCCAGTTCAGCCTCTCGGTCCATAACGCAGTCATCGGCCTTTGGTCGATCATGCGCGGTGAAACCAGCGAGATGACAGCCCTGGCGGCGGCTGGCGACGGCCTGGAACATGGCATGCTCGAGGCTGCGGCATTGTTGGCCGAAGGGGCGCCCGCAGTGCTGCTGGTGATCACCGAAGAGCAGCCACCCCAAGCGTATTCGGACTGGATCGACGATGTACCCTTTCCCTACGCGGTCGGTTTGTTGTTGACGCCCGGTAACGACTGGCAGTTGTCCCTGAACAGCATCCCGGATGCGTTGTCCAAACCCCACTGGCCGCACGCCCTGAATCTGTTGCATACCCTGCTCGGCCAGCACACCACCTGCCAACATGCCTGGAAAAATCGTGTATGGACCTGGCAACGCAACCTGTGACCGAGAAAAATCGCGACGCTTATTACTGGCGTTGGCTGGCGACGGCGGCAAGCTTTGCCCTTTTCGGGTTGGCCGGCCTGTGCCTGCGCCTGGTGATTTTCCCGATATTGAGCTGCCTGCCCGGTAGCGTCGAAACCCACAGATTGCGTGCGCGACGAACCGTCAGTCGCTGCTTCTGGCTGTTCGTGCGGATCATGGCTCGCAGCGGGGTGCTGACCTACGACATTCAGGGTGCGCAAAAGCTTGGTCGCCCCGGCCAGATGATCATCGCCAATCATCCGTCGCTGATCGACGTGGTGTTCCTGATCGGCCTGGTGCGCCATGCCAACTGCGTGGTCAAAAGCAGCCTATGGGAAAACCCCTTCACCCGTGGCCCGCTGCGGCGTACCGAATACATCAGCAATGATGGCAGCATGGGTATGCTCGACGCGGCAGCCGATGCGCTGAAAAGCGGCCAGACCCTGATTATCTTCCCCGAAGGCACCCGTACCCAACCTGGGCAAGCGCCCGCCTTTCATCGGGGTGCCGCTGCAATCGCCTTGCGCGGTGCGAAAATTCTCACCCCGGTGGTCATCAAGGTCAACCCGACCACCCTGACCAAGGCAGACCCCTGGTACCGAATTCCGAAACGACGCGTGCACTTCAGTTTCCGAGTGGGGGCCGATATAGATCCACAGGCCTTCGCCGCACAGGGCCCTGCGCCACAGGCCTCTCGCAAGCTCAACGATTACCTGCATCACTACTTTATCCAGGAGCTCGCCGAAGATGAGCGATCTACACCGTGAAATCAAAGAACTGATCATCGACGCCCTGGGCCTCGAAGACATCAGTGTCCAGGATATTGGCGACGACCAGACGCTGTTTGGCGAAGGCCTGGGTCTGGACTCCGTCGACGCCCTGGAGTTGGGTCTGGCCATTCAGAAAAAGTACGGCATCAAAATCGACGCCGACGCCAAGGACACCCGTAACCACTTCAGCAACGTGGCGAGCCTTGCGGCGTTCGTCACTGCAAAACAGGCAGCTTGAGACCGGACCATGCAAACTCGTGAAGACATTTTCAACACCCTGCGCGATGCCTTGGTCGAACTCTTCGAACTGGACCGCGAGCGTGTAAGCCTCGACTCCAACCTGTATCAGGATCTGGAAATCGACAGCATCGATGCGGTCGACCTGATCGATCACATCAAGCGTCAGACCGGCAAGAAAATCGCCGCCGAAGAGTTCAAATCGGTGCGCACAGTCAACGATGTGGTCGAGGCGGTCTATCGACTGGTCCAACCGGCTGCATGAGGCGACTGATCGGCCTTGGCCTGCTGCTGGCGGGCGTGCTGTACCCCTTCGCGGTGTATTTCGGCATGGAGCATTTCGCGCCGTGGCAGTTCGGCCTGCTGCTGGGAAGCCTGTGGCTGGCGCGGGCACTGACCGGCGCGCGCAAGCCTGGCAGCCTGTGGATGGCCACCGTCGCCATCGTGTTCTGCCTGCTGCTGGCCTTGTTCGACAGCCCCGCCCTGCTGCGTTGGTACCCGGTGCTGATCAGCGGATTCATGCTGGTGCTGTTCGGGCTGAGTCTGAAATATGGTCCGCCGATGATCGAGCGCCTGGCCAGGTTGCGTGAACCCCATCTGCCCGCCAGGGCCATTCGCTACACACGCAAGGTCACGATCGCCTGGTGCGTGTTTTTCCTGTGCAACGGATTTTGTGCGGCGGCGCTGACGCTCTGGGCGCCGCTGAGTTGGTGGATGTTGTACACGGGCCTGATCTCCTACGGGTTGATCGGCCTGATGTTTGCCATTGAATGGCTCATACGACAACGGGTACGAGGCCGACCATGAATTGGATAAACCTTGAGCAACTGTTGCTCAAGCCGCAGCCGGAACGCACCGTGACGGCCGGGCCGGCGTTGAATCATGCACAGCTGTGCGAACAGGCCCTGAGCCTTGCGGCCGGCCTTCAGCGCCAGGGCGTGCGACGCATCGCCGTGCACCTCGAAGACGCGGCCGACCTTGCGATCGCGCTGCTCGGTGCTTGGCGTGCCGGGGTCAGCGTGTTGTTACCGGCGGACCTGCAACCACAGACCCGTCAGCGCTGGTCGCATGAGGTCGATCTGTGGCTGACGGACCAGGCCGATGATGGGCACCTGGACGACTATCGCCAGACGCCCGCAATCCCTGCCCCTCTCAACCTGGATCGTTGCACGCTGAGCCTGTGCACGTCCGGTTCCAGCGGCGAACCCAAGCGAATCGATAAATCCCTTCGCCAGCTCGTCAACGAGGTCCAGGCGCTGGAGCAATTGTGGGGAGCCGATCTGGCCGACGCCTGCGTGATTGGCAGCGTTGCCACTCAACACATTTACGGTCTGCTGTTTCGCGTGTTGTGGCCGCTGTGCGCCGGGCGACCATTCGTGCGCAGGCAACTGCCTTTCCCCGAAGACCTGCAGCGCGCCAGCCGTGAATATCCGTCGTTTGCCTGGGTCGCCAGCCCTGCGTTGCTCAAGCGCATGGGTGACAACCTCGACTGGCCAGCCTTGAGCGCAGTGCGCCGAGTATTTTCATCGGGCGGTGCCTTGCCGGTGGAGGCAGCACACGGCCTGTATCAACGCCTGCAGCAATGGCCAACGGAAATCCTCGGCAGCTCTGAAACCGGTGGCATTGCCTGGCGCCAGGGCGATGCGCTGTGGCAAGCCTTTGCCGGCGTCCAATTAAGCCAGGACAGCGATGGCGCGTTGCTGATTGCGTCGCCCTACCTGCCGCAGGATCATGTCGAGCACACCGCGGATGCAGTACGAATCGCCGCCGACGGCCGTTTCGAACTGCTGGGCCGACTGGACCGGATCGTCAAGCTCGAAGAAAAACGCATTTCGCTGCCCATGCTGGAACGGGCACTGACTGACCATGAGTGGGTGGCCGAAGCGCGCCTGGGGGTCGTCCAGGAAAATCGTGCCTCGCTGGGTGCGCTGCTGGTCCTGAGTGAGTCAGGTTTGCATGCCTTGCGCAATCACGGTCGACGCACACTGACGCAAACACTGCGCGAGCACCTCAGCCAGCATTGCGAAGCCATCGCCCTGCCTCGGCGCTGGCGCCTGCTGCGACAACTGCCGCTGAACACCCAAGGCAAATTGCCTCAGGCGGACGTGGACGCCTTGCTGATGGCTCCACGCCCGAAGTCGCCAGAAATCCTCGAGCAAATCGAAACCGATGGTGAGTGGAGCCTGCAACTGGCGGTGCCGCCAGACCTGGCCTATTTCAGCGGTCACTTCCCCCAGGCTCCGGTATTGCCCGGCGTGGTGCAGGTGGAGTGGGCGTTGCAACTGGGTCAACAGTTGATGAACCTGCCGGAGAAATTCGCCGGCATGGAAGTGTTGAAGTTCCAGCAACTGGTGCGCCCGGGCGATGAAATCCAGTTGCACCTGCGCTTCGACCCGGTTCGCGGCAAGGTGTATTTCGCCTATCGCAACGAGACGGCCACCTGCTCGAGTGGGCGGATTTTGCTGGAGGCCGGCGATGCATAGCCCCTGCGCCGTCATCCCCGTCTACAACCACGAAACCGCCATCACCACGGTGGTCGATGCGCTGATCGCCTGTGGCTTGCCGTGCATCCTGGTGGACGACGCCAGCGATAAGGCCTGTGCGGCGGTGCTGGATCGACTGGCGCAGCGCGAAATGGTCTACCTGATCCGCCTCGCCGCCAACCAGGGTAAGGGCGGCGCGGTCATGACCGGCCTGCGCGAAGCTTCGCGCCTTGGCTTCAGCCACGCTTTGCAGGTGGATGCCGATGGCCAGCATGATCTGCAGGACGTATCGGTTTTCATCGCACAGTCGCGCGCCCATCCCCACGCACTGATCTGCGGTTATCCGCAATATGACGCCAGTGTGCCGAAAGGTCGCCTGTACGCGCGCTACCTGACGCACGTGATGGTCTGGATCAACACGCTGTCCCTGCAGATCCGCGATTCGATGTGCGGTTTTCGCGTCTACCCGCTGTCGCCCGTGCTGGCGGTCATCGACTCGGCCCGTATCGGCAAGCGCATGGACTTCGACTCGGACATCCTGGTGCGACTGGCCTGGCGCAATCAGCCGATGCAGTGGTTGCCCACCAAGGTGCATTACCCGCTGGACGGTGTCTCGCACTTTCGCATGCTCCACGACAATGTGCTGATTTCGAGCATGCACACCAGGCTTTTTTTTGGCATGTTGCTGCGCGCTCCGGTGATCCTCTGGCGACGGTGGCGAGCATGAGCGACGGGGTCGACAAGCAACATTGGGCGGACCGCCAGGAGCGGGGCAGCTTCTGGCTGATGAAGCTCACTGCGTTTGGCGCAAAGGTGCTCGGCCGCAGGCTGCTGAGCCCGGTGCTGTACGGCATCGTCCTGTACTTTTTCCTGTTTGGTCGCACTGCCCGCCACAGTGCCTGGCAATACCAGCAACGCCTGGCCGACTGGAGTGGCCGTGACAGTTTGCGTCCCAGCCACTGGCGGGTGTTTGGCCAGTTCATGGCCTTCGCCGACTCAATGCTCGACAAACTCGACGTGTGGAACGGCAAGCTCAGCATCGAGCAGATCGAAATCATCGACCCCGCACTGCTGCGCAACCAGTTGCGCGGCAGCCGTGGCCAACTGTTGGTGGGCGCCCACCTGGGCAACCTCGAAGTGTGTCGTGCGCTGGCAGAGATCGGCGAAAAGGTCACGATGAATGTGCTGGTGCACACCAAGCATGCCGAACAATTCAACCGCCTGCTGGGTGAGGCCGGCGCGACCAACCTGCGGCTGATCCAGGTCAGCGAACTCGACCCGGTCATCATGCTGCAACTGCACGAGCGCCTGGAGCGCGGCGAGTGGCTGGCGATTGCTGGTGATCGTGTGCCATTGCACGGCGGGCGCAGCGTGACCGTGGATTTCCTCGGTTATCCGGCTCGATTCCCACAAGGGCCATGGCTGCTGGCCGGACTGTTGAAGTGCCCGGTCAATCTGTTGCTGTGCCTGAAGAAGCCCGATGGTGATTATCGCCTGACCCTCGAACCGTTCGCCGACACCATCATCTGGAAGCGCAACGACCGCGAACAGGTCATTCATCAGTGGGCGAACCGCTACGCCGAACGCCTGGGCCACTATTGCCTTGAAGCGCCCCAACAATGGTTCAACTTTTATCCTTTCTGGAAGACCGATGACGACGCCAACGCTTGAGCCGGTAACCTTCGGCGAACTCCCTTTGCGCATCGAAGACGTGCGAGCCCTGGCCAACCGCCAAGTGCCGACACGATTGCAGGACGACCCCGCCTACCGCGAGCGCATCGCCAAGGGCGCACGTTTCCTCGATTCGCTGCTGGACAAGGAAGGCGTGATCTACGGCGTCACCACCGGTTACGGCGATTCGTGCGTGGTGGCGGTGCCCTTGCATCACGTCGAGGCGCTGCCGCAGCACCTGTTCACGTTCCACGGCTGCGGCCTGGGCAAGCTGCTCGACGCACAGGCCACCCGCGCCGTGCTGGCGGCGCGCTTGCAGTCGCTGTGCCATGGCGTTTCCGGCGTGCGCGTGGAATTGCTGGAGCGCCTCCAGGCGTTCCTCGAACACGACATCCTGCCGCTGATTCCCGAAGAGGGCTCGGTGGGCGCCAGTGGTGACCTGACGCCGCTGTCGTACGTGGCCGCCACCCTGTCCGGCGAGCGCGAAGTGATCTATCGCGGTGAACGCCGACAGGCTGGCGATGTGCATCGTGAACTGGGCTGGCAACCGCTGGTGTTGCGCCCCAAGGAAGCCCTGGCATTAATGAACGGCACTGCCGTGATGACCGGCCTGGCCTGCCTGGCCTATGCCCGCGCCGACTACCTGCTGCAACTGGCCACGCGCATCACTGCGCTGAACGTTGTGGCGTTGCAAGGCAATCCGGAGCATTTCGACGAGCGCCTGTTCGCAACCAAACCTCATCCGGGACAGATGCAGGTCGCCAAGTGGTTGCGCGAGGACCTGGCCATCGCCGCGCCCACCGCGCCACTGCACCGCCTGCAAGACCGCTATTCCCTGCGCTGCGCACCCCACGTGCTCGGCGTGTTGGCCGACAGCCTGAACTGGCTGCGCTCGTTCATCGAGACCGAACTCAACAGCGCCAACGACAACCCGATCATCGACGCCGAAGCCGAACGTGTACTGCACGGCGGCCATTTCTATGGCGGCCATATCGCGTTCGCCATGGACAGCTTGAAAAACCTGGTGGCCAACGTCGCCGACCTGCTCGACCGTCAACTCGCGCTGCTGGTGGACGAGCGTTACAACCATGGCTTGCCGAGCAACCTGTCTGGTGCTACGGCAGATCGCGCCATGCTCAATCATGGCTTCAAGGCTGTACAGATCGGTGCCAGCGCCTGGACCGCCGAAGCCTTGAAAAACACCATGCCGGCCAGCGTGTTCTCACGCTCCACTGAATGCCACAACCAGGACAAGGTGAGCATGGGCACCATCGCCGCCCGTGATGCGATCCGTGTGCTGGAGCTGACCGAACAGGTCGCCGCCGCCACGTTGCTGGCGGCCAACCAAGGCGTGTGGCTGCGCAGCAAGGCCGAGGAGGCGCGTCCCCTGCCTCCGGCCCTCGCCGCCATGCACGAGGCACTGGCCAGGGATTTTTCACCGGTCATCGAGGACCGTGCGCTGGAAAGCGAATTACGCCTGTGCCTGCAACGGATTGCCGAACAACACTGGAGGTTGCATGCGTAGCAAGGGCGTTCTTCACATCGATACGCAGATCCTCGTGCCGTTCTTCGACGTCGACAGCATGAACGTCGTCTGGCACGGCCACTACATCAAATACCTGGAAGTGGCGCGCTGCGCGTTGCTGGACAGGATCGGCCACAACTACGCGGCCATGGTCGAGTCGGGCTACGCCTGGCCGGTCATTGACCTGCAACTGCGCTACGTGCGCGCCGCCGTCTTCGGCCAGACGCTCAATGTACGGGCCAACCTGGTGGAGTGGGAAAATCGATTGAAGATCAATTACCTCATCAGCGACGTGCAGACCGGTGAACGCCTGACCCGCGCCAGCTCGGTGCAGGTGGCGGTCGAGATGCGCAGCCGGGAGATGCAACTGGCCTCACCCAGGGTTTTTACCGATGCTGTCGAAAGGGTACTGGCATGAACCCACTCCTGAAATGCATGGGCGCGCTGACACTGCTGTGCCTGTCATCGATCGCCCATGCGTTCGATCTGCAACAGCTCAGCGATCAACTGGCCAAACCCGATGTCATCCACGGCCAGTTCACCCAGGAAAAACACCTGCGCGCCCTGCCCCAACCCCTGACGAGCAAAGGCAGCTTCGTCCTGGCGAAAAACCACGGTTTGCTGTGGCTGTTAAAAACACCGTTGCAACAGGATTACCGCATCACCGCCAAAGGCATCGCCCGGCGTGATGCCAGCGGCTGGCAACTGCTGCCGGGCAAAAGTGCCGGTACCGAGCAGAACCGCTTGTTCCTGGCCGTATTGCAGGGCGACAGCAGCGGACTGAAGCGGGATTTCGAACTGTCCCTGGGGGGCGATGCGCAGAACTGGACCCTGACCTTGATCCCGCGGTCCGTGCTGCTCAAGCAGGTGTTCAATCAGATCAACATCACAGGCGGCGAGCTGGTGCACAGCATCGAACTGCTGGAAACCCAGGGCGACCGCACATTGATGCGCATGCAGGACAGCACGAGCACCTCCCCGCTAAGCGAAACGGAGCAACAAGACTTTGCCGAGTGAACGCACGCTGCCACGTCTGTTTGTGCTCCTGCTGCTGGCAGTGCTCGCGCTCGCCGGCTGGCAATGGCGTGATGGAGCCCCGCTGTCGGCCAACCTGATGGAACTGGTGCCCGGCACCGCGCCGGACGCCCTTGAATTGCGTGCCGAACAGCGCATGCAGGAACCGCTGAACCGCGAAATGCTGGTGCTGGTGGGTCACCCGGATCGCCAGCAAGCCGTCTCCACGGCGCAGCAACTGGGTGAGCAATGGCAGGCCAGCGGTCTGTTCGAAAAGGTCCAGTGGACCTTGCAGGCAGACTTGCCAGCCCTGCGCGCACAACTGCTTCAAGGCCGACTGGCGATGCTGTCGGCGAAGGATCGCCAGCAACTGATCGAACACCCCGACGCGTTCATCCAGCAACGGGTGCAGGCGTTGTTCGACCCCTTTACCGGGTTCAGCCTGGTGCCCAGCCAGGATGACTGGCTGGGTTTGACCGGACGCATCCAGAACAGCCAGTCGCAACTGGGTTCGGTGCAGCTGGACATCGGCAGCGGCGCGCTGGTGGCCGATGCTGACGGCAAGAGCTGGGTGCTGCTGCGGGCGCGCACCACCGGCAACGCCTTCGACATGAACCTGCCACTGCAAGTGGCCGACCTGCTCAAGCTCAGCCGCGAACAGGCGGCCCGCTCCGACGTGCAACTGCTCGCCGCCAGCGGCCTGCTCTACGCCGCCAACGGCCAGCAACAAGCCACTCGCGAGATGACCTGGGTCGGCGGCGGCGCCACGCTCGGCATTCTTCTGCTGTTGCTGCTGGCCTTCCGTCGCTGGCGAGTACTGCTGGCCTTCGTCCCGGTGCTGGTTGGGATGCTGTTCGGTGCGGTGGCCTGCGTGGCGCTGTTCGGGCGCATGCATGTGATGACGTTGGTGCTCGGTTCAAGCCTGATCGGCGTCGCAGTCGATTACCCGCTGCATTACCTCTCCAAAAGCTGGAGCCTGAAACCCTGGCGCAGTTGGCCAGCCTTGCGCCTGACCCTGCCCGGATTGACGCTGAGCCTGATCACCAGTTGCATTGGCTACCTCGCGCTGGCCTGGACGCCATTCCCGGCGCTGACCCAGATTGCCGTGTTCTCCGCCGCCGGCCTGCTGGGTGCCTACCTGTCAGCAGTGTGCCTGCTACCCGCGCTGCTCAAGAACGTGGAGCTGCGCCCGGCGGACTGGCCACTGCGGGTGTCCGACTATCTGCTCGATCGACGCGAAGCCCTGCTGAAGGTCGCGCGTACCCCCGTGTTGCTGGCGCTATTGATTGCCTTCTGTGTCGGTGGCCTGCTGCAACTCGAGAGCAAAAACGATATCCGCCAGTGGATTGGCGCGCCGCAGCAACTGACTGACGAAGCCCAGGCCATCGCGCGCATCACTGGTTATCAGCCCACCAGTCAGTTTTTCCTGGTGCGCGCGGCCAATCAGCAGCAGTTGCTGGAGCGCCAGAGCGCTTTGGGCGAGCGGCTGGAGCAGTTGATCAATCTGGACAAACTCAATGGATACCTGGCGCTCAATCAACTGGTCAGCCCACCCAGTGAACAGCAGCGGGTGCGCGAAGCGCTAAACAAGTTGCCTCAGTTCTGGCAGCCGCTGCTCGCCGTCGGTGTACCGCTGGACGCTCTGAAAAGCGAGCTGGCGAAGTTGCAGACATTGCCCACCGAGGATATCGACAGCGCACTGACCGGCCCATTGGCCGAACCCTATCGTACGTTGTGGCTGGGCTCGACCGATGACGGCGTCGCCGCCATTGTCAGCCTGCAAGGCTTGAACGACGCTGCATTGTTGCGGGTTCAGGTGATGGATTTGCCGGGTGTGGAGTTGGTGGATCGACTCGGCGACTTGAACAGGGTCTTTGCCCAGACGCAGATCAGCGCTGCGGAGCTGAAACTCGCTTCATGCGTGTTGATCGTGCTGGTGTTGATGCTGCCGTTCGGCCTGGGTGGCGCGATGCGCATCGTCGCCCTGCCGCTGCTGGCCGCATTGTGCAGCCTCGCGAGTCTCGGCTGGCTGGGTCAGCCGCTGACCTTGTTCAGCCTGTTCGGCCTGCTGCTCGTAACAGCGATCAGCGTCGACTACGCCATTCTCATGCGCGAACAGGTCGGCGGAGCGGCCGTCAGCCTGCTGGGCACCCTGCTGGCAGCGCTGACCACCTGGCTGTCCTTCGGCTTGCTGGCGGTGTCCAGCACCCCGGCAGTGAGCAACTTTGGACTGTCGGTGAGCCTGGGCCTGGCGTTCAGCTTTTTGCTCGCACCCTGGGCCGGACGACAGGCACATGCGGCGACGGTCGCGGAGCCTGCAGCATGATGATCGTGCTGTTCTGGGCGATGGCCCTGGCGCTGTTTGCCGTGGCTACCCGCGTGGGGCGGCACTTCGGCCTGATTCCGATTGTCAGTCAGTTATTGCTGGCCACCGCCGGCCTGCCGTTGCTGATGTATTTCTGGGTCGAGCCACATTGGCAATTGAGCGGCGTCGAGTTGGTCGCGCCACTGTGGCTGAAAACCCTCTACAGCCTGAGTTTTGCCCTGCTGCTGGGTTTCATTCTCAGTGACGTGATCGATCTGCAACTCGACCGCCAGAGCCTGAAAATCGCCCTGCCGAGTTTCTGCGTGCCGTTTGCCTGTGGGCTCGCAACAGCCGTCTGGCTGCTGCCGCCGCAACCGTGGATCAGTTCGCTGGCAGTGGGCCTGCTGTTCGCCATTACCGCGATCCCGGTGCTGTATCTGTACTTGCGGCATATCGGCTACCCGAACACCGCAACGCGTCGACTGGTGCAGACTGCGATCCTGATCGACCTCACCTGCTGGACGCTGTTCGCCATCGCGCAAGGCAGCTTGCACTTGAGCAGCCTGCTATTACCCCTGGCCTGTGCGTCCCTGCCTTTGCTGCTGCGGCTCCTGGGTTTGCGCCAGCCAAGACTGTACAGCGCCTGTTTCTTCGCGCTGCTGGTGGTCGCCGAACACTACAAACTCAACGCATTGCTGGTCGGCATCGGCTATCTGCTGTGCATGGCCGCACTGAAGGTGCCACTGGTGCTGCCGCTGCCGACGAGCTGGATCACTGGCATGCAGACCTGGGTCGCAATCCCGCTGATCCTCACGTTCGGCATCGTGCAGATCAACGTCCATAGCGCCCTGAACAGCCTCGGCTGGCTGCAACTGGCAGCGCTGCTGCTGCTGCCGATCATCAGCAAAATGGTCGGTAACTGGCTGGGGCTGGGTTGGGCCGGCGCTTCCTTCCCAGGCGCCAGCCGCTGGCGTGAAAGTGTGCTGCTCAACATTCGCGGCTTGAGCGAGATCGTTTTTCTCAACCTGCTGCTGCAACAACACCTCATCAGCCCGCCGCTGTACTTCGCACTGATGCTGATGGGCCTGATCGCGACGTTGCTGCCGGCACTGGTCGGCCTGCATCGAATGCCCGTGAACGCTGCCACCTCGCAAAGGAATTCCCATGCCAACCACTGAAATGGAACGTCGTCAGGTCGTCATCATAGGGGCCGGGCCTTCGGGTGCCATCGCCGGCGCATTGCTCAAGCGCAAGGGGCATGACGTGCTGGTGATCGAACGCCAGCACTTCCCGCGTTTTTCCATCGGCGAAAGCCTGTTGTCCCATTGCCTGGATTTCGTCGAGGAAGCCGGGATGCTCGACGCCGTGAACGCCGCCGGTTTCCAGCTCAAAACCGGGGCGGCGTTCGCCTGGGGCGAGCAACGCAGCGCGTTCGATTTCAGCGACACCTTCAGCCAGGGAAAACCGACGACCTTCCAGGTCCAGCGGGCGGATTTCGACAAACTGCTGGCCGATCAGGCGGCGCTGCAAGGCGTGGAAATCCGCTACGGACAAACCATCGTCAGTGTCGATGTCGCTCGGGTAAAACCGCAGTTGGGCGTGCAACGCGAGGACGGCAGCGAATACGGCGTCGAAGCGGACTTCCTGCTCGATGCCAGCGGCTACGGCCGCGTCCTGCCGCGCTTGCTGGACCTTGAAGCGCCTTCGAATTTTCCGGTTCGCCAGGCGGTTTTCACCCACATCGAAGACCACATCAATCACCCAGGTTTCGACCGCACGAAAATCCTGATCACCACCCACCCGACCCAGCGTGACATCTGGTTCTGGACCATCCCGTTCAGCAATGGCCGCTGCTCACTGGGCGTGGTCGCGGCAGCCGGGCATTTCGATGCTCGCGCGCAAAACCTGGACGACTGCCTGCGCCAGTTCATTGCCGAAACACCCAGCCTGGCGGGTGTGCTGGGCAACGCCGTGTGGGATACTCCGGCACGCGTCATCGGCGGGTATTCGGCCAACGTCAAGACCTTGCACGGCCCCGGTTTCGCGCTGCTGGGTAACGCCGCCGAGTTTCTCGACCCGGTGTTCTCTTCCGGCGTGACCATCGCCATGCGTTCGGCAAGCATG
Organism: Pseudomonas sp. S2_E01; assembly: GCF_054668365.1. Lineage (NCBI taxonomy): Bacteria > Pseudomonadati > Pseudomonadota > Gammaproteobacteria > Pseudomonadales > Pseudomonadaceae > Pseudomonas > Pseudomonas sp. S2_E01. The sequence continues at coordinate 5,235,197 of NZ_CP162762.1, forward strand.
GCCGCCGCCGTGCTGCACCGACAGCTGCTGGGGGAAACCGTCGATTGGCAGCGCGAATTCGCCGAGCCGCTCAAGCGTGGCGTCGATACCTTCCGCTGCTATGTCGAAGGCTGGTACGCCGGCACATTCCAGGATGTGATTTATCATCCGGACAGCTCACCCGATATCCGCCGCATGATCAGCTCGATCCTCGCCGGTTACGCCTGGGACGAGCGCAACCCGTTTGTCGCTGAACCCAAACGCCGATTGCGAATGCTGTCGGAACTCTGTGCTAGGGATGCAACATGAATTACCTGAGCGACAACTACGTTGAAGAGACTCGCTTCGGTCTCTGGTTCCTGCGCAGCCATACCTGGCAGCATCATGTGCTGCGCGTCGCGATCAATGACCTGCGCAGCCTGTTCAGCGAAGCATTGCCAGAGCATCCCGTACTGCTCGATGCCGGTTGTGGCCAGGGCAAGTCGTTCCAGCACCTGCGTCAGACATTCGCGCCACGGCGCCTGATCGGTATCGATGCCGACCCGCACAGCCTTGAACTCAGCAGCGCGGAAGCCGCCCGTCAGGCCATGGACGTGGAACTGATCGGCAGCGATTGCGCGACCCTGCCCGTAGCGGATGCCAGCGTTGACCTGCTGTTCTGTCACCAGACCTTCCATCACCTGGTGGAGCAGGAAAGGGCCCTGGCCGAGTTCCATCGCGTGCTCAAGCCCGGCGGATATCTGCTGTTCGCAGAATCCACCGAGGCTTACATTGATACCTGGGTCATCCGCTGGTTATTTCGCCACCCCATGCACGTGCAAAAGAGTGCCGCCCAGTATCTCGAGATGATCCGCAGTCAGGGTTTTGAATTTTCACCGCACAACGTGTCTTATCCGTACTTGTGGTGGAGTCGGTCCAGGGATTTCGGCCTCCTTGAACGCTTCGGCCTGCGCCAGCCGAAACCCTTCGGCCAACGGGAAGAAACCCTGGTCAATGTGGTGGCGCGCAAGCCTCTGGAAGGGGTTGCCTGATGTTCACCTCAAGCCGTATGAAACACCCAACCTGTAGGCGCGAGCTTGTCTCCGGGCGGCGTTCCGACGATAGGGGTGTGTCAGTCAGCGAATTTTTCGGATGGGCGATCGCCATCGCGAGCAAGCTCGCTCCTACAGGGGTGGTTTTCGCGCTGTTGATGCTCAGCGCCTGCGCCAGCCGCGCGCCGCTGCCTGAACAGGCCCCCAACCTGCCGTTGCCCCAGCAACTGCACATTCAGCGCCTGGAGGACGGCCTGCGTCAGGACTGGGTCCTGGTGATCGCCCGCGAAGGCCCGGGCATTCGCTGGTCGATGATGGACCTGCTGGGCATTCCCCAGGCACGCCAGAAACTGATCGATGGTCAATGGCAGGCTGATGGCTTGTTACCGCCCAACCCCGAAGCGCGGACGTTGTTCGCGGCGCTGTTGTTCGCACTGACACCCAGGGATGAACTTTCGGATAACTACCCGAGCGCCTGGCAACATGGCGTGCAACGTGCCTTGCCCGAACATTGGGATGTGCGCTACGCACAACCACTGAATTTTGAACTGAAGCTGTCAGAGGGTCCGACGTATCTTGTCACCCCCCTGACCGGTGAAACGCCATGACCGCGTACCTCAACGCCCTCGGGGTCATCTGCGCCCTGGGTCGCGACAAACAACAGGTTGCAAGCAATCTGTTCGCCGGTGATTGCGCCGGCGTGCGCAGCGAGGCCGGCTGGGTACCGGAACGTTCAATACCGGTGGCCGCCGTGCGCGGCGAACTGGCGCCCATCCCGCCTGAACTGGCACATCAAGGCAGCCGCAACAATCAACTGCTGCTGGAAGCGGCATTGCAGATCCGCGACGACATTGACCGAGCGATCCACTCCTACGGTCGCGAGCGTATTGGCGTGGTCCTGGGCACCAGTACATCGGGAATCGACGAGGCCAGCCGCGGGCTGGCGCATTACGTTCGCGAACAGCAATTCCCCGCCGAGTACGACTACCAGCAACAGGAACTCGGCGCGCCGGCCACCTTCCTCGCCGACTGGCTGCAATTGAGCGGCCCGGCTTACGTGATTTCCACGGCCTGCACCTCCAGCGCCCGGGCGTTGATGAGCGCGCAACGCCTGCTGGACCTGGGCATGTGCGACGCAGTGTTGTGTGGTGGCGTCGACACCCTGTGCAAGCTGACACTCAACGGTTTCTCGGCGCTGGAAGCCGTCTCGGAACAACGCTGCAACCCCTTCTCGATGAACCGCGACGGGATCAACATCGGCGAAGCCGCAGCGTTGTTCCTGATGACCCGCCAGGCGAACGCCACCCCGTCGATCGCCCTTCTGGGCAGTGGCGCCAGCTCCGATGCCCACCACATTTCCGCGCCGGAGCCCACCGGGCGCGGCGCCTTGCAAGCGATGCGCAAGGCCCTGAGCCGGGCGCGGCTGCAACCGGAGCAAATCAGCTACCTGAACCTGCACGGCACGGCCACCCAACACAACGACGCCATGGAAAGCCTGGCGGTGGCGACCTTGTTCCCCCACGGCGTGCCGTGCTCATCGACCAAACCCATGACCGGTCATACCCTCGGCGCGGCCGGTGCGCTGGAGGCGGCGTTCTGCTGGCTGAGCCTGTGCGCGGACAACCACCAACAGGCGCTGCCGCCGCATGTGTGGGACGGACAGCAAGACCCCGCCCTGCCGACTTTGAAATGGGTGACCGCGACCGATCATCTGGCGTCCATTGCACCTCGCTTCCTGATGAGCAATTCCTTTGCCTTCGGTGGCAATAACGTCAGCCTGATTATCGGAGATGCCCCATGATTGACTGGCCGCTCGCGCAGCTGCTGCCGCACGCCGGCGACATGATTCTCATTGATCAGGTCCTGGCGTTCGACGACGAACAGATCCACACCCGCCTCACCGTCAGGCCCGATGGCCTGTTCAGTCGTCCAGACGGCGGACTGCCGGCGTGGGTGGGTGTCGAGTTGATGGCGCAGAGTGTCGCTGCCTATGCCGGTTGCCATGCACGTCAGCGCGGCGACGAAGTGGCACTGGGCTTCCTGTTGGGCTCGCGCAAATTCGAATGCAACGTCGATCATTTCCCTGTCGGCACCGAACTGCGTATCCACGGCATTCGCTCGCTGGAGGACGACAACGGCATGGGCGTGTTTGAATGCCACATCAACGCCCCCGGCATTCACGCCACCGCTCGTCTGAATGTGTTCCGTCCGCCCCAGGCCGCTCAATACCTGCATGAAACTCCACACAGCTCTGCACAAGGAACCCTGGCATGACTGACTCGGTACTGGTCACCGGTTCCAGCCGTGGTATCGGCCGTGCCATCGCCTTGCGCCTGGCTCGGGCCGGCCATGACATCGTGCTGCACTGCCGCAGCGGCCTGACAGAAGCCGAGGCGGTGAAGGCGGACATTGAGGCCCTCGGTCGCCGCGCCCGCATCCTGCAATTCGACGTGTCCGATCGCGCCGGCTGCAAGGCCATCCTCGAAGCTGACGTGGAGACCCACGGCGCCTATTACGGCGTCGTGCTCAATGCCGGCCTGACACGTGACGGTGCATTTCCAGCGCTGAACGAGGATGATTGGGATGTGGTGATGCGTACCAACCTCGACGGTTTCTACAATGTGCTGCACCCGGTGATGATGCCGATGATTCGTCGTCGCGCCGCCGGACGCATTGTATGCATCACCTCGGTGTCCGGCTTGATCGGCAATCGCGGACAGGTCAATTACAGCGCCTCCAAGGCCGGTCTGATCGGTGCCGCCAAGGCTCTGGCCATCGAACTGGGCAAGCGCAAGATCACCGTCAACTGTGTCGCGCCCGGCCTGATCGACACAGCCATGCTCGACGAGAACGTGCCGGTGGAAGAACTGATGAAAATGATTCCTGCACAACGCATGGGCACCCCTGACGAGGTGGCCGGCGCGGTGAACTTCCTGATGTCGGCTGAAGCGTCGTACATCACCCGTCAAGTGCTGGCCGTCAACGGAGGCCTGTGCTGATGAAACGTGTTGTCGTTACCGGCATGGCCGGCATCACCTCGCTGGGCTGCGACTGGGACACCATCGCCGCCAACTTCCGCGCCAATCGCAGCGGTATCCGGCGGATGGACGAGTGGGATCGCTTCACCGAACTCAACACGCGCCTGGCCGGGCCAATCGATGATTTCAAGGTGCCAAGCCACTGGACCCGCAAGCAACTGCGCAGCATGGGCCGGGTCTCGCGCCTGGCGGTCGGCGCCGCAGAGCAGGCGCTGGCCGACGCGGGCTTGCTGGGTGACGCGTCGATCAAGGACGGGCGCATGGGCGTCGCCTGCGGTTCATCAACGGGCAGTACCGACGAGATCAAGGCGTTTGGCAACATGCTGCTCAATTCCGTCGCCGAAGGCCTGAACGCCAACTCTTATGTGCGGATGATGCCCCACACGACGGCGGCGAACATCAGCATTTTCTTTGGCCTCACCGGCCGCCTGATTCCCACCTCCAGCGCCTGCACCAGCGGCAGCCAGGGTATCGGCTACGCCTATGAAGCGATCAAGTTCGGACGCCTGCCCCTGATGCTCGCCGGTGGCGCCGAGGAACTGTGCCCCACCGAAGCCATGGTCTTCGATGCGCTCTACGCCACCAGCCTGAAAAACGACGCTCCGCAGACCTCACCGCGCCCTTATGACAGCGGTCGCGACGGCCTGGTGATCGGCGAAGGCGGCGGCATGCTGGTGTTGGAAGAGCTGGAACACGCCCTGGCGCGCGGCGCACATATCCATGCCGAACTCGTTGGCTTCGGCAGCAACGCGGACGGCCAGCACACCACGCGTCCGGAACAGGTGACCATGCGCCGGGCCATGGAGCTGGCGCTTGAAGACGCCGGCTTGCAGCCATCGGACATCGGCTACGTCAACGGCCATGGCACCGCTACTGAACAGGGCGATATCGCCGAGACACTGGCAACCAGCACCCTGTTCGGTGAGCACATGCCGATCAGTTCGCAGAAGAGCTTTCTTGGCCATACCCTCGGCGCATGCGGTGCGCTGGAGTCCTGGTTCAGCATCGAAATGATGAACCGCGACTTGTACGTCCACACCCTCAATCTCGACCAGGTGGACCCGCACTGCGGCAAGCTCGACTACCTGCGCGGCGAATTCCGGAAAATGCGCAACCAGTACGTGATGAACAACAACTTCGCCTTTGGTGGGGTCAACACGTCGCTGATTTTCCGGCGCTGGTCCTGAGTCCGTTGCCCCTGTAGGAGCGAGCTTGCTCGCGATGGAGGATCAGGCACCGCGGGCATTCAGACAGCCAGCGTCATCATCTACGACCATCGCGAGCATGCTCGCTCCTACAGGGATACTCCTCAGGCCTTGAGCGGTTCGACCTCCGTCAGCAACTCGACAAATGCCTTCGCCATCGGCGAAACCTGCCCCTTGCGCTGGGCGAGCCACACCGCCGACATCGCTCCGGGGTCGAGCAAGGAGCGATAGACCACGCCATCGATGCGCATCCGCTGGAAAGACGCCGGTAACACCGACACCCCAAGCCCCGCCGCCACCAGGCCGATGATGGTCATTGCCTCGCCAGCCTCTTGCGCAAAATTCGGACTGAAACCCGCCTCCCGCGCCAGACTCAACAATTGCGCGTACAACCCGCTGCCGTAGCTGCGAGGGAAAAACACAAAGGGTTCGTGAGCCAGGGCTGAAAGGAACAAACCTTCTTCGCTGCCGAGGGCCAGTGGATCCTTGGAACTGAGCACCGCCACCAGAGGCTCGCGCGTCAACTCCACCACGCTCAGCGACTCGGGCAAAGCCAATGGCCGCATGATGCCGATTTCGATCGACTCATCCACCAGCGCGTCGGCCACCTGAGTGCTGCTCATTTCCCGCAGGGTCAAATGCACGGCCGGGAATTGCTGGCGAAAAGCAAAAATCGCCTGGGGAATCGTCGAGTTGAATGGCGCGGACGAAGTGAAGCCGATCTTCAGTTCGCCCAGCTCACCTCGCTGCGCCCGACGCGCCACATCGGCGGCCTTGTCGACCTGTGCCAACACCAGCCGGGCTTCCTCCAGGAACAATCGGCCCGCCTCACTCAGTTCGACCCGACGATTGGTGCGCTCGAACAGGCGCGCCCCCACGTCTTGCTCCAGCGCCTGGATCTGCTGGCTCAACGGCGGCTGCGAGATGCCGAGCATCTGGGCCGCACGGCCAAAATGCAGTTCTTCAGCCACGGCAATGAAGTAGCGCAGGTGTCGCAGTTCCATGATCCCTCCAACAGGTCGTAAAACCTCTTAAACAGGTCGAATAATATATTGGATTGAATCATTAGCCAGCTATATGCTTTTTCCATTGCCTGACCGCTGCCCGCCCCGAGGTCTGAAGTGAAAACTGCTGTCGCCCCACTCGCCCATGAAGTGCCTCCCGCCACCGCTGGCGATACCGCCGCCGAGCTCAAGGAGATTTACATCGAGAAAGGCACCCCGATGTTCATGCGCACGGTGCTGGCGCTGTTCTGCGGCGGGTTCGCCACCTTCGCGTTGTTGTATTGCGTGCAACCGATGATGCCTTTGCTGTCCCACGAGTACGCCATCAATGCGGCGCAAAGCAGCCTGATCCTTTCAGTGGCCACGGGCATGCTCGCCATCGGCCTGCTGATCACCGGTCCGATCTCGGACCGCATCGGGCGCAAGCCGGTGATGGTCACGGCACTGGCAGCCGCCGCGTTGTGCACCATCGCCAGTGCGATGATGCCGAGCTGGCACGGCGTGCTGCTGATGCGTGCACTGATCGGCCTGTCGTTGAGCGGCCTGGCGGCCGTTGCAATGACGTACCTGAGCGAAGAAATCCACCCCAAGCACATCGGCCTGGCAATGGGCCTCTACATCGGCGGCAATGCCATCGGCGGGATGAGCGGGCGTTTGATCACAGGCGTATTGATCGACTTCGTCAGCTGGCACACCGCGATGCTGGTGGTCGGCGCGATGGCACTGATCGCGGCGGTGGTGTTCTGGAGAATCCTCCCCGAATCGCGCAATTTCCGCGCGCGCTCGCTGCACCCGCGCAGCCTGCTGGATGGCTTCACCATGCACTTTCGAGATGCCGGCCTGCCCCTGCTGTTTCTTGAGGCCTTTGTGTTGATGGGTGCATTCGTCACCCTGTTCAACTACATCGGTTATCGCCTGCTCGCCGAGCCGTACCACATGGACCAGGCTTTCGTCGGCCTGCTCTCGGTGGTGTACCTGTCGGGCATCTACAGCTCGGCGAAAATAGGTGCGCTGGCGGACAAGCTGGGCCGGCGCCAGGTGCTCTGGGCCACCATTGCGCTGATGTTCGTCGGCCTCGCCCTGACCCTGGTCACGCCGCTGCCGGTTGTCATCATCGGCATGCTGATCTTCACCTTCGGCTTTTTCGGCGCGCACTCGGTAGCCAGCAGCTGGATCGGCCGCCGCGCCACCAAGGCCAAGGGCCAGGCATCGTCGCTGTACCTGTTCAGCTACTACGCCGGCTCGAGCATCGCAGGGACCGCCGGCGGCATGTTCTGGCACCTGGGTGGCTGGAATGGCATCGGCCTGTTCATCGGTGCCCTGCTGGTGGTGGCGCTGTTGGTGGCTTTGAAGCTGGCGAAGCTGCCGCCTCTGCCAGGAACCCCAATTTGAAGCAGGCCCACCCTGTAGGAGCGAGCATGTCGAGGCGTCGAACCGTCGCGATTAACGTCCAGACACCGCAGCCACTCAGGCACCATCGCGAGCAAGCTCGCTCCTACAAAGGGCGGTGAGGGTCATTCAGGAGGTGAGGCGTTCTATTTGAGCACCACCCGCGCCTGCAAAAGTGTGTCGCGTTTTTCCAGTGTCAGCGATTGCAAGGCTGCGCCCTCGCGCTCCGCGCGATCCAGCCATTGCAGCAGCGTTTTCCCGTCCCCGCTGACAGTCAGGCGCAACAGGTCGTTGTCGGCATCCATCTGGTGCAGCTCCAGCCCGGCCGCCGTGGCGCTTTCGCTGATGCGCAGTGAAAGGGGCTGATCAGGGACGAGGGCGTTCACTTCACTGCGCGGCTGCGCGCGTTGCAACTGCGACGCCAGTATCCATTGCCGTTGGTGCTGGCGCTCGGCGGCGTCCAAGCGCTCGCGGGTGGGTTGCCAGATCAGGCTGAATGCGGCAACCATCAGCACGAAGGCGCCCATCAGCATCAACAGGCGTTGCTCACGAATGGCCAGGCGACGCCAGGCAGCCTTCATCGAGCGTCCTCCATGGTGAGCGTCGCTTGCACGCGGTCAAGTTCCTTGTTCGCACTGTCGAGCCGGACCGGCATGCCTTGCTGGCGACCGCGTTCGCGTAACTGCTCAAGCTCGGCAAAGCTGTTGGCAGTCAATTGGACTCTCCAGCCATCACCCGCCCGATACTCGATACGCCGTACTTCAACCGGGCTGGCGCCAACGACTTGCTCAACCAAACCGAGCAGGCCGGCGATATGGGTCTTCTGCGGCTCTGTTGCCTGGTTTTGCAGTACCTTGAGCTGTGTCGCCAGATCGACGATGCGGGTCTGGTCTGGATAGAGCGTGGTGAACCGTTGTTCATTCTGGTTGGAGATCCGACGGGTTTCGCGCTCGAGAAAATCGATTCGCGCGGCGCTGGCCAGCCAGCTCAACAGTAGGAGAGCGAGCAGCGCCAGGCCACCAGGCCGCCACGACAGATGCCGGCGACGTGGGGCGAAAGGTCCTTGCAGCAGGTTGATGGCCCGCGAGTGACTGAGTGTCAGGTACGGATCGATGTCGACCGCATCGTGGCGCTCGTCGATCCATCGGGTATCCAGTGGCAGCAGCGGTCGCAGCAGCGCCAATCCCTCATCGTCCATCGCCAGGCGGGCTGGAGCGCCTGCGCCCACCAGCCATCGACCGAACCAGCGCACCGCCAACGGTCCGGTCCCGGGCATGATATCGGCGTCTACGTACACCGAACGCACAGCAATGCCCGTTTCCTTGAGCAACGCGAGCACTGCGGCAAAGCGTTCTCGTTCCACCACCATCACCGGATAACACCCCTCCTTGTCGCGGGAGCCAAACCCTAAATGGAGATGATCGAGGGGGTCGCTCAGTTGGTTTTCCACGGCAAAAGCAATGGCCTGCCCCCCGGGGTGGCGTTTGTTCGGCCACGGATCGGTGCGCACCCAACTGCACAATTCCATGGGCAACAGCAGATCCACCGTTTGCCCGCCAAGCTCGCGCGCGGCCTGATCCAATGGCATCAACCGCCGTTGTCCGGCGGATGACCACAGGCAGCTTGGCCAGTCGGTAGAAGCCGTGTTCAGACCCTCGGCGGTCAGGTAAAGCCAGGTGTTCATTGGGGCATCTCATTGGCACTTGAAGGAAGTAGGCGTCGCTGCAGGACTTTGAATTGCCGAGTGTCGGGATCCTGCTCGACATCCGTGGCCAGTCGCAGTCGGCTCTGCCCCTGGGTGATCTGCACGGTGACTCGAAACCAGCGACTGGTGACGCCCAGGCCATGACGGCTCAGGTCGGCACCCCGCAGCAGCGGTTCCTCGGTAAAGGCCTGGACGCTGGGCCACGCCGCCATCGAGCGCTGGCGGATCAGGGCGTCGACCGTGGCTGGCTCGAGGTCATCCAGCGTTCTCAACAGCAGCGCCGGGGCGGTGTTGATATTCAGCGCAGCGTCGGTGGGCAATAACGCGACCCAGGGTTCCAATCGACGCAGGTGCTGCCCATCCACGCCCGGCAGCAGACGCAATTGGCTGAGCTCATTCAAGACGCCGACCTGACTCAGCGACAGTGGCGCCAGTTCGAGCCGCTCAAGCAAGCGTCCCCAACGATTGAGCGTCACCTGGTCGATCCGGCCCTGGCGTAACAAGGCATTGAGATTGAAACGACCGGCCAGGTCCTCAATACCGACGTGCAACTGCGCACCTTCGATGTCGAAATCGGGCGACATCCGCGCCCATGCCTGGGTCAGGTCGACGGTTGTCCGCGATGCACTGGCCGCCTCCTGCAATTGCAAGAGCGCCCACGTTTCCCCGGCCATCGCCCACTGACGCAATTGCACGTGTTGCACAGCCTGGCCACTGCTTTGCAACGAAAGGCGATGGCTGCGCAGCAAGCCGCCGGTGATCAGCAACGCCAGACTCATGACCAGCAACACGCTGATCAGGGCGATCCCCCGCTGTCGTCCGTTCAAGGCAATGCCCCAGGCAACAGCAGCACCCGGCGGATCGAATCGAAGCGCCCCACCGACACTTGCAGTTCCACGGCCAGCGGTACACTTGCATCGTCCGAGGCCGGCCACTCATCTCGCCAGCCGCTTTGACGATCAAACAAGCGCCAGCTCAACTGCCGAACTTCACCGAGCAGTTTCTGCCGCTGCGGGGCCGGCGTGCCCTCACCCATGCTTTCACGCCACAGCACGTCGTCTTCAAGCCGGTAGGTCAGCGTCTGGCGCTCGCTGCGCGGTTGGTCCAGAGGGTTGCGCCAATGGCTGCGTTGCAACTGCAACTGGCGTTGCTCGAGCACCACCGGCTGCTCGGTGACCTGCATCAAGTCACGCTCAATCACCGCCACCGCCCGTTGCAGGCGCCTGAACTCCCGCCCGTGGGCCGTTGTGCCCTGCTGCACGCGCACGACACCGTCGAACAATCCCCAACTGGCCAGGCCGAGCACGGCGAAGATCGCGAGGGCGATCACCAGCTCCAGCAAAGTAAAGCCGCTTTGCCTATTCATCGCGCACCGGTATCCAGCCACGGCTGCGGTGCAGGACTGAGTCGCCACCGACAGCGCTGACCTCGATATCGACCTTCAACAGTCGCGAGTCCGGCGATGCGCTGACCTGCTGGCGAAGCCGCCAGTCGCGGCGATCCATGTGCACCGTACGTTGCTCCTGCCCCGGGGCTAACGACGATTGCAGGCGCAGTTCATTGAGCTGGTTATCGGCCAACCAGACGGCGAACAGCCGCGCCTCGACCACCGTGGTCTGCTTCGCCACGTACTGGCTGGCCGAGAGCACGGCGGCCGCCAACGTGGAGAAAACCGCCAGGGCCACCATGATCTCCAGCAAGGTGAACCCGCCTTGCTGCGACACGCCCTTAACCATCGATCACTGCCTCACCCAGGCCGTCGCTCGACAGGCTGAGGAGCGAGCGGTCGCCCATCGAAAACGTCAGGATGAAGGCCGTGTTTTCATCGCTGCTGAGCATCAACAGTTGCGGCAACCCTTGATCGCCGCCGAGCGTCAGGGCCTGCCCGTCCTGCTCCAGGTGCAAACGCAGGTGGGCGGGCCACTGATGGAAGGCAGCCATTGGCCGCCACTCACGGTCCTGGAGCTGCATGACGCGATAACCAGACTCACTGAGACGAATACCGTATTGCTCGCCATTGAGCACGGCGCGCTCACGCAGCCGCTGGATCATGCCGGCGACTTCGCCCGCTTCGTAGCGTGCTTCACGCAATGGGTTGGGCGCGACCACCAGGCTCACCATGCCCAGCAGCATGCCGATGACCACGAGCACGATCATCAACTCGAGCAAGGTGAAGCCCTGACAACACTGGCGCATGAATCAGCCGCCCCAATTGCCGATGTCGGCTGCATGCCCGTCACCGCCGACCACGCCATCAGCCCCCAGGGAATACAGGTCAAAGCTTCCATCGAGCGATTGTGCGCCGGGATTGAGATATTGGTAGGGCGTGCCCCACGGGTCGACCGGCAAGCTTTTCAGGTAGCCCTGGGGGTTCCAGTTTCTCGCCGCCGGCAGGCCCGACGGGTGTTTGCTCAAGGCTTCCAGCCCCTGCTGCGTCGAGGGGTAGTGGAAATTGTCGAGGCGATACATTTCCAGGGCAGTGGAAATCGCCTGGATATCGATTTTCGCTGCGGTGACTTTGGCCTGATCGGGACGGCTCATGAACTGTGGAACCACAATGGCCCCCAGCACACCGATGATCACGACCACCACCATGATTTCGATCAGGGTGAAACCCGCCTGCCGGCGGGACAAATTGTCAGGTAGAGGTTGCATGGGTCAATTCACCAGTTGGTTGAGGCTCAGGATAGGAAGCAGGATGGCCAGCACGATCAGCAGCACACCGCCGCCCATCAGCACCAGCATGGCGGGTTCGAAAAGACTCACGACCAGCGCGATGCGCGCGGCCAGGCTGCTCTCCTGTTGCTCCGCGGCCCGCACCAGCATGTGGTCGAGTTCGCCAGCGCGTTCGCCGCTGGCGATCATGTGCAGCATCATCGGCGGGATGTCGCCGCTGAGTTCCAGGCCGCGAGTCAACGTCCCGCCTTCACGCACAGAGCGGGCGACATCGACCATGCGCGCGCGTAGGGTCAGGTTGCCGATAACCGCCGCAGCGATTTCCAGCGCATCCACCAACGGCACGGCGCTCTTGCTCAGGATCGCCAGGGTGCTGGCAAAGCGTGCCGCTTCCATCGCCCGCAACACCTGCCCCACAACCGGTAGTTGCAGCGCCAGGCGATGCCAGCGCAGCCGCCACGCAGGCTCGCGCAAACTCCAGCGGTAGAGGCCGACCAGCAGCGCCAGACCAGCGATCAACGTCAGGAAATGCTGGCGCAAACCGCCACTCAAGCCGATCAGCGCCTGAGTCAACCAAGGCAGCGGCTGACCGCTGTCGATGAAGATTTTCACCACATCCGGCACCACGAAACCCAGCAGAAAACCGACGATCGCCACGCTGGCCAGCATGAGTATCAACGGGTACACCAGCGCCATCTGAATCTTCTGCCGCGAGGCCTGACGCGCCTGGGTGTACGCGGCCAATTGCTCCAGCACCTGACCCAAATGGCCGGAACGCTCTCCCGCAGCGACGGTGGCGCGATAGAGATCCGGGAACGCCCTGGGAAACAGCGACAGTGCCGTGGAGAGTGCATGCCCTTCCATGACCCGGCTGCGCACCGCCGACAACAGACCCGCTACTTTGCGCCTCGAACTCTGGCGGGCCACGGCTTGCAACGCTTCTTCCAGAGGCAGACCGGCTTGAACCAGGGTGGACAACTGCAACGTCAACAACGCCAGTTGCGCGGCGCTCAAACGTCCACCGCGCGGTTGCAAACCGATGGCGGTGCCCACGTGCACTTCTTTCAATTCACGCGGCCACAGACCGCGCTCGCGCAACAGTTCACGAGCATGTCGCGGGCTGTCCGCCTCCAACCGCCCCTTGCAGCGCTTGCCCTGGGCATCGTCGGCCCGGTAGTCGAAGGTCGGCACTGGCTAATCCTCCCGGGTCACGCGCAACAACTCGTCGAGGCTGGTCACGCCATCGAGCACCCGTTGTCGGCCGTCCTGGAACAGGCTGCGAGACGCCCGGCGTGTCTCTTCAAGCAATGCCCGCTCACCGGCGCCCTGATGAATCAGTGCTGCCACCGCCGGCGTGACACTGAGCAACTCGTAGATACCGATACGCCCGCGATAACCGTGCTGGCACCGTTCACAACCCACGGCCCGAAACAACGTTGTGGGGGGCGTCTCGCTGATCCCGAGACGTTCACACGTGACCGCGTCGGCGCGGTACGACGCCTTGCAATGCGGGCACAACGTGCGCAGCAGACGCTGAGCCAAAATGCCGACCAGCGACGACGCCAGCAGGTAGGCGTCCACGCCCATGTCCACCAGCCGTGTCACCGCGCCGACCGCACTGTTGGTGTGCAGCGTCGACAGCACCAGATGCCCGGTGAGGGAGGCTTGAACGGCGATTTGAGCCGTCTCGCGATCACGGATTTCGCCGACCATCACCACGTCCGGGTCCTGGCGCAGAATGGCGCGCAACCCACGAGCGAACGTCATGTCCACTTTCGGATTGACCGGCATCTGCCCCACCCCCGGCAGGTGATATTCGATGGGGTCCTCGACCGTGAGAATGTTGCGCGTCTGGTCGTTCAGGCTGCTCAGTGCAGCGTAAAGGCTGGTGGTTTTGCCGGAGCCGGTGGGGCCGGTCACCAGCAGGATGCCATGGGGCCTGGCGAGTAACTGACGCAGGGTTGCCAGAGTGTCCGCGGGCATTCCCAAACGCTGCAAATCCAGGCGTCCAGCCTGTTTATCCAGCAGGCGCAATACCACCCTTTCACCATGGGCCGACGGTAACGTGGAGACCCGCACATCGACTTCATGTCCCGCCAGGCGCAGGGCTATCCGACCATCCTGGGGAATGCGTTTTTCGGCGATGTCCAGGCGCGCCATGACCTTGACCCGCGACACCAGCAGGGTCGCCAACTCACGCCTCGGCCGGAGCATCTCGCGCAATTGCCCGTCGATGCGCATGCGCACGGCCACTGAATGCTCGAACGTTTCCAGGTGCACGTCCGAAGCGTGTTCACGCACGGCTTCGCTGAGCAACGCGTTGACCAGGCGGATAATCGGTGCATCGCCCTGCTGCTCCAGCAAGTCAGCCGTTTGCGGAACTTGATCGACCAGACTGAGCAAATCCAGTTCGTCATCCAGCCCCTGCGCAACCTGCTGCGCCGCGCTCTGGCCGTCACGGAACGCGGTGCCCAGGCGCGCAGCGAACTGATCGGCATCGAGCACCCGGATCGGCAGATCCCGAGCGCACCGGCGCCGGGCCTCAGACAGCGCCGTTAGCGGCGTATCGGCCCGCAGCATCAGACAAGGCCCGGTTTCCTCATGCGCCAGCAAGACACCAAAGCGCCGGGCGAAACCGAACGACAGCGCAGCGTTTTCTTCGCTCATGGTGTCCCCGACGCCGACTTGCGTAAATCGAACACCGGCGGCTCAACGGGCTGGTCGAACAACTGCCGGGCTTCGGCGGGCAGCAGCAACGAGTTGTTTTCGTGCGCGGCCGGCTGGCTCAATTTGCGCATGGCGTTGTAGCGCTGCTGGCTCACATCGGCCAGGTCTTCCTTGCTGCGTACGATGGTCGGACGCAGGAACACCATCAGATTGCTTTTGGTTTGCGTGTCGCGGCTCCAGCGAAACAATGCCCCCAAATAGGGAATGTCACGCAGCAGTGGGATGCCGCTGCGCTGGGTGCGCACGCTGTCGCGGATCAGGCCGCCGATCACGATGATCTCTCCATCATCGGCGAGGATGGTGCTTTTGAGCGCTCGCTTGTTGGTGATCAGGTCGGAAGAATCGATGCCCGAGACCGAAGGCGCGATATCCGACACCTCTTGCTCCACTTCCAGGCGCAGGGTCGACCCTTCGTTGATGTACGGTTTGATCTTCAGGCTAATACCAACGTCCTTGCGCTCGACTGTGGTAAAGGGATTGTCCGCACCGCTGCTGCTGGTGGCGTAGGAACCGGTCTTGAATGGCACGTTTTGCCCAACGATGATTTCCGCCTGTTGATTGTCCAGGGTCAGCAGGCTTGGCGTGGAAAGCAGATTGCTGTGGGTACTGCTGGCCAGCGCCGAAATCAACGCGCCAAAACGGTCGGTGCCCAGTTTCAGGATCGCGCCTTCGGGCGCGACTCTTTTGCCGTCGAAGGTCAGCCCGCCCACGATCGGCACATCGGTGCCAGGGAAGTTGATGAAGCCTTTGATGTCACCGGTGCTCAAGCCCCATTGCACGCCAACGGTTTCTGCGATGTCGCCGGAAATCTCGACGATGGCGGCATGGATAAGCACTTGCGCACGAGGCTGGTCCAGTTGGCGCACGATGTTTTCCAGCGTCCGGACTTGCGCCGGCTCGGCAATCACCACCAGCGCGTTCTGACTTTCGTCCGCCTTGATCATGAAGGCCGCACTGGAAGCGCTGTCCTTCACACTGCCCAGGGTCGAGGCCTGCTTGCGGCCCTGCCCCATCACTTCCAGAATTTCGGCCAGTTGCTTGGCATCGCTATGGCGCAAACGAATGACCCGCGCATTGTCCACCGAGGCTGTAGCCGGCGTGTCCAGGCCCCGTGCCAGATCGAGCAGACGCTGGCGCACTGCGGGCGGGCCGATGAAAATCAGGCGGTTGGTGCGGTGGTCGGCCAGTGCCTGGATCGCCGTGTCGGCATTGCGCTTGCCCAGCGACGACTCGATGATGGTGAGCACATCAGCCGCCTGGGCATACTTCAACTGCATCACCGAATGCAGGTTGTTCTTCCCCGCGTCCAGTTGACGTACGACTTTGGCGATTCGCTGCACGTTGGCTGAGGTATCGGTGACCACCAGGGCATTGGCCGACACCGATGGCCCCACATAACCGTTGGCCGAAACCAGCGGTCGTACCAGCCCGGCCAGGTCGGCGGCGTTGCTGGTGTCGAGCGCGATGACCTGGGTGACAAACTGCGACGCCGTAGCGTTTTTTGCCGTGCCTTGACTGGCGCGGGTTTTCGCTTCGGTCACCGGTGTAATGAGAATTCGGTCGCCCTCGTCGATCACGGTGAAGTTGTGGGCATCGAGTACCGAGTAAAACAGACGACGAACGCCTTCACGATCAAGCGCCTGACGAGACATGACCGTAATACGTCCCGAGACACGGGGGTCAAGCACCACCGTCGTTTGAAGAATTGCGGACATTTCTTCCACAATGTCCCGCAGCTCGGCGTTGTTCATCGCCAGTTGCCATTTTTCTTCCTCGGCTTGCAAGTCGCCGTGAAAAAGCGTGGTCGCCAAGGCAACGAGGAAAACCAGGGCACGCAACACCTGCGCGCCGTTGTAACTGTTCATCGCAGACATCACTCGGTATACGGGCGTAGATAACGCGTAGGTGTGGCGGGAGCTGGTGCTGCGCTTGGGTGGTCCAGCCGGTTGAGAAAACGCACGGTCGACGTTTGCAGCATCAAGACCTCTTCGCGCCCCTTGTTCCATAACACCGCTTTATCGGTCTCGACCCGACGCAGAATGCTGCCGCCCGGCAACCGGTCGCCGACCTGGTAAATGCGTGCGCCCTGCGCGTCGGCCAGCAATGCCTTGGACAGTCCGCTGATGACGACAAAACTGGCCAGCAGGGTCAGCGGCTCGGCACTGGGTAGCAATGAGGCTTCAGGCCTCAACCCGAATACGGAGGCGATGGCAGTGGCGTCCAGGGATGCGCGGGGCGAAGGTGTCTGCAGCGGTGCAGCGCCCTGGGCCGGCGAAGCCTGGCTTTTGCGAAAGTCCTGCTCCTGCCACACCAGAAACCCTGCGTAAACGACGCAGATCATCACCAGGCAGAAGGTGAAAAATCGCCTAATCATTGAAAAGCCCTGCGAGTACGAGAGCAGCACGAGTTGCTGCGTGTGGCGGTCAAACTCAAGCGTGCGGCGGTCCAGGCACAGACCGCCGCAGGCGTTACCCAACGGCCTTAGAGTTTGTTCCAGGCCATGTGCCAGTGCGCGCCGACGCCCGGCTCAAAGCCGTTGGCGGTCGGGCTGAACTGCTTGCAGTAACCGGACTCGGGGAATGGCTTGCACTCGAAGACCTCATTGGTCTTGGGTTGCAACACCTTGGTGCCGGCGGTGTACTCGCCAAGGCCTTCGGGGAACACGAAGTCATGTTCCACGCCCGCGCCTTCACCGGTCATGAGGGTGGTCTGCGTGTCCTGGCGGGTGGTACGGCCATCAAGCGTCGTGCCGACCAGTGTCAGGGTGTGTTTGCCCGGGTTACTGCGAACGTCCATGACGAGGCTGGTCGCACCGCTTTGCACTTGCGCCGAGACCGTCCCGACCGGCTTGTTGTTCTCGTCGAACAAGGTGGCTTCAACGTTCATCTGGCGGTTGGCGATCATGCCGAAATCGACCTTGGCCAAGCCTTTGTCCAGCTCATATTCCGGACGCTGGGAAGCGACCGACATGCGCGCCGACGCGTCTTCCTTCATGTCCAGCTGAACTTCGTAGCGGGTTACACCGCTGTCTTTTTGCGCGTACAGGGTGTTGTTGCCACGCACCGGTTCGATATTGCCGCTTTCGTCGCGGATACCTGCGCGGATCAGTTTGTGGGTGCTGTTGATCTTCTCTGCGAGTTTGAATGACCAGTTGGCTGGCGCACCTTCCTCGGCAGTGTCGATGGCGATCTCCACGCTGTAATCCTGGCTTTCGCCATTGGCGGAGAAGGCGCGGGCCTTGACCTTGTCGCCCACCAGCAGGTGATTGGACGCAGCAATGCCGCCTACCGACGACCAGCCGCCCGGCAATTCAGGCTCGGCGATGATGTTCACATCAGTGGCGTTGTAGAACGCCGCGTCGGTATCGCCGACAGTCCAGATCGCCAGGATCACATGGGGGCCGGACTTGTCCGCCGGAATATTACAGTTGTGCTTGGCACCCGACACCGGCAACTGATGCCCGCCATCGACGGTGCAAAACGGGGTGCTCTCGAAGGTCGCACGCTTGAGCGATTCGTTCGGATTCCAGCCGTTACGGGTGATGAAATATTCATGCTTGGTGGCCGGGTGAGAAGCGGTGTAGCGCCACTGGAAGTCAATGTTGCGGTTCTTGATTTCATTCAGATGCCAGCGGGTAGCAGACTGGGCATCCAGCGCGGAGAACAGCGCGTGACCACCGCTCGGGATCTTGCCGTCGACGGGGCCCTGATTAGGTGCACCACCAACCCCGGCCGGAAAACCCTTGAATGTTTCGCCCACGCTTTGAGGTTCGTATTGCGCGCCACCACAATTAGTGTTCAAGCCTTTTTGGCACAGCGCCGCCCGCGAAGGCGGTGCTTCGAGATAACCATGGGCGTATGCGCCTTGGGACGCCAGCATTGCCGATAACAGGAGCATCGAGGAAGTGCATGCCGTGAATGCACCACCCCTGAAGATCATTTTTTTCATCATTGGATTCCAGACTGCTTATCGATAATCAGCGCGCCTGACGGCGCGGCTACTCGCGGTTTCGTTCGATGGAGGACCGAACGAAGGTCTGGAACCTTACCGAGATGCAAGCAACTTCTATGTAGGAGAAGTCTCTGCTTTCAAGGGGATTAATCTGCCTGATTCACTTGCCTGAATAGCGCCACAGAACAATCTTACAAACGCAAATTCAACACACTCCGCCTGTTTAACAGATGCAAAAAAGCCTGTCCGGCGTGAGCCAGGACAGGCCTTTGTGTCACGAGCAAAACTTACTCGTGATACTGCGCCGACAACTCATGGACCGCGCGCAGGAACGCGCCGGCGTGCTCCGGATCGACTTCCGGGGTGATGCCGTGGCCGAGGTTGAACACGTGGCCGCTGCCTTTGCCATAGCTGGCGAGAATGCGCCCGACTTCGGCGCGAATCGCTTCCGGCTTGGCGTAGAGCACGGTCGGGTCCATGTTGCCTTGCAGCGCGACTTTGTCACCGACGCGAGCGCGGGCGTTGCCGATGTCACAGGTCCAATCCAGGCCCAGCGCGTCGGCACCCGCATCGGCGATGCTTTCCAGCCACAGACCGCCGTTCTTGGTGAACAGGATGACCGGCACCTTGCGACCTTCGTGCTCGCGGATCAGGCCGCTGACGATTTTTTTCATGTAGGCCAGGGAAAATTCCTGGTAGGCAGCCGCCGACAGGTTGCCGCCCCAGGTGTCGAAAATCTGCACCGCTTGCGCACCGGCCTTGATCTGGCCGTTGAGGTAGCTGATGACCGACTGCGCGAGCTTGTCCAGGAGCAGGTGCATGGCTTGCGGGTTGTCGTAGAGCATGGCCTTGGTCTTGCGGAAGTCTTTCGACGAACCACCTTCGACCATGTAGGTAGCGAGGGTCCATGGGCTACCGGAAAAGCCGATCAGCGGCACACGGCCGTTCAGTTCACGGCGGATGGTGCTGACCGCGTCCATGACGTAACCGAGGTCTTTGTGCGGGTCCGGGATTGGCAAGGCCTCGATGTCGGCCATCGTGCTGATGACTTTCTTGAAGCGCGGGCCTTCGCCGGTTTCGAAATACAGGCCCTGGCCCATGGCATCCGGGATCGTCAGGATGTCGGAGAACAGGATCGCCGCGTCCAGTTGCGGGTAGCGGTCGAGCGGTTGCAGGGTGACTTCGCAAGCGAACGCCGGGTTCATGCACAGGCTCATGAAGTCGCCGGCCTTGGCACGGCTGGCGCGGTATTCAGGCAGGTAGCGACCGGCCTGACGCATCATCCACACGGGCGTGACGTCTACAGGTTGCTTGAGCAGGGCGCGAAGGAAACGGTCGTTCTTCAGGGCAGTCATGTCGGCATCCGGAAAAAAAGTGGGGGCATTTTCTCAGAGCGCGAGACAAAAGGCACGGCAAGAGCGGAGCCTTTTGTCTATAGGGGCAATTTGTCGCGGTTTCGATCCACCAAAACAACTGTAGGAGCGAGCTTGCTCGCGATAGCGGTGTATCTGTCATTGATGTATTGACTGACACACCCTCATCGCGAGCAAGCTCGCTCCTACAGGGGGTATTGCGTCATTAGACGCCCAGATAATCCAGAATCCCCTCAGCCGCATTTCGGCCTTCGAAGATCGCTGTCACTACCAGGTCGGAACCGCGCACCATGTCGCCACCGGCGAAGATCTTCGGGTTGCTGGTCTGGTGCTTGTACTGGCCTTGTTCCGGGGCCACCACGCGGCCCTGGCTGTCGGTCTGGATCTCGAACTGTTCGAACCACGGCGCCGGGCTTGGGCGGAAGCCGAAGGCGATGACCACGGCGTCGGCCGGGATGATCTCTTCGGAGCCCGGGATCGGCTCCGGGCTACGACGGCCGCGTGCATCCGGCTCGCCGAGACGGGTCTCGACCACCTTCACACCTTCGACCTTGTCTTCGCCGACGATGGCGATTGGCTGGCGGTTGTAGAGGAACTTCACGCCTTCTTCCTTGGCGTTTTTCACCTCTTTACGCGAGCCAGGCATGTTCGCTTCGTCACGACGATAGGCACAGGTCACCGACTTGGCGCCCTGGCGGATCGAGGTACGGTTGCAGTCCATCGCCGTGTCGCCGCCACCGAGTACCACGACCTTCTTGCCTTTCATGTCGACGAAATCTTCCGGCGACTTTTCAAAGCCCAGGTTGCGGTTGACGTTGGCGATCAGGAAATCCAGCGCGTCGTAAACGCCCGGCAGGTCCTCACCGGCAAACCCACCTTTCATGTAGGTGTAGGTGCCCATGCCCATGAACACGGCATCGTATTCGGCGAGCAGTTGCTCCATGGTCACGTCCTTGCCCACCTCGGTGTTGAGGCGGAATTCGATGCCCATGCCGCTGAAAACTTCGCGACGATTGCTCAGCACGGTCTTTTCCAGCTTGAACTCAGGGATGCCGAAAGTCAGCAGGCCACCGATTTCCGGGTTCTTGTCGAACACCACCGGGGTCACGCCACCACGCACCAGCACGTCGGCACAGCCCAGGCCGGCAGGTCCCGCACCAATGATCGCCACACGCTTGCCGGTCGGCTTGACCTTGGACATGTCCGGGCGCCAGCCCATGGCGAACGCGGTGTCGGTGATGTACTTCTCGACCGAGCCGATGGTTACCGCACCAAAACCGTCGTTGAGGGTGCAAGCACCTTCACACAGACGATCCTGAGGGCACACCCGGCCGCAGACCTCTGGCAGGGTGTTGGTCTGGTGCGACAGCTCGGCGGCCTGGAGGATGTTGCCCTCGGCCACCAGCTTCAGCCAGTTCGGAATGAAGTTGTGCACCGGGCACTTCCATTCGCAATACGGGTTGCCACAACCCAGGCAGCGGTGGGCCTGGTCGGCCGACTGCTGGGGCTTGAAGGGTTCGTAGATCTCCACGAACTCTTTCTTGCGTTGACGCAACAGTTTCTTCTTCGGATCTTTGCGCCCGACGTCGATGAATTGGAAGTCGTTGCTGAGACGTTCGGCCATCTTCAAAACCTCTTTACAGCAGCTCGAAGCTACAAGCTTCAAGCTGCAAGACAATCACGTGTGCAGGCATATCGCGCACTGCCGTTAACTTGCGGCTAAAAGCTTGCCGCTTGCAGCTGCGTCGTCATTGCGGACTCGCACGAGTACTGGTGAGCAGAGATTTCAAGTTCGCTGCCTTCGGTTTGACCAGCCAGAAACGACGCAAGTAATCATCGAGGTTCTCGGCGAGTTCACGACCCCACTCGCTGTCGGTCTCCTCGACGTACTCGTTCAGCACACGTTGCAGGTGGCTGCGATAGGCTTCCATCGCTTCACCGCTGATCCGCTGGATTTCCACCAGTTCGTGGTTGACCCGGTCAACGAAGGTGTTGTCCTGGTCAAGCACGTAGGCGAAACCACCGGTCATGCCAGAACCAAAGTTGTAACCGGTCTTGCCCAGGACGCAGACGAAACCACCGGTCATGTATTCGCAGCAGTGATCGCCGGTGCCTTCCACCACGGTGTGGGCACCGGAGTTGCGCACGGCGAAACGCTCGCCCGCAGTACCGGCGGCGAACAGCTTGCCGCCAGTGGCGCCGTACAGGCAGGTGTTGCCGACGATGGCACTGTCCTGGGTCTTGTAGGCGCTGCCTTTTGGCGGAACGATGACCAGCTTGCCGCCGGTCATGCCCTTGCCGACGTAGTCGTTGGCATCGCCTTCCAGGTACATGTTCAAGCCACCGGCGTTCCACACGCCAAAGCTCTGGCCGGCCGTTCCCTTGAAGCGGAAGGTGATCGGCGCGCCTGCCATGCCCTGGTTGCCGTATTGGCGTGCGATTTCCCCGGAAATCCGCGCACCGATCGAACGGTCGCAGTTGCAGATGTCCAGGGTGAACTCGCCGCCGCTCTTGTCGTTGATGGCAGACATGGCCATCTCGACCATCTTCTCGGCCAAAAGGCCCTTGTCGAATGGCGGGTTGCGATCCACACCGCAGAATTGCGGCTTGTCCGCAGGGACATGGTCGCTGCCCAGCAGCGGGGTCAGGTCCAGGTGATGCTGTTTGGCGGTCTGACCCTCGAGGACTTCCAGCAGATCGGTACGGCCGATCAACTCTTCGAGCGAACGCACGCCCAGCTTGGCCAGCCACTCACGGGTTTCTTCGGCGACGTAGGTGAAGAAATTCACCACCATGTCGACGGTGCCGATGTAGTGATCCTTGCGCAGCTTCTCGTTCTGGGTCGCAACGCCGGTGGCGCAGTTGTTCAGGTGGCAAATACGCAGGTATTTGCAGCCCAGCGCAATCATTGGCGCAGTGCCGAAGCCGAAGCTTTCCGCCCCGAGAATGGCTGCCTTGATCACGTCGAGGCCGGTCTTCAGGCCGCCGTCGGTCTGCACACGGACCTTGCCGCGCAGATCATTGCCGCGCAGGGTCTGGTGGGTTTCGGCCAGACCGAGTTCCCACGGCGCGCCCGCGTATTTGATCGAGGTCAGCGGCGAAGCACCGGTGCCACCGTCGTAGCCGGAGATGGTGATCAAGTCCGCGTAGGCCTTGGCCACACCGGCGGCGATGGTGCCAACGCCCGCTTCCGCCACCAGCTTCACGGAGACCAGCGCCTTCGGGTTGACTTGTTTCAAGTCGAAAATCAGTTGCGACAAGTCTTCGATCGAATAGATATCGTGGTGCGGTGGAGGCGAAATCAGGGTCACGCCCGGGACCGCATAACGCAGCTTGGCGATCAAACCATTGACCTTGCCGCCGGGCAACTGACCACCTTCGCCGGGCTTGGCGCCCTGGGCCACCTTGATCTGCAGCACTTCGGCGTTGACCAGGTATTCCGGAGTCACACCAAAACGACCGGTGGCGACCTGCTTGATTTTCGAACTTTTGATGGTGCCGTAGCGCGACGGATCTTCACCACCTTCGCCGGAGTTGGAACGCGCACCGAGGCGGTTCATGGCTTCGGCCAGGGCTTCGTGGGCTTCCGGCGACAGGGCGCCCAGGGAGATGCCCGCAGAGTCGAAGCGCTTGAGCACCGATTCCAGCGGCTCGATCTCGCTGATGTCCAGCGGCGTATCCAGGGTCTTGACCCGGAACAGGTCGCGGATCATCGACACCGGACGGTTGTCCACCAGCGCCGTGTATTCCTTGAACTTGCTGTAGTCGCCTTGCTGCACGGCGGCTTGCAGGGTGTTGACCACATCCGGGTTGTACGCGTGGTACTCGCCACCGTGGACGAACTTCAACAGGCCACCTTGCTGGATCGGCTTGCGCGGGCTCCAGGCTTCGACAGCCAGGGCTTTCTGTTCGGCTTCGATATCGACGAAACGCGCGCCCTTGATGCGGCTCGGCACGCCACGGAAGCTCAGGTCGCACACTTCTTCGGACAGGCCGATGGCTTCGAACAGTTGTGCACCGCGGTACGAGGCGATGGTGGAGATACCCATCTTCGACAGGATCTTGAGCAGGCCCTTGGTGATGCCCTTGCGGTAGTTCTTGAACACCTCATAGAGGTCGCCCAGCACTTCACCGGTACGGATCAGGTCGCCCAGCACTTCGTAAGCCAGGAACGGGTAGACCGCCGAGGCGCCGAAACCGATCAGCACGGCAAAGTGGTGCGGGTCGCGAGCGGTCGCGGTTTCCACCAGAATGTTGGAATCGCAACGCAGGCCTTTCTCGGTCAGGCGGTGATGCACCGCACCGGTCGCCAGGGACGCGTGGATCGGCAACTTGCCCGGGGCAATGTGGCGGTCGCTCAGCACGATCTGGGTGCGACCGGCACGAACGGCTTCTTCAGCCTGATCGGCCACATTGCGCACGGCCGCTTCAAGACCGACGCTCTCGTCGTAGTTGAGGTCGATGATCTGGCGCTCAAAGCCAGGACGATCGAGGTTCATCAGCGAGCGCCATTTGGCCGGGGAAATGACCGGCGAGCTGAGGATCACGCGCGAGGCATGCTCCGGCGACTCCTGGAAGATGTTGCGCTCGGCACCGAGGCAGATCTCCAGCGACATGACGATGGCTTCACGCAGCGGGTCGATCGGCGGGTTGGTGACCTGCGCGAACTGCTGGCGGAAATAGTCGTACGGCGTGCGCACGCGCTGGGACAGCACGGCCATCGGCGTATCGTCGCCCATCGAGCCCACGGCTTCGTAGCCTTGTTCGCCCAGGGGGCGCAGCACTTGGTCGCGTTCTTCGAACGTGACCTGGTACATCTTCATGTACTGCTTGAGCTGGTCGACATCATAGAAAGCCGAACCGTGATCGTTGTCTTCCATGGTCGCCTGGATGCGCAGGGCGTTCTTGCGCAGCCATTGCTTGTATGGATGACGGGACTTCAGGCGGTTGTCGATCGCATCGGTGTCCAGGATCTGCCCGGTTTCGGTGTCCACGGCGAAGATCTGGCCCGGTCCAACGCGACCTTTGGCGATCACGTCTTCAGGCTGGTAGTTCCAGACGCCGATTTCGGACGCCAGGGTGATGAAGCCGTTCTTGGTAGTGACCCAACGCGCCGGGCGCAGACCGTTACGGTCGAGCAGGCACACCGCGTAGCGACCGTCGGTCATGACCACGCCAGCCGGACCGTCCCACGGCTCCATGTGCATCGAGTTGTATTCGTAGAATGCGCGCAGGTCCGGGTCCATGGTCTCGACGTTCTGCCACGCCGGCGGAATGATCATCCGCACGCCACGGAACAGGTCGATGCCGCCGGTGACCATCAGCTCGAGCATGTTGTCCATGCTCGAGGAGTCGGAGCCCACACGGTTGACCAGCGGGCCGAGCTCTTCCAGATCCATCAGGTCGTTGGTGAACTTGGTGCGACGGGCCTGGGCCCAGTTGCGGTTACCGGTGATGGTGTTGATCTCGCCGTTGTGGGCGAGGAAGCGGAATGGCTGGGCCAGCGGCCATTTCGGCAGGGTGTTGGTGGAAAAGCGCTGGTGGAACACGCAAATCGAGGTTTGCAGGCGCTCATCACCCAGGTCTGGATAGAAGGCGGACAGGTCCGCCGGCATCATCAGGCCTTTGTAAATGATGGTCTTGTGGGAAAAGCTGCAGATGTAGTGATCGACGTCGGCGGCGTTGGCCACGGACGAACGACGACGGGCGCTGAACAGCTTGACCGCCATGTCCTGGTCGCTCAGGCCTTCGCCACCGATGTACACCTGTTCGATTTGTGGCAGGCGTTCGAGGGCCAGACGGCCGAGTACGCTGGTGTCGATCGGCACTTTACGCCAGCCGACCAGCGTCAGGCCTTCGGCCAGGATCTCGCGGTTCATGTTCTCGCGAGCGGCTTCGGCTTTTGCCGGGTCCTGGTTGAAGAAGACCATGCCCACCGCATATTGCTTGGGCAGTTCAACGCCGAAGGTTTCCTGGGCGATCGCACGCAGGAACACATCCGGCTTCTGAATGAGCAGACCGCAACCGTCACCGGTCTTGCCGTCGGCGTTGATCCCACCGCGGTGGGTCATGCAGGTCAGGGCCTCAATGGCCGTTTGCAAAAGGGTATGACTGGGTTCGCCCTGCATATGGGCTATCAGGCCGAAACCGCAGTTATCCTTGAATTCATCTGGTTGGTACAGACCTGCTTTCATAGACACTTTCTCACCAGGCTGCTTCTTATCGAAGCAAATTTCTTTTCAATTCAACCACTTACCGCCCGCGCCGAACGTACGCCAGCTTTGCAGGGGCAAAAGGGAGGTCATTGTACACACCGACACGAAGCCTCACAAATTTGACGACGAAATGTCGCAAATCCATGTCGCATTTGTGAAAGGTTTAAAGCGATCTGCTGTGCTAGTCAAAACTTTTTTTAATTTTGACCGCACGACTCAAAGACTACTATGACGCAGACACCACAACGCACGCGGCCCGGAAGCCGCATGCGCTGCAGAAATTTTGAGGTGCCGGGAGAGGCGGCCTGGGTAAGGCCGCCGAATCTTCAGCGAGTTGCTGCCAGTTCCTGTTGGACGCTGGCGACAGTGCGAGGCCAAGGTTTACCAGCCTGAACCTTCGCTGGCAAGGCCTTGATGGCAGATACGGCTGCATCGCGGTTGGCGAAGTTACCGTAGGTGATCACGTAAAGCGGTTTACCGTTGAGCACCTTCTTGAAATAACGATACTCGCCGCCCTGCTCCTTGACGAAGTTTTGCGCGGTTGCTTCGGAACTGGTGCCGAGGATCTGCACCACGTAGTTGCTCGTCGGCTGGCCAGCATACCAAGTGCCACCCGCAGACTTGGCCGCGGCTGCCGGTTTCTCGGCCGGTTTGGCGGTCGCCACGGCGGCTGGCTTGGCAGGTGCTGGAGCCGGTTTAACCGCTGGCGCGGTCGGAACTGGCTTGGCCGTAGCGACCTGAGTCGGTGCAGGAAGCGGTTTGGCGGTAGGCGTCGGGGCCGGGCCAGCAGGGACGCCTTCAGGTGGCGCAGTGGTGGTTACGGTGGGCGGCGTATTGCTGGAACCTTCGACTGGCACGCCATCGTCGCCTTCGGTGATACCACCGGCTGCTTCAGCAAGCGGGCCGCGCATGACCGGCTGCGAATTGCCGACCAGCGGCAATGGCATCGGTTGCGAGTTACCGGCGAACTCCACGGCTGGCGCGCCACCGCCGTTAGGTTGCGGCGTGCCCTGCCCCAGCGGCAACTGCGCCTGTTCGTTGGCAGGGGCGCCAGTGGTCGGTGCCTTGCTGCGACCCGGCATCAACCAGGCGGCAGCGACCGCGACCACGACGACGGCGGAAATCGCCAATACGTGTTTCTTCGGCATGTTGAACCCCATACTTGGACGTTTGACCGCTGAGCGGCTGGCGATCATGGCTTCGATCATTGCATCGCGGGCGACCTGATTGATGTTGCCAGGCCAACCATCGGAGCTTTCGTGAATATCAGAGATCTGGTCGGCGGTGAAAAGTTCGATACCGCGCCCCGCCCCTTCGAGCCGTTGGTCCAGATACTCGCGGGTCTCTTCTTCGGTGTAAGGCTGCAGCTCGATGACGTGAAAGCGCTCTTCCTCAAGGGTCAACGCTTCCAGCTGTGCAATCAGCGAGGATTCGCCGAACAGGAACACGTGCGGTCGCCCCTCGGGCGCTCCGGCGGCCAGCTCCATCAAGGCTTCCAGTGCAGACTCGTCGAGCTGCTCGGCGTCATCGACCAGCAAGTAGACTTCCTGCCCGGTCAAAGCGAGCTGCACGACCTGGGCCAGGATCGGCCCGATCTCCGCCTGCTCGACATTCAGCGCCTGGGCTACTTGCCGCAGTACGCCGGCCGCATCACCTGCGCCACGAGCGGAAACCACCACGCTCTGTACCGATTGTTTATTGGTACTGGCGACCAGCGCCTGTCGCAACAGGGTCTTGCCGCTACCTTGCGGCCCGGTGACCACCAGCAACAACTGGCTGTAACGGGCCAGGTGGTGCAACTGCCCCAATACCGGCTTGCGCTGGGCCGGGAAGAATTTGAAGCCCGGTACCCGTGGAGCGAAAGGGTCGTGACTTAACTGGTAATGGCCGAGGAAAGCCTCGTCGGCATGCAAACTGGTCATCGGAATCTCATTAACCTTTAAGCTGAGCCAGGGCGCGGTAGTCCGCTCCCAGCGTGGCCTGTAGAACCTCTTTCGGATAATCGTCGGTCACTACCGCTTCGCCCATGTGGCGCAGCAGCACCAGGCGTAAACGACCGTCGATCACTTTCTTGTCAACTGCCATGTGTTCGAGAAAATCGGCTTCAGTCATCTCCTCGGGCGGAATGACTGGCAAGCCAGCGCGCTGGAACAGACGAATGCCGCGATCGCGCTCCTGTTCGGTGATCCAGCCCAGGCGTGCAGACATCTCCAGGGCCATTACGGTGCCAGCAGCCACGGCTTCACCGTGTAGCCACACACCATAGCCCATATGGGTTTCGATGGCATGGCCAAACGTGTGGCCGAGATTGAGGGTGGCACGAACACCGTTTTCCTTTTCGTCGGCACCGACCACCGCCGCCTTGGCCGCGCAGGAACGTTCGATCGCATACGTCAGGGCGACCTGATCGAGGGCACGCAGGCGATCGACGTTTTCTTCAAGCCAGGTCAAAAACGGCTCATCACAGATCAGCCCATACTTGATGACTTCCGCCAGGCCCGCAGACAACTCCCGGACCGGCAAGGTATTGAGCGTAGTGGTATCGATCAGCACCACGTTCGGCTGATAGAAGGCGCCGACCATGTTCTTGCCCAACGGATGATTGATGCCGGTCTTGCCCCCCACCGAAGAGTCGACTTGCGACAGCAGCGTGGTCGGGATCTGGATGAAATCGACACCGCGTTGGTAACAGGCAGCCGCAAAGCCGGCCATGTCACCGATCACACCGCCGCCCAAGGCGACGACCGTGGTGCGCCGATCATGCCGCGCGGTCAACAGACCATCGAAAATCAGTTGCAGGGTTTCCCAGTTCTTGAAGGCTTCGCCGTCGGGCAACACTATGGAAACGACAGAGAACTGGGCAAGGCTGCGGGTCAGACGTTCGAGATAGAGCGGCGCAACGGTTTCGTTGGAGATGATCGCCACCTGCCGACCGCGAATATGCGGGGCCAGCAGCTCGGGTTGATCCAACAAACCTTCGCCAATATGAATCGGGTAGCTGCGCTCGCCTAGATCGACCTTGAGTGTCTGCATGTGTCCCCACAGTGAAGATGGAATCAGGCGTCCTGCCTAAGTTATTAAACGAATATCCACGGCATCTGCTGGTGTGACGCCGTTCAGTAGCCATCCGCCACAACTTGGCAGTTATGGCAGGACGCCGAGGATAGCGCATTTCGCGCCGTGCTTTAACGGGGAGGCAGCTGGTTCAGGCGCTCGAGAATGTCGAGCACCACCATCCGCGGCGGTCGCTCGTCGGTTTCCACCACCAGGTCGGCGATTTCCCGGTACAGCGGGTCGCGCAACTCTAGCAGGTCACGCAGGGTCTTGGCCGGGTCGGCAGTACGCAACAGAGGACGATTGCGATCGCGTGCAGTACGACCGACCTGTTGTTCGACCGAGGCATGCAAATAAACCACCCGACCACCGGCGTGCAATGCCCGACGATTGGCTTCGCGCATGACCGCGCCGCCCCCGGTGGCCAGCACCACGCCATCGCAATCACACAGCTCGGCAATCATCGCCTGCTCTCGATCACGGAAACCTGGTTCGCCTTCCTTATCGAAAATCCATGGGATATTCGCGCCCGTGCGCAATTCAATTTCCTTATCGGAATCTTTGAACGGCAGGCGCAGCTCTTTGGCCAGCAACCGGCCGATGGTGCTTTTTCCAGCGCCCATCGGTCCAACAAGAATCAAATTTCGCACAGAATCAATGACTCACAGCAATCGCCTGATTGTTCATGATACGCGGAGTGAGAAACACCAGCAGCTCGGATTTTTTCTCCGAAACCACATCACGCCGGAAAAGGCGGCCAAGATACGGCACATCGCCAAGAAATGGCACCTTATCTACAACCTTGCTCTGAGTATTTGAGAAAACGCCACCGATCACGATGGTCTCGCCGTCGTTGACCAGAACCTTGGCGTTGACCTCGTTTTTCTTGATGGGCGGTACATCCTGCACTTTGTTGAGGTAGTCCGGTTCGTCCTTGGTGACCTTGACCTCCATGATGATGCGATTGTCCGGCGTAATCTGCGGTGTCACTTCCAGCGACAGCGAGGCCTCTTTGAACGAGACCGAAGTCGCGCCGCTGGAGGCGGCTTCCTGGTAGGGGATCTCGGTACCCTTGAGGATTTTCGCCGTCTCCTTGTCGGACGTGACCACCTTGGGCTGCGAGACGATTTCACCGTTACCGGTTTTCTCCATGGCCGTCAGTTCGAGATCCAGCAACACATTGTCGGTGATGAACGCGATGCCGATCCCCGAGGTATTGGCCGTGGTGCCCATGTCGACGAACGGTGTGTTGGTTCCGGTGCTGCCCGGCGTACCGATGGTCGTCGATCCATTCGCGCCGTTGCTGACGCCGGACGTGTTCCAGTTGCCCTTGTTCTGGACTGAACCACCCCAGCGCACACCCAGGCTCTTGTCGTAGTCGACGTTGGCTTCGACAATCCGCGCCTCGATCATCACCTGGCGCACCGGGATATCCAGCTGCGCCACGATTCGGCGCAACTCGTCAAGGCGATCCTGGGTTTGGTAGGCAATGATATTGTTGGTCCGCTCATCGACAGTGATCGACCCGCGCTCGTCGACTTTCGCCTCGGCACTGGTCACCGATTGGAACAATTTGGCGATATCGGCCGCCTTGGCGTAATTGACCTGCAGCAGTTCCCGACGTAGCGGTGCGAGCTCGGCGATTTGCTTTTGCGACTCCAGCTCCTGGCGTTCGCGGGCGGCAATCTCATCGGCTGGCGCCACCAGCAACACGTTACCGATCTTGCGCTTGTCCAGGCCCTTGGTCTTGAGCACCAGGTCCAGCGCCTGGTCCCACGGCACATTCTGCAGGCGCAGGGTAATGCCTCCCTGCACCGTGTCGCTGGCGACCAGGTTCAGGTTGGTGAAGTCGGCAATCAGTTGCAGCACCGAGCGCACGTCGATGTCCTGGAAGTTCAGCGAGAGTTTTTCGCCGGTATAGGCAAATCGCTCGGCGTTGCGTTTTTGGAGGTCGTCGACCGTCATCGGGCGAATGCTGACGGTCAGCTTGTTATCGGTCTGATAGGTGGAATAGTCGAAAGCGCCGCTGGGCTCGATGACGATGGTGGCCCGATCACCGGTGGCGCTGGCGCTGACGAATTGCACGGGCGTGGCGAAATCCTTGACGTCCAGGCGCACCCGCAACGGTTCCGGCAGTTGGGTCCTGGGGAACCCCAGGACGATCTTTCCATCGCGCTCCTGAATGTCCGGGGCAATGGACGGGTCGGACAAGTCGATGACCACGTTGCCCTCGCCCTGGGTGCCGCGCTGGAAATCCACGCCGCGAATAGCCTTGCTCACTGGCGCATAGCTTTTGGCGGGCGCCGCCGAGGCCGTGGCCGCACGCGAGGGCTTGGCGGCGGGAGAGGACGCCTGGGCACTGGGACCACGGCCGACCACCACAAACACCTGATTGCCTTCGACCCTCGCGGTGTACGGGGTCAACTGCGTGAGATTGATGATCAGCCGCGTACGCCCCTTGGCCTCCACCACCGTGGCGCTGCGGGCATTGCCACCGCCCAGGTCGTGGGTTTTTCTCGCCAACTGATTGGCCACGCCGGGCAGGTCCAGTGCAATCCGGGCCGGTTGTTCGGTCGTGTAACCCTGGGGCTGAGGAGGGGTGCCATCGAACGACAATTTCAACTCGATGCGGTCACCGGGCAACGCCGCGACATCCAGCGCCTTGAGGTTGGCCGCCAGTACCATCGGTGACATCAACGCTATCCATAGCGAAATTCCGAAGGTTGCGAAAATCCTGTTCATTATCCGAGTTCCACTATGAGTGCTCTTTCAAAGGGATGGTCCGCGGCCGCTCCAGCCAGGTGCCCTGGCCATCGGGAACGATTTCGACCACATCGACTTGGGAGGCGCTGATGGCGACAATCCGCCCGTCGTTGCGCCCCAGGTAATCGCCGACTTTCAGCCGATGCACACCACCCGCTCCACGCAAAAGCGCGAATGAGCCCGCGGCATTGGAGATTGTGCCGACCATTTCAAACTGCTCGATGTTGAAGCCTTCGAGGTACTGCTTCACCCGATTGGGGTCGGGTTTGACGTTGCGCGAGCCGAGCTTCTGGCCCGCTGGATCGACTTTGACCTGTCGGGAAAACGGGCTGCGCAGGTTCGCCGCGTCATAAGTGAACGTGGGGTATGACCGGAACGTCGGGGTTGGTTCAATCTTGCCCGGCGCACGCAGACGCATTTCATTCATGTAGGCGTCCAGGTCGTGGAAGTCATTGCCGTTGCCACACCCGGCCAGGACAGCCATCGCTGCGATCACTACCCCTGTACGAATCGGGCTCATTTTTGCGGCCCCTTGTCGTTGTAGCGGTAGGTCTTGGCCAGAATGCTCATGCGTAGTTTCGGACCGCCCTCGGGGTTGACGGGAGCGATGTCGAAGTCGTGCAGGGTGACGATTCGTGGCAATCCGGCGACGCCGCTGACGAAGGTGGCAAGGTCGTGATAGGCGCCCGTGACGGTGATCTGGATCGGCAACTCGATATAGAACTGTTGGGTGACCTCGGGCAGCAGCTTGATTTCCTCGAACTCCAGGCCACTGCCCAGACCGGTCCGGGTGATGTCCTCCAGCAGGCCCGGTACTTCGGTGTCGCTGGGCAATTGACGCAACAGCACGCCGAAGGAATTTTCCATTTCCTTCATCTGCTGGATATACAACTCCAGGTTCGCCGACATGTGCACTTTGTTGGCGAATTGTTCCCTTAGCGTCGTCTCCTCCTGACGCTTGAGCTGGAGCTGGTTTTCAAGGTCGCTCACGGAAAAGTTGTAGCCCAACGCGAGCACCATGAGCGCCAGCAGGATCCCGACCACCGCCTTGATGGCGGGGGGCCAGGACCCCATGTTGCTGGTATCCAGGTCATTGATGTCAATCTTGCGCAACCCTTCAAGCCATTCAGCCGGCCTCATTGAACGGCCTCCTCGGCAGCTGGCCGGGTCTGGCGAACGGTCAACTGGAAGACGTTGGCCTGGTCCGGCTGGCCAGCAGTGGCTGCCTTGACCTCCGTCAGCGTGGGCGCGTCGAACCAGTCCGATGCATCCAGGTTACGCATCAGGTCAGACACGCGATTGTTCGATTCAGCCGCGCCGACAATGGAGAGGGTCTTGTCCTCCATCTTCACCTCGGTGAAATACACCCCGTCCGGCAGGGTTCGCGCCAACTGGTCAAAAATACGCCCGCTGATGGAACGATTGCCCTGCAGGTCCTGGATGATGCGCATCCGTTCGACCAGTTGCTGACGCCGGGCCTTGAGGTCGCTGATCTGCTTGATCCGCTCATCGACTGCGACAATTTGCTCGCTGATGTAGTTGTTCCTCGTGACCTGGCGGTCAATGGCGCCACTGATTGCCTGTCCGGCAATCAACACCGCACCGATCGACCCCACCAGTACACCGGCCAATGCCAGCAGGAAACGCTTGCGGCGGTGCTCGCGCAGCTCTTCGCGCCAGGGTAAAAGGTTGATCCGCGCCATCAGTCGAAACTCCTGAGGGCCAGACCGCAGGCGATCATCAACGCCGGCGCATCGCTGGCCAGGGCTCCGGCATTGACCTTGCTGCTCAGGGCCATGTCCGAGAAAGGGTTGGCTACCTGAGTTGGCGTGCCCAGTCGCTGCTCGATCAGGCGATCCAGCCCGGGGACTGAAGCGGTGCCGCCGGCCAGAAGGATGTAGTCCACTGCGTTGTACTGGCCAGAGGCGAAGAAAAACTGCAACGAACGCGATACCTGCTGCACCAGCGCATCGCGGAATGGCTGCAGGACTTCACTCACGTAATCGTCGGGCAAGCCGCCCTGTTTCTTGGCCAGCCCCGCCTGTTCGAACGTCAGGCCGTAACGGCGCTGGATTTCTTCCGTCAATTGGCGCCCGCCGAATAATTGCTCGCGGGTATAGATGATGCGGCCGTTGTGCAGCACGCTGAGGGTGGTCATGGTGGCGCCGATGTCGACCACGGCGACCGTCAGTTGCGCCTGGGAGGCAGCCAATTGGCTGGCCATCAAACCGAATGAACGCTCCAGTGCATACGCCTCGACATCGACCACACGGGCAGTCAGCCCCGCCAGTGCAAGGGCAGCCTCGCGGACTTCGACGTTTTCCTTGCGACAGGCTGCCAGCAGCACATTAACCCGTTCGGGGTTACGCGCCGATGCGCCCTGGACTTCGAAATCGATGGCGACTTCGTCCAGCGGATAAGGAATGTACTGGTCGGCCTCGATCTTGAGCTGGTTTTCCATCTCGTCGTCGGAAAGACCGGCATCCATCTCGATGGTCTTGGTGATCACCGCCGACCCGGCCACCGCCACCGCCACGCTCTTCAGTCCGGTTCTGGCCTTGAGCAACACGCGCGTCAGTGCCTGGCCCACGCCCTCGAGCTCGGCGATATTCTTCTCGACCACCGCACTGGCGGGCAACGGCTCGACCGCATAGGCCTCGACGCGGTAGCGCTCGCCCTGGCGGCTTAACTCCAGAAGTTTCACCGACGTGGAACTGATGTCGATCCCCAGCAGCAGATTGGCTTTTTTATTGAAGAGTCCTGGCACTACCAATTCCCTATGACTTTCCGTGAGTTACGGACTCTGTAATGTCCATTGCGTTCCATCCATCCGTCTCGCCCGCAGTGCGAATGACGCCCCCGATGGAAAAATGCTTATAATGCCCAACGTTTTTCTCCGCTTTTTTCGTTAAGCGCGGGTCGTTCTCCTCGTTATCTGAACCTTGATGCCTCAATCATTTTTTGCCCTGGATATCTCAAAGTCTTGATTCGTCTGCTGAAATTTATCGGTTGGTCCATCGTCGCCGTTTTCTGCGGACTGCTTCTGGGTCTGAGTGGCGCATTTCTTTACCTTAGCCCCGGATTGCCGTCTGTGGAGGCGTTGAGAAGCATTCAGTTGCAGATTCCTCTTCGGGTCTACAGCAGCGATAACAAGTTGATCGCAGAATTTGGCGAAATGCGCCGCACGCCGATCCGTTTCGCCGACATTCCGCCCAATTTCATTAATGCGCTGTTGAGCGCCGAAGATGACAATTTTGCCAACCACTATGGTGTCGACCCAAGCAGCCTGATGCGCGCCGCGACCCAATTGGTCAAAAGCGGTCACATTCAATCCGGCGGCAGCACCATCACCATGCAGGTGGCGAAGAACTTCTTCCTGACCAGCGAGCGCAGCTTTTCGCGAAAAACCACGGAAATCCTGCTCGCCCTGCAAATCGAACGTCAGCTGACCAAGGACGAAATCCTCGAGCTGTACGTCAACAAAATCTACCTGGGTAACCGTGCCTACGGCATCGAGGCGGCGGCACAGGTGTATTACGGCAAGTCGATTCGCGACATCAGCCTGGCGCAGATGGCGATGATTGCCGGCCTGCCGAAGGCCCCATCGCGCTTCAACCCGCTGGCCAATCCGGCGCGCAGCAAGGAGCGTCGTGACTGGATCCTGGGGCGCATGTACAAGCTCGGGAAAATCAGCGAGAGCGACTACACCGCCGCGATCAACGAGCCTTTGAACGCCAGTTATCACGTGCCGACGCCGGAAGTGAACGCCCCTTACATCGCTGAAATGGCCCGCGCCGAAATGGTCGGTCGCTACGGCAGCGACGCCTATACCGAAGGTTTCCGCGTCACCACCACCGTGCCCAGCAACTTGCAGGAAATGGCCAACAACGCGCTGCACGAAGGCTTGATGACCTATGACCAACGTCACGGTTATCGCGGCCCTGAATCGCGCTTGCCGGGCAAGACTCGCGAAGCCTGGGCCACCGAATTGACCAAGCAGCGCACGATCAGCAGCCTCGAGCCCGCCATCGTGACCCAGGTCGACAAGACCGGCCTGCAAGTGTTGACCCGTAGCGGCAGCGAGCACGTGGGCTGGGACACCATGAAGTGGGCGCGGCCATTCCTCAACACCAACAGCATGGGCGCCAACCCCAAGCAGCCAGCGGACGTGGCCCAGGTCGGCGATTTGATTCGCGTGCAGCGCCAGGCGGACAACTCGCTCAAATTCAGCCAGATCCCGCAGGCGCAGGGCGCACTGGTGTCCCTCGACCCGCAGAACGGCGCGATTCGTTCGCTGGTCGGCGGCTTCGCCTTCGAACAGAGCAACTACAACCGCGCCATGCAGGCCAAGCGCCAGCCGGGCTCGAGCTTCAAGCCATTCGTTTACAGCGCGGCACTGGATAACGGCTACACCGCCGCCAGTCTCGTGAACGATGCGCCCATCGTGTTCGTCGACGAATACCTGGACAAAGTCTGGCGCCCCAAGAACGACACCAACACCTTCCTCGGCCCGATCCGCCTGCGTGAAGCGCTGTACAAGTCGCGCAACCTGGTGTCGATCCGCCTGCTGCAGGCGCTGGGTGTTGATCGCACCATCGACTACATCAGCAAGTTCGGCTTCAACAAGCAGGACCTGCCACGCAATCTGTCCCTGGCGCTGGGCACGGCGACGCTGACCCCAATGGAAATCGCCACCGGCTGGAGCACCTTTGCCAACGGCGGCTACAAGATCACGCCGTTCATTATCGACAAGATCGAAAGCCGCAATGGCGACGTCCTGTTCGTTGCCAATCCGCAGAGCGTCCCCAAAGGCGAAGCCGCCTCGGATGGCATTGCAGCACCGGCCACGCAGGCCTTCACGGTCAACGCCACGCCCGGCGAAGCCGAAGGTCAACCCGCCCCGCAGGTACCAGCCGTGGCCGAGCGCATCGTCGATGGCCGAACCACCTACATCCTCAACAGCATGCTCCAGGACGTGATCAAGCTGGGCACCGGCCGCCGCGCGCTGGCCATGGGTCGCTCCGATATCGCGGGCAAGACAGGGACCACCAACGAATCCAAGGACGCCTGGTTCTCGGGCTACAACGCGGACTACGTGACGACGGTGTGGACCGGTTTCGACCAGCCGGAAAGCCTTGGCAAGCGTGAATTCGGCGGCACCGTCGCCCTGCCGATCTGGATGAACTACATGTCCGCCGCACTCAAGGACAAGCCGCCGCACACACAACCAGAGCCTGAAGGCATCCTCAGCCTGCGAGTCGACCCGATCAGCGGCCGTGCGGCCACGCCAAGCACGCCAGGGGCGTATTTCGAGCTGTTCAAGGCCGAAGACACACCACCGTCGGTCAACGAGCTGGGTAACGGCACAGCCCCTGGCAGCCCGCTGCCGGCGGACGAGGCGGCGCCGATCGATTTGTTCTAGAGGGGCAGCGGTAAGCTTTGAGCTGCAAGCTGCAAGTGAAGGCAGAATGCTTCAACTTGCAGCTTGCAGCTTGAAGCTTGAGCCCATAAAAAAACCCAGCACTTGGCTGGGTTTTTTATGGGCGGCTGCTCTTAACCGTTGAACACGTCATCCACGCTTTTCAGCGGGTAGTTCTTCGGATACGGCAGGGTCGCCACACCGGTCTCGATCGCGGCCTTGGCCACGGCGTCGGAGATCAGGGTGATCAGACGGGCGTCCATTGGTTTCGGGATGATGTACTCACGACCGAATTCCAGTTTGATGCCGCCGTAGGCGTCGCACACTTCCTGAGGCACTGGCAGCTTGGCCAGTTCGCGCAGAGCGTTGGCCGCCGCGACTTTCATTTCTTCGTTGATGCGCTTGGCGCGAACGTCCAGGGCACCACGGAAGATGAACGGGAAGCCCAGCACGTTGTTGACCTGGTTCGGGTAGTCCGAACGGCCGGTGGCCATGATCACGTCGTTGCGAGTGGCGTGGGCCAGCTCAGGGGAGATTTCCGGATCAGGGTTCGAGCACGCGAACACGATCGGGTTGGCCGCCATGGACTTCAGGCCTTCAGCGCTCAGCAGGTTCGGACCGGACAGGCCAACGAACACGTCTGCGCCTTGCAGGGCATCAGCCAGGGTGCGCTTGTCGGTCGCGTGGGCGAAGACAGCCTTGTACTGGTTCAGGTCGTCACGGCCGGAGTGGATCACGCCGGTACGGTCAACCATGAAGATGTTTTCGATGTTGGCACCCATGCTCACCAGCAATTTCATGCAGGAGATGGCGGCCGCACCGGCGCCCAGGCAGACGATTTTGGCGTCCGGCAGGGTTTTGCCAGCGATTTCCAGGGCGTTGATCATGCCGGCTGCGGTGACGATAGCGGTGCCGTGCTGGTCATCGTGGAATACCGGGATGTCGCACTGCTCGATCAGGGCGCGCTCGATCTCAAAGCACTCAGGTGCCTTGATGTCTTCAAGGTTGATGCCACCGAAGGTGATGGAGATGCGCTTGACGGTGTCGATGAAGGCCTGCGGGCTTTCGGAATCGACTTCGATGTCAAACACGTCGATGCCGGCGAAGCGCTTGAACAGCACGCCTTTACCTTCCATGACCGGCTTGGAAGCCAATGGGCCGAGGTTACCCAGGCCGAGAATAGCGGTGCCATCGGAAATGACTGCAACCAGGTTGCCTTTACCGGTGTATTTGTAGGCCAGCTCAGGGTCGCGACCAATTTCGCGCACTGGTTCGGCTACGCCGGGGCTGTAGGCCAGCGACAGGTCGCGGGCGGTAGCGGTGGGCTTGGTGAGTTCGACGCTCAGCTTTCCTGGACGAGGATTGGCGTGATACTCGAGAGCGGCAGTTTTCAGATCAGACATGTGGGCATTCCGCTTTTACTGTTGGACAGACTGGTCAGCGAGGATACGCGCCTCGCAAAGTCCCCACAAGACTGACCGGTCACCCCTGTCAAGCGCCCTGCTCTACGACTTTGGGCCAAGAGCCACGGAACACAAGGGGCGCACTGTTCACAATCGCCTTTAAAAATGTCTACAATTTTTTAGCCAGGGACCGCTTCGATCATCGCCGGATCAGTCAGTGGCAACATCCAGCGTGCCTGACCTTGTTTGAGCCCACCGCGGCGCGAGCGGTCCAGTACCCAGCCGCGTGCCTCGATTTGCTTGCCTTTCAGGTTTTCCAGCGACGCCGCATCGAAGCGATCCAGAAGATTGGGTGCAACACGCAACACAATCGAATCCTGTAATTCGATCCAGATTCCGCCACGATTGCGTTGAACCTTGCTCACACGTCCTCTGAGCACCGCAAAACCAGACGCGCTGATCTGATCCGCTTTCAGCACAGGCGACTGTCGCCATAAGCCGAGCCCAGCCTTGCGCGCACTGCGTTCCGCCGCTTGCTGGCAGTCGACAAAATCAACATTTGGGGCAACCGCCACCAGAAATCCCAGGCCTTCGGCGAGCATTTTTGCTTCAAGATTGGCGCCGTCGGCACCGAAGACATGGGCCAGGGTCCGGCCGTAACGGTCCTTGCTTTCTTTACCGGGTAACAATCCGACCCGCCCGTCGCTGGCGGCCACCAATGCTTCGAGCCGTTTGCGCGCGGCCAGGGCGAAGGGCTCGTCGGAGCGGCCTTTCTTGCCCAGCTCCGGGGTATTCAAGCCAATCATGCGTACGCTGCGGCCATCCTCGAGCCGCAGGGTGTCGCCATCCACTACCCGCTGAACCACGACCGAAGCCAGGCCACTCGGTGCCGGGCAGAAGGCCTGGGCAGCGGAGAGCCAAATCGCGGACACAAAAAAGGCGCCCACAAGGGACGCCTTTTTCATCAGCATGGAAAAACCGTAACGGCTTCCCAAGTTGACAGGCCTTAGGCCTTTTTCGCGCCGAAAGCACCGAAACGGTCGGCGAAGCGCTGTACGCGGCCGCCAGTGTCCAGAGTCTTTTGCTTACCGGTGTAGAACGGGTGGCATTCGTTGCAAACGTCGATCGCCAGGGCTTTGCCGAAGGTCGAACGAGTTTCGAACTTGTTGCCGCAACTGCAGGTAACAGCAATTGCTGGGTATTCTGGATGGATATCAGCTTTCATGGTGTTTTCCTCAGGCTAGCGTGCCGCCACCCAACACTATTGTTGAATACCGCACGTAATTAGGCCGCGGATTCTACCAGACAATGTCATTCGCGCAAGCTGTCCCTTCTACCGACCGTCTGCTAGGCTCCCGGCCCAAAGCACCCCAGACTCCTGTAGGAGCGGGCTTGCCCGCGAAGAGGCCGGAACATTCAACATCCGGTTGATTGACCCGACGCCATCGCGAGCAAGCTCGCTCCTACAGAATCAGGTCGCGCCCAATTTCACCTGTTTATCGAGATCCCGCGTGCCCGACGCCATTTTGCGCCTCGCCCTCCCTTCGCCGCTGCGCCGCCTGTTCGACTACCGCGCCCCGGCCGGGGTCCCGCGCGCCCAATTGCAGCCGGGCATGCGCCTGCGGGTGCCGTTCGGTCGGCGGGAGATGATCGGGATTCTGGTGGAAGTCGCCGATACCAGTGAAGTCCCGGCAGAAAAGCTCAAGCCGGCGCTGGCCCTGCTCGATGCGACGCCGCCCCTGCCACCCGCGCTATTCAAACTCTGCCTGTGGACCTCCCAGTATTATCAGCACAGCCTGGGCGATACCCTGAGTTGGGCGCTGCCGGTGTTGTTGCGTCAGGGCGAGCTGGCCGAAGCACGCCAGGAGCGGTTCTGGTCCGCCGCCCCCGGCGCCCGCCTGGATGACCCGCGCATTGCCCGGGCACCCCGTCAGCGTGAGGCGCTGGCGACCCTGGCCCAGCACCCCCACGGCGTTGCTCACGCACTGCTGAGCAAGTTGATGCTGAGCAAGGACAGCCTTGATCTGCTGCTGGCCAAGGAACTTGTCCAGGTCGAAATCCGTCGGCACGCGCCCGGCGTGCGCCACGAACATTGGCTCGCCCAACCGGAACTGCCGCTCAACACCGAACAACGCGCGGCCTACGAGGCCATCCGCGCCGGTTTCGACAGCTATCACGCGTTCCTGCTGGCCGGCGTCACCGGCAGCGGCAAGACCGAAGTCTATTTGCAGCTCATTCGTGAAACCCTGGAGTCCGGCAAGCAGGCCCTGGTGCTGATCCCGGAGATCAACCTCGGCCCGCAAACCCTGGCGCGCTTCGAACAGCGCTTCAATGCCCGGATCGCCCTGCTCCACTCGGCCGTCAATGATCGCGAGCGGCTGGACGCCTGGCTCGCCGCCCGGGACGGGGAGGCCGACATCATCATTGGCACCCGTTCAGCGCTGTTCACACCGATGAAAAATCCCGGCCTGATCATCATCGACGAAGAGCACGACGGCTCTTATAAGCAGCAGGAAGGCCTGCGTTATCACGCCCGGGACCTGGCACTGGTCCGCGCGCGGCAGGAAAACATCCCGATTGTGCTCGGGTCCGCCACACCGTCCCTGGAAAGCCTGCACAACGCCTACACCGGCCGTTATGGTCTGCTGCGCCTCAACGAGCGCGCCGGTGGCGCCAAGCAGCCACGATTCCTGCGCCTGGATGTCAAAAGCCGACCACTGGACAGCGGCATCTCCGGGCCGATGCAGCAGGCCATCGGCCAGACCCTGGCCGCCGGGCAACAAGTACTGGTATTCCTCAACCGCCGAGGATTCGCTCCCACCCTGCTGTGTCACGACTGCGGTTGGATGTCCGAATGCCAGCGCTGCGATGCGCGCATGACCGTGCACCAGCGTTACGGTGAACTGCGCTGCCACCATTGCGGTTATGTCGAACGCACGCCACGACAGTGCCCGAAATGCGACAAGGTCGATTTGCGCCCGGTGGGTGCCGGCACCGAACGCGCCGAAGAGCGGCTGGCCATTCTGTTTCCCGATTACCCGGTGCTGCGCGTCGACCGCGACAGTACGTCGCGCAAGGACGCGATGAACCAACTGTTCGCGACCATTCAAAAAGGCCAGCCCTGTATTTTGGTGGGCACGCAGATGCTAGCCAAGGGGCACCATTTCCCGCGGGTGACCCTGGTGTCGATTCTCGATGCCGATGGCGGGCTGTTTTCCGGCGACTTCCGCGCCAGCGAACGCATGGCGCAGTTGATCGTGCAGGTCGCTGGCCGTGCCGGACGGGCCGAGGAACCGGGCCGGGTAATCATCCAGACCCACCTCGCTGACCATCCCCTGCTGGTGCAATTGACCGAGCAGGGTTATTTCGCCTTTGCCGAACAGGCGCTGAGCGAGCGCCGCGCCGCCGGCCTGCCGCCGTTCGCGCACCTGGCTTTACTGCGCGCCGAGGCGCACAAACCGGGTCAGGCCGAAGGCTTCCTGGATGAAGCCTGCAGCGAGGCCGAGCGTTTGCTCGCCGAGCAGAATCTGGGCGGCATTGAACTGTTGGGGCCGGTGCCGGCGCCCATGGAGCGCCGCGCCGGGCGCTTCCGCGCGCAGTTGCTGTTGCAGGCCACGGCACGAGCTCCGCTGCATCGGCTGCTGGCCAGCTGGTTGCTGGTGCTGGAGCAGATGCCGAGTGGGCGGGCGGTGCGGTGGTCTTTGGATGTTGACCCTGTGGATTTGTATTGACCTGAAGATGGCTATCGCGAGCATGCTCGCTCCTACAGTAGAGCTCGCCCCCTTTAGGAGCGGGCTCGCCCGCGATTTGGGACGAATAGTCACCACACATCCCCAACCCACCTGCTAAGGTTGGCAAGCCCGCCTCGGCAACGGATAATGCCCAGTTTTTCCACCAGCGCATGATGCGCCGCCGCGCCTGCGGTCGAAAGAGAAGACCATGAAAGACACCATCCGCCAGTTGATCCAACAAGCCATCACCCAACTCGTCAACGAAGGTGTGTTGCCTGAAGGCCTGTCGCCGGCGATCCAGGTGGAAAACTCGCGCGACAAGAAAAACGGCGATTTCGCCAGCAATATCGCCATGATGCTGGCCAAGCCGGCCGGCATGAAGCCACGTGACCTGGCCGAGAAAATCATCGCCGCGTTGCCCGCCGACGAAAACGTATCCAAGGTCGAAATCGCCGGTCCTGGCTTCCTGAATTTCTTCCAGAACACCCAGGCCCTGGCTGCACGCCTGGACGCCGCCCTCGCCGACGAACACCTCGGCGTACGCAAGGCCGGCCCGGCCCAGCGCACCGTGGTCGACCTGTCGGCCCCCAACCTGGCCAAGGAGATGCACGTCGGCCACTTGCGCTCGACCATCATCGGCGACGGCGTGGCTCGCGTGCTGGAATTCCTCGGCGACGAGGTGATTCGCCAGAACCACGTAGGCGACTGGGGCACCCAGTTCGGCATGCTGATGGCCTACCTGCAGGAAAACCCGATCACCAGCGAAGAGCTGTCGGACCTGGAGAACTTTTATCGCGCCGCCAAGAAGCGCTTCGACGAATCCGAAGAATTCGCCGACCGCGCCCGTGGCCTGGTGGTCAAGCTGCAGGCCGGCGATGCCGAATGCCTGGCGTTGTGGACCAAGTTCAAGGACATCTCGCTGTCCCACTGCCAGAAAATCTACGAGCTGCTGAACGTCAAACTGACCATGGCCGACGTGATGGGCGAAAGCGCCTACAACGACGACCTGATCAACGTGGTCAACGACCTGAAGGCCGCCGGCATGCTGGTCGAGAGCAACGGCGCGCAGTGCGTGTTCCTCGACGAGTTCAAGAATGCCGACGGCGATCCGTTGCCCGTGATCATCGTCAAGGCTGACGGCGGCTACCTCTACGCCACCACCGACCTGGCAGCCGTGCGCTATCGCAGCGGCAAGCTCAAGGCCGATCGTGCGCTGTATTTCGTCGACCAGCGCCAGGCCCTCCACTTCCAGCAAGTGTTCGCCGTGGCACGCAAGGCCGGTTTCGTCACGCACCCGATGGACATGGAACACATGGGCTTCGGCACCATGAACGGTTCCGACGGCCGTCCGTTCAAGACCCGTGATGGCGGCACCGTGAAGCTGATCGACCTGCTGACCGAAGCCCAGGAACGCGCCTACACGCTGGTCAAGGACAAGAATCCGGAGCTGGCCGAAACCGAGCTGCGCAACATCGCCAAGGTGGTGGGCATCGACGCGGTGAAATACGCCGACCTGTCGAAACACCGCACCAGCGATTACAGCTTCAACTTCGACCTGATGCTCAACTTCGAAGGCAACACCGCGCCGTACCTGCTGTACGCCTACACCCGCGTGGCTGGCGTGTTCCGCAAGCTCGGCAAGACGTTCAGCGAAGTCGACGGCCACATCGTCCTCGAAGCCGCCCAGGAACTGGAATTGGCCGCAAAACTGGCGCAATTCAGCGAAGTGCTCAACAACGTCGCCGAGAAGGGCACGCCGCATACCCTATGCGCCTACCTGTACGATGTCGCCGGCCTGTTCTCCAGCTTCTACGAGAACTGCCCGATTCTCAGCGCCGATACCCCAGCTCAGATGCAGAGCCGCCTGCGCGTCGCTGCGCTGACGGGTCGCACCCTCAAGCAAGGCCTGGAACTCTTGGGTCTGGAAACTCTGGAGCGTATGTAAGTTGGCTGCCAAGAAAAACCTGCACCCAAGCGTGGCGCCAGCCGTTACCAAGCTCCAGCGAAAAAACCGATCCCGGGTTGGTTGTGGATGGCCATCGGCCTGACGGTCGGCGCATTCATCGTGTTCCTCATGAAACTGGAGCCGGGCAAGGGCAGCGACAGCGTCAAGCGCGAGAAAATCGAACAGCAGAAAGCGACCAGGATCGCCGAAGCCAACA
Source organism: Pseudomonas sp. S2_E01 (assembly GCF_054668365.1). Lineage (NCBI taxonomy): Bacteria > Pseudomonadati > Pseudomonadota > Gammaproteobacteria > Pseudomonadales > Pseudomonadaceae > Pseudomonas > Pseudomonas sp. S2_E01. The sequence continues at coordinate 5,280,022 of NZ_CP162762.1, forward strand.
AGACGCCGCCGAGCCCCACGCAGCCGGTAAAACCCAAGTACGACTTCTACACCCTGCTGCCGGAGTCGGAAGTCATTGTGCCGCCGGATGCCGTACCTGAGAAAACCCCGCCGACGCCAGCCGTGCCGACTACGCCGGTGACGCCAGCGGAAGCGGCGAAAATCGATACCGCACGCGCCCAGGCTGCGCTGGCTGGCATCACGCCGCCGCCAGCCCCACCGGTGGCCAAGGCAGCACCGGTGACCAAATATTTCCTGCAAGCGGGTTCATTCCGCAAGGAAGCCGATGCGGATAAGGTGCGGGCGCAGATCATTCTGTTGGGGCAGGCGGTCGCGGTGGAATCTGGCACGGTTAAAGACGAGACCTGGTATCGGGTGCTGGTCGGGCCGTTCAGCAATCGTGAACAACTGACCACAGCGCAGAAACAATTGGCTGGGGCCGGATTTAGCAACCTGTTGTTACAACAACGCCAGAACCGCTGATTCTTCCAGCTGTATCGCGTTATCGTTCATCGCAAGCAGGCCCGCTCCCACAGGGTATTGTGGATTCACACTATCCACTGCAGGAGCGGGCTTGCCCGCGATGGCGCCCGCCCACACAACGCACCCCTCCCTCGACCACCACTCGTCCCCTCCCCCACCCCGCAGTTGAAATCCCCCGCACCACCCCCATATGAGTTTGCAGAAGGCATTTTCGCCCCGCTGCGTGGAGACTCTCCCTTGACCACCATCGTTTCAGTTCGCCGCCACGGCAAAGTCGTCATGGGCGGCGACGGCCAGGTTTCCCTTGGCAATACCGTGATGAAAGGCAATGCGAAGAAAGTTCGCCGTCTGTACCACGGTCAGGTCATTGCCGGTTTTGCCGGCGCCACCGCTGACGCCTTTACCCTCTTCGAACGCTTCGAAGGCCAGCTCGAGAAGCATCAGGGCCACCTGGTTCGCGCCGCCGTCGAACTGGCCAAGGAATGGCGTACCGATCGCTCCCTCAGCCGCCTCGAAGCCATGCTTGCCGTCGCCAACAAGGACGCCTCCTTGATCATCACCGGCAACGGCGATGTGGTCGAACCCGAAGATGGCCTGATTGCCATGGGTTCCGGGGGCGCCTATGCACAGGCTGCGGCCAGCGCCCTGCTGAAGAAAACCGATTTGTCGGCCCGTGAAATCGTCGAGACCGCCCTTGGCATCGCCGGCGACATTTGTGTATTCACCAACCACACCCAGACCATTGAGGAGCAGGATCTCGCTGAATAAGCCTGACGCGGCCCCTGTGCCACGGCTTGTTTCTGCTTGAGGACCGTCAATTACTATGTCCATGACTCCCCGCGAAATCGTCCACGAACTCAACCGCCATATCATCGGCCAGGACGATGCCAAGCGCGCCGTCGCCATTGCCCTGCGCAACCGCTGGCGTCGGATGCAGCTGCCTGAAGAGCTGCGCGTTGAAGTAACGCCCAAGAACATCCTGATGATCGGCCCGACCGGTGTCGGCAAAACCGAGATCGCCCGTCGCCTGGCCAAATTGGCCAATGCGCCGTTCATCAAGGTCGAAGCGACCAAATTCACCGAAGTCGGCTATGTCGGCCGCGATGTCGAATCGATCATCCGTGACCTCGCCGACGCCGCGATCAAGCTGTTTCGCGAACAGGAAATGACCAAGGTTCGCCACCGCGCCGAAGACGCCGCCGAAGAGCGCATTCTCGACGCGCTGCTGCCACCGGCTCGCAGTTTCAATGAAGAAGCCGCGCCGTCGACCGATTCCAATACCCGCCAACTGTTTCGCAAGCGCCTGCGCGAAGGCCAGTTGGATGACAAGGAGATCGAAATCGAAGTCGCCGAAGTGGCAGGCGTCGATATCTCCGCGCCACCGGGCATGGAGGAGATGACCAATCAGTTGCAGAGCCTGTTCGCCAATATGGGCAAGGGCAAGCGCAAGAGCCGCAAGCTCAAGGTCAAGGAAGCGCTGAAACTGGTTCGCGATGAAGAAGCGAGCCGCCTGGTCAACGATGAAGAGCTGAAAGCCAAGGCACTGGAAGCAGTCGAGCAACACGGCATCGTGTTCATCGACGAGATCGACAAGGTCGCCAAGCGCGGCAATGCCGGCGGTGTCGATGTCTCCCGTGAAGGTGTACAGCGCGATTTGCTGCCACTGATCGAAGGCTGCACCGTGAATACCAAGCTGGGCATGGTCAAGACCGACCACATCCTGTTCATTGCCTCTGGCGCGTTCCACCTGAGCAAACCGAGCGACCTGGTGCCCGAGCTGCAGGGTCGTCTGCCCATTCGTGTCGAGCTCAAGGCGCTGTCGCCGCAAGACTTCGAGCGCATCCTCAGTGAACCGCATGCGTCGCTCACCGAGCAGTATTGCGCGCTTTTGAAAACCGAAGGCCTGGGCATCGAGTTCAAGCCGGACGGCATCAAGCGCATCGCCGAGATCGCCTGGCAGGTCAACGAGAAAACCGAGAACATCGGTGCGCGTCGCCTGCACACGCTGCTCGAACGCCTGCTCGAAGAGGTCTCGTTCAGCGCTGGCGACCTGGCCAGCGCCCATGACGACAAGGTCATCGAGATCGACGCAGAGTACGTCAACAGCCATCTGGGCGAATTGGCGCAGAACGAAGACCTGTCCCGTTATATCCTGTAAGCCAGACCTGTAGGAGCGAGCATGCTCGCGATGGATGTCCAGACAACACGGGCAGTCAGACAGCCAGCGTAATCGTTGACGACCATCGCGAGCATGCTCGCTCCTACAGGGTTCCATTCCCCGCGGAATTTTGGCCATGACCCAACTCCCCACCGACATCAAACTGCACAAAGCCTCGAAAACCCTGTCGCTGAAATACGCTTCGGGCGAGGAGCATCACCTGCCCGCTGAATTCCTGCGCGTGCACTCCCCCTCCGCCGAGGTCCAGGGCCACGGCAAACCTATCCTGCAATTTGGCAAGATCGGCGTAGGACTGACCAAGGTCGAGCCGGCCGGCCAGTACGCACTGAAATTGACCTTCGACGACGGCCACGACAGCGGGCTGTTCACCTGGGACTACCTGTACCAGTTGGGCGTTCGTCAGGAGGATCTGTGGAACGATTATCTCGCCGAACTGAAAAGCGCCGGCAAGAGCCGCGACCCCAGCGAGTCGGTAGTCAAGCTGATGCTCTAGCCTGTGCCTCTTGCTCATTAGAGGGCATTTTCTAATTTCATTTGTTTGAATGTTTGGCCGCGAGGCCACTCATTGGCCTGCTTGCGAAAAAAATTAAACTCGGGTAACCAATGGAGCTGGCAAGTTCCCTGCAGTGCGCCTTGATGTGCAATCGCAGAATCAACGGTCACCCGAGCAGTAGTACCAGGCATTCGCTGTGTGACTACACAGCAGGACCGGGTACTCGTCTCAGGACAATGGAGCGTCGTAGATGAGTAAACAGAATAACGATGACTTGAAGTTTCAGGCCTCGGAAAACACCCTGGGGTTGAATCCTGTCGTTGGGCTGCGTGGAAAGGATCTACTGGCCTCTGCTCGAATGGTACTCAGGCAAGCGATCAAGCAACCGATTCACAGCGCCAAGCACGTCGCGCATTTCGGCCTGGAGCTCAAGAATGTCCTGCTCGGCAAGTCTGAGCTGCAACCGGCAGGCGATGACCGTCGCTTCGCTGACCCTGCCTGGAGCCAGAATCCGCTCTACAAACGTTATCTGCAAACCTATCTGGCGTGGCGCAAGGAGCTTCACGACTGGATCGACGACAGCAGCCTGTCGCCCAACGATGTCAGCCGTGGGCACTTTGTAATCAACCTCATGACCGAGGCCATGGCCCCGACCAACAGCGCAGCCAACCCGGCGGCTGTAAAACGCTTCTTTGAAACCGGTGGCAAGAGCCTGCTCGATGGCTTGTCGCACCTGGCCAAGGATCTGGTGCACAACAACGGTATGCCCAGCCAGGTCAACATGGGCGCCTTCGAGGTCGGCAAGAGCCTGGGCGTGACCGAGGGCGCGGTGGTATTCCGCAACGACGTACTGGAGCTGATCCAGTACAAGCCCATCACTGAGCAGGTACATGAACGCCCGCTGCTGGTGGTGCCGCCGCAAATCAACAAATTTTATGTATTCGACCTCAGCCCCGAAAAAAGCCTGGCACGCTTCTGCCTGCGCAGTAACGTGCAGACCTTCATCGTCAGCTGGCGCAATCCGACCAAGGAACAGCGTGAGTGGGGCCTGTCGACCTACATCGAGGCGCTCAAGGAAGCGGTTGACGTGGTCACCGCGATCACCGGCAGTAAAGACGTGAACATGCTCGGTGCCTGCTCCGGCGGCATCACGTGCACCGCGTTGCTGGGCCACTACGCCGCAATCGGCGAGAACAAGGTCAACGCCCTGACCCTGCTGGTCAGCGTGCTGGACACCACTCTGGACACCGATGTGGCCCTGTTCGTCAACGAACAGACCCTGGAAGCGGCCAAGCGACACTCCTACCAGGCCGGCGTGCTGGAAGGAAAAGACATGGCGAAAGTCTTCGCCTGGATGCGCCCCAACGACCTGATCTGGAACTACTGGGTCAACAATTACCTGCTGGGCAACGAGCCGCCGGTGTTCGACATCCTGTTCTGGAACAATGACACCACGCGTCTGCCCGCCGCGTTTCACGGCGACCTGATCGAAATGTTCAAGAGCAACCCATTGATTCGCCCCAACGCACTGGAAGTGTGCGGCACGCCGATCGACCTCAAGCAGGTCAAGGCCGACATCTTTTCCCTGGCGGGCACCACCGATCACATCACACCGTGGAAGTGCTGCTACAAGTCGGCGCAACTGTTCGGCGGCAACGTCGAGTTCGTGCTGTCCAGCAGCGGGCACATCCAGAGCATCCTGAACCCGCCGGGCAACCCGAAATCACGTTATATGACCAACACCGAGACCTCGACGTCGGCCGAAGAGTGGCAGGAAAACTCTACCAAGCATACCGACTCCTGGTGGCTGCACTGGCAGGCCTGGCAGGCCGCCCGTTCGGGCGAAATGAAGAAGGCCCCGGTAAAATTGGGCAACAAGGCGTATCCGGCGGGCGAGGCCGCGCCGGGGACTTACGTACATGAAAGATAGTGGCGAGCCGCAAGCTACAAGCCGCAAGCTGAGCATGACCTGCTTGCGGCTTGCAGCTTGTGGCTGCTCTTCACTGCCCCAAAAGGCCTGACCATGCCGCAACCGTACATTTTTCGTACCGTAGACCTGGATGGCCAGACCCTCCGGACGGCGGTGCGCCCCGGCAAATCTCACATGACGCCCTTGCTGATTTTCAATGGCATCGGCGCCAACCTGGAGCTGGTGTTTCCGTTCGTCGCCGCGCTGGACCCTGACCTCGAAGTCATCGCGTTCGACGTCCCCGGCGTCGGCGGCTCATCAACGCCCAGCCGACCGTACCGATTTCCTGGCCTCGCCAAGCTCACGGCGCGCATGCTCGACTATCTCGACTACGGGCAAGTCAACGTGATTGGCGTCTCCTGGGGCGGCGCCCTCGCTCAGCAGTTCGCCCACGACTACCCGGAACGCTGCAAAAAGCTGGTGCTGGCCGCCACGGCGGCGGGTGCAGTGATGGTGCCGGGCAAACCGAAAGTGCTGTGGATGATGGCCAGCCCACGACGCTATATCCAGCCGTCGCACGTGATCCGCATCGCTCCGATGATCTACGGCGGGTCGTTCCGTCGCGACCCGACCCTGGCTGCCAGTCACGCCGCCAAAGTCCGTTCGGCTGGCAAGCTCGGTTATTACTGGCAGCTGTTCGCCGGCCTCGGCTGGACCAGCATCCACTGGCTGCACAAGATCCACCAGCCGACCCTGGTGCTGGCCGGCGACGATGATCCGCTCATCCCGCTGATCAACATGCGCATGCTGGCTTGGCGCATTCCCAATGCTCAGTTGCACATCATCGACGACGGGCATCTGTTCCTGATCACCCGCGCCGAAGCCGTGGCGCCGATCATCATGAAGTTCCTCGAGGAGGAACGGCAACGCGCCGTGATGCATCCCCATCCAGCACCACTGGGCGGTTAGCCCGTTGCCTATCGGCGGGCAGGAGGCCACGCCGCGCAACAACCCGTAACAGCGTCTATGGTGTTCTGGTTCGGTGTTTGTTTTGGCCTGAAGACGAAGGAGTGTTGAGTCATGCGCGACAAGCCAGCAAGGGAGTTTTCGCCCACTCCCGCCGCGTTCATCAACGCACAGAGCGCCATCACCGGTTTGCGTGGTCGGGATCTGGTTTCGACCTTGCGCAGCGTGGCTGCACACGGATTGCGCAATCCAATGCACAGCGCCAGGCATGCCTTGAAACTGGGCGGACAACTGGGGCGCGTATTGCTGGGCGAAACCCTGCACCCAACCAACCCTCGTGACAGTCGTTTCAGCGACCCGGCCTGGAGCCTCAATCCGTCCTATCGCCGCAGCCTGCAGGCCTACCTGAGCTGGCAGAAACAGGTCAGTAGCTGGATCGACGAAAGCGACATGCCCCCTGACGATCGCCTCCGCGCCCACTTTGTATTTTCCCTGCTCAGCGATGCCGTGTCGCCGTCTAACACCCTGCTCAATCCACTGGCGGTCAAGGAAATCTTCAACTCGGGTGGCAACAGCCTGGTTCGCGGCATCAGTCATCTGGTCGATGACTTCCTGCACAACGACGGCCTGCCCAGACAAGTGACCAAGCAGGCCTTCGAGGTCGGTAAAACCGTGGCGACCACCCATGGTTCGGTGGTGTTTCGCAACGAGCTGCTGGAGCTGATCCAGTACAAGCCGATGAGCGAGAAGCAATACTCCACACCGCTTCTGGTGGTGCCGCCGCAGATCAACAAGTACTACATTTTCGACCTGAGCCCGAGCAACAGTTTCGTCCAGTTTGCCCTGAAAAACGGCCTGCAGACCTTCATGATCAGTTGGCGCAACCCGGATGTTCGCCATCGCGAATGGGGCCTGTCGAGCTATGTGGAGGCAGCGGAAGAGGCGATGAACGTGTGCCGGGCGATCACCGGCGCCCGTGAGGTCAACCTGATGGGCGCGTGCGCCGGCGGACTGACCATCGCCGCACTGCAAGGTCACCTGCAAGCCAAGCGGCAGATTCGCCGAGTGAGCAGCGCAACCTATCTGGTGAGCCTGCTCGACAGCCAGATGGACAGCCCTGCCACCCTGTTTGCCGACGAACAGACGCTGGAAGCCTCCAAGCGGCGCTCCTATCAAAAAGGCGTGCTGGACGGTCGCGACATGGCCAGGGTGTTCGCCTGGATGCGCCCAAACGACTTGATCTGGAGCTACTTCGTCAACAACTACCTGCTGGGCAAGGAGCCGCCGGCGTTCGACATCCTTTACTGGAACAACGACACCACGCGCCTGCCGGCAGCGCTTCACGGCGACTTGTTGGACTTCTTCAAACACAACCCGCTGGGCCACCCGGGCGGCCTCGAAGTATGCGGCACTCCCATCAATCTGCAGAAAGTCACCGTCGACAGTTTCAGCGTCGCCGGCATCAACGACCACATCACGCCGTGGGATGCGGTGTATCGCTCGACGCTGCTGCTGGGTGGCGAGCGACGCTTTGTGCTGGCCAACAGTGGCCATGTGCAAAGCATCCTCAACCCACCTTCCAACCCGAAAGCCAATTTCATCGAAAGCACCAAACTGAGCAGCGACCCGCGTGCGTGGTACTACGATGCCAAGCAAGTCGAAGGCAGTTGGTGGACGCAATGGCTGGCCTGGATTCAGGAACGCTCGGGCGCACAAAAGGACACCCACATGGCTCTGGGCAACCAGAATTATCCACCGATGGAAGCGGCACCCGGCACTTACGTGCGAGTGCGCTGACGCTCAACGCACCACGGCCAGGACTGGCCGTGGCATGACCTGACATTAAGAAGACTGGATGAAAACCCGCGACCGGATCCTCGAATGTGCCCTGCAATTGTTCAACCAGAAGGGCGAACCGAACGTCTCCACCATGGAAGTTGCCAACGAAATGGGCATCAGCCCGGGCAACCTCTATTACCACTTCCACGGCAAGGAACCGCTGATCCTCGGACTGTTCGAGCGCTTCCAGGCCGAGCTCTCGCCACTGCTCGACCCACCTGGCGATGTGGAACTGGCACCGGAAGATTACTGGCTGTTCCTGCACCTGATCGTCGAGCGCCTGGCGCATTACCGGTTTCTGTTCCAGGACCTGTCAAACCTGGCCGGGCGCCTGCCGAAACTGGCCAAAGGCATACGCAACCTGCTCAACGCACTCAAACGCACGCTGGCGTCCTTGCTGGCAAGGCTGAAGGCGCAAGGGCAACTGGTCAGCGACACACAGGCATTAGGGCAGTTGGTGGAGCAGATCACCCTGACGCTGCTGTTCTCGCTGGACTATCAGCGCATCATCGATCGCGTGGGCGAGGTCAGGCTGGTGGTCTACCAGATCATGATGCTGGTGGCCCCGCACCTGCTGCCGCCGATCAAGGCCGCAACCGAGCAGATGGCGCTGCAATATCTCGAAGATCCCCTGTAGGAGCGAGCATGCTCGCTCCTACAGGTAAAAAGCAGTGACTCACGCATAAACAAAAACGCCCGACCTTCGCAGGCCGGGCGTTTTCTTGAGCCCTGGAATCAGGACTGACTGGTTGGCGTCGAAGAAGCTGGCGCGGCAGTCGGGGTGACAGCAGGCGTTGGAGCGGCAGCGGAGTTGGTGGTGCTGGCCGCAGTCGCCGGGGTTGCCGGTTTGGCGGCAGCCACTGCTGGTTTTGCGGCAGCGGCTTTCGGCGCCGCCGGTTTTTTCACTGCAGGTTTTTTCGCAGCGGCAGGTTTTGCCGCAGGCTTGGCGGCCGGCTTGGCAGCCGCAGTCTTGGCAGCGGGTTTTGCTGCAGGTTTCGCGGCTGGCTTCGCAGCCGGTTTAGCCGCTGCGGCTGCCGGTTTGGCAGCAGGCTTGGCGGCTGCCTTGGTCACAGGTTTTACAGGTTTTGCTGCCGCTTTCGCGGCAACGGGTTTGGCCGCTGCCTTGGTAGCTGCAGGTTTGGCCGCTGCGGTTTTCGCCGCCGGCTTGGCGGCTGCTTTTGCGGCAGGCTTGGCAGCCGGTTTGGCCGCCGCTTTTACCAGAGGCTTGGCAGCCGTCTTGGTAGCAGTTTTGGCAGCAGCGGTTTTGGCCGCTACAGGTGCAACCTTGGCACCGGTGAGTTTTTCGATTTGCTTGGTCAGGGTATCGACCTTGCTGTGCAGCGCCTTGACTTCATTACGGCTCGGTACGCCCAGGCGCGAAATCGCGCTGTTGAGGCGCTTGTCGAAAGCACCTTCCAGTTCGTCCCACTTGCCCAGTGCACGGTCTTTCACACCGGAGATGCGAGATTTAGCCGAGGACGCGGAATCCTTGGCGGCATCGACACCTTTGCCGACAGCGCTCTTGGTGAGCTTCTCGGCTTTCTCGCCGTCTTTGACCAATGCATCGAAGAGTTTGCTGCCGTCAGTGTCGATCTTCGAGTACACGCCTAAGCCAGCCAGCCAGATCTTGCGGGAGTAGTCTTCGACTTTCCCAATCCACGAGCTGCCTTCTTTATCGGTGTTCTTTTTACCAGCCATCCCGTTCTCCTTAAGATTTACGCGCGACGCGTTCGAGCAATGCCGTCAGCTCATCGAGCTTGACAGAGAGTGCCTCAACGTCATGTTTAGACGGAATGCCGATACGATTCAAGGCACTTGCGACACGCGAGTCAAAAGCCTTCTCTACTTTATCGAGTTGAACTTCGACCTTGCCTTTGAAAGTGCTCACTTCACTCTTGGCTTCATCGATCTCGGTATTAGCCGCTACAAGTTTTTCGGCAACTAATTTTTTGCCTTTCTTTTCAACAAGTTGACCTTCCTTGATCAACTCCTGGAAGTACTCGCTGCCCTCCTGACCGACCTTGGTGTAGGCGCCCAGGCCTGCCAGCCAGATCTTGCGGGCATAGGATTTCACGTCGCTCAGAGCCGTTGTCGAAGCGTCGATTTTTTTCTTCAAAATTACTTTGGCCATGGTGCACCTCACGCGCAGAAGGTTTGAGGAACTGCCCGGGAAAGAGTCGGGCTCATGCACAACGTAAGGAGAATAATTAGAAAGGGCACCCTAACAACTGACACAAAACAATGGACGGGGATGTAGGAGATGATGGTGATCCTGTGGGAGCGGCAGTGCGACGATTCGACTTGCTCGCTCCCACAGGGAAAGTATTCAACTCACGAGTCGGTTACACCAACGCCTTATCCAGCGCCTTCTCGATTTCCGCTTTGATCATGCCGCTCATGGCCGACATCATCAGGCCCAGCTCCACTTCGACGCGGATCGAATCATCCGCCACATGCACCGCGCCTTTAACCCCCGAACGCTTGAGATTCAGGGTGTCGCCGGACCATTGCGGCTCCAGGCCATACTGATCGGACAGCTTCTGCGCCAGCTTGTCAGCCTTCTCGCGGGCCGCTTCCTTGCCCAGGTCGTGGGCACGTTCAACAGTAATACGGGCCATCAAATGACTCCTGTTTATGGGTACGCTACTTGGGCATATTGACCGCCGATGCGGCAAAACGTCCCAGTGATTGCCTATCTTACCTGCAGCCTTGCCAAGACAAAGCCGGCCACCGGGATTAGAATGCCCGCATTCTCTTCTGGTGACAGCGATATGACTGATCAGCGCAAAGGCAGCGATGCCGAACCCACCACTCACTTCGGCTTCAAAAACGTTCCGGAAAGCCAAAAAGCGGAAAAAGTCGCCGAGGTGTTCCACTCGGTAGCGGCCAAGTACGACTTGATGAATGACCTCTTGTCGGGCGGCATGCACCGTCTGTGGAAGCGTTTTGCAATTGAACTGTCGGGCGTGCGCAGCGGCAACCGTGTGCTCGATATCGCTGGCGGCACCGGCGACCTGACCAAGAAATTCTCGCACCTGGTTGGCCCGACTGGCCACGTGGTATTGGCCGACATCAACGAGTCCATGCTCAAGGTCGGTCGTGACCGCCTGCTGGACCTGGGTGTGGCCGGCAATGTCGAATTCGTTCAGGCCGACGCGGAAAAACTGCCGTTCCCTGACAATCATTTCGATTGCGTGACCATCGCCTTCGGCCTGCGCAACGTGACGCACAAGGAAGACGCCCTGCGTTCCATGCTGCGCGTGCTCAAGCCTGGCGGCCGTCTGCTGGTGCTGGAGTTCTCCAAGCCGACCAACGCACTCATGTCCAAGGCCTACGACGCCTACTCGTTCGCCTTCATGCCGCTGGTGGGCAAGCTGGTGACCAACGACTCGGAAAGCTATCGCTATCTGGCCGAATCGATCCGCATGCACCCGAATCAGGAAACCCTGAAGTCGATGATGGTCGAGGCCGGTTTCGACCGCGTGACTTACCACAACATGACCGCAGGCATCGTCGCCCTGCACCGTGGCATCAAGCCCTGATGCTGCTCGCCGGACTGCTCGCCAGCGTTGAACTCGGCCTGAACCGGGTGCTGCGTCTCGACAGCACGGCGCTGCCGCGGCTGGCGCATTTGAGCGGCAAAGTGATCGCCGTCGAGTGCCGCAGCCCGGCGCTGCATTTACACATCCTGCCCAGCGACGAAGGCTTGATGCTCGCCTCTCAATGGGAAAGCGGCGCTGATTGCACCTTGCGCGCCCCCGCTGCCAGCCTGATAAAGCTGGCGCTGAGCAAGGACAAAACTGCGGTCCTGCACGGCCCTGAAGTCGAACTCGACGGTGACAGCAGTGTGCTGCTGGAGCTGGCCGCCATCCTCCAGGACCTGGAGCTGGACTGGGAGTACGAGCTCTCGCGCTGGCTGGGACCGGTCGCCACGCAACTGGTGGGCGGTCACCTGCGCAGTCGCGCTCGCTGGTATCAGCAAGGATTTTCCAGCCTGGGCCAGAACCTGGGCGAATACCTGGCCGAAGAATCGCGTACCCTCGTCGGTCAGCGCGAAGCTGAAGCCCGTTTCAGTGAACTGGACCGGATCAAGCTCGATCTGGAACGTCTCGAGGCGCGTGTCGAGCGCCTTTCCCGATCCCTAGACCCAAGCGATAACGCATGAAGCTGCTTGCCGTCCGCCGTTTGTTGCGCATCCAGCGCGTTGTGATTCGTTATCGCCTCGATGACCTGCTGTTCGACCTGCCGCTGCCGTGGTTCCTGCTGGCGCTGCGCTATGCCCTGCCGTGGCGCTGGTTCCCGCGCAAGAAAACGGACCTGAGCCGAGGTGCACGTCTGCGTCTGGCGCTGCAGGACCTGGGACCGATCTTCATCAAGTTCGGGCAGATCCTCTCCACCCGTCGCGATCTGCTGCCGGAAGACATCGCCGACGAGTTGATGCTGCTTCAGGACCGCGTGCCACCGTTCGATTCCCAGGTGTCGGTCAAGCTGATCGAAGAACAGCTGGGCAAGAAGATCAGTGAAGTGTTCAGCCGCTTCGACGTCGAACCATTGGCCTCGGCGTCGGTAGCGCAGGTGCACGCCGCGCAACTGAAAACCGGCGAAGAAGTGGTGGTCAAGGTGATCCGTCCCGGCCTCAAGCCGGTGATTGCCCAAGACCTGGCGTGGCTGTTCATCCTCGCCCGAGCTGCGGAGAAACTTTCGGCCGATGCGCGCCTGCTGCACCCGGTGGACGTGGTCAGCGACTACGAAAAAACCATCTATGACGAACTCGACCTGTTGCGCGAGGCGGCCAACGCCAGCCAGTTGAAGCGCAACTTCGAAGGCTCGCCGATGCTCTACGTACCGCAGGTCTATTGGGACTGGTGCCGGCCAAAAGTGCTGGTGATGGAGCGCATCTACGGAATTCAGGTCACGGATCTGGCGACCCTTGCCGACCAGCGCACCGACATGAAAATGCTCGCCGAGCGCGGCGTGGAAATTTTCTTCACTCAGGTTTTCCGCGACAGCTTCTTTCACGCCGACATGCACCCCGGCAACATCTTCGTCAGCACCGTCAACCCGTGGAGCCCGCAGTACATTGCCATTGACTGCGGGATCGTCGGCAGCCTGACCCCGGAAGACCAGGACTACCTGGCACGCAACCTGTTCGCTTTTTTCAAGCGCGATTACCGGCGCGTGGCGCAGTTGCACATCGATTCGGGGTGGGTGCCAGCCGAGACCAAACTCAACGAATTCGAAGCGGCAATTCGCACTGTGTGCGAGCCGATCTTCGAAAAACCGTTAAAAGATATTTCCTTCGGCCAGGTGCTGATGCGCCTGTTCCAAACCGCCCGGCGTTTCAATATGGAAGTGCAACCGCAGCTTGTCCTGTTGCAGAAAACCCTATTGAACATCGAAGGCCTGGGCCGTCAGTTGTACCCGGACCTGGACCTGTGGAACACCGCGCAGCCGTTCCTCGAGCGCTGGATGCGTGAGCGCGTCAGCCCCAAGGCCCTGCTCGGCAACGTGCAAAGCCAATTCGAACAGTTGCCGCACCTGGCCAACATGGCGCGTGACCTGCTCGAACGCATGTCCCAGCCCCACGCCTACGACCCGCCACCACCCTGGCATCGCCGACGCGACGACTGGTTCCTGCGCCTGCTCGGCACGGCTCATCTGGCAGGCGGGGCTATCCTCGCTGCGGGAGGGCCGCTGAACGAACTGGCTTACTGGCCGGCCGGTATCATGATGGCGGTCGGCTTGTATCTCATCGTGCGAAGATGAGCGTAAGCTTCAAGCTTCAAGCTTCAAGCTTCAAGCTTCAAGCTTCAAGCTTCAAGCTTCAAGCTTCAAGCTTCAAGTGGCATAGTGAATTCCCACTTTGGGTTTATGCCTGCACGTATGCAACGTTAGAATCACGCAAGACCAAAGCGGATTTGCTTTTACTTGCAGCTTGAAGCTTATAGCTTGCAGCTGCTTCAGGAACTGAAGATGACCAACTGGCTGGACGAGATCAAGTGGGATGCCGATGGCCTGGTACCGGCCATTGCCCAGGATCACAAGACCGGGCGCGTCCTGATGATGGCCTGGATGAACCGTGAAGCGCTGGAACTGACCGCCGCCGAGAACCGCGCCATCTATTGGTCGCGTTCCCGTGGCAAGCTGTGGCGCAAGGGCGAAGAGTCCGGCCATGTGCAGACCCTGCACGAGATGCGCTTGGACTGCGACGCCGACGTGATCATCCTGATGGTCGAGCAGATCGGCGATATCGCCTGCCATACCGGCCGCCAGAGCTGCTTTTACCGTGTTTTCGAGAACGGCGACTGGAAAACCGTCGACCCGGTCCTGAAAGACCCGCACGCCATCTATAGCGCAGGACACAAACATGAGTGACACCCTGACCCGCCTCGCGCAGGTGCTGGAAGAGCGCAAAGGTGCCGCTGCCGACAGTTCGTATGTCGCCAGCCTGTACCACAAGGGTTTGAACAAGATTCTGGAGAAAGTCGGCGAAGAGTCCGTCGAGACCATCATTGCCGCCAAGGATGCCGCCGTCAGCGGCGACTGCAGCGATGTGATCTACGAGACCGCCGACCTGTGGTTCCACAGCCTCGTCATGCTCGCCCAACTGGGGCAGCATCCACAGGCTGTACTCGATGAACTGGACCGTCGCTTCGGTCTGTCCGGACACGCTGAGAAAGCCTCGCGCCCGTCCGCCTGAACAACCTTTTGAGAGGAGCAGCAACATGGGCATTTTTGACTGGAAACACTGGATCGTTATCCTCGTTGTTGTGGTTTTGGTGTTCGGCACCAAAAAACTGAAAAACCTCGGCACTGATGTCGGCGAGTCGATCAAGGGCTTTCGCAAGGCCATGAACGACGACGAGAAGCCGGCTGACCCCGCCGCTACACCTGCGCAACCGGTGCCACCTGTTCAGCCACAGACCACCCAGGCTGTGAACCAGCCGCACACCATCGACGTGCAGGCGCAAAAAGTCGAAGAGCCGATCCGCAAAGACGTGTGAGCATTGACTAATGTTTGGTATCAGCTTCTCTGAACTGCTGCTCGTCGGCCTCGTTGCCCTGCTGGTGCTGGGTCCCGAGCGCCTGCCGGGTGCTGCGCGCACCGCCGGACTGTGGGTCGGGCGCCTGAAGCGCAGCTTCAATGCGATCAAACAGGAAGTTGAACGTGAAATCGGTGCCGACGAGATTCGTCGGCAACTGCACAACGAGCACATTCTGTCGCTGGAGCAGGAGGCTCGGAAGATTTTCACGCCGACCCAGCAGGAGCCGACACCGGTTCCGCCCGAGGCCACGCCAACCGCCGCCACGTCCGTCGCTGAAACAGTGCCTGTCGAACCGGCGCCCGCAGTGGTCACCGCCCCCGTCGAACCTGTAGCACCCGCGGCTGCGCCTTCGGCGCCGGCCCCTCAAGACCCTACACAGCCGCCGCGAGTCTCATGAGCGATCTTCCTGAAAATGACCAGCACATGCCGCTGGTTTCGCACCTCACCGAGCTGCGTACCCGCCTGCTGCGCTGCGTAGCGGCGATCTTCATCATCTTTGCCGGGTTGTTCGCCTTCACCCAGCAGATCTACACCTTCGTCTCCACGCCGTTGCGCCAGTACCTGCCGACAGGCGCGACGATGATCGCCACCGATGTGTCGTCGCCGTTCCTGACGCCATTGAAGTTGACCATGATGGTCTCGCTGTTCCTGGCGATCCCGGTGATCCTGCACCAGATCTGGGGCTTCATCGCGCCGGGCCTGTACAAGCATGAGAAGCGCATCGCAGTGCCCCTGCTGGTGTCGAGCATCCTGCTGTTCTATGCAGGCATGGCCTTCGCCTATTTCCTGGTGTTCCCGCTGATCTTCAAGTTTTTCGCCGCCGCGACCCCGGCCGGCGTGGAGATGATGACCGACATCACCAGCTACCTCGACTTCGTCATGACACTGTTCTTCGCCTTCGGCGTAGCCTTCGAAATCCCGGTGGCCGTGGTATTGCTGGTGTGGATCGGCGTGGTCGACGTCAAATACCTGAAGAAAATCCGCCCCTACGTGATCATCGGCTGCTTCGTGGTTGGCATGATCCTGACACCGCCGGACATCTTCTCGCAGACGTTACTGGCCGTGCCAATGTGGTTGCTGTTTGAAATCGGCGTCCTGTTCGGCGGCCTGATCAGCAAACGGGGCGATCACCCTGACGATCAGCCGGTCGACGACCACAACGACCAGCCGCCAGCGACCCAGGCGTGAACCTGCTGCTCCTCGAAGAGGCCGACTTCATTGCGCACGACCGGGTGATCCTGCGAGATCGCCGGTTGACGCACATGCAGGAAGTCCACCGCTGTGAAGTGGGGGACAGGTTGCGTGTCGGGCGTATCGGCGGGCTGATGGGGTCCGCGCAGGTGATGCGCCTGGACACCAACGAAACCGAATTGCAAGTCACCCTCGACCAGCCACCGCCAGCCAAGCTGCCCATGACCCTGGTATTGGCCCTGCCACGCCCCAAGATGCTGCGCAGGGTGTTTCAGACCCTTGCTGCCATGGGTGTGCCGCGTGTCGTGCTGGTGAACAGCTACCGCGTCGAGAAGAGCTTCTGGCAGACACCGTTCCTGGAGCCGGAGGCGATTCGCGAGCAGCTGATCCTCGGCCTTGAACAAGCCCGGGACACTGCCCTGCCCGAGGTGGTGATCGAGAAGCGCTTCAAGCCGTTCGTCGAAGACCGACTGCCGGCGATCAGCGAAGGCACCCTCGGCCTGGTCGGCCACCCCGGCGATTACCCGCCCTGCCCTCGCGGCCTCGACGAGCCGGTGACGTTGGCCATCGGACCGGAAGGTGGCTGGATCCCCTACGAAATCGACCTGCTGGCCAAATCCGGCTTGCAACCGGTGCAGCTTGGCGAGCGCATTCTGCGGGTCGAAACCGCCGTCACAGCGCTGCTTTCCCGGCTGTTCTAGAGCTCGCACGCCCCTACAGAATCCATTTCACCTGCCGATACAACTCCCATAAAACCAATGTTTGGTCCGGAGAGTTGCAGCATGTACCGATGGATGGCCGAAAAGCTGGGAAACGTTAGCGTCAATCGCAAACTGAGTGTCGGCTTCGGCTTGGTGCTGTTGCTGACGTTGCTGATCACCTTTACAGGCTGGACCGGCCTGGGTGAGGTGATAAACCGAGGCGACAAGCTCGGGTACATTGCCAGCCTCAACGACTTGACCAAAGACCTGCGCGTAGCCCGCCTGGACTACGAAATGCGCCGTGGTGAACAAGGCACGGGCACGGTCAACGACCTGCTCGGCCAACTCGATACCGGCTTGAAAACCGCCCGCGCAATGATCGAACAACCTGCCGACGCAGCCATGGTCGACCAGCAACTGGCGGCCGTCAGCGAATACAAGCAAGCTTTTGCCGCCATGGCCCAGGCGGGTGCCAACCGTGAAGATGCGCGCAGCAAGCTCGGTGCCTCAGCCGACAATGCCGTGGCCCGGGTGGCGGAAATCGAAAAAGCGTTACTGCAAGGCGACAACGTCGCTGATTTCAACAGTGTGGTCGAGGCCGGCAAACTGTTGCAGCAGTCGCGCTATCAAGTGCGCGGCTACACCTACAGTGGCAAGGCCGACGCCGAGCAACCGGCGCTGGACGCCATTGCCAACGCCTTGAACTACCTCGATACCCTGCCCTCGAAATTGCCGCCCCAGTACACCGCCGGCCTGCAACAGGCCAGCGAATCGTTCAAAACCTACCGGGCCGCCGTCACTCAATTTCGTGATTCCCAGGTGGCGACCGCCGCTGCCCTGGTACGCATGAAAGCGCAAGGCGAAATCCTGGTCGACGTCAGCCAGAAGCTCACCGCCTCGCAGACTATCGTGCGCGACACCGATGCGGCGCACGCCAGGAACCTGTTGCTGTTGGCCACCGCCCTGGCACTCGTCTTCGGCCTGTTTGCCGCCTGGGCGATCACCCGGCAGATCGTCATCCCACTGAGCCAGACCCTGAAAGTGGCTGAGCGCGTCGCCGCCGGCGACCTGAGCCAGAACCTTGAGTCCTCGCGCCAGGACGAACTCGGCCAGCTGCAGCGCGCCATGCAGAGCATGACTGTCGGCCTGCGCGAGCTGATCGGCGGCATCAGTGATGGCGTCACGCAAATCGCCAGCGCCGCCGAAGAACTGTCCGCCGTGACCGAGCAAACCAGCGCCGGGGTCAACAGCCAGAAAGTCGAGACCGATCAGGTAGCGACGGCCATGAATGAGATGACTGCCACCGTGCAGGAAGTCGCACGCAACGCCGAGGAAGCGTCCGAAGCCGCAGTGGCTGCCGATCAGCAGGCTCGCGAAGGCGACAAGGTGGTGGGTGAAGCCATCGCCCAGATCGAACGCCTGGCCCAGGAAGTCGGCAATTCCACCGAGGCCATGGGTGACCTCAAGCGCGAAAGCGACAAAATCGGCAGCGTCCTTGACGTGATCAAGTCCGTGGCACAACAAACCAACCTGCTGGCGCTCAACGCCGCCATCGAGGCAGCCCGTGCCGGTGAAGCCGGGCGTGGCTTTGCGGTGGTGGCCGACGAGGTCCGCAGCCTCGCCCAACGCACGCAAAAGTCCACCGAAGAAATCGAAGAGCTGATCGTCGGCCTGCAAAACGGCACCCAGCAAGTGGCGACCATCATGGACAACAGCCGCACCCTGACCGACAGCAGCGTCGAACTGACCCGTCGTGCGGGTGGATCACTGGCAAGCATCACTCGCACCGTGTCGGCGATCCAGTCGATGAACCAGCAGATCGCCGCAGCAGCCGAACAGCAGAGCGCAGTGGCCGAAGAGATTAACCGCAGCGTGCTGAACGTGCGTGATGTGTCCGAACAGACCTCGGCGGCGAGTGAAGAGACGGCGGCGTCCAGCATTGAGCTTGCACGGCTGGGGACGCATTTGCAGATGCTGGTGGGCAGGTTCAAGGTTTGAGGTGATTCAAAAACCTCGGTTCACTCGAAACCGAGGTGATGCCATCGCGGGCAAGCCCGCTCCCACAGGGGCTTCGCTTGTGTTCACCGCCAAACACTCTGGGAGCGAGCCTGCCCGCGATAGGGCCTAAAGGACCTGCCGCAGGAAGGCCTGGGCCCGCGGATCCTTCGGCGCATCGAAGAACTCTGCCGGCGAGGCATCTTCCAGTAACTTCCCGTGATCGAAGAACAGCACACGATCGGCCACTTCCCGCGCAAACCCCATCTCATGAGTCACGCAGACCATGGTCATGCCTTCCTGGGCCAGGTTTTTCATGACATCGAGTACCTCGCCGACCATTTCCGGATCGAGGGCTGAGGTCGGCTCGTCGAACAGCATGACCTTGGGCTCCATCGCCAGCGCCCGGGCAATCGCTACGCGCTGCTGCTGGCCGCCAGACAGGCGCGAGGGAAACTCGTGGGCTTTCTGCGCGATACCGACCTTTTCCAGCAACGCCAGGGCCTTGGCCTCGCGCTCCTTCTTGCCGCGCTTGCGCACGACTTTTTGCGCCAGGCACAGGTTTTCCAGCACGGTCATGTGCGGGAACAGGTTGAAGTGCTGGAACACCATGCCGACTTCGCGGCGGTAGGCATTGATGTCGGTTTTCGGATCGGCCAGTTGCAGGCCGTCGATGCTCACCGAGCCTGCGTCGAATTCTTCCAGGCCATTGAGGCAGCGCAGGAAGGTCGACTTGCCAGAACCTGACGGGCCGATGACAACGAGCACTTCGCCCTTGGCCACGTGGGTCGACACATGGTCGACCGCGCGCACCACCTGCCCCCGAGTGTCGAAGACTTTTACCAGATCGCGGACTTCAATCACTTTGCGCGAGCCTCCGCTCAAGCCGACCGGCGATTTTCGACAGCGGCAGGTTGATCAACAAATACAGGCCAGCCACACAGAACAGGATCTCAAACGGCGAAAACGAAGTGGTGATGACTTCGCGGCCGCTCTTGAGCAGCTCGGTGATGGCGATCACCGACACCAGAGAGGTGTCCTTGACCAGACTGATGAATTGCCCGGCCAGCGGAGGCAGCACGCGTTTTAACGCTTGCGGCAACACGACATGACGCATCGACTGGCCCGAGCTCAAGCCAAGGGAGCGCGCGGCCTCGTTCTGGCCACGGGCGATCGACTGCACGCCAGAACGGATGATCTCGGCGACATACGCCCCGGTGAACAGCGACAGGGCGGCGACCCCGGCAAACTCCCGGGACAGGTTCATCACCGTGCCGATGAAGAAGTAGAAAATGAAAATCTGCACCAGCAATGGCGTGCCGCGCACCAGCTCGACGTAAATGGTCGAGAGGTCACGCAGGGTCGGGTTGCTCGACAGGCGGCACAAGCCTGTCGCGAGCCCGATCAACAGCCCCAGCACGCCCGACACCACCGACAGCCACAACGTGGTCCAGAGCCCCCACAACAGCGGCCCGGCCGCCCAATGACGGGTCACGCCGATCACGTCGCCTTCCGCCACATCATCGCCCTGGGCGACTTGCAGGCTGTTTTCGTCGACGATCACGCGCTGCTCGTCACCCGCGTCGTTGCGCAGGGTCACTTCGGCCTTGCCGCCGTTATGCACAAGATCGCTGACGGTGGAGATGTCGGCGGCACGCTGGGACTCTTCGGCGTGGTAGGCGAAGTACTGCGGCACGCGGTTCCAACGCCACTCGTAGGACATCAGCGAGGTGGCGTAGTACAGGCCGCCGGCCAGGCCGATCAGCACCAGCACGGTGAGTGCGTGCCAGGGCCATTGGGCTTTTTTCTGTTTCATTGCAGTTCCGGAAATTGTGTTGCCTGTCAGGCCGTCATCGCGGGCAAGCCCGCTCCTACAGGGGAACGCGGTCTACTGTAGGAGCAGCCGCTCGACGCTCGATTGCTCGCGATGCAGGCGACTCGGTCTAGACGACCTGAACCTTATTCCATGTCCTTGAGCCATTCAGTGCTCTTGAACCACTTGTCATGGATACGATCGTAGGTGCCGTCTTCGTGGATCTGGTGCAGGAAGTTGTTGATGAAGTTGATGCTGTCGTAGTCACCCTTCTTCAGGCCAAACGCGAGCGGCTCGTAGGTAAACGGCTTGTCGAGGAATACCAGTTTGCCGTTGCCAACCTTGGTCAGCGCCACGACGTTGTACGGCGCGTCGTAGATAAACGCATCGGCCTTGCCGTTGACCACGTCGAGCACGGCTTCCTGTTCGTTGTCGTAGCCGTGGTACTTGGCTTTGGAGATCAGCTTCTTGGCCACCATCTCGCCGGTGGTGCCGAGCTTGGAGGTGATGCGGTAGTCAGCCGTGTTCAGGTCTTTGTAGGACTTGATGGTGCCTTCCAGTTCCTTGCGGATCAGCAGGGTCTGGCCAACCACGATGAAGGGTTCGCTGAAGTTCAGGCGCAGGTTGCGTTCCTGGGTCAGGGTCATGCCGCTGCCGATCATGTCGAACTTGTCGGTGAGCAGTGCCGGGATGATGCCGTCGTAACCCGTGGACACCAGCTCCAGCTTGACGCCCATGGCCTTGGTCATGGCCTTGAGGATGTCGACTTCGAAACCGATGATCTCGCCGCGCTTGTTGGTCATTTCGAACGGCATGTAGGTCGGGTCCATACCGACTTTCAGCGTGCCGCGCTTGACCGCGTCGTCGATGGCGCCGGCCTGCGCTGCGCTGACTGCAACCAATGCCGTGACGCCGACCAGCAGCATCGAGAGATACTTCTTCATCATCATGTCCCCAAAACCATTGCGTTATGAGGCACGCAATCGCCGGTTCCCAGCGGGAAAATCCGTCGATACGGACAAAAATTGCCCGGGCGCACCAATTCGGGGACGGATGCTAACGCACTCGCTCGTTTGCACAAGGGCTTAAGCAGGATTTGTTGGCGGATATCAGCGCAACGGTCAATCGGCAAAGCAAAAAAAACCCGCTTTCGCGGGTTTTTTTCATCAGGCCAGCTGTGGCTCGACGCTCAACGGCTTGAGCGGCAGCAGCGGCGCATGGGGATCGGCCTTCACCGATTTGCGCCAGGCTTCCAGCCACGCCGGGTGAGCTTCGCTCCAGACCTGCTCGTGCAATCGCGCCAGGGCAACCGGGTCGCTGAGCAGTTGCACACGCTCGTTATTGGTCAGGCCCTCCGGGCCCACCTTCAACGCATGGCGAACCCGTTCGGTGCGCAGATACTCGATCGGCTCGGCCTCGCGGTGACGCGAAGTCGCCAGCGAGCACGCCAAGGCGTTCTGCTGAGGATCGACCACCGAACGGACAAAGCCGTCCTTGAGCGCGTGATAACGGTTTTCGTGGGTGTACTGGTCAGTGGCCAGCAGCGCCTGTGGCGGATTGTATTCCTCAGGGATCAGGAACAGGCTTTCGTCACGGGACTTGAGGCCCAGGCCGACACGGCTGGAAATCACCGATACCGGGATCGACAACATCAGCGAACCGACGATTGGCACCAACCACCAGAGGAAGCTCGGGTTCAGCCAGATCACCAACAACGCCCACAGGAAACCCAGCAAGGTTTGCGGGCCGTGGCGCTTGACCGCTTCGCTCCACGGAGTGGAGTCGTCGTCACGCTTTGGCGAGTTCCAGGTCGCGGCCCAGCCAAGGAACGCGGCGAGAACGAAACGGGTGTGGAAAATCATTCTCACCGGTGCCAACAGCATGGAGAACAGCATCTCCAGAAGCATCGACATCGTCACCTTGAACTTGCCGCCGAACTCTTTCGCGCCCTTGGCCCAGATCAGGATGACACTCAACAGCTTCGGCAGGAACAGCAGCACCACCGTGGTCGAGAACAGCGCAATCGCCTTGTCCGGGTGCCATTGAGGCCACAACGGATACAACTGACGCGGCTCCAGGAAGTATTGCGGCTCCATCAGTGTGTTGACCGCCAGCAGCGCAGTCGACAGCACCAGGAAGAAAAACCACAAAGGCGCCGACAGGTAGGACATCACGCCCGTCAGGAACACCGCACGGTGCACCGGGTGCATGCCCTTGACCAGGAACAGGCGGAAGTTCATCAGGTTGCCGTGGCACCAGCGACGGTCACGCTTGAGTTCATCCAGCAGGTTCGGCGGCAACTCTTCGTAGCTGCCCGGCAAGTCGTAGGCAATCCACACACCCCAGCCGGCACGACGCATCAGCGCGGCTTCGACGAAGTCGTGGGACAGGATCGCACCCGCGAACGCGCCTTTACCCGGCAACGGCGCCAAGGCGCAGTGCTCGATGAACGGCTTCATGCGGATGATCGCGTTGTGGCCCCAATAGTGCGACTCGCCCAACTGCCAGAAGTGCAGGCCGGCGGTGAACAGCGGGCCGTAGACACGGGTAGCGAACTGCTGCATGCGCGCATACAGCGTGTCCATGCCCGAAGCACGCGGCGCGGTCTGGATGATCCCCGCGTCTGGCGTGGCTTCCATCAGGCGTACCAGGCTGGTCAGGCATTCGCCGCTCATCACCGAGTCTGCGTCGAGCACGACCATGTACTTGTAGTCACCCCCCAACGACGGCAAAAGTCGTCGAGGTTACCGCTCTTGCGTTTCACGCGACGGCGACGGCGACGATAGAAAATCTTGCCGAAACCCTTGGCTTCACGGCAGACGTCCAGCCAGGCCTGCTGCTCGGCAACGCAGATGTCGGCATCGTTACTGTCGCTGAGCACGAAGAAGTCGAAGCGATCCAGGTCGCCCGTAGCGGCCACCGACTCGAACGTTGCGCGCAAACCGGCGAATACCCGTGGCACGTCTTCGTTGCAGATCGGCATGACCAGAGCGGTGCGTGCGTCTTTTGGAATCGGCTCGTTGCCGGCACTTTTACCGGAGATCCGATATTTATCGTGCCCGGTCAGCAGTTCCAAAAACCCCATCAACGCGGTCCAGAAGCCGGCCGATACCCAGCAGAACAGAATCCCGAACATGATCAGGATGCTGGTTTGCAGCGCATACGGCAGTACCTGGGTGGCCGTTTGCAAAAACGGTTGATGCAGGACTTCGTTGAGGTCGACGAACGACCAGCCCTGGTACGGCATGATGCCTTTCATGTACCAGCCGGCGACGATGGTCTGGCCGAGCATCAACAGCAGCAGGATGTAGCGACGGATCGAACCGACCGTGCGCCAGCGTGCAGCCGGCAGGACGTTTTCGTCCTTGGGCGGCTTCGGCGGGTTGGTACGACCGGTGATACGACGCCAGCCGCGCACCAGGATGTTGGTGCGCCAAGGCTCTGGCACGACTTTGGTCCGACGGATCGGCGGAGTCGCCTTCAGGCACACCCGTCCACTGGCGTCGAGCACCAGCATTTCGGCTTCGCGTAACTCTTCGGCGCTGCTCAGGATCAAACGCTTGCCGACGGACGCCTGGGCGGCGTCGGCAGGCGCGTCGAACGTCGACGACGACAAACGCTGATGCAGTTCACTGAAGGACTGGCAGCCCGCGAGTTCCGCGCGCTGCTGGTCGGTCATCGGTAAATGAGCCAGATACTCCGAGAGCGATTCTGGCTGGACTTGGGGATTACTCATCGGCAGGCAACTGGTAGCTCCAGGTCTCGGTCAGGACTTCTTCAGTCGGGGCCGATTCCGGTGTGGCTGGGGCCGCGTCGGCAGCAGGCTGCTGGGCGTCATGGTTGTTGGCCTTGTCCTTGGCATCGGTGGCTGGCTTGGCGTCGGCCGGTTTGGCTTCGGCAGCCTTCGCATCTTTCTCGGCTTTCTCGACTTTCTCCGCTTGCTTGGCAGCGACCTTGTCAGCCTTGGCCACCGAGGAGTTGGACGCCGGAAGCGACGTTTTGGCCAGGTCAGGCGTGACGATGCTCTGCACCAGGGCAGCGCGCATCTCAGTGGACTTGCCCGGATCCTTGATCTTCAGGCGCAGGGTGAGGCGCCAGCCCTTGGTTTCCGGGTTGTAGCGCACGCTGTTCTCGACCAGCTCGGCGTTGTCACCGACGCTGACCTGGCTGCGCACGTCCGCGTCAGGTGGCAGTGCCGCCAGCGATGGACCTTCGAAATCGACCAGGTAAGCCACGCTGCCGTCCGGTTGGCGGATCAGGTTGGACTGCTTGACGTCGCCGGTGGACTTCAGGGTCTGGCTGACCCAGGCGCTGTCCGGCGAGTGCAAGGCTGCCTCGTCCATGGTCCAGTGCATGCGATAGCCGAATTCCAGCGGTTTGCCAGGATCGGGCAGGGTTTCCGGGCTCCAGAACGCCACGATATTGTCGTTGGTTTCGTCCGCGGTCGGAATCTCGACCAGATCGACGGTGCCCTTGCCCCAGTCGCCTTTAGGCTCGATCCAGGCGCTTGGACGCTTGTCGTAGCGGTCGTCGAGGTCTTCGTAGTGGCTGAAGTCGCGGCCACGCTGCAGCAAGCCGAAACCACGTGGGTTCTCGACCGAGAAGTTGCTCACGGCCAGATGTTTCGGGTTGTTCAGGGGACGCCAGATCCACTCGCCGTTGCCGGCATGGATGGCCAGGCCGCTGGAATCGTGCAGCTCGCGACGGTAGTTCAGGACCTTGGACGGCTGGTTGGCGCCGAACAGGAACATGCTGGTCAGCGGCGCGATGCCCAGTTTGCCGACGCGGTCGCGCAGGAACATCTGTGCCTTGACGTCGACAATGGTGTCGCTGCCAGGACGCAGGGTCAGGCGGTAAGCACCGGTTGCGCGCGGGGAATCCAGCAGGGCGAAAATCACCAGGTGCTTGTCGCCCGGCTTGGGCTGTTGAACCCAGAACTCACGGAAACGCGGAAACTCCTCACCGGACGGCAACGCGGTATCGATTGCCATGCCGCGCGCGGACAAGCCATAAACGTGGCCTTTGCCGACAACGCGGAAGTAACTCGCGCCGAGCATGGTCATGATTTCGTCTTGCTTGTCGGCCTTGTTGACCGGGTACAGCACACGAAAGCCGGCGTAGCCGAGTTTTTCGGTGGCTTTTGGATCGAATTGCAGATCGCCGAAATCGAATCGACTTGGGTCGTATTTGATCTCTTGGACGGTGTTAGCCGTGATTTCGTTGATTTTCACCGGTGTATCGAAATGCATACCCTGGTGGTAGAACGACAATTTGAACGGGTTCTTCTGATCGGCCCATTCGGCTTTTTCCGTGCGGAAGCGAATTTTTTGATAATCCGCGAATTTCATTTCGCGGAATTCGGTCGGCAGGTTACTGCGCGGGGCTTCGTATTTCTGTCCGGCCAGCTCTTTTGCCTTGGCCGACACATCATCCAGACTGAATGCCCAAAGCTGGCCAGCGCTGAGCAGGCAAAGCAGGGCCGAGCCCGCTACCAGAGCGCTACGCAACCGTTTGGCAGACAATTTTGGTGCAATACACGGACTAACAATCACGAGCAACCCTCGCCGAAAACAGATCAATAAACCAACGGCTAGCTATCTATACGCCAGGTTGGCGAGCATTGTTCCGACTCCTATGGGGCTAAATGATTCCCCAACAGGTCCTGGACAAGTCTCTACCTAAGTCAAAATGGACCAACGAACGCCGATCCGCGTAGCGCGCGATTATCTAGTAGGCCGCGTTACAACGCATCAGGTGCAACAAAGTATTTATCGCGAAAACGCCCCGTTTTCAGCCGAAAAGCCCTTAAAAAGTTGTTTCAAGCACTTTCAAGTCTGTAACAGGAAGGTTACCGGGCCATCATTGACCAGATGCACCTGCATATCGGCGCCGAATCTACCTGATGCCACAGTGCCATGCACCTGTTTCGCTTTCTCCAGCAAATAATCAAAAAGCTCTTCACCCAGCGCTGGAGGGGCAGCAGTGGAAAAGCTCGGTCGCAACCCGCTCTTGGTATCGGCCGCCAGGGTAAATTGTGAAACCAGCAGCAACCCACCGCCGACATCCGCCAGCGACAGATTCATCTTGCCCTCGGCATCGCTGAACACCCGATAGTTAAGCAGCTTATGCAGAAGTTTGTCGGCGCTGGCGCGAGTGTCCTCTGGTTCTACAGCGACCAGCACGAGCAACCCCTGGCCTACCGAGCCCACCACCTCTGCCGCGACCTCGACGCGTGCGCTACGCACGCGCTGCAACAGACCCTTCATGCTTCTTCGGGTGCCAGATCGAGCAGGCGTCGAGCCATCTGGTCGGCGGCGCGCACCAGCGCATCGGTGATGCCCGGCTCGGACGCCACGTGGCCAGCCTCGCGGATGATCTGCAATTCGCTGTTGGGCCAGTTCTGATGCAAGGTCCAGGCGTTATCGATCGGACAGATCGCGTCATAGCGACCGTGAATGATCACGCCGGGCAAATGGGCGATCTTGTCCATGTCGCGGATCAACTGGTTTTCTTCGAGGAACGAGTGATTAACGAAGTAGTGGCATTCGATGCGGGCGATCGACAGCGCACGCTGCGGTTCGGTGAATCGCTCGACCACCACCGGGTTCGGACGCAACGTCGCAATCCGCCCTTCCCAGGTGGACCAGGCCTTGGCCGTGTGCATCTGGGCGATCTGGTCGTTACCGGTCAGGCGCTTGTGGAAGGCGTTGAGCAGGTCGCCCCGCTCTTCTGGCGGAATCGGTGCGATGTAGTCCTGCCAGTAATCGGGGAACAGGCGACTGGCGCCCTGCTGATACATCCAGTGAATGTCCTCGGCACGGGACAGGAAAATCCCACGCAGTATCAGGCCGTGGACGCGCTCGGGATGCGTTTGCGCATAAGCCAGCGCCAGGGTCGAACCCCAGGAACCGCCGAACACTACCCACTTATCGATGCCCAGGTGCAGGCGAATCCGCTCCAGGTCTGCAACCAGATCCCAGGTGGTATTGTTTTCCAGGCTGGCGTGCGGGGTGGAGCGACCGCAACCGCGCTGGTCGAAGGTGACAATGCGGTACAGGTTGGGATCAAAGAAGCAGCGACTCTGTGCATCACACCCCGAACCTGGGCCGCCATGGAGAAACACCACCGGCAAACCTTCCGGTGAACCGCTTTCATCGACGTACAGGGTGTGGGTTTCATCGACAGCCAGATCGTGCCGGGCGTAGGGTTTGATCTGCGGGTACAAAGTCTGCATTGCGCGCTCCGTAAGGGGTCGAGGTCATCCCTGGGGGGACTTCTATCATTCTGCCGTCCGGCATCATAAACCCGAATTACGTCAATGAGCATGCCCTTGCTGAGTCAGAGTTCTGTCGTCAGTTTTTTAGCCAGATAACCGACCAGTGTTTCATGCAGCGCGTCGACCTCGGGCACCTGGCCGCGCCCACGCAAACTGCCGTGAACCAGTCCTTCGCCGTAGTACAACGTGGTGGCAACGCCTGCCGCCGTGAGTTGTTCGGCGTAGCGCACGCCGTCATCTCGCAGCGGATCGAATTGCGCCACGGCGATCAATGCCGGTGGCAACCCGCTGAAACTGTCGGCCAGCAACGGCATTGCATGGGCGCATGGTGGCCGGGCTCCCAGGTACATGGCGTGGTAGTCCTCGACGTCTCGGCTGCTGAGCAAGGGTGCGTCGCTGCACTCGCCACGCGAGGGCAGCCGGTGATCACCCCCCAGGCCTGGATAGATCAGTACTTGAGCCGCCGGCAGGGGTTCACCCGCATCGCGCAAGGCCAGGCACAACGCGGCGGCGAGATTGCCGCCTGCGCTGTCGCCGGCCACCAGTGAACGCTGGGGGTCGAGGCGAAAGGGGCCGGTTCTCAGCGCACGCCAGACACCCAGGCAGTCGTGCAACCCGGCGGGGAATGGATGCTCCGGCGCCAGTCGATAATCGACCGCGATGACCAACGCACCGAGCGTCGCCGCCCACTCGGCGCAGATGAAATCATGGGAATCCAGATCCCCCACTACCCAACCGCCGCCATGCAGGTACACCACGCACGGATCACCGGCGGGCGGTGATGCCAATGGCGGTTGATACGCCCGCACCCGCACCCCGGCGAGTTCGAAGTCGACCACATACAAGCCGCCAGGTCGTGCCGGGGTAAACGCCCGGCACATCTCGCTGTAGGCCCGGCGCACGCCCGCGAGGCTGCTGTCGGCGCTGTTGAAGCCGATGGTTTTGTCGACGAACGCCATCATCTGTTCGGAAAGCGGATAGTTAGCCATTCGCCCGGAGCCCTGCTGCTATCAGTTTTTCAAACTGGCCTGTACGGTGGCGACGCCATCCTTGCCATCGAAACTGCTGACCCCGGCCAACCAGCGCTGAAGATCCTCCGGATGATCTCGCAGCCATTTCCTGGCCACATCCTGCGGGGTCTGGCGCTCCATGATAGGCACCATCAACTGGCTTTCCTGAGCAGCGGTGAAGGTCAGGTTTTCCAGCAGGCGGTTCACATTCGGGCAGCGCTCGGCATAGTCCGGCGACGTCACGGTGGATACGGTCGCCGCGCCTTCGTTGGGCCCGTATACGTCTTCGCTGCCGGTCAGGTAGGTGATGTTCATGTTGATGTTCATCGGATGCGGCGTCCAGCCAACGAATACCACGAACTCCTTACGATTAACCGCCCGCTGAACGGCCGCCAGCATGCCCGCCTCACCAGACTCGATCAGTTTGAAGTCCTTGAGGCCGAAATGATTGGTCTCGATCATGGTTTTGATCGTGGTGTTGGCGCCACTGCCCGGCTCGATCCCGTAGATTTTGCCGCCGAGCTTGTCTTTGAAGTTGGCAATGTCGGCGAAGGTTTTCAACCCGGCCTCGGCGACATAGTCGGGCACTGCGAGCGTCGCCTGGGCATCGGCCAGGCTCGGCTTGGCCAAGACCCGGACCTGCTTGGCCTCAAGGAAGGGAGCAATATTCTTGTCCATCGCCGGTTTCCAGTAACCGAGGAATATGTCGAGGCGCTTGTCACGGATGCCGGCGAAGATGATCTGCTGGACGGCGCTGGTCTGTTTGCTTTCGTAACCCAGGCCGTTGAGCAGCACATCGGCCATGCCGCTGGTGGCAATCACGTCGGTCCAGTTGACCACGCCCATGCGCACCGTCTTGCACGAGGCGTCATCACTGGCCAGCGCACTGGTACTCAGAAGAGCGGTACCGCAAAGGATGGAGAAACAGCGGGTAAACAGAGCTTTGATGCTTGTCATAAGGGCGTTCTCGTGCGGCAGCGGATTGTTATGGGCTCGGTGTCTTTGTGCACCGTGCGCAGAACATTACGCAGCAGACGAAAGGTAAAAGCGACCTGTGGCGACCGAGATTTGCACGGTGGCGACTGTTTGAGGTGACCTGACACACCGCCATCGCGGGCAAGCCCGCTCCTACAGGGTGGGCCGGTGTTGAAACACAAATTGTGTAAACACCGTAAATCACTGTAGGAGCTGGCTTGCCAGCGATGGGGCCGACACATTCACCCTCAAAGGTGCCTGACACACCGCCATCGCGGGCAAGCCCGCTCCTACAGGGTGGGCCGGTGTTGGAACACAAATTGTGTAAACACCGTAAATCACTGTGGGAGCTGGCTTGCCAGCGATGGGGCCGTCACTTTCACCCAAAGGTGTCAGGCCTTGTAGTGTGCTTGCCCCCAGGCCAGCAATCCTTGCAACAACTCCTTGAGCACCACCTGGGTCGGCGCCGCCAGGTCCGGACGGTAGCGGAACGGTTCGAACTCTTCCATGTAGGTGCTCTGCCCCAGTTCCAGTTGCACCGCGTGGATGTTGTCCGCCGGGTTGCCGTAATGCCGGGTGATGTGGCCACCCTTGAACCGACCATTGAGCACATGGGTGTAGTCGCTGTGCCGTGCGCAGATGCCTTCCAGTTGCGTGGCCAACTGCGGATCGCAACTGGCGCCGTTGAAGGTGCCGAGGTTGAAGTCCGGCAGCTTGCCGTCGAACAGGTGCGGGATGATCGTGCGGATCGAGTGCGCATCGAACAACAATGCATAACCGAATTCAGCCTTGAGTCGTGCCAGTTCGTTCTGCAAAGTTGTGTGATACGGCGTCCAAACCTGTTCCAGGTAGGTCGATCGCTCGGCCGCCGTTGGCTCCTTGCCCTCCAGGAACAATGGAATGCCATCAAACAGGGTCGAGGGATACAGCCCAGTCGTTGCGCCGGCATACAACGGTTTGTCGTCCGATGGGCGGTTCAGGTCGATCACAAACCGAGAATATTCTGCGGCCAGGGTGCTGGCACCCAGCTCGTGAGCAAAGTCATACAGCGTCGGGATATGCCAGTCGGTGTCCGGCAGGCTTCTCGCGTCCGCGATCAGCCCGGCTTCCACTGCCGGGGTCAGGCGCACGCCGGCGTGAGGCATGCTGATCAGCAACGGCACGCTGCCTTGTTTGAAGTTCAGAACTTTATCCACGAATGCTCTCCTGGAAGTGTGTTTCAACGCCGTGACGCACGACGCGTTTTTCCAGCTCACCGCCCAACCAGTACGACAGGTCGGCGGGACGATCGATTTGCCAGGCGACGAAATCTGCCACCTTGCCCACTTCCAGCGAGCCATGGGTCCGGGCCATGCCCAATGCGGTGGCCGCGTGAATGGTCGCACCGGCCAGGGCCTCTTCCGGAGTCATGCGAAAACAGGTGCAGGCCATGTTCAGCATCAGGCGCAGCGACAACGCCGGCGACGTGCCGGGGTTAAGATCGCTGGCGATGGCGATTTTCACTCCGTGTTTACGAAGCGCATCCATCGGTGGCAATTGGGTTTCACGCAGGAAGTAGAACGCGCCGGGCAGCAACACGGCGACGGTGCCGGAGGTCGCCATGGCGATGGCATCGTCTTCGGTCATGAATTCCAGGTGGTCGGCGGACAGAGCGTGGTAACGCGCCGCGAGCGTCGAACCGTGCAGCGATGACAATTGCTCGGCATGCAATTTCACTGGCAGGCCCAGTTGCTGCGCCGTGATAAATACCCGCTCGACTTGCGCCGGGGAAAACGCCAGGTATTCGCAAAAGGCATCCACCGCATCCACCAGTCCTTCAGCCGCCAGGGACGGAAGCATCTCGGTGCAGATGTGCTCGATGTAATCGTCGGCGCGATCCTTGTACTCCGGCGGCAAGGCGTGCGCCGCCAGACAGGTACTGCGCACGCTGATCGGCAGTTTTTCACCCAGGCGACGGGCAACTCGCAGCATCTTGCGTTCGCTGGCCAGGTCCAGGCCGTAGCCGGACTTGATCTCGATGCTGGTGACGCCGTCGCGTATCAGACTGTTCAGCCTTTTGGCGGCGCTGGCGAACAGCTCATCTTCACTGGCCGCACGCGTGGCGCGCACGGTGCTGGCGATGCCGCCACCGGCGGCGGCGATTTCCGCATAGCTGACGCCTTGCAGACGCTGCTCGAACTCACCGCTGCGGTTACCGCCGAACACCGTGTGGGTGTGGCAGTCGATCAGGCCCGGAGTAACCCAGGCCCCGTTCAAATCGTTGACCGCCGGGTACTCGCCGGACGGCAGTTCGGCGCGTGGGCCGATCCACTCAATAAGCGCACCGGACGTCACGATGGCCGCGTCCTCGATGATCGAGTAGACGCCCTGCGCCATGGTTGCGACGTGGCAGTGTTGCCAGAGCGTTTTCATCTCTAATCTCCAGAGTATTCAAAATCGAATCGCTGGCAAGCCAGCTCCTACAGGTGTTGCGCTATTCCTTGTGGGAGCGGGCTTGCCCGCGATGGGGCCCTCAGAGGCTTGGCAACAACCTGCCCGGCGCCAGCTCGGTCAGGCACCGCGAAGCCAGCAGTTCGGTCGCTGCATTGATGTCCGGCGCGAAGAAGCGGTCCTTCTCGTAGAACGGCACTTCGTTGCGCAGGATGGCGCGGGCTTTCTCCAGTTTAGGGGAAGTCTTCAGACCGTTGCGCAGGTCCAGGCCCTGAGCCGCCGCTAGCCATTCAACAGCGAGAATGCCACGGGTGTTTTCAGCCATTTCCCACAAACGCTTGCCTGCAGCTGGGGCCATGGACACGTGATCTTCCTGGTTGGCCGAGGTCGGCAGGCTGTCCACCGAATGCGGATGGGACAGTGCCTTGTTTTCACTGGCCAGCGCGGCCGCCGTCACTTGGGCGATCATGAAGCCGGAGTTCACGCCGCCATTGGCCACCAGGAACGGCGGCAGTTGAGACATGTGCTTGTCCATCATCAGCGAGATACGGCGCTCACTCAGCGAACCGATTTCAGCGATGGCCAGGGCCATGTTGTCGGCAGCCATGGCGACGGGTTCGGCGTGGAAGTTACCGCCGGAAATCACATCGCCTTCAGCGGCAAACACCAACGGGTTATCGGAGACTGCGTTGGCTTCGACGGCCAGCACTTCGGCGGCCTGACGGAACTGAGTCAGGCAGGCGCCCATGACCTGTGGCTGGCAGCGCAGGGAATACGGGTCTTGCACCTTCTCGCAGTTCTCGTGGGAATCGGAGACTTCGCTGCGATCGCCCAGCAAATCGCGGTAGGCGGCAGCGGCGTCGATCTGGCCTTTCTGGCCACGGGCGGCGTGGATGCGTGCATCGAATGGCGAGCGCGAACCCAGTACCGCTTCAACGGTCAGCGCGCCCAGGGACAAGGCACCGGCGAACAGGTCTTCACCTTCGAACAAGCCGCGCAGGGCAAACGCGGTGGAAACCTGCGTACCGTTGAGCAAAGCCAGGCCTTCTTTCGCTGCCAGGGTCAGCGGGGTCAGGCCAGCGATTTTCAGCGCCTCGGTGGCTTCCATCCATTCGCCCTTGTAGCGCGCCTTGCCTTCGCCCAACAGCACCAGCGACATGTGCGCCAAGGGTGCCAGGTCGCCGGAAGCCCCTACCGAGCCCTTCAACGGAATGTGCGGGTAGACTTCGGCGTTGACCAGGGCGATGAGCGCGTCGATGACCACACGGCGAATCCCGGAGAAACCACGGCTCAGGCTATTGACCTTCAACACCATGATCAGACGCACCAGCGCGTCGCTGATGGGCTCGCCGACGCCGGCGGCGTGGGACAACACCAGCGAGCGTTGCAGGTTTTCCAGGTCTTCGCTCGCGATGCGAGTCGAAGCCAGCAGGCCGAAACCGGTATTGATGCCGTAGGCGGTACGGTTCTCGGCGAGGATCTGTTCCACGCAGGCAACGCTGGCTTCGATCTGGGCCGAGGCACTGCTGTCGAGGGTCAGTTGGACCGGTTGTTGATAGACATCACGCAGTTGGGCCAGGCTCAGTTGGCCGGGAATCAGGTTGAGCGCAGTCATTTCATGCTCCTTTTGAGAGTTTTTTATTAACTCACCAGACGCTCCGGAGATATCCGTTGTCCGTCGCGTCTCGCCTTTTGGGGAGCCGCGCCTTGGCACGCTGGTGTCGGGAAATCAGTGCAAATTCGGTAACGTATTGCGCAACAATGCCGGGTCTTTCAGTACCTCGGCTGCCGCCGCGATATCTGGCGCCAGCCAGCGATCCTGGTCATAGGCTGGGACCCGTTCACGCAGCAGATGCCAGGCAGCGTCGGTGCCAGCGCCGAAGCGTTGTTCTTTGAGGAACTCGAAGGCCTGGGCCGCCAGCAGGTACTCGATGGCAAGAATCTGCGTGCAGTTTTCCAGCGTCCGATGCAGCTTCAGCGCAGCGTTTGTGCCCATGCTCAGGTGATCTTCCTGCAGGCCCGAGGTGACGTAGTTGTCGAGTACCGCCGGTTGCGCCAGTTGACGGTTTTCCGCACACAGGGATGCGGCGACGTATTGCACGATCATCATCCCGGAGTTCACCCCCGGATTCGCCACCAGGAACGCTGGCAGTCCGCTGACGTGCGGGTTGATCAGGCGGTCGAGTCGACGCTCGGCGATGGAGCCGATTTCTGCCAGGGCGATGGCCAGCAAGTCAGCGGCCATGGCCACTGACTGACCGTGCGGATTGGCCTGGGACATGATGCGGAAATTGTCCGGCGTCCCCAGCAGCAAGGGGTTGTCGGTGCAGCCGTTGAGTTCGGTTTCGATCTGGGCAACGGCGTGTGCCAGTTGATCCCGGGCAGCGCCGTGAACCTGAGGGATGGAGCGAATGCTCAACGCATCCTGGGTGCGGATGCCTTTGCTCGACGCGATCACTTCACTGCCTTCGAGCAGCCCGCGCAGGTTCGTGCCGACCTGTTGCATGCCTGGATGCGGCTTGAGCGCGATGATCTCGGCATCGAACGCAGCGATCTGTCCGCGCTGGGCTTCAAAGCTCATGGCGCTGATGACATCGGCCCATTGCAACAAACGCGTGGCATCGGCAAGCGCCAGGCAACTGAGACCGGTCATGCACGGCGTGCCGTTGACCAGGCACAATCCATCCTTGGCGCCCAGTTGCACCGGCTGCAAGCCCTCTTCGGCCAGCGCCTGCTGTGCAGAGACGACTCGCCCCCGGTAGCTGACATTGCCAACGCCCAGCAACGCGATGCCAATGTGCGCCATGTGGGTCAGGTAACCCACCGAGCCCTGGGACGGCACTTGTGGAGTGATGCCGCGATTGAGCAACGCCAGCAGGGCCTCGACCACGCGGCGATGGATGCCGGACTTGCCCTGGCTGTAATTGCGGATGGCGGCGCACAGGATCGCACGGGTCTGCTCGTCGGCCAGCGGCGCACCGACGCCACAGGCGTGACTGAGCAAGGTGTTGCGCGACAACTGGCTGAGTTGCTCGTCTTCAAGCGACACGTTGCACAACGCGCCCAGGCCGGTGTTGACGCCATAGGCACGCTCGCCGCTGGCGACGATGCGCTGGACGATAGCCTGGGCGTTTTCGATGCGTGCCCAGGCCTGCGGTGACAGCTCAAGCTGCGCGCCATGGCGGGCTACCGCGACCACATCCTGCCAACGCAACGGGGCATCGGCGATTACGATTTTTTCAGCCTGGGACATCTTTTACCTCTAGCCAATATTGATGCAGCTTTACCGGCCTCATCGCGGGCAAGCCCGCTCCCACAGGTTTATCGGTGTTCACACAACCCCTGTGGGAGCGGGCTTGCCCGCGATAGGGCCGGCACAAGCACCGCAAGTTTCTCAAACCACCGCCGCCCGCCGCTGCACGAATCGGTCGACATACTCATCCGCTGGCGAATGCAGAATCTCGCGCGGCGTACCGACCTGGATCAGGCGTCCGTCCTTGAGGATCGCGATGCGGTTGCCGATGCGCACAGCCTCATCAAGGTCGTGAGTGATGAAAACGATGGTCTTGTGCAGGGTCTTTTGCAGCTCCAGCAATTGGTCCTGCATCTCGGCGCGGATCAGTGGATCGAGGGCGCTGAAGGCTTCGTCCATCAGGATGATGTCAGTGTCGGCCGCCAGGGCACGGGCCAGGCCAACACGTTGACGCATGCCGCCAGAGAGCTGGTGCGGAAATTTGTTTTCGTAGCCTTTGAGGCCCACGGTGTTGATCCAGTGCAGCGCACGCTCCGAGCACATCTGCTTGCTCTCGCCACGCACTTTCAGGCCGTAGGCGACGTTCTCCATCACGGTCTTGTGCGGCAGCAGGCCGAAGCTCTGGAACACCATGCTGATCTTGCGCCGGCGAAATTCGCGCAGGGCTTCCATGTCGTACTGCAGGATGTCTTCGCCATCCACCAGAATCGCGCCACTGGTAGGGTCGATCAGACGATTGAAATGGCGCACGAGTGTCGACTTTCCGGAACCCGACAGGCCCATGATCACGAAGATCTCGCCGCTGCCGATGCTCAGCGACAGGTCATTCACGCCGACCACACAACCGGTTTCGGCCAGCACCTGGTCCTTGGTCTTGCCTTGGCCGATAAGGCCCAGCGCATCCTTGGCGCGGTTGCCGAAAATCTTGAAGACGTTTTTGACTTCGATCTTGCTTACGCTTGCATTGTTCATTTGCTCACCTCATGCCGCGCACGACCATACGCCTGCGTAATGCGGTCGATCACCACGGCCAGAATCACGATCGCCAGACCCGCTTCCAGGCCACGGCCGACGTTGAGGGTCTGGATGCCCACCAGCACGTCTTCACCCAAACCACGTGCACCGATCATCGAGGCGATCACGACCATCGACAGCGCCATCATGGTCGTCTGGTTGATCCCGGCCATGATGCTCGGCAGGGCCAGCGGCAGTTGCACGCCGAACAGTTGTTGCCAGCGGTTGGCACCGAAGGCGTTGATCGCCTCCATCACTTCTCCGTCGACCTGGCGGATACCCAGATCAGTCAGTCGGATCAACGGTGGAGCGGCATAGATCACCGTGGCGAAAATCGCCGGCACCTTGCCCAGGCCGAACAGCATCAATACCGGGATCAGGTACACGAAGCTTGGCATGGTCTGCATGATGTCCAGCAGCGGCATCAGCACCGAACGCAGGCGATTGCTGCGCGCCGATAGAATCCCCAGGGGCACGCCGATCAGCACCGAAATGATCGTCGCCACCAGCATCAGCGCCAGGGTTTGCATCAGCTTGTCCCAGAGCCCGACCGCGCCCACCAGGAACAACAGGCCGACGATGACCGCAGTGGTCACCACT
Organism: Pseudomonas sp. S2_E01; assembly: GCF_054668365.1. Lineage (NCBI taxonomy): Bacteria > Pseudomonadati > Pseudomonadota > Gammaproteobacteria > Pseudomonadales > Pseudomonadaceae > Pseudomonas > Pseudomonas sp. S2_E01. Next base: position 5,317,194 of record NZ_CP162762.1, read on the forward strand.
TTACGGGTCGCATGCCAGGCCACACCCGCGACGATGGCCAACATCAGCCACCAGGGCGCCGCACGCAGCAGCCCTTCAAGATTGACGATGGCCCACAACAGGGTGTCGGAGATGTGCCGGAACACGTCGCCATAGTTGGTGACCAGCGAATCGACCCAACCGTTGACCCAGTCGGCGATGGAAAAGGTAAAGCTTTCGGGAAACATAAGAGACTCTCAATCAAGGGGTTGCGATCAAGCGTCCGGCTGCCGTTGCCAGCAGCCGGAGAAGCTCGACCTACAAAGCCGCATCGATTTTCTTGGCAGCGTCTTCGCTGACCCACTGATGCCAGACTTCAGGATGTTCCTTGAGGAAGATTTTCGCCAGTTTTGGCGACTCGATACGTTCCTTCGCCATGCGGCCCAGGTTCTGGTTCAGCAGGTCGATCGGCAGGTTGACCTTTTCCAGCACGGCCACCAGCTCCGGCGCCTCGTCGTGGAAGGTCTTGGACAGGCCGACCTTGATGGTCACGGTCTTGTCTACGCCTGGTTTTTCTTCGAGTTTGACTACGTCGACCTGGCCCATGAGCGGAGTCGGCGACCAGTAGTAGAACAGGATCGGCTCGCCACGCTTGTAGCTCGACAGTACGGCTGCATCCAGCGCCGGGCCGGTGCCAGGGCGGAAGTTGGTGTAGGTGCTTTCCAGGCCGTAGCTTTTCAGCATTTCGCTGTTGTCCAGCTCGCAGGTCCAACCGGCCGGACAGTTGTAAAAACGCCCCTTGGTCGGCTCTTCGGCATCTTTGAACACCGCCGAGTACTTGGACAGGTCAGCGATGTTTTTCAGGTCTGGTGCCTTGGGTTCCAGTTTGCGTTTGGCATCACCTTCGATCACATAGCGAGGCACGTACCAACCCTCGACCGCTCCCAGGATCGGGCCGCCGACACCCACCACCTTGCCGGCCTTTTCGGCCTTGTTCCAGACCTCGCTGCGACCGACCCATTCTTCGGCAAACACTTGGATGTCGTTGCTGCTCAGGGCGTTTTCCATGGTGATGGAGTTGCCCGGCAGGCTGTCAGTCTTGCAGCCGTAGCCTTTTTCCAGCACCACTTGCAGGACGTCGGTCAGCAGCATGCCGCTTTCCCAGTTCAGTCCTGCGAATTTCACAGGCTTGCCTGACTCGCACCAACCGGCTGCCTGGGTGGCGCCTGCACTGGCCAACAGGCCCATGGAAAGCAATGTGGTCAGCAGGGTCTTGTTCGATTTCATTGTTGTGACGCTCCTAATCATGAATTGGCTTACGGCAGTCAAGAGGCATCCAGCCCTGTCCACGTCCAATCAGGCCTGCGCCGCAGCGCGACCATTCCCGCTTGTTTTTGGTTGTACGACGCTGTCCTGCTCGACCGGCAGAATCAGTTGATCAGGTACCGAACCGTGCCATTTTTTTGCGCATACGTAGTAAAGCGCAGCAGGCAGCACCAGGCCGATAATCCAGGAAATATCCACGTCACCCAGCGCCGCTACCAGCGGACCGGTGTAGAACTTGGTGGAGATGAACGGTAACTGCACCAGTACGCCGAACACGTAGATGCTGATGCCCAGCATGTTCCAGCGGCCGTAACGACCATTGGGATCAGCCAGCGCCGGTACGTCATAGCGCTCGCGGGTGATGCAGTAGTAGTCCACCAGGTTGATTGCGCTCCATGGCGTGAAGAACGCCAGCAGGAACAGGATGAAGGACTTGAACGCCCCCAGGAACGAGTGCTGACCGAGCAATGCGATCAGGGTTGCCGCACCGACAATTACCAGGACAAAAACCAAACGCTGCAAGCGGGTCACTTCCAGGCGGCCGCGGAAGCCGCTGATGATGGTCGCAATGCACATGAAGCTGCCGTACGAGTTAAGCGTGGAAATGGTGACCTTGCCGAACGCAATGCTGAAGTACAGCAGCGCAGCGGTCGCACCACTGCCGGCGAAACCCACGATGTAGGCCACTTCATGCCCGGCGTATTGGCCATTGGCGGAGGCGGCGGCAAACACACCGAGAATCATCGCCACTTGTGCGCCGATCACCGAACCTGCGCCGGCGGCGAAGAAGGTTTTCACCGAAGACGTATTGCTCGGCAGGTATCGCGAGTAGTCAGCCACATAGGGACCAAAGGCGATCTGCCAGGAGGCCGCGAGCGACACCGCCAGCAGGAAACTGCTCCAGCTGAAATGGCGAATCTGCAACAGCGCGCCCACATCCGTCTGGGTCATCAGGCGGCTGAACAGGTAAACGAAGGCAATCACGCCAATGATGCTGGCGACGCGGCCAATAAAATGGATCACCCGATAGCCAAGCACCGTCACCAGCACGATGACACTGGCGAAGATGAGAATACCGAGGGTGTCGCTGACCCCGAACAACTGACCCAGCGCCTGGCCGGACAGCACTGTGCCCGTCGCGGTGAAGCCCAGGTACATCAGGCAAACCAGGACAATCGGGATAGCCGCGCCATAAACACCGAACTGCACCCGGCTGGAGATCATCTGCGGCAGGCCCAACTTGGGCCCTTGCGCCGCGTGCAACGCCATCACCCCGCCGCCGAGCAACTGACCGATAAACAAGCCGATCAACGACCAGAACACATCACCGCCCAGCACCACGGCCAGGGCCCCGGTGACAATCGCGGTGATCTGCAGATTGGCCCCCATCCACAAGGTGAACTGGCTGAAGAGACGACCGTGTCTTTCCGCTTCCGGGATGTAGTCAATCGAGCGTTTCTCGATCAACGGTTTGTTGCCTGCACGTGCGTCTTTGACAGCCATGATTCAACCTCTGTGGATTGTTATGGGAGTTGGCTTTCGCCCCCCTGTAGGAGCGAGCTTGCTCGCGATGACGGTAGATCAGTCACATTCATGCTGGATGTGCCGACGCTCTCGCGAGCAAGCTCGCTCCTACAGGGAAGCGGTGTTGCGTTTACTTGCCGGTAATCATCGGCAGGTTCAGCCCTTGTTCCTTGGCGCAGTCGATGGCGATCTGGTAACCGGCATCGGCATGACGCATGACGCCGGTCGCTGGGTCGTTGTGCAAGACGCGAGCGATACGCTCGGCCGCTTCGTCAGTCCCGTCGCAGACAATCACCATGCCCGAATGCTGGGAGAAGCCCATGCCGACGCCGCCGCCGTGGTGCAGGGAAACCCAGGTCGCGCCGCTCGCGGTGTTGAGCAGGGCGTTGAGCAGTGGCCAGTCGGACACGGCATCGGAACCGTCCTGCATCGACTCGGTTTCGCGGTTCGGGCTCGCCACCGAACCGGAGTCCAGATGGTCACGACCGATGACGATAGGCGCCGACAGCTCGCCGCTGCGTACCATTTCGTTGAATGCCAGGCCGAGCTTGGCGCGCAGGCCCAGGCCAACCCAGCAGATACGCGCCGGCAGACCCTGGAAGCTGATGCGCTCACGCGCCATGTCCAGCCAGTTGTGCAGGTGGGCGTCGTCCGGGATCAGTTCCTTGACCTTGGCGTCGGTTTTGTAGATGTCCTGTGGGTCGCCCGACAGAGCAGCCCAACGGAACGGACCGATACCGCGGCAGAACAGCGGACGGATGTAAGCAGGGACGAAACCTGGGAAGTCGAAAGCGTTTTCCACGCCTTCTTCCTGGGCCATCTGACGGATGTTGTTGCCGTAGTCGAAAGTCGGTACGCCCATTTTCTGGAAGTCCAGCATCGCCTTGACGTGTACGGCCATCGATTGCTTGGCGGCCTTGACCACGGCAGCTGGCTCGGTCTTGGCGCGAGCGCGGTATTCGTCCCAGGTCCAGCCGGCCGGCAGGTAGCCGTTGAGCGGGTCGTGGGCGCTGGTCTGGTCGGTGACCATGTCAGGACGCACGCCCCGACGTACCAGCTCCGGAAGGATTTCAGCGGCGTTCCCGCACAGGGCGATAGAGATCGCCTTGCCTTCGGCGGTGTACTTGGCAATGCGCGCCAGGGCGTCGTCGAGGTCTTTGGCTTGCTCGTCGACGTAGCGGGTTTTCAGGCGGAAATCGATGCTGATCTGCTGGCATTCGATGTTCAGCGAGCAGGCACCGGCCAAGGTCGCGGCCAGCGGCTGGGCGCCGCCCATGCCGCCCAGGCCAGCGGTCAGGACCCACTTGCCGGTCAGGTCGTCGTTGTAGTGCTGGCGACCGGCTTCGACGAAGGTTTCGTAGGTGCCCTGAACGATGCCCTGGCTGCCAATGTAGATCCAGCTCCCGGCGGTCATCTGGCCGTACATGGCCAGGCCTTTGGCGTCGAGTTCGTTGAAGTGCTCCCAAGTCGCCCAGTGGGGCACCAGGTTGGAATTGGCGATCAATACGCGTGGGGCGTTGCTGTGGGTCTTGAACACGCCGACCGGCTTGCCGGATTGCACCAGCAGGGTCTCGTCGTCATTCAGGTTGGTCAGGCTCTCGACTATCTTGTCGTAGCATTCCCAGTTACGTGCTGCCCGGCCAATACCACCGTACACCACCAATTCTTTAGGGTTCTCGGCCACTTGCGGGTCGAGGTTGTTCATCAGCATGCGCAGCGGCGCTTCGGTCAGCCAGCTCTTGGCGGTCAGCTTGTTGCCGCGCGGGGCACGGATTTCAACGTCACGGTGCTTAGTAGAAGAGGCGGTGGTAGTTTTGTTGTCAGTCACGAAAAAGACTCCTCAGCGATCAATCCAAACCAACCCTGGCAGTGGGTAAGCCAGCCTGTGCGCATCGTTGCGCCACAGGCGAATCAGGTGGACGTTGCGAGGAGTCTCATTGGACTCATACGCATACGTCTTTACTTGTACATACAAGCATATGCAATCAAGCGGCCAACTTGTTGAATGGGCATTCGAGAAAAATTCGGAAAAAGCTGGAGAGCGCCTGGATCAAGGGGTCTGGCGTAGATGAAATTTTCCGGGGGGAATTTTTGCAGGAGGTGGGGTTTGTTACGGGAGCGGGGTTTTGCGCTGTGATGGGGCGTTCGGTAACAAAGTGGTGCGCAACAGGAAACGGTCTTGCTTCACTGTAGGAGCGAGCATGCTCGCGATGGTCGTCAACGATGACGCTGGCTACCTGAGACCCCGCGGTGCCTGCGACTCCATCGCGAGCATGCTCGCTCCTACAGGGGGGATGTGGTTTTAGCGTGCGGTCAGTTCGATAACGCAGCAGGCACCCTGGCTCGAGATTTCCAGCAAATCGCTGTTACCGTCCAGTTGCAGGCAATCATGTCGCGCCAGTTGCGAAACCGTGTTACCGACCTTCACCTCGAGCACTTCGCTGACACTGAACACCAGCACGGTGCCGGCTTCGCTGAAAAACCGCTGCTCCCCGTCCAGCCACTGCAACCGCGCGCGGTAACGCTTTGGTGCATAGATCAGGTTGAAATCGCGGATCGCTCCACCCAGCAAGGTGCAGGAAACATGACTCTCACCACTGAAGGCGAACGGATCGATCGGTAACAGTGACCGCGTGTCCTGGCCATCCACCGACAAGACCATACCGTCGCCCTGCAACACGGTGATGATGCGCTCGTAACCGGCAAACATGGAAAACCCACCCGACTCGCTAATGTCGGCTATGGAGAGGCGCCAGCCAAAACCATCCAGTCCAGTGCCGGCGTCGCGGGTAATTTCTTCAGTGCTGCCACCGCCGTTTTTCCACGGCATGCGCGGGTAATCCGTGGCGCGTAGAACCTTGAGCTGATTCATTTGTGAAACCGACCTTCGAGACGATGACGGGAACCGGGGTGGATCAAACGGGCTGCGGTCACGGGCTGACGACCGGACCAGGTGCGACGACGAATCAACAGGCACGGCTCGCCCTTTTCGATCTGCAACAACTTGCACTCCGATGCCTCGGCCAGGATCGCTTCGACCACGTGCTCGCCTTCGGTCAGCGGCGCAACCTGGCTGAGGTAGGCATAAGGCGTTTGCAGGGTGAAATCCTGCTTCAGGTATTCCGGGGCCACCAGCGCGTTGACGAAACGGTCTTCGATTTGTACCGGAATATCATTTTCGAAATGCACGATCAGCGAATGAAAGACCTTCTGCCCCTCGCGCATGTCCAGGGCCACGGCGCGCTCGGACCCGGCCGCCTCTTCTTCCAGGGTGATGACCGTGCAAGTGTGGCGATGGCCACGGGAGGCGATTTCGTCAGCGATGTTGTGCACTTCAAAGAGGGCGGACTGGCTTTTCGGTTCGGCGACGAACGTGCCGACGCCTTGCATGCGCACCAGCAGGCCGTCGGCGGTCATCTCGCGCAATGCCCGGTTGATGGTCATGCGGCTGAAGCCAAGTTGGCTGACCAGCTCACTTTCCGACGGAACGCGATAGTGAGGCGGCCAGGCACCGCTGTCGATTTGCTGGGTAATCATCTGTTTGACGCGAGCGTACAAAGGCGCCGGACTGTCGCCCATGTTCGCGGCCAACGGAGAGACTGGAGGCGGAGTCGGCACGGTTGATCCCTGTTCATTTGATATAGGTTGCTAGCTTGCCGGAGTTTACCGGGCAGGCAAACGTCTGTATATGTATATACAAATAACACACGATGGGGTGATGAACCATGTCCGCCTTCTTTGCCGAACGCGCGCTGCTGCCTAGTGGATGGGCCAACAATGTACGTCTTGAGGTCAGCGCCGACGGCGTGCTGACCCAAATCCAGGCCGATTCCAATGCAGATGGCGCCGAAAGGCTGAGCGGCCCGCTGTTACCGGGCATGCCCAACCTGCATTCCCACGCCTTTCAGCGGGCGATGGCCGGGCTGGCGGAAGTGGCGGGTAATCCGAATGACAGCTTCTGGACCTGGCGCGACCTGATGTATCGCCTCGTCGGAAAAATCAGCCCCGAACAACTTGGCGTGATTGCCCGTCAGCTGTACATCGAAATGCTCAAGGCCGGCTACACCTCGGTCGCCGAATTTCATTACGTGCACCATGACATCGATGGCCATCCCTATGCGGACCCGGCCGAACTGGCGCTGCGCATCAGCCAGGCCGCCAGCGCCGCGGGCATCGGCCTGACTCTGCTGCCCGTGCTCTACAGCCATTCAGGTTTCGGTGGCCAGGCGCCCAACGATGGCCAACGACGCTTTATCAACAGCACCGAAAACTACCTGAACCTGCAATCGCGACTGCAACCTCTTCTGGCCCAACAGAAGGCCCAGTCGCTGGGCCTGTGCTTCCACTCGCTGCGCGCCGTGACCCCACAGCAAATCAGCGAAGTGCTGGCCGCCAGCGACCAGCGATGCCCGGTGCACATTCACATCGCCGAGCAGCAGAAGGAAGTCGATGACTGCCTGAACTGGAGCGGCCGTCGCCCCCTGCAATGGCTGTATGAGAACGTCGAGGTCGATCAGCGCTGGTGCCTGGTTCACGCCACCCACGCCAACCCGGAAGAGGTCTCGCTGATGGCCCGCAGTCGCGCCATCGCCGGCCTGTGCCTGACCACTGAAGCCAACCTTGGCGACGGGATTTTCCCGGCGGTGGATTTCCTCGCCCAGGGCGGGCGCATGGGCATTGGTTCCGACAGCCACGTGTCGTTGAGCGTGGTGGAAGAATTACGCTGGCTGGAATATGGCCAGCGTCTGCGCGATCAGCGGCGTAACCGCTTGTATGGCGCGGATCAGCCGATGGTCGGTCGCACGCTCTACGACGCGGCGCTGGAAGGCGGTGCCCAGGCGTTGGGGCAACCGATTGGCGCCCTGGAAGTGGGAAAGCGTGCGGATTGGCTGGTGCTGGACGGCAACGATCCGTACCTGGCGACAGCAAGCGGCGACGGGATTCTCAATCGCTGGCTATTCGCCGGCGGCGACCGACAGGTACGCGATGTGCTGGTCAATGGCCAGTGGGTCGTGCGCGAGGGACGGCATGCGGGGGAAGAGGAAAGTAGTCGGGCGTTTGCCCAAGTTTTGCGTGAACTACTCAGCTGACAAAAAAACTACGCCTGTAGGAGCGAGCATGCTCGCTCCTACAGGGCAATTACAGTTAGTTCGACGTCTTCGCCATCTGCGTATCCGTTGCCCGCCAGATCAGCCGCGTAGTGTCGTAACCCTGCTGGCGTGCCTTGCTGAGCAATTCCTCACGGACCACCCCGTTGACCGTCGGGGTCCGCGACAGCAACCACAGGTAACGCCGGCTCGGATCGCCGACGATGGCCGTCTTGTAGTCATCGCTGACGAACAACACCCAATATTCGCCCTTCGCCACACCCGGGATCAGCCGAGAAAACCAGTTATCGAACTCGACCCACAGCTTGTCGGTCTTGCCGGGCACCTGTGGATAAGCCGTACCCTTGGCTTCTTCCCATTGCCAGTCCGCGGTCAGGCAACGATTGAGCACCAGGATATTGCCGTCGGGCTTGAGGGTGTAATGCGCTTCCGATTGTGCGCAGTTGCGCTGGAAGTACATCGGCAGACGCGCCAACTCGTACCAGGTCCCCTGGTACTTCTTCAGATTGACGCTATTGACGGTTTTCGGCGCCAGCGGATCTTCACCAGAGGTCGCGCAGCCAGCCAATACCAGGCTGGCAAAAAGGAGGATCAAAAACTGCTTCATTGTTTTTCTCCCGCGGGCACAGCGCCCCGGATTACTTCAGGCCTTGGCCGGAAAACATCATCACTTTGTCACCGGCGTACTGCACGCTGATAAAGCTGTTCTTGTCGCCCCAGGTGCAACTGGACAGACCAAATGCGCCTGAACAGTCGGTAGGCTTGCCCAGCAAGGTTTCTACCTCAGCCTTGGGCATGCCTGTCGACAATTTGGAGTAGTTTTCCTGATTGACCTTGCCGCACGCGACCAACAACACGCAGAACGAAAGCAGGGCGACGGAGCGCAACGACATGGTGAAACTCCTGGAGCGTAGGGGGAATGGCAGATTGCCAAGCAGAAGCTTAGAAGTGAAAATCGTTGTCTGGTTCCCTCATCCCCCGTCTATTTATCGGGCCGCTCGTCTGCCTTTGTCCGAAAAATCAGCCACTTTGCGCCGCCGTTGTGCATTTCGTCGGCTTTGGCCAAATGCGCCTAATCTTTGGCGCCTTTGAGTCGACATAATGACCAACGCCACGCACCATTTTGTGGCACATTGGCGCCCTCGTTGACCAGCCCTTCTGCGGTAGTTCATTTAATGACCAGAAACATCAAGTTCAGCCACAAAATTCTGTTGGCTGCTGCCCTCGTGGTGGCCGTCGCATTTGCCTGTTTCATCCTGTTCAACGACTACCGACAGCGCCAGACCCTGCGCAGCAGCACTGAAACATCGATGCAGGAACTCGGCAGCCTGACCACCAGTAACATCCAGACCTGGCTGGAAAGCCGCATCCAGTTGCTGCAATCGATGTCGCAGCAGGTTTCCGCCGACGGCAGCGCATTGAGCAGCCTGAAGCGCGTGATCGACCTGCCCGCCTACACTGGCAACTTTCAACTCAGTTACTTCGGCGGCACCGATGGCGTGATGTTCTCGGTCCCGGCGGGTAACCGTGCGGCAGATTACGACCCCCGCGCCCGTGGTTGGTACAAGGCGGCCAACACCGCACAACAGACCATCGTGACCGAACCCTACATTGCCGCTTCCTCCGGCAAGCTTGTGATTACCGTCGCCACTCCGGTGCAGCGCCAAGGCCAGATGATCGGCGTCGCTGGCGCCGACATCGACCTGTCCAGCGTCAGCGCGATCATCAACTCGCTGAACTTCGGCGGCCATGGCCACGCGTTCATCGTCGGCGCCGACGGCAAGATTCTCATTCACCCGGACAGCAAGCTGGTGCTCAAGAGCCTGGCCGAGGCCTATCCCAACGACACGCCAAAGGTCAGCCCAGGCATGAAAGAAGTCGAGATCGACGGCAAGCGCCAGTTCATCTCCTTCACCCACGTCAACGGCGTACCCTCGGCTGACTGGTACGTAGCCTTGGTACTCGACCAGGACACAGCGTTCGCAATGCTCAGCGAGTTCCGCACCTCGGCGTTCATCGCCATGGTGATCGCCGTGGTGATCATCATCACCTTGCTGGGCATACTGATCAGCTTTCTGATGCAACCGCTGCTGACCATGGGCCGCGCCATGCATGACATCGCCGAAGGCGAAGGCGACCTGACCAAACGCCTGACCATTCACGGCCATGACGAGTTCGGCGCGCTGGGGTTGTCGTTCAACCGCTTCGTCGAGCGCATCCACACCTCGATCCGCGAAGTGTCATCGGCCACCGGCCAGGTCAACGAAGTGGCGTTGCGGGTCGTGGCGGCCTCCAACTCGTCGATGTTCAACTCCGACCAGCAGGCCTCGCGCACCAACAGCGTCGCGGCGGCGATCAACCAGCTCGGCGCTGCCGCACAGGAAATCGCCCAAAACGCCGCCCTCGCCTCGCAGCACTCCAGCGATGCCCGCGCGCTGGCAGAAGACGGCCAGCAAACCGTGGAAAAAACCATCAGCGCCATGCATCAGCTGTCGGCGAAGATCAGTGATTCCTGCGGCAACATCGAGACGCTCAACAGCAACACCGTGAACATCGGACAGATTCTGGAAGTGATCACCAGCATCTCTCAGCAGACCAACCTGCTGGCGCTGAACGCGGCCATCGAAGCCGCCCGTGCCGGTGAAGCGGGTCGTGGCTTTGCCGTGGTCGCCGACGAAGTGCGCAACCTGGCGCACCGCACTCAGGATTCGGCGCAGCAAGTGCAGAAGATGATCGAAGAACTGCAAATCGGCGCCCGCGAAGCGGTCAGCACGATGACCGACAGCCAGCGTCAGAGCGAGAGCAGCGTCGGCATTGCCAACCAGGCCGGCGAGCGCCTGGGCAGCGTGACCCAGCGCATCGGTGAAATCGACGGAATGAACCAGTCAGTCGCCACCGCGACCGAAGAACAGACCGCCGTTGTGGAGTCGATCAACGTCGACATCAACGAGATCAACACGCTGAACCAGGAAGGTGTCGAGAACCTGCAGGCGACACTGCGCGCCTGCGCGGATCTGGAGCAGCAGGCAGCTCGGTTGAAGCATCTGGTGGGTAGCTTCCGGATCTAGGGCGCGACCACCGACGCAATCGCGAGCAGGCTCCCACAGGTTCGATGTGATCCCTGTGGGAGTGGCGGTGAGACAATATGACTTGCTCGCGATTGCGCTATCGGCGACATCAAGTAATTCAGACGCTCATTGATCAGCTCAGCCTGACGCAGGACTGAATTAGGACTAAACTCAGTCCTATCTATTCCTCCGAGCACTTCATTTCATGAAACTCTCATCCCAAATCAAGCCGATCAGCTACCTTAAAAGCCATGCTGCCGAGATAGTCAAAACAATCACGGAGAGCCGCGAGCCTCTGGTAATCACCCAAAACGGTGAAGCGAAACTGGTGGTCATGGATGTAAAAAGCTTTGAGGAGCAAGAAGAAACGATGGCACTGCTCAAACTCCTGGCGATGGGTAATCGGGAGATAGAGCAGGGCAACTTCCGTGATGCCGAGGATGTCTTCACTGACCTCGACAGGGCTGACAATCAATGAGTTTAAAGGTCGTCATTCTTCAGTCAGCCGAAACAGACCTCAAAGAGCTTCGTACCTACCTCACCCGACAGCTCTCGAATCAGACTTGGCAGAACACTTTTGCCAACCTGAAGACCGCTATTCGCAACCTGGGAGAACAACCCTATGCAGGGTCGACCCCCGAAGAAATCGACAAGCTCAATCTCAGTCAGTACCGACAAATTCTTGTTGGAATGAATCGAGTGATTTATGAGGTTCGCGGACAGACAGTCTTCGTTCACATCATTGTCGATACCCGAAAAAGCCTGCTTGCATTGTTGCTGAAACGGCTTGTTCAAGGGAATGCGTGAAGCTGAAGAACCTTAAAAGCGCGAACCTGGCTTATTTAAAAACAGCAACTCCTCAGCCGTAGATTCGCGTCCCAGCACCTCATTGCGATGAGGAAACCGCCCAAACTGCGCGATCACCTTCTGATGCTTCTCGGCATAGCCCAGGTAGTCGGCAAACAACGCTCGATCACTTTCCGGCTGTTGCTCCATCAGGTCGATGTAACGCGAGATGCACTCGTTCTGCACCGCCAGGTGTTCGCAGTGTTCCAATACCAGGTAGATGAACACCCGCTGGATCGGCAGCAATTGCCGGTCTAAATCCGCAGCGATACCTTGCGCCACCAGAGCCTGGGCTCTGCTGTCACCGGAAAAGGCTTTGGGGGTCTCGCGAAACAGCATGCGCGGCAATTGATCGAGCAACAGCACCAGGGCCAGCCAACCTTCAGGGCGTTGCGCCCATTCAGTCAATCCGCCGGCCAGTGCCTGCTCCACCCGTTCCCCGAAACGCTCACGCGCCTCGAGGTCCTGGCTGTCGCGCTTGCCGAACCACAACCCGCCCTTCTGCGCCGCCACTTCCTTTGCTGATTCGGATGTCCCGAACCACCATTCGAGCAACGGCTGCCAGGGCGCGGTCACGGGTTATTCCTTGTGGTAGGCCGTGGCGCGGGCCACTTCTTCTTTCGAGCCCAGGAACACCGCGCAACGCTGGTGCAGGCCTTCCGGCTGGATGTCGAGGATGCGCTGGTGGCCGTTGGTGGATGCACCACCGGCCTGCTCGACCAGGAAAGACATCGGGTTGGCTTCGTACATCAGGCGCAGTTTGCCTGGCTTGGATGGCTCGCGGCTGTCACGTGGGTACATGAACAGGCCACCACGGGTCAGGATGCGGTGCACGTCCGCCACCATCGCGGCCACCCAGCGCATGTTGTAGTTTTTCTTCAGAGGACCTTCTTCGCCCGCCAGCAACTCGTCGACGTAGCGTTGCACGGGGGCTTCCCAGTGACGCTGGTTGGACATGTTGATGGCAAATTCCTGGGTGGACTCAGGAATGGTGATGTTTTCGTGGGTCAGGACGAAGCTGCCCATTTCACGGTCCAGGGTGAAGCCCTTCACGCCATCGCCCAAGGTCAGCACCAGCATGGTCTGCGGACCATAGATCGCGTAGCCGGCAGCGACCTGCTGGGTGCCTGGCTGCAAGAAGGCCTTTTCATTCAAGGCTTCGTTTTGGCTCAGGTATTCGCTCGGGCAACGCAAAACCGAGAAGATGGTGCCGACCGGAGCGTTGATGTCGATGTTCGACGAACCGTCCAGCGGGTCGAACACCAGCAGGTAGGCGCCTTTCGGGTATTTGCCAGGGATCTGGTAGGCATTGTCCATTTCTTCGGACGCCATGCCGGCCAGGTGACCGCCCCATTCGTTGGCTTCGAGCAGGATCTCGTTGGAGATCACATCGAGTTTTTTCTGCACTTCGCCTTGGACGTTTTCAGTGCCCATGCTACCTAGAACACCACCCAGGGCGCCTTTGGACACGGCGTGGCTGATCTCCTTGCAGGCACGCGCCACCACTTCGATCAGGAAGCGCAGATCGGCAGGAGTGTTGTTGCTGCGGGTCTGCTCAATCAAATAGCGACTCAGGGTAACGCGGGACATGGACGGCTCCGGAGAATGGGGGGGGGCTAAAAACCCGCGCAGTTTAGCGCGAGTCGAGGCGCATTTCCTCCTATCAGACGTGATACGCCCAATAGAGTTCATGCGCGGGGTTTAGCGTAGTTCGAATCCGGCATTTTCACTGGCCGATATGCCCTCATCGCTGTAGGAGCGGGCTTGCCCGCGATCGGTGTGCAGCACCGACTTTAAGAACTGGCCGGAGGCTTGCGCAACAAACTGAACGCCATCGCCCCCAGGAACAACACGCTGAGCAGCAACACTGCCCACAAACCGAATTTCTTCCAATCGGTGTTCGAGGTCGCCGCGCCCACAGCCGTTGAGGCGGGTGTGCTCACCACCTCGGCATCCACCGTCGCCCGCCCCAGCGCTGCCCACTTCGCCGCACTGTAATCGGGAATCAGCGTGGTCAACGGCAGGTTCGCCGTCTTCGCCGTCGCGTTACCCACCGCCAGGGTATAAGGCCCGGCACCACGGGCGAGGAACACCAGTTGCGTGGCGCGTACGGCAAATTTCACCTTCGGCGCCTGTTCACCGAGGCCACCGCCCCGCTCGTCCACCGTCAATTTCAACTGCTGTACGGTTCGCCCCGGCAACTGCAATTCGTTCTGCACCACCTCCTGGCCGTTCTGCGTCAGGCGATAGAGCAAGCCACCGCCAAGCGGCTGCCATGGCCGCCGACTGTCCAGCCGTCCGGCCAGGGTCGCCGGCGCCAAGCTGTTCGGCTGGTCCAGCTCGACCTGCAAGCGTTCGACATTCACGCCCACCGGCAATTGCCAAGTGTATTCGCCGGCCTTCTCGCGGGTGCCCGCCAAGGACTGCGACCACATCAACGGCAACGACAGGCTGCGCGAGGTTGCGCTTTGCAATTGCGCCGAGGTCAGCGTGGGTGCCGAACTCGGCGTGCTCCACAACAGGCGCAGGTAACGCGCCGATTGCCCCGGCAAACCCACTTCATGCTGCTCGACCCGCTCGTCAGCAAACGTCAGCCGCGCCACCTGCCCCTCACCCCAGGACTGCCAATGCTGCAGGTCGTCGCTGGCTTCAATGCTGAAACGCTGGAAACCGTCGCGCTCGCTGGTCCAGTCAAGGATCAACTGCTGCAACGGCGCCTTGATCGCACTGGCATCGAGCAGCCAGCCGCGCAGCACTTCTTCACCGGCTTCCAGCTGACTCGATGGCTGCACCTCGACCAACGCGCCATTGGCATTCGATTGCACCCGCACACTCGGCGCGCGCTCGTTGTCGTCCGCATCGTTGTACAACGGAAACCACTTCACGTCGGTCAAGAGACGGGTTTCCCCTGCCTGGGCGTTTTCCCGCGCCAGCGCATAGGCCTGTGGCTCGCCGTTCGCGTTGAACACCCGCACGTCGCTCAGGTCGGTCTGCCGCGCGCTCAGTTGCACGGCCAGAGGCAATTCGAGGCGATACCACGGGCCCTCGCCGCTCAGCGTCAAGGGTAACTGCGTGGCAAAGTCCGACGGCTGTTCCAGCGCGTTGACCGAAAAAGCGAGCCCCATGGCAAAAGCGCCTGACCAGACCCGGTTCAACTTCTGACTCAAGACGACACTCCTTCGGTTTGCGGGGCAGGTTTTTCAGGGTCCGGCGCAGCCTCGGCACGTTTGGGCGGCAACGGGGCGAAATAGCCCACGACCAACAGCAATACACCGACGCCGATGAACGAGACGATCCGGGCAAGCCCGCCACGGTTGCTCAATTCGACAAAGAACAGTTTCGCGACCACCACGCCGATCAACGCCGCACCAATCAACCAGACCTCGCGACGTCGGCGCAGGTGGCCGCCGATCATCAGGCTCAGGGCCATCAGGGTCCAGATGATCGACAGGCCAGCCTGTACCTGCATCGACGCAAGCAGCGAATCCAGCTCGAACGGGACGCCACCCCAATGGTGCGCGGTGCGGTTCACCAGTGCGGTGAAAAACGCGAACAGCAAGATGCCAACGGTCAGTTGCGTGGCGCGATCAATAACGTCCTTGTTCAGAGCACATTGCGTCGCCGCACTGCGGGCCCACACATAAATGCCGAACAACGAAAACAGCAGACCCAACTCCAGAGGATTGAGCAACGGCACGTAGGGCAACGGATCGGCAGCGCCGCTGCTGAAGCAGTTCGCCAGCCAGAACCAACCGAGCATCAGCAATGCCAGCGGCGCCGCCGCATAAAGCCTGTACTCACGCGGATATGCAGCCACCGGCCAAGGCCAGTTGCGGGGACTGGCCATCAACACCAGGTACAGGCTCGGCAGAATCGCCCAACCCAGCCAGCGCCAGGCGTTGTACTGCTCGGAAAGCAGCAACATACCGAAACGCAATTCCAGCGCCAGCACGCCGATCAACAACCAGCAACCGAGCACGTGGGCAACGCTCAAGACCCGCACCGAGAGCATCGGCGCCAATCGGCGCAACGAGATCAAGTGCACGACGAACACCGCCGCCCAGGCCAGCCAGCCGAAGTTGGCTGCCGGGTGATAACGCGAGTGCCACGCGGCGAGCAACACCCATCCTGCCGTCGGTATCAGCGCCGTGCAGAGCAAACCCAGCGCCGGCCACTTCAGGCGCACCGCCAACACCGTCCACAGGGCTGCGTTCAACGCCGCCACCGTCAGCAACAAGACGGTTTGGGCCTCGAATGAGGCGAACCGCAGTACTTCGCTGCCCCATGCCAGTGCCCACCAAGTCGCGCCCCAGACCAGCAGCCCATCGGACAGACGCTGGTTCAACAGCGCAACCGGACGGTCTTGCTGCAAGCGCCAGGCCCCGAGTAAACCTGCCAGACCCAACACCAAAGGCGTCCAGAATCGGTAATGCGCCAACGGCCGCACGCCTTCGCTGGACAGCGATGCGAGAAAGTCCGAGCCAGCCACCAGGAACAACCCACCACCCAGCAACTGCACGGCAAACCCGCTGAGCGCGAAGGTGCGAGATTGCAGATGCAGCCCCATAAATATCGTCGCCGTACCGGCCAGCGCCCAGGCGATCGCGGTGCCGTATACGAGAAAGAACAAAGGCGCCAGCAGATAGAGAAAGGCCAGCCCCAGACATGCTAACACCGGCAGTGCCCGACGCTCCCAGGACGAGGCAACATCTGGCGGGGCCTTGCGCAAATGGTAGAAGCTGAACAACAAGGCCACGCCGAGCAGCAACGCGCCCAGCGGTGCACCTGAAACCAGGCTGAAGTCGCCGGCCCGCAGTTCGCCGACGAACGCCAGCGCCGCGCCCACTTGCAGCAGCAACGCGAAGGCGCGGGCCAATGACCGTTTCTGCCGCAGGCCGAGCCAGAAGATACCCGCACCTTCAACGGCCCAGGCGGCGGTCGTCCAGCGCGCATCGAGCCCCAGCGGAATCGCCAGGCTGGTGAAAATCACGCCCAGCGCGAGGCAGGTTTCCCCCAACAGCATCGTGCGCCCGCTGAACAACGCCCGCGTCAACGCCATGTACACAACGCCGAGCGCCAAAGCGCTGAATGCGGCGGCGAAAGGCAGATGCTGCACCAATGCGAACTGTAAGCCGAAGCCCACCAGCGGTGGACCAAACAGCAGCGTGCCGTCGACATAGTCGCCTCTGCGCGCCGACCAATGCAGCAGCGCCTCGCGGTTATCGTCTTCCGGTGCGTCGCCCATTTCCCGTAACTTGCGCCGCGCGAACAACAGGCCGATGGCCAGGTACATGAGGAAAAACAGGATCAGGAACGGTTCGGTGCTCCACAACAGTTCCGGTGTATAGGACCGCAGGCCCCAGGTGAAGCCGATGCCAAAGGTGCCGACAAAGCCGATCACGTTGAGGGGGCGCCACGCCTTGAACCAGGCAATGCCAAGGATGCCGGCGTTGAGCAGGGCGAAATAACTGAACAGCGCGACATGGCTGCCAGCGCCGGTGGACGTGAGGATCGGCGCGGCGAAACCGCCCAGTGCAGCGGCGCAGGCCAGCGCCAGGGAATCCTGGGTGATGGCCAAAATAGCCGAGAACACCGTCACCGCCACCAGCAGGCCGAGCGCTGCGGTGGGGTCCAGCAACGGGTGCAGGCGCATCGCGGCAAACACCGTCAGGTACAACACGCCAATCCCGGTGCCTTGCAGCATCAACGCATAGTTGCGATTGCGTTGGCGCAGCCACCAACCCAGCCCGAGCAAGGCCAATGCGGCGGCCGCTACCCCGGCGTAACGCAGCTCAAGCGGCACCACCATGCCTTCAGTGGCGTAACGCAACAGAAACGCCAGGCCGAAAAACAACAGAACCACGCCAACGCGCAGCACTGTATTACCGCCCAGCAACCAATTACGCGCACCGGCAAGGGCACGCTCGATGACGTTCGGACCACGGTCAGCGACAGGCTCGCGCACGGGTGGCTCGGCTGTCCAGGCATCGTCGGACAGTGGCTGACGAGGTTGTGATAGGGGCTCAGGCTCAGGCTCAGGCGGAAGCTCCCACACCAATTCAGGTGTCGCGACGGATGCTTCTTCAAGCGAGAGCTCAAGGGAAAAATTCGACTCCCTGGCCAAGGGTTGATCAACCGCTGGCTGCGGCACTTCGACACCCGTGGTTTCCAGCACCGCCAGACGTTGTTGAACCGCATTCAACGCTGCCTGCGCCTGCTCCAACAGCACGCGCTGTTCAGCGGCTTGCGAGCCCAGACGGGCGATACGAATGGCCTGGCCAATTCCCAACCCGAACAGCGCGCCCAATAGCGCGTCACTGAACGACTCGTCGAGCATCCAGCCCAGCACAAGCCCAATCAACATGAACATCCATTGCATGGTCGATATCCCTAAGCAGCCCCGATGTGGGGCGAATCCGGGCGAAGTGGCATTGGCCAGAGTCTAGCCTGCCGCCCGGTTTAACCGCTGCCTAGTATATCGATCAGGCCCGTTGACCACCGGGCCTGCCTCGCAATTATTGCTCAAAGTTACTCCAGGGCTTTCCAAATGTCCGTGGCGTACTCGCGAATGGTCCGATCGGAAGAGAACCAGCCCATCCGCGCGGTGTTCAACACTGCCGAACGCCACCAGGCATTGGTGTCATGCCAATGGGCTTCAACACGCATTTGCGCATCCCAGTAGGCATCGAAGTCCGCGCAGACCAGGAAGCGGTCATGCTCAATCAACGAATCAATCAACCCGGTATAACGCGACGGATCATCCGGCGAGAACACACCGCCGCGAATCGCTTGCAGCACATCACCCAAGCGATGGGACGCGGCAATATCCGGCGTGGCGTTGAACTCGTGATTCTGCTTGCGCGCCTCCACTTGCTGCGCGCTGAGGCCGAAGATGAACATATGCTCGGCACCGATGCGCTCGCACATCTCCACGTTGGCACCGTCCAGCGTGCCGATGGTCAGCGCGCCGTTGAGGCCAAATTTCATGTTGCTGGTCCCGGACGCTTCGAAACCGGCGGTGGAAATCTGCTCCGACAAATCCGCCGCCGGAATGATGCTTTCTGCCAGGCTGACGTTGTAGTTGGGCAGGAATACCACCTTGAGCAAGCCGCGCACGGTTGGGTCGTTGTTGACCACCCGGGCGATGTCGTTGGTCAGTTTGATAATCAGTTTGGCCTGGTGATAACTGGCCGCTGCCTTGCCAGCAAAGATCTTCACTCGGGGCACCCAGTCGACTTCCGGCTCGGCGCGAATGGCCTGATACAGCGCGACGGTGTGCAACAGATTGAGCAACTGACGTTTGTATTCGTGAATGCGTTTGACCTGCACGTCGAACATCGCCGCCGGATTGATTGCTACCCCTAACCGCTCGTGAATAAGGTACGCCAGGGCTTTTTTGCTGTGCAGGCGCTGTTCGGCGAAAGCCTTGCGAAATGCCGACTTCTCGGCGAACGGCTCCAGGTCCTGCAAGCGTTCTTCCGGGTGATCGAGCAGGTCCGCGCCAAGCGCATCGACCAGCATCGACGTCAGTTCCGAGTTGGCCTGATAGAGCCAGCGGCGGAAGGTGATGCCGTTGGTCTTGTTGTTGATCCGCGTCGGATAGAGTTTATGCAGCTCGGAAAACACGGTTTTGCGCATCAACTGCGTGTGCAGACCGGACACCCCGTTGACGCTGTGGGAGCCGAGAAACGCAAGGTTGCCCATGCGAACGCGCCGACCGTTGTCTTCCTCGATCAGCGACACCGCGCGCAACACGTCGAAATCATGGATGCCCTTGGCACGCAGCGAGTCGATGTGCTGGGCGTTGATCAGGTAAATGATCTGCATGTGCCGTGGCAGCATGCGCTCCATCAGGCCGACCGGCCAGGTTTCCAGTGCTTCCGGAAGAAGTGTGTGGTTGGTGTAGGAAAGCGTGTCGACGGTCACCTGCCATGCAGCATCCCAGGCGACATCATAGACATCCACCAACTGACGCATCAGCTCGGCCACGGCAATCGAGGGGTGCGTGTCGTTGAGCTGGATCGACGCATGATCGCCCAGGGTCAGCACCGAGGTGTGCATGTTGCGATGACGCCGCAGCAGATCCTGCAGGGAAGCGGCAACGAAGAAATACTCCTGGCGCAGGCGCAGCTCCTGGCCAGCTTCAGTGCTGTCCGCCGGGTAGAGCACACGGGAAATGCTTTCCGCACGCGCTACTTCAGCGACCGCACCCAGATGGTCGCCAGCATTGAAGCGCTCCAGATGCAGGTCTTCGACGGCCCGGGCCCGCCACAAGCGCAGGGTGTTAACGCTCGCCCCACGCCAGCCGACCACCGGGGTGTCGTAGGCAATGGCGCGCACAGTCTCGCCCGGCGACCAGACTTGCTTGGACTTGCCTGTTTCATCAGTGACGGTTTCGACGCTGCCGCCGAAACCAATCGGGTACACCACCTCTGGACGCTCGAACTCCCAGGGGTTGCCGAAATCCAGCCAGTGCTCGGTCTGCTCCTGCTGCCAGCCATCGACGATCGCCTGGCGGAACAAACCGTGCTCGTAACGAATGCCGTAGCCGTGGCCGGCAATGCCCAGGCTCGACATGCTTTCCATGAAGCACGCCGCCAGGCGACCAAGGCCGCCGTTGCCCAATGCGGCGTCGGGCTCCAGCAGGCGGATACGCTCCAGGTCGACACCCAGTTCGGTCAGGGCCTCGCGGGCGACATCCAGCAGGCCGAGATTGCTCAGGCTGTCGTAGAGCAGCCGGCCGATGAGAAATTCCAGGGAGAGGTAGTAAACCCGCTTCTGACCTTTGCGGTAGATCTGCCGGGTGTGGTCCATCCAGTGCTCGACCATGTGATCGCGCGCCGCCAGCGCAATGGCTTCGAACCAGTCGTGGTCGAAGGCGTGATCCGGGTCTTTGCCCACCGCATAAGTGAGCTTGGTCAAGACGGCGTCGCGAAATGCGGCCACCTCTGCTTCGCGAACAAGTGGTTCTTGAGTCATCGATAGGACCTCGAGCGAGCGGGAATTGTTGAGCCTAGACGGTCTGACAGACGGCAGAGGCTCTGGTTCGGCAGTTTTTTCCAGGAAGCGTGAGATAGCTCGGCATTACTTTGTCATGTACCTGAATGAATGCAGGGGCCGTGCCGGATAACACCGTTGATGGGGCAGCACAGAAAAAATCTGGCGAAAGGTTGTTCAAAAATCCACCAGTCCCGGTATGATCGCGCGCCCTGATGCACATGCCTGGTAACAACCGATGATGAAGCCCAACCTGATCGCCGCCGCCGAGATCGATCGCCTCGATACCTGGGCCAAGTACACCGCCCCGATGTGCGGCTCGTGCATGTCCAGCTGTTGCACTTTGCCAGTGGAGGTCAAGATCAAGGACCTGATCCGCATTGGCATCGTCGACGAATTCGAGTTGGGCGACCCGCCGAAGAACATCGCCAAGCGCCTGCAAAAGGAAGGGCTGGTGGAGCGCTTCAATCAGAAATCGGGCATCTTCACGCTGCAACGCATGAGCAACAATGATTGCTACTACCTGGATCGTAAGAGCCGCCTGTGCACCATTTATGACAAGCGCCCGGACACCTGCCGCAACCACCCCAAAATCGGCCCGCGGCCAGGGTATTGCGCGTACAAGCCCAAGGAAGTGGAGCGGGAGCGGGGTTCGCGCAGCATCGAGCGGTTCTGATCTGCCGATTGCTCCGACATGGCCAGGGTAACTTGGCCATGGGTCCGCGTCGCCAATTCCTATACGCCGCAAACTCCCGCCCGACAGAACAAACCTCACGCAGTCATTAGTGTGGAGCATCATTTCTCTTGAGAAGATGCTCATGCGTTATTTAAAGGCAACCGCCCAGAATCGTAGCGGCAACGGCAAGGCTGATGCCGTGCTCCTGCACTTTCACAATGGCCCGGCCAATCAGGTTCACGAAGCCTTCGCCCTGGACATGTCCGCCGACGGCCTGATCGAGTTCGGCTTCGCCGGTGACATCGACGGCGACGGCAAGCAGGATTTTCAGGATCAATTGCTGCTGACTCGGTTTGCCGAGGTCTTCCTGAAGCTCAACTGGTTCAACGAGGGTGATAACTGGGAGCGGTATCTGAAGATCGCTGCCACTGACCACCAGGACGGCTCTCCCGACGTCGTCAGGCTTCAATTCAGCGAAGACGACGGTTCGCCCGGCACGGCCATTCGCATCCGACCTGCTGCGGCGTACGACGATGACAATGACGGCGAGCTGGACTCCTTTACCAATGGCGATGTGGATGGCGATGGGATTGCCACCAAGGCGGACAAGGTTTTGTTGCGCCAGATAGCAGAGGCCTATTTGGCGTTTCGGTGGTTTGATGTCTGACTGCTGACTTTTTGCGGCGTCTGCTCGCGATGAGGCCAGCACAGACAAAGCAGAACCCCAGACAAACAAAAACGCCCCCGGCCTTTCGACCGGGGGCGTTTTTATTCAGCCGGGCTTAGTTAGCCTTGGCTTTCTTGGCAGCGCGGGTACGCTCGCTTTCGTCCAGGATCTTCTTGCGAAGACGGATGGACTTAGGAGTGACTTCACACAGCTCGTCTTCCTGGATGTATTCCAGAGCCTGTTCCAGGGTGAAACGAACAGGTGGTACCAGAGCGATGGTTTCGTCTTTACCCGAAGCACGCATGTTGTCGAGCTTCTTGCCCTTGGTAGGGTTGACGCCCAGGTCGTTGTCACGGCTGTTCTGACCAACGATTTGACCGTTGTAGATCTCCTGGCCGTGTTCTACGAACAGCTTGCCACGAGCCTGCAGGGTTTCCAGGGAGTAGGTCAGTGCCTTGCCGGTTTCAACCGAAACCAGTACGCCGTTCTGACGACCGGACATGTGGCCGGACTTCACTGGAGCGTAACGATCGAAGATCGAGGTCAGGATGCCAGCACCGTTGGTCAGGGTCAGGAACTGGTTACGGAAACCGATCAGACCACGAGCAGGGATGTTGTATTCCAGACGCACACGGCCTTTGCCATCCGGCACCATGTTGCTCAGGTCGCCTTTACGCAGACCCATCTCTTCCATCACCTTGCCCTGGGATTCTTCAGGGATGTCGATGGTGACGTTTTCGAACGGTTCCTGCTTGACGCCGTCGACTTCACGAATGATCACTTCCGGACGGCCCAGGGCCAGTTCGAAGCCTTCGCGACGCATGGTTTCGATCAGTACCGAGAGGTGCAGCTCACCACGGCCGGAAACCTTGAACTTGTCAGCCGAGTCGCCTTCTTCAACGCGCAGTGCAACGTTGTACAGCAGCTCTTTGTCCAGACGATCCTTGATGTTACGGGAGGTCACGAACTTGCCTTCTTTACCGCAGAAAGGCGAGTCGTTTACCTGGAAGGTCATGGAAACGGTTGGCTCGTCGACGGTCAGAGGCTTCATCGCCTCGACGGTGTCCGGGTGGCACAGGGTGTCGGAGATGAACAGCTCGTCGAAACCGCTGATGCAGACGATGTCGCCGGCCGCAGCTTCTTCAACGTCGATGCGGTGCAGACCGTGGTGACCCATCAGCTTCAGGATACGACCGTTGCGGCGCTTGCCGTCGGCGTCGATGGCGACAACCGGAGTGTTCGGCTTGACGCGACCACGAGCGATACGGCCAACACCGATAACACCCAGGAAGCTGTTGTAGTCCAGTGCCGAGATTTGCATCTGGAAAGGACCGTCACGGTCAACTTTCGGCGCTGGAACGTGGTCGACGACCGCTTGGTACAGCGGGGTCATGTCTTCGGCCATGGCGGTGTGATCCAGACCGGCGATGCCGTTCAGGGCCGAGGCGTAAACAACCTGGAAGTCCAGTTGTTCGTCGGTAGCACCCAGGTTGTCGAACAGGTCGAAGATCTGGTCCAGAACCCAGTCAGGACGCGCGCCCGGACGGTCAACCTTGTTGATCACGACGATTGGCTTGAGGCCAGCTTCGAACGCTTTCTTGGTGACGAAACGGGTTTGCGGCATAGGGCCGTCTTGAGCGTCAACCAGCAACAGAACGGAGTCGACCATCGACATTACGCGCTCTACTTCGCCGCCGAAGTCGGCGTGGCCCGGGGTGTCCACGATGTTGATGTGGTAGCCGTTCCAGTTGATGGCGGTGTTTTTCGCCAGAATGGTAATACCGCGCTCTTTTTCCTGGTCGTTGGAGTCCATCACGCGCTCGTCGTTGAGCTCGTTGCGCTCCAGGGTGCCGGATTGACGCAGGAGTTTGTCTACCAGGGTGGTTTTACCATGGTCAACGTGGGCAATGATGGCGATGTTGCGTAGATTTTCGATCACTTGTGTATCTCGATCAGAGGATTCGGTGTGCTGACAAGTCTTGGCAGCGATTAACAGTAGCGTCCGTGAAAGCCTTTACAGCTTTACGGTGGCGTCGGGGGGCCGGTGACGCAAGCCACAGGCAAACAGCCCCGGGCACTTAGCTCGGTCGATAAACGCGCACATTGGCATGCCCCTCACTGAGCAAATGGTGGGCATGCAGGCGACTCATCACGCCTTTGTCGCAATACAACAGGTACTGGCGAGTAGGGTCCAGTTCCTTGAAACGAGCGTTCAGAGCATAAAACGGCATCGTTTGTACCTCGATGCCAGCCAGTTGCAGCGGGTCATCCTCGGCGGCATCCGGATGGCGGATGTCGATCACGATCTGACCGGCCAGCGCGTCGCTGACTTCTTCAATTTGTACGTCCTGGCCCAGTTCATCGATCACACGATCGATCGGGACCAGCTTGGCGTTCTCAAGGGCGCGCTCAAGCACGGCCATGTCGAACTCTTTCTCTTCGTGCTCTACACGGTGGCGCTTGGCAGCCGTCTTCGGATTGACCGAAATGACCCCGCAGTACTCCGGCATGTGCTTGGCGAAATCAGCGGTGCCGATTTCGTTGGCGGTATCGATGATGTCCTGCTTGTGGCTGGCGATCAGCGGGCGCAGCACCAGCTTTTCGGTGACACAGTCGATCACGGACAGGTTCGGCAACGTCTGGCTCGACACCTGGGAGATCGCCTCGCCCGTGACCAGGGCGTCGATATGCAGTCGATCAGCAATCTGCGAGGAAGCGCGCAACATCATACGCTTCAATACTACGCCCATATGACTGTTATCGACTTTGCCGAGAATTTCGCCCAACACTTCCTCGAACGGCACACTGACAAATAACACGCGTTGCGAGCTGCCGTACTTCTTCCAGATGAAATGCGCGACTTCCATGACGCCCAATTCGTGGGCACGACCGCCCAGGTTAAAGAAGCAGAAGTGGGCCATCAGCCCACGACGCATGATCTGGTAGGCCGCAACCGTGGAGTCGAAACCGCCGGACATCAGCACCAACGTCTGCTCCAGCGCACCCAGCGGATAACCACCGATGCCAGTGTGCTGGCTGTGGATGACAAACAACCGTTGGTCGCGAACTTCGATACGGACTTCGATTTCCGGCTTTTTCAGGTCGATGCCGGCGGCACCGCACTGACGGCGCAACTGGCTGCCGACATATTTTTCGATATCGATCGAGCTGAACGGGTGCTTGCCGGCGCGCTTGCAGCGCACCGAGAAGATTTTCCCGGCCAGTGCATCACCGTAGTGCTGCTTGCACTTTTCGACGATGTCGTCGAAATCGCCCAGTGGATATTCGTCAATCTGCAGGAAGTGCGCGATGCCCGGCATGCAGCTCAGGCGCTCGCCCATCTCTTTCAGGGCCTTTGGGTCTTCTACGCGGGTGTCCAGCTCGAGGTTGTCCCACACGCCGTTCACCACCACAGCCGGGTCCAGGTCACGGAGCACGGCACGGATGTTTTTGGCCAACTGACGGATGAAACGCGTCCGGACAGGTCGGCTCTTGATGGTGATCTCGGGAAAGACTTTTACGATTAGTTTCATGAAAACAGCGCGCGCAGGGCCAGCCGAAAAAGGGGGGCGCGGATTATAGCGGAAATTGCTCAAGGTTTAACCAGTTAATGTGCAGAAGGTTTTGCGCGCACCAAAACAGGTCGTTTTCGATTGAAGGCGCCACATTGTAGGGCGATATTTTTCCGATTTGGCGGCTTGAAGCCTTGATAAGCGTGAATTTGGGGCAAAAAACCCATGCTGGGGCACTGGCATGCAATTTGCTCCCTTGTGAGGCAGGTTGCCTTGGCAGAGTATTCGCGCCGGCATCACAAACATTATGGGCATCCACTACCCGCCCTAAGCCACCCCGGAGGACAGTATGTCGAAGTCGGTTCAACTCATTAAAGATCATGACGTCAAGTGGATTGATCTGCGCTTCACGGACACCAAAGGCACCCAGCACCACGTGACCATGCCAGCTCGCGATGCGCTGGATGAAGACTTCTTCGAAGTCGGCAAGATGTTCGACGGCTCCTCCATCTCCGGCTGGAAAGGCATCGAAGCTTCCGACATGATCCTGATGCCGGATGATGAAACCGCCGTCCTGGACCCGTTCACCGAAGAGCCGACCCTGATCCTGGTCTGCGACATCATCGAACCTTCGAGCATGCAAGGCTACGACCGCGACCCACGTGCGATCGCCAAGCGCGCCGAAGAGTACCTGAAGTCTACCGGTATCGGTGACACCGCGTTCGCAGGTCCGGAGCCAGAGTTCTTCATCTTCGACCAGGTGAAGTTCAAGTCCGACATCTCCGGCTCGATGTTCAAGATCTACTCCGAGCAAGGTTCGTGGATGTCCGACCAGGACATCGAAGGCGGCAACAAGGGTCACCGTCCTGGCATCAAAGGCGGCTACTTCCCGGTTCCACCGTTCGACCACGACCACGAAATCCGTACTTCCATGTGCAACGCGCTGGAAGAAATGGGCCTGACCGTCGAAGTTCACCACCACGAAGTGGCGACTGCCGGCCAGAACGAAATCGGCGTCAAGTTCAACACCCTGGTGAAGAAAGCCGACGAAACCCAGACCCTGAAGTATGTCGTGCACAACGTTGCCGACGCTTACGGTCGCACCGCCACCTTCATGCCGAAGCCTCTGTACGGCGACAACGGCTCGGGCATGCACGTACACATGTCCATCTGGAAAGAAGGCAAGAACACCTTCGCAGGTGAAGGTTATGCCGGCCTGTCCGACACCGCCCTGTACTTCATCGGCGGTATCATCAAGCACGGTAAGGCCCTGAACGGCTTCACCAACCCGGCTACCAACTCCTACAAGCGTCTGGTTCCAGGTTTCGAAGCTCCGGTCATGCTGGCCTACTCGGCTCGCAACCGTTCCGCTTCGATCCGTATTCCTTACGTGTCGAGCCCGAAAGCCCGCCGTATCGAAGCACGCTTCCCGGATCCGGCAGCCAACCCGTACCTGGCGTTCGCTGCACTGCTGATGGCTGGCCTGGACGGCATCCAGAACAAGATCCACCCTGGCGACGCAGCTGACAAAAACCTGTACGACCTGCCGCCTGAAGAGGCCAAAGAGATCCCACAAGTTTGCGGCAGCCTGAAAGAAGCCCTTGAAGAGCTGGATAAAGGTCGCGCGTTCCTGACCAAAGGCGGCGTGTTCTCCGACGACTTCATCGACGCCTACATCGCCCTGAAAAGCGAAGAAGAAATCAAGGTTCGCACCTTCGTACACCCACTGGAATACGAGCTGTACTACAGCTGCTGATCCGGTAGCGCCTGCGCAAGCGGCGTGACGAAAAAAGAGAGGCCTCCTTCGGGAGGCCTTTTTTATGCCCGCTATTCAATGGCACATGGAGAACCCTCTGGGAGCGGGCTTGCCCGCGATTGCGACCTGCCTCACACAGAAGACGCTGGATTTGCCGACGCCATCGCGGGCAAGCCCGCTCCCACAGTTTTTATCTGCGTGTGATTCGGGAAATCACTTCACAGTGTTAACGGTTTGAGATAACCACCCACCCTGACCTATGCTGCAACCCAATGCTTTCATTTCTGGTCGAGCTCATGGGTCGTGGTTTCTTTTGCATCCTGCTGTTGATCGCCCTGCCCGCCGCAGCGCAGATCTACAAGTACACCGATGCTGCCGGCAACACCGCCTACAGCAATCAACCGCCCGATGGCGTGAAGGCACAGCCGGTCGAACTGCCGCCCCTCAATCGCGTCGAGCGCCAGGCGCCAGTCGCGCCATCAGCCGAGGCGTCGAGCAGCGAACGACCGCTCAGTACGTACGAGGTGCTGGAGCTGACCCATCTGCCGACCACCGAAGCCCTGCGCGCCAACAATGGCACCTTCACCGTCAATGTGCTGATCAAGCCCAAGCTGCAAGGCGCACACTTATTCAGGCTGTTGCTGGACGATCAGCCCTATGGCCAACCGAGTAACGTGCCGATCCTGCAACTGGTCAACATCGATCGCG
Source organism: Pseudomonas sp. S2_E01 (assembly GCF_054668365.1). Classification (NCBI taxonomy): domain Bacteria; kingdom Pseudomonadati; phylum Pseudomonadota; class Gammaproteobacteria; order Pseudomonadales; family Pseudomonadaceae; genus Pseudomonas; species Pseudomonas sp. S2_E01. The sequence continues at coordinate 5,345,340 of NZ_CP162762.1, forward strand.
GCACCCACAGCTTGGCCGTTCAGGTGATCGACGGCGAGAAAGTCATCCAGCAGAGCCCCAGCGTGACCTTCACCCTGCAGCGGGTGCACACGCCGTGAATGCGTGGCTACTGATAGCCTGCTTGATCGCGCTGCCGGCATCAGCCGAGGTGTTCACTTACATCGATGCCCAGGGCAATCGAGTCTTCACCGATCAACCCGGTGCTGGAAACGCCAAGCGTGTGCCTCTGGCAACGAGCAACCGCATGTCCGCCAATCCGACCGGCGCGGCGCCGGTGAAGCCCAGTGCAAAAGCCGACGCAAAGCCACCATTGCGCTATGACATGTTAAGGGTACTGGTGCCGGAGCCCGATGCCACGATTCGCAGCAGTACCGGTGAGCTGATCGTCAGCATCACCCATGAACCCGGCCTGCAACCGGGTCACCGCTACCGCTTGTTCCTCGATGGACAACCCACCGCCGAACCCGGCCAAAGTCCGGTGTTCGCCCTGAACAACATCGACCGCGGCAGCCATCAACTGTCCATTGAGATCCTCGATGCGCAGGGTCGCACGGTGGAGCGAACCCCCAATCAACCCTTTCACATGCAGCGCATCTCCCTTGCGCAGAAACGCAAAGTCCAGCCCTGCACGCTCACCGACTACGGCCAGCGACCGGAATGCCCCCTGAAGGACAAACCGGAACAGGAAAAAAATCCCTTCCTTCGCTTCTTCTGACGCCGTTCAGGTTCGCGCACTACAATGGTGCAAATGCATGCACGGCGCCCGGATGTCAGCCCATTTTGGTTCGAAAATACCCGCGAAAGCTGGCATAACGCCACAACATTGAGCGTCGAACGCACGTTTCAGGCCTTTAACGCTTCTTTTCGGAGCCTTGGTTTGGTTTTTGCATTTTCTCGGTAATCAGCGCTTATTCACGCGCGCGCCCTGCTCCAAAAGAGGTCCTGATGACCATTAGCGACGCACTGCATCGATTGCTACTCGACAACTTGACCACGGCAACCATTCTGCTCGACGACCAACTACGCCTCGAGTACATGAACCCTGCGGCGGAGATGCTGCTGGCGATCAGCGGCCAGCGGAGCCATGGACAGTTCATCAGCGAACTGTTCACCGAATCCGCCGAAGCGCTGAACTCCCTGCGCCAGGCAGTCGAACAAGCCCACCCGTTTACCAAGCGCGAAGCGATGCTCACCGCCCTCACTGGCCAGACCCTGACCGTCGACTACGCGGTGACGCCCATCCTGGCCAACGGCGCCACCCTGTTGCTGCTGGAAGTTCATCCCCGCGACCGCTTGTTGCGGATCACCAAGGAAGAAGCGCAACTGTCCAAGCAGGAAACCAGCAAGATGCTGGTGCGCGGCCTTGCCCATGAAATCAAGAATCCCCTGGGCGGTATTCGTGGCGCCGCGCAACTGCTGGCCCGGGAGCTCCCGGAAGAAAGCCTGCGCGACTACACCAACGTCATCATTGAAGAAGCCGACCGCCTGCGCAACCTGGTCGACCGCATGCTCGGTTCCAACAAGCTGCCGTCGCTGGCCATGTGCAACATTCACGAAGTGCTGGAGCGCGTCAGCCAACTGGTCGAGGCAGAAAGCCAAGGCTGCATCACGCTGGTGCGCGACTACGATCCAAGTATTCCGGACGTCTTGATCGACCGCGAACAGATGATCCAGGCCGTATTGAACATCGTGCGCAATGCCATGCAGGCCATCAGCGGCCAGAACGAGCTGCGCCTGGGCCGCATTACCCTGCGCACTCGCGCCATGCGCCAGTTCACCATTGGCCATGTGCGCCATCGCCTGGTGACCAAGATCGAGATCACCGACAACGGACCGGGCATTCCTGCGGAACTCCAGGAAACCATTTTCTTTCCCATGGTCAGCGGTCGTCCGGACGGTACCGGACTCGGCCTGGCCATTACCCAGAACATCATCAGCCAGCACCAGGGACTGATCGAATGTGACAGCCATCCAGGCCACACCACGTTCTCGATCTTTCTGCCACTGGAACAAGGAGCCACATCGACATGAGCCGTAGTGAAACCGTGTGGATCGTCGATGACGACCGTTCTATCCGCTGGGTCCTGGAAAAAGCCCTGCAACAGGAAGGCATGAACACGCAAAGCTTCGACAGCGCCGATGGCGTAATGAGCCGCCTGGCGCGCCAGCAGCCGGACGTGATCATTTCCGACATCCGCATGCCCGGCGCCAGTGGCCTGGACCTGTTGGCGCGAATTCGCGAACAACACCCGCGGCTGCCGGTGATCATCATGACCGCGCACTCCGACCTGGACAGCGCTGTCGCTTCCTATCAGGGCGGCGCCTTCGAGTACCTGCCCAAGCCGTTCGACGTCGACGAAGCCGTGTCGTTGGTCAAGCGCGCGAACCAACACGCCCAAGAGCAGCAAGGCCTGGAAGTGGTTCCAACCCTGACCCGCACCCCGGAAATCATCGGTGAAGCGCCGGCCATGCAGGAAGTGTTTCGCGCCATCGGGCGCTTGAGCCACTCCAACATCACGGTGCTGATCAATGGCGAATCCGGTACCGGTAAAGAGCTGGTGGCCCACGCCCTGCACCGACACAGCCCGCGCGCGGCATCCCCGTTCATCGCGTTGAACATGGCCGCCATCCCGAAGGACTTGATGGAGTCCGAGCTGTTCGGCCATGAAAAGGGCGCGTTCACCGGCGCGGCCAACCTGCGTCGCGGTCGCTTTGAACAAGCCGACGGCGGCACGCTGTTCCTCGACGAAATCGGTGACATGCCAGCCGACACCCAGACCCGTTTGCTGCGGGTACTGGCGGACGGCGAGTTCTACCGCGTCGGTGGTCATGTGCCGGTGAAAGTGGATGTGCGCATCATTGCCGCCACCCACCAGAATCTGGAGACCCTGGTACACGCCGGGAAATTCCGCGAAGACTTGTTCCACCGTCTCAACGTCATCCGCATCCATATCCCACGGCTGTCGGACCGTCGCGAAGACATTCCAACCCTCGCCAAGCATTTCCTCAGCCGCGCCGCACAGGAGCTGGCCGTCGAGCCGAAGCTGCTGAAAAGCGAAACCGAGGAATACCTTAAAAACCTGCCGTGGGGCGGCAACGTCCGTCAACTGGAGAACACCTGCCGCTGGATCACGGTCATGGCTTCCGGTCGCGAGGTACACATCAGCGACCTGCCGCCAGAACTGTTGAGCTTGCCGCAGGATTCAGCGCCAGTGACCAATTGGGAGCAGGCGCTGCGCCAGTGGGCCGATCAGGCCCTGGCTCGCGGTCAATCGAGCCTGCTCGACAGCGCCGTACCGGCCTTCGAGCGAATCATGATCGAGACCGCACTCAAGCACACCGCTGGGCGTCGTCGTGATGCGGCGGTGTTGCTGGGCTGGGGACGCAACACCCTGACGCGCAAGATCAAGGAGTTGGGGATGAAGGTCGATGGTGGGGATGATGATGAGGGGGATGAGGGCTAAATAGCCTCTGGATCTTCATCGCCAGGTAAATCCAATCGCGGGCAAGCCCGCTCCTACAGGTTCACCGCTAACCCTGTAGGAGCGGGCTTGCCCGCGATGCTTTTGGGGCCGCATGCACCACCGCAAAGCACCCTGACCTGCAATCGAGCATGCCGCCCACCGGAAAAATCCGCGCACACACCAACAAAACCCTACCACACAAAAACGCGAAAGCCCCGGTCTACGGGGCTTTCGGCATTTCCAACAGCCTTTGTATTGCAACCTGTTAAAAACTGGCACGCCCCCTGCAATAGTCCATTCAGTGATTAGATTCACTACCCGGTTTCGGGGACCTTGGTACAGGCAGGCCGGGGATTCCCCTCTTTACATCGGGCTCACACCGCCATCGCGACGAGCCCAACCCTTTTGGGGCCCTTGATACAGGCAGGTCAGGGGTTCCTTCTTTACACCGGGCTCACGATGCAACGCGCGAGCCCTGCCGTTTTGGGGACCTTGGTACAGGCAGGCCGGGGATTCCCTCTTTTATTGCTCACGGAGATGGATCTCCACTCGCCAGCGGTCATCGACCTCGCTACCGGACCATTCGCCCTGTAACGGTCGGGCCGCCACCACCGATAGCAACAAGCCTTCCTTACTCAACATCAGTCGCCAGTTCACACTCTTTTCATTGAGCTTGAGCTGGCCTTTTTGCGTCCGCCCCTGCGCATCGAACAACAACGCCAGGCTGCCGTCCACGAACTCGCCATGGGTCTTGGGCTCGTTGTTGAACCACACCACCAGCCCGTCGCTCGTCACCTCGACCGTTTGCAGCTCGCTGGGTTCGGGCGTGGTCAGGCGACCGATCATCAAGCCCACCATCAACCCGAAAATCGCCAGCGAGCCCATCACCCGCGGGAATAGTTTCGAACGCTGGTCTGCTTGCGGCGTAGAATGCCCGTCATCTTTATTTGCGGAGCCGTGCATGTTTCACGTCATCCTTTTCCAACCAGAAATTCCGCCGAATACCGGCAACGTTATCAGGCTGTGCGCCAACAGTGGCTGCCACCTGCATTTGATCGAACCGCTGGGCTTCGAGATGGATGATAAGCGCCTGCGCCGGGCCGGTCTCGACTACCACGAGTATGCCACTCTGCAACGCCATGCTGACCTGGCCAGTTGCCTGGAAAGCCTGGGGCATCCGCGCTTGTTCGCCTTCACCACCAAGGGTTCGCGACCGTTTCACGACGCCAGCTTCGCTGCGGGCGACGCATTCCTGTTCGGTCCGGAGAGCCGTGGCTTGCCAGCTGAGGTGCTCGACGCCCTGCCGGGCGAACAACGCCTGCGCCTGCCGATGCGCGAGGGCTGCCGTAGCCTGAACCTGTCGAACACGGTGGCCGTAGCGGTTTATGAAGCCTGGCGGCAGAACGACTTCAAGTAAGCCCAGAATCACTCTTGCCTGATAGAAACAATCGCGGGCAAGCCCGCTCCCACAGTGGACAAGGTGAGTCACAAATTGTGTGAACACCAAAAATCCCTGTGGGAGCGGGCTTGCCCGCGATTTTTAGCAGCGCCGCTTACTGAACGGTCGGCGTCTCGCCAGCCGCCTGCATGCGTTGCAGTTCCTGGGCATACAGCGCGTCGAAGTTCACCGGGGCCAGCATCAGCGCCGGGAACGAACCGCGGGTCACCAGGCTGTCCAGGGTTTCGCGCGCGTACGGGAACAGGATGTTCGGGCAGAACGCGCCCAGGGTGTGGCTCATCGAAGCGTCGTCCAGGTTCTTGATCAGGAAGATCCCGGCCTGTTGTACTTCAGCGATGAACGCCACTTCGTCACCGTTTTTCACGGTCACGGACAGGGTCAGCACGACTTCGTGGAAGTCGGCTTCCAGGGCCTTTTGACGGGTGTTCAGATCCAGACCGACGCTCGGCTCCCATTGCTGGCGGAAGATCGCCGGGCTTTTCGGGGCTTCGAAGGACAAGTCGCGTACGTAGATGCGCTGCAGGGAGAATTGCGGTGCGCTATCGTCTTCGGCAGCTGCAGTGTTCTGTTGGTCAGTCATCTCAGATCCTTTCTGATCTCGGGGTCTAGTAGGGGAAACACTCAGGCCTTGAGCAGCGCGTCGAGCTTGCCGGCGCGCTCAAGGGCAAACAAATCATCGCAGCCACCCACGTGTCGCTCGCCTATCCAGATTTGCGGCACGGAAGTACGTCCGGCCTTCTGGGCCATGGCGGCGCGCACCTGTGGCTTGCCATCGACCTTGATCTCTTCGAAGGCCACGCCTTTATTCTCGAGCAGGTACTTGGCTCGCGAGCAGTAAGGGCAGTAATCGCTGGAGTAGACGACGACGTTGCTCATGTCACTTCACCAGCGGCAGGTTGTCGCCTTTCCAGCTGGAGATGCCGCCGGACAGCTTGGCGGCGGTGAAACCGGACTTCATCAACTCGCGGGCATGGGTGCCTGCGGTCTGGCCCATGGCGTCGACCAGGATGATGGTTTTGGCCTTGTGCTTTTCCAGTTCGCCAATGCGTGCGGTCAGCTTGTCGTGGGGAATGTTCAGCGCGCCAACGATGTGACCGGCGGCGTAGTCCTTGGCGGCACGGATGTCGATGACGACGCCGGCGTCCTTGTTGACCAGGCCGGTCAATTCAGCGGTGCTCAGGCTGCGGCCGCCGCCTTGCATCTGATAAGCGATCAGCGCTGCCAGCAGGATGACGAAAAGACCGACGAGCAGGAAGTGGTTAGTGGCAAATTCAATCAGGTGAGCAACCATCGAAGGAGGTTCCAGGGCGTTAAAATGTCGGCCAGTATACACAGCCACTATGGTGGGCCAAACCCCGTCCGGCGGTGACGCGGCCGGAACTTCGTTTTAAACTGCGACTCCTTTGCATCGCCCTCTTTTATTCAGCCACGAGTCGAATCCATGACTACCACGCCTAAACCTTTGGTCCTGATCATTCTCGACGGCTTCGGTCACAGCGACAGCCCAGAGTCCAACGCCGTGTTCGCGGCGAAGAAACCTGTACTGGACCGCCTGTGGGCTACGGTACCGAACGGCCTGATCTCGGGCAGCGGCATGGATGTCGGCCTGCCGGACGGCCAGATGGGCAACTCCGAAGTCGGCCACATGAACCTCGGCGCTGGCCGCGTGGTGTACCAGGACTTCACTCGCGTGACCAAATCGATCCGCGACGGCGAGTTCTTCGAGAACCCGACCATCTGTGCCGCCGTGGACAAGGCCGTGGCTGCCGGCAAGGCTGTGCACTTCATGGGCCTGCTGTCCGACGGCGGTGTGCACAGCCATCAGGATCACCTGGTGGCCATGGCCGAACTCGCGTTCAAGCGTGGCGCCGAGAAAATCTATCTGCATGCCTTCCTCGATGGTCGCGACACACCGCCTAAAAGCGCCGAGTCGTCCATCGAACTGCTCGACGCGACGTTCCAGGCCCTCGGCAAGGGCCGCATCGCCAGCATCATTGGTCGTTACTTCGCCATGGACCGTGACAACCGTTGGGATCGCGTGGCCCAGGCCTACAACCTGATTGCCGACGGCAAAGGCGAATACCACGCTGCCACCGCCCAGGACGGCCTGAAGGCGGCCTACGAACGAGGCGAGAGCGACGAATTCGTCAAAGCCACCTCCATCGGAGAACCGGTGAAGGTCGAAGACGGCGACGCCGTGGTGTTCATGAACTTCCGCGCCGACCGTGCCCGTGAACTGACCCGCGTGTTCGTCGAGGACGATTTCAAGGAATTCGAGCGCAGCCGCCAGCCGAAACTGGCCGGTTTCGTCATGCTGACCCAATACGCCGCCAGCATTCCTGCGCCATCGGCCTTCGCCGCCGGCAGTCTGGATAACGTGCTGGGCGACTACCTGGCAAAAAATGGCAAGACCCAGCTGCGCATTGCCGAAACCGAGAAGTATGCGCACGTCACCTTCTTCTTCTCCGGCGGGCGCGAAGAACCGTTCCCGGGTGAGGAACGCATCCTGATCCCGTCGCCAAAAGTCGCCACCTACGACCTGCAGCCTGAAATGAGCGCACCGGAAGTCACCGACCGCATCGTCGACGCCATTGAAAACCAGCGTTATGACGTGATCGTGGTCAACTACGCCAACGGTGACATGGTCGGCCACAGCGGCGTGTTCGAAGCGGCCGTCAAAGCCGTCGAGTGCCTGGATCAATGCGTCGGTCGCATCGTCGATGCCCTGGAGAAAGTCGGCGGCGAAGCGTTGATCACTGCCGACCACGGTAACGTCGAGCAAATGGCCGACGAATCCACTGGTCAGGCCCACACCGCCCACACCACCGAGCCGGTGCCGTTCATCTATGTCGGCAAGCGTGACCTCAAGGTCCGCGAAGGTGGCGTGCTGGCGGACGTGGCGCCCACCATGCTCAAACTGCTGGGCCTGGAAAAACCGGCGGAAATGACCGGGACTTCGATCCTCGTCTGACTTTGTGGGAGCGGCGGTGCGAGCAAGTCGAGTCGTCGCACCGCCGCTTCCACAGGGTGTTCCGCAAAAGTTTTCCGGGTTTTTCGGGCCAGTTATCACACAGCCCCATTTGGGCGTTTTTTTTGCAGCGTATGGCGGGCATACTAGGCCGTCCCTAACCCTGGTGCCGCCTGTCTCTATGCTTCGCGTCCTGATAGCTCTTGCTCTGACTTGCCTGCTCCAACCGGCTTTCGCCGACGAGCGCGCGCAAACCCAACAACAGTTGGACGCCACGCGTCAGGACATTGCCGAGCTGAAAAAACTGCTGGGCAAGCTGCAGGAAGAAAAGTCCGGCGTCCAGAAGGACCTCAAGGGCACCGAAACCGAGATGGGCAAGCTCGAGAAGCAGGTCGAAACCTTGCAGAAAGAGCTGAAAAAAAGCGAAACCGAGCTGCAACGGCTCGATGCGGAGAAAAAAACTCCAGAGCGCGCGCACTGAACAGCAACGACTGATCGCCATCCAGGCCCGCGCGGCCTACCAGAATGGCCGTCAGGAGTACCTGAAACTGCTGCTCAACCAGCAAAATCCGGAAAAATTCGCCCGCACCCTCACCTATTACGATTACCTGAGCCAGGCCCGCCTGGAGCAGTTGAAGAACTTCAACGAAACCCTGCGCCAACTGGCCAATGTCGAAAAAGACATCGGCCTGCAACAGGCGCAATTGCTGGTGCAGAAGAGCAGCCTCGACACCCAGCGCGATGAACTCGAGAAAGTCCGCAAGGAGCGCCAGCAAGTCCTGGCCAAACTCAACGACGATGTAAAGGCGCGAGACCAGAAACTCGCTGCCCGCGAGCAGGATCAGGCAGACCTGTCTAAAGTCCTTAAAACCATCGAGGAAACCCTGGCTCGCCAGGCTCGTGAGGCAGAAGAAGCGCGACAAAAAGCGCTGATCGCCCAGCAGGAAGCCGAAAAAAAGCGTTTACGTGAGGCTCAGGCTGACGCAGATGCCAGCGACGCCCCACGCAAAACAACCAAATCGACACCCGGCGCGCTGGTTTCCAGTTCAGGTGAAACCTTCGGCGGCCCCTTTGCGTCAACTCGCGGCAAACTTCCATGGCCAGTTGATGGTCGATTGCTGGCACGTTTTGGTGAAACCCGTGGCGACGACTCGCGCACCAAGTGGGATGGTGTGATGATCAGCGCCTCCGCCGGCAGCCAGGTGCACGCCGTACACGGCGGGCGGGTGGTGTTCGCCGACTGGTTGCGCGGCGCCGGCCTGCTGGTGATCCTGGATCATGGCAATGGTTTTTTGAGTCTTTACGGTCACAACCAGACGCTGCTCAAGTCTGCGGGTGACGTGGTAAAAGCCGGTGAGTCCATCTCCACTGTCGGCAACAGTGGCGGGCAGGACACACCAGCGCTGTATTTCGCAATTCGTCAGCAGGGTCACCCCAGTGATCCGGCCCAATGGTGCCGCACGCAAGGATAAGCGTGCCGCCTAATTCAGGAGTTTGTTCGACATGCTGCATTTGTCTCGCCTTACCTCGCTGGCCCTGACGATCGCCCTGGTGATCGGCGCGCCCCTGGCGTTCGCTGCTCAACCGGCTGCGGCGGTCGCGCCTGCAGGCACTGCTGCAACCACCAAAGCGCCATTGCCGCTGGATGAGTTGCGCACCTTTGCCGAGGTCATGGACCGGATCAAGGCGGCCTATGTCGAACCGGTGGACGACAAGACACTGCTGGAAAACGCCATCAAGGGCATGCTCAGCAATCTAGACCCACACTCCGCCTACCTGGGCCCGGAAGACTTCGCTGAATTGCAGGAAAGCACCAGCGGCGAATTCGGAGGCCTGGGCATCGAAGTCGGCGCCGAAGACGGCTTTATCAAGGTGGTCTCGCCGATCGATGACACCCCAGCTTCCAAAGCGGGCATCCAGGCTGGCGACTTCATCGTCAAGATCAACGGCCAGCCTACTCGCGGCCAGAGCATGACCGAAGCCGTGGACAAGATGCGCGGCAAGATCGGCCAGAAGATCACCCTGACCCTGGTCCGCGATGGCGGCACCCCGTTCGACGTGACCCTGACCCGCGCCATTATCCAGGTGAAAAGCGTGAAGGCGCAGTTGCTGGAGTCCGGCTACGGCTACATCCGCATCACCCAGTTCCAGGTCAAGACCGGCGAGGAAGTCTCCAAGGCCCTGGCCAAGCTGCGCAAGGACAACGGCAAGAAGCTCAATGGCATCATCCTGGACCTGCGCAACAACCCGGGCGGCGTGCTGCAGGCGGCGGTGGAAGTCGTCGACCACTTCATCACCAAGGGCCTGATCGTCTACACCAAGGGCCGTATCGCCAACTCCGAACTGCGCTTCTCCGCCACCGGCAAAGACGAAAGCGAAGCAGTGCCGATGGTGGTACTGATCAACGGCGGCAGCGCCTCGGCGTCGGAAATCGTCGCCGGCGCCCTGCAGGACCAGAAACGCGCGGTGGTCATGGGCACCAACAGCTTCGGCAAGGGCTCGGTACAAACCGTGTTGCCACTCAACAACGACCGCGCCTTGAAGATCACCACGGCACTGTACTACACACCAAATGGTCGCTCGATCCAGGCCCAGGGCATCGTGCCAGACATCGAAGTGCGCAAGGCCAAGATCACCAGCGAGCAGGACAGCGAGTACTTCAAGGAAGCCGACCTGCAAGGTCACCTGGGCAATGGCAACGGCGGCGCGGACAAGCCAAGTGGTTCGAGCAGCAAAGCCAAGGCCATGCCGCAGGATGATGATTACCAGCTGGCACAGGCCTTGAGCCTGCTCAAAGGTCTGAGCATCACTTCCGGCCGCTGAGATGCGCCTGCAGTTGCTCCTCGGCCTGTTGGCCTGCCTGGCGGGTGTTGCCCATGCAACGCCCGCCACCCCAACCCCGCAAAAGGCCTACCTGAGCCTGATCATCGATGACCTGGGGCAGAGCCTGCCCCGGGATCGCCGTGTGCTGGCCCTGCCCGGTCCAGTGACGGCGGCGATCATGCCCGACACGCCCCATGCCACCGAATTCGCCCGCGAAGCTCATCGCGCCGGCAAAACCGTCATCCTGCACATGCCCATGGACCCAGCCACCGGCCCGTTCGCGTGGCATCCCGAGTTACCTATCGAAGAACTGGAAAAACGCCTGAACGCGGCGTTCAAGAGGGTGCCCTATACCGCAGGCATCAATAACCACATGGGCAGCCGCATGACTGCACAACCTGCGGCCATGGCCTGGTTGATGGCGGATTTGCAGCAACGGCACAAGTTCTTCGTCGACAGCCGTACCAGTGCTCAAACGGTGGCGGCGGCCCAGGCGCAGAAGATTGGCCTGGCGAGCGTTTCACGGGATGTGTTCCTGGACGATGAACGCACCGAGGCGGCGATTTTCACCCAGCTACAGACCGCGATAAGTCTGGCGCGCAAGCAGGGTTCGGCGGTGATGATCGGCCACCCTTATCCGCAGACATTGACGGTGCTGGAGCGTGAACTGCCCAAGCTCAAGGCGCAGGGCATTGACTGGATCGACATCAAGTTGATGATCAGCGTACGCAGCAACAAGGCAATGGCGGGGCATGGGAAGGATGGGGTTTATCGCTGACTACTTGATACTGTTTTCAGGTGGGAGCGGGCAAGTCGAGTCGTCGCACCGCCGCTCCCACAGGGAACAGAGTTAATCAGAGATACCGCGCCATGATCTCGTCGACGCCGCCATCCTTGCGCAACTGATCCAGCGCAGCCTGTAGCTTGGCGACGGTTTCGTCCGGCACGTCCTTGTTAAGCGCCAGGTACAACTCGGCACTGTTGAAGCGCAATACCGTCTTGAGCCCCGTCACGCCGTCCTGGCGCGCCAGGTAGCGCCCCGCCGGGTCACCGGTCGCCCACAGATCGATCTGGCCGCTGGTGAGTTTCTTCGCGTTGTCCTGATCGCGCAGTACGACAATCGGTTTCAGTCCCTGCTTGGCCAGGGTCTCGGCGATCGCATCACCTTTGTACGCACCGATCTTGTACTTGCGCGCATCGTCCAGGGTTTCCAGGGTGATCTTGCTGTCTGCCTTGGCCAGCATGATCCAGTCGTCCGGACCAATCGGGCCGACCCACTTGAACAGCTTCTCGCGGTCGGGCAGCCGCGCCATCACGAACACGCCATAACCCGGCTTCTCGAGGGCAAGCTTGTAGATGCGCTCCCAAGGGAATCGCAGCGTCAGACTGTAGGAAATTTCGGCGCGCTTGAAGATCTCGCGAACGATGTCGACGGCGATGCCGTTGATGTTCTCGTCCTGGGCAAAGTTCTTGCCGTTTTTGGCCATGTTGTAGGGCGGGAAGTTTTCCGTGAGCAACACGAGGTCGGCATCGGGATTCCCTGCCGAGTGAGCTCCATTGACGAACAGGAGGGAAACGCTGGCGAGAGCAAGAAGCAGGCGTTTGATCATGTCAGGCTACCGAAATCCATGGCGTACCCAAGAGTGCCCTGAGCGTGTGGCGCTGTCTACTGGCCTTTTGATCTCATTGCACAGCAAAGCCTCGGAACATCGTGTTCCGAGGCTTCGGCAGTCAGCGCATGACGATACCGCGATGGGCCATATAGGCCTTGGCTTCCTGCACGGTGTATTCACCGAAGTGGAAAATGCTGGCCGCCAATACCGCACTGGCATGGCCTTCGAGAATACCGTCGGCCAGGTGTTGCAGGTTGCCGACACCACCGGAAGCGATCACCGGAATACCCAGCGCATCGCTGATCGCACGGGTTACGCCCAAGTCGAAACCGTTTTTCATGCCGTCCTGGTCCATGCTGGTCAGGAGGATTTCACCGGCTCCCAGGCCTTCCATCTTTTTCGCCCATTCGACGGCGTCGAGACCGGTCGGCTTGCGGCCGCCGTGGGTGAAGATCTCCCAGCGCGGCGTTTCGCCTGGCCCGGATACCTTTTTTGCGTCGATGGCCACGACGATGCACTGCGAACCAAAATGCTGCGCCGCTTCGCCGACGAACTCCGGGTTGAATACTGCGGCGGTGTTGATCGAGACCTTGTCCGCGCCCGCATTGAGCAAATTACGGATGTCCTGCACGGTGCGCACACCACCGCCGACGGTCAGCGGGATGAACACCTGGCTGGCCATGCGCTCGACAGTGTGCAGCGTGGTGTCCCGGCCATCGACGCTGGCAGTGATGTCGAGAAAGGTAATCTCGTCGGCACCCTGCTCGTCATAACGACGGGCGATTTCCACCGGATCGCCGGCATCGCGGATGTTCTCGAACTTCACACCTTTGACGACCCGGCCGTTGTCTACGTCCAGGCAGGGGATGATGCGCTTGGCTAAAGCCATAGGCTTAATCTCCGATTAAGAGTTGCAAGCTTCAAGCTACAAGCTACAAGTAGAAGCGGATCGCGTCGCGCCTCCAACTTGCAGCTTGGAGCTTACAGCTTGGAGCTGGCCGCGTAGCCATCACAGAACGCTTGAGCCTCAGCGACATCCAGAGTGCCCTCGTAAATCGCGCGGCCTGTAATCGCGCCGATGATGCCGGGTGCGCGGGCGTCGAGCAGCGACTTGATGTCACCCAGGTTGTGGATGCCACCGGACGCAATCACCGGGATCTTCGTGGCAGCGGCCAGCGCGGCGGTGAACGGTACGTTGCAGCCCTGCATCATGCCGTCTTTGGCAATGTCGGTGTAAACAATGGCGGACACGCCATCGGCTTCGAACTGCTTGGCCAGGTCGATCACCTGAACGGTGCTGATTTCAGCCCAGCCGTCGGTGGCGACGAAACCGTCCTTGGCGTCGAGGCCGACGATCACCTTGCCCGGGAACGCACGGCAGGCTTCGGTAACGAAGGCCGGGTCTTTCACGGCCTTGGTGCCGATGATCACGTAGCTCACGCCTGCCTTGACGTAGTGCTCGATGGTTTCCAGGGAACGGATGCCCCCACCAATCTGGATCGGCAGATTCGGGTAGCGCTTGGCGATGGCCGTGACCACCTCACCGTTGACCGGCTGACCTTCGAAGGCGCCGTTCAGGTCGACCAGATGCAGACGGCGGCAACCGCCCTCCACCCACTTGGCAGCCATGCTCACCGGGTCATCGGAGAACACCGTGGAATCTTCCATGCGGCCCTGGCGCAGACGAACACAGGCACCGTCTTTAAGATCGATAGCGGGAATAATGAGCATGCTTTTTCCTTCGTCAAAAGAGCTGCTAGCTGCAAGCCATAAGCTGCAAGCGAGCGGCACACAAGTTCTTGCAGCTTGAAGCTTGCGGCTTGCAGCTGCTAATTCTTTTCAAGCGCCCACAAGTCGCTTTCGATGCTTTCGAACCTCTCCTTGAGGTTCGCCTGCACATCGAAAATCGCCCTGTTGTAATAATGCGGAGCAATTTCACGGGTAAACAGCTCAAGGATTTCGGCCGCTTCGAACGAACCCAGGTCCAGTTCGAAGCGATCCTCCATGAAGCGCTGGATCTTTTGATTGGCCTCACGCTCCTGTTCGGGCGTGAGGGTCAGGATCGGCGGCTTCTTCTTGACGGCCATTTACCAGCGCCCGTCCCACGCCGCGAAGTTCTGCAGCAATTGCAGGCCATGGGTATGGCTTTTCTCGGGGTGGAACTGCACCGCGAAACGCGAGCCATCGGCCAGCGCGGCGGCGAAATCGACACCGTAGTGACCGCTGCCCACCACCTGACGCGCGTTGGCGGCGGCGATGTAATAGCTGTGCACGAAGTAGAACCGCGCCATGTCTGGAATGTCATGCCACAGCGGGTGATTGACCGCCTGCTTGACCTGGTTCCAGCCCATGTGTGGCACTTTGAGGTGCTCGCCGTCTTCGTGCAGGTCCTTGCCGAAGAACTTCACTTCACCGGGAAACAGACCGATGCAGTCGACGCCGCCGTTTTCTTCGCTGCTGTCGAGCAAGGCTTGCATGCCCACGCAGATACCGAGGAACGGGCGGTCCTGGCTGACTTCACGCACCAGCGTATCGAAGCCCAGGCGACGAATCTCCGCCATGCAATCGCGAATTGCGCCAACACCCGGGAACACTACCCGGTCGGCTTCGCGAATGACGTTGGCATCGCTGGTGATCAGCACCTTGCCGGCACCCACGTGCTCGAGGGCCTTGGCCACCGAGTGCAGGTTACCCATGCCGTAATCGATTACCGCAACCGTCTGCATTACAGGACGCCCTTGGTCGATGGCATCTGACCGGCCATGCGGTCATCGAGCTCGACGGCCATGCGCAGGGCGCGGCCAAAGGCCTTGAACACGGTTTCGATCTGGTGGTGGGTGTTGTGGCCGCGCAGGTTGTCGATGTGCAGCGTGACGTTGGCGTGGTTGACGAAGCCCTGGAAAAACTCCTGGAACAGGTCAACGTCGAAACCGCCGACGGTGGCACGGGTATACGGAACATGCATCTGCAGGCCCGGACGGCCAGAGAAGTCGATGACCACGCGCGACAGCGCTTCATCGAGCGGCACGTAGGCGTGGCCGTAGCGACGAATGCCTTTCTTGTCACCGATAGCCTGTGTGAACGCCTGGCCCAGGGTGATACCGACGTCTTCCACGGTGTGGTGGTCGTCGATATGCAGGTCGCCCTTGCTGACGATATCCAGGTCGATCAGCCCGTGACGGGCGATCTGGTCGAGCATGTGCTCAAGAAAAGGAACACCGATGTCAAACCGGGCCTTGCCGGTGCCATCCAGGTTGATCGAGGCTTTGATCTGGGTTTCCAGAGTGTCGCGCTCGACAGACGCCTTACGTTCGGCCATCACCAGCTCCGCAAAATCATTGGGCGAAAAAGGCAACCATTATAGGCGCGCGGGCGGCAAACAGATACACGGGAGGTGATATCACTGACGGATAGAAATCCCGTCGGTCGGGGATGTACATGTGCGTACAAGCTGCGAACCGGGGATGTGAAAACCACTGTAGGAGCGGGCTTGCCCGCGATAGCGGTGTTTCAGTCAACTCTTCTTTGACTGTCAGACCGCTATCGCGGGCAGGCCCGCTCCTACAGGTTTTGGTTCACAGGACTGGCCCGAACCCCATAAGGCCCGGGCCAAATCGCTTAGTGGAACAGCACCGCCGTTTTCTGCAGGGTCACCCAGATGCCCCATGCCAACGGAATGCCCACCACCAGCCAGGCAGCGATCGCCAACGGCTTGGTGCCAGGCGCTGCTTTCCACTCCAGCACGGTGCTGGCGTCAGCACCCTTGTCGTGGCCCAGCGCCTGTTCGGCCGCCAGTTCAGCGTCGGTCATGAAGTACTTGTCGGCTACCGGACGCACCAGCATGTTGCAGATGAAGCCCAGCACCAGCAGGCCGGCGAGGATGTACAAGGTGATGTCATAGGCGGCGGCGCGTTCAACGCCGATGCTCAACTGATACTCACGCAGGTAGTTCACCAGCACCGGACCCAGTACGCCCGCCGCCGCCCAGGCAGTCAGCAGTCGACCGTGGATTGCGCCAACCATTTGCGTACCGAACAGGTCCGCCAGATAGGCTGGAACGGTAGCGAAACCACCGCCGTACATCGACAGGATGATGCAGAACGCCGCCACGAACAGCGCGACGTTGCCCAGGTGACCCAGGTTCGGAATCAGCGCGTACAGGGCAAAACCCAATGCGAAGAACACGAAGTAGGTGTTTTTGCGACCCAGGTAGTCCGAGAACGATGCCCAGAAGAAGCGGCCGCCGATGTTGAACAGGCTCAGCAGACCCGTGAAACCGGCAGCGATGGCCGCGATCGAGGCCAGTTGACCCGCGTCCAGTTGGCCGAACGGCAGGTCATTGCCTAGCAGCTTGCCGCCGAACACTTCCTGCAACAGTGGCGACGCCATGCCCAGGATGCCGATACCCGCCGAAACGTTCAGGCACAGCACCAGCCAGACCAGACGGAATTGCGGGGTTTTCCACGCCACATTCACGTGCACGTGACGATGGGTGATCATCGCGTTCGAGGCTTTTTTTGCCGGCGCGGTCCAGCCCTCAGGCTTCCAGCCGGTTGGCGGAACTCGATAGGACAGCGCGCCACCGATCATGAACACGAAGTAGATCGCAGCCATCACCAAAAAGCTCTGCCACACGCCCACGCTGGTTGGCGAAGCGAAGTGGCCCATCAGGGCGGCAGCCAGTGGCGCACCGACCATCGCACCACCACCGAAGCCCATGATGGCCATACCGGTCGCCATGCCTCGTTTGTCCGGGAACCACTTGATCAGGGTCGACACCGGCGAGATGTAGCCCAGGCCCAGACCGATACCACCAATGACCCCGGAACCGATCCACATCAGCCAGATCTGGTGCGTGTATACGCCCAGCGCCGAAATCAGCAGGCCGCCGCACCAGCACAGTGCGGAAACAACGCCCGCCTTGCGTGGACCGGCGTGCTCCAGCCAGCCACCCCAGATCGCTGCAGAGCAGCCCAGGAAGATGAAGAACAGGGTGTAGATCCAGCCGAGCATCGAGATCGGCCAGTCGCATTGCGAAGAGAAAACCTGCGCGATGAAGCTCATGTCAGGTTCGCAGGCTACAGCCTTGGTGACGCCCAGTGCTTTGGACAGCGGCAGCCAAAACACCGAGAAACCATAGGCCATGCCGATGCAAAGGTGGATGGCCAGAGCGGCCGGTGGTACCAGCCAACGGTTGAAACCGGGCTTGGCGATAATGCGTTCCTTGGACAGGAACGAGGGCTTGTCGGCGCTATAGCCGTCCGCCGTGGTGCTAGTGCTCATTAGGTATCCCCCAATTATTAGAATGGTTCGCCAGCCACTCCTCACCCCCAGCCTTTATGCGCACGCATGACTGTTATTTTGCGGGGTGAAGCTCCATTTTGGTGCGACATGGGGTCGCAGAAGGACGGACGAACCCGCAGAGGGTAACATTTGCGCGTGACAGAAAAAGCAATCTGATATCACTTTTGCAAAGTCATCTGTTTTCGTACCTCTCAAGGAACCGTCATGCCGATCATCATCGAGTCGCTGAAACAGGCCACCGCCCAGGATCAGCAGGATCTGCAGAAGATCTATCGCGACGCGCCAGAGTGGCTGTTCGCCCCGTTTGCCGATGATGTGCAACTCATCGAAAGCTGCCTCAAGGACGGCTCGCTGATCGGCGGTCGTTTCAACGACCGACTGTTGGGCGCGGCACGCCTGCAGAGACATGGGGAGGTCTGGAAGCTCTCACAACTTTGCGTGCGAAAAGTGACCCGCCGCCGCGGAGTGGCCGAACGACTGGTGAACGAAGCGCAGAAAATGGCGTCGCAATCGGGTGCGGCATTACGCCTGCTGGCACCCGCCGGGCACCTTGAAGCCCAGGCGCTGGCTGCCAAACTGAAAGTGCCGCTGGATGTGTCGCCGGATTGATCGATGACCGGTCGTCCACTTTGGAGCGCTATACTCCCCGGCTAAATTCGAATTCGACTAATACAAGGACTCGCCCATGAAAGCGTTCGGCAAAATCCTGGGTCTGGTACTTCTCGGGCTGTTGCTGATCATTGTGGCGCTGGGCTTTGCCCTGACCCACCTCTTCGATCCCAACGACTATAAAGACGAAATTCGCCAGATTGCCCGCAACAAGGCCCACATCGAGCTGACGCTCAATGGCGACATTGGCTGGAGTCTGTTCCCTTGGCTTGGCCTGGAATTGCACGATGCCAGCGTCGCAACCCTGGCCAAACCCACCGAGCCTTTCGCCGACCTGCAGATGCTCGGCCTGTCGGTGCGCGTCTTGCCGTTGCTGCGTCGTGAAGTGCAGATGAGTGACGTGCGGGTCGAAGGCCTGAACCTGCGCCTGAACCGCGACAAGGACGGCCACGGCAACTGGGAAGACATCGGCAAGGTCCCGGCAACCGCCAGTACGACCACGCCTGCCGCACCTACGGGCGAAACTCCACCCGCGCAACCGACCACGGCCCAAGCGGAAAAACCGGCGCAGCCGATTCGCCTGGACATCGACAGCCTGACCGTCAACAACGCCCGCGTCGAATACAGCGACGAACAGACCGGCAAGCAGTTCAGCGCCGAAAGCATCCAGCTGAGCACCGGCCCCGTTCATGACTCCACCAATATTCCGGTCAAGCTCACCGCCTTCCTCGGCAGCAATCAACCCGTTCTGCGGGTGCGCACAGAACTCAATGGCGAGCTGCGCTTTGAACGCGCGCTGCAACGCTACAAATTCGAAGACATGAAGCTGTCCGGCGAAGTCGCTGGCGACCCGCTACAGGGCAAGACCGTGACCTTCGCCGCCCAAGGGCAATTGCTGCTGGATAAAGCAGCGAACGTCGCCGAATGGACAGGCATCAAGATTTCCGCCAATCAGCTGCGCGCCCTGGGGGAGCTGAAGGTCAATGACCTCGACAAGACCCCGCAAATCAATGGCGGCATTTCGATTGCGCAACTGGACCTGGCGAAGTTCGTCGACAGCATTGGCCAGCAACTGCCGGCCATGGCCGAGGGCAGCCTGAGCAAAGTCGAACTGGTAAGCCGAGTCGCCGCCACGCCGACCAGCCTGTCGCTGGACAACATCAACCTGAAAATCGACGACAGCACCTTCAGCGGGCGCATTGCCGTCGAGGATTTCGCCAAGCAATCGCTGCGCGCAGTGCTCAAGGCCGACACGTTCAACGTCGACCGCTATCTGCCGCCAAAATCCGCTGAAGCCAACAGCGCCAAGCAAGTGCGCCAGGCCGAAGTGGCCAGCACCGAAGCCGATGCCCTCGCCGGCAGCGGCAGCACACCACTGCCGGACAAACCCACCAAGCAAGCCTGGAGCACGGATCGACTGCTACCGGTTGAGCGCCTGCGCAAACTCGACGTTGACGCCGACCTGACGTTTGGCCAACTCACCCTGGAAAAGCTGCCAATCCAGAACGCCGTGCTCAAGGCCAATGGCAAAGAAGGACTTTTGACCCTGCAAAACCTGCGCGGCGACCTGTACGACGGCAACTTTGAGGCCAAGGGCATCCTCGATGTGCGCCCTGACGTGCCGACCCTGAACTTGCAGACCAACATCAGCAGAGTACCAGCGGAAAAAATCCTCGAAAGCCAGGGCAAGAACCCGCCAGTCAAGGGCCTGGTCACGCTCAACAGCAATGTGACCGGCACCGGTAACAGCCAGAAAGCACTGATCGACACCCTCAATGGCAACGCCAGTTTCGTCATCAATAACGGCGTGCTACTCAATGCCAACCTGGAACAGCAACTGTGCAAAGGCATCGCCACCCTCAACCGCAAGTCCCTCAGCGGCGAACCACGCGGCAAGGACACACCCTTCCAGGAACTCAAGGGCAACCTGACCTTCCGTAATGGCGTGGCCAGCAACCCGGACCTGAAGGTGCGCATCCCGGGCATGACGGTTAACGGCGACGGTGACATTGACCTGCGCGTCCTGGGCATGGATTACCGGGTCGGCATCGTCGTCGAGGGCGACACCAGTGCCATGCCGGATCCCGCCTGCCAGGTCGGCGACAAGTTTGTCGGCATCGAGTGGCCGCTGCGTTGCCGTGGCCCGCTGGAGCTGGGGGCCAAGGCCTGCCGTCTTGATAACGAACGCATGGGACAGGTTGCGAGCAAACTGGCTGGCGACAAGATCAGCGAAAAAATCGACGAGAAACTTGGCGACAAAGTCAGCCCTGAACTGAAAAACGCACTGAAGGGGCTGTTCAAGCGATGAGAGCCGAGCAGTTTTCAACGGCGGTGCTGGACTGGTTCGACCGCCACGGTCGCCATGACCTGCCCTGGCAACAGGGCATCACACCGTATCGGGTGTGGGTCTCGGAAATCATGCTGCAGCAAACCCAGGTCAGCACGGTACTGAATTACTTCGACCGGTTCATGGCGTCCTTGCCGACCGTCGAAGCCCTGGCCGCCGCGCCGGAAGACGAAGTGCTGCACCTGTGGACCGGCCTGGGTTACTACACCCGCGCGCGCAATTTGCAGAAGACCGCGAAGATCGTCGTTGCCGAGTACGGCGGCGAATTTCCGCGTGATGTGGAAAAACTGGTCGAGCTGCCGGGGATTGGCCTGTCGACCGCCGGCGCCATTGCCAGCATCAGCATGGGACTGCGTGCGCCGATCCTCGACGGAAACGTCAAGCGAGTGCTGGCGCGCTTTACCGCCCAGGAAGGCTACCCTGGCGAGCCGAAGGTCGCGAAACAACTGTGGGCCGCCGCCGAGCGCTTCACGCCCCAGGATCGCGTCAATGCCTATACCCAGGCGATGATGGACCTGGGCGCCACGCTCTGCACCCGCAGCAAGCCCAGTTGCCTGCTGTGCCCGCTGGAGAAGGGCTGCGAAGCGCATATGCTTGGCCTCGAAACCCGTTACCCCATCCCCAAGCCGCGCAAAGCCGTGCCACAGAAGCGCACGTTGATGCCGATGCTCGCCAACGAAGAAGGCGCGATCCTGCTTTATCGTCGCCCTTCCACGGGCTTGTGGGGCGGGCTCTGGAGCCTGCCGGAACTCGATGACCTCGACGACCTGCCGCACCTGGCTTCGCAGCATTCGCTGGAACTGGGTGCGCAACAGGCGCTGCCCAGCCTGGTGCACACCTTCAGCCACTTTCAGTTGTCCATCGAACCCTGGCTGGTCCAGGTCCAGGAAGCCGGCCATCACGTGGCCGAGGCCGACTGGCTCTGGTATAACCTCGCCACCCCGCCGCGCCTGGGCCTTGCGGCCCCGGTCAAAACCTTGCTCGAACGCGCGGCCGCCGTATTGAACGCAGGAGAGTCCTCATGACCCGCACCATCATGTGCCGCAAGTACAAAGAAGAATTGCCCGCCCTGGAGCGCGCTCCATTCCCGGGCGCCAAGGGCCAGGATATTTTCGACCACGTCTCGGCCAAGGCCTGGGCCGACTGGCAGAAACACCAGACCCTGCTGATCAACGAAAAGCGCCTGAACATGATGAACGCCGAGGATCGCAAATACCTGCAGGGCGAAATGGACAAGTACTTCTCGGGCGAAGATTACGCCAAGGCTGAAGGCTACGTGCCGCCAGCTGAATAACCCCATTGCATCGGGGTCGGAACGTAAGCGACGGTAATAATTAAATTTTTTTTGAAAACTTGCTTGACGACCCCCTGAAAAACCCGTTTAATGCGCCCCGTTGCCCAGATAGCTCAGTCGGTAGAGCAGGGGATTGAAAATCCCCGTGTCGGCGGTTCGATTCCGTCTCTGGGCACCAAAACATCTAAACCCTTGATTTCGAAAGAAGTCAGGGGTTTTTTGTTTTCCGCAACATTGCTAGGCCCACCCAACAGGTACACAAGGTGGGTACACATGGCACATTCCAGCGGTATGATCAGCCGATCATCCCAACGTCGCCCTCGATCCTTTATGGCTCAACCCTTCAAGCATCCAACCAGTGGCGTTTTCTATCTACGACGCCGTGTCCCTGACGAACTGCGCCCAGCACTTGGCAGGGAATACAAACGCTCCTTAAGCACCCGCGATCCAAACGAAGCGAAAGCTCGCTTTGCCTCGGAGTGGAGTAAAAGCGAAGAGGCCTTCTCAGCAGCTCGCGCCCGGCTTTCAGGAGTGGAGGGGCTCAGTGCTCGTGACGTCCAGCAGCTCGCAGCCCGCTGGTTCAGATCGCAACTTGACGAAATGGAGCGGACAGGTGAATTCAACACATACCTCGTACCGGGAAGCATAAGCGGCTGGGAAACACGCTATGGATGGGAGGAGCATCAAGAAATGCTCAGCATTCAGCAGGGCATTGAGGAAGGTGACGAGACAGATTGGCATGCTACAGCCAGAGTAAATATTCGTAGGTCGCTCAAAGCTGAGGGTATTCCCATGCCTCCCAAGGGATCGAAAACACTCGACGATTTGGAATTGGCGTTTTACACCCACCTGCTGAAGCTTTCGAATCTTGCCAAGCAACGTGCCGATGGCGACTGGCTGGCAAAGGTCGAGATCTTGAGTCATGAGCCGCTTGCAGCTCAACAGAATGCGACACCCAAAACCCCAACCGTTCTAGAGGCTTTTGAAGCCTATGCAAAATCCAAAATCCTGGATGATGGGGACACACGCAGCACCAAAAAAACCATCGAAGAATTCCGCAGCACAATCAAACGATTCATAGAGCTGTTCGGTGACCTGCCAACCTCGACAATCAGCAGGGGAAAAGTGCAGGAGTACCGGGCAAAGCTTGCCCTACTCCCAGTCAAAACCAAGGGGGCTGGAAACATGACAGCCCCGGAACTGATTGCCAATGCAGACGCGAAAAGCCTCCAACGCTTGGCCCCTGCCACAATTCGAAATCGCCTGCGGGCGCTCTCGGCAGTGCTTGGATACGCCGTTCGCCTTGGTTGGATTAGTGAGAATCCAGTCGAAGCATCCGGCATCGCCAAAGCAGCCAGTAAGTCAGCTACGGGTAAAGGCTCACGCCGTCGAAAGGATTACACTCAGGCCGAGCTGAAAACCATCTTTCACAGCAAAGCATTTACTCAGGAGGGCTGGAACCCTCCCCGCCGTAATTTCGGCAAGGCGTGGTACTGGGCTCCATTGTTGATGTACTACACGGGCGCACGCCGCGAGGAGATCGCCCAGCTCGCCGCCAAAGACGTTCTGCGGAGCGAGGAAGGGATACCCTACCTGTCAATACTGGCAGAGCCTGAGAACGGCGATGCGGGCCGTACAGTGAAGTCTGAGAGTAGCCGGAGGCTGGTGCCACTACACGACCACCTCATAAAGCTTGGACTGCTGGACTACGTCGAGACGCTCTCTCTCGATGGGCAATTGTTTCCCCTGCTCAAAGCCAATCCAGCGGGCTTCTACGGTGCGAACTGGGGCAAGGCGTGGGCTGAGTACCTGCGGAACATAGTCGACCTCCAAAGCCCTGCCAGCCCCTCCCACGGTTTTCGCCATACCTTTAAAACCCTAAGTCGGCAGGTCGGCATACCCGAAGAAGTACACGACGCATTAACGGGACACAGCAACGGTAGCGTAGGTCGAGATTACGGGAACATGCCCTTGACCCGAATGGCAGAGGAGCTAAGGAAATTCCCTCTAGCCCCATTACCTTAGTCGGTATTGTCCCCCGACAATGCAGCTACGCTCTCTTCATCTGAAAAAACAGTGCAATCGCAATGGAGCCTCAATGTTCCACTTTTTGGTCACAGCTTCCCATGACGCTTGGCAGGATGGGGTCGAAGAATTTTCGAGGAGCAGATTCCTTGAGTACACTCCCGATGACATTGCATCAATCTTTGAAGGCATCAACTCTTCGAACATTGAACAACTCAAGTCGCTTCCCTGCCTATGCGCTTATGAGGGAGAGGAAAACCTATGGATTGCCAAGATTACGGATATCGAACTAGATCGGCATACGTTGCGTATTTTTGTTGAGCTCGATAGCGGTATAGGCCCTATTCCCTTCCAGTCGTTCATTGCTACCAGAAAACGTTTCGGAGTACACGAGTGGGAATTTTCTAGAACACATTGGGCAATCAAGCAAGGCGATCTTTTCTTAAAACTCAGACAGGCAGAGTTAATTTCTGGCAATGTTGAGGAGCCTCCTCCGGTGACGGTCGCTCCTTCCCCTCAAGATGAAACTCTATCCCAGATATCTGTGTCCTCAATAACTGATTTCATCTCAGCGGTAAAAGGGCTGAGCCTTCCCGACAAGGAGTGCTTTTATCGTGGGCATTCGGATGCAGTGTACAGACTGATGCCCTCGGCCTTCCGAGCCGACCCCTCAGGCATACCGCTGTATCGTGACAGCGAACACACGATGTTTAGAGAGATTCTAGTATCAAACTCGTTCGACTTCAGAGAGGACAGTTCGACCTTAGACCGAATGGTGAGGATGCAGCACTACTCGCTTCCGACACGCTTACTCGACATCACGGCCAATCCATTGATTGCCCTGTTCTTCGCCGTCTGGTCCGAAACCAAACTCGACGCACCCGGCGAAGTCATCTTGTTTTACCTTAACAGGAACAAGATCAAATATTTTGACTCCGACACTGCAAGCTGCCTAGCTAATCTGGCCTTAATGAGTGCAAGTGAGCGGGACCAGATAGCATTTGAGTTAGCAGCAGAGCCAAAGACCGGATATATCCCGGGAGCAAACGTCGAAGAGGACCTTAAGCGCTTTAATGATCAGATTCAAATACAGAGATTGCTTCACTACATCGGGAACGAAAAACCTTACTTCAAACCCAGGATACTGCCAGAGGATTTACGCTCAGTTATATGCGTAAAGAGCAAGCGCAGCAATGATCGCATCTCCTCCCAATCAGGTGCGTTCCTGCTGTTTGGACACGATGTCGTATTGAGCGAAGATGGCACACAGGAAATTGCCGTCAAGCGAATTCGTGTGGTGAATAAGAGACATATCCTTCATGAGCTTGAGTTACTTAACATAACGGAAAGCACTGTCTTCCCCTATATCGAGAATTCGGCTCGTGATATCGCCCGGCGATTTCGAACCAAACCACTCTCCGATTTAGGTGAGAACGAATCGAGCACCTCACAACCCTCAACGGGCGACTAAGCTTCCACTTACTCATACGACCTAACGCACGTCTAAACAAGGCAGTAGCTATGCGTAGCTTTATACGTGCTCTGAGGTGAGCCTACAGGCTTTGGCGAGCTTGCATTTTTTGTGATCGCTCTCCTCCCACCTCTTATATCAACATATTTTGATCACGCCGCAGGACGAATAGTAATTTAGTGAGTCTCAATGATCCACCTACACAGGCTTGCAGTAGGTTAGTGGTAGATGGTTAAAAATATCGATTTATAAGAGAATAAAACTCACTAGAAAGATCCTATATAAATTTTACAGAAGTCTAGGCCGTCAGTGACGTATTCTATTACCACATATACATATATAGATATATACATATATACATATATACATATATACATATATACATATATACATATATATATCTATATATCTATATATCCATATATCTATATATTAGCTATTACACAAGCTCACCAGATACTATCCATCTCTACCTACTACATCCTTTAGTAATTATCTGTCATGCCTTACTTTCATCCTTCAGCAACCATCTGTCTGCCTTCCTACCGTCCTTCAGTAACCATCTGCCATGTCTACTATCCGACCATCCTCTCTGGCGATCATCAACAAGCCAGCAGGGAGCTTATGGATATACATCCGACCAGATAGATACGACCGCCGTTCCATCGCAACGAAAAGGCAGCACCTTCTATCCAAGTAGTGAGCCAATACTCACATCCCACAAATTTCCTATCCATGTAGTAGGCCAATATTGAGCCCTAGGAAAAGGCCATTCCCAAGCGACTAATGAGACGACTGACCGCTGTCGCAGTGAACCTGGCCCCTCGCGCCGTCCTGTGACCATTGGCGTTCAACCATGCAGCAAGAGCTTGCAACGTAGCCACCCCGTCATACATTGCAGCCTTCACCGCACTGCGGAGACTTTCGGCAAATTGATCCGCCCTTACCTGAACAGCCGAGACTGCTGCACCATTCCCAACCTTGTTGGCAGCCAAACGCCCTGCTGTCCTACGATCAATCTTGCCTCTGGCTGCAACATCTCCCGATTCGGCCCGAGCCTTGAGCGAGGCCAGAGCATCTCTGGTTCGACGAGAGATAAACTCTCGCTCCTGTTCAGCAAGGGCCGCATAGAGATGAAGCTGAAACTTGTCAGCGTTAGGCATCGTGGCAACCTTGAAGTCCACCAGTTTAAGCAGGCCTGCGATGTGTTCTACATCCCGGCTAAGTCGATCAAGCTTCGCTACGACCAGCGTAGCTTTTCGCGCCCGACTCATTGCCAGAGCGGCCTTGCACTGCTCCCTAAGCTCAGGAGCCGTGGCACCAGACTCAAGATCCTCAAACTCAGCAACGACGCTCCAGCCATGCTGGTGCGCAGCTATACGTATGTACTCACGCTGAGCGTCCAGCCCGAGCCCTGACTCACCCTGCCGCGCTGTAGACACCCTGTAATAGGCGACCACTTCCATACCCCCTCCTGCCGGCTCAGCCGTCGTTATCAAACTGTAGACCGCAAATTATCATATTGTAGACGCTCGTCAACAGTACGACATAATCGGCAAAGCTTGACACCGCTTCGTACTTAAAGCCAACTTGAGCCCCATGAAATAGGCATTGTTGGCACAGTTCAGGAGCAGGTGTGGGGGGAGGGACAAGCTCAGATGGTGTTAGGCGTCTGCTGCCAAATCCTGATTAAAATTGGGCCGCCGCTAAAAGCGTATGCTTTAGTAAGGTCAAGTGAACGCGTTTATCTAGGATTTTGAAAATGGTTAAAGCCATCAAAGGCGATGTTCTTGACCTTGAAGAAGAAAGGGACAATGAGCATGACATGATTAGCACCCCATTCGATCCTGTCTCAGTCGATATCGCGGATAGGAAGTTAACGATTGGCTCCTTGCTTGAGCGCTTAAAACATGGCGAACTAACATTAACGCCGGACTTTCAACGCAGAGCAAACCTTTGGGATACACCTCGAAAAAGTCGACTGATAGAGTCGGTACTTTTAAGGATACCACTACCTTCCTTTTACTTCAGCGAAGACTCAGATGGAAACTTTGAGGTCGTTGATGGGTTGCAGAGGCTATGTGCAATATTTCATTTCGTTGATTATTTAGCCCTTAACGCAGCCACCCAATCAAAACTAAATCCTCTTCGACTGGAAGGATTACAGTATTTAATTGAAAAAGAGGGCTCTACTTTTGCCGAACTAGAGCGCCCGTTCCAACGAAGAATCAATGAACTTGAAATAAACGTCAACGTCATTCGGGCCTCGACCCCTAAACCTGTGATGTTCAACGTTTTCGCTCGCCTCAATCAAGGGGGATTACCTCTAAGCGCTCAAGAGATCCGCAACGCTATATTCCCCG
Source organism: Pseudomonas sp. S2_E01 (assembly GCF_054668365.1). NCBI lineage: Bacteria > Pseudomonadati > Pseudomonadota > Gammaproteobacteria > Pseudomonadales > Pseudomonadaceae > Pseudomonas > Pseudomonas sp. S2_E01. The sequence continues at coordinate 5,373,080 of NZ_CP162762.1, forward strand.
GACAATGGCGATCAGAAATCAGAAGCATGGCCCAGAGCCAAACTTTTCTTGATGCAACTGGTGAAAAAATCCCAACTGACCGTCAGCAAGACATGGAAATGATCCTACGCTTTATTGCACTATGGGCACTGCAACCAACATTCATGCGCCCGGCAGATCAAGTATTAGATAAATTCCTCAATGACACAGTAGAAACTCGATTACCTGATTGGACAGCGAAGAATTGGGAGACAGCACGTAGCGCATTTGAGAAAGGCATCCTTGCTGCTGTAAGAGTTTTTGGCAAGCACGCATTTCGAAAAAGCCACCACACCTTGCAAAGATCACCTATTAACAAAGGATTATTTGAAGCCCAGGCTATTTGCCTTGCATCATTAAGCGACCAAGAAGTTGACATCCTAGTTAGAAACAACGAAATAGTCTCAGGCAAGTTTGGCCGGCAAATGGATGAGACCAAAAGCAAACTAAGCACAGTATTGAGATCGGGTACAGGCCATGCCGAATCTTCAAACTCAAGGATTGAAGAAATAATGAAGATCTTTAAGGAGACCTTATTAAATGCTTGAACTCCTAACATTAAAAAACTTCAAGTCCGCCCGAGAACTAGCTATACCTATGGCCGCGCTAACTGTGCTCAGCGGCTATAACGGATCAGGAAAGAGCACTTTACTCCAAGCAATCGCGTTAATGCGCCAAAGCTTAATCCTTTCACTTGACACACGCACACGCTTACACCTTCGAGGACCTTTAGTTGAGTTAGGTTCCTCAAATGACGTACACAGTGACTCTGCAAAGACCAGCAGCATCGAGTTAATATTAAAATTCAATGATAAAATCACTCATTGGAAATCCGAAACTCAGCAAGGCAGCGACGCACTTGAGACAAGCATAGACAACACTTACGACCCCGAATTAGTCACTTTAAATTACTTAAAACAATGTCATTTTCAGTACCTTCAAGCGGATCGTTTGACACCCCAAACCCAGTATAATAAAAGCAATTCAATAGACCGAGAGCTTGGATTTTTGGGCACCCACGGCCAGCACACGCCTGATTTTCTAAGCGAGCACGGAGATAAGATAGAGGTCTCCGAGTCAAGACGATACCCGAAGCCAGCTGACGAAACGGCCAGGGCTATAAGTAACAGAATTGTAGCCACCAACAAACTAAATGACCAAGTAAGCGGGTGGCTTCAGCAGATAAGTCCAGGAGTAAAGCTGAAAGCGGAGAAGTTATCCGATACTGACCTGGTTGCACTGCGGTTTGGATATGCAACGCTAGAGCTTGCAAAAGACTCTAACTGGCGTCGACCCACCAATGTCGGATACGGATTGACTTATAGTTTACCAATTTTAACAGCATGCTTAGCCGCCCCTCCTGGCTCATTACTCTTGTTAGAAAATCCAGAAGCGCACTTGCATCCGCGAGGACAAGCAGCCTTAGGCAAGCTATTAGCAAAATGCGCAGCCGATGGCATACAAATAATTGTCGAAACGCATAGCGATCATATTTTAAACGGAGTCAGGCTCGCCGTTAAAGAAAAAAATATTTCACCGAGCAATGTACGCATATGTAATTTCACACGAGACCTTCAAAGCGGTGACAGCTTTATAGAAACTCCAACCATCCTACCAAATGGAGAATTAAACTCCTGGCCGGACGGTTTTTTTGATGAATGGGATAAAAGCCTCGAATCATTGCTGAGCTAATCGCATGGAAAAGCTAAACTTCTTTTTTAATGAGCTTTGTGTTGAACATCTAGAAGATCAAGAAATCAGCGAGGCTCACTGGAACCAATCTGTCAGCCAGTTTGTGGATACGGCACTGACGATTTTTGAGCATCGTCCCGACGGGATGTTAGCAGTTCCCGAAGGAACCATGAATAAAGCTTGTGGCGGAAAAATTCTATTAAGTCGAATCAGAGAAAATACCGGCTCTCAAAAAGATAAATACCGCAAGATACTTTCAAGAATAACAACCCTTTCCCCGGACTTCAATCTAACCCAAGAAGTCAGACACAGCAATAACCCAGGCAACGCACTAACACTTGCCGATTTCATATCAAGCCTGCATGGGCATGGCTGGGCAATTAGCCTTCAACTGCCAAATCAAACCTGGGAACTGAAGGAAATAAATGCACAGCGCTTTACACTGAATGATACCGGAGATTTTAACGATCCTGTCGATTGCAGTATCGACCACATCTCCAAAACGTCTCATATAAATGACTGGATTACCGAGATCCAAGACTGGGGAAAGGTCATTTCCAACTCCAGCGTCCTTGACTCGCTTAACGAGCATCCAATTGTAATGTACTCAGGCCCTCTAGAGCACAATCCACCTCACGTGCACTTACTACAAAGTAGAAACTCACCTACCACATTAGCCAAATACAATATTGATCCTTTCGAGAGATCAAAAGGAGATCATAGGTGGGATACCGAAATGAAAGCATGGATCGATAAATACCGTGACCAACTGCTGCAATCATGGGTTCGGTGTCAGACTGGAAAACACCCCTACGAATTGAGAAACTAACGCAGCAAATAAAAATTACAAAGATCGGGGCGCAAGCCCCGTGGGCAAACTGTCAAAGACACAGCTCAAAAACCCGTAGCATCTTGGTAATAACCTACTAAACCATATATATAAAACACCATACTTATGTACATCAACGACACCACACTAGCTGTAATATGCAGCAAACGACTCTGCATCTAAAGCATATCCTTTTCTCACTAAAATCTCGAACAACTCCCCTATAGCTGAGCTTCTCAGTTCATTTCCTACCGCATCAGAAACCTGAAGATTCTTAATAAGCGAGCGTGTGACTTCGTGACGAGGGTACTCTGTCAATCTGCTCAACCATTTTGGATATTTTGTCTCAATTTCCATGCGCCTCCGGAGAGACAACGAATCTATCCCCCCTCCTGCTCCAATGAATTCCCGCGAACGCGAAATAATTAACTCCTCGTGAACGCTGGTTAGTCTGGTTAAAACATAACCGAGCATCACCCCCCCAAAAATTCCCATTTAGCATCCCTCCATCACTAATATTGATTCCCAGGGCCAGAACAGCAAACCACGGGATCAGGTGGCTCAGCCGCAAAACTACCAAATCGGTAGCACCCAATCAACCCAGACCAACGACCATCAAGAATTTAGACGGGATGGTCATGTCTGTACTTGCGAAACGGCTGAAGGAAGCACGTATCCGTGCCGACCTGTCGCAAGAGCGTCTAGGGTTGGAGGCGGGCTTAGATGCGATGTCTGCTAGTGCCCGCATGAACCGCTACGAGAAGGGCAATCGAGTACCAAGTCTTGAACTTGTTGAGCGGATTGCTGAAGTCCTGAAGCTTCCGGCTGCCTACTTCTACGCCGGGGATGACGAAACCGCCGAATTGCTCATTGCGTTTCATAGACTCAGCAAAGCAGGACGATCACGAGTGATGTCAGCTATTCGCGAGGAGTGAGGATTCAGACTCCAAGCGGCCCCTCCTGCGCCTAGCTTCTCCTGGGTACACAACACAGGTACACTAGGCATAGAGAGGGCGAAGATAAACGCCCTATTTCATTGGGCTTAGTCAATGTCGGCCAGTGTCGGCGGTTCGATTCCGTCTCTGGGCACCAAATACCGAAAACCCTGAATCGCAAGATTCAGGTTTTTTTTATGCCTGGGATTTGATAAGTCACCGCTCCAGCCTCCTGCACAGCCTTTGACGCAGCGTCTATCACGCTCCCCCCTAAACCAGAAGACGCTTTGCCGGGCTATTCGTTGCCTTCGGGGTTTCCCCTCCCAACAATCTCTCGCGACTTTCGGAGCGCTCCGTGTGCATTCACGGAAAAGGACGACATACGCTCGTTCTCGGCTTGAGCAGAATCAGCAAGGATCTGCCGTATCACCTGGAGCAGATTGCACTACTGGGACGTAGACAATGACCGACGCGATGATAGCTGGCGCAAAAACCACTGAGTCTTCAACGCAGCCAGACATCTGGACTTTGCGTTTTGATGCTCGGCAGTCAACGCTGATTCACCATTTTGCCGAGGAGCTCGCCGGCATCGGGGGGCCACAGACGTCGGGAGCGAGGTCCAAAGCCGCTCTGGCAGCCACTGCCTTAAAGCTCTCTTGCTCGAAGCAACAAAGCGAACTGCTGCGAGCCTATTCCGAAGGCCATGTTTGCGTGTTGATCTTTGAGGGACTGCGAAAGATCACTGATTCCCCCTCCTCCCCACGAACTACCGAACCTGAGATCGCTGGAGAACCGACATGAAGTCCTATGGCTGGCAGCCAGGAATCAGATTCTGCTCGAGTTGGTCGATCACAAAGCCTTCGCCTATGACATGGATAACGAGGGGAAAATGATCCGGTTGGTCGCCAACTTCAAGGGCGGCGGGCTGACCAGAATCCCCGAAGAGCCAGCTCACAAAGAAATCAGCTCCCATTCCGGTCTGGCCCTTGGCCCGCATACCGAGGCGGCTCCGACCGAATACATGCTCAACCAGGAGTCAGCCATGATCATCAACAACACTCGCGCCCTGCACTGCCGCGATGTGATCAAAAACAATAGTCGGGTTCTAGTTCGAATTTTCGGGCTTTCCAAGTTCTCATCCCCGATCGTTATTTCAGAAGACCCATTGCTGCTGCAAGGTTGAGTCCGCAGGGTGTGAACAAACCAATCATGCGATCAAGTGCTGCGAAAGAGGAAATGGAATGTCTTGGGATGTAATTGGCCTGTTGGCGCTCGTCGCATTCTGCGCCGGATTTTTTGATGCAATTGCGGGAGGTGGAGGGTTGATCACTCTACCTGCCTTGTTTCTGGCCGGCGTTGATCCCATCAGCGCAATCGCGACGAATAAATTTCAGGCCGCTTCGGCGACGCTATCGGCAACGGCCGCCTTTGCCCGCAAGGGGATGATCGAGTGGCGCAATGGTCGCTTTCTGATTCTCTGCGGATTTATCGGCGGGGCCAGTGGCGCATTGCTCGTCAGCTCAGTGGATAAACGATACCTGGAGATCACCGTACCGATCATGCTGATCCTAGTCGCCGTTTATTTCGCACTCACTCCGAAGCTGGCCAACGAAGATCGGCGCAAAAGAATCGGCGTTCTGCTGTTTTCGTTCACGGTGGCACCCATCCTGGGATTCTATGACGGCATATTCGGCCCCGGCGTAGGCTCGTTCTTCATCGTCGGTTTTGTATTGCTTTGTGGATTGGGAATGATGCGAGCCATGAGCTTTACCAAACTCGCCAACGCCTCCTGCAACCTAGGATCACTGGCGGTCTTCATCACCAAAGGCGTGATCGTCTGGCCGATAGCAATCGCGATGGCTGCAGCCGCCTGCGTAGGTGCACAATTGGGTGCCCGCGCCGCTGTACGGGTGGGCCCGAAATTGATCAAGCCCATGTTGATCGTGGTGTGTTGCGCCTTGGCCATCAAGCTCCTGAGCGTGGAAACCAATCCATTGCGCGTCGCATTAATGCAGGTGGTGGGCGCGCCCTGACTTTCGCTATAGCACTTGCTTCACTCGTCACCACTCCAGTGAAAAACAAGATTGCGTGCCACGCCGTTGGTGACTTCCGCCGCGCTGTGCCGTGCCTCCCCCCACGGGTTGCAACCACCATGTATTTGCCGGGTGGCAATTGCACATAGACCAAGGGGCCGGCCTGGCTCAGCGTCAACACTGTCGGCCCTTGTGCCTTCTGCACCACCACATCGACGTCAGGCACATACTTGCCCTCAGGCCCGATGGAAAAGGTCATGTGCAGGTTATAGCCCGTCGCGTGCTGGATGGCCTTCGCCTCGTCCTCGCCGATACCGCCGGACAGATAAGCCACTCCGTTTTGCTCCTGCCGTTGGATCTGCACTCCGGCATTGTCGAAAGGCTCAGAGCTCGCGGCTTCCAGCGCAACCGAGAACATCATCAGGCCAACGGCAGCGAGGGGAAGAATGACTGCAAGGGAACGTTTCATGGGACGACTCCCGGGCTCCATGGAGCCCAACCGTTACCTTCTTTGGATGGGCTGCGGCGCGCCCAAGTTTTAGATTGATTAGTACTTGGGGTCACTGCGAATTGGACTACAGGTTGAACCTGTCGCAGCGATCCTGCGAAACCGGATGGATTGTTCAACCACCGCTCCAGGGCTATCGTTGGCAACTCCCCGTAGAGGTCTGCATGTGATGAACTCGCAGGACATTTCACTGGCGCCCACGCAAATTGCCTCGCCGCTGCCAACCTGCGCCTCCCCCGCTCCGTTCAAGGAACCCGCCGCAGACGGCTTCATCCTCGGCGGCTTTACCTGGCGACACGCAAGTCCCGACGCGATACGCCCGGTGGTGATCATCAACGCCGCCACCTCGGTGCGCTGCCGGCACTATTCGCGCTTCGCCGATTACCTGTTTGCCAATGGCTTCGATGTCATCACCTACGACTACCGCGGTATCGGCGAATCGCGGCCCGAGTCGCTGAAAGGCTTGAAGGCGTCATGGTCCGACTGGGGTGCGCTGGATTTCGAGGCGATGCTCAAGCGCGCCCAGCGCGAATTCCCCGGCCAGCCCATTGACGTTGTCGGCCACAGCTTCGGCGGCTGTGCGGCGGGCCTGGGGGCGTCCGGGCATGTCATCCGGCGCCTGGTGACCGTCGGCGCGCAATTCGCTTACTGGCGCGACTATGCGCCGGCTCATCGCTGGCGGATGTTCGGTAAATGGCATGTGATGATGCCGCTGATCACAATGTTCTGCGGTTTTTTCCCCGGTAAACGTCTTGGCTGGCTCGAAGACACGCCGGCTGGGGTCGTCCGTGACTGGAGTACGCCCACCCGCCGCTATGAAACGCGCCCAAGCGGTCGCGCGCTCATCGACCGACTCGGTGCCCTGCCCTTCGCGACAATGGCCGCGAAAACCCTGGCAATCAGCGTTACAGACGATCCCTACGGTACAATCCCGGCCATCGAACGCCTGCTCAGCTATTTCACGGGCGGTACCAGTACCCATTTGCGCATCGCTCCAGAAGACATCGCCGAGCAACAAGTCGGACATTTCGCCTTTTTTCGCAGCGCATACCAAGCCACACTATGGCCCATCGCATTGTCCTGGCTGCGAAGCGGCGAACTGGCACCCGACACTCCCGGGCGGCTGGTGCCGCGCAGACAGTCCTCATAACGCATACGGATCAACACCATGGCTTCCGCCAACAAGCAGCAAAAACGCGCCTCCCGCGCCAAAACCAAGGCCAAGCAGAACCGCACCCAGCGGGCTGCCGCGCCGGTGGAGCTGGACCCGAACGACGACCGCATCGATTTTGAATCGGTGGATCTCACCGAACTGTTCAAGAAAATGATCGACGCCGAGAAAATCAGTCAGCAGGCCATGTGCGGCGCGTTCCTCGAAGATCCGTTGCTGGCACTGGTGTACGAGCAGGAAGGCGAAGAAGGCGCGATGGACTTCATCCTCGCGGCGCTGATCGAGTACCGCCAGTGGTCCACTGAAACCGACGAAGCTGGCGCCCTGGCGTGGATCGAATCTCCGGCGTTCCAGGCTGACTACGTGGCCGCGTCCGACGCGATCGCCGCGCAAACCCAACAGAAATCGAACTGAGCTCCCATGGCCTCCCCGAACAAGCTACAGAAACGCGCCAAGCGCGCCAAAGCCAAAGCCAAGCAAATCCGCATGGTCGGCCGTAAACCTGCCGCCCTGGACGATGACCAGGGCCACCTCGCCGAACCGATCCCGGAATACACCCTGGCGATGTTCAGCAAGATGCGCGATGCGCAAGCCATCGACCGCAGCGAAATGCTCTCGGTTCTGCTGAACGACCTTTCCGGGATCATCAACGATCACCCGGAACTGCTGGATCTGGAAAACGCAGAAAACGAAGCCATGGCCGCCACCCACCTGGCCGCCGACATGCTGATCGACTACCACATGTGGGCTGACGGAATGGACCGCGAGGCGGCGCAGGCCGCTTTGAGCGATCCGCAGTTCATCAGCGATTTTGGCGAAGCGTTGGATGTTTACGGTCGGTCGCTGGAGGCTTCGGAAGAAAAATCCGAATAAGCGGCACGAGCCAAACAAAAAGGCCGCCTTGTCATCGCTGACAGGCGGCCTTTTTCCGTTTCAACAGCTCAGGCCAGGGCCTCAGCGCGCCACAGCAGCACTCAAACGCTCACTGCGACGACGGCGCGCCACCAGCAAGCCGGTTGCCACCACCAGTACGCTGAGCAGGCCGGTCGCGAGGATTTCCACGCGGTGGGCGTCCTGGAAGCCCATGATGGTCAGGGCCGCGACGATGAAAACGATTACCGCGTAGGTCAGGCCTGGGAACAGCCACATGCTGAAGACGATTTTCTCGCCACGCGCCACACGCTGCTTGCGCATGCGCAGTTGCGAAATCGCGATTACCAGGTACACCAGCAGTGCAATGGCGCCGGAGCTGGCCAACAGGAATTCGAACACGGCGGCCGGGGCCACGTAGTTGGCGAACGTGGCCAGGAAGGCCGCGCCGGTGGACAACATCACGGCCCAGTAAGGCGTGCCGCTCTTGTTGGTGCGAGTGGCAACGGCCGGTGCATCACCGCGCTTGCCCAGGGAGAACAACATGCGCGACGAGGTGTACAGCGCCGAGTTCAGGCAACTGGTCACAGCGACCAATACGACGATGTCGACGATCATCTTGGCGTTCGGGATGCCCATGCGCTCAAGCACGGTCTGATAGGAACCAACGCTGGCCAGGACCGGGTCGTTCCATGGCACCAGGGCCACGACGATGAAGATCGACACGAGGTAGAACAAACCGATCCGCCAGATCACCGAGTTGGTGGCTTTGGAGATCTGCTTGCCAGGGTTCTTCGATTCCGCGGCCGCAATGGTCACGATCTCGGTACCCATGAAGGAGAACATGGTGGTCAGGATTGCCCCCAGCACCGCGCCCATGCCGTTAGGCAGGAAACCCTGGGTATCGAACAGGTGCGACACGCCGCTGACCTGGCTGCCCGGCAGGAAACCGAAGATCGCCGCCAAACCGAGGATGATGAAACCGATGATCGCCACCACTTTGAGCAGGGCGAACCAGAATTCGAACTCACCGTAGTTCTTCACGCTGAACAGGTTGGTGACGGTCAGCAACATGGTGATGACCAGGGCGAAGGCCCAGATGTCCACACCCGGGAACCACGCGTGCAGGATGGTCGCGGCGGCGTTGGCCTCCAGCGGGATGACCAGCACCCAGAACCACCAGTAGAGCCAGCCGATGGTGAAACCGGCCCAGTGACCGATCGCGCGATCAGCGTAAGTCGAGAAGGAGCCCGTGTCCGGCGAGGCGACCGCCATTTCGCCGAGCATGCGCATGACCAGAACAACCAGCATACCGGCGGCGGCATAAGCCAGGAGTACGGCAGGGCCGGCGGCGGCAATGGCGTGGCCGGAGCCGACGAACAGGCCGGCACCGATAACCCCGGCGATCGACAGCATGGTCACATGACGCGGTTTGAGCCCCTGTTCGAGGCCATTGGAGCTTGGGGTACTGCTCATTGAAACTACCTTTGTAAAGGAAAGCGATGTGCTTCTGCCCGGCCTGGCATTCCTTCTCGTAAAAAGAAACCAACAGGGCGTTCCGGATTCTGCACGCAAATATTGCGCCAAAATGTTTCAAAGTCTTCAACTTCGGGGCCTGGAGCGCGACCGGACAGTCATCGCAACTCATTGAGATTAATGGCAATTTGCCAGAGCGTTACCCTGCGACTCACTTTCGTAACGAATCAGCGCACCAGAAACACACTAAAAAATCGCCAGACGCACAATTAAAGTGCGCAACGCTAACGTTTGGCCGGTTAGCGCTTCCAACACCCCGACAAAGCTGGCAACATCGCGCCCCTTTTGCGAATGCCGTCGCGCTTTTCATAGGCGAGAAGGGTTCAAACGGCTGTTCGGTTGATAGCAGGGCGACAGTCTGCTGCGCCGATGCGACAACCTGTCGCACACCGCGCGTTTAGGGCCCGCAGCGCTGTTGGCTGGCATTCAGACGCTATGCTAGGTTGGCCGCCTCGTCAGGAAGGCCCGCCAACAGCAGGAGCGCATCACACTATGAGGAACGCACATGGCTGAGGCCACGCCCGCGCTTGAAATCCGCGACTTGCACAAACGCTACGGACAGCTTGAGGTGCTCAAAGGCATATCGCTGACCGCCCGTGACGGCGATGTGATCTCGATCCTGGGCTCCTCCGGCTCCGGCAAGTCCACTTTCCTGCGCTGCATCAACCTGCTGGAAAACCCGCATCAGGGGCGGATTCTGGTCGCCGGTGAAGAGCTCAAGCTCAAGGCCGCCAAAAACGGCGAGTTGCACGCCGCCGACAATAAACAGATCAATCGCCTGCGCAGCGAGATTGGTTTTGTGTTTCAAAACTTTAATCTATGGCCGCACATGAGCGTGCTCGACAACATCATCGAAGCACCGCGCCGCGTGCTCGGCCAAAGCAAGGCCGAGGCTATCGAGGTCGCCGAAGCCCTGCTGGCCAAGGTCGGCATCGCCGACAAGCGCCACGCCTACCCGGCGCAACTTTCAGGCGGCCAGCAACAACGCGCCGCCATCGCCCGCACGCTGGCGATGCAACCCAAAGTGATCCTGTTCGACGAGCCCACCTCCGCCCTTGACCCGGAAATGGTCCAGGAAGTACTTAATGTCATCCGCGCACTGGCCGAAGAAGGCCGCACCATGTTGCTGGTCACCCACGAAATGAGCTTTGCTCGTCAGGTGTCCAGCGAAGTGGTGTTCCTCCACCAGGGCCTGGTAGAAGAGCAAGGATCGCCACAGCAGGTGTTCGAAAACCCGCTTTCGGCGCGCTGCAAACAATTCATGTCCAGCAACCGCTAACGGAGCTACCCACATGCAGAACTATAAAAAGGTCTTCCTGGCCGCCGCCGTCACCCTGGCGTTCAGCGCCGGCGCCATGGCCGAAACCTTGAAGATGGGCATCGAAGCGGCCTACCCGCCGTTCAACAACAAGGATGCCAGCGGCAACGTCGTCGGCTTCGACAAGGAAATCGGCGACGCCCTGTGCGCCAAGATGAAAGTCGACTGCACCGTGGTCACCTCCGACTGGGACGGCATCATCCCGGCCCTGAACGCCAAGAAGTTCGACTTCCTGATTTCCTCGATGTCGATCACCGACGAGCGCAAGCAAGCGGTGGACTTCACCGATCCGTACTACTCGAACAAACTGCAGTTCATTGCCAAGAAAGACGCTGACTTCAAAACCGACGCAGACGCCCTGAAAGGTAAAGTGATCGGCGCACAACGCGCGACGTTGGCAGGCACCTGGCTTGAAGACAACATGCCGGGCGTCGAAACCAAACTCTACGACACCCAGGAAAACGCCTACCTTGACCTGACTTCCGGTCGACTGGACGGCATCCTCGCAGACAAATACGTCAACTACGAGTGGCTGAAAAGCGACGCTGGCAAATCCTACGAATTCAAGGGCGACCCGGTGGAAGAAAGCGACAAGATCGGTATCGCCGTGCGTAAAGGCGACCCGCTGCGCGAGAAGCTGAACTCTGCGCTGAAAGAAATCGTCGCTGATGGCACCTACAAGAAGATCAACGACAAGTACTTCCCGTTCAGCATCTATTGATACTGACCTGCCGGACCTGCGTCGCTTGACGGCGCCGCAGGTCCCCGGCCTTGCCTGCCGCGATTTGAAAAGAAATACATGATTATCGACCTCTACGGATTCGGCCCGGCGCTTGCCGCTGGCGCGCTGATGACGGTAAAACTGGCACTCTCGGCCCTATGCCTGGGGCTGGTGCTGGGTTTGCTCGGCGCCCTGGCCAAGACTTCCCCGTACAAGCCCCTGCAATGGCTTGGCGGCACTTATTCGACATTGGTTCGTGGCATCCCGGAACTGCTCTGGGTGCTGCTGATCTACTTCGGCACGGTCAACCTGATGCGTGCCCTGGGTGAGTTCTTCGGCAATCCCGACCTTGAACTCAATGCCTTCGCTGCCGGCGTGATTGCGCTGGGGCTGTGCTTCGGTGCCTATGCCACTGAAGTGTTTCGCGGCGCAATTCTCGCCATTCCAAAAGGTCATCGTGAGGCCGGCGTGGCCCTGGGCCTGTCGAAGTGGCGAATCTTCACCAGGTTGATCATGCCGCAGATGTGGCGCATCGCCCTGCCCGGGCTGGGCAACCTGTTCATGATCCTGATGAAGGACACCGCATTGGTGTCGGTCATCGGCCTGGAAGAAATCATGCGCCACGCGCAGATCGGCGTGACCGTGTCCAAACAGCCATTCACCTTCTACATGGTGGCCGCGTTCATGTACCTGGGCCTCACCGTACTTGCCATGGCCGGCATGCACTTCATGGAAAAACGCGCCGCTCGCGGCTTCGCGAGGAGCACCCAATGAACTGGGAAGTCATCATCAAGTGGCTGCCGAGACTGGCTCAGGGCGCGACACTGACCCTGGAACTGGTGGCCATCGCAGTCATCGCCGGCCTGCTGCTGGCCATCCCGCTGGGCATCGCACGCTCGTCGCGCCTGTGGTGGGTGCGGGCTTTTCCCTACGGCTACATCTTCTTTTTCCGTGGTACGCCGCTGCTGGTTCAACTGTTCCTGGTCTACTACGGCCTGGCGCAGTTCGACGCAGTCCGTAACAGTTCGTTGTGGCCCTACCTGCGTGATCCGTTCTGGTGTGCCACGGCGACTATGACCTTGCACACCGCCGCCTACATTGCCGAAATCCTGCGCGGTGCAATCCAGGCCATTCCGCCGGGAGAGATCGAAGCGGCGCGCGCGCTGGGCATGTCCCGCAGCAAGGCATTGTTCTACATCATCCTGCCCCGTGCGGCGCGCATCGGCCTGCCGGCCTACAGCAACGAAGTGATCCTGATGCTCAAGGCCAGTGCCCTGGCCAGTACCGTGACGCTGCTGGAACTGACGGGTATGGCGCGCACCATCATTGCCAGGACCTACTTGCCGGTGGAGATCTTCTTTGCCGCCGGCATGTTCTACCTGTTGATGACCTTTATCCTGGTGCACGGCTTCAAGCAGCTGGAGCGCTGGTTGCGCGTCGATGCCTGCCAGGGTCGTTGATGGCGATGTTCTGACGGGCGAGGCTCTGCTCGCCCGCTTCATGGCGCTGGATGCTTTTCTGGTCGAGCATCAGGCGCTGTGGAAACCCAGGCCGTTCACTCATCTGCGACTTCCTTGGGAAGCGTCCTACCCCGAGATGGCCGCACGGCTGCGTGCCAGGTCATTGGAAGCGGCGGACAGCGCGCATAACCAACCCGCGTTTCTGGAACAAGCACCTGAGCCGTTTGCTTCGCTGGCGGCGCGATCCATTGAACTCAGCGCAGTGGGGCAATTGCCAGGGCACACCCTCGAAGCAGCCGGGCATCGGTTAAATGTCGATGTTCCGGGGCGCAAATGGCAGCAGATCGCGGCGTTCGCCAGTCGGTTGTCGTTCACCAGGCCTGCAACACACTGGCTGGATTGGTGCTCCGGCAAGGGCCACCTGGGGCGACGGTTGCTGCAACCCGGTCAGGATCTCACGTGCGTTGAATATGATCCGGCCCTGGTTGTGAGTGGTCAGGCCCTCAGCGAGCGTCATCATTTGATTGCACGGCATGTCGAGCAAGATGTGCTCGCCGCCGAGGTGGCCGCTTTATTGAGCGCAGACCATACGCCAGTGGCGCTGCACGCTTGTGGCGATTTGCACGTGCGACTGATCCAGCTCGCCAGCGCCGTGGGCTGCAAACAACTGGCTGTTGCGCCGTGCTGCTATAACCGGATCGGCCTGACGCACTATCAGCCGATATCCTCGGTGGCGACTCGCTCCGAGCTACAGCTCAATCTCGACGATCTCGCACTGCCGATGAGTGAAACCGTCACCGCCGGTGCTCGCGTCCGCCGTCAGCGCGACACCTCCATGGCACGCCGCCTGGCATTCGATCTGCTGCAGCGGCAACTGCGTGGTGTGGATGAATACATGCCCACACCATCGCTGCCCAGCGCCTGGCTGGATAAACCCTTCCCCGTGTACTGCCATCATCTGGCCGCACGCAAGGAGTTATCCACAATCGGAACCCAGGATTGGCCGGCCGTTGAAGCCGCTGGCTGGAGGCGATTGGCTGAAGTGCGCAACCTGGAGCTCGTGCGCGGACTTTTCCGTCGCCCACTGGAGCTTTGGCTGGTGCTGGATCGAGCACTTTTCCTCAGACAGCAGGGTTACACCGTTCGCCTCGGAACCTTCTGCGAAACGCCGCTCACGCCACGTAATTTCTTGCTGCTCGCCGAACGCGATTAATCCTACGCAGCCTGTGGATAACTCTGTTGATTAAAAATCATGGATCCAATCTATTCGCCTGTTTCACTGCTGAAACCAATCTGTTCAATTTTCGTACATGGGTAGAAAAAACCGCAAAAACAGTTATTTGCGGTCAAATGAGAACGGATCCACATTTTCGCGCGGCGTCAAGTGCAACAGACATTCCGTTGTGCATAAGCATTAAGCCAAAAGAACATAAACCACCCGGAAATCCTCGACTATTGTTGCCAAACGTCAGAACTCACTGACGCTTAAGGACAGCAAGGAGCGAGAAAAAATGAGCACATTGAACAGTGCGCAGGAAGCCGTCGACACCGTCGCCAACCAAGCCATTTACGCCGCGTTGCAACAGACCTTCGCCGTGGGTGGTGCCATCATCAACAACGGCACGGGCGAACTGATCGCCGCGATGCACAACAACGTGCTGATGCCGTTTCCCGGTAACACCACGACTTTCTTCCTGCCCCACGACCCCACCGCCCACGGCGAGCGGCAACTGGTGGACTGGTATTACCAGAATGCGGCGCGGCTGAGCCTGCCCCCACCCAATCAGTTGACCATCGTCACCACGCTGGACCCCTGCGCCATGTGCGCCGGTTCACTGCTGACAGCAGGATTCAACGTCGCCGTCAGCGCGATCGATGACTACGCCGGCATCAACTACAACAGTCAGTTCAACTTTCCGACGCTCCCTCCGCAAATCCGCCAGCAAGCGCAGAGCACTTGGGCCTACTACGCCATTGCAGCGCCGGTCAGCCGGGCGTATCAGGGTTCGACCAGCCCGGTGTTCGGTGGCCAGAGCATCGATTCTGCGGCGTTCTTTCTCTGCAGCTCAATCTTCTCCGCCAGCGTCAACACCGTGCGCGACGCAAGCAACAACAGCGGCC
The DNA here is from genome assembly GCF_054668365.1 of Pseudomonas sp. S2_E01. Lineage (NCBI taxonomy): Bacteria > Pseudomonadati > Pseudomonadota > Gammaproteobacteria > Pseudomonadales > Pseudomonadaceae > Pseudomonas > Pseudomonas sp. S2_E01. The sequence goes on from NZ_CP162762.1 coordinate 5,388,292, forward strand.
TGCCACCCGATCAGCTGAAAAACCCCGCCACCTTGCCCGCCAACAGCAAAGTCCGCCAGGCACTCACGGCCCTCAGCCCGTTCGCGCTGACCGTTCAATCGGCCAACCCACGCGACCCCGGCGCCGAACTCGCCCCGCCACTGCTCAAAACCGCGCAACAGAGCAAGGTGTTCAACTCGGTGGCACTGATCGATCCATTCGGCAACCTGCTGGTGTGCCAGGGCGGAGCGGAGTACCAGTCGCCGATTCGCACAGCCTTCATGGAAACCACCCGCAACTACGCGGTCATGCGCTGGACCCTGATGAACGACCCCGACCCGGCCGTGCGCGCTGAAGCAGGCGAATACCTGACCCATCCCAAGTACGGCACCTTCGTTTTCCTCTACGCCCCCGACCCGACAACCCCGCAAGCCGTCATGACCTTCGGCGCCTACGGCTCCACCATGGAAGGCCCGGTGCCCCAGGGCTATCCGTCGAACCTGCAATACGTGCTGCTGCCAGGCAACACCACGGCACAAACGTTATCGACACTGGCCCAGAACCTGCCGCCGTTCTACACGCAAAGCGTGCAGGTCGCGCCCGCCCAGGTGCTGAGCCAGGACTTGATCAACGCGGTCAAAAACGGAGTCTAATCCACCCCCGGCCGGCCCCGCGCAAGCATCCGCGAGGCCGGCCCGACACCCACGTAAAAATAGTCTGAATTCAGGGGTTTACAGAAGCCGCCCAATCGCTATAATCGTCGCCCTAACACGCCGGTATAGCTCAGTTGGTAGAGCAACTGACTTGTAATCAGTAGGTCCCGGGTTCGACTCCTGGTGCCGGCACCATACAAGGTTCCATAGAAAGCTTTCAAAGTCTCTGGAACCCCCGAAAAACCCGCCTTCTGGCGGGTTTTTTCGTTTTGGCGTTCCGTCAGATTCCGTCAAAATCTGTTGGATTCCGACCGTTTTAGGGATAGATATAGGGGTAAGGTCATTCGATAAAGGGAGGAGTACCCTTATGTCGCGCACCACTGCACCACTCTCCGATTCGGCTTGCCGCGCAGCCAAAGCCACCGACCGCGCCTACAAGCTTTTCGACGGCGACGGCCTCTACCTCCTCGTCCAACCCAATGGCCGTAAAGGCTGGCGTCTCAGGTATGTAAAACCTGATGGACGCGAAGGACTGACTTCGTTCGGCAACTACCCCGTGGTTGGTCTCGCCGATGCGCGCCACAAGCGCCTGGAGCTCAAGCGGATGTTGGCGGAAGGCATCGACCCCATAGAGTCCAAACACCAAGCTAAGACGCAGGCCGCAATCCAAGGCCGAACCTTTGAAAGCGCGGCACTGGACTGGCACAAAGCGATGTCTGCCAAATGGGCACCGGGCCATGCCAAGACGGTTCTGAGCCGCCTCAAAACCCATGTCTTTCCACTGATCGGCGCTCGCTCTATTGTCGACTTGGACACCCATGACCTGATGCAACCTCTGGAAGCGATCCAGGAGCGCGGCACAATTGACGTAGCTTTAAGGGTACAACCTGCAAAGCATCATGCGCGAGGCGAAGCGTGCTCGACAGATCGCGGCAAACCCTGCCTCCGACCTTGAAGGTTTGATCAAAGCCCCGAGGGTTGTTCACCGCCCAGCGTTACCCTTATCGCGTCTGCCTGAATTGCAGGAGCGCATTGAGGGATATAACGGCCGCGTACTTACCCGGCTGACGGCCATGCTCTCGCTGCATGTGTTTGTCCGCTCCAGTGAACTGCGCTTTGCCCGTTGGAACGAATTTGACCTCAAGCGCGGCACCTGGGAGATTCCCGACACCCGTCCCGCGTTGGACGGCGTCCCCTTTTCCACAAGGGGTACTAAAATGGCCGGGGATATCCATCTTGTACCCTTATCGCCGCAAGCCGTGGCCCTGCTTGAACAGATCCACGTCCTCACCGGTAAATTCGACCTGGTGTTTGCAGGCGATACCAAGCCCTGGAAACCCATGTCTGAAAACACGGTGAACAGCGCGCTTCGAAAGATGGGCTACGACACCAAAACCGAAATCTGCGGCCATGGCTTTCGTTCGATGGCCTGCAGCGCACTGATCGAGTCAGGATTGTGGTCGGAGACAGCCATTGAACGGCAGATGAGCCACAAGGAACGCAACAACGTCCGCGCCGCTTACATCCACAAGGCCGAGTTCATCGAGGAGCGCAGGCTGATCATGAACTGGTGGAGCCGGTACCTGGAGGCCAACAGGCAAGAGCATGTCACTCCACACGAATTCGCGAACCAGACCGGAGTGAACGTCACTCGCCTAAAAGCAAAACGTGGCGCAACCGAGTAAGCGCTCGGTCTTCAATTCGCAGTGATCCGCTTGTCCACGCGGGTCCATCCAAGCAGGGCTGCAAAGCCGCCCTGCTTGGATGGACCTCACTTAAAAAATCTAAAGCCCACACAACTGTCTGTGGAAAACCACTGATTTCCACCGGTGGATAATTTCATCCACAGTCGCAGAACTCCCGAAAATTGGAGTCTTGACCCGAATTATCCACAGGCGTAGAAAAGATCGGGCAAAGCGCTGTCGTCGACAGCAACCCAGGTAGCCAGAACCTTTAAGGCTACGCCACACCGTGGTGGTTCTCCCAAAGTGCGATTAGCGTCCGGTAGCTCGCACGGTCACAGCGATGTGATGGATGCCCACTTCTACCAGAGTGCCCACTGCGGCAACTCATACTCCTTTTTAGCTGCCCTGCAGCAACCTATCCGCTTGGCCATATCCTTGCGCCAACCTGCGCCCGTCTCTTTCTCCCGGAAAGAGACGGGCGCTCCTACCGCTGCTGCAGCCCAACTCGTACAAGGCTTTGCGGCATTCCCCCTCGTGACAATCGGCGTGACAAACACCGAAATCACCAGCAACAGCGAAGCAGATGATGGTGCCGCAGCCCACGGAATGGACTGCACCTGACTGACAGTCAGGCACGCCCCGGTCATCGCTTCACTGCCTTCACCCGATTCAGGATCTCGCGGCATTGGTCTCGTCAGCCAGTGCAGCCTCCACCCGCCCACTTCTTCAGAGGTGTTCAGGAGGCCAGGTCATGAGATGCCCAAGCTCCCGGTCGTAAAGAGCCGCCAGTCCCGCGTTAGTGGACAACCCTCACAGGTCGCAGGGGCCTTGATCCCTGATAACACTCAACATTCGTGGCGGGATGACGTGGGGAAAGTTTCAAAGATTTGGCTTCGACAGGAGTTTGATCATGGCATTGGTAGGTAGACGGGATGGGCGGAATTTTGGATATGGACGGCAACTGAGTTATGCCGGGCCACAGGCGTTGCGCGATCTGTTTGGCGGCGGGCATTACGGCACGGTCAAGGCGCATAGTGATCGCTGGCAGGCGTTTGTTCGTTGATGTCGGTCGGAGGATGGGCCGGGGTTTAACGATGCGCGACAAATTGATCGGCAGACCTTGGTGGACTACGCCGAACATCTGCGACAGCAAGTTGAACATGGTGAGATTGCCATCGCGACTGCGCAAAACCGGTTGTCCAGCGTGAACCGGACCCTCGCCGCACTACGCGGTGATCAGTATGTGAAGGTATCGAGTCCGAGCAAGGCGCTGGGCATGCAGCGCACAACAGTCCGAATATCAACACCGCAAGGCCAGGCTCTTGAACAGGTTAAGGGGGTCGTGAACGCACTGTGCGAACACCAGCTGCCGCGCGCCGCAGCCATTGTGCTATTGGCCCGATCCACCGGCATGCGCTTGCGCGAGGCCGTCTTGGCCGACCTGCCACGCTTGAAACGTGAAGCCGAACAATTCGGCAAGATTAACATTCAGGACGGCACCAAAGGTGGCCGCGGCGGTGCAACAGCACCTCGCAGGATCAGGGTGGATGAGCATATTCGCGAAGCACTCATGCACGCCGAACAGGTCACACCCGGTGGTAGCCGCAACCTGCTGGCACCAAACGAAAGCTACCTCGATTTTCAACGGGAAATCGTCCGCCCCGCACGGGACATCCTTCATCAGTACAACCTAAAAGGCTTCCACGATTTGCGTGCAGCCTATGCGTGCGAACGCTATAAACAGATCACCCACCACCTAGCGCCCATCAACGGTGGCGGGTGCACGCGGCTCGATCCGCGCCTTGATCGAGAGGCAAGATTACAAATCAGCTATGAGCTGGGACACGGTCGAATCGATGTGGTCTCGGCATACATCGGTGGTCGAGTATGAGTAAACCCATCGACATGGAGCTTTTCCTAGCAGGAGTTCTAACCGGGTCGCATGCCAGTCGCGAGCGCCACCTACGCCAGGCAAAAGCCATTCAAACAGCGATCTCTGATCGCTGGCACCGAGATAACCCATGGACTTGGAGGCGAAAGCATCTCATTTGGTATCTGACACAAGCACTGCGACATCATAAAAAATCAACAGTGACCTACTATAGGTTGACGCTGAAGCTGATCATCACACGCTTAGATAAACCCTGGGTTATCTAGGTACAACTGCCCCCCTTCAGCCATCCGCTGACTTCCAGCAATAAAAATAGTGTGTTGTTTCACATAGCTGAATTATTCTTGTCTGCGTGCAGCAGGAGGAGAGTAAAACCTCCAAAAAAAGCACTATCCATGTGAGCATGGCACTACCCCCAAAGCGTAAGTTCTAAAGCGCCACAATCGCTAGCACATAAAAATCGTAACATTTTGTAATATTGGCTTTATCCACTAAGCCAAAAGGATGAGGGATTTATGGATCACGAATACTCATTACTAGGCGGCGTGAACCGTGCACAAATAGGGCGATATATAAGCATTGCAGCCGCAGCAATTTCAGGCGCGATAGTTTTTCTCGTTTTGTCTGCAATAGATATTGCCAAGAAATTCGGACTGCCAGCCAACCTTCCTCCAACTGTACTTTCGCTAATTAGTGCGGGCACAGTATTCACTGTGCTATATATGATATTCAATAAATATGCATGGTGCTGGAAATATTTTTCTATGTTTTTAAAAGTCCCAAATCTCAAAGGATCTTGGGACTGTAAAGGCTCGTCACTTTCAGTAGATGGCAAAGAGATATACTCATGGGACGCTGAAGTTACGATTTTACAAAGTTGGGACAAGATACGAATTAGACTTAAAACCTCTCAATCTGGATCTAACAGTATTACGGCAGCTATAGTGCATGACGAAGCCGAAGGCTTTAGACTGCTCTACAACTACAAAAATGACCCAAAACTAGGCGAGCCGGAGTTACATAGCCACATTGGCTTTGCAGACATACTCTTCAGCAAAACATTAGATACAGCGGAGGGTGAATACTACAACGGTTACGGCCGGCAAAGCTTCGGAAAACTAAAACTTACTAGGAGCAAAAAATGACAGATATCAATCAGCGTTTATCTAGATTACGTGCTCGTAGAAACGGGACCGATCGCTTCGACCATATAACACAAGACGCAAAGGATTTCATCAATAACAAAAGTAGAACAGCTGAAGCATGGGAACGCAGAAGCAAAGACAAACCTTCAACTACTTATGCTCTTGGTGCTATGCAGCCAGTTGACGCAGATTACACGAGAATCAGTTTAGAAACAGCTGAAAGAGTACGCAACCAACTATCTACCCGCTTACAGACCATCGGCATCCCTACTGAATATCGACTTCAAGGATCTGTTCCCCTTGATGTCCATATTAGAGGTGTAAGCGACGTGGACTTACTTACATTAAGGACCGATTTTTTTACATTCGATCCCGCAGGTATAGTTAGCACACGCGGCGGATATAACCTCTCATCCCGCAACTCAAAAGAGGTCCTGATTGAGCTACGAGCGCATAGCGAACGACAATTGAGGCTGGCATTTCCTGCAGTGAACATTGATTCATCCGGTGGTAAAGCCATCAAGCTTACCGGAGGATCACTTCCACGCCCTGTAGATATAATTTCATCGCACTGGTTCAACACCACAGCCTATCAAAGCAGTAACACTGAACATGATAGAGCCGTAACAATTTATGATAAGGCAGCCGATATCACAATCGATAACTGGCCATTTACCCACATTAAATTGGTCAAAGACCTATGTGATACAACCGGAGGCGGTCTCAGAAAGGCCATAAGACTTTGTAAAAGCGTGAAGGCAGATATCGAGGAAGACGGGAGAAAAGTTAACCTATCAAGCTTCGACATTACAGCATGTATGTACCACGCCGATATGCAACAGTTCAGAAATGGCGTGGCATATGAGCTGACGATACTGGCTGAGGCACAGCGATTCCTGGACATTCTTTGGCAGGACAAAGCGTTCGCAAGGACGTTACGAGTCCCAGACAAATCAAGACTAATTTTTGATGACGAGAAGAAATTTGAAGGACTCCTTGCACTTTCCGCTGCAATGGATGAACTACTGATACAAGTAGCAAAGGAGAATAGCTTCCTTTTGGTTCTTAAAGAAAAACCTGGACATGCCGAGAGTCGGAATGTCTTAACGTCTATTTATGTGTGAAAATCTCTATGATAGACGCAAGCATTATTAGGCTACTTGAGTCGATATCCAAAAATTCAGGTTCATCATTTACCGGCCTGGGTATTATATTTTATCGTGAGCTAAACGCTTTACCCATATCTGCACTTGGAGATGAAAGCCTTTTTCAGCCTGAGCTTCCAATCGTTGGAGAGGACGCTATTGCACAGACATTAATGAAAATATCTCAAAAAGAATCTGACTGGCATGATGGCTTTCACCTTATTGAATACCCAGCCTTCAAATTAACGCACATTTGTCAGTACGTAGCTCCTAGTTTCGATCTGTTCAGCGAGCCATATCCAGGCGCTTTACCGGTTGGTGCTCGCCACAAATCAGCGATGGCAATGTCAAAAATAACATTCGTAGAGTGCACTGCTCTAATTAGCAGTACCAACTTTATAGAAATATTTTCGGATGGAACCCGGGACTTAACATGCAGAACTTAACCTTATCCTCTGACGAATTATCGTCACTTAAAAAAATCTTTGGCACGCTAACAGTTCTACTCTTCTTAATATTTGCGACAATTAATACATCTCCCCAGGAACTCCCTGACGCAACTCAATGCTTTAGATGGATTTCCTCCAGCATCACTATCACATCAGTTCTATTTTTCCTGTTCTACAAATTAGTTTGGAAATTTTGGAAGATCCCCAAATGGCTGGGGCGGCCAGTGCTTGAAGGAACGTGGATAGGCGAGCTTTCTTCAAACTACAAGATAGATGAGCGTAACCAGGCACTTGTACTACCAATTGTTTTTATAGTAAAACAGTCATATCTTACTCTTTCAATCAGAAGCCTAACCGAACACCAGGTTGGAGAATCAAAAGTAGAAGCGATACTTGAAAACAAAAAAACGGGGATTTTCCGTTTAGCTTATGTATATGAGTTACAAAACGAATATCAAGGTAGAACGACACTTATCAACGGCGCGGGCGATCTTCAACTATCAAATTTAAACTTAAAACTAAGTGGAAGCTATTGGACTAGCAGTCCTACAAACGGCGTGATACGCCTCCGTAAAATCGCTTCAAAAATCGAAATTCAATCATTCAAAGATGCAAAATCTCTATGGCCAAACAAATCCGACTGGAAAGGCTATTAAGAGAAGCTAACAATAAACCCACACCTTTAAATGGCATATATGCTGCACCCCATAGCGACGCCAAACATTTTAAAGAACCTAATCTCCGACTACCAGCTTAATAGGGGACAATACAACTTGAACATTACACTGAGCCATCTTATTAATATTGTTTATCAAGCTCAACTTAGTAAAATATGACAAATTATTTGGAAAGTCCGCGTGCTTATCTTCTGTTATTGCAAAACCAATGACCACCGTAGACTGCCCCAGCTTGAATGTACCGGGAAACTCTTTAGGCCACTTCTTCCTAATATTTTCTCGAAACGTTGCACTTTTCTTGAAGGTTTCAATGGCTACAGAAGCCTGATTAAAAAAATATGAAGACTTACTCCCCCAAGTATTTTTAATATGATAAAAAGTTTTCGTTGCACTATCAAATAAATCAGCAAGCTCTAATTTATTTTGTCCGTTTTTTAGATATACAAAGTCTGCATCAGTACAAAGAAAACCTTTATTATCAGCCGCAAATTCGTTGTACTTCCCTTCCTCTTTATAAATTCGCTTATCCCAATCAGGCAGAATACCTTGTCTCACTTCGATATTCGCTATTTCTTCATCAATATAGCTTTGGATATCGTCCAATATCTCCAGCCATTTCCCTCCTAACCTTATGAAATTCTTGTTGCCAATAGTCTGTTCATAAACACAAATTTTGTCTATCGGCACACGCTCTAAGATTGGCTCTCCGCTTTCATCCTTTGAAGTAAAGTTGATCTTCAATACACTTTCAGCATCAAGGCCCGCAGGATCTATTTTTTCAAAAAGCCTATCTTTTAACTCATCAATATCTAAACAATTCAAAGTTACAGATTTTCCGTTAATATTCACCCTAAAATTTTCGCAACTGCTTTGCTTAACAAAGTCATCAAGCTCCAACGAGATTGTTGTCGTACCCTCAGGTACGCACAGAAACTCAGCAAGCTCGCTAAGAAAATCGGAATCCAACTTCTCTTTTATTTTTTCATCAGAAACCTGCTTAAAAGTTTTAGGAAATTTAACGTTTGGTTCCCCCCTTAACACGACTTCAATATCAGCGATTATCTCATCGATTTTTTTAAGCCCACGCTCTGTCCTAACAACCAAAGAGGATCGACCGGAAACCTTATACTTTTTACCTTCAAATACAGAATTACCCTCCACAAACCGCAACATCCTAGAATAATTCTCCGTATCAAAGTTTGGATTATATCCTTTGACTGCATGGTATAGTTGCTTAATCGCGCCACTCAAAGCCCTTTGATGGAAAGACGTTATACTATTTGCATCTGTTATTAACCGTACGGCGACCTCCAAACCAAAATCATCATGATAGAGATCCTTTAAATATTTGAACGCATATCCACCACACACTGCATACAGTTCATCTTCTCTTTTCTGTAGAAGCATGAAACTGTTACTTATATTTTTCACTTCACCCACTCCAAAATCTTTCTTCAGATGCACTGACCAAGACGGTGTGGATTGTTTATCTTTCAATAGAAGAACGGTCGTATTCCCCCCTCATATTCTTTTATAAAGCCTTTTCTGATAAGCGAGTCCACATCAAACTCGCCTGGGGTTTTAATTTTATAAATAGATATTTTCTGGCTTTCTTTTCTCTGTCTAGGCTCTATCATTGGTATCGGATTCCATTACCATACCCATAGAAATTTAAATCAGCTTATTAGGGCCGAAAGTCTTCGGACATGTGACATCATTTTTTGTGCTCAACGAGTGTGCCACATGAAGCTGGCCGGCGAAAAAACGTAACGCCAGAGCGAAATTTGATTAAATACACCATGCCCCCTTCGCCATCATACTTTTGTTTATTCGAGTATAGATGGATCGGGCAAAAAAGCTGGCAACCCCACGTTTCAGTTCCGCCACCCACATCTGGGATATAGATCCCATGCGGCTGAAAGTGAAGCTAAGGATATTCCATGAGGTAGTAACTAATAGCCTCATGTTAAAACAATATATAAATCATGTGCTTGTTGAGCGATTCGACTCCTGGTGCCGCACCATACACAATAAAGCCCTCGTAGAAATACGCGGGCTTTATTGTTCCTAGATCGTCCACTTTTTTGTCCAACACCGGAATCTTTGGGAACGGGCCTGCTCGCTATAAGGCCATAAACCCCACCGACGATCTGCCGGGCCGGGGCAACTGGAGCCCTTCCCAAAACACCAACAACTAAGCAACCTCAACCCAACAGCAGCATCATCACGACCACCGGTTGCGACCGCGGTGTAAAGAACGTTCCCAACTCTCCTCACTCCCGAATATCTTCGGGGGCTTCTATTAGCAATTTAGATTGCCAAGCCTTCGGTGTCATGCCCTCAGCCTTCACGAATGTGCGGCAGAAGTGAGATTGATCGCTGAAGCCGCATTCCAGTGCTATTTCTGTGAGCAACATCGTGGAATCCTTCAATAACGCTCTGCTCTTCTTGACCCGCTGTTCACGCAGCCATCGCTGCGGGGGCATTCGGGTGCTTTCCTTGAACATGCGTGAGAAGTGACTGCGCGACAATGCGCACGCTTCGGCGAGTTCGGTCACTGAGATGCCGGTATCCAGCCTGCCGAGCATCAGTTGTTTGGCAGTTTTTATCTGCCAGGATTTGAGCTGCCCTGTCGACGCCAGTGTGAGCGTCGCCAGCACGGTAGATTGGTCCTTGTTCATACACATCCATTCTTCCAGGTAACAGGATGCGAGCGCCTGGCTCGAACAGCGCTGGGCACTGGTAATACCCAGAGGTTCCAGGCCAGGCTCGTTGACTCGGTTCAGTCGATTGCGCACCCTTCGCAAGTCTGTGAACAGCCCCCAGGGCAGGGGCTGGCGATGGCTCAGACAGATGCAGCGACAGGCGCCAGGGTGGGGCCATGCTGAACGCGCTCTGGCGCTTTGTGCACCATGGTGTAGGCGTAGTCGACGCCCATGCCATAGGCACCAGAATGTTCCCTTACCAGTTCCATTACGGCGTCGTAGGTGTCGCGGTTCTTCCAGTCCCGTTGCCATTCCAGCAGCACTTGCTGCCAGGTCACCGGTACCACGCCGGCCTGGATCATGCGCTGCATGGCGTAGTCGTGTGCTTCTTTGGTGGTGCCGCCGGAGGCGTCTGCAACCATATAGATTTCATAGCCGGCATCGTTCATTGCCGACAGGGCGAAGGTGGCATTGCAGACCTCGGTCCACAAGCCGGAGACGATGATCTTGTTGCGGCCATTCCTCTTGAGTGCATCGCGTACCTTCTGGTCATCCCAGGAGTTCATGGAAGTGCGCTCAAGCAGCGGGGCGTCCGGGAACACAGCGAGTAGCTCGGGGTAGGTGTGACCTGAGAAGCTTTCTGTCTCGACCGTGGTGAAGGTGGTGGGGACATTAAAAATCTTCGCTGCCTTGGCCAAGGCAACGGTGTTGTTTTTCAGCGTTTGCCGGTCAATGCTCTGAACGCCGAAGGCCATCTGTGGCTGTTGATCGATGAAGATCAGTTGGCTATTGAGCGGAGTCAGGACTTCAGTTTTAGGATTGTTCATTTTTGTTTCCTTTCAGCTTGATGATGTTCAATCGAACAAGTCTCGGGGCCCGCACCTTGCAGGCATTACCGTAGCCACGAGCGCACTCCTCAGCGTCGTTGCTTGAGGACGAGCAAAAGATAACTAATCAAGACGCCTGTCGGTGGCGCATTTTTGCGCTCATGGCGGCTCATTTATGAGCCATCAAATACGCGTTCACACTGCTAGCATCCGCCCATTCGGATCAAGCCGGTCCGTCATGTGCAGGAGGATGCAATGTCAGCTTCACAACCGTTCAACCAACAGACCGCCTACTGGGGCGTTTCCTGGGAAGAGGCGTATGGCTATCCGCAGGCACGGCGGGTGGGAAACGAGATCTACGTGTCAGGCCAATTCAACCATGACGAGGAAGGTAATCTGGTAGCCCCGGCGCCGTTGGACGCCGACGGCAAGCCCAGCGACTTCTCTTCGATGGGAGAGCAGATGCGGGTCTCTTACGACAACATTTCGAAGCTGCTCGCCTTGTATGGCGCAACGATGCAAGACGTTGTCGAGGAAACGCTTTATGTGCTGGACATGGACGCTGCGTTCGCGGTGGTCGGCAAAGTGCGCAAAGCGGCCTATGGCACTGAGCGGCCTCAGTGCGCGAGCAATATCATTGGGGTGTCGAGACTTGCCCAGCGTCCGCAGCTGATTGAGATCGTGTGCAAGGCCGTGATTGGCGCCCGAGACATCTAAGCTGCACTCCCGGTTTCGATCTAGGAGACCGGGAGTATCAATTGCCCTTCGACCAAGGGCTTTTGACTGGCCACCGCAGCGGCGCAGAAGGTCATGAATGCTTTGACCCGCCACGATTTTCGAATGTCCTGGTGAGTCAGCAGCCACAACTCATCCTGAAGCTCTGGCACCACCGGGCCGGCGCGTACCAACCCTGGGGTTATGTCGCCCAACATGCAGGGAAGCAGTCCAAATCCCAGACCCGCCGCGATTGCAGCGCTGGCGGCTGCAACAGAATCGGTGCGGTACGCGATGCGCTCAGCAGCGACTCTGCTTTCGACATAGCTTGTCGCCTTCAAACCGCAGAGCGCTGCAGAGTATGACACCCATGCCTGGCCCTCTTCGAAAAGCGGCAAGCCAGTCACCTGTTTGGCGCAGCAGTAAGGTGCCCAGGCAATGTTCGCCAGTTTACGTCCCACCAGGCTTTCTGCAGGCTTTCTCGTCGCTCGAATCGCGATATCCGATTCATCCCGGGCGAGGCTAAGGGTTTCATTGCCCACCAGCACCTCGATGGTGATCCCCTCGTTCAGGGCCTTGAAGTCCGCGATGATGGGGGTGAAGAAGTACAGCAGCAGCGAGTCGCTGGTGGTAATTCGAAGTTTCCCGAGGGGGCCTTGGCCTGAACGTGAAACACGCCGCGTGACGCTGACGATATCCAGCTCCACTCGCTCGGCGAGTGCTCGCAATTCAGCACCCTCGGCGGTGAGCAGATACCCTGATTTGCGGTGATCGAACAGCGCGATGCCGAGCGTTCGCTCAACTTGAGCAACTCGGCGCGAAACGGTGGATACATTGATGCCAAGCTTCTTGGCGGTAGCCGAACGATTGCCGCAATCACTGAGCGTCTTGATGATGCGCAAGTCGTCCCACGAGAGCTGATTGACAGCCTCGCCTACGTCCCACTTCGTCCCATCAGGGGCAGCCGGAGCTTTTCCAGTTAGCGATTTCACACAGTCGGTTCCAGATGCGAAGGCGCTGATGATACGAGAAGGGGTTGGGTGAAGCAGCCACATTCTTGCCCATACAAAACAAAGCCCCCGTACTTCTACGAGGGCTTTGTTATTTCCAGGCTCGGAACAATCAGTGCCCGGCGCTCTGCCCACCATCCACGTGCAGGATTTCCCCCGTCACGAAGTTGGCCGAGTCCAGGTACACCACCGCCTGCGCAATGTCGCTGATTTCGCCCATGTGCCCAACCGGGTGCAAGGCGCCCAGTGCCGTGTGGGTTTCTTCGCCGTGCATCGGCGTCTTGATGATGCCTGGGCTGACCGCGTTTACCCGGATGCCGCGCTTGGCGTATTCGATCGCCAGGGATTTGGTTGCGGCGTTCAGGCCGCCTTTGGTCAGCGAGGCCAGTACCGATGGCACGCCGTCGATGGCGTGGTCGACCAGGCTGGTGGTGATGTTCACCACGTGGCCGCTGCCGTGTTTTTCCATTTCGGCGATGGCCAGTTGAGTGATGTAGAAGAAGCCGTTCAGGTTTACCGACAGCACGTTGGCGTAGTCTTCGGCGGTGTACTGGGTGAACGGTTTGGCGACGAAGATGCCGGCGTTGTTGATCAGGGTGTCGACGCGACCGAAACGTTCGATGGCTTCGCGGATGACTTTTTGCGCGACTTCCGGGTTACCGATGTCGCCGGCCACGGTGAGGATGTCCGGGTCGGTGGACGGTTTGATCGAACGCGAGGTGGCGACGACTTTGTAGTCCAGGTCACGGAATGCCTTGACCATGCCTGCGCCCAGACCTTGGGAGGCGCCAGTGATAACGATGACTTTTTTCGAATTGCTCATGATGAACCTCTGCAAATAAAGAAATGATTTAGAAAGTAATCAGGCTTCGGCGGGGGCCTCGGCCATTTGTCTCAACATCTGTTCGTAGTACTCGACCGATTGCGAACCCGACACCAGGTGACGACCGTTGAGGACCATGGCCGGGACCGAGTTGATGCCGCGCTGCTGGTAAAACCCTTCCAGTTCACGCACTTCCTGGGCATACGCCCCGCTGGCCAACACTTCTTGCGCCGCGGCTGCATCCAGGCCGGCTTCGGCAGCCAGGCTAACCAGCGTCTGGCGGTCACTCGGGTTCTGGCCGTCGGTGAAGTAGGCGCGCAGCAGGATCTTCTTCAGTGCCACCTGCCGCCCCTCCTGCAATGCCCAGAACAACAAACGATGGGCATCGAAGGTGTTGTAGAAATGGCTGCGCTTCTCCAGATCGAACTTGAAACCGAGGGCCTCACCGCGAGCGATTTGCATGGCCTTGCCAGCTGCCACGTCTTGCGCGGTGCGTCCGTATTTACGCATCAAGTGCTCGACGGCTTTTTCGCCTTCGGCGGGCATGTTCGGGTTCAGCTCGAATGGCTTGTAGGTCAGCTCAACCGAAATCTCACCGGCCACATTGGCAATCGCTTGCTCCAGTGCCGTTGCGCCCAATGCGCACCATGGGCACACCACGTCGGAGATGAAGTCGATGGAAACCTGCGCCGTCACGACTTGCCCCCCTCTTCCGTCAGCTGTTTTCGATACTCAGTGGTGGTAATCCCGGCGTAGCCCCAGTTATCGGTGTCGACTTCTTCGATCACGATGTGGGTCAGGTGCGGGTCCTTCTTGAGCACGCGTTGCAACGTCTCTGTGATTTCGGCGATCACCTGAGCTTTCTGCTCAGAGGTAACGCCGTCGCGGGTGATGCGTACGCTTACAAATGGCATGAGGAAGATCTCCAGTGACCTGCTCATCGGGATGATGGGTAGGTGTTGGAGCTAAATGTAGGCGTGTGGGGGATGGGGATAAAGGTGGGGGCGGGAACATCATTAGTTACGTGGTGTAATCGGTTATCTCCAGCAAGAAAAAATGCGTAGAGAAAAGATGGTCAATCGGCTCGCCTTTGACTTATCTTAAATTTTAGATAAACGCTCAAGGATAAATCATGGCCATTCAATTCTTCGAAAGTCCGTTCCATGTCACCCATGATGATGAGGTCGCCAGCAAGATGGCTTTGAAAATGGAGCTGTCGATGTTCATCACTGACTGCCTCAAAACGCTCAACCTCAAGCAGAGCGAAGCGGCGACACGGTTGGGCATTGCGCAATCTCGCGTTTCAGAACTGGCCACCGGCAAGATCGAGAAATTCACGATCGATGCAATGATGGACATGCTGGATAAACTGGGCTTTCGCAGCACGTTCACTCTGTCGATCAACGATACAAGAGGCTTACCTGGGATCGTCATTTCTCGGGTTCAATCGGCGTAACAATCCGAACCACTCTTCTTGCGGGATAGCCCTGTCCACGATTGCGCACATCACTCCCTCGCGCTAATTTCAAAGCGTCGCTGCCAAATCAGCGACCGGGCCTGAGAACTCGAATTTCGATACAGGAACCACTTGGAGTTCTTCTCATGCATGCCCGCAATCTGTTCATGCTCTCAGCCAATACCTGCTCAAGCTTTGCCCGCCTCCCAAAAACCGGAGGTGCCCAATGACCTGCCCCATCGATCTGAAAACCATCGGCTACACCCCCTTCTGCTACCACGACAACGAGCCACTGTTCCGCGTCTGTCGGGATGTTCCCATCATCAGCGCGCTCTCCCACGCCTCGGATCTGCTGCACATTTCCAAGCTGCTCGCAGCTGACGCCGCCATGGTTCGCGACAGCGACCGCCATGCCTGGGCGTCGCATTTTTTGCAGGATATGAGTAAGGCGATCATTGATGATGTGGTGAAGGTGCTGGAGGCGCCGATGCATAATCGGGGCGAGTAAAAGCGCGTATATCTCTGTAGGAGCGAGCCTGCTCGCGAAAAAACGTCCATACAACGCAGGCATTCAGACGACCCGCGTCACCGTTGACCTCCATCGCGGGCAAGTCCGCTCCCACAGGTGCTGTGGCAGACTCGGTAAGTAGGGTGCTCAACCAATTTTTTCGCGAAATGTGCCCCTCCCGAGACGAAAAAAAGCCCCGAACCAGTCGGGGCTTTCTTCTATCACCGAGCAATCATCAGAAGATGTTGATCGGGTAGTCCACGAACACACGCAGTTCGTTACCGCTGACGTTGTATTCGCTGGATTTCTGCGACACACGCAGAACCGAGCTACGCAGTTTCACGCTCAGGTCTTTGGCCGGGCCGCTTTGTACGACGTACTTGAACTGGTTGAAGATCTCGCGCTCGGTGCCGCCTTCGCTGGTGGACGTGGTGATGTTGTCACCGCGTACGTAGGCCACGTTGTAGCTCAGGCCGGGAATGCCGAATGCACTGAAGTCCAGGCCGTAGCCCAGTTGCCAGCTGCGTTCGTCTTCGGCGTTGAAGTCGGACCAGTAGGAGTTAGCCAGGTAGATGGTGTTGCCGCCATCGCCCACACGACCTTGATCCTTCTGGTAGCCGCCGTAGGCGTAGCCCAGGTTGCTGTCACCGGTGCTGCGCTGGTGCGCGATGGTGAACGAGTGCGGGCCGGTAGCGAAGGTAGCCGCCAGGCTCCAGATTTTGTTGTCGTCGCCGGTTACGCCGTTTTCGCGGACGTAGGAATTGTCCAGCTTGGTCCGGTAGCCGTTGAAGTCCAGGGTCAGGGACTGATCCTTGTCGATCGGGAACACGTAGTTGGCGTTGACGTATTGCTTCTTCAGCACGTCTTCAACGTCGGACGCATACAGCGCAGCCTTGAACTGTTCGGTGAACTGGTAGCTACCGCCCAATACGTTGATCGACTTCAGGCCACCGCTGTCGCGACCTTCGGCACTTTTGCGCGATTCAGCAGTGAAGCGACCGGCGTTCAGCTCCAGGCCCTTGATCTCTTTCGAGGTGATCAAAGTACCGGTGTAGCTTTCTGGCAGCAGACGCACGTTGTCGTAGCTCAACACGGGCAGTGCCGGCATTTGGTCGCCGTAGGTCAACACGGTGCTGGAAAGACGGAACTTGACCGCGGCGCCGCCCTTGGACAGGTCATCAGCCGCGTTGCCGCTGTCGCCCTTCTTGAAGAAGTCGATGCCTTGTGCGCCAGTGCGGCCCTTGCCGCCATCCAGACGCAGCGCGTACAAACCGAACGCGTCCACACCCACACCTACGGTGCCTTGGGTGAAACCGGAGGAGAATGTACCGATTGCACCTTGACCCCACTCGGCTTTATCCGGGCGACCATCTTTGTAGTCACGATTGATGTAGGCATTGCGCAGCAGCACTTTAAGGCTGCTGTCTTCAACAAAACCCTTGGACTCGGCTTGGTCGTTGGCCATAGCCGAAGTAGCGCTCAACATCCCCAGAGCGATCAGACTGATTCGCTTATTTAACATTTTGTTTTTTTCCTGATTACGGGTGGATACGCGCTGTGTCGAACGGCTGAAACGGCGCTGATGCACTCTTTTTTCACCTCGAAACAAAAAGGCCCGCCCACGAAACATCGCGGCGGGCCTTTTTATTATTTTGAGTCATGGCGGTTGGCCACAGGCGTTGGAGGGCATCCTAGTCGGGCCCGGAAGTCTGTGTCAATTTCATGAATCGTCTGAAGATAGGCGCAAAAGCTATAAGCGCCGTTGAAATGAAGGGCTCACAGGCTCAGACATAAAAAACGCCGCCATCCTGGCAGCGTCTTGATCAATCCGTTGTTTATTCTTCTTATCCTTCTATCACATCCCACAACGCATCCAGTTCCGCCTCGCTGAACAAACCAGCAGGGTAACGCTCGATCATTGTCCGGCGCGGATCAGGTTCCCTGATCTGACGCGTTCCATTGGACTTCAACCAGTGCGCCAGAACCTGGAGCGATTCGCTGTTTACTGCCAGGGGGTGCGGTGCCCGCTTGCTCATCAAGTTCATTTCAGCGTTCATGTCCGCGCTCTCTCCCGGTTCGTGAGCGGCTAACTTATCCAAGGTTTATGACAGAACATCGAAGCTCTCCCCCTCCCCGTTTCACTTCATGACAGATACAAGAGCTGTGCCAAGGTGTCGCGACGGTCAGCAGACGGATACAAAAAAGCCCGCAGTCCTTGCGGGCTGCGGGCTTCTGGCCGAAGGTCAGGGATAAACCTTTATCCGACCGATTTTGTAAGGATCTCAGGCTGTTACGCCTGCACTCACTCTTTGTGCGGCGCGGGTTGTTGTTGAGTAAGGCAATGGATATTTCCGCCCCCCAGTAACAGTTCACGACCCGGGACCATGACCACTTCGTGCTGCGGGAACAGGCTTTGCAGAATCTCCTTGGCCGGCCCATCCAGCGGGTCATCGAAGCTCGGCGCGATAATGCCGCCGTTGACGATCAGGAAATTCACGTAGGAACCGGCCAGGCGAACCGACGGATTGCGTTCCTGGGTGCCGTCCACCGGATCGACACCGGCACATTCCTCTTCGGTGGCGTACAGCGGCCCCGGAATCGGCATCTTGTGCACCGTAAACGGGCGCCCCTGTGCATCGGTGCTGCCTTGCAGCACTTTCATCGCGGCCTGGCAGCGAGGGTAGTTCGGATCCTGCGGGTCGTCGGTCCAGGCCAGCAAGACTTCGCCCGGACGCACATAGCAACAAAAGTTATCCACATGGCCGTCGGTTTCGTCGTTGAACAAACCGTCCGGCAGCCAGATGATTTTGTCCACGGACAGCTGCGCGCTGAGCACCGCTTCGATCTCTTCACGGCCCAGGTGAGGGTTGCGATTGCGGTTGAGCAGGCATTCTTCAGTCGTGATCAGGGTGCCCTCGCCGTCTACGTGAATCGAGCCCCCCTCCAGCACGAAGCCTTCGGTGCGGTAACGCGGGCTGCGCTCGATTTCGAGGATCTTTCCGCCGACCTGCGAGTCGCGGTTCCACGGCGAATACAGGCCACCTTCAAAACCACCCCAGGCATTGAAGTCCCAGTTCACGCCACGAACTTCGCCACTGTTGTTGATGACGAACGTCGGACCGGTGTCGCGCACCCAGGCATCGTCGCTGGACATTTCCACGACGCGAATATTCGGCACGTCCAGGCGCGCACGGGCATTTTCGTACTGGCCGGCGGATACGGCGACGGTCACCGGTTCGAACCGGGCAATGGCCTTGGCCACCGCGACGTGAGCGGCTTGCGCCGGCTTGCCACCCAGGCGCCAGTTGTCCGGACGCTCGGGCCAGATCATCCAGGTCTGGGTTTGTGGGGCCCATTCGGCCGGCATGTAGAAACCGTCGGCGCGGGGGGTGCTGTTTAGTGTGGTCATGACGATCAGGACTCCAGAGAACCGTCGAGGGTTTTGATAGCACCATACAGGTTCGGACGGCGGTCGCGGAAGGAACCCCAGGCGCTGCGGATGTGCTCGAGCTCATCGAGGTCGAAACGGTGGACCAGCACGCCTTCCTCGGTTGTGTCGAGTTCCTGGACTTTCTCACCGAACTGGTTGGCGATGAACGACGAACCGTAGAAGGTAATGTCGTAACCGTCCTGTTCTTCGTTGCCGATGCGGTTGCTGGCGATCAGCGGCATCAGGTTGGCGCCGGCATGGCCCTGTTGTACGCGCTGCCAATGATCACGGGACGAAATGGTCTTGTCGTGCGGCTCACTGCCGATGGCCGTCGGGTAGAGCAGAATTTCCGCGCCCTGCAACGCCATGCTGCGCGCGCATTCCGGGAACCACTGGTCCCAGCAGATGCCCACGCCGATTTTCGCGTAACGGGTGTCCCACACCTTGAAACCGGTATCGCCCGGGTTGAAGTAGTACTTCTCGTGATAGCCAGGGCCGTCCGGGATATGGCTTTTCCGATAAATCCCGAGGTTAGTGCCGTCGGCGTCGATGATCGCGATGCTGTTGAAACGCGCGCGGCCCGCCAGCCCATAAAAACTGATCGGCAGCACCACTTGCAGCTCTTTGGCGACCTTCTGGAAATGCTTGATGGCGACGTTGTCTTCAACGGTCGTGGCCAGTTGCAGGTAATCCGGGTTGGGCTTCTGGCAGAAGTACGGTGCCTCGAACAGTTCCTGGATCAGGATGATCTGCGCGCCCTTGGCCGCAGCCTCGCGCACCAGTCTTTCGGCGGTTTCCAGGTTGGCTTCCAAATCCCAGGAACAGGCCATCTGGGTGGCGGCGACGGTAACGATACGGCTCATGGATCATCTCCGGGCAAGTGCGCGACGATTGGGCATGGTTCATCCACGCCTCGGTATGTGCGACTTTATAGCCGATAAATATCGGTATTAGAAGCGAAAACCATCAGTAAGCCGAAAAAAACTCGAAATAAAACCGATAAATATCTGAATAATCACATCCCCTGTAGGAGCGGGCTTGCCCGCGATGGCGGTGTGTCAGTAAAGAATTCATCAGCTGACACAACGCCATCGCGAGCAAGCCCGCTCCCACAGGGTCTGTGGAAATCCAGAAAAATTGGTTACAACCCCTCCCCTAATACATTCGAAAGCATGTCCACGAAGAAATCCACACTCCGGCGCGAAGTCACCATCGGTGGCTTGATCTTGAGCACGTTCAGGTAATCCCCGGTCGGCTGCATGAAGATTCCCAGTTCGCGCAGGCGGTCGCACAACGCCGTGGTTTCTTCGGTGGCCGGCTCCAGGGTCTCGCGGTTGCGGATCAACTCCACGCCCAGGTAAAAACCGGAACCATGCACCGCGCCCACCAACGGATGGATATCGATCAGTGCTTCAAGTCGCTCTTTGAAGTACCCGCCGACAACCTGCGCGTTTTCCCAGAGCCTTTCTTCTTCCATGACATCCAGCACGGCCATACCGACTTGGCAGCTCACCGGACTGCCGCCAGCCGACGAGAAGAAGTAGCCCTCGGCCTCCAGCGCTTCGGCGATTTCCCGGCGGGTGATCACCGCACCCAGCGGCTGACCGTTGCCCATGCCTTTGGCCATGGTGATGATGTCCGGCACCACGCCCTGTTCTTCAAAGCCCCAGAAGAAATGGCCCATGCGCCCGTAACCGACCTGCACTTCATCGGCGATGCACACACCGCCCTGGGCGCGGACCAGGCTGTAGACCTGTTTGAGGTAATCCTTCGGCAGCGAAATGCCGCCGGCATTGCCATACACCGGTTCGCAAATGAAACCGGCCAGCGGGCGGCCTTGCGCGGCGATTTTCGCCAGGTTGTGTTCGACGCTGCGCACATAATCGGGGGCGCTGTCGGGGCCGCGGAATTCACCGCGATAGGTGTTCGGCGCTGGCACCGGATGCACCCAGTCGGGACGGCTGCTCAGGGCCTTGGGGTTGTCGGCGATCGAGGTTGAAACCGCATCCGCGCCCACCGTCCAGCCGTGGTAGGCCTCGAGCACGCTGATGATGTCGCGCCCCCCGCTGTAGGCCCACGCCAGACGGATTGCCAGGTCATTGGCCTCACTGCCGCTGTTGACCAGGAACACCCGGTCCATGGAGTCCGGCGACAGCTTCAACAGACGTTCTGAAAACTCCGCCACCGCTGCATAGTTGAAACGCGAGTTGGTGTTGAGCAGCGACCACTGGCGGGCCGCCACCGCGGCCATGCGTGGATGGCCATGACCGAGCACCGCAACGTTGTTGAGCATGTCGAGGTAAGAGCGGCCCTGCATGTCGATGAGGTGATTGCGCCAACCGCGCTCGATGCGCGGCGGATCGACGTAGTAGTGCTTTTGCGTGCGGGCGAAGCTGGCATCGCGGCGCGCCAGCAGGGTTTGCGCATCGAGCTCTGCCGGTGCATCGCAGGCCAGTCCCAACAGCGCGGCCGGAGAGGGGCACAACGCCTGCCAGGCCGGCGCTCGGGTCGGCGTACAAAACAACGGCGCGTCGAGTGAAGTACCTCGGCACAACTGCACCCGCAACGGCCCGCTGACGGTGCCTAATACCTGGCCTTTGACCAGCGCCGCGCCACTGTGGAGCGAAGGTGTCACGCCCCACAGGCGCACGCTCAGTTGAGGACCATCGAGCTGCAGCACACCGGACGCCGGTTGGTGAACCATCCCGGCAAAAGGCGATTCAACGGCGGTGCCGTGGGGCACACGCAACTCGACATGCAACGGGTAAGTATCCGGCTCGTTGGCGCTGTCCGGTCGCGTGCGGGACAACCGATACTGCCCGTAGTGGCTGGCCGCCAGACCGTGAGCAGCAGCCGCTTCGTCCAGCAGGCGCTGATCGATACCGTCCTGCTCCCAATTGCCAGCCTCGAAATGCGGGCTCAGGACACCCAGGTCGATCAAGGCAAATTCACGCCCGACCAGGCTGGGCAGCAACGGCGCAAAATTTTCGCTGCCGATCTCCGGCAGGCGCAGCCCCACGGACGTGAGGATGGCGGCTTCCATCAACGCCATGGGCAGCGAGGTGGCGACACGGAAAATTTCCCATTCGTGGGTCAGGTTGTCACGGCTGTATTGATTGCCGGGATCAATGCTGACCTGCTGTTCACCGCTGAGCACCAGCACGGCAGCCCGCGCAACGATCAACGGCCACAGGGCCAGCAATTCTTCCTGTTGCAGCGGATTGACCGCGTGATAGGCCTGGATCGCCGGCAAGATGTAGAAAGGGTCGCCATTGGCATGGTGCAGCAGCGCCGCGCAGGTTACCGACAAGTCGGTGATGCGCCAGGTGCGGATCAGGTCGCCGAAGTCGATCACGCCCTGCAATTGCCACTGGCGTTGCGCATCACGCTGCCAGACCACATTGTCATCGGTGATGTCCATGTGGATGGCCTGTACCGGCAACTTGTCGACCAGTGGCCGCAAGGCCTGATCTGCCTGCGCGGCAGCTTGCGCGATCAAGGCGCGTTGCTCATCGTCCTTGATCACCGGCAGCAAGTGCGCGATCAACGCATTGGCGTGGCGGGCGTCCCATTGCAGGGTGCGCTCCAGGCCGGCATGGCTGAAACCGGCCAGTGCCAGATCCATTTCACCGCAGAGCCGGCCGAAGCCGGCCACCACTGACCTCGGCAAATGCTCCAGCGCCGTGAGCGGCTGCCCCTCGATGTACTCGAGCAAACGCACATGCACCGCTTGCCCTGCGATCTCCAGCGAGAGCAGATCAGCGCCGGTCCGCGACGCTATCACCCGCGGCACCTGCACCTGTGAGTGCTCAGCCACATGCTTGAGCCCGGCGTGCTGGGCTTGCAGCTCCAGCGACGAATAGTCGCCCCGGCAAATTTTCAGTACAAAACGCCCTTCGGCGCTGTCGACGCGAAAGTTAAGGTCCTGCTGGCTGCCAAGAGACTGCAGGCGACCGCTCAGCCCGTAATGCCCCTCGAGCAGCTCTAGCGCTTGCGCCGCAGACACCTGCGGGCTGGGCAAACTGGCGCGATGAATCAACGTGGCGAGCGGCATGGAACGACCCCTGAAATGTTATTAGGCGCTTATATCGCCACTGCGCCGGTCGATAATCAACCCCCATAGTACGGACCAAATCTCAAATAGCTTTCACATCGCTATTGCACCTCTGGTCTGCTGCCGACAAGCTATGCTCATGTGCTTCAACGCTCTTACAGATAAAGGCTGGCCTACATGCGTATTCTCATCACCGGCGGTGCCGGTTTCATTGGCTCTGCCCTGGTTCGACACCTCATTCGTAACACCGAGCACGAAGTGCTCAATCTCGACAAATTGACTTACGCCGGTAACCTGGAATCGCTCACCAGCATCGCCACCGACACTCGCTACGAATTCGTCCAGGCGGACATCTGCGATCAGCCGACCGTGAGCGCGGTGCTGGCACGCTTCCAGCCGCATGCGATCATGCACCTGGCAGCCGAATCTCACGTCGACCGCTCCATCGACGGCCCGTCGGATTTCATCCAGACCAACATCGTCGGCACCTACAGCCTGCTGGAAGCCACTCGCGCCTACTGGAACACGCTGGCCGAGCCTGAAAAAAGCGCCTTTCGCTTCCACCATATTTCCACCGATGAAGTGTACGGCGACCTGCACGGCGTCGATGACCTGTTCACCGAAACCACGCCTTACGCGCCAAGCTCGCCGTATTCCGCCAGCAAGGCAGCGTCCGACCATCTGGTCCGCGCCTGGCAGCGCACCTATGGCCTGCCGGTTTTGTTGACCAACTGCTCGAACAACTACGGGCCGTTCCACTTCCCCGAAAAGCTGATCCCGCTGGTGATTCTCAACGCCCTGGCGGGCAAGCCACTGCCTGTCTATGGCAACGGCCTGCAGATTCGCGACTGGCTGTTTGTCGAAGACCACGCCCGTGCCCTGTTCAAGGTGGTAACCCAAGGCGTGGTTGGCGAGACCTACAACATCGGCGGCCACAACGAGCAGAAGAACATAGACGTGGTGCGCGGCATCTGTGCCCTGCTTGAAGAGCTGGCGCCGAAAAAACCCGAAGGCGTGGCGAACTTCGCCGATCTGATCACGTTCGTCCAGGATCGCCCGGGCCATGACGTGCGCTACGCCATCGATGCCGGCAAGATTGAACGCGAACTCGGCTGGGTGCCCGAAGAAACGTTCGAGACTGGCCTGCGCAAAACCGTCCAGTGGTACCTGGAAAACCTCGAGTGGTGCCGCCGCGTTCAGGACGGCAGCTACCAGGGCGAACGACTGGGCGCCTTCAATACCAAGGAGTTGATCGCATGATGAAGGGAATTGTGTTGGCCGGTGGTTCGGGCACGCGTTTGCACCCGATCACGCTGGGCGTGTCGAAACAACTGCTGCCGATCTACGACAAGCCGATGATCTACTACCCGATCTCGGTGCTGATGCTGGCCGGCATCAAGGAAATCCTGCTGATCTCCACCCCCCAGGATCTGCCGCAATACCGCAACCTGCTGGGTGACGGCAGCCAGTTCGGCGTGCATTTCAGCTACGCCGAGCAGCCCTCGCCCGATGGCCTCGCCCAAGCCTTCCTGATCGGCGAAGAGTTCATCGGCGATGATCCGGTGTGCCTGATCCTCGGCGATAACATTTTCCATGGCCAGCACTTCGGCGACCAATTGAAACAAGCCGTGAAGCGTGAATCCGGTGCCACAGTCTTCGGCTATTGGGTCAAGGATCCCGAGCGTTTCGGTGTGATCGATTTCGACGACGAGGGTCGTGCCCTCTCGATCGAGGAAAAGCCCAAGGCGCCGAAGTCCAGCTATGCGGTGACCGGCCTCTATTTCTACGACAACGATGTGATCGAGATCGCCAAGGCCGTGAAGCCGTCTCCTCGTGGTGAACTGGAAATCACCGACGTCAACAATGCGTACTTGCAACGCGGCGATCTACAGGTCGAGCGCTTCGGCCGCGGCTTCGCCTGGCTGGACACGGGCACCCATGACAGCCTGCTCGATGCCTCGCAATACGTGCAGACCATCGAGCACCGTCAAGGGCTGAAAGTCGCCTGTCTCGAAGAAATCGCCTACGAAAATGGCTGGATCAGCCGCGATTGCCTGCTGGCGCGCGCCAGCTATTTCGGCAAGACCGGGTACGGTCAGTACCTCTTCAAACTGGCTGAGGCGAGCAAATGAAGGTGATTGAAACCGCCCTGCCCGGCGTGTTGATCCTGGAGCCTAAGGTTTTCGGTGATGAGCGCGGTTTTTTTTACGAGAGTTTCAACGCCAAGGCATTCGAGGAAGCGACCGGGCTCAAGCGCCAGTTCGTTCAGGACAACCATTCGCGGTCGCTCAAAGGCGTGCTGCGTGGCCTGCACTACCAACTGGAAAACACTCAGGGCAAGCTGGTTCGGGTAACGGTCGGTGAAGTGCTCGACGTCGCGGTGGACGTCCGTCGCAGCTCACCGAATTTCGGCAGGTGGGAGGCGGTGCGCCTATCCGCGCAAAACGCCCGCCAGCTGTGGGTACCGGAAGGTTTTGCCCATGGGTTCGTGGTGCTGAGCGATGTTGCCGAGTTCCTGTACAAGACCACGGATTATTACAACCCGTCGGCCGAGCGTTGCCTCCGCTGGGACGACCCGACACTTGCCATCGACTGGCAGTTGACCGAAGCGCCGCAACTGTCAGCCAAAGACCAGCTCGGCAAAACCTTGCAGGAGGTCGACCTGTTTCCATGAGAATTCTTATCAGCGGTCAACATGGACAGGTTTCAACCGAGCTGCAACATCACTTGAAGACACTTGGCGAATTGGTAGTACTTGGGCGCACCGAGTTCGATCTGACCAATCCACAGCAATTGCGTCAGCAGGTACGCCGGGTTCGTCCCGACCTGATCATCAACGCCGCGGCTTACACTGCGGTCGATCAAGCTGAAAACGAGTCGCAGGTAGCGTTCGCCATCAACGCGACGGCGCCCGGCATTCTGGCCGAAGAAGCAGCGCAGCTGGGCATTGCGCTGATTCACTACTCCACCGATTACGTGTTCGACGGCAACAAAAGCACGCCTTACAACGAAGACGACGCGCCGAACCCGCTGGGCGTCTATGGCCAAAGTAAACTGGCTGGCGAACAGGCCATCACGGCGGTGCAAGGCCAGCACCTGATCTTGCGCACCAGTTGGGTCTACTCCAACCATGGCCGTAACTTCCTGCTGACCATGCAACGCCTGCTGCAGGAAAAACCGGAGCTGCGCGTGGTCGCCGACCAGATCGGCGCGCCGACCTGGGCCGGTACCATCGCCCAAAGCACCCGCGCCCTGATCGAACGCTGGCAGGCGGGACAATCCGGCGCCTGGGGCACCTATCACCTGAGCGCGCAGGGCGAAACGTCCTGGTTCGGTTTTGCCCAGGCCATTGGCGACGCTTTGCGCGCGCAGGGCAAGGCCTGCGCCAACCTGCTGCCGATTCCGTCCAGCGACTACCCGACCCCGGCCGCCCGACCGCTGAACTCGCGCCTGGACGGCCAGCGCCTGCAACGCGAGTGGGGCGTCAGCCAACCCGACTGGCAAACCGCGCTGCGCGAGTGTCTTGCCGCACAAGCCTAGGCATAATGCGCCTGTACCCACAGGCGCTTGAGCTCATGACTCCCACCGTTCCCCGCAGACCCCGCTGGCGTAGCCTGGCCCTGCTTGCGCTGTGCCTGGCGCCCTTGCTGTGGCCGCTGGAACATCTGGCCGAGCGCTACTACCGCAGCGAATTGGCCGGGCAGAACCGCCAGACCCTCGACCTGTACGTCGCCAACCTGCTGGGCACCCTGCACCGTTATGAAGTGCTGCCGCAGATCCTCGGCGACCTGCCCGCCCTGCGCGCGGACCTGATGGCACCGAATGACGGTGTCGTTCAAGGCAATGCCAACCGGCTGTTGAAAAACATCGCCCTGCAGACCGGTGCCGAAGTCATGTACCTGATGGACACCCAGGGCAATACGATCGCCGCGTCCAACTGGGACAAACATGACAGTTTTGTCGGGCGAAATTTCGCGTTCCGACCGTATTTCAGCGAGGCCATGGCCGGTCGTCTGGGGCGATTTTTCGGCTTGGGTACCACGTCCGCCAAGCGCGGGTACTTCTTCGCCGCCGCCGTACGTGATGGTGAAAAAGTCATTGGCGTGCTGGTGACCAAGGTCGACCTGGACCACACGGAAAGCCTATGGGGCAAAACCCCCGAGCAACTGCTGGTAACCGACCATAACGGCGTGGTCATCCTGACCTCGCGCTCGGAGTGGCGCTTTCGCGCGACTCGGCCATTGAGTGATGCCGAGCGCGCTGCAATCACTGCGATTCAACCCTACCCGACCCGCGAACCCAAGGCGTTGAGTCTAAGCCCAGAGGCCTGGTTGACCCAGACCCAGCAAATTGATGAAACCGGCTGGAGCGTCAGCATCCTTGCACCTCGCACGCTGATTGATCGCCCGGTACGCACGGTGGTCGCCATCGGTGGCGCCACGTTACTGGTGTTGATGCTGCTGCTGGGACTGATGATGCAACGTCGTCGGCATTATCTGGACCGGATCGCGTTCGAGGCCAAGGCCCGGCGCGAACTGGAAGGCCGTGTCGCCGAGCGTACCAGCGACCTCGAGGGCCTCAACCGCCGCCTGAAGCAGGAAGTGCTGGAGCGCGAGCAGGCGCAACAGGAGCTGGTGCGCGCCCAGGATGACCTGGTCCAGGCGGGCAAGCTGTCGGCACTGGGCACCATGTCAGCGAGCATCAGCCACGAGCTCAATCAACCGTTGGCGGCTATTCGCAGCTACGCGGAAAATGCCGAGGTGCTACTCGATCATCAACGTACCGAGGATGCGCGTGGCAATTTGAAGCTGATCAGCGAACTGACCGGGCGCATGGCTTCGATCATCGCCCATTTGCGCGCCTTTGCCCGCCGTGACCGTCACGCGCCGGAAAGCGTGGCGTTGCAACCGGCGCTGGATGATGCGCTGGCGCTGCTGGCCAAGCGCCGACGCAGCATGGAGGTCGAGCTGATTCGTGACCTGCCGGCAGCCACCCTGTGGGTCGAGGCCGGGGAAACCCGTTTGCGTCAGGTGCTCGGTAACCTGCTGGCCAACGCCCTCGACGCGCTGACGGAAAAGGGGCCGCCGCGTAAACTCTGGCTGAGTGCCCAATCCACGGCGGAGGGCGTCACCCTGACCATTCGCGACAACGGTCCGGGTTTCTGCATGGAGGCCCTGGGCCGCGCCAGCGAGCCCTTCTACACCACCAAGACGCGTACGCAAGGGTTGGGCCTGGGGCTGGCGATCTGTGAAACGCTGATGCTCGCCTTCGGTGGGGAACTGTTGTTCTCCAACCACAAGGAAGGCGGCGCACTGATTACCCTGAAACTGCGCGCAGGCGCACCGGGCGTGAGCCTGCAACCGTCCGAGGACCGAAGTGCATGACCATCGACAACCAACTGCAGGTCGTGTTGATCGACGATGATCCGCATCTGCGCCAGGCCCTGAGCCAGACCCTGGACCTGGCCGGCCTGAAAATCCTGTCGCTGGGCGAAGCCAAGGGCCTGGCCGGACAACTGGAGCGCGACTGGCCGGGGGTGGTGGTCAGCGACATCCGCATGCCGGGCATGGACGGCCTGGAGTTACTCAGTGAACTGCATGCACTCGACCCGGAGTTGCCAGTGCTGTTGATTACCGGCCACGGCGACGTACCGCTGGCGGTGCAAGCGATGCGAGCCGGAGCCTACGATTTTCTTGAAAAACCCTTTGCCAGCGACGCCTTGCTCGACAGCGTGCGCCGCGCACTGGCGTTGCGCCGCCTGGTGCTGGACAACCGCAGCCTGCGCCTGGCCCTGAGCGATCGTCATGAGCTCAGTGCCCGTCTGGTCGGGCAATCGGCGTCCATGCTGCGTTTGCGCGAACAAATCGGTGCACTGGCGGCGACCAAGGCCGACGTCCTGATCCTCGGCGAAACCGGTGCTGGCAAAGAAGTCGTGGCCCGGGCGCTGCACGATCTATCGGGTCGGCGTAACGGTCCGTTCGTGGCGATCAATGCCGGTGCCCTGGCGGAGTCTGTGGTGGAAAGCGAGCTGTTCGGCCACGAACCAGGCGCTTTCACCGGCGCGCAGAAACGCCGCATCGGCAAGTTCGAATTCGCCAACGGCGGGACGTTGTTCCTCGATGAAATTGAAAGCATGAGCCTGGACGTACAGGTGAAACTGCTGCGTTTGCTGCAAGAGCGAGTGGTGGAGCGCCTCGGTGGCAATCAGTTGATCCCGTTGGACATCCGCATCATCGCCGCGACCAAGGAAGACTTGCGCCAGTCCGCCGATCAGGGCCGCTTCCGGGCCGACTTGTACTACCGCCTCAACGTCGCGCCGCTGCGAATCCCGCCACTGCGCGAGCGCGGTGAAGATGCACTCGTACTGTTCCAGCACTTCGCCGACGAAGCCAGCGCCCGCCATGGCTTGCCGCCCCATGAATTGCAACCGGGGCAACGGGCGCTGTTGCTGCGCCACACGTGGCCTGGCAACGTGCGGGAACTGCAGAACGCCGCCGAGCGTTTCGCCCTGGGCCTGGAATTGGCGCTGGATAACCAACCGCCAGATGGTGCGCCCGGCACCCCTGTAGAGATGGTCAGTGGCGGCCTGAGCGAGCAGGTGGAGAACTTCGAGAAGTCATTGATTGCCGCCGAGCTGGCCCGCTCCCACAGCTCGGTACGCAGCCTGGCGGAAGCCCTGGGCATTCCGCGCAAGACCCTGCACGACAAACTGCGCAAACACGGTCTGAACTTCGCCGACAGTAGCCCGCAACATTCCACCGACGAACACGATTGAACCGCTCACGCCCAACAAGAGGCCCCGCATGAACCGCGACAGTCACGACCTGGAATCGGTCCTGCATCACGACATTCCCCTGACACAAGCCATGGGCATCAAGGTGCTCGATTGGCACGACCAGCAACTGCGCCTGCACTTGCCGCTGGAGGCCAACGTCAATCACAAGAGCACCATGTTCGGCGGCAGCCTGTATTGCGGTGCGGTACTGGCCGGTTGGGGCTGGCTGCATTTGCGCTTGCGCGAAGAAGGAATCGACGACGGGCACATCGTGATCCACGAAGGACAGATCAGCTATCCGCTGCCGGTAACCGGTGACGCCACGGCAATCTGCCAGGCGCCGAGTGCGGCGGTGTGGAAGAAATTCCTGGCGATGTACCAGCGTTATGGACGGGCGCGGCTGACGTTGCATTCGCGGGTCGTCAACGTGAACAGCGATGACGATGCCGTGACGTTTACCGGGCAGTACGTCCTGCACCGCTGATCGTGATTCATCACCTGAGGAGCGAGCTTGCTCGCGATGGCGGTGTGTCAGCTTGCACATGTGTCGGCTGACAGTCCGCCATCGCGAGCAAGCTCGCTCCTACAGGGGCCTTAGCTACGCGCCAGCGCCAGCAACGTTTCACGCCAGGCCGCCTGCGCCGGCAGCGCCAGGAAGAATTCATTGAGCAGTGACTCACGCGCTGGATAGCTGAAGGTCGCGCCATTCAAATCCAGCACTTCACCACCGGCACCTTCGAGAACACCCTGGGCTGCCGCCGTGTCCCACTGGGACGTCGGCGCCAGGCGCGGGTAACAATCCGCCGCGCCTTCGGCCAGCAGGCAGAATTTCAACGAGCTGCCAATGCTGGCCAATTCGAGATCACCCAGGCTGGCGCTCAATCCCGTCAGCAACCGTTCCTGCTCCGGGCTCGAGTGCCGACGGCTGGCGACCACGGTGAATGGCTGCCCGGGGGCCGGCGCATTACGGACCCGAATCGTTCGCGGCTCGGCACCTCGATCGCCGCGCCAGGCCCCGAGCCCCGCACCGCCGGCATAAAAGCGTCCATTGGTCGGCATCGACACCACCCCAAACACCACCCGGCCCTGCTCGATCAAGGCGATGTTGACGGTGAACTCTTCGCTGCCGGCAATGAATTCCTTGGTGCCATCCAATGGATCGACCAACCACCAGCGCTGCCAGCCGGCGCGCACGCTTTGGGAGATGTTGGCGTCCTCTTCGGAAAGCACCGGGATGCTCGGGTCGAGCGCCGTCAGCCCGGCCAGGATCAGGTGATGGGCGGCGAGGTCGGCCGCCGTGACCGGTGAATCATCGGCTTTGGCGGTCACCGCCGTACCGGTGCGCCAAAACGGCAGGATCGACTCTCCGGCCTGCAACGCGAGTTCCACCACGGGTGCCATCAATGGATGCGGGAACGTCATGGCAGGAACACTCCGCGCTGAGTCAGCAGGTCACGGGCCAGGTACAACGCCGCCAGGGCGCGACCCTCGGTGAATTTCGGGTTCTGCGCCAGCGCAGACAGCTCGCGAAGATTGATCGTCTCCACCCCCATCGGCTCAGGCTCGTCACCTTCCAGCCGTTCTTCATACAGATCCGTGGCCAACACCACCTGGATCTTCTGACTCATGTAACCGGGGGACAGCGATAACTCGGTCAGGTGTACCAATTGACGCGCGCCATAGCCAGCCTCTTCCTTGAGCTCGCGCTCCGCCGCCGCCAACACGTCTTCGCCCGGCTCGATCAAACCCTTGGGCAACGACAGCTCGTACGCATCGGTACCACCGCAATACTCTTCGACCAGCACGGCGTGCTCTGTATCGAGCATCGCCACGATCATCACTGCCCCATATCCAGCGCCCTTGCCCACCAACCGCTCATAAGTACGCTCCGCACCATTGGAAAAGCGCAGCTTGAGCTCTTCAACGCAGAACAGGCGGCTGGTGGCGACAATCTCGCGGGCGAGGACAGTGGGTTTCTGGCGCATGAAAAGCTCCTTGGCGTGAACGGGTTACTATACCCGGCCTATCCTGATTGTTGATCCCGGATATCTTTTTTACCGTTGGAGAAGTTTTTTATGTCACTGCTGCCGTGGCGCGACATCGACACCGTTCTGCTGGACATGGACGGCACGCTGTTGGACCTGCACTTCGACAACCACTTCTGGCTCGAACACCTGCCCCAGCGTTACGCCGACTTGCACGGCGTGAGTCGGGCCATGGCCGAAATGGAGTTACAACCGCTGTTCGAGCGCAATGCCGGGCAGTTGCAGTGGTATTGCCTGGACTTCTGGAGCGCCGAGCTGAAATTGCCGGTGCGCGAACTGAAACTGGAAACCGCACACCTGATCGCCCTGCGCCAGGACGCCGACACATTCCTGGCCGCCGTCAAGCACGCCGGCAAGCGTGTGGTGTTGATCACCAATGCGCACCGCGACTCGCTGTCATTGAAGCTGGAAAGAGTGGAACTGGCACCGTACTTCGAACGCCTGATCAGCTCCCACGACTATGGCTTCCCCAAGGAAAACCGGCAGTTCTGGGATGCCTTGCAGGCCGACATCGGGTTCGACCCTGCGCGTAGCCTGTTTATCGACGACACCTTGCCGATCCTGCGCAGCGCCCGGGATTATGGGGTGGCGCATTTGCTCGCGGTACGGGAGCCGGACAGCCGCAAGGGCCCCAAGGACACGGCCGAGTTTGCGGCGGTGGGGGATTATCGGGAGTTGATTGCCGGGCTTTGAGACCGAGGTGAACCCATCGCGGGCAAGCCCGCTCCTACAGGTACGGCGGTGCCCCTGTAGGAGCGGGCTTGCCCGCGATGGCGATCTTAGGGACTAATCAGGAATCCGCAACGACTGCCCCGGATAAATCTTGTTCACATCCTTGAGCATCGGCTTGTTGGCCTCGAAAATCTTCTGATACTTGTTGGCATCGCCATACACCCGCAACGAAATAGCGCTCAGGGTATCGCCCCTCTGTACCACCACGAACTTCGAGGCAACGACGACCGGCCCGGTTACCGTGATCTGGTCTTCAACACCACTGATACCTGCCACATTGCCCAGCGCCAGGAGAATTTTTTCCTTCTCTTCCTGACTGCTCGCCTCGCCCGTGGCGATGACCTTCTCGCCTTCGACCTTCACCTGAATTTTCGACGTGTCGATCCCCGTCAGTGCATCCTTCACATGTTTGGTCAGTGCCTCGCTGTTGGCTTCGGCCTTGTCCGGCGTCAGCGCATCGAGGATTTTTTCACCCGCTTCTCTCAGAAAACTGAACAGACTCATTGTGCGCTCTCCTTGGAATGTATGTGTCCAGACGTAAAAGCCTAGTCCAGCTTTGCCAAAGAAGGATCCAAACCGACCAATGACGCCACTTGTCCCCAGGCGCTAGAATCCCGGTCTACCCGCGCCCTGGAACGAAGATGGACATCAAGCAGCTGAAATTCCTCATCGCCCTCGACGAAACCCGGCACTTCGGCCAGGCCGCCGCGCGTTGCCACATCACCCAGCCGACCCTGTCCATGCGCCTGCGCAGCCTTGAGGAAGAGCTGGATCTGCCACTGGTCAAGCGTGGTCAGCGCTTTGAAGGATTCACCGCGCCGGGCGAACGGGTACTGGCCTGGGCGCGCACCGTACTGGCGGCGTGCGATGGCTTGCAAGCCGAGGCCGCAGCCTGTCGTGGCAACCTGGTGGGTACGTTGCGCCTGGGCGTGGTGCCGTTGTCGAGTTTCGATCCGCTGCCGCTGATGCAACGCCTGCACACCCAGCACCCGAACCTGCGCTTCGAACTGTCGTCGTTGAGTTCCGAGCAGATCCTCGAACAACTGGCGAACAATCGCCTGGACCTCGGCGTGTCCTACCTGGAGCGCCTGGACGCCGAGCGTTTCGATTCACTGGCCTTCAGCGAAACCCGAATGGGGCTGCTCTACGATCAACGCTTCTTCAGCTTCGGCGAAGCGCCGCTAAGCTGGGAGTCGCTGATCGAATTGCCGCTGGGCATGCTCACCAGCGGCATGCATTTTCGCCAGTCCATCGATCACAACTTCCACAGTCGCGGCCTCAGCCCCCAGCCGCTGTTGCAGACCGATGCGGTGCATCAGTTGCTGCAGGCTGTTCACGGTGGCTTGTGCTGCGCGGTGATGCCGCTGGAAGGCGGCCTGGAAAACCTGACCGACCACTTGCGCCTGCAGCCGATTGAAAACGCGCAAACCCTCAGCCGGCTGGGGCTGATCATGCGCCGCAGCGCACCGCGCTCGGCGCTGGCGGAAGCCTGTTTCGCGCTGTATCAGAAATCACCGACCGACTCTTGATCGACGTCATCTATCGGCAGATCAGTAATAGCAATTAGACGCGACACATTGTCGCGCTTAGGCTTAACACTGACCAAACCGTTGGTGATGCCCCATGAACGCCAAGCGCCCAACCTGCGCGGCGCCAGCCCTCGAAACGCCCGCGCCCGCCGCCAGCCAGACGTACACCTACAGCGACCTTCAATACACTGAAAATGCCAGTACTGCACTGGCCGAAGAGGTCGCGCTGTCGATCGCCTACAACGGCATCAATCAGGCGGTCATGCTGGTAACCCCGACCGATCTTGAAGATTTCATCGTGGGCTTCAGCATTGGCAGCGGCATCATCGAAGACCCCTCCGACATCTACGACCTGCAACTCAGTGGCTCGGGGTCGGCGCAGTATGCGCAAGTGACCATCGCCAACCGCGCCTTCTGGAACCTCAAGCAACAGCGTCGACAACTGGCCGGCACCAGCGGTTGCGGGTTGTGTGGCGTGGAAGCAGTAGAGCAGGCGCTGCCCGACCTCAAGGTCATGCCGGGCACGCCGTTGCCCCCGGTCGAATGGCTCGAGGGCCTGCGCCAGCGCATCGGTGCCTTTCAGCCCTTGGGCCAGTACAGCGGCGCGGTGCATGCAGCCGTGTTCATGGACGCCACCGGCGAATTGCGCCTGGGACGTGAGGACATCGGCCGGCACAACGCCCTCGACAAGCTGATTGGCGGACTGATCCGCCAGAAAATCCCAACGGCAGGCGGTGTGGCCATTGTCACCAGTCGTTGCAGCCTCGAATTGATCCAGAAAGTTTTGCGCGCAGGCATCCAGACCCTGGTCACCCTGTCATCGCCCACGGGCCTGGCCGTGCAATGGGCCCGTCGCCATAACCTCAATCTTATCCATTTGCCACAGAAGAACGCCCCACGGGTCTACAGCCCGGCGTTGGAGAGCCAAGCGTGAGTCAACACCGTCAAGCCGATCAGACCCCCGTCCCTCGCTACAAACCCTACAAAGGCCCGGCCGGTGGCTGGGGCGCGCTGATCAGCGTGACCCAGGCCTGGCTGACCAGCGACAACGCGCTGAAGAACCTGCGCATGATGCTCAAGACCAACAAGAACGGCGGTTTCGACTGCCCGGGTTGCGCCTGGGGCGATTCGTTGGAAGGCGGCATGGTGATGTTCTGCGAGAACGGCGCCAAGGCGGTGAACTGGGAAGCAACCAAGCGACGCGTGGACAGTAAGTTCTTCGCCAAACACAGCGTTACCGCTCTGCTGGAGCAAAGTGACTACTGGCTTGAGTACCAGGGGCGAATCACCGAGCCCATGAGCTACAACGCCGAAACCGACCGCTATCAGCCGATCAGCTGGGACGATGCCTTCGCGCTGATCGCCAGACACCTGCGCGGCCTGTCCAGCCCCGATCAGGCCGAGTTTTACACCTCGGGCCGGGCCAGCAACGAAGCGGCGTTCCTCTACCAGTTGTTCGTCCGAGCTTATGGCACCAACAACTTCCCCGACTGCTCGAACATGTGCCACGAAGCCAGCGGTGTCGCGCTGTCACAGAGCGTCGGCGTCGGCAAAGGCACCGTGACCTATGATGACTTCGAGCACGCCGACGCCATTTTCGTCTGGGGCCAGAACCCCGGCACCAACCACCCGCGGATGCTTGAACCACTGCGTGAAGCGGTGAAGCGCGGCGCCCAGGTGGTGTGCGTCAACCCACTGAAGGAGCGCGGCCTGGAACGCTTCCAGAACCCGCAAAAGCCGATCGAAATGCTCACCAACGGTGACAAGCCGACCAACACCGCCTACTTCCGTCCAGCACTGGGCGGCGACATGGCGTTGATGCGCGGCATGGCCAAGTTCCTCCTTCAATGGGAACGCGATGCGCAGAAGGCTGGCGCACCGGCCGTGTTCGATCACGACTTTCTCAACGAGCACAGCGTCAACGTGCTGGATTACCTGGCAGTCATCGATGACACCTCGTGGGACCAGATTGTCGAGCAGTCCGGCCTGACCTTGGTCGAGATCGAACAAGCGGCGCGCATGTACGCCAAGGGCAAGAACGTCATCATGTGCTGGGCCATGGGCATCACGCAGCATCGTCACTCGGTGGCCACCATCCAGGAAATCGCCAACCTGATGCTGTTGCGCGGCAACATCGGCAGGCCGGGCGCCGGCCTGTGCCCGGTGCGTGGCCACAGCAACGTGCAGGGTGACCGCACGATGGGCATCAACGAGCGACCTCCGGTGGCGTTCCTTGATGCCCTGGAACGTCGCTTCCAGTTCAAGGTCCCGCGCGAAAACGGCCACAACGTGGTCGAGGCGATTCATGCCATGGCTGAAGGCCGGGCCAAGGTCTTCATCGGTCTGGGGGGTAACTTCGCCCAGGCCACCCCGGACAGCCCCCGCACGTTCAAGGCCCTGAGCAATTGCGACCTGACCGTGCAGATCAGCACCAAGCTCAATCGCAGCCATTTGGCTCGCGGCAAAGACGCGCTGATCCTGCCGTGCCTGGGTCGCACCGACATCGATATCCAGACCGAAGGCCCACAAGCGGTCACCGTGGAAGACTCCTTCAGCATGGTGCACGCTTCCAACGGCCAGTTGCAGCCGCTGTCGAACCAGATGCGCTCGGAACCGGCAATCCTGGCCGGTATCGCCGCCGCTACCCTGGGCAACCACCCGGTGGACTGGAACTGGCTGGTGGCCGACTACAGCCGTATTCGCGACCTGATCGCGGATATTCTCCCGAACTTCAAGGGCTTCAACGAGAAGATCAAGAACAAGGGCGGTTTCTATCTGGGCAACACAGCCGGTGCGCGCAAGTGGGCCACCGCCTCGGGTCGGGCCAACTTCCGCGCCAATGTGCTGCCACAGGACCTGGTACACGAACGCACCCGCGCTACGGGTGTGATGCCAGACCTGATCATGCAATCGATGCGCTCCCACGATCAGTACAACACTACGATCTACGGTCTCAACGACCGTTATCGCGGGGTAAAAGGTCAGCGTGATGTGCTGTTCGTCAACGAGGCAGACATCATTCGACTGGGCTTCAAACCTGGACAGAAAGCCGACATCGTCTCGCTCTGGGATGATGGCCGCGAACGTCGGGTCAAAGGGTTTACCTTGCTGGCGTTCGACATCCCCGCAGGCCAAGCGGCCGCGTACTATCCGGAAGTGAACCCCCTGGTGCCACTGGAAAGCATTGGCGATGGCAGCCATACGCCGACGTCGAAGTTCGTGGCGATTCGCCTGGAAGCGGCGAGTGATAATGGGTTGATCATGGCCAGGTCGGCTTGATGTAGCGGCTGTACTGGGCCCATCGCTGTAGGAGCGGGCTTGCCCGCGATGGCGTCAGAATGAACAACATCAATCCCTGAACGATCACTTTCCAAACGCCCACAAAAAAGGCCGTTTTCTCACAAAAACGGCCCTTCCGAAGTAGCTAAAGACCGACGAAAAAGCATTAAGTTCCGCATAGAAAACAGTAACTTATAGAAATGTGCTGAAGTCGTGTTACTCGTCGGATTTCGATTGTCACACCCCAGACACAGCGTCAGGATCGCGTCGTCATCCCCTTGAGGTTCCTCCATGAAGTTCTCCTCGATTCTCTTGTTGTCCCTTGGCCTGGTTAGTGGCATTGCCTCTGCCGGTGGCACCACCGAAGCAGGTGTGGGCGGCGCATTGGGCGGGGTTCTAGGCTCGGTCGTCGGTCAATCGTTAGGCGGCAACACAGGTTCAACCATTGGCGCGGCCCTGGGTGGCGCGGGTGGTAGCGCCGTCGGCGCAGACAAACGCAGCCGTGGCGAAGCAGCCATTGGCGGTGCGCTGGGCGCGGCAGGCGGTAACGTGGTCGGTCGCAGCCTGGGTGGCAGCACCGGCAGCCTGATCGGCTCTGCCGCAGGCGGTGGCGCCGGTGGCGCGTTGGGTAACTATATGGGCAACAAAAGCGATGACGACGATGACGATCGTCGTGGTGGTCGCTACTACCGTGACGGCCACCATGATCGCGGGCACCACTATGGCCATCGCAAGCACAAGAAGTACTACCGTCACCGTGATTGAGACCGGTTGTGTTTCAGGTCAAAAATCGCAGCCTCAGGGCTGCGATTTTTTTTGCCCGGTTTAAACGACCAAGCGCTCGAGGGCCCCGCGCAACCCGGCAGGAATGGCCACGGGCTGATTCGACGCCCGATCCACAAATACATGCACGAAGCGCCCGGCCGCGCAGGCTTCGTCTTCCCCCGCCTTGAACACCGCCAGCTCGTATTGCACCGAACTGTTGCCCAGCTTGGCCACGCGCAGACCGATCTCTATCCGGTCGGGGAACGCGATGGAAGCAAAGTAATCGCAGGCCGAACTTACCACGAACCCGACGACTTCACCGTCGTGAATGTCCAGGCCACCGACTTCGATCAGGTAGGTGTTCACCGCAGTGTCGAAAAAGCTGTAGTAAGTCACGTTGTTGACGTGACCGTAGGCATCGTTGTCGTGCCAACGGGTGGTGATGGGTTGGAGGTGGGGGTATTCAGTGCGTAGCGGCATCAATGTGGGTTCCTGAGTGAGTTCGCTAGTCTAAGGCGAAATCGGCGTTATCGTTCATCGTCGGAACGCCGCCCGGAGCAAGCCCTCCCACAATGGATGCGCTACACCCTCCTGTGGGAGCGGGCTTGCCCGCGATAGCGCCCTCACAGGCGCCATGCCAATCATTGCTCAGCAAACCCCTTGCCCTGCGCCGCCAATTCACCAATCAATCGCGCAGGCTGCCAGTGATCGCCCTGCCGGGTTTCCAACGCCAGCAGGCGCGCATGGATGTCCGCCAGGCCCTGCCGATCTGCCCAGGCCATCGGCCCACCCTTGTCCGCCGGGAAGCCGTAGCCATTGAGATACACCAGGTCGATGTCATGGGCAGACGCCGCGACGCCTTCCTGGAGGATCTTTGCCCCTTCGTTCACCAGCGCCAGCAGGCAACGCTCGAGAATCTCCTCAGGCGCAATCTCACGTCGTTGATAGCCCAGGCTTTCGCTGACTTCCAGCACCAGCGCATCCACCACCAAATCGTGCTCGGCCTGACGACTGCCCGCTTCGTAGTGGTAGTAGCCATTGCCGCTTTTCTGGCCAAAACGTCCCATTTCACACAGGCGGTTATCCACCTGCACCTGCGGCGCATCCTGTCCGACACCCGCCAATTCCCGCGCGCGCCATTGCAGATCGATACCGACCACATCGAACATGCGAAACGGGCCCATGGCGAATCCGAAACCCTGCAATGCGGCGTCGACCTGGTAGGGTAGAGCGCCCTCGAGCAACATCTTGCGGGTCTCCAGCACGTAGGTATTGAGCATGCGGTTGCCAATGAACCCATCGCAGTTACCCGCCACCACACTGACCTTGCCCATGCGCTTGCCCAGCGCCAGCGCGGCTTCCAGCACTGCTGGCGCGGTTTGGGCGCCGCGTACGATTTCCAGCAGTTTCATGATGTGTGCCGGGCTGAAGAAATGAAGGCCCAACACCTGTTGCGGGCGGCGAGTGGCGGCAGCAATCGCATCGATGTCCAGCGCCGAGGTATTGCTCGCCAGGATGGCTTCGGGCTTGAGCAGGCCATCGAGCTCACGGAATATTTTTTGTTTGAGTTCAAGGTTTTCGTAAACCGCTTCGATCACCAGGTCGACGTTGCGAATCGCGATGTAATCGACCGCCGTCTCGATACGGGCAATACGCGCATCCGCTTCGACCTGGTCGATCCGGCCCTGCCGAACGTTGTGCGCCAAGGTATCAGCCACGGCGGCCAGTGCCTGCTCGAGCATCTGCGGGTTGTTATCGACCCACTGCACCGGTACCCCGGCGTTGATCAGGCACATGACAATGCCACGGCCCATGGTGCCTGCACCGATGACGGCGGCGCGCTGAATGTTGTATGGCGTCTGGCTCATTTTTTGTTGTTCTCTCGTGTGAAGACAGGACGGCGTAACAGGCACCACCTTAAACGTTTGCGGGATTTATGCGTGTGATGTCAGGTATTCAGCGAATGGATGCCCCTCAACCCACTCCCGCACTTCGCCATAGGGATACGCCTCCAGCGCCGCGAACCCCACAATCGACCGCGCCTTGAGTTTGGTGAACAGTGGCACGCTGATCCCGCACAAGAACCGCGTCATTCGCTCGGCAGAAGGTACGCCACCTGAATGCTGCTGGTGCCTGCGAATAAACTCACCACACAACGCCTCGAAACTCTTTTCCACAAGCGCGGGTAGCTCCGCAGGCTCCGGCAATCGCGCTACTTGCCCATGACACACTGAACAATGTCCACATCGCCGCGGTGCGTTTTCATCGCCAAAGTACTCGGCCAGGCGATAACCCAGGCAGCGATCAGTGGCGAATAACGCCAGCATGGCGTGGATGCGTGAGATTTCGGTGCGCTCGTGCCGAGTGAACCCGGCGTGCAGCTCAGCACTCAGGGCCTGACTGTCGAAGTCGGTTTGCAACAGGCTGTAGACCTCCGTCATCTGCTTGCTTTCAAGCTCGACCCATCCCTTCTCCTGGAAGTAATCCAGCGCCTTGACCACCCGACCGCGCTCGGCGGAAAACTGCTCGTAGAGTGCGTCAAAATTCACTGTGGCCCAGGTTCGAGCGCGGGGTGAGGTCTGGATGATCGCCGCCACGAAGTCCCTGCGCTCACCCTCGAAACGGGCCAGCAGATCTTGCGGCTCAAGCAAATACTTGAAACGGTACTCAGCGTAATAGGCATAACGCGGTGCGATGATTCCACGCAACTCCAACTGCACCAGCAGGGTTTTGAGCGGCAACTGTCGAATGTTGCTCTGGTCGGCCAGTGGACCCAGCAGAAACTCCCACTGCCCTGAAGGCGCGGCGGCCTGCAATTCGTCCAGCACGCAACGAATGCCGCTCAGTTCCGGCGTATCGCCGTAGACGAAGTTTTCCAACACATTAAGGCTGTCACGATTAGCCAGGACGAGGCAGTCCGACGGCAGCCCATCGCGCCCTGCACGGCCGATTTCCTGGCTGTAGTTTTCGATGGACTTCGGCAGATCGAAATGCACGACGTTGCGGATATCGCTCTTATCGATACCCATGCCAAAGGCAATGGTTGCGACGATGCAATTGGATTGCCCAGCCATGAAGCGCTTTTGAATCGCTTCGCGCTGTTCGTGCGGCAAGCCGGCGTGATACGCCTGGGCTTGAATGCCGTTGCGCTCCAGGTGCTCTGCAACCTGCTCGGCGGTTTTTTGCTGGGTGACGTAGACAATGCTCGGCTGACCGATGCGTTGTTGCATCCACTCGACCAGGCGTCGGCGCTTGTCCTGACCGCGTACCGGTTCCACCAGCAGATTGAGGTTGGGGCGGTAGAAACCGGTGGTCACCACGTCTGCGGGGGCAATGGCGAACCTGGCCTGCATGTCCGCAATGACCTTGGGCGTTGCCGTGGCAGTGAGCAGCAGCACTTGAGGGATCTTGAACTGGCGTTGATAGTCGGGAAGCTTGAGGTAGTCGGGGCGGAAGTTGTGGCCCCACTCCGAGATACAGTGAGCCTCGTCCACCACCAGTAGCGAGAGCGGCACCTGTTGCAGAAAATGCCGGAAGCGCTCGTTCTTCAGCCGCTCCACGGAAATCATCAGGATCTTCAATTCGCCGGATTTGGCGCGGGCCATCACTGAACTCGCATCCTCGCGGCTCTGGGCGGAATCGATGCTGCCGGCCGCGATGCCGTGACGCTGCAGAAACGCCAACTGGTCCTGCATCAATGCCAACAGTGGCGAGACGACCAACGTGAGGTGCGGCAGCAACACGGCCGGTAATTGGTAACACAGTGATTTGCCGGAACCGGTGGGGAAAATCGCTGCTGCCGAGCGCCCGGCAAGCACTGCGCTCACCGCTGCCTCCTGGCCAGGCCGAAACTGTGGATAACCGAAAACCTGTTCCAGGGTGTTGCGCATGAGCTGCCACTCCTTTGACCGCTGCGATGCCCAAAGCCTAGCCGGGGTCGAGCAAAGGTCAGGGTTGAAAACGATACGGGATGATACCGCGTCCGCCAGACCACGCCTCGGCCACAGGTTGAAACACACGGGGCACTTGGCCTCCATGACGTGCCTACCCCTTCCGCCGTTAAGGTTCAGCTTCCAAAAAACTCAGCGCGCACCGCGCCGTGAACAACCTGATGTCTGCGGATACTTCTTGAAGGAACGATCATGCCTCGCCACCCCTTGTTGCCATTCCTCCCTGCACTTTCTCTGCCTCTTTTATTAAGCGGATGCCTGACAACCCCCGCAAAGCCATCCCTCGATACGACCCCTTTCGAAACCATCGAATACAGGGGCCAGCAAGGCCTGGCGGTGGTCAAGGCTTCAAGCCTGTATGCGCGAGGGGGGACCGGGCAGGGCAAGATCGTCGCGCTGGTCGACTCGGGCCTGAACCAGACGTTGACGGAATTCGAGGGCCGAGTCGCCAACCCCGGTCATGACTTTGTCGAGGACCGCCCTGGCACCACCGACCGGGTCGGTCACGGCACCCAGATGGCCGGTATTCTCGCCGCCAACAAGGATGACCAGGGCATGCATGGCGTGGCCTTCAATGCCCAACTGATCCCTTATCGCTTCGGCGACAACAACGAGCCGTTTTTCTTCGACAGCGAGATCGCCAAATCCTGGCGATACGGATTCAATCATGGCGCGTTCATCATCAACAACTCGTGGGCCAATGCCATACCGGCGACAGAGATCAATGAAGCGCGCTACAACCAGGTCATGCCAGAGTCATTGAAGGTCGCCAGGGACATGGTCGAGGATGGCGCGGTGTTCGTGTTCCCGACCGGTAACGAGCTCAAGCGAGAACCATTGGCCGAACCTGGCTTGCCGCTCGCGCTTCCCGAACTGGAGAAAGGCTGGATCGCGGTGGTCGCGCTGAAGGCCGACGGCACGGCCATCAACGCCAAATCCAACTATTGCGGCGTCGCGGCGGCCTGGTGCATCGCGGTTCCCGGGGGAGATGCGGGTGAACAGGGGCTGTTGACCACCAGCAAAGATGGCAAATACGTACGCACCGCCGGCACCTCCCCGGCGACCGCGATGGTCAGCGGTGCGCTGGCCGCCTTGCATAGCCGCTATCCGCAAATGACCGCGCAGCAGGTACGCGAACGTCTGCTGGCCACGGCAAACCGAACGGGCATCTACGCCAACAGCGAGGCCTACGGTCGTGGGTTGATGGATCTTGAGGCGGCCTCGCGCCAGGATCCGCAACCCGTGGTCAACTGAATCGGGCAAGAGACGGGTGGCAGCAGCGCTAGGGCACCAACACCGCCACCCGCAATTGTTCATTCAGCGACTGTTCGTGGAGGGCCTGACTCTTGCTCACCCAGGCAGTGTGGGCCTGGCTGATGTTGCCGGTGAACGCAGCTGCCAATTGACGCAAATCCGCGATGCTTCGCGCACGTGGACAAAACGATTCGCCGTCACAGTTCTGGCTGGCGTGGCGGTAGGTCGTCAGTAACCGGTCCCACACCCCGTCGCGCACCTGCCGCACGGACTTGAGCTTCAGCGCCTGGACACCCAGGCGCTGCTTCAATCCTTGTTCGTCCA
The DNA here is from genome assembly GCF_054668365.1 of Pseudomonas sp. S2_E01. Taxonomy (NCBI): domain Bacteria; kingdom Pseudomonadati; phylum Pseudomonadota; class Gammaproteobacteria; order Pseudomonadales; family Pseudomonadaceae; genus Pseudomonas; species Pseudomonas sp. S2_E01. The sequence continues at coordinate 5,432,096 of NZ_CP162762.1, forward strand.
GTGCCTCACTGGCCAACAGTGCCTTGCCGAACACCAATACCTCGGCTCGGGACGCGGTGTCCCTCTCAGCCTGAGTGGCGAGCGCGTCCGGCCACGCCGCACGATCCATGTTCGCAAGCATCGTCGAGTTCGCCAAATCAGCCGCACCCGCCCCGCGCCATACACCTGCCCACAACAACAAAACCGAGGCCATTCGTAGCCAGTTCATCCTTGATTCCCTTTTGTGCCAGCGGACATCAGCGAAATGTCCCACATCATTTGGCGCGCACCATACAGGGGTTTTCGGCTATCCGCCTGACAAACCCGAGGGATATTTCACCTATAGGGGTTTAACTGTGGAAAACCATCAGCCTATGTAGGGCCATTCCGTAAAAACCAGTAAAACCCCCTACGAGCGCTGTCGATTGCGACCGTCTTGCCGCTGGGTGCCTGGCGCTTCATAGTTTTCCTGCGGCCGACAGTGAATCGGCCCACCGGCGAGACTGCCAGACTCTCCAAAGGATTGCCTCGATGAACATGCCTGATGCACGCACTCCCCGCTATCGCCCCCTCAAATCCAGCTACAGCGACACCCCGGTGCTGGTCATCGATACCGATGTCGACCCCCACGAAATTCTCGATGCCGCCCGCCAACGTATCCGCGCCGCCAGCGACCTGCTCGAAACCCTGTATTGCCTGTGTTTCAAACAGGCTGACGCCAGTGACATACCTAACATTGTCAGCGCGTTGTACCTGTTGACCCAGGATGGGAGTGAGCTGCTGGATGTCGCCCGCCAGCAGTTAAACGCACGGAAATGATGTCTGTAGCGTAAAGTCGCCCTCGACATGCTCTATCGGGCGATCAAGGCCCAACGCTGGGACACCGAAGCGCTTGAAGGCTTGCAACGCGCCGACGCACAACGATAAGGACTTGGTTTGGACGTACTGATGGGGTTGTTGGCCGCCGTGCTCTGGGGCGGTACGGATTTTCTGGTGGGTATGAATGCCCGTGCGGTGGGGGTCAAGCGTGCGGTGTTTTTTGGCCAGGCATTGGGCTTCAGCATCATGAGCGTGCTGCTGGTTGCATGTCCCATGCTCATTCTCAAGTCGATGTCAGCATCCGTGGAGGTCTGGCTGTTCGGCGTGGTCGCCGCTGCGCTGACGGTGTCCGGGGCGCTGGCCTTGTCCAAAGCGTTCGCCCTGGGCAAGGCGTCCATTGTTGCGCCACTGGTGACGTCTTATGGTGTGGTGACCACATTGTTGTCCTGGGCCGGCGGCGAACAGATCAGCTTGTTGCAACTGCTGTGCATTGCCCTCTGCGTGACCGGGGTGGTGCTGTCGAGCATCCATGACGACTCGAAGATCCCGCACAGCACCCAGGCCAGCCGCTCGATTGCTTATGCGCTATTGGCGGCGTTTTTTTACGGCACCAGTTTCTGGCTGCAGGGCCATTTCGTGCTCCCGGCTTTGGGGCCGGTGATGATGCTGTGGCTGGCGTACCTGATCGGCTTGATCGTGCTGGTGGTCATCGTGCTGAGGCTAAAGGACGGGCTGAAAATTCCAGCCCTGAAAAACTGCCTGACCCTGACCGGCGCCAGCCTGATGAACCTGGGTGGGTTCTCGTCGTTCGCCTGGGGTGCGGTGGCAGGCTCGGTTTCGGTGGTGACCGTGATCAGTACACTGTCCGGAGGCATCGCGGCGATTCTGGGGTATGTCTTCTTCAAGGAGCGACTGGGCAAAGTCCAGGTGTTGGGTGTGGTGCTGGTGTTGGTCGGGGCGTTCGTTTTGCACCTGAAGACTTGAGCCACAGGCCTTCAGGAGGGATCGCGCACAAAAAAGCCGCCCCTGAGGGCGGCTTTTCAGTGCGGCATGTCGATCTTACAACTTCGGACCTGCAGCCTTGATGGCGTCGCTCACGTCGAACTTCTTGAAGTTCTCGATGAACAGGCCGGCCAATGCCTTGGCGGCTTCGTCGTAGGCGGCCTTGTCGGCCCAGGTGTTACGCGGGTTCAGCAGGTTAGTCTCAACGCCCGGTACGGCTTTTGGCACGTCGAGGTTGATGGTGTCCAGGTGCTCGGTCTCGGCACCGATCAACGCGCCGCTCTGGATCGCTGCGATCACGCCGCGAGTGGTCGGAATGTTGAAGCGTTTGCCGACGCCGTAGCCACCGCCGGTCCAGCCGGTGTTGACCAGGTAGACCTTGGAGCCGAAACCGTTGATGCGCTTGATCAGCAGCTCAGCGTATTCACCAGCCGGACGCGGGAAGAACGGTGCGCCGAAGCAGGTGGAGAAGGTCGACTTGATGCCGCCGCCCGAGCCCATTTCGGTCGAACCGACCAGCGCGGTGTAACCGGACAGGAAGTGGTAGGCCGCCTGCTCGTTGTTCAGGATCGACACTGGCGGCAGTACGCCGGTCAGGTCGCAGGTCAGGAAGATCACAGCGTTCGGCTCGCCACCCAGGTTCGCTTCGGAACGCTTGGCAACGTGCTCCAGCGGGTAAGCCGCGCGGCTGTTCTGGGTCAGGCTGACATCGGCGTAGTCGGCGTGCTTGGCATCGTCGATCACGACGTTTTCCAGTACCGCGCCATGCTTGATGGCTTTCCAGATGACGGGCTCGTTCTTCTCGGACAGGTCGATGCACTTGGCGTAGCAGCCGCCTTCCATGTTGAAGACAACGCCTTCACCCCAACCGTGTTCGTCGTCACCGATCAGGTAACGGCTTTCATCGGCCGACAGGGTGGTCTTGCCGGTGCCGGACAGACCGAAGAACAGGGTCACGTCGCCCTCTTCGCCGATGTTGGCCGCGCAGTGCATAGGCAGCACGTCGGCAGCGGGCAGCAGGAAGTTCTGCACGGAGAACATGGCTTTTTTCATTTCACCGGCGTAACGCATGCCAGCAATCAGCACTTTCTTCTGGGCGAAATTGAGGATCACGCAACCATCGGAGTTGGTGCCATCACGCTCAGGCACGCACTCGAAGTTGGCCACGTTGAGGATTTGCCACTCATCACGACCCGCCGGGTTGAACTGCTCGGGGTTGATGAACAGGCAACGACCGAACAGGTTCTGCCAGGCAGTCTGGGTGGTCATCTTCACGGGCAGGTAGTGCTCGGCCGCCGCGCCTACATGAACGTGGGAAACGAAGTGCTCTTGCGCATTGTTGAACGCCTCGACGCGAGCCCACAGGGCATCGAACTTGTCGGCGGGGAACTTGCGGTTGATCGGGCCCCAGGCGATAGCGTCCTGAGTGGACGGCTCTTCAACAATGAAACGATCAACTGGCGAACGGCCGGTACGGTGACCGGTACGAACCACCAGCGCGCCTGTGTCGGCAAGCTCGCCTTCACCGCGGTTCAGGGCTTCTTTAACGAGTTCATCGACACTCAGATCGGTGTACACGGCGTTATTGGCTTGCGTCATGAGGTTCCCCGTCGGCCAGTGGCCGAGTGCTCCAAACGTGTTGTAGTAGAAAGTCGTGCACTACTACCGCGAAAAAAGTGGGCCGGATTATGCCAGAAACGCCCAAAAAAAGTAGGGCCCTCCCGTCGTAACGGCGTTATTCCGGCACAAACCAGTGAATTTACCTGCGCTGAACCGTTTTAGTGACGGGTATCTGACGGCGTCTCAACACCCGCGCCGACGAATAATTGAGCAACGTCGGCGGCATCGAACAGGTAACGCTGGTTGCAGAATTGGCAATCGACCTCGATGTTGCCACCGTGTTCGACGACCAGATCCTGCGCATCTTCAAGACCCAAACTGACCAGCGCATTGGCAGAACGTTCGCGCGAGCAGCTGCAACGGAAGCGCAAACGCTGCGCATCGAACAGGCGAACCTGTTCTTCGTGATACAGCCGGTGGAGGACGGTTTCGTTGTCCAGGCTCAGTAGTTCATCGGCGGTCAGGGTAGTGGCCAAGGCCGTGAGGTGCTGCCAACTGGCCGCGCGGTCTTCTTCGTCTTTCAGGCGGTCGGCGGGCAATTGCTGCAGCAGCAGGCCACGGGCGCGACGGCCATCGGCGTAAAGCCAGAAACGCGTACCGACCTGTTGCGACATGACGAAGTAGTTGGTGAAGCACTCGGACAAGGTTTTGCCATCCAGGTCGACAATGCCCTGATAGCGCTGGCCCTGGCGAGGGTCGATAGTCAGCGCCAGTACGCCGTCGGGCATCAAGTCGGCCAGGGTCGCGTCCGGGGCGATCCGGTCCGCCTCGTAACGGGCCAGACCACGGATTTCCCGTTCGCTGGAGCATTCGATCATCAGCAGGGGAATCGGGCCTTCCGAGCGGGCCTGGAGAATCAACAAGCCATCGAACTTCATGGCACCGACCAGCAACGACGCCGCGGCCATCAACTCACCGAGCAGTTGCGCGACCGGTTCCGGATAGGCGTGCTTGGCGAGGACTTCGGCGTAGCTGAGCTCCAACGAAACCAGTTCGCCACGGGTGTCGCTGTCATCGAAGATGAAGCGTTGGGTGTAATCGGTATCCGGTAAATCGGTCATAGGTCTGGGTATCTGAAGTAATGACAAAATGATGACAAAGCATGAAGATTGCGCCCCCCGTAGCACCCTGTCGGTGCGCGGTGTTTCGCCAAGGGAGGCATTTTATGAACAATCCGGGTTTGTTCCAAGCAAGGTGGAACTTGCGCCGGTTGGCGCTCTGCAATCTCGTGCCAGTGGCACTGCTGGCCTTCTGGTTATGGCCTACGGGCCAGATGTTGTGTGTGCTTTTCGACGAGTGGCTGTTTCACCTGCTCAATTCTCCACTGGCCACTAACCCGATATGGCTCCACGTTTGGGCAATTGCAAGTCTGCGACCTTTCGACGCTGTGGTCGGGGTGATTCTGTTGACCTTGCTGATCAAGGGCGATTGGGTGTTCAAGACGGGCGACGTGCGTCAGGCGTTTTTCGGTTTCTTCGGCATTCTGCTGTTGCTGTTGTTCATCCGCATGCTGTTCTCCAAGCTGACCGGCTACATGGGCTGGCAGCACAGCAGCCCGTCGATGATGATCGACAGCGCCGTCCGCATGAGCAACTACTTCCCGGGGCTTGAAGCCCGCTGGGAGTTGAAGGACCGCTCGACCCAGAGCTTCCCGGGCGATCACGCTTCGGTGCTGCTGATCTGGGCACTGTTCATGACCGTTTTCAGCCGCACGGCCTGGCAGACCGTGGTGATCTGGGCCCTTGCGGTGCTGTTCATGATGCCGCGGCTGGTAGCCGGTGCGCATTGGGGCCAGGACGATTACATCGGTGGCGTGTTGATGGCAGTGTGGGCGTTGGGCTGGGGGTATTACACGCCGTTGGCCTATCACGTATCGACGTTTTTGCTGAAGGTGACCGCGCCGCTGTTTGGGTTGCTGGAGAAGCTGCCGCTGGTGTCGCGCATGAGTGTGGTGCGTAGCGGTTGAGTTGAGCGAGTGCTGCGCACTTGATCGCGAGCAAGCTCGCTCCCACATACAAGCATGCCTCGCTCTTGTGGTAGCGGGCTTGCCCGCGAAAGCGGCGGCCCGAGCACCACAGAACAACAGGCCTACTCTTCGTTGCTACTCCCGCGAAACTTGAACAAATCGCGCCGCTGCTTCTTGCTCGGCTTGCCATCGGTACTGACACCCAGCGCTCCTGCCTTGCGCATCGCCGCGGCGGCTTCGCGCTTGGCGATACTGGCCTCGGTTTCGGCGTACAGCGCCTGCGCTTCGGGCGCACCACGGCGCACGATCGACAGCGCCTGAACCACAACCGTGCGTTCATCGAAACCGGTACGAATTTCGAACTCATCACCCACCCGCGGCTCCTTGCCCGGCTTGCAGCGCTCGCCTCGCCAATGCACCTTGCCGCTTTCGATCGCGGCCTTGGCCAGTGCACGAGTTTTATAGAAACGCGCCGCCCACAACCATTTATCGAGACGAACCTTGTCGTCCTCTTCGCTTTTTTGTGCCACTTGAATTCCTCTCTCCGCCAATAGTCAGAACTGTACTACCGTTTCTGTCGGGCGCAAGAACTCGGCTCTCCAGATAGACTGTCGACTAAGCCGGACCACGGCATGGAGTGATCGAGTGACCCAATTTCCATCTTCATTGACATCGCCACAGGGCGGTTGCCGGGGCTGCCAGCAAAGCGAGCCCCTGGATTTCGACTTCGCCTTTGCCTACCAACCGATCGTCGACCTCAGGGATCAGTCGATCTTTGCCCATGAAGCCCTGGTGCGCGGCGTTGCCGGAGAAGGTGCGCTGACCGTACTCGAACAGGTCACAGACGCCAATCGCTACCGCTTCGATCAGCTCTGCCGGACGCGCGCCATCGAAGGTGCGGCCGGTATCAACATGCAGACACACTTGTCGATCAACTTCATGCCAAATGCCGTGTACCGTCCTGAACTGTGCATTCGCAGCACCCTGGAAGCGGCGAGAAAACACAATTTTCCGCTTGATCGGCTGATTTTCGAAACCCTGGAAAACGAGCACGTAGATAACTATCGCCATTTGACTAATATTCTGCGTGAATACCGCGAATTCGGCTTCAAGACTGCCATCGACGATTTCGGCGCGGGTCATTCCGGGCTCAACTTGTTGGCTGACTTCCAGCCGGACCTGATCAAGCTCGACATGGCCTTGATCCGCGATGTGGACCGCGACCGCGTTCGACAGGTGATCGTTCGGGGGATTGTCACAATCTGTGCGGAGTTGGACGTTACAGTCGTTGCCGAAGGCATCGAAAGCGCTGGGGAGCGCGACTTCCTGGCGGATTGTGGAATTTATCTGATGCAGGGCTACTGGTTCGCCAGGCCCGCATTCAAAGCGATGGCTCAGGTATCGCCTGACGCCTGGAAGCGTTAACCGTCGGTTTTTCCCTATTGAAGACATTTGACCATTTGACCGTTGTCGGTCTGCGCGAGTGGGTGGCGCTCCCAGATCTGGGAGTGGCGGGCCTGCGCGCCAAAATCGACACTGGCGCCAGCACCTCGAGCCTGCATGCCACCGATATCGAGCCGTTCGAGCGCGATGGCGAAAGCTGGGTGCGTTTCACCGCACACCTTGGCACGGTGGTGCAATTGCGTCACAGGCGTTGCGAGGCGCCCCTGGTGACGATGAAAACCATCAAAAGCTCCAACGGCCATGCGCAAAAGCGTTACGTGGTCAGCACCACCCTGGCCCTCGGTGATCGGGTATGGCGGGTGGAGTTCACTCTCGCCTGCCGCAAATCCATGCGTTATCGCCTGCTGCTTGGCTCCAAAGCCCTGATCGACGGCCAGTTGGTAGTCAGCCCGGGCGTCAAATATGTACAAGACAAGCCGGTGTTCCCGGTATCTACCTCCTCCACAGGTGTTGCATGAAGATCGCTGTGCTGTCGCGGAACCCGCGTCTGTATTCCACTCGTCGTCTGGTCGAAGCCGGTACTGAACGTGGACATGAAATGGTGGTGATCGACACCCTGCGCGCCTATATGAACATTGCCAGCCACAAGCCGCAGATCCACTACCGCGGCAAGCCGCTGGAAGGTTTCGACGCAGTGATCCCGCGGATCGGCGCGTCGGTGACGTTTTACGGCTGCGCCGTGTTGCGTCAGTTCGAAATGATGGGGGTGTTTCCCCTCAACGAATCCGTCGCCATCGCCCGCTCCCGGGACAAGCTGCGTTCGTTGCAGTTGTTGTCACGCCGGGGCATCGGCTTGCCGGTGACAGGATTTGCCCACTCCCCGGATGACATTCCCGACCTGATCGACATGGTCAACGGCGCGCCGCTGGTGATCAAAGTGCTGGAAGGCACCCAGGGCATCGGTGTCGTGCTGTGTGAAACCGCGACGGCGGCGGAGTCGGTGATCGAGGCGTTCATGGGCCTCAAGCAGAACATCATGGTTCAGGAGTACATCAAGGAGGCCGGCGGCGCGGACATCCGTTGCTTCGTGGTCGGCGACAAGGTGATCGCCGCCATGAAGCGCCAGGCCAAGCCAGGGGAATTCCGCTCCAACCTGCACCGCGGTGGCAGCGCCAGCCTGATCAAGATCACACCGGAAGAACGCATGACCGCGTTGCGCGCCGCCAAGGTGATGGGGCTGACGGTGGCGGGGGTGGATATCCTTCGTTCCAATCACGGCCCGTTGGTGATGGAGGTGAACTCGTCGCCGGGCCTCGAAGGAATCGAGACCACCACCGGGAAGAATGTGGCGGGCATCATCATCGAGCATTTGGAGAAGAATGGTGGGCCGAACATGACCCGGACCAAAGGAAAGGGTTGAGGAGCAGCTTCGAGCTGCAAGATGAAGCGGCGAGATGCTCGGCTTTTTCTTGCCGCTTGTAGCTTGCAGCTCGAAGCTGCTCCTATACCGCATCCCTGGGCAACATCAACCCCAACGGCAACCGCACCCGCGCTTCCAGCCCGCCACCGGCGCGGTTGCGCAGCTCGACGTTGCCGCCATGCATCGAAGCGATGCGTTTGACGATTGCCAGGCCCAAGCCGGTGCCCTTGCCACCCCGGGCACGATCACCCCGTGTAAACGGATTGAAAATCGCTTCCAGCTCCGCCGGGTCGATCCCGGCGCCACGGTCCATCACGCTCAGTACCACGTATGGTGCATTCACATCGCCGGACACATGCGCCGCCACTTCCACGCCATTGCCCGCGTGATGCAGGGCATTGCCGATCAGGTTGTTGAGCAGGCGCTTCATCGACACCCGGCGCAATGGAAATGGCTGTATCGGCTCCAGACGAAGCCTGACTTTCTCTTCGTTCTGGTTGTACGGCGCGGCGACTTCACGCACCAGGTCGGTCAAGTCGACCTCTTCCACCGACTCGTCGCGGCCGTCGCGGATAAACGCCAGGAACTGATCGAGAATCGCGTCCATGTCCTCGATGTCGCGGACCATGTCGTCCGTCAAGTCGGTGCGGTCGCCCATCAACTCCAGCGACAGGCGCAACCGGGTCAGCGGTGTGCGTAAATCGTGGGAGACCCCCGCCAGCATCAGCTCACGTTCGCGGCCAGCCTGTTCGACGTCTTCGGCCATCTGGTTGAAGGCGCGATACACCTCGGTCATCTCGCTGGGCGTATCGCTGATCGGCAGGCGCACACTGCGGCCCTGGCCAAGTTGCCGGGCGGCGTATACCAGACGCTTGAGCGGTTGGTTGAGCTGACTGACGAAGATCCACGCCGACGCAGTGGACAGCAAACCGATGGCGAGGAACCAACCGAGCACGTTCCAGATTTTTTGGCCGCGCAGCGGATGCGGGTATAGCGGCACTTTCAGCCAACCATCGCCCAGGCTTGGGGCCCGAACCCACAACGCTGGCGGCGAGTGCATGCGCAATCGTACCTCGGTGTCGGCGCCCAGCTCCGCCTGCATCTGGCGCTGATAGATCTCGCTATAAGGCCAGTGCTGCTCGCCTTCCGGCACACCGGCACCGACCACGCGGATCAGGGTCGCGGCCTCGGCTATCTTGTCACGGTTGTTTTCATCGGCAGCCCAATAGGCACGCAGCGTCAGGGCAACGCCGTGGCTGTATTGGCGGTCCACCAGCACGTCTTCGTTCATCAGCAGATAAACCAGGGTCAATGCTTTGGAGAACAGGACGACGATCAGCACCAGCCACAGGGTGCGGGAGAAGAAACTCTGGGGGAACCACACGGGGGTTTTCATGGATAACCGCTACACACTTGCAGGAGCGAGCGATGCTCGCACATTGCGGATTGCGAGTCTGCGGACAACTGCGTCCGCATGACCCGCTCCTACAAATCGCCAATCACTTGGTGGCGGCGCCATCCGGAACGAACACGTAGCCAACACCCCAGACGGTCTGGATATAACGCGGCTTGGATGGATCAGGTTCGATCATCCGACGCAGACGAGAGATCTGCACGTCGATGGAGCGCTCCAGCGCATCCCACTCACGGCCACGGGCCAGGTTCATCAGCTTGTCACGGGTCAGTGGCTGACGCGCGTTCATCACCAATGCCTTGAGTACCGCGAACTCGCCGGTAGTCAGCATATGCACTTCCGCACCGCGCTTGAGTTCACGGGTGGCCAGGGACAATTCATAGTCACCGAAGGTCACACTTTCCTCTTCGCTGCCGGGCGCGCCTGGCACAGGGGCCGACTGCCGACGCAGAACCGCCTTGACCCGGGCCATCAGCTCGTCCGGGTTGAACGGCTTGGCCAGGTAATCGTCGGCGCCCAATTCCAGGCCCTTGATACGGCTCAGCTCGTCGCCCTTGGCGGTGAGCATGATGATTGGAATCTGATTGTTCGCGCTGCGCAGGCGGCGGCAGGCGGTCAGACCGTCTTCACCGGGCAGCATCAGGTCGAGGACAACCAGGTTGAACACTTCACGCGCCAGCAGGCGGTCCATTTGTTCGGTGTTCGGGACAGCGCGTGCGCGGTAGCCCTTGCTGACGAAAAAACGCTCCAGCAGGCTGCTGAGCCCCGGGTCGTCGTCAACGATTAGAATTTTTTCGCCTTCAGCAATGTTTGCAGTGCTGCTCATTGGATGCTCCTTTGATCTCGGCGCGCATTATGGCGTAGCTGCCGTTATACGCACCGTGTGCATTGTTAGCAGATTTTTCCTTCACCGCCAGAAATACGGGCATTGTGCCTACACCCCGTGATGCACCCGAATGACAGAACGCTGGTTATAATGCGCGGCCATTTGTGTCAGGCGATGCCTGATTCCTGTTGCCGCGGCTCTCGTTTATCTTTCTGGCCGCCGCAGTAATTGTTCGATTTCACGGGTCAACGGGATGCCTGTTGATCCAGGCAGCGGTGCTCGCCAGGCCGCTCAACCAGACTCGCCGAGCCCTGTTTACGTGCCAGCGAGTCTGCTTTCACAATTTGTCAGGTGGTTTTATGGACAGCATCAACAGCCGCATCGCCGAGGAACTCGGCGTACGCCCACAACAGGTCGAAGCGGCCGTCGCGCTACTCGATGAAGGTTCAACCGTTCCCTTCATCGCCCGTTACCGGAAAGAAGTGACCGGCAGTCTCGATGACACCCAGCTGCGTCACCTGGAAGAGCGCCTGCGTTACCTGCGAGAACTCGACGAACGGCGTATCAGCATCCTCGCCAGCATCCAGGAACAGGGCAAACTGACCCCGCAACTGGAGCGCGACATCAAGCTCGCCGACACCAAGACCCGTCTCGAAGACTTGTATCTGCCGTACAAGCAGAAGCGCCGCACCAAGGGCCAAATCGCCCTGGAAGCTGGCCTCGGCGAGCTGGCGGACAGCCTCTTCAACGACCCGACCTTCACCCCGGACACCGAAGCCGCCCGCTTCATCGACGCTGAAAAAGGCGTGGCCGATGTGAAGGCCGCCCTCGAAGGTGCCAAGTACATCCTCATGGAGCGCTTCGCCGAAGACGCCGGCCTGCTCGACAAGCTGCGCAACTACCTGAAACAGGAAGCCATCCTCAGTGCCCGCGTGATTGCCGGCAAGGAAGAGGAAGGCGCCAAATTCCGCGACTACTTCGAACACGACGAACCGCTCAAAAGCATGCCGTCGCACCGCGCCCTGGCGATTTTCCGTGGCCGCAACGAAGGCATCCTCAGCTCCGCGCTGAAAGTGGGTGATGAATTGCCAGGCACGATGCACCCGTGCGAAGGCATGATCGGCCAGCACGTCGGCATCCAGAACCAGAACCGTGCGGCCGACAAATGGCTGGGCGAAGTGGTGCGCTGGACCTGGAAGGTCAAGCTCTACACCCATCTGGAAACCGACCTGCTCGGCGAGCTGCGTGACGGCGCGGAAACCGAAGCGATCAACGTGTTCGCCCACAACCTGCACGACTTGCTGCTGTCGGCCCCGGCCGGCCCACGCGCGACCCTGGGCCTGGACCCGGGCCTGCGCACCGGCTGCAAGGTTGCCGTGGTCGATGCCACCGGCAAGCTGCTGGATCACGCGACCGTCTACCCGCACGTGCCGCACAACAAGTGGGACCAAACCATCGCAATCCTGGCTGCCATGTGCGCCAAGCATTCGGTGGACCTGATCGCCATCGGCAACGGCACCGCCAGCCGTGAGACCGACAAGCTGGCGATCGAGCTGATCAAAAAATACCCAGCCATGAAAATGACCAAGGTCATGGTTTCCGAGGCCGGCGCATCCGTGTACTCGGCATCGGAACTGGCGGCCAAGGAATTCCCGGACCTCGACGTGTCGATCCGTGGCGCGGTGTCGATTGCACGTCGTTTGCAGGACCCACTGGCGGAGTTGGTGAAAATCGATCCGAAATCCATCGGTGTCGGCCAGTACCAGCACGACGTATCGCAGCTGAAACTGGCGCGCGGCCTGGACGCCGTGGTCGAAGACTGCGTAAACGCCGTGGGTGTGGACGTAAACACCGCTTCCGTCGCATTGCTGGCACGCATCTCCGGGCTCAACGCGACGTTGGCGCAGAACATCGTCAGCCACCGAGACGAGCACGGCGCGTTCAAAACCCGTGCAGCGCTGAAGAAAGTCGCTCGCCTGGGCGAGAAAACCTTCGAACAGGCAGCCGGTTTCCTGCGCGTGATGAACGGCGATAATCCGCTGGATTCGTCGGCGGTTCACCCGGAAGCCTATCCACTGGTACAACGCATAGCGGCTGAAACCGACCGCGATATCCGCTCCCTGATCGGTGACGCCGGTTTCCTCAAGCGCCTCGACCCGAAGAAGTACACCGATGAAACCTTCGGTCTGCCGACGGTCACCGACATCCTGCAAGAATTGGAGAAGCCAGGCCGCGACCCGCGTCCGGAGTTCAAGACTGCGGAGTTTCAGGAAGGCGTCGAAGACCTCAAGGACCTGCAGCCTGGAATGATTCTCGAAGGCGTAGTCACCAACGTAACCGCCTTCGGCGCATTCGTCGACATCGGTGTGCATCAGGACGGTTTGGTACACATCTCTGCACTTTCGGAGAAGTTCATCAAGGATCCGCGCGAGGCGGTGAAAGCCGGCGATGTGGTGAAAGTGAAGGTCATGGAAGTCGACATCCCGCGCAAACGCGTAGGCCTGTCGATGCGCATGGGCGACACACCAGGCGAAAAAGTCGACGGTGCCCGTGGCTCGCGTCCGGGTTCGGCGCCGCGTCAGTCGTCGAACAACGCACCGCGCAAGGAAACCACGGCGGCGGCCCCGGCCAACAACGCCATGGCTTCGTTGTTCGCCAACGCCAAGCAGTTGAAAAAGCGTTGATGGACATCCCGGCCGGGCTGACCGAAAGCGCGTTTTTCAAGTTGCTGGGCTGTCGTTTGCACAGCCTGGAAGCCGGGGTAGCGCAAGTCGCCCTGGCACTTGAGCCGCCGCTGCGTAATCGCGGCGGCAAGCTGCATGGCGGGGCGTTGTTCAGTCTGGTGGACATTGCCATGGGGTTGGCGTGCTCCAGTACCCACGGTTTTGACCAGCAGAGCGCCACCATCGAATGCAAGATCAACTACATTCGCGCGGTTAGCGACGGTGAAGTGATGTGCACGGCGCGGGTGATTCACCCGGGCCGCCGCACGTTGGTGGTCGAGGCGGAGGTGATGCAGGGCGACAAACTGGTCGCAAAAGCACAAGGCACGTTCGCTGTGCTGTAGCTAGTCGCCATCAATTTGAGTTAATTTCGCTACAAAGCCCGTCCCTGTAGGAGCGAGCTTGCTCGCGATGCGGTGTGTCAGTCAGCACAATGGCGCCTGATACTCCGCATCGCGAGCAAGCTCGCTCCTACAGGAGGTGGGGACTGTGCAAATTTTGATCAAACAGCGACAAAAACCAGGCGAAAACGCCAGTTTTAACTTCACCCTTGTAGACCGTCCTGCCCACCCCCATATTGGGGCGACTGACGCGTGAAGGAATCCAACTTGAGCGAACTTCTCAACCGCCGCCTGGCCCTGCTTGGCGAGCGCGCTAACCTCTCTCTGCTCGAACAGTGCCTTCACGGCATCGAACGTGAATGCCTGCGCGTGACCAGCGAAGGACGCTTGGCGCAAACGCCGCACCCCGAAGAATTGGGTTCCGCGCTGACCAACGAACAGATCACCACCGACTACTCCGAGTCGCTGCTGGAGTTCATTACTCCGGCCCTGTCCGACCCGGCGGACACCCTGGCGAGCCTGGACAAGATTCATCGTTTTGCCTACAGCAAGCTCGGCAACGAGTACCTGTGGAGTCCGTCGATGCCGTGCCCGCTGCCGGCCGAGGAAGATATCCCGATCGCCTATTACGGCACCTCCAACATCGGCCAGCTCAAATATGTCTACCGTAAGGGCTTGGCCCTGCGGTACGGCAAGACCATGCAGTGCATCGCCGGGATTCACTACAACTTTTCCCTGCCGGAAAAGCTCTGGCCGCTGCTCAAGGAAACCGAAGGTTTTGTCGGCACCGATCGCGACTATCAGTCGTCGGCTTACATCGCCCTCATCCGCAACTTTCGTCGCTACAGTTGGCTGCTGATGTACCTGTTCGGTGCTTCGCCAGCGCTCGATGCCGGTTTTCTGCGCGGTCGTTCGCACCAGTTGGAACAACTGGACCCGGACACGCTCTACCTGCCGTATGCCACCAGCCTGCGCATGAGTGACCTGGGTTACCAGAGCAACGCCCAGGCCGGCCTGACGCCGTGCTACAACGATCTGGCGAGCTACACCGACAGCCTGCGCCAGGCAGTAGCCACGCCGTATGCGCCGTATGTAGAGATCGGAACTCATCAGGACGGTGAGTGGGTTCAACTCAACACCAACATCTTGCAGATCGAAAACGAGTACTACTCCAACATCCGCCCGAAACGCGTGACCTACACCGGCGAGCGGCCGATCCAGGCCCTGATGGCCCGTGGCATCCAGTACGTCGAAGTGCGTTGCCTGGACATCAACCCGTTCCTGCCGATGGGCATCGATCTCACCGAATCACGCTTCATTGACGCGTTCCTGCTGTATTGCGCGCTCAACGACAGCCCGCTGCTGACCAACAATTCGTGCGGCAACGCGACATCGAACTTTCTCAGCGTGGTCAAGGAAGGTCGCCGCCCCGGCCTGCAACTGCAGCGTGACGGTCAACCGGTCGCGCTCAAGGAATGGGCGGGTGAGTTGCTGGAGAAGATTGCGCCGCTGGCGGCATTGCTGGATCAGAGCCATGGCGGCGATGCCCACAGCAAGGCGCTGGATGCGCAACTGGCCAAGGTCAGGGATTCGTCCTTGACCCCTTCGGCCCAGGTGTTGGCCGCCATGGCAGAGCACAAGGAGAGTTTCGCCCAGTTCTCCCTGCGCCAGAGCCAGGCTCACGCTGAGTACTTCCGCAGCGAGCCGCTGAGCCTCGAAGACCAGACAGCATTCGAAGAACGCGCGCGGGCGTCGCTGGCCGAGCAGGTGGAGCTGGAACAGCACGAAGTCGGCGATTTCGATGTGTTCGTCGGGGCGTACCAGGCGAGCATTCTGGCGATCAGCAACTGATCCACTTGGGTTTTGCAGCCCCCATCGCGAGCAGGCTCGCGATGGGTTTCACGCCTAAAATCCACCAACGCTAAGCTAATTCTAAAAAGTTATTTATTTTAGAATTCTTAGATCATTTAGTCTCCTTCTCACGCCGATCCTCGGTCGCCTGACAAGGAGCTTTCCCATGAAACTGCATTTCCCCCTTCGCCTCCTGGCGGCCGCTTCGCTGGCCGCGGCGAGTTTGTTTGCTCAGGCGGCCGACCTCACCGTCGCCTACCAGACCACCGTCGACCCGGCCAAAGTCGCTCAGGCCGATGGTGCCTACGAAAAGGCCACCAAAGCCGACATCAACTGGCGAAAATTCGATAACGGTGCCGACATCATCGCCGCCATTGCCTCGGGTGACGTGCAGATCGGCTATCTCGGCTCCAGCCCCCTGACCGCCGCCATCACCCGCAAGGTCCCGGTGCAAACCTTCCTCATCGCCACCCAGATCGGCGCCGCCGAAGCCCTGGTCGCGCGTGACGGTTCCGGGATCAAGACGCCTCAGGATCTGGTCGGCAAGAAAATCGCCGTGCCATTCGTATCCACTGGACACTACAGCCTGCTGGCCGCGTTGAAGCACTGGAACATCGACCCGTCGAAAGTCACCGTGCTCAACCTTGCGCCGCCAGCCATCGTCGCCGCCTGGAAACGCGGTGACATCGACGCCACCTATGTTTGGGACCCGGCGCTCGGCGTAGCCAAGGAAAACGGCAAGGTGCTGATCACCTCGGGTGAGTTGGCCAAGTTCGGCGCACCGACCTTCGACGCCTGGATCGTGCGCAAGGACTTCGCCGAGAAGCACCCGGAGATTGTCACCGCATTCGCCAAAGTCACCCTGGACGCCTACGCCGAATACCGCAAGGACCCGCAAGCCTGGCTCGCCAACCAGAGCAACGTCGACAAGCTGGTGAAGCTGTCCGGTGCCAAGGCCAGCGACATCCCTCTGCTGCTGCAAGGCAACGTCTACCCGCTGGCGGCTGATCAGGTGAGCAGCCTGGGCGCACCGACCACCAAAGCCATCACCGACACCGCCGTGTTCCTCAAGGAGCAAGGCAAGGTCGAGGCCGTGCTGCCGGACTACGCGCCCTTCGTCAGCGCCAAGTTCATCACCAACTGATCGGGAGTACATCGCGATGGCCTTGCTACAACTGGAGCGCATCAGCGCACAGTACCCCGGCAGCCCGGAACCGGTGCTGGCGGACATTTCCCTGAGCCTGGGCCCCCGGCAGTTGCTGGTGGCCCTCGGGCCGTCCGGCAGTGGCAAGACTTCGCTGTTGAACCTGATTGCCGGGTTCGTCAAGCCCAGCGCCGGGCGCATCACCCTCGACGGTTTGCCGGTCAAAGGCCCAAGCGCCGAGCGCGGCGTGGTGTTTCAGGACGATGCCTTGCTGCCGTGGCAGGACGTGCTGACCAACGTCGGTTTCGGCCTGGAACTGGCCGGCGTACCCCGGGAGCAACGCGAAGCGCGCGCCCGGGAAATGCTGACGCTGGTTGACCTGTCCGGTTTCGAACATCGGCGCATCTGGCAGCTTTCCGGTGGACAGAAGCAGCGCGTCGGCCTGGCCCGCGCCCTGGCCGCCGACCCACGTGTTTTGCTGATGGATGAACCCTTCGGCGCCCTTGATGCCTTCACCCGCGAACAAATGCAGGAGCTGCTGTTGCAGGTGTGGCAACGCGCCGCCAAACCGGTGTTCCTGATTACCCATGACATCGAAGAAGCGGTGTTCCTCGCCACGGACCTGATTCTGTTGGCGCCCAACCCCGGGCAAATCGTCGAGCGCCTGCACCTGGACTTCGGCCTGCGCTACGCAGCCGGTGAGTCGGCGCGCTCGATCAAGTCCGACCCACGCTTCATCGAAACCCGCGAGCACGTTCTGGGCAAAGTGTTCTCGCAACGCAGCGCGGTTTTGCTGCAGGAGCGCGCATGAGCAGCTATGAGATTCCAGCCGTCGCGGTCAAACCCGACGCAACCGTCATTGCACTTCGGCGCAGTCTGAGCACACGCTGGATCAGTGTCCTGACCCTGATTGCATTGCTTGTCCTGTGGTGGGCTGTCACTGCTACGGGGCTGATCGAACCTTTGTTCCTGCCGCCACCGGCCGCCGTCTTGCAAAAAGGCTGGCTACTGGCAACCTCCGGCTACATGGATTCCACGTTGTGGCAACACTTGGGCGCGAGCCTCGGTCGGATTGGCCTGGGCCTGGGCTTCGCGGTGTTGACCGCCGTGCCCGTCGGTATCGCGATTGGGGCCAATCGCATTGCACGCGGCATCCTCGACCCTTTGATCGAGTTCTATCGCCCGATTCCGCCGCTGGCCTATTTGCCGCTGATTGTGATCTGGTGCGGCATCGGCGAGCTGTCGAAAGTCCTGCTGATCTACCTCGCGATTTTCGCGCCGATTGCCATCGCCACCGCCACCGGCGTGCGCACCGTCGACCCGGCGAAATTGCGCGCCGCGCAGTCCCTTGGCGCAACCCGCGTGCAACTGATTCGGCATGTGATTTTGCCGAGCGCCCTGCCAGACATCCTGACCGGCGTGCGCATCGGCCTGGGCGTCGGCTGGTCGACGCTGGTCGCCGCCGAACTGATCGCCGCTACCAGCGGCCTGGGCTTCATGGTGCAGTCGGCTGCGCAGTTCCTGGTCACCGATGTGGTGGTGCTGGGAATTCTGGTGATCGCCCTGATCGCCTTCGCCCTCGAAATGGGCCTGCGTGCACTGCAACGCAAACTGGTGCCATGGCATGGCCAGGCGCATTGAACACTGAACAACGAACTCCCCATGTCGGAGCGAGCTTGCTCGCGATAGCGGAGTCTCAGCCGCACAACTGTGCCTGATTCACCGCCATAGCGAGCAAGCTCGCTCCTACAGAAAAGTGGCACACCCCGAATTCGACGAGAACTACCATGAGCAGCCTGAACATCACCCCCTTGAGCTCCGCCCTTGGCGCACAAATCAGCGGCATCGACATCAGCCAGCCGTTATCCGTGGAACAGCGCAATGCCGTCGAACAAGCACTGCTCGAACACCAGGTCCTGTTCTTCCGCAACCAGCCAATCACCCCGCAACAGCAGGCACGTTTTGCCGCCAACTTTGGCGACCTGCACATTCACCCGATCTACCCGAACGTGCCGGAACAACCCGAGGTACTGATCCTCGACACCGCCGTCACCGACGTCCGCGACAACGCCATCTGGCACACCGACGTCACGTTCCTTGCGACGCCTGCGATGGGGGCGGTGTTGAGCGCAAAACTGCTCCCGGAGTATGGCGGCGACACGTTGTGGGCCAGTGGCATTGCCGCCTATGAAGCGCTGTCGGCGCCGATGAAAAGCCTGCTCGAAGGGCTGACCGCCACTCACGATTTCACCCGCTCGTTTCCGTTGGAGCGCTACGGCAACACTCCCGAGGCACTGGCGCAATGGGAAGAAACCCGGCGCAAGAACCCGCCGCTGTCACATCCGGTCATTCGCACCCATCCGGTGAGCGGGCGTCGTTCGCTGTTTGTCAGCGAAGGCTTCACCTCGCGCATCAACGAACTGTCGGACACCGAGAGCGAGACGATTTTAAGATTCCTGTTCGCCCACGCCACCCGTCCGGAATTCACCATTCGCTGGCGCTGGCAGCAGGACGATGTCGCGTTCTGGGACAACCGAGTGACCCAGCATTACGCGGTGGACGATTACCGCCCGGCGCGGCGGGTGATGCAGCGGGCGACGGTGTTGGGGGATGTGCCGTTTTTTCGCTGAATAGCTGATTTCTTTAGTGCCTGACCCTGCCCCATCGCGGGCAAGCCCGCTCCTGCAGAAGACCGCGCTCGTCCTGTGGGAGCGAGCCTGCTCGCGATGAGTCAGGAAAAGGCGCCAGAGGATCCAGCGCCAAACACTCACTGCGCCAACGAAGGCTTCTCCCAAAGATTGATCCCGCCTTCCTGGGCAAAACGGTCAATCTCTGCCAGTTCCTCGGCACTGAAGCTCAAACTCTTCAGCGCCCCCACGTTCTCGACGATCTGCTCTGGCCGGCTCGCCCCGATCAGCGCCGAGGTCACCCGCGGATCGCGCAGGGTCCAGGCCAAGGCCAGTTGCGCCAGGCTTTGCCCACGACGCCGGGCGATCTCGTTTAACGCCCGCACGTGAGCGATGTTGGCTTCGGACAAGTGCGAGGCCTGTAACGAACCACCTCCCGGACGATTGACACGGGCATCGGCCGGCACGCCGTTGAGGTACTTGTCCGTCAGCAGCCCCTGGGCAAGCGGGGTGAAAGCAATCACACCGGCGCCGAGTTCATCGGTGACGTCCAGCAGGTCCTTTTCCACCCAACGATTGAGCAGGTTATACGCCGGCTGGTGAATCAACAGCGGCACTTTCCACTCTTTCAGCAACGCGGCCATCTCGCGGGTTTTCACCCCGGAGTAAGACGAGATGCCGATGTACAACGCCTTGCCCTGCTGCACCGCCGTGGCCAATGCGCTGGCCGTTTCCTCCAGCGGCGTGTCCGGGTCGAAACGATGCGAGTAGAAAATGTCGACATAGTCCAGGCCCAGCCGTTGCAGGCTCTGGTCGAGGCTGGCCAGCACGTATTTGCGCGACCCGCCGCCCTGCCCGTATGGGCCCGGCCACATGTCCCAACCGGCCTTGCTGGAGATGATCAACTCGTCGCGGTAGGGCTTGAAGTCTTCACGCAGCAAACGCCCGAAATTGATCTCGGCACTGCCATACGGCGGGCCGTAGTTGTTGGCCAGGTCGAAGTGGTTGATGCCCAGGTCGAACGCCGTACGCAGCAAGGCACGCTGGGTGTCGATCGGTGTGCTGTCGCCGAAATTGTGCCACAGGCCCAGGGACAGGGCCGGCAACACCAGACCGCTGCGACCGACGCGGCGATAAGGGATGGATTCATAGCGGTTTTCGGCTGCGGTGTAAGTCATCGAGTCCTCTCTTGTTTGTCTTGAAGTTGGTATCGACTGCTTCGCAAGTCGCCCAGCATACGCCCAGACAAACGCCAAAAACCCTCTGACTCGATTATTAGCTGAAACGTTTCACAAAACGTTCGCCAGATTCCTACGTCGACAGCTCACGCAGCGCTGCTGCCGCCAGAAAACCTGATCTTGAGCGGTAACGCTGGTCGCGCCTTACCGTCTGGTCGATTCGCTCAAGCAGTTGCTCTGGCAGCGTTGCATTGAAGCGCACCGCCTTGCCGAAATAAGGCGTGATATCGAACTCCACCACCGCCCAAACGCCTCCGGCGTAATCGGGGTTGGCGATGTGCACATCGATTTCCTGCACTTGCGGCAAGGGGTCACCATCGGCCACCAGCCCTTCGTAATGCAGGGACAAAGCCTCTTGCACGCTATCAAGGGCCTGCGCCACTGTGCTGCCCGCGGAGAAACAACCCGGCACATCCGGGACGATCACTCCGTAGTCCGAATCGGCATCCTTATGCAGAACGACTGGAAATTTCATGTCGATGAATCCTTCCTGAGAAGTGTCCCCAACGGGACCTTCAAATTCGATCACGGGCATCATTTCAGACCCGCCTGTTTCAATATGCTGTTGATCGTTCCTTTTGGAAGATCGGAATCAGGGTGCTTGATCGTCACCCTCCCTGCCTTGCAGAGATGTTTGTACTGATGATGGCTGCCTCTGACGGCAACCAGATACCAACCATCGTCCTCGATCATCCTGATCATTTCCCGACTCCGCATTTCCTTCGCCTTATTCGACAGCAATCTTCGAGCAATCTACGCGAACAGGCTGAACAAATATACACACCATACACACTTTGAAAAATACTAGCCCGTCAGCTCAGGAACGACCTTGCATCCAGACCAATGGCTACCGCGCCCCCGCAAACACCTCCCCCAACCAGTCCACAAACACCCGCACACGGGGCGACATGTGGCGGTTGTGCGGGTACAGCACCGACACAGGCATCGGTGGTGGCGGGGTGTCGGGCAGGACTTCCTGGATCAGACCCTGGGCGATCTGGGTGTGCATGCGGTATTGCGGGCACTGGATCAGGCCCAGGCCGGCGATGGCCGAGGCGGCGTATATTTCGGCGCCGAACACCGAAATCGCGCTTGGGATTGGCACTTCGTGCAGTTGGCCATCAACCAGGAATTCGAATGGAAACAGCTTGGCGTTGCTGCGCGAGACGTAGTTCACCGCACGATGGTGCCTGAGGTCGTCGAGGTTTTTCGGTTCGCCGTATTTGCGCAGGTAGGACGGGCTGGCGCAGGTGATCTGGCGCAGATTGGCCACGCGTTTGCCGATCAGGGTGGAGTCGGTCAGCGTGCCGGCGCGCAGCACGCAATCGACGCCTTCACTGATCAGGTCCACCAGACGGTCGGCCTCGCTGATCGACAACTCGATCTCGGGATAACGCGCCATGAATTGCGGCAGCGCTGGAATGACGAAGCTCCTGGCCAGGGTGCCATGCAAATCCACCCGTAGCAGCCCTTTGGGCGCCACGCCGCGAAACGCCAGTTCGGCATCTTCCAGCTCCGCCAGCAACTGCACGCAACGCTGGTAATACGCTTCACCATCCAGCGTGGGACGGACCTTACGCGTACTGCGCTCAAGTAAACGCGTGCCGAGCCAGGCTTCGAACTGATTCAGGGTGTGGGTCAGCGTGGCGCGCGGCAGGTTCAGGTCCTGGGCCGCCAGGGTGAAGCTGCTGCGCTCGTAGATCCGCACAAAGACCTTCATTGCCTTGACTTGATCCACCTCGAACTCCTGAGCACTGATTGTTGGCGATTATTGAACAGTCAAGGCAACTCTCGTGCATTTATCAGGTTGAGTAAACATGTGAGATTGGCTCCACTCTTCATCGACAGGAACCCGCACCATGACTGCTCAACAATCGAAAGTTGCCATTGTCACCGGCGCCTCCCGCGGTATCGGCGCAGTGATTGCCAAACAACTGGCCAGCGAAGGTTTCGCCGTGGCGATCAACTACGCCAGCAGCGCCACTGAAGCTTCGAAACTGGTGGTGGAATTGCGCCAGGCGGGTCATCGAGCCATAGCGATCAGGGCTGACGTAGCCAACGCCGATGACGTGCGGCGGATGTTCGAGGAAACCGAAACACAACTGGGCAAGGTCGATGTGCTGATCAACAACGCCGGCATTCTCAAGGTCATGCCGCTGGCACAGCACAGCGACGAGTTATTTGAGCAAACCTTCAACATTCACGCGCGCGGCACTTTCAATACCCTGCGTGAAGCGGCCACGCGGATGAATGACGGCGGGCGCATCGTCAATTTCTCCAGCAGTACTGTCGGCATGAACCTGCCAGGTTACGCGGTGTACATCGCCAGCAAGGCGGCGGTGGAATCCCTGACTCAGGTGTTCGCCAAGGAAATGCGCGGTCGTCAGATCACGGTGAACGCGGTTGCGCCTGGCCCCGTGGCGACCGACCTGTTCTTGCACGGCAAGAGTGAGGAGCAGATCCAGAATTTCGCGAAGATGGCGCCGCTGGAACGGCTGGGTCAGCCGGAGGATATCGCGCGGGTGGTGTCGTTTCTGGTCGGGCCGGATTCGGCTTGGGTCAACGGACAGATTTTGCGCGCCAATGGGGGGCTGGTGTGACTATGCTCAATCCACAACCGAGGTGAATTCATCGCGGACAAGTCCGCTCCTACGGGGTTTGCGTCGCACCGAATAATGCGACCAACATCGAAACTGTGGGAGCGGGCTTGCCCGCGATGAAGGCCCCCCATCCAACAGGCCACCCCCATGCACACCACCATCATCATCACCTTCGGCCTGATCCTCCTGGCGCTGATGCTGTTCATCGGCGAGAAGATCGGCTTCGGTCGCCAGACGCTGACCTACAGCTTCATCGTCCTGTGGCTGGCCCTGACGATGATCAACGGCGCCATAGGGGTGGTCACGGCGGGCCAGCCAGTGACCACCGAGATGGTGGTGGGCAGCATCGTGTTCGGCGTGCCGGTGGCTGCGCTGGTGTTGTTCATGGCCTTAACCGAACAAACCTGATCAACGTACCAGGTGCAAAAACTGCATGTGCCGCTCGTACTGATCGAGGATGTCGTTGATCACCTGCTCCTTGGTGTAGCCCACCAGGTCGTAGTCCTGGCTGCCTTCACTCAGATGCACCTCGGCGCGGTAGTAACGCCGGTTGTTGAGCTGCTTGGAGCCCATGCCACCCCGTGCGAACGACGGCGTGAAGTAGCCACGCATCTGCACCTGATAGATGAACGGATGCTGATCGCCGTGACCGATTTCCAGGCTGACGCTGTCATGGGCAGGGTCCGGTACGGTGACCACGTTCAACCCCTTTTCAACGAACACCGCCGTCACCTCTTCGATGGCCGGCCGCACCGTGCTTTCCATGAAGCGGTAAACCTCATCGCGCGACGGGAAATGCACCGCCTGGCTCAAGCGTTGACGCCAGCCGCCCCGTCGCGCCCCGGACACTGGCGCCAGCGAATGCAACTGTGCGATCTGCTTCTGCGACTCCAGGAAGAACGCCTTGTGCAGCCCCCACATCATCAGCAGCAGGATCATCGAAAACGGTAACGAGGTCAGCACCACCGCCGACTTCAACGCATCGATGCTGCCGGAGAACAACAGCGCGCTGGTCACCAGCGCGGTCATCGCGCCCCAAAACACCCGCAGCCATTTCGGCCCGTCTTCGTCCGGGTTCCCGCCCTTGGCAGACAACGTCGACAACACCACGGTGCCGGAGTCGGCCGAAGTGACGAAGAACACGAAGCTGATGAAAACCGTCACCGCGATCACGGTTTTGCTCCACGGGTAGGTTTCCAGCAGCAGGTACAAGGTCATCGACGGGTTCTCGACGGCCGACAGGCCCAGCGCTGACATGCCATGATTGAGCACTTGGTCGATGGCGCTATTGCCGAAGATCGACATCCACGCCAGGGTGAACCCCAGTGGAATCAACAACACGCCGAAGACGAATTCGCGAATGGTCCTGCCACGGGAGATCCGCGCAATGAAAAGCCCCACGAACGGCGACCAGGCAATCCACCAGGCCCAGTAGAACACTGTCCAGCCGCCGAGCCAGTCGCTGGGTTTGTCGTAGGCATAGAGATCGAAACTTTTCATCGGCAGCGCGCCGAGGTAGTCGCCGATATTCTGCACCAGGGTATTGAGCAGATGTTGCGTGGGTCCGGCAAACAACACGAACAGCAGCAATGCGCAGGCGAGCAGCATGTTGATGTCGGACATCACCCGCACGCCTTTGTCGACTCCCGAGACGGCAACGATGATCGCCGCGCCCATCATCAGGGTAATCAGCCCCACCTGTACCCATTGGGTGTGAGCGATGCCGAACAGGTAGTCCAGACCCGAGTTGAGGTGCAACACGCCAAAACCCATATCGGCGCCGAGACCAAATACCGTGGCGATGATGCCAAAGCCGTCCACCGCGTAACCGATCGGACCGTTGATGCGTTTGCCAATCAGCGGATACAGCGCCGAGCGCAGGGCCAGCGGCAGGTTGTGACGGTAGGCGAAGTAGGCCAGCGCCATGCCGACGAAGGCAAACACGCCCCAGCCATGCAGACCCCAGTGCAGAAAAAGAATCTGCATCGCCTGGCGCGCCGCGTCCGCCGTTCCGGCCTCCCCTTGCGGCGGTTGCGCCAGGTGGGTCAGCGGCTCGGATACGCAAAAGAAGAACAGCGTGATGCTGATGCCGGCGGCGAACAGCATGCCGGCCCAGGACAGGTAACTGAATTCGGGCTCGTCGTGGTCGGCACCGAGCTTGATCTTGCCGTAGCCGGACAAGGCGGTGACCACCACGAAGACCAGATACAGCGTCATCGCCAGCAAGTAGTACCAGCCGACCGTATTGGCGGCCCAGTTTTGCGCCTCAAGAAGCCAGGCACCGGCCTGTTCCGGCATACAGATGACAACGACACCGAACAGCAGGATGAAGGTCGCCGCGAAGTAAAAAACCGGCGGGTTCATGCGCACCTGTTCGGTGGCGGGAAGGGACGATGCACTCATTAACGGTGCACCTCCAAGCAGTAAAACGTGGCTGTGAAATTCGGACTCAGCAAAGGCAGGCCTCCTGTTGTGAGCGGGCGGCGAACCACCGGTTTAACTTGAATGAGCGTTCAATTTAAACATGGATAGGCTGCTAAGGACTAATCGCAAGGCTGGGCGGTCGTGTTTGTGTAGCACCTAACTCTCAATATTGTGGGAGCGGGCTTGCCCGCGATGGCTGCGTGTCAGTGTCCTTTATCCATTGACCGACCTACCGCTATCGCGGGCAAGCCCGCTCCTACAGAGTTCAATGGCCAGAGCAACACCCTACTTCTGCGTCCCATCATCATGCTGCAGATTGGCCTGCGTGAGGTTCGACCCCGCCGGCACGCTGCGGGTCAGCCAAACGTTACCGCCGATGGTCGAGCCTTTGCCGATGGTGATCCGCCCGAGGATGGTCGCGCCGGCATAGATCACCACATCATCTTCGACGATCGGGTGCCGTGGATGACCCTTCTGCAACTGGCCGTCTTCATCCGCCGGGAAACGCTTGGCCCCCAGGGTCACGGCCTGATAAATGCGCACGCGCTCGCCGATGATTGCCGTCTCGCCAATCACCACGCCGGTCCCATGGTCGATGAAGAAACTGCGGCCGATCTGCGCGCCGGGGTGAATGTCGATGCCCGTCGCCGAGTGGGCGATTTCCGAACTGATCCGCGCCAGCAAGGGCAGCCCGGCCCGGTAGAGATGGTGGGCCAGGCGATGGTGAATCACCGCCAGGATGCCCGGATAGCACAGCAACACTTCATCGACGCTGCGCGCCGCCGGATCGCCGTGATAGGCCGCCAGCACGTCGGTATCCAGAAGGCTGCGCAAGCCCGGTAGGGCCAGGGCGAACTCTTGAATGATGGCGATGGTTTTCGCCTCGACCTCGGTATCGGCCTCGGCGTTGTGACGAGCGACGTAACGCAGTTCGAGGCGTGCCTGGCCGAGCAGCGCATTCAACGCAACGTCGAGGGTGTGACCGACGTAGAAGTCTTCGCTTTCTTCGCGCAAGTCCACCGGCCCCAGGCGCATGGGAAACAACGCGCCACACAACGCTTCCAGAATGTCTGCCATGGCCGCACGCGACGGCAGTTCTCGGCCGCCCTGCTCGCCACTGGCTCGGCCGTTTTGCGTACGCCACTGATCGCGCGCGCTACGCAGTTGGCTGACGATGGTCTGCAATTGCCAATGGCTGGAACGCTCACTCACGGTAAAAACTCCACACGGGCGGCCGGACTGTCTGACCGCGCTGACGGCGATTACTTTACGGCAAGCGTTGGAGGCCGAATTAAGAACCGATTGTGCTGTACTAAGCACTTTTGGCTATAAACGATTGGCGGTTGCCCCCTTCTATAGCCGTGCTTATAGTCCTGACTTGCCCATCCCCAGTACGGACCCATGATCAAACAACAGCTCGCTCGTTTCGACCGCCTCGACTTGCTCAGCCACCCGACCCCTCTGGAAAAACTCGGGCGCCTTTCGACCTGGCTGGGGCGCGACATTTATGTCAAACGCGACGATTTGACGCCGCTGGCGATGGGTGGCAACAAACTGCGCAAACTCGAATACCTGGGGGCCGATGCCCTGGCGCAGGGTGCGGACACGCTGATCACCGCCGGCGCGCTGCAATCCAACCACGTGCGCCAGACCGCTGCCCTTGCCGCCCGGCTCGGACTGGGCTGCGTCGCGCTGTTGGAAAACCCCCTGGGCTCTGACGATGCCAACTTCGTCGGCAATGGCAATCGGCTGCTGCTGGATCTGTTCGATGCAAAGGTAGAGCTGGTCGAGAATCTCGACAACGCCGATGAGCAACTCCAGGCACTGGCGGTGCGCTTGCGCACCACTGGCAAAAAACCTTATCTGGTGCCCATTGGAGGCTCCAATGCCTTGGGAGCCCTGGGTTACGTTCGAGCCGGCCTGGAGCTGGCCGAGCAGATCAAGGACACCGGCCTGAATTTCGCCGCGGTGGTGTTGGCCTCGGGCAGCGCCGGTACCCACAGCGGACTGGCATTGGCGTTGAGCGAAGCCCTGCCGGATCTGCCGGTAATTGGCGTGACAGTGTCGCGTACTGACGAGGACCAACGACCCAAGGTCCAGGGCCTGGCAGAGCGCACCGCAGCGCTGCTGGAAGTGAACGTACCCGCCGCTTTCAAAGTCCAGTTGTGGGACGAATATTTCGCGCCGCGCTACGGCGAACCCAATGCCGGAACCCTGGCGGCGGTGAAGCTGCTGGCGAGCCAGGAAGGCCTGCTGCTGGACCCGGTCTACACCGGCAAGGCCATGGCCGGGTTGCTCGACGGCATTGGTCGCCAGCGTTTCGACGAGGGGCCTGTCATTTTCCTGCACACCGGTGGCGCACCGGCGTTGTTTGCCTATAAGGATTTTCTGTAAGCACGGATCGCCCGCCACGATCACGCGGAACCTGTAGGAGCGAGCATGCTCGCGATGGAGGTCCAGACACCGCGGGCGTTCAGACAGCCCGCGTCATCGTTGGCGACCATCGCGAGCATGCTCGCTCCTACAGGAATAGCATTTATTCCTGAATGGAATATTAAAAATAACATTCATTATTTTCCAATCTAAAAAAGCCATCATATAGTCATACAGCAGGCAAATTGCCGAGAGACGCATAAGCTGCTTTAAGGCAGGATATTGCAGTCGTTCAAATCCCGATTACGCCAACACTCGAAGCGTCTTCATAAGAAAACACAGGGGCTTGTCATGAATTTTTCCGCACTACGTCGAAATCTGCTGGTTGGTTCGCTGGGCCTGGCGCTGAGCGCCGGTCTGCTGGGGCAAGCGGTTGCCGGTGAGCAGCTGCAAAAAATCAAGGACGCGGGCGTGATCAACGTCGGCCTGGAAGGCACCTACCCACCGTTCAGTTTCGTCGACGCCGACGGCAAACTGGCCGGGTTCGAAGTGGAGTTCTCCGAAGCTCTGGCCAAAGAGCTGGGCGTGAAGGTCAAACTGCAACCGACCAAATGGGACGGCATCCTCGCAGCCCTGGAATCCAAGCGCCTGGACGCAGTGATCAACCAGGTGACCATCTCCGAAGAGCGCAAGAAGAAGTATGACTTCTCCGAGCCGTACACCGTTTCCGGTATTCAGGCACTGGTTCTGACCAAGAACAAGGACACCATCAAGACTGCACAAGACCTGTCCGGCAAGAAAGTCGGCGTGGGCCTGGGCACCAACTACGAACAGTGGGTCAAAGCCAATGTGCCTGGCGCAGACGTGCGCACCTATGAAGACGACCCGACCAAGTTCCAGGACCTGCGTGTTGGCCGCATCGACGCCATCCTGATCGACCGTCTGGCCGCGCTGGAATACGCCAAGAAAGCCAAGGACACCACCGCCGCCGGTGAAGCGTTCTCCCGTCAGGAAGCCGGTATCGCCCTGCGCAAAGGTGAACCAGAGCTGCTGGCCGCTGTGAACAAGGCCATCGACAAACTGCGTGCCGACGGCACCCTGGCCAAACTCTCCGAGAAATACTTCAACGCTGACGTCACTAAATAATGGAAGAAGCTTTCCAACTCGCACTGGATTCCGCGCCCTTTCTGCTCAAGGGCGCGTACTACACAGTGATCCTCAGCCTGGGCGGCATGTTCTTCGGGCTGCTGATGGGCTTCGGCCTGGCCTTGATGCGTCTGTCGCGCTTCAAACTGGTGAGCTGGATTGCCCGCATCTACGTGTCGTTCTTTCGCGGCACGCCGTTGCTGGTGCAGCTGTTCGTGATCTATTACGGCTTGCCGCAATTGGGTGTCGAACTTGATCCGCTGCCGGCTGCCCTGATCGGCTTCTCGCTGAACATGGCGGCCTATGCCTGCGAAATCCTGCGTGCCGCCATCAGCTCCATCGAGCGCGGCCAGTGGGAAGCCGCGGCCAGCATCGGCATGACCCGCGCGCAGACCCTGCGCCGGGCCATCCTGCCGCAGGCCATGCGCACGGCCCTGCCGCCGCTGGGCAATAGTTTTATCTCGCTGGTCAAGGACACGGCACTGGCCGCCACCATCCAGGTGCCGGAACTGTTCCGCCAGGCGCAGTTGATCACCGCCCGAACTTTCGAGATTTTCACCATGTATCTGGCAGCCGCGCTGATCTACTGGGTTCTGGCGACGGTGCTTTCGCACCTGCAGAACCAGTTGGAAGCGCGGGTCAATCGGCACGACCAGGAGTCCTGACCCCATGATTGTCGTGGAAAAACTGACAAAGCAGTTCAAGGGTCACGTTGTGCTCAACGGCATCGATCTCGAGGTGAAGGAAGGCGAGGTCGTGGCGATCATCGGGCCGAGCGGCTCGGGCAAAACCACGTTCCTGCGTTGCCTGAACTTTCTTGAAGAACCCAGCAGCGGCCGGATCAAGGTCGGTGACATCGAGATCGATGGCAACCGCCCGTTGAACCAGCAGCAGAGCCTGGTGCGACGCTTGCGCCAGCATGTGGGCTTCGTGTTCCAGAACTTCAACCTGTTCCCCCATCGCACGGCCCTGGAAAACGTCGTCGAAGGACCGATCGTGGTGAAGAAGACGCCGCCTGCCGAAGCCATTGCCCTGGGCAAGAAGTTGTTGGCCCGGGTCGGGCTGGCGGGCAAGGAAGACGCTTACCCGCGACGCCTCTCCGGTGGTCAGCAACAACGCGTGGCCATCGCCCGCGCGCTGGCGATGGAGCCGGAAGTGATCCTGTTCGACGAGCCGACTTCGGCGCTCGACCCGGAACTGGTGGGTGAAGTGTTGTCGACCATTCGCAGCCTGGCCGAAGAAAAACGCACCATGGTGATCGTCACCCACGAAATGGCTTTTGCCCGTGACGTGGCCAATCGTGTGGTGTTTTTTGACAAGGGCGTGATCGTTGAACAAGGCGAAGCCAAGGCGCTGTTTGCCAATCCAAAAGAAGTAAGGACCCAACAGTTTCTTAGCAAATTCCTGAACAACACCCACAACTAAACCCAGCATGTACATATAGACTTCCATGGATGGAAGTTGTTAAATCGACCATTACACCCTGCGCAAATACCCTCATAATTTCTCCCCTCCGCCGATTTCTGGTGCGGTACATATTTATGTCCTGCTACAAATTCCTGTCGCCTACCATTCACTGACATTCAAACCAGCCTTCGTAAAGGACTGAAGTAAAAAGCTGCGAAAAACGGCGGATTCTGTGGCCATCTTCGCCAATGCGGCGCTGCCTATTAACCCGCACGCGTAGGAGCTTTCTGAATAACTACCGATGCGATACTTCATCCCCTCACTCTATTGACACTTATTCCTGCGCACTTTTATCTAGCGCTCGGTCAAGCCAAATACTTTTTATTGTCATGCAAAGTAATGAGTCGTTTGTTACTCGTTCATTCAGTTATTTCAGAAACGGACTTCGCTGCTTCGCCTCAAGGAGAACCCAATGAAAAACCCCACGAACAAATCCGAACTCGCGCCACCGAGGGTGGCGCAATCCCACAAAAGCGGCATCAACATGACGTCGGCGTCTCACCTGTTGATCGAAGTGGCGCCCTACCCCGGCATGGACGAGGGGGATCTGATCGAATTGTTCTGGGACGACTGCTACGTGGCCTCCAAGGTGCTGACCCGCCAGGACGTCGGCAAAGCAGTGAACCTTCGAGTGCCCGAAAGCTTTGTTGCCAATGGCTCCTCACGTATTCATTACCGCCTCATGCAGGTAGGTCAGGGGCCTGCGCTGTCCGCCATGACGCGCATCCAGGTAAAGCTCGACTGCCCGGGTGGCCGACCATGCCCCTTGTGTGGTGACGAAAACCAGAGCCTGGCACCCGTGAGCATCCCGGAAACTATCCGGCGCCAGGGGGTTAACCCGAACCAGATCAAGCGCGGCGTTCCCCTGACCATCGAGCCGTACCTGAACATGGCCGTCGATGACGCAATCACCCTCCGCTGGGGTGACGCGCGCATGGACCTGCCACGGCTCAAGGCCAGCGAAGTCGGCCAGCCGATTCATGTCTGGGTACCGCCGTCGATCATTCTTGAAGCCGGCGAAGATCTGCGACTCGAAGTGACCTATTGCATCCTTGACCGGGTCGGTAACAACTCGCGCTGGGCGCCGGCACGCACCTTGAAAATCGGCTGCAGCAACCCGTGCCTGATGGTCCGGACGAAGGAAACATCCTGACCCTCGTACCTTGTTACTGAACGAAGTGCGCCTTTTCACTGTTGCTGCACCAGCAAGTGTTGCCGGGCACACAGTGGGTAGAGACACACTTCTATCCATATTCCAAAAATCTAGTTTATTAAATTTTTATACGCATTTAGGGTATATGAACCGGACCACCGGACCTTCTTGTTTTTACTTCGCCGCCCCCGCGGCGGTTCATGAGATGTGAGGTAGGTATGGTCCGGAACACAATCACCCCAGTGCAGATCGCCAGGGCATTGCATGCAGCCAAGGAGCGGCACTGATGTCCAGTCTTGCAGACGCAATCGTCCAGAGCGATTTGGACATCGCCCCGTTGTTGTTACCCGCCCAAGTCCTGCGCAACGACGCCCAAGCCATCGAGGCAGCCCACGAGCTGGCCCAGGTCGCCCGCTTGCAGGCGGCCAGACGCGATCGTCAGCGCAAGTTGCCCTGGTCGGAAATTGAACAGTTCACCCGCAGCGGCCTGGGCAGCATTGGCATACCGCGCGAATACGGGGGGCCGCAGGTTTCTTTCGTCACCCTGGCTGAGGTGTTCGCGATCATTTCCGCTGCCGATCCGGCGTTGGGCCAGATCCCGCAGAACCAGTTCGGCATTCTCAATCTGGTACTCGGCAGCGCCACCGAAGCGCAGAAAAAGCAGCTGTTCAAAAGCGTACTCGAGGGCTGGCGCATCGGTAACGCAGGGCCTGAACGCGGGACCAAACACACTCTGGAACTCAAGGCGCGGATCACCGCTGATGGCGACGGATATATCATCAACGGGCAGAAGTTCTACTCCACCGGCGCCCTGTTCGCGCACTGGGTCGCCGTCAAGGCACTGAACGATGAGGGCAAGCAGGTGCTGGCCTTCGTTCGTCGCGGCACACCAGGCCTGCGTATCGTCGACGATTGGTCCGGGTTCGGTCAGCGTACGACCGCCAGCGGCACCATCCTGCTCAATAACGTGCGGGTCGACGCCGAGCTGGTGGTGGACAACTGGAAGATCAACGAAAAACCCAACACCCAGGGTGCGGTGTCGCAGTTGATTCAAGCGGCCATCGACGCAGGCATCGCCCGTGGCGCCATCGACGATGCCATCGAATTCGTGAAAACCCGCGCCCGTCCCTGGATCGATGCCAAGGTCGAACGCGCCAGCGATGACCTGTATGTGATCGCCGACATCGGCAAACTGAAGATCGAACTGCACGCCGCCGAGGCGCTGCTGCGCAAGGCCGCTCAAGTACTGGATCAGGTGCACGCCGCGCCGCTCACCGCCGAGTCTGCCGCACGCGCCTCGATTGCCGTGGCAGAGGCCAAGGTACTGACCACCGAGATCTCGCTGGCGGCCAGCGAGAAACTGTTCGAGCTGGCTGGAAGCCGCGCCACCCTGGCCGAGTTCAACCTCGACCGCCACTGGCGAAACGCACGCGTGCACACCCTGCATGACCCCGTGCGTTGGAAATACCACGCCGTCGGCGCCTACCGACTGAACGGCACATTGCCGGCTCGTCATTCCTGGATTTAACGACCAGACACCTGGAGAAAACACATGCCTCTTTCTCGTCCCGTCGCGGTCATCACCAGCGATGAGCAAGCCCTGATCGTCGCCACTGACCTGGCCGAAGATTTCAAACGCGACAGCGCACTGCGTGATCGCGAGCGCCGTCTGCCGTACCCGGAGCTGGAAGTATTTTCCCGCTCTGGCCTGTGGGGCATCAGCGTGCCCGG
Source organism: Pseudomonas sp. S2_E01 (assembly GCF_054668365.1). Classification (NCBI taxonomy): domain Bacteria; kingdom Pseudomonadati; phylum Pseudomonadota; class Gammaproteobacteria; order Pseudomonadales; family Pseudomonadaceae; genus Pseudomonas; species Pseudomonas sp. S2_E01. Next base: position 5,465,364 of record NZ_CP162762.1, read on the forward strand.
GGAATACGGCGGCGCCGGTGTTTCCAATGTCACACTGGCCAAGGTGATCGCCCTGATCGCCCAGGCCGATGGTTCCCTGGGACAGATTCCGCAAAACCATTTTTACGCCCTCGAAGTGCTGCGCGTAACCGGCAGCGTCGAGCAGAAAAAGCGTCTTTATGCCGAAGTACTCGCCGGTCAACGCTTCGGAAATGCGCTGGCCGAGCTTGGCACCAAAACCGCCCACGACCGCACCACGCGCTTGAGCCGCGACGGTGATGGCTACCGCATCAACGGGCGCAAGTTCTACGCCACCGGCGCCCTCTACGCGCAGCGCATCCCGACTTCGGTGGTGGACGAAAACGGCGTACAGCAACTTGCTTTCGTACCCCATGACAGCAAAGGTTTAACGGTGATCGACGACTGGAGCGGCTTCGGCCAACGCACCACTGGCAGCGGTTCAGTGGTGTTCGAAGACGTATTTGTTGCGACCGAGGATGTGATCCCTTTTCAAAGCGCATTCGAGACCCCGACCCCGGTCGGCCCCCTGGCGCAAATTCTTCACGCCGCCATCGACACTGGCATCGCTCGCGCAGCCTTTGAAGACGCGCTGCATTTCGTGCGGACCAAGACGCGCCCGTGGATCGACGCCACCCATGAAAAAGCCAGCGAAGACCCGCTGACCCTCAAGAGCTTCGGCCACCTGAGCATTCGTTTGCATGCCGCCGAGGCCTTGTTGGAGCGCGCCGGTGAATTCCTCGACAAGGCGCAGGCCGACACCCGCGCCGATACAGTCGCGGCGGCATCGATTGCAGTCGCCGAAGCCCGCGCCATCAGCACCGAAGTCTCCCTCGCGGCTGGTAGCACGCTGTTCGAACTCGCCGGCAGCCAGGCCACCCTGATCGAACACGGTTACGATCGCCACTGGCGCAACGCGCGGGTCCACACGCTGCACGACCCGGTGCGCTGGAAGTATCACGCCGTGGGCAACTACTACCTCAACGACGAGAATCCTCCACTGCGGGGGACGATCTGATGGCCGGGGCGAAAAAGAAGATCCTGCTCAACGCGTTCAACATGAACTGCATCGGGCACATCAACCATGGTTTGTGGACGCACCCACGGGATACCTCTACCCAGTACAAGACCCTCGACTACTGGACCGAGCTGGCGCAATTGCTGGAGCGTGGCCTGTTCGACGGGCTGTTCATCGCCGACATCGTCGGCGTGTATGACGTCTACCAGCACTCGGCAGACGTGCCGCTCAAGGAGTCGATTCAGTTGCCGGTCAACGACCCGCTACTGCTGGTATCGGCCATGGCGGCCGTGACGAAGAACCTCGGGTTCGGCCTGACCGCGAACCTGACCTACGAGCCGCCGTACCTGTTCGCCCGACGCATGTCGACGCTCGATCACCTGAGCAGCGGCCGGGTGGGCTGGAACATTGTCACCGGCTACCTGGACAGCGCGGCCAAGGCCATGGGATTGAGGGAGCAGGTGGAACATGACCGGCGTTACGACCAGGCCGACGAATACTTGCAGGTGCTCTACAAGCTGTGGGAAGGCAGCTGGGAAAACGACGCAGTGCTCGACGACCCGAGCCAGCGCATCTACGCGCAGCCGGAAAAAGTACACAAGGTCGAGCACAGGGGCGAGTTCTATCAGGTCGAGGGTTATCACCTCTGCGAACCTTCGCCGCAGCGCACCCCGGTACTGTTCCAGGCTGGCAGTTCGGACCGTGGGCTGCGCTTCGCCGGCCAGCATGCCGAGTGCGTATTCATCAGCGGTCGGGACAAACCATCGACCCGTGTCCAAGTGGACAAGGTACGCGCCAGCGCTGTCGAGGCCGGGCGTAACCCGCAAGACATCAAAGTGTTCATGGGCCTGAACGTGATTGTCGGCGCCACCCAGGAACAGGCCTGGGCCAAACATGCCGAGTACCTGAGCTACGCCAGTGCCGAGGCCGGCGTGGCGCATTTCTCGGCGTCCACCGGGATCGATTTTTCCGAGTACGCCATCGACGAGCCGATCCAGTACGTGAAGAGCAACGCGATCCAGTCGGCCACCCAGCACCTGAAAAACAACGACTGGACCCGCCGCAAACTGCTTGAACAACACGCCCTCGGCGGTCGTTACATCACCGTGGTCGGCTCGCCCGAGCAAGTGGCCGATGAGCTGGAATCATGGATCGCCGAAACCGGCCTGGACGGGTTCAACCTGACGCGCATTGTCACGCCGGAAAGTTATGTCGATTTCATTGATCTGGTGATCCCCGAGCTGCAGCGGCGCGGGTCGTACAAGACCGCGTATGACCAGGGCAGCTTGCGGCAGAAGCTGTTTCGCGAAGGGGATCATTTGCCTGGGCAACATACCGGGTCGGCTTACCGGCGTTAAAAGCATCGCGGGCAAGCCCGCTCCTACAAGGAGCGGCCGTGCCCGCGATGAGGCCAGACCAAACAGCACACATTTCAAATACTGACTGGAAAACCACCATGACCAAACACACCCTCTCCCACCCAGTCAAAGCACTGGCCCTGGCCCTCGGCCTTTTCAGCTCCATCACCTTCGCCGCTGACGCGCCGTTGAAAATCGGCACCACCGCCGCCTTCGCCATTCCGCTGGAGGCCGCCGTCGATGAAGCCAGCAAACAAGGCCTGAAAGTCGAACTGGTGGAGTTCACTGACTGGATCGCCCCCAACGTCAGCCTCGCGGCCGGCGACATCGACGTGAACTACTTCCAGCACATCCCGTTCCTGGAAAACGCCAAGGCCGCTGCCGGTTTCGACCTGGTGCCGTTCGCGCCAGGGATCATCAACAACGTCGGCCTCTACTCGAAGAAATACAAAAGCTTCGACGAACTGCCAGAAGGCGCTAGCGTGGCCATCGCCAACGACCCCATCAACAGCGGTCGCGGCTTGCAACTGCTGGCCAAGGCAGGGCTGATCACACTCAAGCCAGGGGTGGGCTACAAGGCCACCGAAGAAGACATCATCGCCAACCCGAAGAAGATCAAGATCCTGCAGGTCGAAGCCGTGCAACTGGTGCGCGCCTACGACGACGCCGACCTGGTGCAGGGTTACCCGGCCTACATCCGCCTGGCGAAGACGTTCGATGCCGGTTCCGCACTGCTGTTCGACGGCCTGGACCACAAGGAATACGTGATTCAGTTCGTCATTCAGCCCAAGAGCAAAACCGATCCTCGGCTGATCAAGTTCGTCGACATCTACCAACACTCGCCTGCCGTTCGCGCCGCGCTGGACAAGGCTCACGGCAAACTCTATCAAGCCGGTTGGGAAAGCTGAGAATGAGTGCCGCGACGCCACTGCGACTGGAAACTCCAGCGCCCCATAAAGTTGAACAGACAGTCCTGCATCCGCAGCTCAATCACGCGCACGTACGCTTCATCGGCCTGGGCAAGACCTACAACGGCCAGCAAGGTCCAGTGGCCGCGTTGCACGGCATCGACCTGGCGATTCAGCGTGGTGAAGTGTTCGGCATCATCGGCCGCAGCGGCGCCGGCAAATCATCGCTGATCCGTACCATCAATCGACTGGAACAACCGAGCAGCGGCCGCGTGCTGATCGATCAGGTCGACATCGGCGAGTTCGATGAAGACCGCCTTGTGACGCTGCGCCGACGCATCGGCATGATTTTCCAGCACTTCAACCTGATGTCAGCCAAGACCGTGTGGCAGAACGTCGAGCTGCCGTTGAAGGTCGCCGGCGTACCGAAAGAAAAACGCGAGCAGAAAGTCCGTGAATTGCTGGAGCTGGTGGGCCTGCAAGCCAAGCACAAGGCTTACCCGGCGCAGCTCTCCGGCGGACAGAAACAGCGCGTCGGCATCGCCCGCGCCCTGGTGCACGACCCCGATATTCTGCTGTGCGATGAAGCCACTTCGGCACTGGACCCGGAGACCACGCAGTCGATCCTCGGCCTGTTGCGCGAGATCAACCGGCGCCTGGGCCTGACCATTGTGCTGATCACCCATGAGATGGCCGTGATCCGCGACATCTGCGACCGCGTTGTGGTGCTGGAGCACGGCCGCATTGTCGAGCAAGGGCCTGTGTGGGAAGTCTTCGGCAACCCGCAGCACGAGGTCAGCAAGACCTTGCTCGCCCCGTTGCAGCATGGCTTGCCGGCCGAGTTGCAAAGCCGCCTGCACGTGCAACCGCCCTCTTCTGAAGCTGCGGTGGTCCTGCGTCTGCAGCTCACGGGTAGCGCCACCGATGAACCGGACCTCGCCGCCCTGTTCGCCGCCCTCGGCGGACGGGTGCGCTTGCTCCAGGGCGGTGTCGAACACATTCAAGGGCATGCACTGGGGCAATTGGTGCTGGCGGTGTCCGGGTCAACGCTCGGGGCGGAATCGTTGCGCCAGCGTGCGCAAAACTGGGCACAACAGGTCGAGGTGCTGGGCTATGTGGTTTGATCGCTTGCTACAAGGTTTCATCGACACCTTCCTGATGGTCGGTGTGTCCTCATTGATCGCGCTGCTGGCGGGTATTCCCTTGGCGGTGATCCTGGTCACCAGCGGCCAGGGAGGCATCTACCAGGCCCCAGCGTTGAACCGTGCACTGGGCGCATTCGTGAATCTGTTCCGCTCCATTCCGTTCCTGATCCTGATGGTCGCGCTGATTCCGTTCACCCGCCTGATCGTCGGCACCACCTACGGCGTGTGGGCCGCCGTGGTGCCGCTGACCATCGCTGCTACGCCGTTCTTCGCGCGGATCGCCGAAGTCAGCCTGCGCGAAGTCGATCACGGTTTGATCGAAGCGGCACAGGCCATGGGCTGCCGTCGCTGGCACATCGTCTGGCATGTGCTCCTGCCCGAAGCGCTCCCCGGCATCGTCGGCGGCTTCACCATTACCCTGGTGACCATGATCAACTCCTCGGCCATGGCCGGAGCAATCGGGGCCGGAGGGTTGGGGGACATTGCGTATCGGTATGGGTATCAGCGTTTTGATAGCCAGATCATGTTGACGGTGATTGTGTTGCTGGTGGCGTTGGTGGCGGTGATTCAGTTGGGTGGGGATCGGTTGGCGCGGGGGTTGAATAAGCGGTGAGAGTGGGTGCCCCCTTCAACGCCTGGCAAACAACGACTTGAAGAAAGACTTCTTCGGTCTTTCCCGATGCGGTGGTGCGGCCGCCCAGTCCTGGGCAGGGCGGGGCGCCGGCTGCGCTGTGGCTGCTGGGGCTGCTGGGGCTGCCGGGGCATGACTGCGTGCCAAATCCTCGTTGTAGATTTGCTGGGCAGTCATCCCCGTCGCCTCCATCCTGAAGATGATGTTCATGCCCGCGCTTTCACCCCAGCGCTCTTTGGCTGCCTCCCAAACGCCCTGCTTTTTCAAATACGAGATCAAACCATTGAAGTCCTTTTTGTACATGTTAACCAGGCGCTCGTAGCTTTCGGGCGAGCCGATGGCGTTGATTCTGAGTGTCGAGTCAAACGCCGCGCCTTGAGGAATCGGAGCGTAACTCACAGCGTTCTGCGGCGGCCCGAGTTCTCGGATCAAGCCCTCGACATCGATCGTGGAGTCGGGTTTGTAATGCCCGGAATGGTTGTCGAATATGAATTTGCCCGCATCATGCTCGTCGACTTTCAATATCCCGGCGAACACCGGCAGCCCCATTTGCGGCTGCATGCCCAAATGCTGGAAGTACATGTTGGCAAACAGGCGGAGCTTTCCCTGCTGATCGCGAAACAAGGTAATGGCCTGGCCTGAGGACGACGGGTACCACTCGGAATTTTCGCCTTCGATCACGTTCATTCCCCGGCCATACACCGGGCCGGTACTCATGAACGCGCTTTGCTCCTGGTTCCAGGTCAACTCTTCGAACCATCCTGTGCCTATGGTCTTGTTCATCGGATTGACAATATCGGCGATGAAAATATCCACCGGAAACGACAGCGTGCCTTGCCAGTCGTAGAAGTTGATCGGATTGTTCCGCACCATCGCATAAAGATTGGGCCCGTCCACCTGCCCGGCCGGGTCTGGGCTGATCCAGCGCTGGAGCCAAGGCGCCAGATAACGATGCCCGTAGTGGTACAACCCGGTGGCATCACGCTCCCGACACGAATAGCGCAGGTTCTTGTACTTCGCCACCCATTCGGACTTGCCCGCCCAGCAAGCGGTACCACCGAAGGGATAGTAGTGCTCCTGCGTCAGCACATCCGCGTCCTGGTCCAGTTCGAGCGTGCAGGAGCCCAGATGATCGCCTAGGCTGTAACGCAGTTGATCGGCATACACACCTTGCGGCCAATGCAGTGCTCGAACGCTACTGCGCCCCGCTTCGATCGAAATCACGTGGTGCTCTTCACCATCAGCCTGACGGCGTATCTCAAGGTTGGGCAGGTAGCGGACTTCTACTTGCAACGCGCGGCGACTGTTGTGGCTCACGCTTACCTTACGCACCCGGTGACCCGGACGATCATAGGCGTATCGCTCATCATCGCCGGGGTCATCGTGGCGGCTGACCAAGGTCACCCGGCTCAATTGATTGCGTGTGTCCCAGGTCATGACTTGTCCGCGCTGTAATGCCAGCTGGTTGCCAGCGGCGTCGAAACCCGCGTCAATATCGGGCTCGCCGGGCAGCGATCCGTCCTCACGTTGGGGCAAGCTTCGGTTGCTGTGAGCCGACGTGAACATCGTCAAACCGGGGGCGTTGCTGTGATGGCGGTTGATCAGGTTACCGGCCTTGTCGTAGTCGAAACCCTGGGTGTAGTTGCGCCGTTGGTTGGGGGCCAGCGGGATGGGGAGTAAGGCGGGTAATGCAGGGCCGTGGCTCGGAGTAACGACTTCCCAACCTGAAGCTTCGATCAGTTGGTACAGGCTGTCATAACGGTAACGGATGATCGGTTCGACGCGCTGGTTGTTGAACCAGGTTACCGATTGGGCCTTGTCTTCCAACTCGGTGATGTTGCCCGCCGGATCGTAGGTGTAGTTCAGATCTTGCAACGGCGCCTGTGTGCCCACCGATGCAACGGAGTTCAGCAAGCGACCATCATCGTCGCCGTAGAAGAATAGCGTACGTACGCCGTTGCCAGCGGTCTCGCACTCGACCTGATCTAGGGCGTTGTAATGAATATGTCTGACCAGGCACTGCGGCGGTTTCCCTGTCACCACCAACCAGCTTTCGCGCCGGCTGCCCGCCACGTCGTAAACGAAGCTTCGGACGTTACCCATGGCATCGGTCTGATGTTCAACATCTCCCGTGGGAAGAAAAGCGTGACGTGTCACATAGGACTGCTGTTCCAGCCGTTGCTCTCGCTCTTCGAGATCAAGGGGCCAGTCGGGCGTTTCCAATTCGTTGAGAAAGCGCCGACTTTCAACCAACGCAGTACCGAGCAATCCATACTCATCAATGATGCCGGAGCCCGCCGGATCATCATGACGAATCAACCGACCGCATTGATTTCGCGTGGCCGCCCCATCACCGTAACTGAACCGATCCACGACCCGCATCTGTTCAATGACCGTCAGCGGACGCTGCTGGTCGTCGTACTCGAATCGCGTCTGGTTGCCTCGGCCGTCCCAAACCGAGTGCAGTGTACCTGCGTGATTCATCAGTTTCAGTTGCCAACCTGCATCCACACTCTCCGTCAGCACAGGCTGGCCGCTCAGTCCAAACACTGTCGCCTGATTGGCTTTCGTTGAAGTGCCGAAAAGTCGTGGATCCCAGGTTGCAACCGTGCGGCCCACTTCATCGAAAACCTGACGGGTGACGCGCGATTCAATGTCCTCCCCGTCAGCCAGGCGACAATAACCGACGCTGCGGATCGGTCGCGAACGCGGGTCCACAACGGTCAACGTCGGTGTGTCGCGGTGAGCATTCACGGCCTGACAGTCCCTCGCCCCAATCGGCACAGACTGAGACATCGAGCGGCGAACCGATACTGTTAGAAGTAACAGGGGCGACCAGTGGCATAGCGTATATTGGGTCAAATCCCATTGCCGTGCAGCCGACCATGAAACAGTCTCCTACCGACCTCGAACAAATCACCGCCACCACGCTGGGTCATTACAACTCAGTGGCCGAAGGCTTTCGTGAGGGGACACGCGATCATGATGTGAGCCAGAACATCGACGCGCTGTTGCGCCATGTCCAGGGCGCGGCGCCGTTCGACATTCTGGATTTTGGCTGCGGCCCGGGGCGGGACCTGCAAGCCTTCACTCGCCTGGGCCACCGCGCCGTAGGCCTGGATGGTTCGGACAAGTTTGCGCAGATGGCGCGCGAGGACAGTGGTTGCGAGGTGTGGCAGCAGGACTTCCTCAAGCTCGACCTGCCAGCCGAACGCTTCGACGGCATTTTTGCCAATGCGGTGCTGTTTCACATTCCCCGTCAGGAGCTGCCTCGCGTTTTGAAGCAATTGCACGGCACCTTGAAGCCGGGCGGAGTGTTGTTCAGCTCCAATCCGCGTGGCGAGAATCAGGAAGGCTGGAACGGCTCGCGGTATGGGGCCTATCACGATCTGGCGGCGTGGCAGGGGTTGCTCACCGAGGCGGGGTTTGTGGAGTTGGAGCATTACTACCGGCCAACGGGGTTGCCGCGCGAGCAGCAGCCTTGGTTGGCGAGTGTCTGGCGCAAGGTGTAGGGCTTTGATTCTGCAGTGTGAGAACTGACGCCTTCGCGGGCAAGCCCGCTCCCACAGGAGAGCGAGTTCTACTGAACAACTCGGTCCACTGTGGGAGCGGGCTTGCTCGCGATAGAGCGCGAAGCGCTCTGCTTCTCTACTTTGGCTCTCGAATTTTGTACCAAGCCACATAAAGCGCTGGCAAAAACAGTAGTGTCAGCAACGTCGCAATGATGATCCCGCCAATCATCGCGTAAGCCATCGGGCCCCAGAACACTTCCCGGGCAATCGGGATCATCCCCAAACTCGCCGCTGCCGCCGTCAACAAGATCGGTCGGCGCCGGTGCTCCGTGGCTTGCACCACCGCATCCCAGGGCGTGGAGCCAGCCTTTTCGTAGGCATCGATCTGCGTCACCAGAATCACCGAGTTGCGGATGATGATGCCGATCAGCGCCAGGATCCCGAGAATCGCCACGAAGCCCATCGGCGTGCCAGTGGGAATGAGCGCCAGCACCACGCCAATGAGCCCGAGCGGCGCGACGCTGGCGACCAGGAACACTTTCTGTCCGCTGTGCAACTGGATCATCAGGAATGTGGCCATCAGGAACAGCATCAGCGGCACGACCTTGGCAATCGGGCCCTGGGCCTTGGCGCTCTCCTCCACCGTACCGCCGGTGGCGACTTTGTAACCCACCGGGAGTGAGGCCGCGAACTGATCGATGGTCGGTTTCAGTTGTGTCACCAGGTCGGTCGGTTGAATCTCGTCGCGCACCGCCGCCTTGATGGTGATCGTCGGCTTGCGGTCGCGTCGCCAGACCAGCGGCTGCTCCAGTTCATAGCGCAGGGTGGCAAAGGCCAGCAACGGAATCGAAGTGCCGCTGGGCGTGACGATCTGCAGGTTCTGCAAGGTCTCCGGTGTGCCACGCTCTTCGTCAACCGCGCGGCCCACGACATTGATCAGGTAGATGTCGTCATCGACCTGCGTCACCTGCGCCCCGGCGACAATGCTGTTCATCAGGTTGGCCACCTGTTCCGATGACAATCCCAACTGCCGCACCTTGTCCTGGGCGATGTCGATGCGCAGGACTTTGCCCGGCTCGTTCCAGTCATAAATGATCTCGCCAATGTGGGAGTTTTTGTCCAACTCCGTGGCCAGGGCGATGGCGTGTTTGCGCACCTGGTCGATGTCCTTGCCACTGACCCGGTATTGAATCGGCCGACCGACCGGCGGGCCCATTTCCAAAGCCTGGACATAACTGCCGATACCCACAAAATCCTTGCGCAAGCGCTCACGCAAACGCTGGCTAAGGGCCTCACGCGATTCCAGGCCCTTGCTGACGATGACCAGTTGCGCGTAATACGGGTTTTGCAATTGCTGGTCCAGCGGCAGGTAGAAACGAATCGCCCCTTCGCCGATGTAGGTGCTCCAGCGCTCGATGTCCGGGTCGTCCTTGAACGTCGCCTCGAGTTTGTCCACCGCCTTGCGGGTTTCGGCAATCGAAGCGTTTTGTGGCAGGTTCAGGTCGACAAGAATTTCCGGGCGGTCCGAGGACGGGAAGAACTGGTTCTGCACGAACTTCATGCAATAGACCGATGCCAGGAACAGGGCGAGGGTGATCCCGATCGCCCACCAGCGATTGCGCATCGACCAGAGCATGCCGTAATTGAAGGCCCGACCCACGCGGCCGGGCTCGGCATTGTGCGGTTTGACCTTGGCGCTGAGGATGTGCACGCCGATCACCGGCGCGAACAATACGGCAACGATCCACGACACCAGCATCGCCACAGCGATGACCGCGAACAGCGTGAAGGTGTACTCGCCCGCCGAACTGGCGTTGAGCCCGATGGGCACGAAACCGGCGACCGTCACCAGCGTACCGGTGAGCATCGGGAAAGCTGTAGAGGTGTAGGCGAACGTGGCGGCCTGCTCCTTGGTCTCACCCATCTCCAGGCGCGTGACCATCATTTCCACCGTGATCATCGCGTCGTCCACCAGAAGGCCCAGGGCGATGATCAACGCGCCGAGGGAAATCCGCTGCATGGTGATGCCGCTGTATTCCATGAACACAAAGACCATGGCCAGCACCAGCGGAATCGAGCAAGCCACCACCAGGCCGGCGCGTACGCCCAGGCTGACGAAGCTGACCAGCATCACGATCACCACCGCTTCGAACAACGCGCTGGTGAAACCGCCGACCGCCTTCTCGACCACCGCCGCCTGGTCGGAGACGTTGTGCACGCCGACGCCCACCGGCAGGTCGGCGGTCAGCTCGGTCATGCGCTGGTGCAGCGCCTTGCCGAATTCCTGGATGTTGCCGCCCTTCTTCATGGCGATGGCCAGGCCGATGGCCTGATGACCGTCGTAGCGAAACTCCGGGTTCGCCGGGTCAACGTAACCACGGCTGATGTCGGCAATGTCCGCCAGGCGATAGAAGCGATCATTGAGCCGCAGGTTGACGTTGGCCAGGTCTTTTTCCGAGGCGAACTGCCCGGTGGTGCGCACCGAGATCCGCTCCGGCCCGGCTTCGATCACCCCTGCCGGGGTCACGGCGTTTTGCGATTGCAGGCTCGACACCACCTGCCGCTCATCAATGCCCAGCGCCGCCAGTTTGCGCGTGGAGAAGTTGAGGTACAGCACCTCATCCTGCTCACCGATCATCTCGATCTTGCCCAACCCCGGCACGTCACGGATCTCGGCACGGACCTGCTCGACGTAATCTCGTAGTTGGCGCAGGGACAGACCGTCGGCGGTAAAGGCATACACCGAACCGAATACATCACCGAACTCGTCGTTGAACGCAGGACCTTGCAAGCCCTGGGGGAACTGGCCACGGATGTCGTTGATCTTCTTGCGCACCTGGTACCAGATTTCCGGGATGTCCTTGGCGCTGGTGGTGTCACGCAGGAACACGAACACTGTCGACTCACCGGGTCGGGTGTAGCTTTTCACATAGTCGAGGGAGTCCAGTTCCTCGAGTTTTTTCTCGATGCGGTCAGTGACCTGCTTGAGGGTTTCTTCCTGCGTCGCCCCCGGCCAGCGGCTCTGGATGACCATAGTCTTGATGGTGAAAGAAGGGTCCTCTTCGCGCCCCAGGTTCATGTAGGAGAACACCCCCATGAGCAGCGCAACCAGCATCAGGTACCAGATGAACGACTGATGTTTGAGCGCCCATTCGGATAAGTTGAAACTCCCTTTCATCGTGGGCTGTCCTCATCGAGTTTCACTTTTTGCCCAGGCTTCAGGCTGTTAACACCGGCACTCACCACCCGATCGCCGGACTTCACACCGCTGGCCAGGACCATCGTTGAATCGGTACGACTGACCACGTTCACATCACGGGGCGAAACCGTCGCGTTCTGCTGATCGATGACCCAGATCCGGGTTTTGCCGTCGACTTCCTGCAAGGCCGTCAGGGGCAGCTCAATGCGCGGCGCGATCGCCGAGCTGAGGGTGACGCTGATGGCGGTGCCCAGGCGAAAAGCGGGCGGTGTCTCAGCGAGGGTCAGGCGTGCGCGACGGGTACGGGTGGCGCTCTCGGCCTGGGGTTCGATTTCACGCACAGTGGCGGTGGTGCTGATACTCGGGTCGAGCTCTACTGCCACCTTGAACACCACATCAGCCGGCAACTGCTCGACCAGCGTGTCCGGCAGGTCGATCACCGCCTCCTTGATGTCCGGTTGCGCCAGGGTCACCACTTGCTGGCCGGCTGTCACCACTTGCCCGGCTTCGGCATTCCACGCGGTGACGACCGCCTTGTGATCGGTGCGCAGTTCGACATAACCCAGCGCATCCTTGGCCTGATCGACCGCTGACTTCGCCTGATCATGAGCGGCCTGGGTGGTCTTAAGATTGGTTTGCGCCTCGTCCAGCTGGGCCTGGGCACCAACGCCGCGATCGAACAACTCCTGCTGGCGTCGAGCATCGGCCTGGGCGTTGATCAATTGCGCCTGGACCTGCGCCAGATCACCCTGCGCGGCGCGCAACTGGTTTTGCTGATCGGAGGGATCGAGCGTGGCGAGCAAGGTGCCCTTCTCCACTTCCGTGCCGACGTCGACGTTGCGACTGGCAATGCGCCCAGCTATACGAAAACCGACATTGGTCTCAAAGCGAGCCTGGATGTTGCCCGCAAAGCGCCCGAGGGTTTGCTCGTCCAGCGCCTGCACCTCAACCGACAACACCGGGCGTACCGGCTCGGGCGGCGGCTCCTTGTCCGAGCAGGCTGCCAGCATCAGCGCAACGGCAACCAGTAACATCCGCGTCATGGCTGGGCTCCTTCGGCCAGGTCCTTGTAGGTGTTCTCGGCGATCTCGACCTTGACGCCCGGGTGCAACAGTTGGCCGCCAGCGATGATGACCTTTTCGCCTTCTTTGAGGCCGTCACTGATGATGACTTTGCCCGTCAGGTAACGACCGACGGTGACTGTTTGCAATTGCGCAGCGCCCTGCTCGTCCACTCGCCACACGGCCGGCTCGCTGAGATTCTTGGTGAGTGCCGACCACGGCAGCTCGACCGAGGACTTGCCAGGAATCCTGGCGGTCGCACTGACCACCGAGCCGAGCTGCATGCCATCCGGCAGACTGTCGAGGGTAACCTTGACCTGGACCGTCCCGGTCTGCGCAGAGACCGCGGGGGTGATTTCACGCACCGTGCCGGTGGTCTTGATCGCCGGGTTGTCGAGCAGGCTGACCACGATGGTTTTGTCGTCCGGCTCCTGCGCCAGCAGCGACTCGTAGATGTTGAATACGGCATCGCGGCCTCCATCGCGCGCCAGACTGAAAATCGGCACCGTTGCCTGCACCACCTGGCCGACCTCGGCCTGGCGCGCAGTGATGATCCCCGGCGCATCAGCAATCAGCGCGGTGTAACTGAGTTGGTCACGGGCATTGGCCAGTTGCGCCTGGGCGGCGCTCAGCGCACTTTGGCTGCTGCGCAACGCGGCCTGCGCCGAGTCATACTCGCTCTGGCTGGTATAGCCCTTGGGCAGCAATTTTTGTTGACGAACGAAGGCGGCGGCGGACTGGGTCACCCGCGCCTGTTCGGCGACCACCTGGGCCTGGGCGGAATCGACGTTGTTCTGCAGGTCTTTCGGGTCGAGTCTGGCCAGCACCTGCTTGGCCGAAATCCGATCACCGACATCCACCGATCGCTGGATGATCTTGCCGCCGACCCGGAACGACAGGTCAGTCTGGACCCGTGCCTGCACATCACCGGTGAGGGTCACAGTCGCGGCGTATTCGGCCGGTTTGACCACTTGTACGAATACCCGCGGGCGGTCCTTCTCGACCTGGGGTTTTTCACCGCAGGCGCTCAACAGGACCAGCAGGCCAAGCCCCACCACACACTTCCAACCCGGACCAGCCATGCAGACTCCTTTTGCCTTGGACAAACGTGCCAATGGCGTTACGACTCTGAGCTTAGAACAGGGTTCAAAAGGTGCCTGGCTGGTTAAACATATTGCGCTGCCGTTCCCCTGTAGGAGCGAGCTTGCTCGCGATGGACGTCAACGATAACGCGGGTTGCCTGATATCCCGCGGTGTCTGTGCCACCATCGCGAGCATGCTCGCTCCTACAGGGGACGGGGGCGATCAATGAAAACTGATCACCCCTGCCACTTGCCGCCTTCGACAATCACGCTCTCAGGCTTGGTGTCATCGCTCAGCTCCTTGCGCACGTACTGGTCGTAGAGCTTGAGCAGGTACTTCTCTTCACCCAGCTTGGCCAATTCGGCGTTGACCCAGTCGCGCAGTTCTATGTTGCCCTTCTTCACCGCCGGGGCGATTGGCGCTTCGGCGCCCAGGGTCTGCGGCAGCACGCGGTAGCCCGGGTTCTGCTTGGCCCAACTGAACAGCACCAGGTTGTCCTGGGCATAGGCGTCTCCACGACCATTGGCCAAGGCTTGCAGGGACTCGGAATTTTTCTCGAACTTGAGCAGTTTCCAGTCCGGGTGGTTCTTGGTCAGCCAGATGTCCGCTGTGGTGCCGGTGGTGACGATGGTGGTGCGACTCGCCAAGTCATCCAGGGTTTTCACTTCGCTGGTTTGTGGCACCAGCGCCTGGACCGCGACTTTCAGGTTCGGGTTGGTGAAGTCCACCGCTTCCTTGCGCTCCGGGGTCACGGTCATGTTGGCCAGGATCAAATCGACCTTGTCACTCTGCAGGAATGGAATGCGGCTAGCCGGCTCGACCGCAACGAACTCGACCTTGTTTTCATCGCCCAGCAAATCCTTGGCGAATTGGCGGCCAATGTCGGTATCAAAACCCACATAACGCCCCGACTCGTTGACGAATCCAAACGGCGGCTTGTCAGTGAAGACGCCGACGATCAGCTTGTCCCGCGCCTTGATCTTGTCCAGGTAACCGGCCGGTGCGGCGCTTTCGCTGGCCACTTTCGGCTTGGCAGGTTCTTCGGTCTTATTGCAGCCGGCCAACAACGCAAGGCCGAGCAGCGGGAGTAACAACAGTGAAGACTTGGCAGTTTTCATGGCAGTTCCTTTGTTTGAGTCGTTTTCGGTAGGGCGGCGACGTAGGAGAACTTCTCCAGGAACTGCTGCGCTCGTGCGGTTTGCGGGTTCGTAAAGAAAGTCTCGGGAGGGTTCTGTTCAAGGATTCGCCCGGCATCCATGAACACGATTCGGTCGGCCACGGCGCGGGCGAAGGCCATTTCGTGGGTGACGATCAGCAGCGTCATACCTTCTCGGGCCAGGCCCTGGATGACTTCCAGCACTTCCTTGACCATTTCCGGGTCGAGCGCGGCGGTGACTTCATCGAACAACATGACCTTGGGGTTCATGCACAGCGAGCGGACAATGGCAATTCGTTGCTGCTGGCCGCCGGAGAGCTGACGGGGAAAGACGTCGCGCTTGTCCAGCAAACCGACGCGAGCCAACAAGGCCTCGGCTTGAGACCGCGCCTCACGGCGCTCGCGTTTTTGCACCTTGACCGGACCGAGCAGCAGGTTGTCGAGTACGCTCATGTGCGGGAACAGGTGATAACTCTGGAACACCATGCCGATCTGCTGCCGCACCTCGCGCCAGTCGGTGCGTGGGGCCAGCAGCTCGCGACCGGCAAACCTGAGGCTGCCGCCGTGGGCGGTCTCCAGGCCGTTGAGGCAACGCAGCAAGGTGCTTTTGCCGCAACCGCTGGGGCCGAGGATGACGATCACTTCGCCAGGCTTGACCTGCAGATCGATGCCCTCGAGCACCTGCTGCTCGCCGAAAAACTTGTTGAAGCCCTTGAACTCGATCAGTGCGCTCATGCTTGCGTCCAGCGTCGCTCCAGCACACGCGATGCGGCTGACAGCGGGTAGCAGATGAAAAAGAAAAACAGGAACAGCGCGCCATAGATCAGCACCGATTCGTAGGTGCGTTCGATGATCTGCTGGCCGACCTTGATCACGTCCACCACACCGATCAGCACCGCCAGCGAACTGGTCTTGATGATTCGCGTATAGACGTTGATGGTCGGTGGCGTCATGCGTTTCAGCGCCTGGGGCAACAACACGTAGCCGTAGAGCTGCGCGCCATCCAGGCCGATCGACAACCCCGCTTCACGCTGCCCACGCGGCAACGACTGCAAAGCACCGCGCACCACCTCGCCGACCTCGCTGGCGCCCCACAACGACAGGACCAGCACCGCACACCAAAAACTCGCAATGCTCAGGCCGAAGAAAATGGGCAGCCCAAAGAACAACAGGTACAACCAGACCAGCACCGGAATCGCTCTGAACAGCTCCAGGTACACCCGCAAAATCGCGTTCAGCCATCTCGAGTTGAGCGTGCGCAGGACACCGTAGAAAAT
Organism: Pseudomonas sp. S2_E01; assembly: GCF_054668365.1. NCBI lineage: Bacteria > Pseudomonadati > Pseudomonadota > Gammaproteobacteria > Pseudomonadales > Pseudomonadaceae > Pseudomonas > Pseudomonas sp. S2_E01. The sequence continues at coordinate 5,481,709 of NZ_CP162762.1, forward strand.
GCCGCCCACGGTGCTGATGGCAATGCTCAGGAAGGAGATCGACAGGGTTTGCGCAGCGCCCTTGCCCAGTTGCGGCAACGATACCCACAACAACTCAAGACCCGAACTGGCCATGCTGGAGCCTCCTTTCGAGACGGCTGAGCAACAGCGACAACGGCAAAAACAACAGCACGCAAATCAGCGTCAGCACGGCGAGCATTTCGTAGGTTTTGTAGTAGAGCGCGATGTAGCTTTTGGTGGTGTAGAGAATCTCCGGCACCGCCACGGCCGAGACCACGGTGGTTTCCTTGAGCAGGAAAATGAAATTGGCGAACAACGATGGCAGGCTGAGGATGCCGGCTTGCGGCAGGATCACGTAGCGCAGCAACTGGCCGTGGGACAACCCAATGGAGCGTCCGGATTCCAATTGCGCCGCTGGCACCGCTTCCACCCCGGCACGCAGCACTTCGGTGAGGTAGGCACCGCCCAGGAATGTCATGGTGATGATCGCGGCGGTAAAGCCAGAGACCTTGATTCCCAGCGCCGGCAGCGCGAAGTACACGAAAAAAAGCTGGATCAACAAAGGTGTGTTGCGCGCCAGCTCCACGTAAATCCCCACCAGGCGCCGCAGGTAAGGCGTGCGGAACACCAGGATCGTTGCGTTGAGCACGGCCACCAGCAACGATGTGCCGATGGCGATAAAGCCGACCTGCAAGGTCACGCCCACGGCGGTGAGAAACGCCGGCAGGGTGCTGAGGATGAAGGCGTAATCGAAGTTCATGAAACATCCTGGACGCCGCTCGGTAAGCGACGGTGGTGCAGTCCATGGGCAGTGGATGACTGCCCGGCAAGCACCGACTTTATAGGTATAAGAAATTAATTTTAAATACCGTTAAAGCATATCGATATCACGCAAAAACCTATCCTGCGAATTTGCTGGAATGCCGGATCACGACTACTTTTCCAAGCGCTGCGGGAGGGATTGTTCACTTCGGCCCTCCAAGGACGCACAGCGTTGGCCAGCCCCTGGCCTCACATCACAAGGAAGAACAATATGGCTGACGTAAGAACACCGAAACGCCTGGACCCGCAGGACATTCTGAAACTGCTGGTGGCGTTGCGCAGGGCATTGAAGGCCGGGGTGGCCTGAGGCGGGAACGAGCACGCCGACGCTGTGCAAGCCGTCGGCGTTTTAAACCCTGAAGGGGTTCGATGTTGCGTTGAATCAGAACGCCGGCAGTACTGCGCCGCTGTACTTCTTCTCGATGAACGCTTTCACTTCCGGGCTGGTCAATGCCTTGGCCAGTTTCTGGATGGCGACGCTGTCCTTGTTGTCCGGACGGGCCACCAGGAAGTTCACGTAAGGCGAATCGGCACCCTCGATCACCAGCGCGTCTTTTGCCGGGTTCAAACCAGCTTCCAGTGCGTAGTTGGTGTTGATCATGTCCAGGTCAACCTGGTCCAGAACACGTGGCAGCATGGCCGATTCCAGTTCCTTGAACTTGAAGTTGTGCGGGTTCTTGGCGATGTCTTTCGGAGTGGCCAGGGCGTTTTTCGGGTCTTTCAACTCGATCAGGCCAGCCTTCTGCAGAAGGATCAGGGCACGGCCGCTGTTGCTGCCTTCATTCGGGATCGCAATGGTCGCGCCGTCTTTGAGTTCAGCCAGGGTTTTGACTTTCTTCGAGTAACCACCGAACGGTTCAACGTGAACGCCGATCACGGTTTCCAGGTGTGTGCCTTTACCTTCGTTGAAGCTCTTGAGGTATGGCAGAGTCTGGAAGTAGTTGGCGTCAAGGCGCTTCTGATCAACCTGTACGTTGGGCTGAACGTAGTCGGTGAACACTTTGATTTCCAGGTCCACGCCTTCTTTGGCGAGGGTTGGCTTGATCAACTCGAGAATCTCGGCGTGCGGGATCGGGGTGGCCGCCACCACCAGTTTCTCGCCAGCCTGGGCCAGGCCCGTGGTCAGGGCAGCCGCCAATGCGGTGAACAACAGAACCTTTTTCATGCAGTGTCCTTATCGAAAATCACGGTCGTCATCGACGACGGCTTTAGTACGTGTGCCAGTGATGTGCTATCGCTGGCGTGGAGCGGACAATACCGGGATTTTATATTCCCGAACAATAACTTTTATTCACTCTTATATTCCATTTTGCTCACGTGCAAATTTGTGAGCGCTTACTCTGCGCGCAGACTGGAAATACGATCGCCAATCTCCTGGGCGAAACCTTCGAGGCCGTCAATGACATCTTGCCGAAGATCCTGAAGGCTGAACTCTTGCGACAGCGAGGGGATATTGTCCTCAAGAAACTGGTCGGCTTTGGCGGCGTATTTCTCAGAATAGGCAACGACGAACGCGCTCTTTGAAATGACGCTCACCGCGCTGGTGATGGGTTTAGCCGTCAGCAGATGATCGAGGCGACGCTGCAGTTTCGTCGTGTTTCTCAGCGCCGCGTTGGCCGTGGAAAGCGCGCCATACTGCCGTCGGCCCACCGCGACCCGTGCAGCGCCGCGTTGCGCCATCGCCACGCTTTCCAGGGACTCGACGCTTTTCTTCACCGCATAGCCAATGCCCTTGTTGCTAAACTTTGCAACCACGGAGGCGTTCAAGGCAAACAACCCAAACGCCAACGAGGAGTAGGTGAGAATCTCGGCGCCGAGGGTGTCCGGTGCCAACTCGTCGACAATGCTGGAGGAAATCGAAATCGCGCCGCTGACCGCTTCGATCGCCAGCCACGCAAAGGAGCTCGCGGAAATCGGCACCAGCGGCGCCGCGCCGCCCAGGGTGACGATCGTCAATGCAACCGAGGCTACCGTCAGCGCCGCCGTGACACCGATTTTCACCCATCCCCACGCCGAGATATGCCCGGTCGGATCCTTGAGATTGACAGGGTCGCCCAGGCAATAGGCATAAGCATTGATGCCGCCGCCCTCGAAGGGACTCCAGCTGTCAGGGCTGCAAAATCGCATCAGGCGCGGGTTGTAGGGCCGGTAGCCCCTTCCGAGCAGATAACAGCCGGTGGATGGGTCCAGCCGCTCACCCTGGAATCCTGGCAGACTGCCCAGCCCGCTCGAGGCAGGACGATCACCGAAGGGGGTGTGGGACAAAAAGGGCTCGTCCGCAGATCCCACGCGCCCGAGTGATGTGCCCTGCCCGTCCGTCATGAACAAGACGACCTCGTCACCTTGTCGCTCGGCCAATACCATCCCGCCATTTTCCAGCAGACTGCGCCGCTGCCCGCCCTCGACTTCGCTGCACAATGCCCGCTCGTTGTAGAAGAACCTGAGCAACGAGCCAGCGTCGGAGGCCACCGCATGTAACTGATCTTCGGCATCGAACTGATAGTGCGAGCCGTCGCCGAGGCCCATCACATACTCGAGCCGACTCAAGGCGTCGTATTTAAATGTGCGTCCTTGATCATCATTGAGCAAATTGCCATTGGTGTCGTATTCAAATGTCACGTTCCGAGGTTGATAGTCCGGATGGCTGTGGGTCAACGCGCTCATCTGGGTTTTGTCAGGGCGATCGTAGGAAAACGTGCACAGGTTTTCCTCTCCTTCGAAACCGGTCAGCACCGTCGACAGGTTATCCAGGTAGTCATAGGTGAAGACTTGAAACGCGATGCGCTTGCCCCAGGCGTCGGTCGGGGCGTTCGTACCTTGGCAGTCATAACGCGTCAATCGTCCGCGCAGGTCGTAGGCGAAGGTTTCGCTGCGAGTGGCTGCACCACAGGTCAGCGAGCGCTGTTGCAGCTTATCGTCGGCACCAAACGTCTGGAGGATTTCCAGCCGGGCGCCGGACCCGAACTCAGAGATACGCCTGATCTCGCGCCCAAACGGGTCGTGGGTCAGCGTCGTCTTCACGGAGCGTTGCGAAGCGGTATCCTCGAGCGCCAGTGTCAGAACCTGCCCTTGCGGGTCATAGGTGTACTTCGCCACTACCGAGCCCTGCTGAATGAGCACAGGTCGCGCTGCGGCATCATAGGTGTAAGTCGTGGTCACATTGTTGACATCCGTAAATCGGGTCGGCAGGCCCTTCAACGAACGGTTGATGGCGTTGCTGAAACGGCTGTCGCTTGAACGCCAGGTTTCGGATTTCATCTGACCGGAAGGCGCGTATTCAACCCGTCGCTGAATGACCGGACTGGCGGCTTCGACGATCTGCGCGGTCAAGGGATCAAAGCGGAACCTCGCAGACTGCGCATGCGCACCTTCGCGCGCGGTGACGGCTCCATTGAGCAGGGGATCGAGGGTAAAGGTGAAACGGTCGCCGGCTGCCGTCACCTGTTCACAGGCTTGCAAATATCCCCCCTCGTAGCGCTTGGTTTGGCTTCTGCCGCCGACGGTTTCACGGGTGACACGAAACTGACCGTCATACGTGCGCGTGCCCAGCAGATAGTCGTTGGCCTTGATCGCGATCGGATGCTCGCCAGTACTCAAGGGGCTGTATTGCTTTTTTATCGAGGTGCCATCGGCCAGCACTGTTTCGATCACGCGACCGAACACGTCATACCTGAATCGCGTCTCGGCCCCTGCTTCGTTGGTTTGCCGCACGCATCGTCCCAAACCGTCGTAGGAAAAGGTTGCAACTACGCGGCTGACCTCGTCCGATCCCTGGGTCTGAAGACGCTCCTCCCGATCAGGCTTGCCGAACACGTTCAGGGTCGTGCGGGTCTTGCCGGCGCCATCGATCCAGCGAGTCCGCGTCATCGCCACCGGGTCGAACACATCGTGGGTAATGACCCCCTCGGGCGCTACGGTTTTGCAGACACGCCCCCATCCATCGTAGTGATAGCTAGTGGCTGAAGGAGTCGACTGTTCACCCGACCAATCGTGGCTGACTTCGCTTGTCAGCCGGCCTGCATGATCGTATTCGGCCTCATGGACCCGGCGCATCGGCTGGCTTGGGGCGTCGACATCCTGAAGCTCGACCTTGAGGGTGCGCCCCAACCCATCCACCCAGGTTTTGCTCGATACGCCCCTGACGCTGGTAACATCGATGCGCAGGCCCTGTTCGCCATCCGCGAGGTAAGCCGTGGTCCGCGACCCCTGCGAAGATTGATTGGAGGCCACCGTCTGCCGAATCACACGGCTTATGCGGTCGTATTGCCGGATGAGTTCATTCCCGCCTGCATCCCGAGCCCTGCATTCGAGCCCGGTGAGCCGGTCGTGCCAGACTTCACGCACGTGACGATGGCCTGACACCACCAACGTTTCGAGGGTCTTTACGTAGTCCCCTTCGATTGAATACGCCGACTCCAGCGCACGAGCCTCGGACTGTCCGACCAGCGAGCGCTGTTTGACACGTGCGAAAAATTCATGGCCCGTGTCATCGTGATATTCGAAACGCGTGTCCAGACGCGCCTGGGTCTGATCACCTTCGAACAGCTTTTCGCTTTGAGGCAGGAGGAAGCGATGGCCACCCCTGCGCAAAGACGGCAGATCAATGTAGGTAAAACGCACCCGAACGGTCTGCGCCGGGGCAAAGTCCGGCGATGGCGTTACCGCGCGTTCCTTGAGCGCCGAGATGAATCCCAGCGCGTTGGCGGGGCAGCCCTGGGCGCCCTCGGCCGGATAATAAAGGTAATCCTCACGCGCACCGCTGGGGTTGATCTTGACCAGCAGATTGCCGAATACGTCGTAGCTCGTGTGGGTGGTTTCGGTTCTGGGTGGGGTGTTGGCCGCGGAGTCGGAGTACGTGACGGCCGAGGTTTTTTGCATCTGGAAATTCGCCGGCTGATCAGCGAAAGCCAGGCCATCGACGTCGTGATAAGTCACGTTCGTTTGCTGTGCTTTCCGGCCTGCGATGTGCTTTTCCTCGATCATCAGGTGAAAGCGGTTGTAGGTTCTTTGCGTACGGCTTTCCTCGACCCCTTCACTTCCCTGCGTGTTCATCAGTCGCTCGGTACAGGTGTAGGTGTAGGGTCCGCCGTGACTCGCCAGAACATCGCCGTCTTGCGTCCAGCGCAGGCCGGACTGAAAGCCCAGGAAGTTGGCGGCCGAGTACTCGTAGGCGTGGGTGATGGGTGGACGCCCCGCGCCTGGAGCCAGCACTCGGCGCCTGACGGCCGGGATCGATTTGACCGGCGCGTCCAAGGGCAAGCGATGACCCTGCGGCTCGTACTCGATCCTTTCGAAGCTCCCGCCGGGGGATCTGACATCGGTCATGACCAGTAGGCCGTTGAGCAATTGGTAGTCGAACGACCAGCTCATCTCCGTGTCGGAGCCGTCATCCAGGTCTATCTGCCGGAGCCATCCATCGCGCACCCGGAAACTGAAACCGAGGCGTCTTTGCGCAATGTCCGGCCAAAGAATGATGCTGGCTGATTGATCTTCGCTTTCATAATCGAGCAGCACCGCGCGGTGCTGCTGATCACGAATCTCTTTCAACAGCCGGCGCCCCCGTACCAGCCCGTAGCTGAGGCTGATCGAGCGACCTTCATTGGAGTAGACATGCTCGGGTAGCCACTCGTCATAGGTGTCGTCCGGTCGCGAGAGCACCTCGATGGTCCCGTCCAGATGGCTGACCACCAGCTTGTCGCCATCAAGGGTGACCCGGGTATTTTCCAGCTTCTTGTCCTTGACGATCACCTGGCCGTTGTCGATGAAAAGGCGATAGGAAACGCCACTGGCCAGGGTGAGCCGATGGGTCTTCTGATCAAAGGAGCTCAGGCTCAGCGACCAGCCGCGCCCCCACCCCAGGTCCGTCGCACGGAAACTGTCGAACGACACCTGCAAGGGGAGGTGCGGGCCATTACCCTCATTCGCGGTCCAGCCCGCCAGTTTCAGACGGGTACTGTAAGACCCGGTGCGTACATCGACACCGGACTGGATATATTCAGAGAAATTGAAAGCACTCGATTCTAATTGCTGCCCTGCTGAACTCATCATCCTGTCCTTTTGATGGGTGATTAATTGATCTCGATGATCGACGGATCGGCCATATTCAACGTGATGTTGAGTACATGCTGATTGCCGAACATATCCCGAAGATAAGCCTTGGCCTGAAATGAATCGGACCGAATCTGACCGCGTCCGCCTTTTTTTGCAAAGTGCAACAGGAAAACCATTCTCCCAGACTCGTCATCACTCGCCGCAACGTGATCTGCAGTTTCCCAGGTGGCCCAAAGATCGCTGTCGGCCTTGCCGCCATTGAAATAGGGAACAACATAATACCCAAGGTAGTCATGATGGTTGCTGCGGGCTTGCAATTTGAAGGGCATGTTGCACTCGACAAACTTCAAATGACGTTGCTCGAGTATCAGGTCCAGTACATAACGGTCTACTTTGGCGACATTCTGCGTCGCTGGCAGGTAAACCGATGAACGACTCAATCTGTATTGTTCTTTGCGATAAGTTGCAGGTGGAACCGTATTAAGACTGATATGGCCGTATTCTGCAGTGTCTTGCGAATAAAATACTTTGCCATCCGAACGCGTAATGGCGGCCACCAGCTTGATAGGCTCCAAACTGTTGCTGCTGACAAAGAACTCCTTCAGCACCGTGTCCTTACCACGCGTATCGGGGCCCTGCAGATCGCCAGAGTAAGGAAAGGGTTGGAATCTTTCATTGCGCGCCAGCGAGCATTTCCAGGAAGCGCGCTCACCATCGTGGATGGTATCGATCGGCAGTGCCGTGTTCGTGTAAGCATCCACTAAGTGGATGCTCTCCACCTCCTCCCGGGAAAGCTTGACGACTTTGTAATCTGAACCGACAGCCTGTACGACAACGATAAGTTTCAATTGCTGACGGCCATTGGCGTAGAGACGGTTTCCTCCCCAGGCGGAAAATACGCCAAAGTGTTTTAGCTCTATCCAGTTCGGTGCCATCCCCGCATCGGCAAGTGCATATGACTCCAGGGCATGACCGGAACTTCGAACGTCGTCAATATCCGGAATGGTCGCCGCGTCATTATTAATGAAGTCCATTACAATCTTTTTCCTTAAACAATTTAGTCGTTTTGGATATCAAATATCCACAAGGAAAAAGAATACGACAGGGCCACCACCGATCACGCAGGAAAAATTGTTACGCCCGCATTACAACATTTTCCAAACACAACAATGGAATAGATGACGAACGATCGGCGCGTTAAATATTCAAACTACGAAGGTATTGAATTAACGCCTCACGATCGCAGGCGTCTCCCATTTTCAGGACTTGGGTGATCAAGTTCTGGATAACGGGCACAGACGGCGATGTCGTGGGCAGATTCAGATGCTCCGGAAGGATTTCGTCGCCGCTGCTGACCAACAGCGCAAAGTGGATCACGTTCTCCAACTCGCGAGTATTGCCGGGCCAGTTGTGGCGCTCCAGGACCCGCTGCGCGGACTCGCTGATCAGCGGCACGGGCAGGTCCAGACGCTGGCTGTAGATGCCCAGGAAGTACTCGGACAGCGACAGGATGTCGCCAACCCGCTCACGCAACGCCGGCAATTCGAGTTGGCCTTCGCTGAGGTAGTGGTAAAGCCGCTCGTGGAATTTTCCAGCCGCCACTGCCTGAGCCAGATCGATGCTGGTCGCCGCCACCAGGCGCACGTCCACCGGGCTGGGGTGGGTGGCGCCGACGCGGGTGACTTCGTGGTTTTCCAGCGCCGCGAGCAGCTTGGTCTGAATTGGCAGCGGCAGGTCGCCGATCTCGTCCAGGTAGAGCGTGCCGCCATTGGCCGACCCGAACCACCCGGCACGACTGCTCGCCGAGCCGTTATGACTGCCTGCCGCATAACCGAACAATTCAGCATCCGCGTAGGTCGGGCTGATCGCCCCGCAATTGACCGACACGAACAACCCGCCACGATCGCTGGCACGATGGATATGCCGGGCTAGCAATTCCTTGCCGCTACCGGTTTCGCCACGGATCAGTACCGAGACCTCGCGCGGTGCCAGTTGCTCCAGTTCTTCGCGTAGCTGGCGTGAGCGCGGATCGACGAACACCAGCGCCTTGGCGCGGATGCTCAGGGGGCTTTTTTCGGCGTCGGGGAAGGTCAGCAGCGGCTGGCCGAAGATTTCAAGACTCATGGCAGACTCCCGCCCCAAACCGCCGGGAGACGGGGGGGCGTTTTAAAAATATAAAGGGCTCAAGCGCGACGCAGCGCGTGATGTTCCATGCGGTTCTGCAGGCGGTACAGATAGGCAAACCCCTGCTCCCAACGCTGATGACCGGACTTCACGTTGATGTGCCCGGCACCTGAGAGGATTCCCGCCTCGGCACCCCAGTTGCGCGCCAGCTCCAAGGCCCGCGGCGCACTGACGGCGCTGTCGTTGTCGGAGCTGACGACCTGGCTGGGGAACGGCAAGAGATCGGTCGGAATCGGCGCAAAGTTGCGCAGCGCTGGCGCACACGCTGGACGCTCGACATCGGCCGGTGCAACCAGCAAGGCCCCGCGTACCTGACGCAAGAAATTCAGCGGCGCAGTGGCCGCCCAATGCGCGACCGTAATGCACCCCAGGCTATGGGCGATCAGGATCACCGGCGTACTGTCGGCAGCAATCGCCTCGGCGAGCGCCGCCACCCAGTCTTCACGACGCGGCGTCAGCCAGTCGGCCTGTTCCACCCGCGCGCTGTTCGGCAAGCTGTTTTGCCAATGGGACTGCCAATGATCTTCTGGCGATCCTTGCCAGCCCGGCACAATCAGGTAACGGATGGATTCGTTGCGCATGGGGAACTCTCCTGCTGCGTGTCTGTTGCTGACCGAGTATAGGGAGGAGAGTTATATTCGTTAAGGAATAAGAAGCTATTTATTAAGACCTATCGAATATAAGAAAGCCTCTGTAGGAGCGAGCTTGCTCGCGATAGCGGTGTATCAATCCTCGATGATGCTAGCTGACCCAGCGCCATCGCGAGCAAGCTGAACTGGCCTAATGATTTTGGACACTTCAATCGGGCGCTATGATAGCGCCCAAATCTGAGGTGTTTGGATATGCGTAAATCCTATTCGAGTGAGTTCAAGCTCAAGGCTGCCAGCATGGTGTTGGATGAAGGTCAGCCGGTTACCGAAGTCTGTGCCAGCCTGGATATCGGCCCCACAGCCCTGCGCCGTTGGGTTGATCAAGTGCAAAAAGAGCGCTTGGGCTCGACTCCGGTGGGGGCCAAGGCGATTACCGCTGATCAACGAGAAATCCAGAGACTCAAAGCTCTGCTCAGAGAGAAAGACCTGGATATCGAAATCCTAAAAAAGGCCAGTGCTCTCCTGCTTTTGGACGCCAAAGATCATTCACGCTGATCGATGAGCTGGGCGAGCAGTACGGCGTTAAAAAGTGTTGCCGGGCGTTTGGGGGCAACCGCAGTAGCTTTTACGCCTGGCGCCAGCGCCAAGGCAGAGCAAATCCTGAACGGGACAAGCTCAAAGCCGCGTTGGTCAGGCACCACAAGGCGTCCAGAGAGTCGGCCGGCGCACGTACTTTGTCCAAGGAGCTACAAGCCAAAGGGCATCGTATCGGGCGTTATATGGCTCGCAGTTTGATGCGCGAAGCTGGCATCGCTAGTCGTCAGCGCCGGCGCCATAAGTACAAGTCGCCGGGTGTGGAGGCCTTGGTGGCGCCGCACGTGCTCAAGCGAAAATTTGATGTGACGGCGGTTAATCAGGTGTGGTGTGGCGACGTGACATACATCAAGGTCGGCAAGCGGTGGATGTACTTCGCCGCCGTTTTGGATCTGTACGCTCGCAGGATCGTAGGGTGGTCGTTTTCGATGATTTCTGATGCCAACCTGACCTGCGAAGCGCTACGCATGGCGGTTGAGCTGCGCGGCCATCCCCAGGATGTGTTGTTTCATTCTGATCAAGGTTGCCAGTACACCAGCCATAAATTCCGAAATGCGCTTGTGAAACATCGGTTCAGGCAAAGTATGAGCCGTAAAGGCGAGTGCTGGGACAATGCCCCGATGGAGCGTTTCTTTGGTAGTTTGAAGTCCGAGTGGGTGCCTGAAACGGGCTACAAACTGGAGCATGAGGCCCGGGCAGATGTGCAGCGCTATGTCTCGCGCTACAACATCAGCAGGCCTCACAGCTATAACGACTACAGGTCGCCGGTCGTGAAGGAAAGATTGGCGGCGTGAACCGTAATCAGTGTCCAAGATTACTTGACCAGTTCAAGCTCGCTCCTACAGGGGTAGGGTTTGCGGGGGTTATCCAAGGAATAAAAAAGGGACCGCACCCTGCCAAGGAGACGGCCCCGGAAAACTCAAATCTGATGAGGTGATGATTGGCTGAAACGGATATCCGATAAAGGAATATTTAATTACCTGCTTAGGCCAATTACGCATATCAAGCTGAACCACCCGATAACCTCCAAACCTAACGCCCGTTTGGGTCAGATTGATGACGAGTGCTTCGTTGAGTTTCCGGGGTCATCGATCAGGCCTGGGCCGTGCGCACCTCCTCCATCGCCGTGTCCTCCTTGAGTGCAAAGCGGTTGGCCCGCGCAAAAGTGCCGTAATCATTGAACCGAACGCCCATTTCACGCATGACCTTGTGCGCCACCGGCACGGTCATCTGGCGGATGTAGAACGGCTCCTTCACCACAAAATGGTGAATGCCGTGGCTGCTGCCGAAGTTGAAGCAGAACGCCTGCATCGGCCACAGCCACCAGGGGTTGAGCACTTGGGTCTGTTGAATCACGTTGCCCGGTTCCACATCGCCGAAGTAGTGCATGTTCGAACTGATGAAATGCAGGCAAAAAGTGCGCAATACGTTCGGCCCGATGATCACCACCACCGCGATGTCGATCACCTGCATCACCGCCAGCGTGGTCGCCGACCACTCGACACTCGTGCCCAACACGGCGGCGACGCCATTGGCGGCATGGAAGCCCAGGAACACGTACCACGCTCCCCAATGCAGCAACGCCAGCGGCGCGTAGACCTTGAGCACGCGCTTGAAGATGCTGAATCTGTGCGCCCAGGTCCCGGCCCGCAGCAGGCGGATAAAGGCCGACATCATGTTGTCGCCGACCATCAGCAACCGGGCGATGCCCCAGGGTTCGCCATTGGTGATCGCCCGCTCTTCCATATCTGCTTCGGTGCCGGACAGCTTGTGGTGGTTGAGATGCAACTGCCGGCGAATCCACGGGTTGATCGTGCTTGGCCGCGCCAGCCACACCAAACCCATCATCAGGTTGTGCGGCACGCGCTGCTTGCGAAAGTACATGCTATGGATCAGGTCGTGTTCCAGTTCATGGGTCAGCGAAGCGAAAAATGCGTTGAGCAGCAGGCACACCCACCCTGCCATGTAGCCACCGAGATAGAGCGCTGCCGAGCCGATCATCCCCGCCAGCGCGAAGGCAAGGATGGCCGCGCCCAAGGCATCTTGATGGTTAAGAATCGGAAAACGCCTACGCAGCTCGACCCCCTTGGCCAACACCACTTCGCGAATGTGCGCCGAACGCTGCGCTGCATTGTGTCGCTGGGGACTTGCAGAAGTACCTTCCATGCTTCCATCCTCTGGTTATTGATGTTCGCATCCTGCCCTGTGAAGTCTCGACACGTGGTAGCCGTAGACGCCAACCTGTTGACCGGAAGCGCCAATCAGCATGAGTGAACCGACCACCCTCGCCAGCTGGACCCGTGCCCTGCGCAAGCAACTCGATGCGCTGGGTCTGGACAGCACCGACCTGTGCAGGCAGGCGGGGCTCGACCCGCAATGGATGGACGACCCGAACGCACGTTACCCGTTGTCCGGCACCACACGCTTTTGGGAAATCGCCGTGCAGGCCAGCGGCGACCCGGCGATTGGGTTGCGCGTGTCTCGATTCGTCAGCCCGACCACATTCCATGCCCTCGGTTATGCCTTGGTGGCGAGCGGCAGCTTGCGCGAGGTGTTCGAGCGCATCGTGCGCTATCACCCGGTGGTCAGCGATGCCCTGGTGCTTGAATTGAGCCGTGCCGAAGACCGCTATCACTTTCGCTTGCACATCCCGCCCGGCAATCCATCGCCGGCCTTCGAGGCCATCGACGCCTTCATGGCAATCTACGTGCGCACTTGTCGCAACCGTCTCGGTCGGGATTACGCGCCACTGGCGGTGTACCTGCGCCGCCCCGAACCGGCAGACCCGCATCAATGGCACAAGGTGTTTCGCGCCCCGGTCCATTTTTCGGCTGCCGAGGACCGGCTGGAGTTTTCCCTGGCGGATTTCGACAGCCACCTGGACGATGCCAACCCGGAACTGGCCGAGCACAATGAAGCCGTGCTCAAGCGCACCCTGGCGCAGCTCAAACCGCTGACCTGGGAGCGCAAGGTGCGCGACGCCATCGAAGAGCAACTGCCCGAGGGTGAACCCAGCGCAGAGCACATCGCCCAAGCCCTGCACCTGAGCCTGCGCAGCCTGCAACGGCACTTGGCGGACGAAGGTTGCCGATTCGACACACTGCTCAACGAAAGCCGCGAGAACCTCGCCCTGCTGCACCTGCGAGACCCGCAATGTTCGTTGAATGAGATCAGCTACCTGCTGGGGTTTGCCGACACCAGCAGTTTCAGTCGTGCGTTCAAGCGCTGGACCGGGATGACACCGGGGCAGTTTCGGGATGGGTTGCGGTGAGGTTGTAGCTCTGCCCCTGTGGGAGCGGCTTTCAAATCGACGCCAACACCCGCAACCGTTCCACATCCAGAATCACAATCTCGCCATACTTCAAATTCAGAATCCCTTGCCCCTGCAAGTCCTTGAGAATTTGATTGGTGGTTTGGCGTGACAGCGACAGCATCGACGCCAATTGCTCCTGTGGCAGGTGCAGGACTCGCCGTGGTGGGTCGAGTTCGCCATAGCCCTCGGCGATCAGCAACAGGCGATGAGCCAGACGGGCCGGGGCCGGCATCAGGCTCAGCTGCTCGAGGTTGATGAAGGTCAGCCGCAGTTTCTGGCTCATCAGCAGAGCCAGTTGTCGCCAGTAGGCAGGCTGCTCGTCGAGCAGGGCCAGCAGCGTCAACTGCGCAATGTGCAGCAGCGTGCATTCCCCCATGGCAAATGCATCGTGGGTGCGCGGTTGGCCGTCGAACAGGCAGATTTCACCGAACCAGTGCGGCGGTTCCACCAGGCTCAGCAACGCTTCCTTGCCCTGTTCACTCACCGTGCCGATGCGTATCGCGCCGTCCAGCACCGCGTACAACCCGCAGGGTGGATCACCGCGTTTGAACAGACGCTGTCCGGCCGCCAGGCGTCGCACCCTGGCGGTCGACAGCAGACTATTCTGTAAGGGCGAAGGAAGATGGCTGAACCACTGGCCCGTCATCAGGCGCGAGCGCCAAACCTGCGTGTCCATCGAAACTCCTGGAGATTGTCGCCTGGCTGACAGAGCGAACGCCGAAACCTGGGGCATGATCGATCACCCTACAGGAGGAATAACAATGAAAAAAACCCTCGTTGATCAACTCAGCCAATACGCCGCCTATCACCGTGACCCGCGCAATATCGCCAGCCACTTTGTTGGCATTCCCCTGATTGTCGTGGCGGTGGCCGTGTTGCTGGCCCGTCCGCAATGGGCCGGTGGCTGGCTTTCCCCGGCGGTGCTGGTGGCCCTGGCATCGGCCTGGTTCTACCTGCGCCTGGAACTGCGCCTGGGCGTCCTGATGAGCGTCTTGATGGGGCTGGCCGTTTGGGCGGGCCACGCCGTGGCGCAGCAAAGCACCCTGGTCTGGCTGGCCAGCGGCATCGGGCTGTTCGTGGTGGGCTGGGCCATCCAGTTTGTCGGGCATTATTACGAAGGGCGCAAGCCGGCGTTTGTCGATGACCTGACCGGTTTGATCGTCGGGCCGTTATTCGTGGTGGTGGAACTGGCGTTCCTGCTGGGGATGCGGCACGGCCTCAAAGAGCAGATCGAGGCGCGGGTGGGTGGGGTGCGAGTCAATCCGAATCGCGCAGCGGCTTAGATCGCTATCGCGGGCAAGCCCGCTCCACAGGGTTACCGGTTGATCACAGATTTTGTGTTCACACCGGCCCACTGTAGGAGCGGGCTTGCCCGCGATGCTTTTCGCTTTTAGAGATTGGCGACTTTCTGCCAGACCTTCGGTTTGAAGAACAGTGTCTCCCCCTTCGCCAAGCCAATCAGGCTGTCGTGGTCCTTTACCACTTCGGCCTCGATCAGATCGCTCTGCCCTTCAACCTTCAACGTCACACGGGTCGTCGCGCCCAGCGGACGAATATCGCGCACTTCGGCGGCGTGGTGATCATCCAGTTCATGCCGTGACAGCGACACTTCGTGCGGACGGAACAGCACATGGTTGTCCTCGCCCAAGTGCAGGCGGTTCGAGTCGCCGAGGAAGTGGTAGACGAAATCACTGGCCGGGTTTTCGTAGACATCACCCGGCGAGCCGATCTGCTCGATCACGCCCTTGTTCATCACCACGATACGGTCGGCGACTTCCATCGCTTCTTCCTGGTCGTGGGTCACGAATACCGAGGTCAGGTTGATGTCTTCGTGCAACCGCGCCAGCCAGCGCCGTAGCTCCTTGCGAACCTTGGCGTCGAGGGCGCCGAACGGTTCGTCCAGCAGCAGCACCTTGGGCTCCACCGCCAGGGCACGAGCCAGGGCGATACGCTGGCGCTGTCCCCCCGACAGTTGCTCCGGGTAGCGATCCGACAGCCAGTCCAGTTGCACCATGTTCAACAGTTCGTGAACCTTGGTGGCAATCTGGCTTTCGCTCGGACGCTGGTTTTTCGGTTTCATGCGCAGGCCGAACGCGACGTTGTCGAACACCGTCATGTGGCGGAACAGGGCGTAGTGCTGGAACACGAAGCCGACGTTGCGATCACGCACGTCGTGGCCGGAAACGTCCTCGCCATGGAACACGATGTTGCCCTGATCCGGCGTTTCCAGGCCGGCGATGATCCGTAGCAGCGTGGTCTTGCCGCAACCCGACGGGCCCAGCAGCGCCACCAGTTCGCCGCTCTGAATATCCAGGCTGATGTGGTCCAGGGCCTTGAACGCGTTGAAATTCTTGCTGACGTTACGCACTTCGATCGACATGAATTATTCCTCCGCGGCGCTGGCGCGCAGGCGGTTAATACGGTTTTCGCTCCACTGCTTGAGCAGCAAGATGAAGAGCGCCATGATCAGCAACAGGCTCGCAACCGCGAACGCAGCCACGTGGTTGTATTCGTTGTAGAGGATCTCGACGTGCAGCGGCAAGGTGTTGGTCACCCCGCGAATGTGCCCGGAAACCACCGACACCGCCCCGAACTCACCCATCGCACGGGCAGTACACAGCACCACGCCGTAGATCAGGCCCCATTTGATGTTGGGAACGGTGACGTGCCAGAACATCTGCCAGCCATTGGCGCCCAGCAGGCGTGCGGCTTCCTCTTCCTGAGTGCCTTGTTCCTGCATCAACGGGATCAGCTCGCGCGCCACGAACGGCACGGTGACGAAAATCGTCGCCAGCACGATGCCCGGCAAGGCGAAGACGATCTGGATGTCGTGATCCTGCAGCCACGGCCCGAACAGGCCCTGAGCACCGAACATCAACACATACACCAGACCCGCGATGACCGGCGACACCGAGAATGGCAGGTCGATCAACGTCACCAGAATGCTCTTGCCACGGAACGAGTACTTGCTCACGCACCACGCGGCGCTGACGCCGAACACCAGGTTCAGCGGCACCGAAATCAATACGGCGATCACCGTGAGTTTCAGCGCCGACAGGGCGTCCGGTTCAAGGATCGCGGTGAAGAAAGACCCCAGGCCATTCTTCAGGCCCTGAGACACGACGATCAACAGGGGCAACAACAGGAACAGCGCGAACACCAACCAGCCGAGGCCGATCAGGACGCGTCGGGAAGTGGCACTGCCACGGCGGGCAGCATTGGCCGAAGAGGCGGCCGCAATAGACGATTGGGACATGGTTCGCGCCTCCTTATGGGGTTTCGATGCGGCGTTGCAGCAGGTTGATCAGCAGCAACAGGACGAAGGAAACCACCAGCATCAGCACGCCAATGGCCGTCGCGCCGGTGTAATCGTACTGGTCGAGCTTGACCATGATCAGCAGCGGCAGGATCTCGGTTTTCATTGGCATGTTGCCGGCGATGAAAATCACCGAGCCGTACTCGCCGACCCCACGAGCGAAGGCCAGGGCGAAACCGGTCAGCCAAGCGGGCAGCAGCGCGGGCACAAGGATATGACGGAACACCTGAAGCGGTTTCGCACCCAGGCAAGCGGCCGCCTCCTCAACCTCACGAGGAATATCAGCCAACACCGGCTGCACGGTGCGGACCACGAACGGCAGCGTGACGAAGGTCAGTGCCAGGGTGATGCCGAGAGGGGAATAAGCGATTTTGAAACCCAGGTCAGTAGCGAATTGCCCGACCAGGCCTGCCGGCGCGTACAACGCGGTCAACGCGATACCCGCCACGGCGGTGGGCAGGGCGAACGGCAGGTCGATCATCGCATCGATGATCTTGCGACCCGGGAAGGTATAGCGCACCAGCACCCAGGCCAGCAACGTCCCAATGATGCCGTTGATGATTGCAGCGTACAGCGCGGTACCAAAGCTCAGCTTCAATGCGGCCAGCACGCGGGGCGCCGAGACAATGGCCCAGAACTGATCCCAGGTGAGTTGGGCCGCATGGACAAACATCGCTGCCAGCGGAATAAGCACAATCAGACTGAGGTACACCAAGGTGTAGCCCAGCGTCAGCCCGAAGCCGGGTATGACGGGGGAGATACGACGCGACATAAAAGTCCTTGGTCAATAAACGCAATCCTGGAGGAGCGAGCTTGCTCGCGATGGCGGTGGGTCAGTTGATACATACTTGACTGACACTCCGCTATCGCGAGCAAGCTCGCTCCTACAGGTTTGTATGCCTGAGCATCCAGGCTCGTATTGGGTAGATTACTGCGCCTGATAGATCTGGTCGAACACGCCACCGTCATTGAAGAACTTCGGCTGTGCGGTTTTCCAGCCGCCAAAGTCCTTGTCGATGGTCACCAGTTCCAGTTTCGGGAACTGCTGGGTGTACTTGGCGGCCACGTCCTTGTCCCGTGGACGGTAGAAGTTCTTCGCGGCGATTTCCTGGCCGGCCGGGCTGTACAGGTGCTTGAGGTAGGCTTCGGCGATTTGCTCGTTGCCCTTCTTCTCGGCGTTTTTGTCGACCACTGCAACGGGCGGCTCGGCAAGGATCGACAGCGAAGGCACGACGATTTCGAACTTATCGGCGCCGCCATCTTCTTTCAGGGCCAGGAAGGCTTCGTTTTCCCAGGCGAGCAGTACGTCGCCCTGACCATTGTTGACGAAGGTGATGGTCGAACCACGAGCGCCCGTGTCCAGCACAGGCACGTGCTTGAACAAGGTCTCTACATATTGCTTGGCCTTGGCCTCGTCACCGCCGTTGGCTTTGAGGCCATAGGCCCAGGCGGCCAGGAAGTTCCAGCGTGCGCCGCCGGAGGTTTTCGGGTTAGGCGTAATGACCGACACGTCATTCTTGACCAGATCGCCCCAGTCCTTGATGCCTTTTGGGTTGCCCTTGCGCACCAGGAACACGATGGTCGACGTGTAAGGCGTACTCGCGTCCGGCAGGCGTTTCTGCCAATCAGCCGGCAGGGTCTTGCCCAGTTTGGCGATTTCGTCGATGTCGCCGGCCAGGGCCAGGGTCACCACGTCGGCACGCAGCCCGTCGATGACGGCGCGGCCCTGCTTGCCCGAACCGCCATGGGACTGCTGGATTTTCACGTTGTCGCCTGGATTGCTTTTCTTCCAGAAATTGACGAATTCGGCGTTGTAGTCCTGATACAGCTCACGGGTCGGATCGTACGACACGTTGAGCAGCTCATAGTCCTTGGCAACCGCGGAACCCGCAAAAAGGGCACTGGCCAGGGCGGCCAAAGCGAAATGACGAATCGACGACATGGTGAAAGCTCCTGGAATTCTAAGTGTGTTGGCTTTTTTTATAGGGGCGGGTAGCGGCTTGCCGGCGGTTCAGCTCGGCTTGTTGCTCGGGTTCTGCAAGCGGAATTTTTCCTTGCGCTCGATCTGCACCACCTGGGCGTTGTGCACCGTGATTTCCACGGCGCCGAAACGCAGGTCGCGCAGGGCGCTCTGGATCTCACGCAAAATGGTGGCTTCGTCTTGACCGTCAACGCTACGCAGGGATGCGCTCATGGTGCTGCTCCTTCGACTGAGAGGTTGCCTGGCAGCTTTCGGGACTGCTTACGGCGTGAGACCAATAGTAGAGAGATGCAGATATTCTTAAAAAGACTATTTAAGAATGTTTATAGAACTAAAAAGCAGCTTCAAGCTGCAAGCTGCAAGCTGCAAGCTGCAAGCTGTCAGGAGGTGACGACGGGGATTAACGGGGCTCGGGTCCAGTCGAGTTGTTCGGCCGGCATGGGGCGGCCGAACCAGTAGCCCTGGCCGAGATCGCCGCCCTGCTCGAGGATGAACGCGGCCTGCTCGACCTGTTCGATGCCCTCGGCATGGACTTGCATGCCCATGCTTTGTGCCAAGGCGATGATCACCCGCACGATGGCGCCATCGTCTTCGTCCCACGGCAAGCCAGCGACAAAACCCTGGTCGATCTTGAGCTTCTGCACTGGCAAGCGCTTGAGCCGCAGCAACGATGAATAACCCGTGCCGAAATCATCGATGGCCAACCGCACACCCAGCTCGCGCAGGCGGTACATCTGCTCCAGTGCCACTTCCGGGTCGTCCATGACTGCGCTTTCGGTGACTTCCAGTTCCAGGTACGCCGGATCCAGCCCGGTGTCGTGCAGGGCCTGCGCCACTTGCTGATACAACTCGTGACGGGCGAACAGGCGTGATGAAACATTCACCGCGACAAACGACAACACGACGCCCGCCTGTTGCCACTGGCACATCTGCTGGCAGGCCTGACGCATGACCCAGGCGTCTATCTCGGCAATCAGGCCGGTACGTTCGGCAATTGGAATGAACTCGGCGGGCGATACCAGTCCCCTTTGCGGATGCTCCCAACGTACCAGCGCCTCGACGCCCACCAGGCGGCCGGACTTGAGTTCATGCACTGGCTGATAATGCACGCGCAGTTCCTGCTGCTCCAACGCCCGGCGCAGCTCAAACGTGGTTTCGACCCGCTGCTGTGCATGGGCGGTCAGTTCTTCGGTGTACAGCGCGTAGCCATCGCGCCCCGCGCTTTTGGTCTTGAACAAGGCCGAGTCAGCATTGCGCAACAGCTGTTCGGCGCTCAGGGCATCGCCAGGAAACAGGCTGATGCCAATACTCGCGTTGATGAACAACTGGTGGTCATCGATCGGGAACTGCTCGCGCAGACCATCAAGGATTCGTTGGGCCAGCGCCGCCGCCTGCACCAGTTGCGGGCAGTTCTCCGCCAGCACCGCGAACTCGTCACCGCCGAGCCGGGCCAGGGTAATGCCCGGGCCGAACATCGCTTTCAGGCGTTTGGCCACCGCCTTGAGCAGTTTGTCGCCGACGGTGTGGCCCAGGCTGTCGTTGATCATTTTGAAGTGATCCAGATCGATCAGCAGCAGCGCACAGCCGCGCTTGTTGATCTGTGCCGACGCCAGGGCCTGCTGGGCGCGGTCGGTGAACAGCAGCCGATTGGGCAGGTCGGTCAGCGGGTCGTGGTGCGCGAGGTACTTGAGCTCGTGCTCCGAGTCCTTGATCTTGCTGATGTCGGAAAATACCGCGACGTAGTGACTGGGCTCGCCGTGATCATCGCGAATCAGGCGGATCGTCTGCCATTGCGGGTAAATTTCACCACTTTTACGACGGTTCCAGATTTCACCGCTCCATTCGCCGCCGCGCTGCAGCGTGTTGAACATGGTCTGGTAGAACGATGCCGGATGGTGGCCGGACTTGAACATCCTGGGCTCCTGACCCAGGACTTCTTCTTGCTGATAACCGGTGATTTGCATGAAAGCGCGGTTTACATGGACGATCACCCCCTCGCCGTTGGTGACCAGCACGCCCTCACGGGTGCAATCGAACACGGCCGCAGCCTGACGCAGACGCTCGCGATCCTCATGATGTTCGCGCAATGTGGCGCCGAAGCCCAGGCAACGCAGCAATCGCGTACGGGCAACGAAGATCAGCCCGGCGCTAAGCAGGACCCAGAAATAACCGTTGATCAGTTGCCAACGCATCTGCTCGTCGGAGCCATCGAAGAAACTGTTCAATAAATAACCGCTCACCTGCAGCCATACGACCGACAGCAGCAGGTAGAACAGTGCCGCACGCAATGCGACGCGATAGGTGGCAGACATTTCGTGCTGTCCCTGTCCCTGAAAAAGGTTTCGAATTATAAGTTAAGTAACATCCAGAGACTCTTATCTGAAAGAGCGACTGGTTTTATCTGTGTGCTCAGTGATAATGCAACGGCTGTTTTTTCTTTATTCGAGGGCCCAATTGTCTATGTGGTACCAAGGTTTTCTCGGCTTGTCGCCCTGGTCTCTGGTGGCAGTCACCCTGCTGATGACCCACGTCACGATCATCGGCGTCACGGTCTATCTGCATCGTTATTCAGCCCATCGCTCCCTTGAGCTCAATGCCGGTCTGAAACATTTCTTCCGCTTCTGGCTGTGGCTGACCACAGCCCAGAACACCCGCGAGTGGACCGCCATTCACCGCAAGCATCACGCCAAGTGCGAAACGGTCGATGATCCGCACAGCCCGGTCATCAAAGGCTTGTCCACGGTGCTGCGCAAAGGCGCCGAGCTGTACCGCGCCGAGGCCGAAAATCCCGAAACCCTGCGCATCTACGGCAAGAACTGCCCCGAGGACTGGATCGAGCGCAACCTTTACAGCCGCTACCCCAAGCTGGGCGTGATGATCATGGCGGTCATCGACCTGCTGCTGTTCGGCACCATCGGCATCACCATCTGGGCCATCCAGATGATGTGGATCCCGATCTGGGCGGCCGGCGTGGTCAACGGCCTTGGGCATGCCGTGGGTTACCGCAACTTCGAATGCCGCGATGCCGCGACCAACCTGGTGCCGTGGGGCATCCTGATTGGCGGCGAAGAACTGCATAACAATCATCACACCTACCCTAACTCGGCCAAACTGTCGGTGAAAAAGTGGGAATTCGACCTGGGTTGGGCCTGGATCCAGGTCTTCAGCTTCTTGCGCCTGGCCAAGGTGCAACGGGTGGCGCCAATCGCCCATAGGGTCGAAGGCAAGGGCATCCTGGACATGGACACCGCCATCGCCATCCTTAACAACCGCTTCCAGATCATGGCCCAGTACCGCAAATTGGTCATCGCGCCGCTGGTCAAACAGGAGCTGGAAAAGGTCGATCACTCGGTCCGTCACCAGTTCCACCGGGCCAAGCGCCTGCTCTCGCGCGAGACCAGCCTGCTCGATGACAAACACCACGTTCGCATCCAGACCATGCTCGAGCACAGTCAGGCGCTGAAGGTAATTTACGAGAAACGACTGGCCTTGCAGCAGATCTGGGTCAAGACCAGTGCAAATGGTCACGACATGCTGGCGGCGATCAAGGACTGGGTCCACGAAGCCGAAGCCAGCGGGATTCAGTCGCTGCGCGATTTCGCCGACCAGTTGAAGACCTACTCCCTACGCCCCGCCACTGTCGCCTGACACCGTTGATCGGTGCGCCCTGTTCAGGGGCGCACCCTTCGGAACTTCGCTCCAAATCTCATATCTCAAAAACACTTCGCCACTACGGCGGGCCTGGCTGTAGCCGCTGTCGAACACGCAGCACGCCCTTTGAGATTTGTGTCGATGCTCAACAAGAACCTGCAAGACTCATCCGTCCCCCCGTGGCCCGAGGCCGCGCAAACCCTGATGGCCTTGATGCATGCCCAGGGAGAGGTCGCCCGCCTGAGTGAACGCGAACAGTTGTTCAGCGCTCTGCTGGTGAGCGTCAACGCCGTGCTGTGGGCGTTCAACTGGGAAACCCGCCAGGTGCTTTATGTCAGCCCTGCCTATGAACGGATATTTGGTCGTTCCGCGGGTCTGTTACTGAGCGACTACAACCAGTGGCGCGACAGCATTTACCCGGACGATCTGGAATACGCCGAGCGCAGCCTCGCCGAAGTACTGGTCAAGGGCGCGGTCGAAGACCGTGAGTACCGCATCATCGCCGCCGATGGCCAGGTGCGCTGGCTGAGTGACAAGTGCTTCCTCAAACGCCGGGTGGAGCCGGGCCAGCCGGTAATCATTGTCGGCTTTGCCGAAGACATCACCGACAAGAAAAACATGGAAAGCGAGCTGCATCGCCTCGCGACCACCGATGTGCTGACCCAGAGCAGTAACCGTCGGCACTTCTTCGACTGTGCCCACCGCGAATTCGAGCTGGCTCGCCAGCAAGGCGGCCCCCTGGCGTTCCTGTTGCTGGACATCGATGACTTCAAGCAGATCAACGACACCTACGGCCATCCCGAGGGCGACAAGGTGTTGCAGCAGATCGCCGAGACCGGGCGCGGCGCCTTGCGACGGGGCGATGTGTTCGGGCGCATTGGTGGCGAGGAGTTTGCGGCGGTGTTCCCAGGGTGTGCACCCGACATGGCCCTGCAAGTGGCCGAACGTTTGCAACGGGAGATTCAACGGTTGAGTTTCAACCATGAGCAGAGGACGTTCGGTATCACCGTCAGCCAGGGCCTGACCAACCTGAAGGCCGAGGATGCAAGCATCGAAAGCCTGTTTGCCCGGGCAGACGCGGCGATGTACGAAGCCAAACGTCAGGGCAAGAACCGGATTATTTCGGGGTGATGGCCTGTACACATAACAACTGTGGGAGCGGCAGTCTTATTTCTTGCGCATCCGCACCAGTTCCGGCAAACCGATCTTGAGCAACCGCGCCGTCCGGCTTTTGGCCAGCTCTTCCAGCCCCTCATGCTCGTTCAGCCGCGCCAACTGCGCCGCCATGTTCATCACCAGCGCCTCGCGGGAATAAACCCCGCCACCGAGCTGATACACCGCCGCAATCAGCTCACGCAGCTCCAGGGGCAGCCGCCAGCGGGTGCGCAGCGCCGAACCGTAGGCCGCGCCAAATTCGGCCAGCGCCTCGCCGACTTCTTCCCATTCATCCAGCTCACCGCCGGCCTGCCGCCACTCCTGCAAGCAGCGCAGCAACGCCAGGTCGCCCAAGCGATGCAACATGCCCGCGCAGTAACAGCGCTCCTGATCCAGATCCAGCAAGCGCGCCAGCGTGCGGGCGTATTCGGCGGTGTGCAGCGAGAGGTCCCAAAAACGCTCGGCGTAATCGGCAAGAAGAGGATCACTGAGCTGCGCGCTGCGCTTCAACGCCAGACCGAGAATCAGGTTCATGCTCTGACCGGTGCCCAGGCGTTGCAGCGCCTGAGACAGGGTTTGCACGCCCGCACCATGATGCTGGGCCGCACTGTTGGCAGCGGCGATCAGCACCGCAGTAATTTGTGGATCGTTACGTACTTCATCTTCCAGTCGCGTGAGGTCCAGGCCATTGGGGTTGAGGCTGCGTTTGACCGCCAATTGCACATCGGTCATCAGCGGCGCGCCTTCGGTCAGGTCGCGGCGACGCTCGAGAAACACCGACAGTGTCATGCCTGGCGCCAGCGCCGGAATCTCACAGAACACTTCTTCACCGGCGTCAAGCAGCAAACCCTGCAGGCGCCGGGTCAGGCTGTCCATGTTCAACGGCTTGGTCAGGTAGGCGGTGGGCGCCAGGGGTAATGCCTCGCGCACGCTGGCGCTGTCGCTGCGGCTGCTCATCAGGATGAATGGCAGCGGTGGCTGACGTTTGCGCTGACGAATGCCACGCAGGACGTTGAGGCCATCCACGCCCGGCAACTCCCAGTCGGCGATGACCAGGTCGTAAGCGTTTTCTGCCAGACGCGTCAGCGCGTCCTTGCCATCGGCACACAGGTCCAGGCGCGCATCGCAACGCACTTTCAGCAGGACTTCCTTGAGCAGATCGCGCGACCAGGGGTCCGCCTCAGCAATCAGCACTCGGGGTACGGCAGGCAAATCAACAGCAGTCATGCACAAAGCTCCCTCTCAATACATGCACCTTAGACAATGTGCGCGATTCGAAACAGGCCAGGGTGTTTCGCAGGCAACAAAAAACCCGCCGGAGCGGGTTTTTTGTCGATCAGGTCACACAATCATCGAGGCTCTAATCAAAGCTCCGAGAAGCACTCTTCGATGATTGCCAGGCCTTTGTCCAGTTGCTCATCCGGCGAAGTCAGCGGCACCAGTACGCGCAGAACGTTGCCATAGGTGCCGCAGGACAGCAGGATCAGGCCCTTGTCGCGCGCCTTGGCCACGACCGAGGCTACAGCGGCAGCGTTTGGCTTGTGGCTGTCGCCGTTTTCGAACAGCTCGACGGCGATCATCGCGCCCAGGGCACGCACTTCGCCGATCACCGGGTACTTGGCCTGGATAGCCTTGAGGCCAGTCACCAGACGCTCGCCGACGGCCTTGCAGCGGTCCAGCAGGTGCTCTTCTTCGAACACTTCCATCACGGCCAGCGCCGCAGCGCAAGCGATCGGGCTACCGGCGTAGGTGCCGCCCAGGCCGCCTGGAGCGATGGCGTCCATGTAGTCGGCCTTGCCGCACACACCGGCCAGCGGGAAGCCGCCCGCGATGGACTTGGCGAAGGTGGTCAGGTCGGCGGCAACGCCCATCTGCTCCATGGCGAAGAAGGTGCCGGTACGACCAGCGCCGGTTTGCACTTCGTCAGCGATCAGCAGGATGCCGTGCTGGTCGCACAGGGCACGCAGGCGCTTCATGAATTCTTTGGGTGCCACGTAGAAACCACCTTCACCCTGAACAGGCTCGATGATGATCGCGGCGATGTCTTTTGGCTCTGCGTCGTTCTTGAAGATGCGTTCGATGCTGGCGATCGAGTCGTCGATGCTCACACCGTGCAGCTCGTTCGGGTACAGCGCGCGGAAGATGCCACCTGGCATCAGGCCCATGCCAGCCGAGTAAGGTACGACTTTACCGGTCAGGCCCAGGGTCATCATGGTGCGACCGTGGTAAGCGCCAGTGAACGCGATCACGCCGGCACGGCCAGTCGCCGCACGGGCGATTTTCACGGCGTTCTCGACCGCTTCGGAACCGGTGGTGACCAGCAGGGTTTTCTTGGCGAAATCACCCGGCACCTTGGCGTTGATTTTTTCGCACAGTTCCACGTATGGCTCATAGGCCAGTACCTGGAAGCAGGTGTGGGTCAGCTTGTTCAACTGCTCGGTCACGGCGGCAATGATTTTCGGGTGCACGTGGCCAGTGTTCAGCACGGCAATGCCGCCGGCGAAGTCGATGAACTCGCGACCTTCAACGTCCGTCACGGTGGCGTTCTTCGCGGACTCGGCGAAGATCGGGTGAATCTGGCCAACACCGCGAGGTACAGCGGCGACACGGCGGGCCATCAAATCAGCGTTAGTCTTGCTCATTACAGTCCTCATTCACCGCTCATCGGGCGGCGTGGTTCAAGGATGAAGCGGCGGGGAGTCAACGGCGGCAGCATGCGATGATCGACTGCCACGGCGTTCCCGGCCGCAAAGAAATTTGCCATTTGAAGCGGCGCAAAGGACAGCGCTCTCGTGCCCTTTGCGCTTGAAGCAATGCCTTGCCGGGACGCCTTAGATGCCCAGGCAGAGGTATTTGATTTCCAGGTAATCTTCGATGCCGTACTTGGAGCCTTCACGGCCCAGGCCCGAGGCCTTGATGCCGCCGAAAGGCGCAACTTCGTTGGAGATCAGGCCGGTGTTGACGCCCACCATGCCGTATTCCAGGGCTTCGGCCACACGGAACACACGACCCAGATCACGGGCATAGAAGTAAGAAGCCAGACCGAATTCGGTGTCGTTGGACATCGCAATCACTTCGGCTTCATCTTTGAAGCGGAACAGCGGTGCCAATGGACCGAAGGTTTCTTCCTTGGCCACGGCCGCGTTCTTTGGCACGTTGGTCAGGATGGTCGGCTCGAAGAAGTTGCCTTCGATGGACTTGCCGCCGGACAGCACGGTGGCGCCTTTGGAAACCGCGTCAGCGATGTGCTCCTGAACCTTGGCCACGGCTTTTTCGTCGATCAGCGGGCCAGTGGTGGTGCCTTCTTCCAGACCGTTGCCGATCTTCAGCTTGGCCACAGCCGCTTTCAGCTTCTCGGCGAACGCGTCGTAGACCGAATCCTGAATGTACAGGCGGTTGGCGCAGACGCAGGTCTGGCCGTTGTTGCGGTACTTGGAAATGATCGCGCCTTCGACAGCCTTATCCAGGTCCGCGTCGTCAAACACGATGAACGGCGCGTTGCCGCCCAGTTCCAGGGACACTTTCTTGATGTCCTTGGCGCATTCGGACATCAGTTGACGACCGATTTCGGTCGAACCGGTGAAGGACAATTTGCGCACGATCGGGTTACCGGTCAGCTCGCTGCCGATGTCGCCGGCGCTGCCGGTCACCACACTGAACACGCCAGCCGGAATACCGGCACGCTGGGCCAGTTCGGCCAGGGCGAAAGCCGAGAACGGGGTTTGCGAAGCAGGCTTGAGCACCATGGTGCAACCGGCGGCCAGGGCCGGGCCGGCTTTACGGGTGATCATAGCGGCCGGGAAGTTCCACGGGGTAATCGCGGCGGTCACGCCGATTGGCTGCTTGATCACGATCAGACGCTTGTCTGGCTGGTGGCCCGGGATCACGTCACCGTAGATGCGCTTGGACTCTTCGGCGAACCACTCGATGAAGGAAGCGGCATAAACGATTTCGCCCTTGGCTTCGGCCAATGGCTTGCCTTGCTCGAGGGTCATCAGGCGCGCCAGGTCGTCCTGGTTCTCGATGATCAACTCGAACCAGCGACGCAGCTTGTTGGCGCGGTCCTTGGCGGTCAGTGCACGCCAGGCCGGCAGCGCCTTGTCGGCCGCTTCGATGGCGCGGCGGGTTTCGGCAGCGCCCATCTTCGGCACGGTGCCCAGGATTTCACCCGTTGCCGGGTTGTTGACCTTGATCGTCTGACCATTGTCCGCATCGACCCAAGCGCCATCAATGAAGGCTTGCTGGCGGAACAACTGGGTGTCTTTAAGCTGCATGTCGGCTTTCCTTGAACAGCACCGCGCACGCGCGGAGCGAATTATGATTGTAGAAAGGCGCCTTGAAGGCTGCCGTCAGGGAAATCATTCACCGGGCTGAAGCACATAAATAGCGCACGCAATGGATTCGTGCGGTTCAGCACCCAGACAAGAGCGTTTGAAATCTCAAACGAATCCTAGGATCAAAGGGGGTAAAGGACAATAGCCTGTTCGAAAAAAAGAACGAAAACGCCGCCTTAACCTCATTTTTCAGATCAGCGTAGCAAACGTGGGTTACGCTTTGAAAAAGCGCTGTCGATTCAGCAGCATGGACGCCCGCCAAGCATATGAGTATCATGCGCCCGCATTGCACCAGTAGCTCAGCTGGATAGAGTACTGCCCTCCGAAGGCAGGGGTCGTGGGTTCGAATCCCGCCTGGTGCACCATATTTGCAAACGAGAAAGCCTCAGGCCGTAGGGTCTGGGGCTTTTTTGTGGGCGCAATTGCGCCGCTGTCGATAGCTGAAACACCTTCCTTGTTCCGCCCTTTCGGCAACGCGTTCAATATGCCGATCAACCCGACAGACTTTGTCTTCAGAGCCACCCATACAACAAAGGAAGTGACATGAGCTTCGCACTGATGAAAAGACCTGTCGCCAGGAAATTTCGGATCGGGGTAAAAATTGCCTAATGGCCGTCAACGACTTGATTCTTTACAGCACGGAAGATGGCTTGGCGCAGTTCAGTCTGCGAGAAATGAATGATCAGGTCTGGCTGACTCAACTGGAACTCGCCGAGCTGTATCAGTCCAGCAAGCAGAACATTAACAAACACATTCAGGCGGTTTTGGCCGAGGGGGAGCTGGCAGAGGCAGCAGTTGTCAACTCAAAGTTGACAACTGCTGCTGATGGCAAGGATTACCTGACTCAGCTCTATGCTCTGCCGATGATCATTGCCATCGGCTACCGCGTTCGCTCAACCCGCGGCTCGCAATTTCGCCAATGGGCCACCCGAACGCTGGGCGAGTACCTGCAAAAAGGCTTCGTCATGGACGATGCGCGCCTCAAAGCGCCGCGCTGCCCGGGGCCAGTACCACACGCTGGCTGTCCAGGTGACCCGCCACCTGACGCAGCAACAGATGATCGATATCCGCCGACAGCTGGCAGCGATAGCTTCACGAAGTTCGGCAGCCTCCCCACAGGTTGTGTGCACGGGCTATGTTGAAGCGTCGAGGGAACGGTTTTGTTGTTTGGCGAAGATGGCGGCCATTTCCGGGTCATCCAGATGATCCAGCGCTCGTTCCACCAGCAGGTGGACGCCATTGGCCATGCGGTTGATCGCCAGGGCGATGGAGCGGCGGGAGCCGTTGATTTCGTCGGCGAGGTCAGCGGCCAAGGCACTGATCGCCAGCAGGTCTTCGGAGGCGTTGGAGAGCAGGGCTTCGGTGTGGATGTGGGGATTGACGGCAAAGAGCGAGCCTTCGCGTGCGGGTTGCTCTGGTTCGGTTTTCGGTGGGTCGGGAATGGCTTTGGACATTTGACTAACTCCGGAAGTGGAGCCGTTCACGCGTCGCTGCTAAACGATGGGTGGCGGCTGTGCGCGGGTTAGCAGACCGGGGAGTTAGCAAACCGGCGCGCCCGAGGGCGCCCCACGCACAGCCACCATGAAGAGGACGCTATGCACTTCACTAACACGACAGGCTGCTAAACCCGATCACTGACAATCAGTGACAGGAATCAAATTACCGAGCGGTCCCAAAGCGCACAAGCCGGCGGATTCTGGCGTGGCGGTAGGCAACGGCGCAAGAATTTGTAGCTTGCAGGAAGTAAAACAGAGGCCTGTTAAACAGCCGACCCAACACAGGGCCGACATTGATCTCCTGTAGGAGCGAGCATGCTCGCGATGGAAGGCCAAACACCGCGGGCATTCAGATTTCCCACGTTATCATTGGTCCCCATCGCGAGCTTGCTCGCTCCTACGGGGTGGTCCAATCGAACTCGTCGTAATCATCGTCGAAGTCGTCCTCATCGAGGTTGTCTTCCTCCTCCGGCTCTTCAGCCTGCTTGGCCAGAAGAAACTCCTTACGACTCTCGGTAATCGCTCGCCGCAGTTCTTCGCCCTTTTCCGGGCAATTGAGCATTTGGGCGATGCGATCGATTTTCTTGGCCACGGCATCCTCCAACGCATCGGCGACTGAAATAGATAGTGGCTTAAACCCGCAGAAAAATCTTCAGCGGTGATAACGCCGCACCACGCTGCTGTTCTTGAGCACATGGCCTTTGATTTTTTCCATCAGTTGCGCACGGGTGAGGCCCGCCGGCAAGGCGTCCGGGGCGAGGTCCAAGGCGTAGAGCTGGATGATGTAGTGATGCGAGCTGTCGCCCACCGGCGGGCATGGCCCGATGTAACCGGTGGTGCCTTTGCTGTTGGTGCCCGCCGCGCCTTCAAAGGACGTCTTGGTGCCAGCGCCGAACGGGATCTGCCGGGTGCTGGCCTTGAGGCCGTAGTGAATCCAGTGATCGACACCCAGGCCTTTCTGGCCGTCCGGATCGTGCATCACGACGGCATAGCTCAGGGTACCCGAAGGGCCGGCGTTCCAACTCAGCGCCGGCGACTGGTTCTTGCCGCCGCAGCCGCTGGCGTCGCTCGCCGCCACCGACGTGAAAAGACGGTTGTCCGACACGCCAGGCATGCTGACGGTGAAGCGTTCCTGGGCCTGTGCGGGAATCTGCACGCAAAGGGCGACGGCAATGGCCGCCAGCCAAGGGTTCAGAGAGGTCAATCGAGTCATTCCGGAGCACCTTGTGCGGGTGGGGCCGTGGTCGGCGTGCAAACTATAGCGGACCGTTCGTGCCGTGGCAGCGGGATTTGGCTGAACCTCGCAATATTGGCCAAACTCTTAAGTGAAACGCCTTCCTGGAGAGCGATCATGGCACTGCACCGCGTTGCCCGTTTAGCCGATATCCCCGAAAACCGAGGCCTGGAAGTGCGTGTTGGCGAGCGCAAAATCGTGTTGTTGCGCGCAGGTGATCAACTGCGCGCTTATCAAGGCGAATGCCCCCATGCCGGCGCGCCGCTGGCCGAGGGTGCGCTCTGCAATGGGCGGCTGATTTGTCCTTGGCATAAAGCGGCTTATCGGATCGACGATGGCGCCCTGTGCGAGCCGCCGTCACTGGACAGCCTCAGGCGCTATCCCTTGGAAACCCGTGGCGATGAAATCTGGGTGGATGAGCAACCGCTGCCCGATTCCCACACCCCGCCAGCCGATGATGATCGCACCTTTGTGATTATCGGTGCGGGGGCCGCAGGCACGGCAGCGGCAGCCGCACTAAGGGAAAAAGGTTTTGGCGGCCGCGTGTTGCTAATCGACCGCGAAGCCGATGCCGGTTATGACCGCACGGTGCTGAGCAAATTTGTCATCGCCGGTGAAATGCCACCGGACGAAATCCCGGCGTTGCGAGACGATGACTTTTATCGCGAGCAACGCATCGAGCGCCTGCTAGCCGAAGTGGCGAGCCTGGATGCCAAAAGCCGAAGCGTACGCCTGACCAACGGCCAGACCGTGAACTACCACGCCGCGTTGCTCGCCACGGGCGGGGCCCCCAAACCGCTCGAGCTGCCCGGTGCGGACCTGCCGCAGGTCTTCCTGCTGCGCGCCAAGGACCAGGCACAAGCCATTCTGAACGCCGCGCAACCCGGCCAGCGGGCGGTGGTCATCGGCGACAGTTTCATTGCCATGGAGTCCGCCGCCGCCCTGCGCGAACACGGCCTGGATGTCACGGTGCTGGCCCGTCACGCCGTGCCCTTTGCCAAGCAGTTCGGTGAGACCGTCGGCAAGGCGATTCTGGCTCGCCACGTGGCCCACGGCGTGGTGTTCCATACCGACAGCGAAGCCTCGGAGATAGTGGGCAACAACAAGGTCGAGGCGGTTAAGCTCAAGGACGGCCAGCGCCTTCCGGCAGACCTGGTCCTGGTGGGCATCGGCGTCAGCCCAGCCACCGACCCGTTTGCCGGGTTGCCCATGGAAAAAGACCTGTCACTGCAAGTCGACGGCGGCATGCGTGTCAGTGAAGGACTGTGGGCGGCAGGCGATATTGCCACCTTCCCGTTCAACGGCCAGCCACAAAGGATCGAACACTGGCGCCTGGCGCAACAACACGCAAGGATTGCGGCGGCCAACATGTTGGGTGGCGATGAGCACTATCTGGATGTGCCGTACTTCTGGACCTGGCACTTTGGCAAGAACTACGACTATCTCGGTCATGCCCAGGACTGGGACGAGGTCGAGTTCAAGGGCGACCCTTATCATCCACCGTTCATTGGCCTGTTCGGCAAGAACGGGGTGGTTACGGCCGCCATCGCCTGCGATGAAGAGCGGGCAATGGCGATGCTCGCCGAACGGATGAAACAGCCGCTGCCGATTGACGAAGCGTGGCGGCTGATCCGCGACCTCTAGGGATTACTCGGCGACTTCGACGCCGCCGAGCTTGCTCATCATGAAGCCGATAAACTGTTCAACAGTCATCTTCCGGCCATTGAACTCCACTTCATTGTTGGCGTAGTGCAGTTTGCTGATGACGTTTGTGCCGTCCACCGTCGCGAACTGTGTACCGACGGCCATGGCGCCAAACATATCAGCGGTGGCCTTGGCCTGATCGACAATGGTCTTGGCGTCGGTCTGGCCATCGAGTTGCCCCTGAACGCTTAACACATCAACGAGCATCGGCTTGGACACCTGGATGTTGACGTCCAGCAGGGCAACCACTTGTTTGATCAACTGGTCAGGCGGCAGGTCCATGGATTTCGGCTTGGTCAGGTCCAGTACCAGATTGGCGTGGCTTTCGCCGTTGGCGGTGGTGAAGGCGAGTTTTTCCAGCACCAGTTGAGGGCCGGCAGCCAACAGTTTTTCCAGATCGGCTTTGACCTGAGTCTCTTCAGCCGGGGTAAGCACCAGCTCGGGGGCCGGTTCACCGGCAGCAGCCGCCTTGGCAGCGGCCTCTTCATAGGGTTGCAGTTTGGTCTGATATACCTGCATCAACGACATCGTCGCTGGAATGTCGAGGTTCTTCAGGCTCATGGCCAACTGCGCGGAGCCCACTTTTTTATCGTTAAGCGACACTTCGCCGATCTTGTAGTCAGCGCGCCCGGAAGCATTGGTGCCCGACTCTTCGGTGAGGCTTTTCATTTCAAATTTGTTGAGGCCCAAGACCAATTGCTGTGGACCGAATGTGGTTTTGCTGTCCGTCAGCTCGACCGTGTTCTCACCGGTGTAGTAGCCATAAGTGCTCTTGATCAGGTTGCTGGCCAGGGTCAGACCTTTCAACTCGACTTTGACAGGCGATTGGCTCTCGTCGACGGTGGTCAAGGTGAAGTTGTCCATGTAACCGTTGGCTTTGACTTTCTGCGCCTGGGCGCTGGCCGAGACTTCGAGGTTCAGGCCGGAGAATTTCAGGTGGGACTTGTCGTCCAGCGCCACGTCCAACGGCAGCAATTCAAAATTGCCGTTGGTGGAATTGTCGTAGCCAATGTTGACCACGCCGGTGAGCGGCGACTTGTCCTTGGCGGCGGCGAACCACCTCTCGGTGACGGGGGTCTTTTCCAGTGCGTAGTGACTGGTGGCCATGACGGGCAGCCATTTGAGCGACACCAGTCGCGAGAATGGCAGTGGGCCGTGTTCAATGTTGTCCACGAAGAGCAATTCGACCGGGGTTTCGCCGAACGCGTCCCCCTCACCCTTGAGGCGGTAGTGCGCGGTGCTGCTGAACAGGTGGCGTTCCAGCGACACCAGTTCCAGCGAAGCGGTACCCTTGGTGCCGACCAGCGCGGCTTGCAGCTCCTTGTTGGCGTCGGCGATCGAGCTGTTCAACACCCCTTCGATTCGGGTGCCGGTGTACCAGGCACCGCCGGCACTGATGACGCCAATCGCTACAACAATTCCAAGAAGTACGCCTGCTGATTTATTCATGAATGACCCAGTCAATGTCCGTTGTTTGAGGTGTGGTCGTCTTCCCTGAACCCTTGGCGGGTTAATGGCTCGACTCCGACGAAAGTGGCATGCAGGTTAGCATCAGGCGCGGGGGGTGGCCCAATGATTAAAGGTGAAAGAATGTCATTTCGGCTTGGCTATCGCCTGGAATTTGCGGTGATACCAATATCGCTTTCGCGGGCAAGCCCGCTCCCACAGTGGAAGGTGGTGTTCACACGATCCCTGTGGGAGCGGGCTTGCCCGCGATGAGGCCCGCCCAGGCACCACAGCACTCAGGAATACTGCACTTCCATCTCATCAAGCTGATGATCAAAGCTCTTGAGCCGCGCCGTCCACGTGTACACCAGCACTTCAAAGTCGCGATTGATCACCGCCCCACCCGTCACATCCGCGCGCGGGTCACAGAAGTCCAGTTGATAACGTTCGCGAGCCATGGCCGAAGCGACATCCGAGAGCTCACGGGCATTGTTCAGCCAATGCCAGCCCTCCTCGGCTATCTGCTTGTCGAGCGCCTGGCACTGCTTTTTCAGGGTTTCGAGGCTTTTTTCCAGCGGCGTGCCGGTCAGCTCGCCCATGACTTCCTGGAACGTGCGCCCCGGTTGCCAGTAGCTGCCCCAGAAATAGCGATCGAATACGGTTTCTACCCGGCGCAACGCAACCTTGGTGTCCCAGATCAGCACCAGTGTCTTGCCTTGCTCGAGTTGTCTTTTTTTGATGCGCTGGCCCTGAAGCGAAGCCCAGGCCACGACCACGATGGCCATCACCGCGATCAGCGCGGCTGCGCTGTCGAGAAACACCATCGCTTGATCGAGCTGATGCGCCAGCATGACGCCGTAGAAATAGGTGGCCGACAGCAAGACCAATGCCGCAATGGCGCACCAAAAGCCGGGAGCATAAGGGTTTTTCATTATTAGAGTCCCCATGACCAACGCTAGCCTTGATTGATGAGTTCGTCGCGCGACCTCATCAAGTCAAAGCATAGCAACGGCCTCAGGGTTTGCTGGCGTTCGAACCTTGCGTTCGTCCGCTTTCCCAGCCACCACCCAGCGCCAGGAACAAATCGATCTGGCTCAGCGCGACCTGGGTATTGGCGGCGGCCAGTTGCGCGGTGACATCGGTGTAGGTGCGGGTCGCCTGCAGGTCGGCGAGAAACGATTCGCGGCCCGCCTGGAAGAAGCGGTGCGTCTGGTCGGCGGCCAGCTTCGCCGATTGCTCGGCATCCGCCAGGGCCTCGCGGCGCTGTAACAATGCCGAGTACTGCGCCAGGCTGGTCTGGGTTTCACGGATGGCATTGAGCACCACCCCATCGAAGTGGGCCAGGGTCGCCTGGGTCACGGCTTCGGCTTCACGGATACGCGCCCTGGCGCCGTTGGTCGGCACGTTCCAGGTCAGCGAAGGTCCGAATCCCCAACGATTGGCGGAAGGCTCACCGAGGTTTTCCAGAAGACCGACAGTGCCGATCGTCGCGCCGATGCGGATGTCCGGGTACAGCTCGCCGGTGGCCACACCGATCCCGGCAGTCGCGGCGGCCAATCGGCGTTCAGCCTGGCGAATATCGGGACGACGCTTGAGCAGCGAAGCGCCATCGCCCACCGGTATCAACTGGGCGATCTTCGGCAGTTCTGCACACGTCGCGGTGCCGGCCGGCAACTGATCGACCGGCGTGGCCAGCAACATCGACAGACGGTACAGCCCTGCCTGGCGCGCCGCCTCGTAGCGCGGCATCTCGGCGCGCAGGGATTTGAATTGGGTTTGCGAACGGGTGACCTGGGTTTCGTCACCCCGACCGGCATCGCGCAGCCGCTGGATCAACGTGGTGCTTTGCGACTGCAGATCAAGGGAATGCTGGGCAATCTCATGCTCCTCGTTGGCCGCACACACCTGGGTGTAGGCCCGCACCACATCGGCCACCAGGGTGATGCGTGCGGTATCGGCGGCCGCCTGGGTTGCATCGGCATTGGCCTTGGCGGCTTCGATGCCGCGCTTGAGCGTGCCAAACAGGTCGAACTGATAGGAGGCGCTGATGCCGATATCACCGATGTTGGCCACCGGCACTTTTTCCGGCAACAGGAACGCTTCGCCCGATTCCTGCAAGCGCTGGGCACCCATTTTGATACCACCGCTCCAGCCACCGGCGGCCTCGGCCTGATCGACTTGGGCGCGTGCCCGCAGCAGGCTCGCAGCGGCCACACGTAAATCAGTGTTGGACGCCAGCGCCTGCTGGACCAATTGATTGAGTCGCGGATCCTGATACAAGCGCCACCAATCGGCCGGCACCGGGGCTGAGACCACCGGTTTACCATTGACCGCCAGTTCACCCTGCAAATCTGCACGCTGGACGGCCGCCTCCGGCGGTACGTGATAATCCGGCCCAACCGTCTGACACGCCGACAACAGCAAGCCTAATCCGGCGATCGCCA
The DNA here is from genome assembly GCF_054668365.1 of Pseudomonas sp. S2_E01. Classification (NCBI taxonomy): domain Bacteria; kingdom Pseudomonadati; phylum Pseudomonadota; class Gammaproteobacteria; order Pseudomonadales; family Pseudomonadaceae; genus Pseudomonas; species Pseudomonas sp. S2_E01. The sequence continues at coordinate 5,518,024 of NZ_CP162762.1, forward strand.
AACCCGAGGCCTTGCTCATTTTGCCGACTCCTTGTCGTCAATGATCGACACGGTGGCAGTGCGCCCGGCAATCATGCGGAAGTCCGGTGGCACATCGTCGAAGGCGATCCGCACCGGAATCCGTTGCGCCAGGCGCACCCAGCTGAATGCCGGGTTGACGTTGGGCAGCAGGTTGCTGCCGCTGGTGCGGTCACGGTCTTCGATGCCGGCGACAATGCTTTGAACATGGCCACGCAGGCGAGCGTTGTCGCCGATTACACGGATGTCGACGCTCTGGCCAACGTGAATGCCGTCCAGTTTGGTTTCTTCAAAATACCCGTCGATGTGGAATGAATTGCTGTCCACCAACGACAACACCGGACGCCCGGCGGTCACAAACTCCTGGGGACGCGGGGCCCGGTCGTTGACGTAGCCGTCCACCGGGCTGCGAATGGTCGAGCGGTCGAGGTTGAGCTGGGCGCTGTCCACCGCCACCTGCGCTTCCATCAACGCCACTTCGGCACGGGCCACCCGCGACTGGCTTTCTTCCAGTTGCTCGCCCGGCACAAGGTTGCCAAGCCCCTTGTTCCGCTTGGCTTCGCGCTGGGCCTGGGCCAGGGTTTCCTGGCGATCGGCGACCGAGGCCTTGGCTTGGCGCAAAGCCAGCTTGAAGCGGTCCTGGTCGATGCTGAACAGCACCTGGCCACGCTGGACCGGTTGGTTGTCCCGTACTTCCACTTGCTGGATCAGCCCGGACACATCCGGCGCGATCTGCACGATGTCGGCACGGATGTGCCCGTCACGGGTCCAGGGGGCGAACATGTAATACATGACCATGCGCCAGACCACGACGACCGCGAAGCTCACGATCAACAGCGTCAGGACCACACGGCCGAGGGTCAAAAAAGGTTTTTTCATGTCATCAGGTATCGGCTGAGTGAATCCACAGCGCCCAGCAGCAAGGCGTACAGAGCCACGTTGAACAATGCCCGGTGCCAGACCAGGCGGTAAAAATGCAGGCGCGTCAGCAGGCCGTGCACCAGCAGGTAAATCAGGTAGGTAATGCCCATCAGCACCAGCAGCGTGGGCAGGAACACCCCACTGATATCCAGATCACCGATCATAAAGGCGCTCCATCGATGCCATGGGGAAGCGGTTCTTCGGGTTCTGCGCTGCCGACAAATTCGACGCCGGGCAGCAAGGCCAGGCGCAGGCCACTCAAGGCGTGCAGCAGGTGCAGGCGCGCACCGTCATCACACTCGCGATCCAGGGCGCGGCGCGTACGGTCCATCAACATCAGCAACGCGCTCGGGGCAGGCAGGCGCTCATCGGCCTTGAGGCAAGCCTTGAAATACTCGCCGACCTCGTTCACCACTTGATGCAGCAGCACCTGTGGAACACCCAGCACGCGCGGGGTGTAGGCCAGCAGGTCGAGCAGGTTCAACGCAACACGCACTTCGCGCAGCGCGATGCCGGTGTCCTGGCCGGTGATGGCCAGGCGCGGCAAGTGCTGCATCATCCGATCAAGCACCTGCACCCCCAACTGCCGGTGTTCGGCCAGGGTCGCCGGCTTGGTCAGGCTGACGATGTCGCGCCAGCTGAAACGGGTCAGGCGCTTGGCCGCCAGCTCCGCACCAAAGGGCCGGGCGATCAACGTCCAGACAAAGGCGAAGAGCAAACCCACGGGACCTGCCAGGTTGGAGTTGACGAAGCTGAGGAAATCCGCGTCGTAGGCGCCCTGGATACTGATGAAGGACGAGGTGTTGACCAGCGTCAGCAGCATGCCCAGGTAGAACTGCGGCTTGACCGTCAGCGTGCCGATGCAAATGAACGGCACCGCAAACGCCAGTACCAGCATCGGGAAATCGTGCAGGTTGGGCAGTACCAGGAACAGGTAAAGGCTGGCGAATACCACTGACATCGCGGTCCAGAAAAAGAACCGGTAGATCTGCGGAGCCGGGTCATCCATCGACGCGAAGAAACTGCACGCCACCGCTGCGAGAATCACTGCAGCGCCACCGTCGGTCCAGCCGAGCAGAATCCACAGCACCGAGGCGACGATGATCGCGGTGACCGTGGACGCCGCCGAATACAGCATCAGCCCACGGTCCAGGAACGGCGACAACCGCCCCAGTCGCCAATGCCGATAGACCGCATGCCAGCTGTCCTGGCTTTCGCACTGGATGGCGTATTGCAGGCTGCGACAGTCCTGCCACAGATCGATCCACTCGCCGAGTCGATACAGGGCGTTGGAAAACAGCAGTTGCTTGCGATCATCCAGCGCCCGGGCAGACGGTTGCAGCGCTTCGAGTTGATCCTTCAATGCTTGCCAGCGCCCGATGTCCGCGTCCTTGTACTCGAGCCATTGCCGGGTGGCGGCGAGCAACGGCGCGAACCGGTCTACCAGCTCTGGCGTGCGCCGCTCAAGGGCGTAAAGCGCGTCATCCAGGTCGTCGATCAGCGGCAGCAGGTGAATCATTCGCCCGCGCAGCTCCTTGGTATTGCGCACGGTCTGAGGGCGGGCACCTTCGTGGGGCAACTGGCCGATCATCAATTCCAGGGTGTTGAATGTGGCGACCATTGATGAGCGCAACGCGCTGATTTCTTCGGGCTGCACGTTGCGACTGAGGAAGCGCAGGCTGTACGTCGAGGCATCGGCAAACCATTTGCTCACCGAGTCGCTGAACACTGGCGCCAGCCTGCGTGGCCAGAACATCGCGCCGACGACCGCCGCAACAGCGATGCCGAGAAAAATTTCTTCCGTGCGTGCCTCTGCCACGTCCCATACGGAAAGCGGGTTATCCACGACCGGCAGCGCAATCAGCGGCAGTGTGTAGCCGGCCAGCATCAGCGCATAGTTATTGGCCGTGCGCAGGTGCATGGACAGGAACAGCAGGATCCCGGTCCACAGGGCAATGACGAGTACCAGCACATAGGGACTTTGCACGAACATCGGCACGAACAGCACCGCTGCTGCCGCGCCCATGAATGTCCCGATCGCGCGGTACAGCGCCTTGGAACTGGTCGGGCCGACGAAGGGGCTGGAGACGATGTAGACGGTGGCCATCGCCCAGTACGGACGCGGCATTTGCATGAGCAGGGCGATGTACAACGCGATCATCGAGGCCGCGAAGGTTCGCACGCCGTAAAACCAGTCGCGGGCCGGGGGAACGCCGGCGAAAAATCCGCTCAAGGTGTCACCACGGCTGGGGCATTGGCCGCCTCAAAGGCTTTTAATACGCGCAATGCGGCTTCCAAATCACTGGTGGGAATACCGGCGAGCGTTTCGTGACGCAAGCGTACCAGCTCGACCTCCACCGCCTGCACCAGCTCGCGGCCGGTGTCCGTCAGGCTCAGGCATTTGGCGCGACGGTCCTGGGCATCGGCGGTGCGCCGCACATAGCCGGCGTGACACAGCTGATCGAGCAGGCGCACCAACGACGGGCTCTCCATCCCGGCAGCCTGTGCCACTGTCACCTGACGCACGCCCTCGCCCAATCGCCCGATCATCAACAAAGGGACGGCGCAGGCTTCGGAGATGCCGTAGTTGACCAGTGTGGTCTGGCAGATTTTCCGCCAATGCCGGGCGGCCACCACCATGGCACTGCTGATGTTCATCTGGAGAGCGTCGAGGTTTTTGGGCACGGGATAAAGGACACACTGTTAGTTTGCTAACTATCAATATGACATCCACCGGGAAATCCGGTCAAGTTTTGAAACAATTATCCGATCAGCAACCCTGTACCCGCCCCTTCCTCAGCAGCACGTTCAACTGGTCCACAACCTCCGCCCAATCGGCGTCATCCAGTATTTCATCGCGCAGAAACGCCGCCTGGCTCTGGCTCCAGAAAAAAGCGTCGGCCAGGTGCAGGTCGGGTTTGAGCGGGGAATGGGACGTGATGAATTGGTCAATGCTGACCGGATCATTGGGCAGGCCCAATTGCTTGAAGAGCGAGGGCAGGCTGTGGGTTGGGGATTGCATAGTGGGCTCCTGGGGAAAAGTTGAGCGACCGCTTTGCGATCAATCGCGAGCATGCTCGCGATAGCGGTGTGTGCGGCGACGACCACTTCGCTCATGACCCAAAAGTCTAGGCCGGATGCCGGCATCGCGCCTGGATGCCGGCTAGCACAGCCCGGGTTACCAATCGTAAGACACGCTCGACACCACCGTCCGACCCTCTCCGTAGTAGCAATCCCACTCACTTCTGCAACTGGCGACGTATTCCTTGTCCGTAAGGTTTTTCACGTTTAACGCCAGTTTCACCCCCTTGAGACGAAAGGCAGACATGCCCAGGTCGTACGTCAGGCTCGCGTCGTACACGGTGTAGGAAGGAATCTGAAAGGAACCCTCGTAATCATCGCCATAGTTGCTGCGGGCATACCGCGCGCCGACCCCGGCGCCGACTCCGGCCAACGGTGTGTCGCCCAGCACCGTGTAGTTGATCCACATTGCCGCCGTCAGCGGCGGACTGCTCGCCGGGTGGCGACCCTCTCGACCGTCGTTGTCCTTGGTGTACTTGATATCGTTACGCGATGCCGAGGCGATCACACGCAGGGATTCGGTGACCTCGGCCTTGGCTTCGAACTCGATCCCCTTGGAGCGAATGGCGCCGGTCTGGCCACTGAAGCCGGGATTGGCGAGGTCCGTGGTCAGGATGTTTTCCTGTTCCAACTCGTAGGCGGATATCTGCACAAAGCTGTTCTGGCCCGGCGGCTGGTACTTCACACCCGCCTCGTACTGCTTGCCAGTGGACGGGTCGAAGGCGCTGCCCCGTACATCGGTGCCCGTCATTGGCAGGAACGACTCCGAATAGCTGACAAAAGGTGCAATGCCGTTATCGAACAGGTAGACGATGCCACCACGCCCGGTGAACTTCTCGTCCTTGTTGTTGCTGTGCACACCTGTCAGCGGCTGTTTGTTATCGGTTTCGGCCCAATCGTAGCGACCACCGAGCACGAAGACCCACTGGTCGAGTTTGATTTGGTCCTGCGCGTACAAACCGGTCTGGGTGATGGTGTTGTCCCAGCGATTGTTGTTGCTGAAATTCAGCGACTGACCATAGACCGGCGTGAACAGGTCAATGATCGGCGGGTTGTAGTCATACAGACCGTCGAACTTCGAGTTGAAGTGGTAGTAGTCGACACCGACGATTGCCGTATGGCTGAGAGGCCCAGTGTCGAACTCGGCCTGAGCGATGTTATCCACACCGAACACCTTGTTGTCCTGTTGCCAGTTCACGCCGTAACGGGTCTGGTAGCGCTGATCGTTCTGCCCTGTGATCGGGTTGGCGACGAAGCGGTAACCATGCAGGGGCGCTGTGTAGTGGTCGTTGACCCGCGCATATCGTGCGTTTTGCTTGAGGGTCCAGACGTCGTTCAGGCGATGGGAAAACTCGTAGCCGAAGGCGTACTGCTCGCGGTGATAGTCATTGACGCCAGGCTCGCCGAGGAACAGGTCGCGGTCGATCTTGCCATTGGGGTTATCGAACAACGTACCCACGGCCGGAAGTCCCTGCGCCTCAGGAACACCTTCGTCTTTCTGGTACTGGGCGAACAGGGTCAGGCTGGTGTCGTCAGTGGGGCGCCAGGTGAAGCTCGGGGCGATGAACTGACGCTTGTCTTTGACGTAATCGATTTCATCCTGGCTGTCGTTGGCCAGGGCCGTCAGGCGATAAAGATACTTGCCTTCGTCGTCCAGCGGCCCACCGAGGTCGATGGCGGCGCTCTTGTGATCGTAACTGCCAGCTTCGAACTTGATCTGGTGCAGGGCCTCTGCGGTCGGGCGCTTGCTGACCAGATTGACGATGCCGCCCGGCTGATTCTGTCCGTACAACACTGACGCCGGGCCTTTGAGCACTTCAATGCGTTCCAGCGAGTAGGGCTCGATCTGCAATGCACCACCGGTACTGCCACCGCCATACGGCAGGTGCAGGCCATCGAGGTACAGCGGCGTCGGCGAGAAGCCGCGCGAGGTTGGCTCATCGAAAATCTTTACCCGGTCGGAGAAGCCACCGCCGGTAATCCCCGGCGTGTAGCGCAGGGCTTCGGTCACGCTTTGCGCGTTGCGCGAGCTGATTTCGGCGGCGGTGACGACGTTGATCGTCTGCGGGATTTCCACCAGCGCGGCATCGGTCTTGGTGCCGGTGGCGCTACGCTTGGCGACGATGCCCGCGACCGGGCCCCAGGCATTTTCCCGCGCCTCGGGCGCGCTGACACGGGTAGCGCCCAACTGCAGAGGGCCATCTTGCGAGATCGGCTGCAAGGACCAGCCACCCTGGGCAAAAACGGCCTGCAAGCCACTGCCCGCCAGCAACCGTTCAAGACCCTGGCTCACATCGAAACGCCCCTGAAGACCGGCACTGCGCTTGCCCTCGGTGAGCTGCGCATCCACCGACAGCAGAATGCCCGCCTCACTGGCAAAACGATTCAGAACCTGATCGAGGTTGCCGGCGGCAATGGTGTACTGGCGTGCCTGACTGACGGCGGCGTCTTCGGCCCAGGCCAGGTTTGGCACCAGTGGCGTGGTGGCCAGCAAGGTAGCGAATACGCTGCGACGCAAGACGCCATCAAGCGCAAAAGTCTTCTGTGTTGGCATTCTGGAACTCCGTATGAGAATGCTTCTTGATTTGCTTTCAAGAGGTATCCCGAACGGGGCAAGAAAACCGACAAGCGCTTGTGAGAAATTTTTTTGCGACTTCAGGTGCGGCGTTTCACCGTCACCCAGTAACGGGTCACGGACCGCACTTGCACCGGCAAGGTACGTTCGAGCGCGGCGAGGACCGCGTCGGTGTTATCGAGTGGAAATACGCCGGTCAGCAGCAACGGCGAGACCGACTCATCGCAGCGAATCCAACCCGGCCGATAACGCGCCAGCTCCGCCAGGAACAGCCCGAGCGGCTGCCGTTCGGCCACCAGGCGGCCCTGGCTCCAACTGCTGGCAGTGACGCTTGCCGGATGCATCGAACCGGTTCCGCCAGCGTTGAACCACAGCCTATGGCCGGCATCCATGAGCACTGGCGTGCCTCGTCTGGGGCTGATGCGCAACTGCCCTTCGTACAGTTCAACGAGCGCGCCGTCATCCATTTCACGTACGGAAAACCGCGTGCCCAACGCCTGGACATCGCCGCCGGCGGTTTCCACGATCAGCGGCCGGATCGGGTCGTGTCCACTGGTGAGCAGCACTTCGCCCTTGATCAATTTGATCCGACGCTCCTGCGCGGTAAAACGCAGATCAACTGCACTGTCGCTGTTGAGGTCCAGCCGGGTGCCATCGCCCAGGGTCATGTGGCGAATCTCGCCTGTGGCGGTGCGGTGCTCGGCGAAGGTAGCGCGCCAGGCCACCTGATTTTGCAGCAGGTATCCGCTCCCACCCGCGACCAGCAGCACACCGAGCATCTTCAGCGCAGCGCGGCGCTGCGGGTCAGGGCTGTCGCGCAAGACCGCCCGTGCACATTGCGCCGGCACCGAGCCGAAGGTTTGTTGGAGTTGCTGCAAGCGCTGCCAGGCACGCTGGTGCTCTGGATGAGCCTGTTGCCACAGCACGAAGGCCTGGCGCTTCTCGGCATTCAGATCATCGCCCCAATGCAGCATGAGCCATTCACTCGCCTGCTCGACAATGACCGGATCAATGGGCGCGTCGTGGGCGCGACTCATGACTCGTAGACCAACTGATAACAGGCGAGAATCGCCCGGGTCATGTACTTCTGCACCGAACTGACCGTGACCCCGAGCCGCTCGCCGATTTGCGCGTAGCTCATCCCTTCGAATTGCGAGAGCAGGAAAGCCTGGCGCACGTTATCCGGCATGCGATCGAGCATCGCGTCGATCTGCATCAGGGTTTCAAGGATCAGGGCTCGGGTTTCCAGCGAAGGCGATTCCGGCTCCGGCAGATGCGCGATGCTTTCCAGATAGGCGCGCTCGATCCGCAGGCGGCGCCACTGATCGATCACTAGATTGCGGGCAATTTGCGTCAGGTAACTGCGGCTTTCCTGCGGGCCGGGCATGCGACCCGACACCAGCAGGCGCAGGAAGGTATCCTGCGCCACGTCCGCCGCGTGCTCCCGGTCGCCCAGGCGTTTGCGCAACCAGCCTTGCAGCCAGCCATGGTTCTCGCGGTAAAGACGATGAAGGGAATCGTTGCCGCCAGTGGCTGCGTCCATGGTGTGATTCTATGCGCGTGATTGATAGCAATTATCATTACACTTAACGCAGCCACTTGGCAAAACGATTAGCGTTGCGCCGCCAATGGATACACGGACTCCCACCCGCCACCCAACGCCTTGTACAACCCGACCATCGCCAGCGACACGCCGGTCGAACTCTCGACCCATTGCTGCTGCGTCGCCAGCAACTCGGCTTGCACGGTGAGGACGTTGACGAAATCCACCACGCCTTCCACGTACTGCTGCTTGGCAGTGCTCAGGGCGATCTGGTTCTGCCGCACCGCTTCGGCGAGGCTGTCGCGGCGCAGTTGAGTGGCGTTGTAGGCCGTCAGTTGATCGTCGATTTCATGCCAGGCGCGCAGTACGGTTTGCTGATAGGCAATCGCGGCCTCCTGTTGTTGGGCTTCACGCAGTTCCAGCACGCCGCGAAGGCGACCACCGTCAAACAGCGGGAGGCTAATCTGCGGGCCGATGCCGAACGAGCGCGAGCTCCAGGAGCCAAAATCGCTCAATTGCATTGCCTGGGAACCGAAGTTGCCGGACAACGTAATACGCGGATAGAAGTCACCCTTGGCCACGCCAATGTTCGCTGTGGCGGCATGCAGGCGCGCTTCGGCCTGGCGAATGTCCGGCCGGCGCTCGGCCAATTGCGAGGGCAGGCCGATCGCTACCTGGCGCGGGGTCTGTGGAACGGGGCCGTCAGCGGACAATTCGGCTTGCAGCGCTTGCGGCGGTTCGCCCATCAACAAGCTCAGCGCGTTGATCAATTGCGACTGGCGTTGCTCCAATGCCGGCAGGCGCGATTCGATGGCAGCCACCTGCGCGGCAGCCTCTGCAACGTCCAGGTCCGTGGCCACACCGTCAGCCAAACGCAGCCGCGACAGCTTCAGGCTGTGCCTTGCGACCTCCAGGTTCTGTTCGGTGACCGCCCGGGTGTTTTGCACGCCGCGCAGTTGAATGTAATCCTGAGCGGTTTCGGCTTGCACCGACAACAGCACACCGCGCTGGTCATTTTCGGCGACTTCGAGGGTCGCATCCGCCGCTTCGGTTTCACGGCGCACCCGACCCCAGAAATCCAGCTCCCAGGAGGCGGAAAAGCCCGCGTCCCACAAGTTGAAAGCCGATTTCCCCTGGTGCCCCGATGGGTCGCTCAAGCCTTCGCTGCTGTTGCGCTTGCGTCCGTAGCTGGCCGTGGCCGCCGTGTTCGGGTAACGCTCGGCGGTGATCACCTGGCGCACGGCACGGATCTGCTGCAAGCGGCTGCTGGCAAGCTTGAGGTCCAGGTTGCGGGTGAGTGCACGCTGGGTCAGGGCCGACAGTTTGGCGTCCTGGAATACCTCCCACCAGCGCTCGTTCATGGTCTCGGCAACGGCTTGGCTGGGGGCCGGCTGCTCAGGTTTTGACCATTGGCTGATGGGCTGGGATTCGGGTTTGTGAAAGTCAGGCCCAAGGGTACAGGCTGACAAGCTGATGGCCAGCAAGGCGCCGACGATGAGTGGGGGCTGATGGCGCCATCGCGACGGTGCGACGATTGGACAAGCCTGCTTCAACAGGTACAGCGGTGCTCGTGTGGGAGCGGGCTTGCCCGCGATGAAGCCAGAGCGGCCAGCAATAATCTTCATCGCTGCACAACCTCACGCTTGCCGCCTCCAGCGGTATCAATAATCGCCTCCACCGACATCCCCACCCGCAACCGATCGGCCAACGGCTGCCCCGGCTCCAGCACTATTTTCACCGGAATGCGCTGTACCACCTTGGTGAAGTTCCCGGTGGCGTTGTCCGGTTTGATCGAGGCAAAGGTCACCCCGGTGGCCGGTGCGATGCTCTCGACGCGACCGGACAGCGCCGCACCGCCCAGGCTGTCGACGCGCACCTGCACGTCCTGCCCTGGTTGCACGTCGGTCAGTTGGGTTTCCTGAAAGTTGGCGACCACATAGGCCTGGGTCAGCGGCACCACCGCGAGCAGCTTGCTCCCGGGCGTGACATACGCACCAACGCGCACTGCGCGCTCGCCGACCATGCCGTCCTGCGGGGCGACGATGCGAGTGTAGGACAGCTCGAAGCTGGCGATTTCCAGCGCCGCCTGTGCGCGTTTCAAGCCCCCGTCGGCCGCATCACGCTGCGCCGTGAGGATCTCGACTTGTTTACGTTCGGCTGCCAGCACCGCCGTGGCATTCGCCAGCCTGGCCGTGGCCTGTTCGATCCGCGAGCTGGCTTGCTGGGCATTCTGCACCGTGCCCGCGCCAACGCCGGCCAGGTGGTTGTAGCGTTTCAATTCATGTTCGGCAAAAGCCAGTTCCGCCTTGGCCGACACGACCGAAGCTTGCGCCTGGGCAATCACCGACACCTGGCGCTCCAGCGTCGCCCTCGCGTTTTGCAGTTGCGCCCGCGCGACCAGTGTTTCGGCGTCGGCCGCCTGGGCGGCGGCGCGCAGGTCCCGATCATCGATCAACGCCAACAATTGCCCGGCCTTGACCTGCTGGTTGTCCTCCACGTACACCTCTTTGATGAACCCGGCGACACGCGGCACCACCAGGGTGAAGTCAGCGGAAACAAAGGCATCATTGGTGTTCTGTTGGGTGCGTTTGCCGAACAGTCCCGGCGCCAGGACATAGACCAGCACGCCCACCGCCACCACGGCGGCGATGGCTACAGCCACTTTTTCTTTGATTGAGTCATCATAAAAACCTTCAGTTCCAGTGGAGCATTCACGTCGGCGCGCGCGGCGGAAAAATCCGGGTCGGCAGCCAGAAAATCAACAGCATCAGCACGCCGGCGATACCGGTCATGCACAGATAAAGGTCCGAAGCGGTCAGCACCACGGCTTGCTCGTGCAGCCGATGGGCCAAGCCCGCGCTATCGCCATCGACCATCGGCGAATGACCGAGGCGGTCCACCAACATGGTCGAATGAAAGTGCAGCCGCGAAGTGGTCAGCGTCTCGATCACGCCTGTGGCGATCACCGCTGCCAGGCCTTTTACGGTGTTGAACCACGAAGAGGCGAACGGCCCCTGCATTGGCGTGATGCTGCCGGTGGAGAGCATCAACAACGGCAGCACCGCCATCGGCTGGCCGAAAATCTGCAGCAGTTGCAGCGCGTAGAAGTCGTCGCGAATCCACACCGACGTCAGTTGCGAGCCGCCGATGCAGGACAGCGCCAGCATGCTCAGGCCGGCCCCCAACACCCAGCGGCAATCCACCCAACGGAGGTTGCACAGTGCCGCTACCAACGGCAGTGCGATCAACTGCGGCAAGGCCGCCAGCAACATGATCGGTGCCGTCTGCACGGGGCGATATCCTTGAACCTGCGCCAGGTAACTGGAAGGCAGGATGATCACCGCCTGCAGGATCACCAATACGCCGGCCAGCGTCAGCAAGGCGAACGAGAGGTTGCGGATGCCCAGCATCTGCAGATTGAAGAACGGAATCGGTTGTGACCATTCGTTGAAAAGGAAAAGCACCAGCAAAACCAGCCCGCCGCCCAGCAAGCCGCAGATCAGGCTCGACTCGAACCAGTCCAGCCGATTGCCCTGCAAAATGCCGATGACCAACATGCAGATCGCTGGAAAACCCAGTACCACGCCGCGCCAGTTAAATTGCTTGAAACGCTCCAGACGCACCGGGTCCTGGGGGATGCCATAGGCCACCGCCGCCATGGCAATGAGGCACGGTGCGATGATTTGCCAGAACGTCCATTGCCATCCGACATGATCGGTCCACAAACCCGCCAACGGCGTGCCCAGTCCAGGGCCGAACGTGGCGGTCAAGGCATAACCGGCCAGGCCATATAGCTTTACGTTGGCCGGCAGAAAACGCAGGGCCACCGTCATCAGCATGGGCGGCAATGCACCGCCCGCCAGGCCTTGCAAGGTGCGCATCAGCAGCAGGCTTTCGTAGTTCGGGGCAAACGGCGACAGCACGCCCAGGAAGGTGAAAAGGCCGATGGCGCAGAGGGTGAAGCGTCGCAACGAGAACGTTACGGCACACCACGGCGCGAAGGCCATTGCGGCCACCGAGGTAGCGGTGTAACTGGCGACCAGCCAGGTGCCTTCGTCGTAGCCGATGGCCAGGGCCCCGCGAATGTCGGCGAGGGCGACCTTGGTGACCATCTCGTTGAGGCCCGACACCAGCACGGCAAGCAACACGCCCACCAGGCCAATAATGGTCCGCAGGCCCAATTGTGCGGGCGCGGCCAACGGCGCCGAGGCCGTCAGGGAGGTCATCGGTTCAAGACTCCAAAATGAATAGGTTGGCAGTTTACGGACGCCCACCACTGACGAAAACTGACTTATCGGCAATGTATAAGTGCACCAGACACAACGATGTTGTGTCGCGCTCCGAGGCGCACAGCCTGACACCTCAGTGTCAGACGCAACACCATCCATAGGTGTTAACGACCATTGCAGTCATCAACCTTGGGCGGCCAACCACGTTTCCTCGCAGCAGGCTTTTACCGTTTCGCGTAGCCAGCGGTGTGCCGGGTCATTGTCGAATCGCGGGTGCCAGGCTTGCGTCAGCATGAGGGTTGGCAGCGGGACCGGGAGGGTGAACGAACGCAATTTCAAGCCCAGGCGGCGCACGCTCAGCAACGTTTCGCGCGGCACTGGCAGAATGAGGTCAGAATCGGGCAATGCGAACATCGCCGCATGGAAACTCGGGGCGATCACCGCGACCCGGCGATCCAGGCCAAGGGCATTCAACGCCGTATCGATGGGTCCGCGAGCGATGCCGCGCCGGGACACGCTGATGTGGGAAAAGGTGGCAAAACGCTCGGGCGTGATCTCCTCGTCCAGCAGCGGGTGATCCTCGCGCACCAGGCCGACAAACTGTGTGGAAAACAGATTTTGCACCTTCACTTCCGGCATCAGCGGACGGTTGTTGCTGACGTTCAGGTCGATACGCCCTTCGCGTAACGCCTCATCATCGCCATCACCTTCCGGGACGAAACGCAGCTCGCAATGCGGCGCCTGACGCTCAAGGGTGTCGGACAGCTTGCCGCCGTAAACCCCGACAAAAAAGTCGTTCGCACGGATGCTGAAGCGCCGGCGCAAGCTGCCCAGGTCCACCACTCGCGCCGAGTGAAACAGCCTGGCGGCCTGCTCCACCACATCGCGCACCTGTTCACGCAACTCCAGCGCCTTGGGTGTCGGCACCAGGCCACGACCGGCGCGCACCAGAATCGGATCGCCAATCGCCTCGCGAATGCGCGTCAACGTGCGACTCATGGCGGCCGGGCTGAGGTTCATCCGCCGCGCCGCGCCCACCACGCTACCTTCGTCGAGCAGGGCGTCGAGGGCGACCAAAAGGTTGATGTCCGGGAGTTGCATGCTGAGCACTCATTGGCAATGGGGATTGATTTGAGCGCAATGCTAGCAAAACGGGTGGTGATTGCACCGGCCCATCGCGAGCAGGCAACACCTACCGCTGCATCCCCCACCGCTTCACCGTCACCCGCTCCAGCGAATCGAACACCAGATTTTCAACCAGCAACCCAATCAGGATCACCACCGCCAACCCGGCGAACACCTTGTCGGTGTATAACTCATTGCGATTCTGGAAGATGTACCAGCCCAGTCCACCTTTGCCACTGGTGGCGCCAAACACCAGTTCCGCCGCAATCAAGGTGCGCCAGGCGAACGCCCAACCGATTTTCAACCCGGCGAGGATCGATGGCAGCGCGGCCGGGATCAGAATGAACAGCACAAAACGCATGCCCTTGAGGCCATAGTTGCGGCCCGCCATGCGCAGGGTTTCCGAAACACCGAGGAAGCCGGCGTAGGTGTTCAACGCCAGAGCCCACAACACCGAATGCACCAGCACGAATATCAAGCTGTTCTGACCCAGCCCGAACCACAACAGCGCCAGCGGCAACAAGGCAATGGCCGGCAACGGGTTGAACATCGAGGTCAGCGTGCTCAGCAGGTCACGGCCCAACTGGGTCGACACCGCCAGGGTGGTCAGGGCAAACGCCAGAACGATGCCGATCAGGTAGCCCTTGACCAACACCACCAGGGAAATCCACACCTTACCGAGCAATTCGCCACTGGCCAGCCCGCCATACAGCGCCTGGGCGGTCTGCACGAAGCTGGGCAGCAGCAGGTCGTTGTTCTGGTAACGGGCGATGGCTTCCCACAGCACCGCCAACAGAATCAGGATCAGGCCTTTGCGAATCCAGCCCTGTTGCCACAGGCGCTGGCCCAGCGGCAGTTCACGCTCCAGCGGCACGTTGGCAAGTGGCGGCAGAACATTTTCGAATTCTTCACGCGGGGATGATAAATGGCTCATCGGGCCCTCCTCTCAACTGGCTCAATAAGCGATGCGGATATCGGTGAAATCCAGTTCGCGTTCGGTTTGCTCTGACGGGCCTTCATCGAACAACAGCCGATGAATGCGCCGCGCCGATTCCTGAAACCCCGCGCCACCCAGGCTGTGCAGATCGTATTGATGGCTGTGGACTTCCGCCCGCACGCGCCCCGGATGCGGTGACAGCAACAGGATGCGATTGCCCACCACCAATGCTTCTTCGATGGAGTGCGTGACGAACAGCAACGTGAACCGCACCTCTTCCCAGAGCAGCAGCAATTCTTCCTGCATCTTGCGCCGAGTCAGCGCATCGAGCGCGGCGAAGGGTTCGTCCATCAGCAGGATTTTTGGCTGCATGGCCAAGGCCCGGGCAATGGCCACGCGCGCCTTCATGCCGCCCGAGAGGGTGTGCGGATAGGCATCGGCGAATGCCGCCAACCCGACCTTCTCCAGATAATGCAGCGCTCGGGCTTCGGCTTCCTTGCGCTTGAGGGTTTTCGACGCCAGCAACGGGAACATCACGTTCTGTTTGACGGTTTTCCACGGCGGCAGCTGATCGAATTCCTGAAATACGACGATCCGGTCCGGCCCCGGCGCATCGACGCGCTGGCCTTGCAGACGGATTTCACCCTCGACCGGCTGGATGAATCCGGCTGCAGCCTTGAGCAAGGTCGATTTACCGCATCCGGATGGCCCCAGCAGGACAAAACGGTCCGCCGGATCGATCTCGAAACTGACTTGATGGGTCGCTCGAACCACCCGTTGGGGCGTGCGGTACTCGAGGCTGACGTTATCGACCGACAACAGCGCCTGGGCTGTGGCGTTCGGGTTGCTGACCGTGTGGCCTGGCAATGGGGCGTTCATGTCGATCAGCTCCCTTAAAACGGCTTGGTGCCCTGGATGGTGGTGCGATACAGCTTGCGGCGCAGATGGCTTGGGCAACCTGTGGCGAGATGGATCAATGAGCGGTTGTCCCAGAACACCAGGTCGTGGGGCTGCCATTGGTGGCGGTAGATGTTGTGCGGTAACACGCTGTGGGCATAAAGCTCATCGAGCAGGTGCTTGCTCTCGTCCTCAGGCAAACCGACGATACGGGTGGTGAAACCCTCGCTGACGAACAACGCCTTACGCCCGTTTTCCGGGTGCGTGCGCACGATCGGATGAACGACTTCGGCGACCTGGGCCAGTTGCTCCGGCGTCAGGGTCGGGCGCCAATTGCCCTCGAACTTGGTCTCGCTGTAGCGTGCCGTGTAGGAATGCGCCGCCGAGCGTCCTTCGACGGCCTTGCGCAACGCGTCGGGCAGGTTGTCCCAGGCTTTATGCATGTCGGCGAACAGGGTGTCGCCGCCTTCGGAGGGCAACTCCTGAGCATGCAGCATCGAACCCAGGCTGGGCAGTTCCTTGTAGGAAAGATCCGAGTGCCAGAATTTGCCGGCGTCACCCAGGCCGATGGACTGGCCGTTTTCGATGATGTTGGAAACGATGAGGATTTCCGGGTGCCCGGTCAGCAGGAATTGTTTGAGTACGTGGATCTGCAACACGCCGAAACGGCGGCTGAAGGCGATCTGTTGTTCTGGGGTAATGCGCTGGTCGCGGAAGACCACGACATGATGTTCCAGGTGTGCGCGATGGATGCGAGCAAAGTCCTGGTCGTTGACCGGGAGGGACAGGTCGAGGCCGACAATTTCGGCACCCACGACGCCGTTGAACGGGCGGATCTCGAAGGCTTGCGGTGCGATATTGCGTGTTTCGCAAACGGCGGACATAAAATTACTCCCACGCACGGCACGCTCAAAGGCGCGCACGTCGATCAGAAACTCACGGAGGTCCCGTGTTGGTTCGTGTCGTGCGGCGCGCCGATTGGTCGGCAGGTACGCAGGGGGATGACTTTATAGATATAAGAAGCTTAATTTAAATACCGTTAGCGAATAACCATATGGCTTATTTCGCCTATGCTGCTGACAGGATGACGCTGCTCAACGTGTGAGGGATGCTCAATGTTCTACGTGCAACGCGACACAGCCGGCCAATTGATGCGCGTCGAAGCCCAAGCGTACGCCGAATCCACCGAAACCCTGCCGGCCGATCACCCCGACCTGCAGGAATGGTTTGCCAGCAAGTTGATGGCCACCAGCCAGAAACAATCGCAGCAGATCAAACAGCTCAAGCAATTGAAACAGAGCGACCTGGACATGATCCGGGTCATCGACGACCTGATCCAAGTGCTGATCGAGAAGGGCGTCATCCGCGTCACCGACCTTCCAGCCGCCGCGCAAACCAAGCTGTCAGATCGCTACCAGGCGCGGGAAGCGCTGGGCGGTTTGGCTCATCTTGTGGATGAGGATGATCTGGGGCTGATCTAGCTTCGGATTTTTGTCCTTGAGGAGGGCAAAGCCTTTGCGGAATCACTCCCAGGGCTTTGGCTCCCCAACCAACTGCCCCTGCACACCAAAAATATCCATCTCGCGAATCACCGCCAGCTCCCCTTCGGTCTCAACCCGCTCGGCAATCAACGGCAGGTCGATGCTGTGTGCCGCGCGCTGGATCGCCTCGATAAACAAGCGCTTGTCACTCTCGTGATCGATGGCGCGGATGTACACGCCATCGATTTTCAGATACGCCAGCCCCAGGCGGGCCAGGTTGCCGATCATGCTGAAGCGCCCGCCGAAGTGTTGCAGGCCCAGTGAGAAACCAATCTCGCGCAGGCGTCGCATCAGGTCTTCCAGCTTGGCCTGTTCTGGCAATTGTTCTTCGCCGATTTCCAGGATCAGCCTTGGACCGAGGTTGGAATGGGCGCGCAGGATGTCGAAGACTTTCCCCAGCGCCTGCGGATGGGTCAGCGTCGCCGACGACAGGTTCAGCGCCAGTGACGCCTGATGGCCTGGCATGTGCTCAAGCACCTGTTCCAACATCAGGCGATCCAGCCGCGCGGCCCAGCCGAAACGCTCGAGCCACGGCAAGAACCGACCAGCGGGAATCGCCTCGCCCTGATCGTCGATCAGCCGCGACAGCACTTTGTAATGCAGCACCAACGTCGTGTCCTGGCTGGCCACCACGGGTTGGAAATACAACTCGAACCGACGCTGGTTCAGCGCCTGATCGAGCAAACGGTGCCAGCTGTGATGATCGTCGGCGAGGGTGGAAGGTGCGCTGTGATCCAGGCACACCCATCTCGAATCACCCTGGCCTTCTGCCTGGGCCAGGGCCTGGTCGGCAAGGCCAAGTACCGCCTGAGGTGCATCGCCAAATTTGAACGGCGCCAGGCCAATGTAGGCCACTGCTGCCACATCGGTGGCGCCCGTCGCATGCAAACTGGTCAG
Source organism: Pseudomonas sp. S2_E01 (assembly GCF_054668365.1). Lineage (NCBI taxonomy): Bacteria > Pseudomonadati > Pseudomonadota > Gammaproteobacteria > Pseudomonadales > Pseudomonadaceae > Pseudomonas > Pseudomonas sp. S2_E01. Next base: position 5,535,788 of record NZ_CP162762.1, read on the forward strand.
GGCCAGGTCCAGGTGTTGCGCCAGTTGCAGCGCTTCGGCATGCATCAGCCCCGGCGCCAGCACGGCAAATTCGCCACCGCGAACCCGCGTCACCAGGTTCAACGTCTCGGGATGCCTGGCGCATTCACGGGATAGCTGCAGGCCGACCGCCTTGAGCAGCTCATCGGTATGCTGGCCCCCGAGGCGCTGATTCAACCCGGCAAGATCCTTGACCCGTAAAAGCATCAGGTAACCCGAACTGGCCGATTCGGGATTGCTCACCGCCGCATTCAGCTGCATCTCGAAATACCGTCGGTTAGCCAACCCGGTCAACGAATCCCGATAAGACTCGTCGCGCAGTTTTTCACTGCGTTCGGCCTGCTCCTGAAACAACGCCTTGAGCTTTTCAACCATCTGGTTCATGGCCTGGACCACCCGACGCAATTCCGGGGTGCGCGGCAGATCGGGCAGGCTGAGGAATTCCCGGCGGGCGATGGCATGGGATTGCTGAACCATGTAGTCCAGCGGCTTCAATTGCCGGCGCAGCAGCAACGCACCCAGTGCCGCACTGACCGCGCCGCAGAGCAGCAGCCAGCCGAGGCTGCCGAGCGCGCTCTGCCACAACTTGGCGATAGCGAACATCGGGTGGCTGACCACCTCGACCCGCGCCGCCTGCTCCCAGCCACGACTGACAATCGCATCCCCACCGGCCGGTTCCAGGCCGATCAGCTTGACGAACCAGTCCGGCACGTTGTTCACCGAAGGAATGCCGTTGCGTTCGACCAGCGTCTTGTCGTTCGACAGATCGACCACGCGGATGCTGGCGTAATACCCACTGTCGAAAATCGAACTGACCAGCAGCTCGACCATCGCCGGGTCATCGATGTTCGGCGTCAACGACAGCGCCAGCGCTGTCGCGGCGTCCTGCGCATGTGAGCGCAGCTGGTTGACGTATTGGGTACGCGAGCTTTCAAGGCTGACCATGAAGCTGCCGGTGAAGGCGACCACGAGGAACAGACAGATTGCGATCAACAGCTGTTTGAACAAAGACATCTGAGAGCGTGCTCCTAGTTAGTCGACTCGACCGGAAATCCTTCGGCCTGCATTTTTTTCAGAACGTCCTGCCAGCGGGACAGGCGTTTGGTATCGCTGACTCGTTTATTGCCCTTGGCACCCGGCAGCCACACGCCCTCGGCATTAAAAGCGTAGACAGGCAGCAGGTCGGTTCGTTGGCTGGCGGGTTTGATCGCCTCGATCAGGCTGTCGAGCACCAGTGGCACCGCATCGGGGCTGGCGTAGTACGTCAGCACCATGTGCGCGCGATTCAGGCTCAGCGCCTTGACGTAAGTGATGCGCAGTTTGTCGCTGGGAACGCCGAGATGGCGCAGACTGAAATATTTGGCGATCGCATAGTCTTCGCAATCTCCGGCGCCCTTCCACAAGGCTTCGATCGGCGTCTCCCAGTAATCGACCGTGTGCCAGAGGTCGATGTCTTCCTGATAGCGCATTTGCCGATTGAAGAACTGGTTGACCACCTTGAGCTTCTCCAGCTCGCTGACCTGCTTTTGCGTAGCCAGCAGATTCTGCCAGGCATCGATTCGTTGCTGACCTTCGCCCAAAGGTCCGTACAATGCCTGCGCCCGACGGCTGATCAGGGAAAAATCCCAATCGGCATGCAGGCCAAACGGCAAGATGCCGGCCAGCAACAACGCGCCGCATAGCCAGCGCACAGTCCGAGGGATCGCGAAACGTACCGCCAATGCGAGGCATCCATGTAGGCAGGTGGAGTCGGTTGGTGGTGAAGGTTAGCCGTTTACAGCAGCAATGGCACGGTGAGATCGCGCAGCCGCGCTAAGCTTGCGTGTACAAGATGTTTGAATAGCGGGTTTGACAACCTTTGAGGGCAGTCACTAGTGTCAATTTGGATCCAATTTTTCAGCATTCAGGGTGCGTTGTAGTGACACAAAAACCGAACCCTTTGGGCAGTATCAAGGTCAACGGCCCGATTCCCGCCCACGAGGCCCGTTCCGTCATTGAGCAAACCTTGCGCGCCGCCATTCTCGACGGTCGAATCCCGTGCGGCGCCGCTCTTCGTCAGCAGGATCTGGCCGACCTGTTCGGGGTCAGCCGCATGCCCGTGCGCGAAGCACTGCGCCAGCTCGAAGCCCAGGCGTTGCTCAATGTCATCGCCCATAAAGGCGCGGTCGTGGCGCCCCTGGTCCAGGGTGATGCCGCCGAAACCTATGCGCTGCGCATACTGCTGGAGTGTGAGGCGCTGCGGCTTTCAATCCCGTTGCTCACACCCGAGGATCTCGAACTGGCGGCCCGCTGTATCGACGAGCTGGAAACCGAGCACGACTACGCCGAAATCGGTCGGCTCAACCGCTTGTTTCACATGGCACTCTATAGTCGGGCACCTAACCAGCGTTTGTTGAAGCTGATCGAAGAGGGTCTGAACGAAGAAGAACGTTTCCTGCGCTTCAACCTGGAAGCCATGGGCCTGGGCAAGCTGTCCCAGGATGATCACCGCGCGTTACTGCAATCGGCACAAGCGCGCAACATCGAGCACACCGTGCAGTTGCTGGAAAACCACCTCAATCGAGGCGTAGAGGCCATCACCCGTTACCTCGAAAGCCCCGAAGCCAAAAACAGAAAAGCCTAGATACAAAGCGTTGTGTCAGCCCTGATCGAGCAGGCGTTCCTGCTCGAGGTGTCTGCCGCGAGCGCGTACGTCCCTTCCTCCCGCGGGTTCCATCCCTTCTCTGACGACAGGACACGTCGGTGATAGCGGCTGCCTTGATTTACGCTCACTCTTGGATTGCCAACCAATAACAAATCGGCGAAGCGCTGTGTGATCGGCGCCGCCACCCCATCAAGAACCTACGGAAGGAGTCTTGCCACGGGAAAAGGAAGGATTGGCATTCGGCCATCTTCCACTCCTCAAATCACACTAATTATCCCTCTTAGAAAGTTGCTCGAGTGAGGCATTCACTCTTTATTTCCATTTCTACTTATATAAGTCGGAAGGAGCAACTTCGCCCCAATAAAACCTGATAAAAAAGTTTTATCGGGGCCTGTCGCGCATTAAAAAGTTAAACTTTAAAATAGTATAAAAATAACTTGCCCAACACTTTGTTCGTGTATTAATTTTTTATGCGCCACCCTGAATCATGGCTCGAAGGCGCTAACACCGTGTCGTGTACATCACTGACCGCTCAACGCCAGCAGCACTCGCTCGCCAAAAGGAAACTTCATTTAAGTTGTAACCCCAGTACACCTCTTTCAAATTATCGACCTATAGGCTCGTCATGAAATCGATTAAAGATCGTCTTGATCAGAAAAAGGCAGAATTAAGTTCGCACCCCATATTTTCTGAAATACATTCCCTTTCGGTACTTCAACGTTTCATGGAATCCCATGTGTTTGCAGTCTGGGATTTCATGTCGCTGACCAAACGCATGCAACAGGAACTGACGTGCGTCCAGTTGCCATGGCTGCCGCCATCGGATCCCCGTGCCGCGCGACTGATCAATGAAATCGTGCTTGGTGAAGAATCCGACGATCGTCCCATCCAGGGCCACTGCAGCCATTTCGAGTTGTACGTCGATGCCATGCGCGAAGTCGGTGCCAGCACTTTTACCGTAGAACGTTTCGTGGCGCTGCAACGGCAAGGCGTGAGTTATGACGTGGCGTTGCGCAGCGTAGAGGTCGACCCGGCTGTCGCGCAGTTCGTGCGCCAAACCTTGCGCACTGCCCTGCACGCGCCCGCCCACAGCGTGGCGGCCGCTTTTCTGCATGGACGCGAAAGCGTGATCCCGCAGATGTTCCAACGCATTCTCGATGATTGGGGCATCGGCATGGATCAGGCGCCGACCTTCCGTTACTACCTGCAACGGCATATCGAAGTCGATTCCGAAGATCACGGCCCCGCTGCGCAACAATTGTTGGCTCGGCTGGTCGATGGCGACCCAAAACGCGAAGAAGACGTGTATGCCAGCGGCCTGGCCGCCGTGGAAAGCCGCATAGCGTTATGGGACGGGCTGCGCCAAAGCATGAACGAACCCCTGGCGCAGGTGAACGCATGAACGCCGCCGACTACCAATCCTTTGCCGACACCTGGGAAAGCCGCGCGACCATTCGCACCCGCCCGCGCCGCATGCTGGAGAACGACGACAGGCTGATCTACCCGCTCAGCCGCCAGCCACTGGTGCTGAGCGAGACCTTCGGGAGCGAATGCCCGGAACAACGGGATTTCGCCCTCGTCCAGACGCTCTATAAGTTCATCAACGATGTGGTGATTTTCGAAACCGAGATCGTCGACAAAACCGCACGCAGCATTGCCAAGAATCGTTTCCCCGTGCCCTTCCCGTTTGCCTGCCGTTACGACGCCATGAGCGTGGTGATTGATGAGGATTATCACGCATTGGTGGCGATGGACTTCATGCAGCAGACCATTGCACTCACGGGAATCGCTCCCATCGAGTTGCCGGATGAAATCGAGCTGAGCCGGGCGATTCCAGCAGCGATCGCACTGGCACCCGAGCCTCTGCGCGCAGCCGTGGAGTTGATCTGTGTGGCCATAGCCGAGAACACCGTCACCGGCGATGTCGCGGCATTCGCCAGGGACGACAGCGTCAAGCAGTCGATCAAGGGACTGATGGCCGATCACTTGCTGGACGAGGGTCGCCATTCCGGCTTCTGGGCACAATTGGTGCGCATTTACTGGCACACGGCGAGTGAAGCGGACCGCCAATGCATCGCGCGAATCCTGCCGGTGTTCATCGGCCATTACCTGACCAACGACATCCAGAAATCCTTCGACTTGCGCCTGATCGATGCCTTGCAGATCAGCGATACCACACGCCATGCCCTCCAGAGTGAAGTCGGCGGACTGGCCTACCCGGTCAACCGCCATCACCCGCTGGTCGCCAACATCGTGCGGTTTTTCCAAAGCAGTTCGCTGCTCGACTCACCGTGCGTTCAGACCGCCTTGAGCGAATACCTGGCTTAACGAGGAGCACATCATGAGACGTCTCGATATTTTGTTCATTGGCCGCAGTCCGGCCTTGACCGAACTGACGCTGGAGCTTGAACAACACGGCCATTCACTGACGCATCTTGAAGTTCTGAATCAGCCAACACCGGTCTCGGTCGATCTGGTCATCGATGATGCCAGCCTGACATTCACGCACCCAGTGGATGCACTGCGGTTGACACTGAGCCTGGGGGTCGGCGCCGCGGGTGCATCAGGGCTGCCACCGCTGGACCTGCTGTGCACGCTGGGGTCGACGCTGCTCACACGAATGCCGATAGCCGAAGAGCCTTCTGGCAACGGCCAGGCGCTACGTCTGCGAGCCATGGCAAATATCGTCGAACACGTCGCAGTGTTGGTCAGCCGTTTCTCACGAGACGCGGACTCTTTTCTCAATGCCGAACCCGCTCCTCTCTCGCCGTTCAAGCAAGTGGAAGGCCTGCTGTTTCTTGAGCGCCTCGCCTTCGTCCATCGGCTCAATGCCACTGCGGATAAGCGGTTGCAGCAACTCGCCCAAGTCCCAATGATCGAACGCCTGGAGCAGCGTTTTATCGAGTCAGCCCACCGGCCGGCGCTGTGCATCGCCGGCGCCACGCTCACTTATGGTCAGTTGCATGCTTACAGCCGGGCCATCGCTCAGAAATTGGAGCCGTTGCTCGCAGCGCATGAGGGGCCATGGGTCGTCGGTATCTGCCTGCCGAAATGCAGCGCGCTGTATGCGGGCATTCTGGCGATCCTGGGCAGCGGTGCGGTGTATCTGCCGTTGGAGCCGAGCCATCCGCTGCAACGTCAGCAATACATCCTGGAAAACGCCGGTGCTGTGTTGCTGTTGCATGACGGCAATCACCCACTCGCCGATGAGATGTCCAGTATGGACATCTGTGCGATCGACTTCGACGACGTGGTCCTCCATCAGCCGCTGATGGGCAGGCGTCCCGCGCTCGAAGCACCCTGCATGGCGCTCTACACTTCGGGCACTACCGGTCACCCCAAGGGTGTATCGCTCAGCCAGGCTAACCTGGCGCACTTCACGGCGTGGTACGCCGACTATGTGCACCTGACCGAAGACTGTCATGTGCTGCAATTCTCATCGTTGGGGTTCGACTCCTCGCTGATCGATATTTTCCCGACCCTGCTGCAAGGTGCCCGACTGGTAGTCCCCGGGGATGACCAACGCCGCGACCCTTTGCAACTGGTGGAGCTGATCCGTCGCGAGCGACTGAGCCATGCCTTTTTGCCTCCGGCGCTGCTGAGCATTCTGCCACTGGAGCAACTTTTGGGCCTCGAACACGTGATGACCGGGGGCGACGTGTGCGAACCCTGTGTCATCGAACAGCTCACGCGTCAGGGCAGCCTCTATAACCTCTATGGCCCGACTGAAGCGACGGTCTTGATCACCGCACGGCAATTACGCAGCGGCGACAGCAATCGCACCCTTGGCGCGCCGATCGCCAACAGCCAGGTACTGATTCTCGATGAAGATTTGCAACCGGTGGCCGAGCACACCGTTGGCGAACTGTACATCGTCGGACCCGGCGTTTGCCTCGGCTACCTCAACAATCCACAGCAGACCGCCGAACGATATTTGAACCTCAACCTGCCAGACGGGCAGACCCTGCGCGCCTACCGCACGGGCGACATGGCGAAGTGGACCGAAGCCGGCATCGAGCTGTGCGGGCGCCTGGACAACCAGGTGAAGATCCGCGGCTTTCGGGTCGAACCGGAAGAAATCGAACGCTGTCTGCGCGACAGTCAGCTGTATCGCCAAGTCGCAGTGGTGATCGACAGCCAGCGGCGCATTCTCGCGTTCCTCGCGCAACCTCGGGAGACGCTACCCGGAATCGCCCGCACAGCATTGATGGCCCACGCTTGCCAGTTATTGCCGGATTACATGCAACCTTGTGCCTGGACCGAATTGCCCAGCATGCCGTTTGCGAGCAATGGAAAGGTGGATCGCAAGGCACTTCTGCAAGTGCCTGTCAGCCTGAGCGATAACATCTCACGACGGTTGCCGGCCAACTCGGATGAAGCGGTGCTGCTCGATATCTGGGCCGAGTTGCTGCAGTTGCCTGCCAGCGACATCGGCACCGATGAAAGCTTTTTCAATCTGGGGGGGCACTCGATCCTGCTGTCGCGCATGCTCCTGCGACTGCGGGAGACGTTCGGACGCAGTATTTCGATCAACCGGTTCATCGAGCTGCCGACTATCGCAAAACTGGCGACATTGGTCCGCGGTGCCGGCACGGAAGAGGTGCTGAGCGAACAGGCGCTTGACGATGCCTTTCGCCCACTTCAAGTTCAGCCCCTACCTGCCAGCCGCATGGGCGATGTGCGCAAGGTGATCGTAACGGGTGCCAACAGTTTTGTAGGCGCGCACATCGTCGAGGCATTGCTGGCCTGTGGCGTCATCGAGGTGGCTTGTCTGGTGCGCGAGGGCAACGGTCAATCTGCCCAGGAGCGCTTCATTCAGTCGTTGCGGGAAAACCGTCTGACGCATCTGGACGTGAGCCGAGTACGGGTGTACCCCGCAGACATCACGCAGCCCTCGCTGGGGCTGACACCGCAGGATTACGAGCGCCTGGACCGCGAGTTCGGCGTGCTGGTCCACAACGCCGCCAACGTCAATCACGTACTGGATTACAGCTCTCTGGCGCGGGACAACGTCGAACCGATCTTCGAGTGTCTGCGCTTGTGCGAGGGCCGCAGTAAAAAGATCTTCAATTTTGTCTCGACCCTTTCGGCGTCCAGCACCATGACTGACGATGGCCGGGTGTTGGAACTGCCTGCCGCGCGCACGCCGCCGATCTACATCAAGAACGGTTACAACCTGTCGAAATGGGTCGGCGAGCGCATTCTTGAGCGCGCGCGGGAGCGTGGGGTCCAGGTGAATGTGTATCGGCCCGGCAACATCAGCTTCAACAGCCTCACCGGTGTATGCCAACCGCATAAGAATCGTTTGATGTTGATGCTCAAGGGCTCGATACAGCTCGGCAAGGTGCCGGACCTAGCGCTGAACTTCGACCTGATGCCCGTGGATTTTCTCGCCGGGTTCATTGCCTTCCATGCCACCCGCTATTGCGCGGACAAAGCCGTATTCAACCTCCATAACCCGGAACCGCTGAGATGGGACGATTACGTCGCGTCCTTTCGTGAAGCCGGCCAGAAGTTCTCCATGGTCAGCATCCCCGACTGGCAGCAGCAGTTGGGTCGGGTCGACAGCGACAACGCGTTGTTTGGCGTCTTGGGTTTCTACCTCAACGGCTTCGAAGAAGACATTGGCGACATCTCCATGATCAGCCATGACAACGCTCAGAACGGCGTACGGCTGATGGGCACTCACTACCCGGAAAAGTCTCCGGCGCTGCTGCGTCGAGGCTGTGACTACCTCAAGGAAATCAATTTCATCTGATTCATCCAAACGGAGCGAAACCATGAAAACCCTGCAACCCGATACCCTGATCCAAAATCCTCAAGGCTGCCACGTTGTGTCGTCTGTGGACGTCCCGGCGCAGGCCGAATCTGTCTGGGCGCTGGTCGGCGACTTTGCCGGCTTCGACCGATTCATCCCGGCGCTGTCCCACATCGAAATGACCGGAGAAGGTGTCTCTTCCCTGCGCAAGAAGTTCTTCAAGGATGGCAACCTGGTGGTCGAACAACTCAACTCGCGCAATGACCAGGAGCGGTACATGACCTGGACTACGATCTACAACACGCTGGGCGTGGGCAAGTTATGGGCTGCAATGGCAGTTGAGATGCTCGATGAAAACCAGTGCCGAGCCACGTGGACCATCATGGCCGAACCTGCACAAGGTGGTGCGGAGGCTTTACCTGGGTTCAAGGATTTCGTGCAGGGATTTGCCGATGACGCGATGGGCAATGTGTTGAAGCGGTTCGTGTAGGGCACTGCTTCAGCACTACTGCTTCCTTCGCTGTTTACAGACCCCGAAAAAACAAAACCCCTGTTTGCGTTAGCAAACAGGGGTTTTGGAATTTAATCTTGACGATGACCTACTCTCACATGGGGAAACCCCACACTACCATCGGCGATGCATCGTTTCACTGCTGAGTTCGGGATGGGATCAGGTGGTTCCAATGCTCTATGGTCGTCAAGAAATTCTGTGACCGGTCCGTTACGAATGTAGCGTACCAGTAAAATGGGTGACTTCTACTAAAACAAAACCCCAACTGCTTTCGCAATTGGGGTTTCGGAATTTAATCTTGACGATGACCTACTCTCACATGGGGAAACCCCACACTACCATCGGCGATGCATCGTTTCACTGCTGAGTTCGGGATGGGATCAGGTGGTTCCAATGCTCTATGGTCGTCAAGAAATTCTTGAGCTGACGTGTCTTTCGACATTCCAGCGAATCGGGTATGTGATGTCTTTCGGCTTTGTGAGTCGCAAACTTTCGGTTCGTTTCGTCTTCACAACACCGCAATCTGCACTCTTTCGAGCATCAAATTGCTTGGGTGTTATATGGTCAAGCCTCACGGGCAATTAGTATTGGTTAGCTCAACGCCTCACAGCGCTTACACACCCAACCTATCAACGTCGTAGTCTTCGACGGCCCTTCAGGGAACTCAAGGTTCCAGTGAGATCTCATCTTGAGGCAAGTTTCCCGCTTAGATGCTTTCAGCGGTTATCTTTCCCGAACATAGCTACCCGGCAATGCCACTGGCGTGACAACCGGAACACCAGAGGTTCGTCCACTCCGGTCCTCTCGTACTAGGAGCAGCCCCTCTCAAATCTCAAACGTCCACGGCAGATAGGGACCGAACTGTCTCACGACGTTCTAAACCCAGCTCGCGTACCACTTTAAATGGCGAACAGCCATACCCTTGGGACCGGCTTCAGCCCCAGGATGTGATGAGCCGACATCGAGGTGCCAAACACCGCCGTCGATATGAACTCTTGGGCGGTATCAGCCTGTTATCCCCGGAGTACCTTTTATCCGTTGAGCGATGGCCCTTCCATACAGAACCACCGGATCACTAAGACCTACTTTCGTACCTGCTCGACGTGTCTGTCTCGCAGTCAAGCGCGCTTTTGCCTTTATACTCTACGACCGATTTCCGACCGGTCTGAGCGCACCTTCGTACTCCTCCGTTACTCTTTAGGAGGAGACCGCCCCAGTCAAACTACCCACCATACACTGTCCTCGATCCGGATAACGGACCTGAGTTAGAACCTCAAAGTTGCCAGGGTGGTATTTCAAGGATGGCTCCACGCGAACTGGCGTCCACGCTTCAAAGCCTCCCACCTATCCTACACAAGCAAATTCAAAGTCCAGTGCAAAGCTATAGTAAAGGTTCACGGGGTCTTTCCGTCTAGCCGCGGATACACTGCATCTTCACAGCGATTTCAATTTCACTGAGTCTCGGGTGGAGACAGCGCCGCCATCGTTACGCCATTCGTGCAGGTCGGAACTTACCCGACAAGGAATTTCGCTACCTTAGGACCGTTATAGTTACGGCCGCCGTTTACCGGGGCTTCGATCAAGAGCTTCGCGTTAGCTAACCCCATCAATTAACCTTCCGGCACCGGGCAGGCGTCACACCCTATACGTCCACTTTCGTGTTTGCAGAGTGCTGTGTTTTTAATAAACAGTCGCAGCGGCCTGGTATCTTCGACCGGCATGGGCTTACGGAGCAAGTCCTTCACCCTCACCGGCGCACCTTCTCCCGAAGTTACGGTGCCATTTTGCCTAGTTCCTTCACCCGAGTTCTCTCAAGCGCCTTGGTATTCTCTACCCAACCACCTGTGTCGGTTTGGGGTACGGTTCCTGGTTACCTGAAGCTTAGAAGCTTTTCTTGGAAGCATGGCATCAACCACTTCGTGTTCTAAAAGAACACTCGTCATCAGCTCTCGGCCTTAGAATCCCGGATTTACCTAAGATTCCAGCCTACCACCTTAAACTTGGACAACCAACGCCAAGCTGGCCTAGCCTTCTCCGTCCCTCCATCGCAATAACCAGAAGTACAGGAATATTAACCTGTTTTCCATCGACTACGCTTTTCAGCCTCGCCTTAGGGACCGACTAACCCTGCGTCGATTAACGTTGCGCAGGAAACCTTGGTCTTTCGGCGTGGGTGTTTTTCACACCCATTGTCGTTACTCATGTCAGCATTCGCACTTCTGATACCTCCAGCAAGCTTCTCAACTCACCTTCACAGGCTTACAGAACGCTCCTCTACCGCATCATCCGAAGATGATACCCGTAGCTTCGGTGTATGGTTTGAGCCCCGTTACATCTTCCGCGCAGGCCGACTCGACTAGTGAGCTATTACGCTTTCTTTAAAGGGTGGCTGCTTCTAAGCCAACCTCCTAGCTGTCTAAGCCTTCCCACATCGTTTCCCACTTAACCATAACTTTGGGACCTTAGCTGACGGTCTGGGTTGTTTCCCTTTTCACGACGGACGTTAGCACCCGCCGTGTGTCTCCCATGCTCGGCACTTGTAGGTATTCGGAGTTTGCATCGGTTTGGTAAGTCGGGATGACCCCCTAGCCGAAACAGTGCTCTACCCCCTACAGTGATACATGAGGCGCTACCTAAATAGCTTTCGAGGAGAACCAGCTATCTCCGAGCTTGATTAGCCTTTCACTCCGATCCACAGGTCATCCGCTAACTTTTCAACGGTAGTCGGTTCGGTCCTCCAGTCAGTGTTACCTAACCTTCAACCTGCCCATGGATAGATCGCCCGGTTTCGGGTCTATACCCAGCGACTAAACGCCCTATTAAGACTCGCTTTCGCTACGCCTCCCCTATTCGGTTAAGCTCGCCACTGAATATAAGTCGCTGACCCATTATACAAAAGGTACGCAGTCACAGAACAAAGTCTGCTCCCACTGCTTGTACGCATACGGTTTCAGGATCTATTTCACTCCCCTCTCCGGGGTTCTTTTCGCCTTTCCCTCACGGTACTAGTTCACTATCGGTCAGTCAGTAGTATTTAGCCTTGGAGGATGGTCCCCCCATATTCAGACAAAGTTTCTCGTGCTCCGTCCTACTCGATTTCATGACTAAGAGACTTTCGCGTACAGGGCTATCACCCACTATGGCCGCACTTTCCAGAGCGTTCCGCTAATCTCAAAGCCACTTAAGGGCTAGTCCCCGTTCGCTCGCCACTACTAAGGGAATCTCGGTTGATTTCTTTTCCTCAGGGTACTTAGATGTTTCAGTTCCCCTGGTTCGCCTCTTAAGCCTATGTATTCAGCTTAAGATAACCATCTTATGATGGCTGGGTTCCCCCATTCAGACATCTCCGGATCAAAGTCTGTTTGCCGACTCCCCGAAGCTTTTCGCAGGCTACCACGTCTTTCATCGCCTCTGACTGCCAAGGCATCCACCGTATGCGCTTCTTCACTTGACCATATAACCCCAAGCAATCTGGTTATACTGTGAAGACGACATTCGCCGAAAATTCGCAAAACTCTTAAGAGTCACTCACAAATTTTACCTTAGCCTGATCCGTTACCAGTGAAAGTAACGTTCAGTCTATCTTTCTATCACATACCCAAATTTTTAAAGAACGAACTAGTCAAAGACTAGAAATCAACATTCATCATCAGTTCGATGGAATGCTCATTTCTAAGCTTTTACAAACAGAAGCAGTAGTGGTGGAGCCAAACGGGATCGAACCGTTGACCTCCTGCGTGCAAGGCAGGCGCTCTCCCAGCTGAGCTATGGCCCCGTATTTCTACAGGCGTTTCCCACACAAAATTGGTGGGTCTGGGCAGATTCGAACTGCCGACCTCACCCTTATCAGGGGTGCGCTCTAACCAACTGAGCTACAGACCCAATTTCGGGCTGCTTCTTTCGTCTTCTTCAATGAATCAAGCAATTCGTGTGGGAGCTCATGGAGCAGCTGAGTCGTCGATTAAGGAGGTGATCCAGCCGCAGGTTCCCCTACGGCTACCTTGTTACGACTTCACCCCAGTCATGAATCACACCGTGGTAACCGTCCTCCCGAAGGTTAGACTAGCTACTTCTGGTGCAACCCACTCCCATGGTGTGACGGGCGGTGTGTACAAGGCCCGGGAACGTATTCACCGCGACATTCTGATTCGCGATTACTAGCGATTCCGACTTCACGCAGTCGAGTTGCAGACTGCGATCCGGACTACGATCGGTTTTGTGGGATTAGCTCCACCTCGCGGCTTGGCAACCCTCTGTACCGACCATTGTAGCACGTGTGTAGCCCAGGCCGTAAGGGCCATGATGACTTGACGTCATCCCCACCTTCCTCCGGTTTGTCACCGGCAGTCTCCTTAGAGTGCCCACCATAACGTGCTGGTAACTAAGGACAAGGGTTGCGCTCGTTACGGGACTTAACCCAACATCTCACGACACGAGCTGACGACAGCCATGCAGCACCTGTCTCAATGCTCCCGAAGGCACCAATCCATCTCTGGAAAGTTCATTGGATGTCAAGGCCTGGTAAGGTTCTTCGCGTTGCTTCGAATTAAACCACATGCTCCACCGCTTGTGCGGGCCCCCGTCAATTCATTTGAGTTTTAACCTTGCGGCCGTACTCCCCAGGCGGTCAACTTAATGCGTTAGCTGCGCCACTAAAGACTCAAGGTCCCCAACGGCTAGTTGACATCGTTTACGGCGTGGACTACCAGGGTATCTAATCCTGTTTGCTCCCCACGCTTTCGCACCTCAGTGTCAGTATCAGTCCAGGTGGTCGCCTTCGCCACTGGTGTTCCTTCCTATATCTACGCATTTCACCGCTACACAGGAAATTCCACCACCCTCTACCATACTCTAGCTTGTCAGTTTTGAATGCAGTTCCCAGGTTGAGCCCGGGGCTTTCACATCCAACTTAACAAACCACCTACGCGCGCTTTACGCCCAGTAATTCCGATTAACGCTTGCACCCTCTGTATTACCGCGGCTGCTGGCACAGAGTTAGCCGGTGCTTATTCTGTCGGTAACGTCAAAATTGCAGAGTATTAATCTACAACCCTTCCTCCCAACTTAAAGTGCTTTACAATCCGAAGACCTTCTTCACACACGCGGCATGGCTGGATCAGGCTTTCGCCCATTGTCCAATATTCCCCACTGCTGCCTCCCGTAGGAGTCTGGACCGTGTCTCAGTTCCAGTGTGACTGATCATCCTCTCAGACCAGTTACGGATCGTCGCCTTGGTGAGCCATTACCTCACCAACTAGCTAATCCGACCTAGGCTCATCTGATAGCGCAAGGCCCGAAGGTCCCCTGCTTTCTCCCGTAGGACGTATGCGGTATTAGCGTCCGTTTCCGGACGTTATCCCCCACTACCAGGCAGATTCCTAGGCATTACTCACCCGTCCGCCGCTCTCAAGAGAAGCAAGCTTCTCTCTACCGCTCGACTTGCATGTGTTAGGCCTGCCGCCAGCGTTCAATCTGAGCCATGATCAAACTCTTCAGTTCAAACATCTTTGGGTTTTGAGAAAACCCTAAACTTGGCTCAGCAATCGTTGGTTACATCTTTGATTTCTCGCGGAGTAACTTGTGATGCTGATAATCTGTTGACTAGCAGTCTGACTCCACAAGCACCCACACGAATTGCTTGATTCAGTTGTTAAAGAGCGGTTGGTTAAGAGCTTTCGTCTCAACCGAGGCGCGCATTCTACAGCGCCTGGTGCATCTGTCAAGCGGTTATTTTAAGAAGTTTTCAAAGTTTCCTCTGCAACTTCAACCACTTGCGCTTCCGATCTCTCGTCAGCGGGAGGCGAATTCTACAGCGTTACACGCTGCTGTCAACACCTCTTTTTCACCGCTTTCGACCGAGAAGATCGAACCGCCTATCAAGCGACAACTTCCTGCCTGACCGACTCCTTCCAGGCTTCGATGATCTGAAGCTGAACACCGTCGAAAACTGCGTAACTCGTTGTTTACCAAGGAGTTTTCCGTTTCGACTGCGCCGGAAGTGGGGCGAATTATAGACGTCCAGAATCTGCCGTCAACACCTTTTTTTACATTTCTATCAATAACTTGCACAAAGCCGGAAAACCACCTGTCCCTCTATATAGAAGAACAACTCAAAGCACCCCGGCCTCCTTAAAGGACGCGACCGCATCAGCGTCCAATCCCAACACTCGCTGCAGCACTTCAAGGGTGTGCTCCCCCAGCAGCGGAGGCGCACGACGATACTCCACCGGGGTCTCGGACAAGCGGATCGGGCTCGCCACCTGTGGCACTTTCCCAGCCAACGCATGAGGCAGCTCGATCGCCAACCCACGCGACTTCACCTGGGGGTCGGCAAACACCTGAACCAGATCATTGATCGGACCACAAGGCACGCCCGCCTCCTCCAACTGTGCCACCCATTCAGCGGTGGTTTTGAAGACCGTAGCCTGGCGTATCAACGGAATCAGCACCGCCCGATTGGCCACCCGCTGCTTGTTGCTGGCAAAACGCGGGTCATCCGCCCATTGCGGCTGGCCGGCCACTTCAGCAAATTTGCGGAACTGCCCATCGTTACCCACCGTCAGGATGAAATCACCATCCGCCGTAGGAAAATCCTGATAAGGCACGATGTTCGGATGCGCATTCCCCAAGCGCTTGGGCGCGTTACCTGTCGCCAGATAGTTCATTGCCTGGTTGGCCAGGCACGCCACCTGAACATCCAGCAATGCCATGTCGATATGCTGGCCGCCGCCCCCCTGATCGCGATGCGCAAGGGCGGCCAGAATCGCGACGCTCGAATAGAGTCCCGTCAGGATGTCGGTGAGTGCCACGCCCACCTTCACGGGCCCAGCCCCCTCCTCCCCCTCAGGCAGCCCCGTCAGGCTCATCAAACCGCCCAGCCCCTGGATCATGAAGTCATAACCGGCGCGCTTTGCGTAAGGACCCGTCTGACCGAATCCGGTGATTGAGCAATAGATCAGATTCGGATTGAGCACCCTGAGCGATTCATAATCGAGCCCATAAGCCGCCAAACCACCGACCTTGAAATTCTCAATCAAAATGTCCGACTTGGCCGCCAGCTCGCGCACCAGCTTCTGCCCTTCAGGACGGGTGAAGTCGATGGTCACCGATTGCTTGTTGCGATTGGCCGACAGGTAATAGGCCGCCTCGCTGGTGTTCTCGCCGTAGGCATCCTTGAGGAAAGGGGGCCCCCAGGCACGCGTATCGTCACCACTGCCAGGGCGCTCGACCTTGATCACCTCGGCGCCAAGGTCCGCCAATATCTGACCAGACCAAGGCCCGGCCAGCACTCGCGATAAATCCAGTACCCGCAGATGCGAAAGCGCGCCCATGGCCTTCTCCTATTTAATAGAACGCTTGAAGGCCGGTTTGCGCACGACCGAGGATCAGCGCATGGACGTCATGCGTACCTTCATAAGTGTTCACCACCTCCAGGTTCACCAGGTGACGGGCCACGCCGAACTCATCCGAGATACCGTTGCCACCCAGCATGTCACGCGCCATCCGGGCGATGTCCAGGGACTTGCCGCAGGAGTTGCGCTTCATCATCGAAGTGATTTCGACCGCGGCCGTACCTTCATCCTTCATACGCCCCAAACGCAGGCAACCCTGCAGCGCCATGGTGATTTCGGTCTGCATGTCAGCCAGCTTCTTCTGAATCAGCTGAGTAGCGGCCAATGGGCGACCGAACTGCTGACGGTCCAATGTGTATTGGCGAGCGGTGTGCCAGCAGAACTCGGCAGCCCCCAGTGCGCCCCAGGAAATACCGTAGCGTGCGGAGTTGAGGCAGGTAAAAGGCCCCTTCAAGCCGCGGACGTCAGGGAAGATGTTCTCTTCAGGGACGAATACGTTGTCCATGACGATCTCGCCGGTGATGGATGCGCGCAGGCCAACCTTGCCGTGAATCGCCGGAGCACTCAGGCCTTTCCAGCCCTTTTCCAGGACAAAACCACGGATATCACCTGCATCGTCCTTGGCCCAGACCACAAACACATCGGCGATCGGGCTGTTGGTGATCCACATCTTGCTGCCGGTCAGGCTGTAGCCGCCGTCCACTTTGCGTGCACGGGTAATCATCGCACCCGGGTCGGAACCGTAGTTGGGCTCGGTAAGACCAAAGCAACCGATCCATTCACCCGACGCCAGTTTCGGCAGGTACTTCTGCTTTTGCGCTTCAGTGCCAAACTCATTGATCGGCACCATTACCAGCGACGACTGCACACTCATCATCGAGCGGTAACCCGAATCAACGCGTTCGACTTCACGGGCAATCAGTCCGTAGCTGACATAGTTCAGGCCACTGCCGCCGTACTGCTCGGGGATGGTTGCTCCCAGGAGACCCACCTCGCCCATCTCGCGAAAAATCGCCGGGTCAGTCTTCTCATGACGGAAAGCCTCGAGAACACGCGGCGCGAGCTTCTGCTGCGCGAACTGCTCAGCGGTGTCGCGAATCATGCGCTCTTCTTCAGTGAGCTGTTGATCCAGCAGCAGCGGATCGATCCAGTTGAAGCTGACTTTACTGCCCATGAGTGTGTCCTCTCGAATCAGGTCAAATAACGTGGACTGATCCTAGGCGCGGTTCAGCCCGTTCGCAAACGAGGATTTTGCATACTGTTGTGCTAATTTCTCACTCCGAAATATCGTATAACCGCCTTTATGCGACGTATTAGTGAGATAGACGTACATGCGCAGAAAAATCCCCAGCACCGCAGCGCTGATAAGCTTCGAAGCAGCGGCACGCCATGAGAGCTTTACCAAAGCGGCACAGGAGCTTTCACTCACTCAGGGAGCAATTTGCCGACAGGTCGCCAGTCTGGAGGACTTCCTTGGCGTGGAACTGTTCCGACGCTCCCGGCGCGGAGTCAAACTGACGGAGGCCGGTCTTTCCTACAGCCGCAGGGTCGCAACCCAATTGGATGCCGTCGAGCGCGACACCCTGTCCGTGATGGGGCAGCAAGGCACCAACGTGATTGAGCTGGCCGTCGTGCCAACCTTCGGCACCCAATGGTTGCTGCCAAGGCTCAAGGACTTCCAGCAAAAGCATCCGGAAGTAACGGTCAATCTCACTAACCGCACCCGCCCATTCCTGTTTGCCGACACCGAGTTCGATGCAGCGATCTACTTTGGCGATGCCGACTGGTCGGGTACCGAATCCCACAGACTCATGGGTGAAAACCCGATGCCGGTCTGCAGCCCCCGCCTGCTGGGAAACAGAGCTGGCCTGACTGTCGCTGAAATAGCCGAGCTGCCCCTGCTGCAACAGACCACTCGACCATACGCCTGGCGCCAATGGTTCAACTCGCAGAACGTCAATGTCCCGCGCGACATGACAGGGCCACGCTACGAGCTATTCTCCATGCTGGCCCAGGCCGCCATGCATGACATGGGAATAGCCTTGATCCCGCCGTTCCTGATTCAACGCGAGCTGGCGGAGAAACGGTTGGTGATTGCCAATGGACAGTCGCTGCCCAGCATCAAGGCGTATTACTTGATGATTCCTGATCGAAAAGTCGAATCTGCGTCATTGAGGGCATTTCGCGACTGGCTGGTACACCAGGCACAAAGCTACAACCTAGTAGGATAAAGGGCCTCACACGCAATTGACTTCGTAGTCAGGAATCTAAAAGCCCTACAGATATAAGTATTTGTCGCATATGCGCAGACTGTATCGCAATCAGTACAAACGTCCCACAAGCACCATAAAACGTGGCCTTGAGCCTCTATCACCAGTCAATGTCGGCTCATTCACCTAGCCAATGAGTAAATTTCTCATTATGGGCCAGAATCCTTACAAGGCATGGCCTGTAAGGGATAGAGCCGGCGTGTTGCGACATTCGGTCACAGGGTGACTTGTAGTTAATTTTCCGTCACGCGTCATAATCCCTTGAAGGGCACATAGTTCGCCTGCAAAATGCCGCGCCCCGCCCTGATTTGGCGGGATCGTGCTGATCGGCCGCCCCAGCCGCACCATCCGAAGTGCCTGGGTTTACTCAATAAGATCACGCAGGAGATTTGACGTGCACATTGGTGTTCCTCTCGAAACCCAGACGGGTGAAACACGGGTTGCTGCAACCCCGGAAACCATCAAGAAGCTGATCAGCCAGGGCCACAAGGTCACGGTTCAAAGCGGCGCCGGCGTGAACGCCAGCGTTGTCGACAGTGCTTATGAAGCCGCAGGCGCAACCATCGGCGATGCCAACGATGCTTTCGGTGCCGAGCTGATTCTCAAGGTCGTCGCCCCCAGCGATAGCGAACTCGCCCTTATCAAGAGCGGCTCAGTCGTGGTGGGCATGCTCAACCCGTTCAGCAATGAAACCATCGCCAAACTGGCTGGGTGCGGCATTACCGCCTTCGCACTCGAAGCCGCTCCGCGCACCTCCCGCGCCCAGAGCCTGGATGTGCTGTCCTCCCAAGCCAACATTGCCGGCTATAAAGCTGTATTGCTGGCGGCTCACCATTACCCACGCTTCATGCCGATGCTGATGACGGCCGCGGGTACCGTGAAAGCGGCGCGTGTGCTGATTCTCGGCGCCGGCGTGGCAGGCCTGCAGGCCATCGCGACGGCGAAACGCCTGGGTGCGGTGATCGAAGCATCCGACGTACGCCCGGCGGTCAAGGAACAGATCGAATCCCTCGGCGCCAAGTTCGTCGACGTGCCTTACGAAACCGATGAAGAGCGTGAGTGCGCCGTGGGTGTCGGTGGTTACGCACGCCCGATGCCGGCGAGCTGGATGCAGCGCCAGGCCCAAGCCGTGCACGAGCGCGCCAAGCAGGCCGACATTGTCATTACCACCGCGTTGATCCCGGGCCGTAAGGCGCCGACGCTGCTCAGCGCGGACACCGTGGCGCAGATGAAACCGGGGTCGGTCGTCATCGACCTCGCGGCCGCCCAGGGTGGTAACTGTCCGCTGACCGTGGCCGACCAGGTCGTAGTGGCGCATGGCGTGACCATTTGCGGTCCGACCAACCTCGCCGGTGAAGTCGCGGCAGACGCTTCGGCCCTGTATGCCCGCAACCTGCTGGACTTCCTCAAACTGGTCTTCACCAAGGAAGGCCAGTTCGAGATCAACCTCGAAGACGACATCGTCGCCGCGTGCCTGATGTGCCGCGACGGCCAAGTCATCCGCAAAAACGCCTAAGCAGGGATTCAGACGATGGAAGAGCTTATCTCCCCCGGTATCTACAACCTGATCATCTTCGTGCTGGCGATTTATGTCGGTTATCACGTGGTCTGGAACGTTACGCCTGCGCTGCACACGCCGCTGATGGCTGTCACCAACGCAATCTCGGCGATTGTGATCGTCGGCGCCATGCTCGCCGCAGCACTGACCGTTACGCCATTGGGCAAGACCATGGGCACCCTGGCGGTGGCCCTGGCAGCAGTGAACGTGTTTGGTGGCTTTCTGGTCACCCGCAGAATGCTTGAGATGTTCAAGAAAAAAGCCCCGAAAGCCCCGAAAGAAGAGGCGCCGAAGTAATGAGCATGAACCTCGTAACGACGCTCTACTTGATCGCGTCGATCTGCTTCATCCAAGCCCTCAAAGGCCTGTCGCATCCGACCACGTCGCGGCGCGGCAACCTGTTCGGCATGCTCGGCATGGCGTTGGCCATCCTGACCACGGTCGGCCTCATCTATAAGCTGGGCGCAGAGCTGGCTACGGCCGGCATCGGATACGTCATCGTCGGCCTGCTGATCGGCGGCACTGCCGGCTCGATCATGGCCAAGCGCGTTGAAATGACCAAGATGCCGGAGCTGGTGGCGTTCATGCACAGCATGATTGGCCTGGCAGCGGTGTTCATCGCCATTGCCGCCGTCGTCGAGCCGCAATCGCTGGGCATCGTCAAGCAACTGGGCGACTCGATTCCGGCCGGTAACCGTCTGGAGCTGTTCCTGGGCGCGGCGATCGGTGCAATCACCTTCTCGGGCTCCGTGATCGCCTTCGGCAAGTTGTCGGGCAAGTACAAGTTCCGTCTGTTTCAGGGCGCACCGGTACAGTTCGGCGGCCAGCACAAGCTGAACCTGCTGCTGGGTCTTGCAACACTGGCCCTGGGCATCACCTTCATGTTGACTGGCAACCTCGGTGCCTTCGCCCTGATGCTTGTCCTGGCCTTCGTGATGGGCGTGTTGATCATCATCCCGATTGGCGGCGCCGACATGCCAGTGGTGGTGTCGATGCTCAACAGCTACTCGGGCTGGGCAGCGGCAGGGATCGGTTTCTCGCTGAACAACTCGATGCTGATCATCGCCGGCTCGCTGGTAGGCTCCAGCGGTGCGATTCTTTCGTACATCATGTGCAAGGCAATGAACCGCTCCTTCTTCAATGTGTTGCTGGGTGGTTTCGGCAATACCGCCGACGCAGGTCCTGCCGGCGCCAAGGAAGAACGGCCGGTGAAATCTGGCTCGGCAGACGATGCAACCTTCCTGCTGACCAACGCCGACACCGTTATCATCGTCCCTGGCTACGGCCTGGCGGTGGCACGTGCCCAGCACGCATTGAAGGAACTGACCGAGAAGCTGACCCACCACGGCGTGACCGTGAAGTACGCGATCCACCCGGTCGCCGGTCGGATGCCCGGCCACATGAACGTGCTGCTGGCTGAGGCTGAAGTGCCTTACGACCAGGTGTTCGAGATGGAAGACATCAACTCCGAGTTCGGTCAGGCCGACGTGGTGCTGGTGCTGGGTGCCAACGACGTGGTCAACCCGGCGGCCAAGAACGATCCAAAATCGCCGATT
Source organism: Pseudomonas sp. S2_E01 (assembly GCF_054668365.1). Lineage (NCBI taxonomy): Bacteria > Pseudomonadati > Pseudomonadota > Gammaproteobacteria > Pseudomonadales > Pseudomonadaceae > Pseudomonas > Pseudomonas sp. S2_E01. The sequence goes on from NZ_CP162762.1 coordinate 5,557,455, forward strand.
GCCGGCATGCCGATCCTCGAAGCGTTCAAGGCCAAGACCGTCATCGTCAACAAGCGTTCGATGGCCAGCGGTTACGCCGGCCTGGACAACGAACTGTTCTACCTCGACAAGACCATGATGGTATTTGGCGACGCCAAGAAAGTCATCGAGGACATGGTCAAAGCCGTGGACTAAAACTTGTTCCAGCGCAATACCAAAAACCTCAGCCTTTAGTAGGCTGGGGTTTTTTATTAGCCGTCAAAAACCGACCAAAGGCTCTAAATCGCAAGTCTGCATTCGACCATGGTCGCGCGAGGATTTTTTTCCAAATCACTAGACTGCACACCTTGCTTTCGTTGCCCGAGATAACAATCCATGTACCGTGAACGTATTCGCTTGCCTTCGTTGTTGGAAAAGGTAATGAGCGCAGAAAACGCTGCTGCTCTGATTGAGGACGGCATGACCGTCGGCATGAGTGGCTTCACTCGAGCCGGCGAAGCCAAGGCCGTGCCTCATGCATTGGCCGAGCGCGCCAAAGTCTCACCCCTCAAGATCACGCTGATGACCGGCGCGAGCTTGGGCAACGACCTCGACAAGCAGCTCACCGAAGCCGGCGTCCTTTCGCGACGCATGCCGTTTCAAGTCGACAGCACACTGCGCAAGGCAATCAACGCTGGCCAAGTCATGTTCATCGACCAGCACCTGTCGGAAACCGTCGAGCAACTGCGCAACCAGCAGCTCAAACTGCCAGATATCGCCGTGATTGAGGCCGTAGCGATTACCGAGCAAGGCCACATCGTGCCGACCACCTCCGTGGGTAACTCGGCTAGCTTCGCGATTTTCGCCAAACAGGTGATCGTCGAGATCAACCTCGCGCACAACCCGAATCTGGAAGGTTTGCACGATATCTACATCCCGACCTACCGCCCGACGCGCACGCCGATTCCGCTGACCAAGGTCGACGATCGCATTGGCAGCACCGCCATTCCAATCCCGCCGGAAAAAATCGTCGCCATCGTCATCACCGACCAGGCGGATTCGCCTTCGACCGTAACGCCCCCCGACGCCGACACCCAATCCATTGCCGACCACCTGATCGGCTTCCTCAAACAGGAAGTGGCGGCCGGGCGCATGAGCAACAAGCTCGGCCCGTTGCAGGCCGGCATTGGTAACATTGCCAACGCGGTGATGTGCGGCCTGATCGACTCGCCGTTCGAAGACCTGACCATGTACTCCGAAGTGCTGCAGGACTCGACCTTCGATCTGATCGACGCCGGGAAGCTGAGTTTTGCCTCGGGCAGCTCGATCACCTTGTCCAGCCGTCGCAACAGTGACGTGTTCGGTAACCTCGAGCGTTACAAGGACAAACTGGTCCTGCGCCCGCAAGAAATCTCCAACCACCCGGAAGTGGTGCGCCGTCTCGGCATCATCGGCATCAACACGGCGCTGGAGTTCGATATTTACGGCAACGTCAACTCCACCCACGTGTGTGGTACGCGGATGATGAACGGCATTGGCGGTTCAGGTGACTTCGCCCGTAACGCTCACCTCGCGATCTTCGTGACCAAATCGATTGCCAAGGGCGGCGCCATTTCCAGCGTGGTGCCGATGGTCAGCCACGTCGACCATACAGAACACGATGTCGACATCCTCGTCACCGAAATCGGCCTGGCTGACTTGCGTGGCCTGGCGCCGCGGGAGCGGGCGCGAGTGATCATTGATAATTGCGTGCACCCGGACTACCGCCCCGCCTTGAACGACTACTTCACCGCGGCTTGCGCACTCGGGGGCCACACCCCGCACATCCTGCGCGATGCCCTGAGCTGGCACATCAACCTGGAAGAAACCGGGAAGATGCTCGCCCAGTAACGTGTACAGACAGCAGCTGACGCAAACACAGTTTCGTCAGCTGTCTATTGCACGGCACCAATCTGCTTAAAACTGTACTACTGTACCGGCGATTTCCTACCCTATTTTCCTACCATGCTTGCCTAAAAGCGCAAAAACGCACTAATTAAGTGCAGACAGGTACAGTTGCCTCAAATTGGACCAGTACACCACCTTTAAACAGTTAACTGGTCTCTCACATTACAGGTGAACTGTATCTAGAGGGACTGGCCAAACAAGAGGATCATTGGCATCAGTTAAACCACTACCTAATCCCGCCACAAGCGGAAGGATGTCAATCATGGAACGTACACTCAGTTCCGAGCTGTTCTTCGAAGATACTGCTGCAAAGACCCAGGCTTCCCTGCCTCTTCGTGTTATCGCCAACCTGATGTTGTGGCAGCGTCGTATCGCCAGCCGCCATCAACTGGCTCGTTTGGATTCGCGTCTGCTGGCCGATGCCGGGATTAGCGAAGCACAACGCTACGAAGAACTGGCCAAGCCGTTCTGGCGCTAATTTAGCGTCGCTGGCTCTGACCCAAGGGTCACCCGCCGGCCCCCGAATTGAACAAGCAAAACCCGTCGTGGGAAACCACGACGGGTTTTGTCGTTTCGGGTGCTGTGAAAACCCAAAATAGCGGATAAGCGTGAAACAGGTACAGTTTGTGAAGATCATCCACTGAACCAGTACAATTGCAGCTTGGCGCGTCTGACAACGGCCATCGCCTTCACTCGTATTGACGTGCGGCACTGGCAATCCATGATGGCGTTTAACACAAGGGCTGTGCGAATCGACGCAGGCAGGCCTAATATCAAGCCAGAACGTGGCGATGAGTGTGTGACAGGCGTCTGACTCACCAGATACTGCGCCACCTCTCCATCCGCTCAATCAAAGGAGTCATCCCCATGCCCCGTCTACGCCTGCTTAGTGCGGCCGCCCTGCTTGCCATGGCTGCCAATGCCCATGCCACCAGCTTCATTGTGACCACCGATGCTGTCGTCGGCGCGCTCAAGGCTACGTCCGATGCCACTTCGGACGTCACCTCGTCGTTCCGCGATGACAAGATCGTGCGCGCCGCACGTGACGACGCCGCCAGCTTTGTCGCCAGCGAAGGCGCCATCCGTGGCGTGAAGCTGGAAAGCGCACTGGACCACATCCGCCATCAGGCACCAGGCCTGGACGCGACAGATGCACAGCTGGCCCAAGCCATCCTGACGATCTGAGCGTCACCCGCCCCGGGACACCGATGCGGTGTCCCCACACCTCAGCACTGGCTCTAGACCGGGCGTTACGCTAGCCTTTGGACTCACTTTCGACAGTCGAGTCCCATGATCTTTCCTAAACACCTACTGATCACACCGTTTCTTTTCGCCTGTTGGGCAGGCTCGGCTCAGGCCTTTGACCTGACCACCCAAGGTGTCGTCGCCTCGGGCTACGCCACAAGTATGGTGACCTCCGCGCCTTTCGATCGTAAGCTGCTGGCCGCCCGGGATGACGCTGCGTCATTCATTGCCAGTGACGGCCAATTGCGCGGAGCACAACTGGAGTCCGCCCTGAATTATCTGCATCGGACCCAGCCGAAACTTCATGCAAGCGACCTTGAACTGGCGCAGGCGATTCTCGTCCAATAGTTAATCTTGTTCCTCCGGAGTCGTTCCATGCGTAGCCCGCTGATTATTGCCACCCTCGGCCTGTTGTTGCTGGCCGACGTCACCCAGGCGCACACCCTGGTTGGCACCAGTAACATGCTCCTCAACGCCACCCGGCGCTCCCTGGACTTCACCTCCGACACGACCACGTCCATACGTGACTCGAAAATCGTTCGCGAAGCCCATGACGATGCAGCGAGTTTTGTCGCCACCGACGGTGACATTCGCGGCGCGAACCTGGAAGCCGCCATCAATGTATTGCGCGCCCGTGTGCCTGAAGCCCGGGACGCCAGCGATCACGCACTCGCCGAAGCCATCCTCGCATTGTGAGGCGATTGAATGCCTGGCTACTGGCCGGGGCCGTATTGCTGCTGAGCAATACGGTCCATGCCGACCTTCAACTGCGGCTCAAGACCGATGGCCTGAGCCCTGCTCAACAACAGGCCAGCCAGGCACTGCTGGATGAAGCGATGCAGGCGTTACCGCCGCGTTTCATCGAGCAACTTGACCGGCGCATCGACGTCGGCTGGACCGACGATATGCCAAGCAATGCCTATGGCCAGGCGTCGCTGGTGTCCGAGCTCGATCTCAATCGCAATCTGCTCGCCAGTCTCACCGACGGCAGCGCAGCCAGCAAAAAAACCTATCGCCCCCACGGCACGGTGCGCCGCGAGATGCTGGCGACGGTGCTGCACGAACTCACCCACATTTATGATCGCTCGCGTCTATGGCCGGCCACGGAGCGTACGCTGATCCAGCGCTGCACCCGACGCAGCAACAGCGCCGGGCTGATCGGCATCCCCGATGAATGCCGGGGCCAATCCGCCCGACGTTTTACCCTCAGCGACGACCCGCGCCTGCTCGACCTCGCGGGGTGGCCGCAATACGTCGGCCGTCGCGGCGAGCGTGAACAACACAACCGCCAGGTCGCCCGCAGTCCGGACATCTACGAAACGAGCAGCCCCAAGGAATTCGTCGCGGTCAACATGGAGTATTTCCTGCTCGATCCGAGCTACGCCTGTCGCCGCCCTTCGCTCTATCGCTATTACAAGGACCACTTCGGCTGGGCACCCGCCGCCAAGGACACTTGCAGTCGCTCCTTCGCGTTCCTCAATGCCGGCAACGACTTTGCCAAGCAGCCTCTGGGGCAGGTCGACCCCGAGCGGGTGTACGCCGTTGACTATCTGCTGGCCGAGGCCAACCAGAACTGGGTCAGCCGGTGGGGGCACAGCATGCTGCGCCTGGTGATTTGTGCACCGGGGCGCCCCCGTGGCCCGGATTGCCGGCTCGATCTGGATCAGCACCTGGTATTGTCTTACCGCGCCTTTGTCGGCGACGTGCAACTCTCGAGCTGGGACGGGCTGGTCGGCAAGTATCCGTCGCGCCTGTTCGTCCTGCCGCTGGCCCAGGTGATCGACGAATACACCAAAACCGAACTGCGCAGCCTCGCCTCGGTGCCACTGAACCTGTCCCGCGACGAGATCGAGGGCGTGGTGGAACACGCCGCTGAAATGCACTGGAGCTACGACGGCAATTACTTCTTCCTGTCCAACAACTGCGCGGTGGAAGGCTTGAAACTGCTGCGCAGTGGCAGCAATAACGCCAAACTGGTCGGACTCGACAACATCATGCCCAACGGCTTGCTGGAAGTGCTCAAGGGCCGAGGGCTGGCAGACACCAGCGTGCTGGACGATCCCCGCGAAGCGTTGCGCCTGGGCTATCGCTTCGACTCGTTCCGCGATCGCTATCAAGCCATGTTCGACGTGCTGAAAAAACACCTGCCGATCAAGCAGGAAAAGGTCGAGGACTGGCTGTCCCTGAAGGCTGAAGAGCGTCGCCCATGGATCGAGCAGGCTGACTTGCGCACCAGCGCGGCGTTGCTGCTGCTGGAACAGGCCGCATTCCGCCAGCAGTTGGTACTGGCCCAGGACGAAGTGAAGCAACGCTACCTCGGTGCCCGGGAGCTGAAGAACGGCGGCATGGAAAAGGCCAACGCGACCTTGCAGGAGATCCTCGCCAACAGCGGCTTCCTCAGTCGTCCGGCTGAATTGCTGGCCGCCGGCGGTTATGGCTTGCCGCAACCCAACGAATGGCAGCGCCTGGAATCGGAAAGCAGCCTGCGCCAGAAACAGCTTCAACTGCTGACCGGTGATCTCGACAAAGAAGTTCGGGCCCTCCTGGATCCGAGCCGTGCCGCCGAGATGGCCGCCAACGAAGCCAACCTGAAACAGGTGGGCGAACATTTGCGCAAGTTGCACAAAGCGGCCGGTGGATTGGAACTGCCATGAAAAAAGGGTCCCAGAACAGTGTTCTGGGACCCTCGATGAGCCGGTGTCACGAAATACTGTAGCTCGCCTTAATCGATGCGGGCCTTTCGCACGCCATCGGCCAACGCCGCGCACAGGCTCAATACGCCATCGACTGCTTGATCGGGCGTCGATGCGTTGGCGATGTGATCGATCAGTGCCGACCCCACGACCACGCCATCAGCCAGACGCGCGATGGACGCCGCCTGCTCCGGCGTCCGGATGCCGAAACCGATGCTGATCGGCAAATCGGTGTGGCGACGCAGGCGTGCTACGGCCTCCTCAACGTGTTCCAGTGTGGCCGCGCCCGCACCGGTCACACCGGCAACCGATACGTAGTAGACGAAGCCGGAGCTGCCGTTCAACACGGTGGGCAGGCGCGCATCATCCGTTGTTGGCGTGGTAAGGCGGATGAAATCGATGCCGGCCGCCTGGGCCGGATCGCACAGCTCGCCATTGTGCTCGGGCGGCATGTCGACCACGATCAGGCCATCGACACCCGCTTCCTTGGCATCGGCAATGAAACGCGGCACGCCGTACATGTGAATCGGGTTGAAATAGCCCATCAGCACCAGCGGCGTTTCGCTGTTGTCCTGGCGGAACTCGCGAACCATCTGCAAGGTTTTCTTGAGGTTCTGCTTGGCACCCAGGGCGCGGATATTCGCCAATTGGATCGCCGGACCGTCGGCCATTGGATCGGTGAACGGCATGCCCAGCTCGATCACATCCGCGCCAGCGGCAGGCAAACCCTTGAGGATCGCCAGGGAGGTGTCATAGCTCGGGTCGCCAGCGGTGACGAAAGTCACCAGCGCGGCACGATTCTGTTGCTTGAGTTCGGCAAAACGCGTTTGCAGGCGGCTCATCAGTGTTTCTCCTGCTTGGCTTGAGAGTTTTCCATGTGGTGCATCACGGTCTGCATGTCTTTGTCGCCACGACCGGACAGGTTCACCACCATCAAGTGGTCCTTGGGCAGGGTGGGCGCGCGTTTGAACACTTCAGCCAGGGCATGGGCACTTTCCAGTGCTGGAATAATCCCTTCCAGGCGGCAGCATTTGTGGAAAGCATCGAGGGCTTCGTCGTCAGTCACCGAGGTGTACTGGACACGACCGATGTCATGCAACCAGGCATGTTCCGGACCGATACCCGGATAATCGAGGCCGGCGGAAATCGAGTGGGCATCGATGATCTGGCCGTCGTCGTCCTGTAGCAGGAAGGTGCGGTTGCCGTGCAACACACCCGGAACACCGCCATTGAGGCTGGCCGCGTGCTTGCCGGTTTCAATACCGTAGCCGGCCGCTTCAACACCGATGATCTGGACACCCGTGTCATCGAGGAATGGATGGAACAGGCCCATGGCGTTGGAGCCACCCCCGATGCAAGCCACCAGACTGTCAGGCAGTCGACCTTCCTGGGCTTGCAATTGGTCGCGGGTTTCCTTGCCGATGACCGCCTGGAAGTCGCGAACCATCGCCGGATAAGGATGCGGGCCCGCGACTGTGCCGATCAGGTAGAAGGTGCTGTCGACGTTGGTCACCCAGTCACGCAGGGCTTCGTTCATTGCATCCTTCAAGGTGCCGGTGCCGGCCACTACCGGAATCACCGTGGCGCCCAGCAGCTTCATACGGAACACGTTGGCCTGCTGGCGTTCAATATCGGTGGTGCCCATGTAGATCACGCACTCCAGACCGAACCGTGCGGCCACGGTGGCGGTTGCCACGCCGTGCATGCCGGCGCCGGTCTCGGCGATGATGCGTTTTTTGCCCATGCGACGTGCCAGCAGGATCTGGCCGATGCAGTTGTTGATCTTGTGCGCGCCGGTGTGATTCAGCTCTTCGCGCTTAAGGTAAATCTTCGCGCCGCCACAGGCCTCGGTCAGGCGCTCTGCGAAATACAGCGGACTTGGACGACCGACGTAGTCACGCTGGAAGTAGGCGAGTTCTTCCTTGAACGCCGGATCTTCCTTGGCTGCTTCGTATTCACGGGCCAGGTCGAGGATCAACGGCATCAGGGTTTCGGCAACGTAGCGGCCACCGAACGTGCCAAACAGGCCGTTGGTGTCGGGGCCGTTGCGCAGATTAGTCTGGGTCATGGGTCGCTCCGTTTGAATGCGTGGGAGGCTGGTGAACAGCAAGTGGGCTTAACTCTACCCCTGACGCCCCGGCCTGAAAACCGATAAGATCGCCGCAACCTGTCAGGAAAACTCACAGATCTCATGAGCCACGACCTTCCCCCGCTCAACGCCCTGCGCGCCTTCGAAGCCACTGCCCGCTTGAACAGTGTCAGTCAGGCTGCCGAGCAGTTGCACGTGACCCACGGCGCGGTGAGCCGGCAATTGAAAGTCCTGGAAGAACACTTGGGCGTGAGCCTGTTCGTCAAGGATGGTCGCGGCCTTAAACTCACAGATGCCGGCGTGCGGCTGCGCGATGCCAGTGGCGAAGCCTTCGAACGTTTGCGCACCGTCTGCGCCGATCTGACCCAGAGCACCGCCGACGCCCCCTTCGTGCTCGGGTGCTCGGGGAGTCTGCTGGCGCGCTGGTTCATTCCGCGCCTGGGCCGGTTGAATGCCGACCTCCCGGACCTGCGCCTGCACCTTTCGGCCGGTGAAGGCGACCTCGACCCCCGCCGCCCCGGACTGGATGCCTTGCTGCTGTTTGCCGAACCGCCATGGCCCGCGGACATGCAGGTCCATGAGCTGATCAGCGAACGCATCGGTCCGGTGATGAGCCCTCGCTTCACTGGCTACCAACGCCTCGAAACTGCGCCGGCCAGTGCCTTGTTGAACGAACCTTTGCTGCACACCACCTCACGACCGCAAGCCTGGCCAAGCTGGGCACAGCAAAATGGCCTCGACGCTAAAGCGTTGAAGTACGGGCAGGGTTTCGAGCATTTGTATTATTTGCTGGAGGCCGCCGTGGCCGGGCTGGGCGTGGCGATTGCCCCGCAACCTTTGGTGGCCGAGGACTTGAGGGCCGGTCGCCTCATTGCGCCATGGGGTTTCAGTGAAACCCCGGCGCAACTGGCGTTGTGGCTACCCAAGCGCGCCGCTGACGGGCGCGCCCGGCAATTGGCGCAGTGGCTGAAAACCGAGCTGCGCCAGACAGATCAGTCGCGTTTGCACAGCAAATAAGCGGCCAACAGACCCAAGGCGCCCACCGCCACACCGGCAGTCGTCCACGGGTGTTCCTGTGCATAGTCTCGGGTGGCGATCCCGGTTTCGCGGGTTTTGACTTTGACTTCCTCATACGCATCGCTGAGCAGGTGACGCGAATGTTTCAGCGCGCTCTCGGCATTGGTTTTCAGCGCCTTGAGCGTTTTACGCGACTCGTCCGAGGCGTCATCCTTCAGACTTTCCAAAGACTTCAGCAGACTCTCGATCTCGGCTTCCATGCTTTGCAATGAGGCTTTACGTAAAGAGGTGTTGGCCATGGTGGCTCTCCTGCGTTGGTGATGAGTGGCGTGTGTTGATTGGGACTTCAGGGGTTCGAGAAAGTGCAGTAAATCTGAACTTCTGCGTGGGATTGGCCGCCAGAAGTAATACGAAAATCACTGCTAGGCTGTATTCACACCCAAGGAGAACGCCCATGACTGACCATCACACCTACAAGAAAATCGAGCTTGTCGGCTCATCTACCAGCAGCATCGAAGACGCCATCAACAACGCGCTGGCCGAAGCCAACAAGAGCATCAAGCATCTGGAATGGTTTGAAGTGACCGAAACTCGCGGGCACATCCGGGACGGCAAGGCCGCTCACTTCCAGGTGACACTCAAAGTAGGATTCAAGATTGCCAGCAGCTGAGTTTGAGCGAGTCTTCTGAACTTGCGCGCTGGCCGAGTGCCATAGGGAATGGCAAAGCGCTATATGTGTGCATCCGGCACATGGCTGGATGCTCCCTTTGATCCGACCAGGGAGTGCGACCGATGAAGAAGTTTATGTTGGCGGTAGGATTGTTGAGTCTCGCAGGTACAGCGCTGGCTAATGGCAAACCATGCGAAGAGTTGAAGGCCGAAATTGCGGCCAAGATCGACGCCAAGGGTGCGTCGAACTATTCGCTGGAGATTGTCGATAAAGGCACTGCGGCTGACGGAAAAGTGGTCGGCACCTGTGAAAAAGGCACCAAGGAAATCGTCTACAAGCGCGGTTGAGTGCGCTCAAAAAAACCGACGCCATTGGCGTCGGTTTTTTTCTGCTTACCCCTGTAGGAGTGGCTTAGCCCTTCATCAACTGCGCCAGCAGCTCATAGGAATGCACGCGGTCGGCGTGCTCATACAGGTCACAAGTGAAGATCAACTCATCGGCCTGGGTTTGCTCAACCAGCACCTCCAGTTTGGCGCGAATCTTCTGCGGGCTGCCGACCATTGCCAGACCAAGGAAATCACCGACCGCTTCTTTCTCATGGGGCAACCACAAACCGTCCATGGTTTTCACCGGTGGGCGCTGCACCAGACTCTGCCCACGCATCAACGCGAGAATACGCTGGTAGACAGAGGTCGCCAGGTAATCGGCTTGTTCATCGGTGTCAGCCGCCACCAACGGAACACCCAGCATCACGTAGGGCTTTTCCAGGACGGCTGATGGTTTGAAGTGATTGCGGTAGACACGAATCGCTTCGTGCATGAAGCGCGGAGCAAAATGGGAAGCAAATGCATAGGGCAAACCGCGCTCCCCCGCCAACTGGGCGCTGAACAAGCTGGAACCCAACAACCAGATCGGCACCTGAGTGCCGGTGCCCGGCATCGCGATGACGCGTTGATCCGGTGTACGCGGACCGAGGTAGCGCATCAGTTCTGCGACATCTTCCGGAAAATCGTCAGCGCTGCCGGAACGTTCACGGCGCAGAGCGCGGGCGGTCATCTGATCGGAACCGGGGGCACGACCCAGGCCCAGGTCAATGCGACCTGGATACAGGCTTTCGAGGGTGCCGAACTGCTCCGCAATCACCAGCGGCGCATGGTTGGGTAACATCACCCCACCCGAGCCCACCCGAATCGTTGAAGTACCACCGGCCAGGTAACCGAGCAACACCGAAGTCGCTGAACTGGCGATCCCGTCCATGTTGTGGTGTTCGGCGACCCAGAACCGGGTGTAGCCAAATTTCTCGACATGCTGCGCCAAGTCCAGGGAATTGCGCAGCGATTGAGCCGCGCTGCCGTTCTCGCGCACAGGCACCAGATCCAGGGTCGAAAACTTGATATCGGACAGTCGTTTCATAATCCTGCTTCTCCAATTGGCGCAGGTTTTTTATGACGAACGAAAACCTGCCGAATGCATAGCGTGCTTCATGCAATGAGGGCATATACCCGAGTTTCAAGAGGCGCGTGGAAATTTCCTACGAATTTAGTCGGATTTAACAGATAGGGTGAACTTTGCATCACCGTCTATCCTCAGAACCTTGGCAAGTAAAACCACCAAGGCGCGGCACTTCGCGCCGGATTCTGAGGAGGCAGACATGGCTATTACCAAGAAGGCATCGGCGCATTGGGAAGGTGATCTGAAAACCGGCATCGGCTCCATTTCCACGGAAACCGGCGTTTTGAGAGAAGCGCCATACGGCTTCAAGGCGCGTTTTGAGGGCGGCAAGGGCACTAACCCGGAAGAACTGATTGGCGCGGCCCACGCAGGCTGCTTCTCCATGGCTTTTTCAATGATTCTCGGCGACGCCGGCCTCAAGGCCGACAGCATCGACACCAACGCCGAAGTGGTGCTTGACCAGGTGGAGGGTGGCTTTGCGATCACCGCCGTGAAGTTGATCATGAAAGCCAAAATCCCCGGTGCCACCCAGGCGCAATTCGAAGAGCTAAGCAACAAAGCCAAGGAAGGTTGCCCAGTGTCCAAAGTGCTGAATGCAAAGATCACGCTGGAGGCCACGCTGGTCAGCTGATTTCACCTCGCCGCGACAGACGAATCGCAGCCTGCCCCGGCTGCGATTTTTTTACGCAGAAACAAAACCCGAACGGCGCGTTTGTGGTCGAATAAATGACAGCAACGAAAACGCAAACCCCTGCGTGCTGCCTTAAAGGAGCTTCATCGATGAAACGTTTTGCCCTGGCGGTTATTTGCACTGCGCTGGCAACTTCGGCATTGGCCGCGCCCAAGGACTGCGAAGAATTGAAGAACGAAATCGAGGTGAAAATCCAGGCGAATGCCGTGCCCTCCTACACGCTGGAAATCGTGTCGAAGGAAGAAGCCGAAAAGCATGACGTCGCCATGGTCGTCGGCACTTGCGATAACGGCACCAAAGCCATCATCTACCAGAAGAACGACCGCTGATTCGCTTAGATGATGCAGTTGACTTCGCGGTCTTCGGCCACGATCTCACGCTTGGCGTTGTACAGCCGGGCGCTGGGCGTGAACGCCAGGGAGCGGCCTTCCAACACGTAGCGTTGGCCCGCTTCGAAATGGTCGTAGCGGATGGTCAGGTAGCACAACCGCTCCACGGGGCCGGTCATCAGGCTGCCACCACCGCCAAAGACCTCGAAATCGAAGCGCACACGCAGTTCATGGCTGCCGGGGGTGACCTGGAAAAAACGCCCGTCGCGCAAGCGCTGGTGATCCAGGCGTTCAGCCATCATCAGCTTGCCACCGGGAGTGGGCGTCGCAAAATCCACCCAGGCCATCTGCGGATTGACCGCCGGTAAAGGGCTCTGGCAGCCAGCGATGGCGCCAGCCACGAGCAATAGCAACAACCTGCGCATGATGAATGTCCCGAGGATTAGACATTCAGCATAGCGCCGATCAGGTCCGCTGGCAGCCTGCCGGTGTGCCCTGGCCAATCACGTTTCGCTGTTGATCATAGAGTTTGGCCCACGGCCGGAAGCCGATATTGCCGGCTTGCAACTGATATTTCTCACCGGCATTGAAGCCGTTGAATTTCACGTTCATCTGGCAATCGCGCCAAAGTGTTTCGGCGCCCGGCCCAATGTTGCTCGGCTCCACCGCAAACTGATAACGCACCGTCAGCTCATGGCTGCCAGGCTGAACCTCGAAATAGCGTTTGTCCGTGGAAGCCTTGGCATCGACCTCCAGCGCCTGGAGCGCGGTGTCTTGCTGTGGCGAATCAAGATCGATCCACGCTTGCGAGGGGTCATGGTGGGGTAAACCGAAACCTGCACAACCTGTCAGCATCAACAGGCTTCCCGTCAGCATCATCTTGCGCATAGCGGAGCTCCAGTCAGGCGGGATAGTCTTGCGGGCAGACTTTCCAGGGATGATTTTATTTTGATCAGGCCGCTTCCAAGCCTTGGGTTACTTGATCGCGTTTTGCGCGTTTTGTTTCCAGGTACGCTGCTTTTATTAATCAATGGCTGCACCAGCGTCAGTTACTACGGCCAACTGGCCAATGGTCAGCTGCAATTGCTGCGCGCCCGGGAGCCGGTTTCGCAGGTCATTGCCGACCCGTCCCGCGACCCGATTTTGCGCGCGCGACTGGCCGAGTCGCAGAGGGCACGAACATTCGCCAGCCAGCAACTGCATCTGCCGGATAACCAGAGCTACCGCCTGTACGCCGATATTGGTCGACCGTTCGTCGTCTGGAACGTGTTCGCCACGGCGGAGTTTTCTCTGTCGCCGCAAAACCATTGTTTCCCCATCGCCGGCTGCGTCGCCTACCGCGGTTACTACACCCAGAGTGCGGCCCGAGGCCAGGCGGCTTTGCTGCGAGAGCAAGGTATGGACGTGTCGATCGGCGGCGTCGAGGCTTATTCGACGCTCGGTTGGTTCAACGATCCGATCGTCAGCTCGATGACGGGTTGGGGTGACGAGCGGCTGGCGACGCTGATCTTCCATGAGCTGGCGCACCAGCGTGTTTATGTGAAGGACGACACGGAGTTCAACGAGTCCTTCGCCACATTTGTGGAACAGCAAGGCACGCGGCAGTGGCGCGCCTATCGCGGTTTGCCGCCGGACAAGGGGCATCAGGGGCAGCAACGGGATCAATTCATCGAACTGGTCCTGCAGACGCGCTCAAGGCTTGAACGGTTGTACGCGCAGACGTTGGCCGCCGGGGAGATGCGCCAGCGCAAGGCCGCGGAATTCGAACGGCTGCGCAGCCAGTACCGTACGTTGCGGGATAGTCAGTGGGCCGGGGATAAACGTTATGACGCGTGGATAAACGCGCCGATGAACAATGCACGGTTATTGCCGTTTGGTTTGTATGACCAGTGGGTGCCGGCGTTTGCGGAGTTGTTCAGGCAACAAAATGGCGATTGGGTGGCTTTCTATGCCGCGGTGGAGAAGTTGGCGGTGTTGCCGATCGAGGAGCGGAAGGCGGCATTGAGGGCTTTGGCGGAGGCAGACAAATCTGGCGGCTTGTAGGGCCCTATCGCGGGCAAGCGCGCTCCCACAGGGATTTGCATTGTTTACAAAATACATTGTGGGAGCGCGCTTGCCCGCGATAGCTTTCTTGCTAACGCCGCAAAAACGCCTGGTGCATCTCGTCCAGCGTTTGGAAATGATAAGCCGGCGCCTCGGCGCTCAGCTCTTCGCGACTGCCAAACCCATACCCCACCGCTGCCGCATCCAGGCCGTTGCTGTTCGCACCCATCAGGTCGTGCTTGCGGTCGCCAATCATCAGGGTGTTGGCCGGGTCCAGGTCTTCTTCCGCCATCAGGTGGGCGATGAGCTCGACTTTATTGGTGCGGGTGCCGTCCAGTTCGCTGCCGTAGATCACCTTGAAGTGCCGGGCAAAATCGAAATGACGGGCAATTTCCCGAGCAAAGATCCACGGCTTGGACGTGGCGATGTACAACTGCCGCCCTTGCCCGCTCAGGGTTTCCAGCAACGATGTGACGCCCTCGAAGACGCGATTCTCGTAAAGCCCGGTAACCTTGAAACGCTCGCGATAAAAATTCACCGCCTCCCAGGCCTTGGCTTCGTCGAAGTCATAGAACTGCATGAACGCCTGCAACAAAGGCGGACCGATGAAGTGCTCGAGCTTGCTCAGGTCGGGCTCGTCGATCCCCAGTTTGCCCAATGCGAACTGGATCGACCGGGTGATCCCCTCACGCGGATCGGTCAGGGTGCCATCGAGGTCGAACAAAACGGTTTGGTAATGCATTTCGAATCCTGAATTGGAGCGTCGGGGGTCAGGCCTGGTCGTAGCCTTCGGCCAGATGCAGGTCCTTGAGTTTCACGTAGTTCGCCGCGCTGTAGGTGAAAAAGGCCCGCTCCTTGTCCGTCAACGGCCGTACCTGCTTCACCGGGCTGCCAACATAGAGGAAACCACTTTCCAGGCGCTTGCCCGGCGGCACCAGGCTGCCGGCGCCGATGATCACATCATCGGCGACCACCGCACCGTCCATGACAATACTGCCCATGCCGATCAACACGCGACTGCCGACGGTGCAGCCATGCAGCATGACCTTGTGGGCGATGGTCACGTCATCGCCGATCAGGCACGGGAAACCCTCCGGGTTGAAAGGCCCTGCGTGGGTGATGTGCAGCACACAGCCGTCCTGCACGCTGGTGCGTGCACCGATGCGGATGCGGTGCATGTCGCCACGAATCACCGTGAGCGGCCAAACCGAGCTGTCATCGCCGATTTCGACGTCGCCGATCACCACCGCTGAACGGTCGACAAAAGCGCCCCTGCCGAGCAACGGCGTGTGGTTCTGGTACTTGCGAAGGTTCACGATAGTGTTTCTCTCTGTCGCTGATAGCTGCGGTGAGCGTCGATTGTAATTAAGATGGCTGCATGTTTCTTCCAGCCAAGGTGTCAACCGTGAGCGTGAACAACCCTCTTTTGCAGTCCTACGACCTGCCGCCGTTTTCCGCCATCCGTGCCGAACACGTGCAACCGGCCATTGAACAGATCCTGGCTGACAACCGCGCCGCTATTATCGAGATCCTCAAGACCCAGGGCAAACAACCGACCTGGGCCGGCCTGGTACTGGCGATGGATGAACTCAACGATCGCCTGGGCGCAGCGTGGAGCCCGGTCAGCCACCTCAATGCCGTGTGTAACAGCGCCGAACTGCGTGAAGCGTATGAATCGTGCCTGCCGGCCCTGAGTGCCTACTCCACTGAGCTGGGCCAGAACCGCGAATTGTTCGAAGCCTTCCAGGCCCTGGCCAACAGTCCCGAGGCCGCCGGTTTCGACGTGGCGCAAAAAACTATCCTGGAACATTCCCTGCGTGACTTCCGCCTGTCGGGTATCGACCTGCCGGAAGCCGAGCAGAAGCGTTATGCCGAAGTGCAGAGCAAGCTCTCGGAACTGGGCAGCCGCTTCTCCAACCAGTTGCTCGACGCCACGCAAGCCTGGACCAAACACGTGATCGACGAAGCCGCCCTCGCCGGCCTGACCGATTCGGCCAAGGCACAGATGGCCGCAGCCGCCCAGGCAAAAGGACTGGAAGGTTTCCTGATCACCCTGGAATTCCCCAGCTACTACGCCGTGATGACGTACGCCCAAGACCGTGCCCTGCGTGAAGAAGTCTACGCGGCGTACTGCACCCGCGCGTCGGACCAAGGCCCGAATGCCGGCCAGAACGACAATGGCCCTGTCATGGAAGAGATCCTCGATCTGCGACAGGAGCTGGCCAAACTGCTCGGGTTCGCCAGCTTCTCCGAGTTGAGCCTGGCCACCAAAATGGCCGAGTCCAGTGATCAGGTGCTGAGTTTCCTGCGCGACCTGGCCAAGCGCAGCAAACCCTTTGCCTCACAGGACCTGCAACAGCTCAAGGCCTACGCCGCCGAGCAGGGTTGCCCGGACCTGCGAAGCTGGGACAGCGGTTTCTACGGTGAAAAACTGCGCGAACAGCGCTACAGCGTGGCCCAGGAAGCTCTGCGCGCCTACTTCCCGATCGACAAAGTGCTGAGCGGCCTGTTTGCCATCGTCCAGCGCCTGTACGGCATCGAGATCACGGAGCAAAAAGGTTTCGACACCTGGCACCCGGATGTGCGCCTGTTTGAAATCAAGGAAAACGGCCAGCATGTCGGTCGCTTCTTCTTTGATCTCTACGCGCGCGCCAACAAGCGTGGTGGTGCCTGGATGGACGGCGCCCGCGACCGTCGCCGCACGGCACAAGGTGCACTGCAAAGCCCCGTAGCCAACCTGGTGTGCAACTTCACCCCGGCCGACAGCGGCAAGCCAGCGCTGTTGACCCATGATGAAGTCACCACGCTGTTCCACGAGTTCGGTCACGGCCTTCACCACCTGCTGACCCGCGTAGAACACGCCGGTGTGTCCGGCATCAATGGCGTGGCGTGGGATGCGGTCGAACTGCCGAGTCAGTTCATGGAAAACTGGTGCTGGGAGCCGGAAGGCCTGGCGCTGATTTCCGGTCACTTCGAAACCGGCGAGCCCCTGCCACAAGACCTGCTGGGCAAGATGCTCGCCGCGAAGAATTTCCAATCCGGTCTGATGATGGTGCGCCAGCTGGAATTCTCGTTGTTCGACTTCGAACTGCACGCGACCCACGGCGATGGCCGCAGTGTATTGCAGGTGCTCGAAGGCGTGCGAGACGAGGTGTCGGTCATGCGCCCACCCGCGTACAACCGCTTCCCCAACAGCTTCGCGCACATTTTCGCCGGCGGTTACGCAGCCGGCTACTACAGCTACAAATGGGCTGAAGTGCTGTCAGCCGACGCCTTCTCCAAATTTGAAGAAGACGGCGTACTCAACGCCGAAACCGGTCGCGCGTTCCGTGAGGCGATCCTGGCACGCGGTGGTTCCCAGGAGCCGATGGTGCTGTTCGTCGACTTCCGTGGCCGCGCGCCTTCGATTGACGCACTGTTGCGCCACAGCGGCCTCAGTGAGGAAGCGGCAGCATGAGTGAGGTGCCTGTGAAGACAAAAAAACGCTTCATCGCCGGGGCGGTCTGCCCGGCGTGCAGCGAGCCGGATAAGCTCATGATGTGGAGCGAGGACAGCGTCCCGCATCGCGAGTGTGTGGCCTGCGGTTATACCGATACCCTAAATGAACAAGGGCTGTCGGTGCCGAAGGAGTTAGGGACGCGGGTCAACGTTTCAGCGCTGAAGGTGCCAGACGCCAAGGTTCAGGCGGTGCAGTTTTTCCCGAACCCGAAACTGAAGAAAAAGCCTGACGAGCAGCACTGATGCCCGGCATCGCCGCCACCGCGCATTGCGGTGGCGGGCGCCACTCATTCGACGTGGGCTGACTTGAACCAGTTTTTCATGGAGCACGCGGCAAACGGACTGGTGCTGCAATCCCCGTTGGCCAGCGCCGTGCGCAGTTTTTCCACGTCGGCCTGCATCATGTAACGGATACTGTCCTTGAAGTGCTTGTTGTCACCAAAGCCGCCCTCGGTCATTTCGCTCAGGGCATCTTCCTTGCTCCAACCTTGCACGACCACCCGATACATGGCGGCCATCAGGCCAGTGCGATCGGAACCATGTTTGCAGTGCATCAGCACTGGCCCTTTGGCTTCGGCCGTCTGGATCGTGCGCAGAGCCTTGATGACATCGGCATCGTCCACATGATTGGTACGATAAGGCAACTGAACACGTTCGATACCGGGCTTGGCCAGCCAACTGGAATCGGACTCCGGCAGGAAGTTGATCACAGTCGCAATGCCGAGCTTTTCCAATAGCGGCACCGCAGTACTGTCGGGTAGCGCGCTGCGATAAAGAGTCGGGGACATCTGGAAAAGGTTGTACCGGGCCTCGACCGGTTGGGCCCAATCCGAGGGGTGGGACACGACCGAGTCGTCAGCGACCGCGAACGTCAGGTTGAACAAGGCAACCAGCGACAGGCACATCGCGCAAATTGAACGTGAAGACATACTTGACGACCATGAAAGGATGATGGCGCCGATGTTGAGCCGTAAACGGTCAAAGGACCGTGAGCGTCCTGTCAAAAGATTGTGAACAGTAAAACTTTGGCGTGCTTACTTCAAAAACGAGCCTACATGAATTTCATGCAGGCTCGTTCGATAAAACTATCAAGGGTTGACGATTGCCGAATAAGCAGCGGCCAGGGCCAACAATTTTTGCCTGTCGTCATTATCGATATCGCCGTCACCGTCGATATCGCTCTTCAAATTCTTGATATCGAAGGAGCGGCCGCCATCGTCGGAGACCGCCGTCACGTAGACGTTATCTTCAAGGGTCTCCTTCACCTGCTCTATTTCTGGATTCCAAATCGACTCCTTGCGAGCAAGTTGCATAGAGACTTGTGCTTCCCGAGGATTGGTCGCACTGGGGGCCAATAGTTGTAAAAAGATACCGCGTTGATTAAAAAACGACATTCTTTAAGTTCCATTTAATAAGTGAATACACGACACCTCGTGCGAGCTGGATATTACTGATCAAGGTAACTTTCGAGCTATTCGCTTTATGTTTCCCAGAGTTGCAACGATCTCTCCATAACCAAGAGGACAACACACATCGGCAATGTGAAGTGCCAAACGGCACTGGCTGATTCGCACGACCTTCGATACTGTATAGACATACAGTTTTTGAGTGCTGCCCGATGAACACGCCTTTACCACCCCGCGGTCGCGGCACCGCCACCAACCCGCACAACCGATTCGCCCCGAACCGCTCGGTGACGCACGACGACGGCTGGTTTCAAGAAGCACCGGTCACTCAGGGCACCGAGGTGCAAATCGAGAAAGCGAAAACCATCATCACCCGTAACAACTCGCCTGACCTGCCCTTCGACCGCTCCATCAATCCCTACCGTGGCTGCGAGCACGGATGCATTTACTGCTATGCGCGGCCCAGTCATGCCTATTGGGATATGTCGCCCGGGCTGGATTTCGAAACCCGGTTGATTGCCAAGACCAACGCGGCCGAGGTGCTCGAAGAACAGTTGAGCAAGCGCGGCTACCAGTGCGCTCCGATTAACCTGGGCTCCAACACCGATCCTTATCAGCCGATCGAACGCGAGCACAAGATCACCCGCAAAACCCTGGAGGTACTGCTGCGGTACAGGCACCCGGTGACCATCATCACCAAGGGCTCGTTGATCCTGCGCGACCTCGATTTGTTGGCTGAACTCGCCGAGCAGCGATTGGTGGCGGTGATGATCAGCCTCACGACCCTGGACGATGAGCTCAAACGCATCCTCGAACCCCGTGCCGCCGCTCCCAAGGCTCGCCTTCGGGCTATTCGCGTGATGCGCGAGGCCGGGATTCCAGTGGGCGTACTGTGCTCGCCGATGATTCCGATGATCAACGACAGCGAGCTTGAAAACCTGCTGACCGACGCAGACGCGGCGGGAGCGCAAAGTGCGGCGTACATGATGTTGCGCCTGCCTCTGGAAGTGGCGCCATTGTTCGAGGAGTGGCTGGCGGCCCATTACCCCCAGCGGGCTGCCCATGTGTTGAGTCTGATCCGCCAGAGCCGGGGCGGAGAGCTCTACGACAGTCGATTTGGCAGTCGGATGCGGGGGGAGGGCCCGTTTGCCGACCTGCTGGCGCAACGTTTTGCCAAGACGATCAAACGTCTGGGGCTCAACCGTCGTGATGGTTTCAATCTGGACTGCGATGCCTTTTGTCCGCCGGGTCGCCAGATGTCGCTGATTTAAGG
Organism: Pseudomonas sp. S2_E01; assembly: GCF_054668365.1. Taxonomy (NCBI): domain Bacteria; kingdom Pseudomonadati; phylum Pseudomonadota; class Gammaproteobacteria; order Pseudomonadales; family Pseudomonadaceae; genus Pseudomonas; species Pseudomonas sp. S2_E01. The sequence goes on from NZ_CP162762.1 coordinate 5,577,766, forward strand.
ACAATAGGCCTATGGTTCATGAGTGGGAATGTATGAAAGATTCAGTCCGGTCACGCTTGGCGTGATCTGGAACACGCGTCCCAGAGCCTTTGATTCAGTTTGAGTTAAGTTTCAACGACTACCTTGTTCATCGAGTGACTGACGGGTCGAGATTTCTCACCTGGACGTTTTTTAAACAGCCACTGGCTTCACGCCGGACAAAACGGGAAAATCCCCCTGACTCCGCCAATGAGGAAGACTTCATGAGTGACAAGGATAAACAGCCGTTGGCTGCGTCGGTTTCGGCCTCACCCGAGGCAGAAAGCGCCGATGCAGCGCTGCAACACATCATTGACGGTTTTTTGCATTTTCATCACGAGGTTTTTCCGCAGCAGGAAGAACTGTTCAAAAAACTCGCCACGGCGCAAAAACCCCGGGCGATGTTCATTACCTGCGCCGACTCGCGCATCGTGCCTGAACTGATCACCCACAGTTCGCCGGGTGATCTGTTCGTCACCCGCAACGTCGGTAACGTCGTCCCGCCTTACGGCCAGATGAATGGCGGTGTTTCCACCGCCATCGAATACGCGGTACTGGCGCTGGGTGTGCAGCACATCATCATTTGCGGCCATTCCGATTGCGGCGCCATGCGCGCAGTACTAAACCCCGCCAGCCTGGAAAAGATGCCCACGGTAAAAGCCTGGCTGCAACATGCCGAAGTGGCGAAAACCATGGTGCACGACAACTGTAACTGCGCCGATGAAAACGAGACGATGCATGTCCTCACCGAGGAAAACGTCATCGCCCAATTGCAGCACTTGCGTACCCACCCCTCGGTAGCCTCGCGCATGGCGAACGGTCAGCTGTTCATTCATGGCTGGGTCTACGACATCGAAACCAGCAAGATCAAAGCCTACGATGCGGACCAGGGCGACTTCCTGCCGCTCGACGGCAGCCGACCGATTCCGGTGGCGACGCCCAAAGCGCGCTTCTAAATCCTCCTAAAAATCTGTGTGGTTTGATGCCGGCCGCTGTTTCAGCGGTCCGGCCTCGCCATGCCTGAAGAAAACTTCGGGAGAATCACCATGCGTGCAGCGCAACTCAAAGCTGTTCTGCCACGGGAGCTATTGGCTTCGGTGGTTGTGTTTCTGGTCGCCCTGCCCTTGTGCATGGGCATCGCCATCGCCTCGGGATTACCGCCGGCCAAAGGCCTTATCACTGGCATCATCGGCGGACTGGTCGTGGGCTGGCTCGCAGGCTCGCCGTTGCAAGTCAGTGGGCCGGCCGCAGGTTTGGCCGTGCTGGTGTTTGAGTTGGTGCGCCAGCATGGCATCGCCATGCTCGGACCCATTCTGTTGCTGGCCGGTTTGCTGCAACTGGTGGCCGGCCGACTGAAGCTGGGGTGCTGGTTTCGAGTCACGGCCCCAGCGGTGGTGTACGGCATGCTCGCCGGGATTGGCGTGCTGATCGTGTTGTCACAGGTGCACGTGATGCTCGACGCAGCGCCCAAAGCCTCTGGGCTGGATAACCTGGCAGCTTTTCCAGCAGCGCTGATTCAAGCGTTGCCGTCGGTTGGCTGGCAAGCGGGATTGCTGGGTCTTTCGACCATTGCCGTGATGTGGTTGTGGGAAAAATTCCGTCCGCATTCCCTGCGCTTCATTCCCGGCGCCTTGCTCGGCGTCGGCTTGGCCACGGGCGCCAGCCTGCTGCTGGCGTTGCATGTCAAACGGGTGGAGGTCCCAGCCAATCTGGCAGAGGCCATCGACTGGCTGAAACCGGCGGACTTGCTCAACCTTGCGGACCCGACGCTGCTGATCGCAGCCCTTGCCGTCGCGTTCATCGCCAGCGCCGAGACCCTGCTGTCCGCCGCGGCGGTGGACCGCATGCACAGCGGCCAGCGCTCGGACTTCGACCGCGAACTCAGTGCCCAGGGCGTCGGCAATATGCTCTGCGGCCTGTTGGGCGCATTACCGATGACGGGTGTAATCGTGCGCAGTTCGGCCAACGTCCAGGCAGGCGCCTCAACCCGTTTTTCAACGATCTTCCATGGCCTTTGGTTGCTCGCGTTCGTGTTGCTGTTGTCCAGCGTGCTTCAGAGCATTCCGGTGGCGAGCCTGGCAGGTGTGCTGGTCTACACTGGCTTCAAGTTGGTGGACTTGAAGGTCTTCAAGGGTTTGGGACGCTATGGCCGGATGCCGATGTTCACCTACGCGGCCACTGCCTTGGCGATCATCTTTACTGACTTGTTGACCGGCGTGCTGATCGGTTTTGGCCTGACCCTGGTGAAGCTGGCGCTGAAGGCTTCGCGGTTGAAGATTAGCCTGATCGACCTGCCCAGGGATGGAGAGATGGAATTGCGCCTGGTCGGCGCCGCGACCTTTCTCAAGGTACCGGCCCTCACGCAGGTGCTAGGGACCATCCCCGATGGCTCGAGAGTGCATGTTCCGCTCAACAACCTGAGCTACATCGATCACTCGTGCCTGGAACTGCTGGAAGAATGGGGACGGGCCAATGCGGCCAAGGGTTCGAAGTTGGTGATTGAGTCGCGGGGGTTGAAGCGCAGGCTGGAAGGGCGTGTGCGGACGAATACCGGAATAGGTTCGGCCGTATAAATAACCTGTAGGAGCGAGCATGCTCGCTCCTACAGGGGTTAGGGGTAAAGGCTCACGCCTCCAACTCAAGCCCCACACCCAGTCGGCGCGACATGCACGGCCAGCGCTTCCAGGCAGCGCCGGTGTCCGGGCTGCTGAGTTTTTCTCGGTAGACCTCTACCGACTCCAGCGCGAAGCTCTCGTCGTCGAGCATGCTCACGACCGCGTGGTGCACCACTTCGTCCAACTGGTTGGCAAAGGCCTCACCGATCAATTGGTGGGCAATGAGATTGGCAACCGTCATGTCCAAGGGGATCAATGGCTGGCCAAAATGCTTGATGTACAGGTCGTTGACCTCTTCGACGAACCGATGCGCCAGATAGGCTTCATCCAGCAGACTGTCCAGCCCGACATGCCCCGCCATGATATTGGGAGGTTGGAGGAAGTACTGCTCGGCAATTTTCAGTACCGGTTTGATCTGTGACTCGATACCGGCTTCCCTGGCGACTTCATTGGCTGCATCCAACAGATCCGGCACTTCATCGATGTAGGCAGCGACAAAACGCGTCAGCACGCCGTGGGCATCCGCTTCCGGCAATTGGATCGAAGGATGCAGTTGAGGCAGTTTGCTTTCCAGCTGACGCATCAGCAGACCGGTATCGGCTTCGTGTTGTTGGGCTTTTTGGATCTGCTCGCGCAATGCGGCGGTGTTCATGAATACTCCAGGAAACGAAGGCAATGAAATAGGGAAGACATAACTTAGCTGGGTGACCGAAACGCTTAAGACGCATTTGTCATAATTGTTTCATCGTTGAGACAGCAAAGTTATAACCATTTGCCACCACTCGTCTGCATCCTTCTCCATTCGGGACCTTCAACGCAAGTCCCAGCTGTTTCAGATGATTTACGCCCTGACATTGCGAGGTCCCACTCGCTGTCTATACTCGGGTTTGAATGGAGTTAGCTGATGACGCCCGACTGCCCACGCAGCAAGGCCCGGCGATTCAAGTTCGTAGTCTGATGCAGCCGCTCCCTTGCCGCAGGTGAAAGCCGGCGGGATAACAAGAACGATAAGGGGAACCCGCAATGATGCGACATCCACAAGTCTGGATGGGCCTCCTGTTGTGGTCGATTTTCAGTCCGGCACACGCCGCATGGACTGTGAATATGGCGCCTGGAGCGACTGAAATCAGTCACGCTGTGTTTGACCTGCACATGACCATTTTCTGGATCTGTGTAGCGATCGGCATCATCGTCTTCGGCGCCATGTTCTGGTCGATGATCCTCCACCGCCGCTCGACCGGGCAGGTGGCCGCAAAATTTCATGAAAGCACCACCGTCGAAATTCTCTGGACCATCGTGCCGTTCCTGATCCTGGTGGCGATGGCGATCCCCGCGACGGCCACCCTGATCAAGATGTACGACGCCAGTGAGCCGGATATCGATATCCAGGTCACCGGCTATCAGTGGAAGTGGCACTACAAATACCTGGGCCAGGATGTCGAGTTCTTCAGCAACCTGGCCACGCCCGCCGACCAGATCCACAACAAGGAAGCCAAGGGCGAACACTACCTGCTGGAGGTCGACAAGCCGCTGGTGTTGCCGATCGGTGCCAAGGTGCGCTTCCTGGTGACCTCTGCCGACGTCATCCACTCCTGGTGGGTGCCGGCCTTCGCGGTCAAGCGCGATGCGATTCCCGGGTTCGTCAACGAGGCCTGGACCCGCATCGACAAGCCTGGCATCTATCGCGGGCAGTGCGCCGAGCTGTGCGGCAAGGATCACGGTTTCATGCCAATTGTGGTCGAGGTCAAGGAAAAGGCCGATTACGAGAAATGGCTGGGCGAGCGCAAGGCAGAAGCGGCGCAACTCAAAGAGCTGACCTCCAAGGAATGGACCCTCGAAGAGCTCAAGGAGCGTGGCGACAAGGTCTATCACACCACTTGCGTGGCCTGTCACCAGGCCGAGGGCCAGGGCCTGCCGCCGATGTTCCCGCCACTCAAGGGGTCGAAAATCGCCACCGGACCGAAAGACGGCCACTTGAGCATCGTCTACCACGGCAAGCCTGGCACCGCGATGGCGGCGTTTGGCAAGCAGCTCTCGGAAGTCGATATCGCGGCGGTCGTGACCTATGAACGTAACGTCTGGGGTAACAACAAGGGCGACATGGTCACTCCTAAAGAAGTGCTGGAGCTGAAACAGGCGGAAAGCAAATGACACGGTCCATTGCGCATGTAAGCAACCGGTCGGGGCAACGCGCCCCGACCTGCCCAGCCCAACTGTTTGCAGGAGCCAAACCATGAGCGCCGTCATCGATGACCATGGTCATGCCGACCACGCCCACGGCCCCGCCAAAGGCCTGATGCGCTGGGTACTGACCACCAACCACAAAGACATTGGCACCTTGTACCTGTGGTTCGCGTTTTCCATGTTCCTGCTGGGCGGCTCGTTCGCGATGGTGATTCGCGCCGAGCTGTTCCAGCCAGGGTTACAAATCGTCCAGCCGGAATTCTTCAACCAGATGACGACCATGCACGGTCTGGTGATGGTCTTCGGTGCGGTGATGCCGGCCTTCGTCGGCCTCGCCAACTGGATGGTGCCGCTGATGATCGGCGCTCCGGACATGGCCCTGCCACGGATGAACAACTTCAGCTTCTGGCTGTTGCCAGCGGCGTTCCTGCTGCTGGTGTCGACATTGTTCATGCCTGGCGGCGGACCGAACTTTGGCTGGACGTTCTACGCTCCGCTGTCGACGACCTATGCGCCGCAAAGCGTGACCTTCTTCATCTTCGCCATCCACTTGATGGGGATCAGTTCGATCATGGGCGCGATCAACGTGATCGCCACCATCCTCAACCTGCGCGCCCCCGGCATGACGCTGATGAAAATGCCGCTGTTCGTCTGGACCTGGCTGATCACCGCGTTCTTGCTGATCGCGGTGATGCCGGTGCTTGCCGGGTGCGTGACCATGATGCTGATGGACATCCACTTCGGCACCAGCTTCTTCAGTGCCGCCGGTGGCGGTGACCCGGTGTTGTTCCAGCATGTGTTCTGGTTCTTCGGTCACCCCGAGGTGTACATCATGATCCTGCCGGCGTTCGGCGCCGTCAGCTCGATCATCCCGACCTTCTCGCGCAAACCGCTGTTTGGCTACACCTCGATGGTCTACGCAACGGCGAGCATCGCCTTCCTGTCCTTCATCGTTTGGGCGCACCACATGTTCGTGGTCGGCATCCCGTTGGTGGGCGAATTGTTCTTCATGTACGCCACGCTGCTGATTGCAGTGCCGACCGGGGTGAAGGTGTTCAACTGGGCCAGCACCATGTGGCAAGGCTCGCTGACTTTCGAGACGCCGATGCTGTTCGCGGTGGCGTTCGTGATCCTGTTCTCCATCGGAGGCTTCTCCGGGTTGATGCTGGCGATCGCACCGGCGGACTTCCAGTACCAGGACACCTACTTCGTGGTTGCGCACTTCCACTATGTGCTGGTGCCGGGGGCGATCTTCGGGATCTTCGCCTCCGCCTATTACTGGATGCCGAAGTGGACCGGCCACATGTACGACGAAACCCTCGGCAAGCTGCATTTCTGGCTCTCGTTCATCGGCATGAACATGGCGTTCTTCCCGATGCACTTCGTCGGGCTCGCCGGCATGCCGCGACGGATTCCGGACTACAACCTGCAGTTCGCCGACTTCAACATGGTGTCATCGATCGGCGCGTTCATGTTCGGCACCACACAACTGTTCTTCCTCTTCATCGTGATCAAGACCATTCGCGGCGGCCCGCCAGCACCGGCCAAACCGTGGGATGGCGCCGAGGGGCTGGAGTGGAACATTCCGTCACCGGCGCCGTATCACACCTTCACCACGCCGCCGGAAGTGAAATGAACATTGACTGCCTGACACTAACCCCTGTGGGAGCTGGCTTGCCTGCGATGAAGCTGACGCGGTGTGCCAGATACGCCGCCATCGCGGGCAAGCCCGCTCCTACAGGGATTTCTGACCATGGCTGACTCGATTTCGATGAAAAAACTGGTCACCCGCCTGTTGTTGGTAGTGGTGGCGATGTTCGTCTTCGGGTTTGCCCTGGTGCCGATCTACGACGTGATGTGCAAAGTGTTCGGCATCAACGGCAAAACTGCGGGGCAGTACGAGGGTGAGCAGATAGTCGACGCCTCGCGGCAGGTGCGTGTGCAGTTCCTGTCGACCAATTCCGCCGACATGTCCTGGGATTTCTACCCCAAACAGGATGAGCTGACGACCAACCCGGGCACGGTGAATGAAATGATCTTCATCGCGCACAACCCGACCGACCGCCCGATGAGCGCCCAGGCCGTGCCGAGCATTGCGCCCAGTACGGCGGCAGCGTATTTCCACAAGACCGAATGTTTCTGCTTTACCCAGCAAGTGCTGCAGCCCGGTCAACGGATCGAGATGCCGGTACGTTTCATCGTTGACCGTGACATGCCCAAGGATGTGAAGCACCTGACGCTGTCCTACACGCTGTTCGATATCACCGCCCGACATCCACCGGTTGCCGTAAACACTGGCGGTTGAGCGTGCCCGATAAGGAGAACAATAAATGGCAACTCATGAGCACTATTACGTACCGGCCCAGAGCAAATGGCCGATCATTGCCACGGTGGGCATGTTCGTCACCGTGTTCGGCCTGGCGACCTGGTTCAACGACCTGAAGGCTGCGCGTCCGGAGTCCCACGGCCCGCTGATCTTTTTCGTCGGCGGCCTGCTGCTGGCCTACATGTTGTTCGGCTGGTTCGGAGCGGTGATCAAGGAAGGTCGCGCGGGCTTGTACAGCGCGCAGATGGACCGTTCGTTTCGCTGGGGCATGAGTTGGTTCATATTCTCCGAGGTCATGTTCTTCATCGCCTTCTTTGGCGCGCTTTTCTACGTGCGCCACGTGTCTGGCCCTGCCCTGGGCGGCGAAGGCACCAAAGGCCTCGCCCATATGCTGTGGCCAGGCTTCGAGTTCACCTGGCCACTGCTGAACAACCCGGACTCCAAACTTTTTCCACCGCCCAAGGAAGTCATCAGCCCCTGGGGCCTGCCGCTGCTCAATACCGTGCTTCTGGTCAGCTCCAGCGTCACCGTGACCATCGCCCACCATGCCTTGAAAAAGGGCCATCGCGGCGCGCTGAAACTTTGGCTGGCGATCACCGTGCTACTGGGCTGCGCGTTCCTCGGTTTCCAGGCCGAAGAATACATGCACGCTTACAACGAGCTGGGCCTGACCCTGGGTTCGGGCATCTACGGCGCGACCTTTTTCATGCTCACCGGTTTCCACGGCGCCCACGTGACCATTGGCACCATCATCCTGTTCGTGATGCTGATGCGCATCCTGCGCGGGCACTTCGATAACGAACATCAGTTCGGCTTCGAGGCGGCGAGCTGGTATTGGCACTTTGTGGACGTGGTGTGGATCGGTCTGTTCGTTTTCGTTTATGTGCTCTGACAGCAGCTGCAGGCTTCGAGCTGCAAGCCTCAAGGTTGAAGCGCTTGCAGCTTGCAGATCGTAGCTACCACGAAACGTGGGACACCAACTGGCCGCTGAAAAAGCCCCAGGCGATCAAGCCGACGGTGATGGCGGCCAGGGCCACACGAACACTCAAGGCAATGACGAGGCGCTTTGAGCTGCTGTCGTCCTTGACCAGAAAAAACAGGCCGCTGAACAGGCTGACAACCGTGGCAATCAGCATCAGGACGATAGCTGCCTTGAGCATGGGGAAACTCCGGGGGAAGGCGATGCATTTGAGTATAGCTTTCGTGACCAGCTACTTTCTGGCGACGCCATGAAGCGCTTCCGGCCAGGCGTCGTACCGACACTGGTGGTTGCATTGCTGCTGCCGCTACTGGTGTCGCTCGGCTTCTGGCAATTGGGCCGTGGCGCGGAAAAAACCGCGCTGCTGAGCACCTATGCCGAGCGTCGTGCCGCGCAGCCCATGGCCAGCACTGAGCTGCAACATACGCAAGACCCGGCCTTTCGTCGCGTGCGCCTGCAAGGCCAATTCGATGCCGCCCATAGCCTGCTGCTGGATAACCGCCAACGCGATGGCAAGGTTGGCGTGGAATTGCTGCAACCGTTCCGGGACCAGGCCACCGGATTGTGGCTGCTGGTCAATCGTGGCTGGTTACCCTGGCCGGACCGGCGCACGCCGCCGCAATTCACCACGCCGACCCAGTCGCTGACGCTTGATGCCTGGGTCTATGTTCCGCCCGGCGCGACGTTTCAGTTACACGCCGATCCGACCAGCACCACCTGGCCAGAGCTGGTAACCGTTGTCGATCCCGCCAAACTCTGGACTGCCCTGGATCGTGAAGGCTTTGCCTACGAACTACGCGAAGAAGGCGGCCCAGCGGCCTACCGGGTCGATTGGCCGGTGGTCGCTCTTGGCCCGGAAAAACATATCGCCTACGCCGTGCAGTGGTTTGCCATGGCGATCGCCCTGCTCGGCCTGTTCATTTACCTCGGCTGGCACAACGCAAAGGAGAAACACCATGGGAGCGGCCATGAATCCACCCAGCATGTCTGAGGCAAAAAGACCGGTTAACCGGCGCAAGGGTCGCTTGCAGTTGTTGCTGATCCTGTTGGGGGTGATCGGTCCGATGATCCTCGCCACCGGCATGTACAAATTACAGTTCTGGGTGCCCGAGGGCCGCAGCTATCACGGCGAATTGATCGGAAACGGCCAGACACGCGCCGACCTTGGGGTGCAGGTGCAGGACGAGCGTTGGCAGTTGCTGGTAACGGCGCCCAAGGATTGCTCCGTGGATTGCCAGCAACTGGTGTATCTGGCGCGGCAGATCCAGATCGGCCTTGGCCGTGATGCCTCGCGTGCCAGCCACGCACTGGCGGTTGCGCAACCGTTGAACAGCGATTACGACGCCAAGCTGACCCGCGAATACCCGCAACTTCAACGCTACCCCATGGACCTGACCACATTCAGCAAATCCACCCACGAGCAGACCATGCCCCAGCTGTGGATCATCGACCCGCATGGCAATCTGGTGCTGCGCTACGACCCGACGGTGAAGGGCAAAGACCTGCTCAACGACCTGCGGCATCTGCTGAAACTGTCGAACATCGGATAAGGGCATCGTCATGGCCAAACCTGGATTTCGCCTCGCGCTGTTTGCCACCCTGCTGGCGTTGATCGTGGTGCTGCTCGGCGCCTACACCCGCCTGACCCACGCCGGCCTCGGCTGCCCGGACTGGCCTGGCTGCTATGGCTTTATCAGCGTGCCCAAAAGCGAAGCCCAACTGGCCCATGCGGAGCTGCATTTTCCTGACTCACCTGTCGAAGCCCACAAGGGCTGGAATGAAATGGTCCACCGCTATTTCGCTGGCACATTGGGGCTGTTGATTTCGGTGCTGGCCGGTCGAGCCTGGGTACATCGGCGTCATCCGGGGCAGCCGGTGAAGCTGCCGTTGTTTCTGTTGGCCGTGGTGCTTGCGCAGGCCGCGTTCGGCATGTGGACGGTGACGCTCAAGTTGTGGCCGCAAGTGGTCACCGGGCACTTGCTCGGCGGTTTCGCGACATTGAGCCTGCTGTTCCTGCTGACCCTGCGATTGTCCGGCGTGCTGCCGGCATTAACGGTGCCCCGGCGTCTGCAATATTGGGCGACCGCCGGGTTGCTGCTGGTGATCCTGCAAATTGCCCTGGGTGGCTGGGTCAGCTCCAACTACGCCGCCGTGGCCTGTATCGATTTCCCGACCTGCCACGGGCAATGGTTGCCACCTGCGGACTTCGCCAACGGCTTTCACCTGACCCAGCACATCGGCCCGAATTATCTTGGCGGGCAACTGGACAGCGACGCCCGTACCGCCATTCACCTGACTCACCGAATCGGTGCATTGTTGGTCACGCTGGTGCTGCTGGGGCTGGCGTGGCAGTTGAAAGTCGTCGGCATGACGCGCCTGGCCGGCCTGGTCCTGATCGCGCTCGCCACGCAAATCACCCTCGGCATCAGCAACGTGCTATTTCACCTGCCGCTGCCGGTGGCCGTCGCCCATAACGCCGGAGGTGCAGCGTTGCTGTTGACTCTGGTGTTGGTTAATTACCACGCACGAACCAGCCTGGTTCGCGTCCGGCAACCCTCCCTGGGACGTTGGCGGTTCAGCCCCCGCAAGCCCTCGGCCAGGCCCATCACAATAAAAGGAGAGATGCCATGGCGACTCTGACCAGCGCGCGTCACGGCCAGGCGATCTGGCGTGACTATCTGGAACTGACCAAGCCCAAGGTGGTGGTGCTGATGCTTATCACCTCGCTGGTCGGCATGTTTCTCGCGACCCGTGCCGGGGTGCCATGGACCGTGCTGGTATTTGGCAACCTGGGCATCGCCTTGTGTGCCGGCGGGGCGGCGGCGGTCAACCACGTGGTGGATCGGCGGATCGATGCGGTAATGGCCCGCACCCACAAGCGACCATTGGCCGAAGGCCGCGTCTCCCCCACGGCGGCGCTGACCTTCGCCTTGATTCTGGCTTTGCTGGGCCAAGCACTGCTGCTGGCCTTCACCAACCCGCTGACCGCTTGGCTGACCCTTGCGTCCTTGCTGGGGTACGCCGTGGTCTACACCGGTTTCCTCAAACGCGCGACGCCGCAGAACATCGTCATCGGTGGCCTGGCAGGTGCCGCCCCACCGCTGCTGGGCTGGACCGCTGCCACCGGTCACGTCAGCGCTGAACCCTTGTTGCTGGTGCTGATCATCTTCGCCTGGACCCCGCCGCACTTCTGGGCCCTGGCCATTCACCGCAAGGAGGAATACGCCAAGGCCGACATCCCGATGCTGCCGGTCACCCACGGCGAGCACTACACCAAGGTCCACATCCTTCTCTACACCTTCGCGCTGCTGGCCGTCAGCCTGTTGCCCTATGTGATCCACATGAGCGGCACGCTGTACCTGATTTGCGCGCTGGGCCTGGGCGCGAGGTTCCTGCAATGGGCCGTGGTGTTGTACCGTGGCACTCGACCACACGCGGCGATCAACACGTTCAAGTACTCTATCTACTACTTATTCCTGCTGTTTATCGCGCTGCTCGTAGACCACTACCTATTGTTGAACTTATGACTCGAACTCAGAAAACCGTCTTTATCCTTGTCGCCCTGATCGCGCTGGTCCTGGGCCTGACCATCAACAAAGTGCTGTCCGGTAAAGGCCAGGGTGACCCCACCGCGTTGATCGACGCCGGGATCATCCTGTTGCCCCAAAGCCGCACGCTGCCGGACGTGACGATGACAGACCAGGACGGTAAACCGGTCGCGGTCAATCAACTGCAAGGCAAGTGGTCACTGCTGTTTCTGGGCTACACCTTCTGCCCGGACATCTGCCCAACCACTCTCGCCCAACTGCGTCAGATCAAGAGCGAGCTGCCCCCAGAGGCCGTGAATAACCTGCAGATTATCCTGGTGAGCGTCGACCCGAACCGCGACACGCCCAAGCAGCTCAAGCAGTACCTGGGCTACTTCGACCCGCAATTCCAGGGCCTGACGCCCGCCTCGGTGGACGACATCCAGAAGCTGGCCAATGCCGTGAGCATCCCGTTCATCCCGGCCGACACCAGCAAGCCCAACTACACCGTGGACCACAGCGGCAACCTCGCGGTGATCGGCCCGGACGGCAAGCAACGCGGCTTCATCCGTGCGCCGTTGAACAACCAGAAGCTGGTGGCGCAGTTGCCGGTGATGCTTCAACGTAAATAGTCAACATCTCTCCCTGTAGGAGCGAGCTTGCTCGCGATGGGCTTCAACGATAACGCTGACGGCCTGACGCCCCGCGTTGTCTGGTCCTCCATCGCGAGCATGCTCGCTCCTACAGGGGGCGAAATTGCAGGCAAAAAAAGGGGCGCATTCAATGCGCCCCTTTTTTGTCATGACTCGCGAATCAGAACGCAGGCACCACGGCGCCCTTGTACTTCTCGAGAATGAAGGCTTTCACTTCCGGGCTGTGCAGCGCGGCGACCAGCTTCTTCATGTCTTCGCTGTCCTTGTCGTCCGGGCGGGCGACCAGGATATTCACGTACGGCGAGTCGCTGCCTTCGATGAACAGCGCATCCTTGGATGGGTCGAGTTTGGCTTCCAGCGCGTAGTTGGTGTTGATCAGCGCCAGGTCAACTTGGGTCAACACGCGTGGGATCGTCGCGGCTTCCAGCTCACGGAACTTGAGGTTCTTCGGGTTGGCAGTGATGTCCTTGACGGTCGACAGGATGTTGTTCGAGTCCTTCAAGGTGATCACGCCTGCCTTGGCCAGCAGCAGCAATGCGCGGCCACCGTTGGTGGCGTCGTTGGGAATGACCACGGTGGCGGTGCTTGGCAGCTCATCGAGTTTCTTGTATTTGCTGGAGTACGCGCCCAACGGCTCCAGGTGCACGCCCGCCACGGACACCAGGTGAGTGCCCTTGGCCTTGTTGAACTCATCGAGGTACGGCTGGTGTTGGAAGAAGTTGGCGTCCAGGCGCTTCTCCGCGACCTGCACGTTCGGCTGGATGTAATCGGTGAAGACCTTGACCTTCAGGTCCACGCCTTCCTTGGCCAGGGCTGGCTTCACGAACTCGAGGATTTCCGCGTGCGGAACCGGAGTGGCCGCCACCGTCAGGGTGTCCGCGTGAGCGGAAAAGGCTGCAACGGCAGCGAACGCGACGAGTAGATTTTTCATTCAGCTAACTCCTTGAGACCCGCTTACTTGCGGGAAAAATGCACAACCAACTTATCGCCAACCGTTTGCAACACTTGAACCAGAACCAACAGCAACACCACGGTGACCACCATCACGTCGGTCTGGAAGCGCTGGTAACCGAAACGGATCGCCAGGTCGCCAAGGCCGCCAGCGCCCACCACACCCGCCATCGCGGTGTAGGAAACCAGTGTAATCGCTGTCACCGTAATTGCCGCGAAGATGCCAGGTCGAGCTTCGGGCAGCAGGGCATTGGTGATGATCTGGCGCGTCGTCGCGCCCATGGACTGGGTTGCCTCGATGATGCCGCGATCCACTTCACGCAGGGCGGTTTCTACCAAACGCGCGAAGAACGGCGTGGCGCCCACCACCAGTGGCGGAATAGCACCGGCGACACCCAGCGACGTGCCGGTGATCAACACCGTGAACGGAATCATCACGATCAACAGGATGATGAAGGGCAACGAACGCAGGATGTTCACCACCAGCGACAACATCGCGTAAACGCCTTTGGCCTCGAGCAACTGGCGCGGGCTGCACAGGAACAGCAGAACGCCCAACGGCAACCCCAGCAACACGGTAAACAGCAGCGAACCGCCAAGCATCAGCAGGGTGTCGCCGGTGGCCAACCAGATTTCGAACCAGTCGATATTGGCGAAGAAATTTGTCAGGGCTTCCATTAGCGCAGCACCTCCATGTGAACGTCAGCCGCCGTGAAGCGGGCAAACGCCGCCTCCATGTCGCCGCCGGTGACGGCCAGGGTGAGTTGCCCGTAGGGAATGTCCTTGATGCGGTCGATACGACCGGCCAGGATGCTGTAGTCCACGCCAGTTTCGCGAGCGACGGTGCCCAGCAATGGCGCGTAGGTTGCTTCGCCCTGGAAGGTCAGACGCACGATACGGCCCGGTACATGGGCGAAGTCGTCGCGCTGCTCGCCTTCGTCGACCTGCTCGTCTTCCTGCACGAAGCGCCGGGTGGTCGGGTGCTTGGGGTGCAGGAACACGTCTGCCACCGAACCCTGTTCGACGATGACGCCGTCATCCATTACTCCCACCTGATCGCAAACGCGACGGATCACATCCATCTCGTGGGTGATCAACACGATGGTCAGTTTCAGCTCACGGTTGATTTCGGCAAGCAATTGCAGGACCGAGGCCGTGGTCTGCGGGTCCAGGGCGCTGGTGGCTTCATCGCACAGGAGGATTTTCGGCTTGGTCGCCAGGGCGCGCGCGATGCCAACGCGCTGCTTCTGGCCACCGGACAACTGCGCCGGGTATTTTTTCGCATGGTCGGACAACCCCACCCGCGCCAGTAGCTCGGCGACCCGCTGGTCGATCTCGCCACGTGACAGCTCACCGGCCAGGGTCAGCGGCAGCGCGACGTTATCGGCAACCGTCTTGGAGGCCAGCAGGTTGAAGTGCTGAAAAATCATGCCGACCTGCTGGCGGAAACGGCGCAAGCCATTGGCATCAAGCGCGGTGATTTCTTCGCCGTCGACGATGATCTTGCCGCCAGAGGAATTCTCCAGGCGATTGATCAGACGCAGCAGGGTACTTTTTCCCGCTCCGGAATGACCGATCAAGCCGAATACCTGACCGTTCTCAATCGTCAGATTGGTCGGGTGCAGGGCGGGGATATCCTTACCGGCGACGCGGTAGGTTTTATGGACGTTTTGAAACTCGATCACGTAGCGAACCTTGTGGGGCGCGTTGGAATGGGGTCAGCGGTTAGCCGGGCGCGCATTTTAGCCTGTCCGTATAGAGGTTATTAGCATTTATTGCGCATGCAACCTTTGATTTGGCAATAACACCACCGAGAGTCATATAAAAGGAACGCCTCAAACCTTCATCAGTCACTGTTTAAAGCAACTCGACAACCACCAGGTGCCGTGCCTGGAAGGGATATTTCCACGTTCGACGAGGAGTTTCGACTGATGAGTACCAAGAAGCCTGCCGCCCCGAATAGCGCGATGGCCGGGACCGACACCCCGGATCGCAGTAATACCAATGCCAAGCTCGACAGCCTGGAAACCTTCCGCAGCGATGCCACCGATCAGGCGCTGCGAACCAACCAGGGCGTGAAGATTTCGGACAACCAAAACACCTTGAAGGCAGGCGCTCGCGGACCGTCATTGCTGGAAGACTTCATCATGCGTGAGAAAATCACGCACTTTGACCATGAACGCATCCCGGAGCGTATCGTCCATGCCCGAGGCACCGGCGCCCACGGTTATTTTCAGACCTACGAAAACCATGCGGCGCTGACCAAAGCCGGATTTCTGCAGGACCCGGGCAAAAAAACTCCGGTATTCGTGCGTTTTTCCACGGTACAAGGTCCCCGCGGGTCAGGCGACACCGTGCGCGACGTGCGCGGTTTCGCCGTAAAGTTCTTCACCGACGAGGGCAACTTCGACCTGGTGGGCAACAACATGCCGGTGTTTTTCATTCAGGATGCGATCAAGTTTCCCGACTTCGTGCATGCGGTAAAACCCGAACCCCACAACGAGATACCGACTGGCGGCTCAGCACACGACACTTTCTGGGATTTCGTTTCCCTGGTGCCCGAGTCGGCCCACATGGTGATCTGGGCCATGTCCGACCGGGCCATTCCCAAAAGCCTGCGCAGCATGCAGGGCTTCGGCGTACACACCTTTCGCCTGATCAACGCCGAGGGCAAGTCACGTTTCGTCAAGTTCCACTGGCGTCCAACGGCTGGCACCTGCTCGCTGGTGTGGGATGAGGCGCAGAAGCTCGCCGGCAAGGACACTGACTACCATCGTCGCGATCTTTGGGAAGCCATCGAGATGGGCGACTATCCCGAGTGGGAACTGGGTGTCCAAGTGGTCGAAGAAGAAAACGAACACGCTTTCGAGTTCGACATTCTCGACCCGACCAAGATCATTCCCGAGGAAGTGGTCCCGATCACACCGTTGGGCAAGATGGTGCTCAACCGTAACCCGGACAATTTTTTCGCTGAAGTCGAGCAGGTGGCGTTCTGCCCAGGGCATATCGTTCCGGGCATCGACTTTTCCAACGACCCACTGCTGCAAGGCCGGTTGTTTTCCTACACCGACACGCAGATCAGCCGCCTCGGCGGGCCGAACTTTCACGAAATCCCGATCAACCGCCCGGTAGCGCCCGTCCATAACGGCCAGCGCGATGCCCAGCACCGCAGCACCATCGACAAGGGACGTGCGGCGTACGAACCGAACTCCATTGATGGCGGCTGGCCAAAAGAAACGCCTCCAGCCGCACAGGACGGTGGATTCGAGTCCTATCCGGAGCGCATCGATGCCAACAAGATCCGTCAACGCAGCGAGTCGTTTGGCGACCACTTCTCCCAGGCGCGCCTGTTCTTCCACAGCATGAGCAAGCACGAGCAAGAACACATCATTGCCGCGTACAGCTTCGAGCTGGGCAAAGTGGAGCGTGAGTTCATCCGGGCTCGGGAGGTTAATGAGATTCTGGCCAACATCGACCTGGAACTGGCTAAACGGGTTGCGCAGAACCTCGGTTTACCAGCGCCCACCGCCGGGACCGTCGACGTGCCGAAATCATCCCTGGAGCGCTCGCCAGCACTCAGCCAGGCGAATTTGCTGCCCGAGAATATCAAAAGCCGCAAAATCGCGATCCTGGCGGCCAATGGTGTCGATGGGGCTGCAATCGATGCGATGAAGGCAGCACTGAAAGCCGAAGGTGCGCACGCCAAACTGCTTGGGCCGACCTCCGCTCCCGTGAAGACCGCCGATGGCACAACGTTGCCGGTGGATGCTTCCATGGAAGGGATGCCGTCCATTGCCTTCGACGCCGTCTTCGTGCCCGGAGGCGCGGCATCGATCAAGGCGTTGAGCGGGGATGGGGTGGCATTGCATTACGTACTTGAGGCTTACAAACACTTGAAAGCGATTGCCCTGCACGGCGAGGCGAAGCAGTTGCTGGATGTGTTGAAGCTGGAGGCGGATGTTGGGTTGATCGTAGGGACGGCTGCCACGCTGGCCAAAGCGTTCATTGCGGCGATTGGGCAGCACCGGGTCTGGGAGCGGGAGCCGAAGGCCAAGGGGGTTCCGGCTTAGGATTTGTATCAACCGGGCTGATGCGATCGCGGGCGAGCCCGCTCCTACAGGTTGATCACAAACCCTGTAGGAGCGAGCTTGCTCGCGATGCTGTCAGGGTTTACGCGGACTCAGGACAACCTGCGCCGGTACGCTGCGTAAAATTTGCTTTTGCAGGTTCAGGTCAAAATCCGCGTCAAGCTTCTTCACCCGCTTGGTCAGCAAGGTGGCCAGCCACGGGTAGTCATCGGTGCGGGGCGCCTGAATGCTCACATCGCAGTCATAATTCACCACATCAGCGGCGATCGCGTCCAGTTGGCGACGAAGCTTGCCCATATCGCTGAGGTTCAGCGCCACGGTCGTGCTCTCTGCCGTTGGATCGATCACCTTGGCGGCGGGCTTGGCTTCAGCAGCCCTGAGCGCCGCTTCTGCTTTATCCAACTCAGCCTTGCGCGCATTGACGATGGCATTGTTGACCCCACCGGTCAGCGCTGGCGCCTTGGGCATCAGCGCCCGAGCCCGGCTGAGTGCCGTGGCGGCGGCGTTCACGTCACCTTTTTGCAGCACGATCTGACTGCGACGCAGGTAGGCTTCAGCCAACTGCCGCTGGTACTGTTCCAGGGATTGATCATTGGGCGTCTCGGCCTGCAAGGCCGCCAGTTGGCCTTCGGCGGTCGCCAGTTCGCTGCTGGCAAGGCTTTGCTCGAGCTGTGCGATGGCCGTAGCCCGCGCATCAGTGGCCTGGGTGGCCGCCGGCGGGGTGCTTTGGCATGCGCCCAGTAGCAGCGAAAACGCGACAAGGAGCAGATAACGGGAGGCGAACGGCTTCATTCCTGCGACTCTCTATTTGCGCAAAAAACGAGCAAGTCTACACCCCTCGACGGGGCAGGACAAAACTCAGCAGAAACAGTGCGGCCGCCGTCACCACGATGGAAGGGCCCGCCGGGGTGTCCTTGAACCAGGACAACGCCAACCCGCCACACACCGCGAGCATGCCCAGCAGGCTTGCGCCCAACGCCATCTGCTCGGGCGAGCGGGCGTGACGTTGTGCCGCAGCTGCGGGGATGATCAGCAATGACGTAATCAGCAACACACCGACGATTTTCATCGCCACTGCGATCACCACGGCGATCAGCAGCATCAGGGTCATGCGCAGCGCCGGCACCGGCAATCCTTCCACTCGCGCCAGTTCTTCGTGCACCGTGATCGCCAACAATGGCCGCCACATCGTCACCAGCAACACCAGCACCGCCGCGCTGCCGCCAAGAATCCACGCCAGATCGCTGGGACTGATCGCCAGAAGATCGCCGAACAGATAAGCCATCAGGTCGATCCGCACTTCGTGCATGAAGCTTAGTACGACCAAACCGAGAGAGAGAGTGCTCGGTGCGAGAATTCCCAACAGCGTGTCAGAAGCCAGTGGCTGGCGCTGTTGCAACGTTACCAGTAACACCGCTAACAGCAGGCAGCCGACAGTGACCGCGACCGTCGGGCTGACATCCAGCAAAAAGCCCAATGCCACGCCGAGCAATGCCGCGTGGGACAAGGTGTCGCCAAAATAAGCCATGCGCCGCCACACGACGAACGATCCCAGTGGCCCCGCCACCAGCGCCAGGGCCAAACCTGCGAGCAGGGCATAGAGCAGAAAATCAGCCATGCTTGCAGTGATCTCCGTGAACGTGGGGTTTGACCACCGAGCCATGCAGGTCGTGGGCGTGATCGTGGTGGTGGTGATAAATCGCCAGGCTCGCGGCGTTCTTGCCAAACAACTCGACGAACGCCGGGTCACCGCTGACGTGCTCAGGATGGCCAGAGCAGCAGACATGGCGATTGAGGCACACCACCTGGTCGGTGGTGCTCATGACCAGATGCAGATCGTGGGACACCATCAGCACACCGCAACCGTGACGATCGCGCAGACGGGTAATCAGGCTGTACAACTCCGCCTGCCCCGCTACATCGACGCCTTGCACCGGCTCGTCGAGCACCAGCAACTCGGGTTCGCGCAACAGCGCCCGGGCCAGCAACACGCGCTGCATTTCGCCCCCAGAGACGCTTTGCACCGGGCTGTCGATGACGTGTTCGGCGCCGACCTCCTTGAGCGCCGCCAACGCGCGAGCGCGGTCCACTCCCGGCACCAGGCGCAGGAATCGCAGCACCGACAGCGGCAACGTCGGATCGACATGCAGCTTTTGCGGCATATAACCCACCCGCAGCTTCGGTTTGCGCCAGACGCTGCCGCTGTCCGGTTTCAACAGACCGAGCACCGCCCGCACCAGGGTGGTCTTGCCGGCGCCGTTAGGCCCGATCAGGGTGACAATCTGCCCCGGCTCGACGCTCAGCTCGATATTATCCAGCACGATTTGCCCGGCAAAGGTGACGGCAACCTGCTCGAGGCGGATCAACGCATTGCTCATCAAGCCCCCTGGCAGCCCGAGCACAGGCCGACCACTTCAACGGTCTGGCCTTCGACCACGAACCCTACATCCCTGGCGCTGCCGACAATCGCGTCGCTGATGGATTTCTGTTCAAGTTCGATGGCGGCATGGCATTCGCGGCAGATCAGGAATTGCCCCTGATGCGCATGCTCCGGGTGATTACAGCCAACAAAGGCATTGAGCGAGGCGATGCGGTGCACCAGCCCGTTTTCCAGCAGGAAATCCAGCGCGCGGTAAACCGTAGGCGGCGCCGCCCGACGGCCGTCCTGTTCGCTGAGCACCGCCAGAATGTCGTAGGCGCCCAGCGGCTTGTGACTTTGCCACACCAGCTCCAGCACCCGCCGGCGCAGTGCGGTCAGGCGCAGGCCTTGGCGCGCGCACAGGGCATCGGCCTCAGACAGGGCGCTGTGAACGCAATGGGAGTGGTCGTGGGGACGGCTGGCAATCGGTGTAATAGGCATGAGCGGCGACGAGTTTTGTTAGAGACGTTATTATGTTACCCGTTCTTACCTCCTTGAGTGGTCATCGTGTCCCGACTTTTTTCCATCTTTGTCGCTTTCGTCGCAAGTTTTCTGTTCGTCGGTGCAGCCCAGGCCGAGGTCAAGGTACTTACCAGCATCAAGCCTCTGCAGCTGATAGCCGCGGCGGTGCAGGACGGCGTGGCGATTCCCGAAGTGCTGCTGCCACCCGGGGCCTCCCCGCATAATTACGCACTGCGCCCATCCGACGTACGGAAGGTGCAATCGGTAGATCTGGTTTACTGGATTGGACCGGATATGGAAGGTTTCCTGCCTCGTGTGATGAAAGGTCGTACGTTGCCGAGCATCGCCATACAGGACCTGCCCGGTTTGAAGCTGCGCCACTTTGCCGAGGACAGCCACTCTCACGCCGAGGAGGCGGACGATCATGATCACGATCACCGCCCTGGCAGCCTGGATGCGCATCTGTGGCTATCGCCAGCGAATGCCCGAGTGATTGCCGCCAAAATGGCAGCGGACCTGGCCGCAGCCGATCCGGCCAACGCCCCTCGCTATCAAAGCAATCTCAAGGGGTTCGAGGAACGCCTGGATGCCCTGGATCTGCGCCTGAAAGCGCGCCTGGCGGGTATCGCCGGCAAACCGTATTTCGTTTTTCATGAGGCATTCGACTATTTCGAAGACGCCTACGGCCTCAAGCACACTGGCGTGTTCAGCGTCGCCGCCGAGGTGCAGCCAGGCGCTCAGCACGTCGCGGCGATGCGCACTCGCTTGCAGGAAGTGGGCAAGACCTGCGTGTTCAGCGAACCACCACTGCGCCCACGCCTGGCCGAGACCCTGGTCGCGGGCCTGCCGGTGAAACTGGCGGAGCTGGATGCGTTGGGGGGGTACACGCCGGCGACTGCCCAAGGGTATGAGCAGATACTTGAGAAACTGGGCAATGACTTGGCGGGGTGCCTGGAGTCGCTGTGATCAGGATTGAGGTGACCCCTATCGCGGGCAAGCCCGCTCCTACAGGTGAGTGGGAGCGAGCCTGCTCGCGATATTTTTAGAGGGCAAAAGGCAAAGGCGTACTGACCTTCTGCCGCTGCGCCAGGCGCAGCTGAAACTCCATCGGGTCGTGAATCAACACGTCCTGGCCGGCGAACGATTCCGCGGCGATCAACCGGGACAGCCAGAACCGCACGCACGCCACTCGCAACAGGGTCGGCCACAGCTCGGCCTCGGCAGCGGTGAATGGCCGCAGCGCCGCGTAGGCGCCAAGCAATGCCCGCGCTCGCGGGCCGTCCAGTAAGCCGTTATCGTCTGAACACCAGTCGTTCAACGCGATCGCCACGTCGTAGAGCATCGGCCCGGAGCAGGCGTTGTAGAAGTCGATCAACCCGGTCAGGTGCGTGCCTTCGAACATCGCGTTGTCGCGGAACAGGTCGGCGTGGATATTCGCCCGTGGCAGCGCCAGAATTTTCTCTTTTTGAAGTGTGATCTCGTCCAGCGCCCGCTGCAGCAGGTCGCTTTGCTCGGCATTGAGGTGCGAGAGCAGTTGGTGGCCCTCTTCCAGCATCCAGTCCAGACCGCGATCGGTCTTGCGCTTGATCATCTTGGCCTGGGTTGCCAGGTGCAGATGGGCGAGCAACTCACCGACCTGGGCACAATGCTGGGCATTGGCTTGCTTGATGTGCTTGCCCGCCAGGCGCGGTTGCAGCAGCGCAGGCTTTCCGGCCAGCTCGCGCAGGGCAACGCCGTCGGTCGTGCGCAAGGCGTATGGCACCGGCAGGTCGGCCTCGTGCAGGACATCCAGCAACTCGATGAAGAACGGCATTTCCTGCACTGGGCCGCGCTCGACCAGGGTCAGGACGAACTCGCCCTTTTCCAGGCTGATAAAGAAATTGGTGTTTTCGCTGCCAGCGGCGATTCCCTGGAAATCAAGCAGGCGGCCGAGCCCGTAAGGGGCGAGAAAGGTTTCCAGCTCGGGCCGAGCCAGCGGGGTGAACACAGACATGTTTTAACTGCCAGTACGGGCGCCGCCAGGGGCCGGCGCCAAGTGAAATTAAGAATCTACTTCCAGGAAACTATTTCCATTCGAAAATCTTCCACGACGGAATCAGCATATCGGGCTGATCCGAGCGGATGAAGTTACCGTCCGATCCATCGGCGCGCACCAGAAAATAGGGTTTTCCGCCCTTCGGCGTGACCTGGATGGCGTACAGAAAACCATTCTGGCGGAATTCCTTGATCGTATTGTCGCCTTCGGTTCGGATGGTGACATCCGGTTCAGGCGATGGCGCATCATCTGCGGCCATCACGGCCAAAGGTGTAATTGCAAACAAGCCAGCCAGCAACAGGCGATTTAGTGTACGCATGATAACCTTGTCCCTTTGTCGTCAACGGTCCCGCTATTCTAGCGCCGGACCCGCCGAAAAGGTTGATCCTGCTCATGAGCCAAGCCCCCCTCGTCCTGGTGGACGGTTCTTCATACTTGTACCGGGCCTTCCATGCCCTGCCGCCACTGACCACCTCCAAAGGCATGCCGACCGGAGCGGTCAAAGGCGTGCTGAACATGCTCAAGAGTCTGCGCAAGCAGTACCCGGACAGCCCGTTTGCCGTAGTATTCGACGCCAAAGGTGGGACCTTTCGCGACGAAATGTACGCCGAATACAAGGCCAACCGCCCGAGCATGCCAGACGACATGCGCGTACAGATCCAGCCGCTGCACGACAGCGTCAAGGCCTTGGGTTTTCCACTGCTGTGCGTCGATGGCGTGGAGGCCGACGATGTAATCGGCACACTGGCCCGCAGCAGTGCAGCAGCCGACCGCCCGGTGGTCATCTCCACCGGCGACAAGGACATGGCGCAGCTGGTTGATGGCCACATTACCTTGGTCAACACCATGACCGGTAGCGCGCTGGATGTAGAAGGCGTGAAGGAGAAATTCGGCGTCGCTCCCGAGCAGATCATCGATTACCTGGCGCTGATGGGCGACTCTTCCGACAACATCCCAGGCGTTCCGGGCATTGGTCCCAAGACGGCTTCTGGCTTGCTGGTAGGCGTGAATGGTGGCCTGACCGAGCTGTATGCGAAGCTCGACATCGTCCCAACCCTGCCGATCCGTGGTGCGAAAACCCTCCCGGCCAAGCTCGAAGAGCACAAGGAGATGGCTTTCCTCTCCTATGCGCTCGCGACAATCAAGATCGACGTCCCGCTGGACATCGGTCTCGACGATTTGCAGATGGGCCGGCCGGATCACGATGCCCTCGCCGAGCTCTACACCCTGCTGGAATTCAAGAGCTGGTTTGATGAGAATCAGCGCGATGCCAAGCGTTCCGGCCAGGAAGTGACCGCGCCTGTGGTCGAAGACGCCGCTGGCGAGACTGAGCGCAAATACACCACGATCCTCACCCAGGCCGATTTTGACCTATGGCTGAAGAAGCTCAACGACGCCAGCCTGTTTGCCTTCGACACCGAAACCACCGGTCTGGATGCGCAGCAAGCACAACTGGTCGGCTTGTCGTTCGCGGTCCAGGCTGATGAAGCGGCCTACATCCCGTTGACCCACTCCTACATGGGCGTGCCCGACCAACTGGATCGCGACACCGTGCTGCGTGCACTCAAGCCGATCCTGGAAGACCCGAACAAACTCAAGGTCGGCCAGCACGCCAAGTACGACATGAACATCCTGGCCAACTGCGCCATCGGTGGCGACCAGAGCTGCGGCATCAACGTGCAAGGCATCGCCTTCGATACCATGCTCGAATCCTACGTGCTGGATTCCACCGCGACTCGCCACGACATGGACAGCCTGGCGCTGAAGTATCTGAACCACACCACTATTGGTTTCCAGGACATCGCCGGCAAGGGTGCCAAACAGCTGACATTTGACCAGATTGCCCTGGAACTGGCCGGGCCTTATGCCGCCGAAGACGCCGACGTAACGTTGCGCCTGCATCAGACCTTGCAGGAAAAGCTCAACGCAATTCCAAGCCTGAGCAAGGTATTGAACGAAATCGAAATGCCGCTGGTGCCCGTCCTGGCCCGAATCGAGCGTCAGGGTGCGCTCGTCGATGCCAACCTGCTGGGCATCCAGAGCGTCGAGCTGGGCGACAAAATGGTCGCACTGGAGCGTGAGGCATTCGCCATTGCTGGTGAGGAATTCAACCTCGGCTCTCCAAAACAATTGGGCGTCATCCTGTACGAAAAACTCGGCATGCCGATCCTCAGCAAAACCGCCAAGGGCCAGGCATCAACGGCCGAAGCGGTGCTGGCAGAGCTGGCCGAACAGGACTACCCGCTGCCCAAGGTGCTGATGCAGTACCGCTCGATGAGCAAACTGAAAAGCACTTATACCGATCGCCTGCCCGAGCAGATCAACCCGCGCACCGGGCGGATCCACACCTCTTATCATCAGGCGGTCGCAGCAACCGGTCGCTTGTCCTCCAGCGACCCGAACCTGCAGAACATTCCAATCCGCACAGCTGAGGGCCGTCGGATTCGCCAAGCGTTCGTTGCACCCAAAGGCTACAAGCTGCTGGCGGCGGACTACTCGCAGATCGAATTGCGGATCATGGCGCACCTGGCCAAGGACGAAGGTCTGCTGCACGCCTTCCGCAATGACCTGGACGTGCACAAGGCCACCGCCGCCGAGGTGTTCGGCGTCGAGCTGGAAAACGTCACCACCGATCAGCGGCGCAGTGCCAAGGCGATCAACTTCGGCTTGATCTACGGCATGAGCGCTTTTGGCCTGGCCAAGCAGATCGGCGTGGACCGCAAACAGTCCCAGGCGTACATCGACCGTTATTTCACCCGTTACCCAGGCGTGCTCGAATACATGGAGCGCACCCGCGCCCAGGCCGCAGAACAGGGTTTCGTCGAAACCATCTTTGGCCGGCGCCTGTACCTGCCGGAAATCAACGCCAAGAACCCGGCCCTGCGCAAGGGCGCTGAACGCACGGCGATCAACGCGCCGATGCAAGGCACCGCTGCGGACATCATCAAGAAAGCCATGGTGGCTGTAGATAACTGGCTGATGACCTCGGGCCTGGATGCCAAAGTCATCCTGCAGGTGCACGATGAATTGGTGCTGGAGGTGCGCGAGGACCTGGTCGATCAGGTTCGTGACGACATTCGCCAGCACATGAGCGAAGCCGCGAAGCTGGATGTACCGCTTCTGGTGGAGGTCGGGGTGGGGAATAACTGGGACGAGGCCCACTGACCGGTATTTTTTGCCAGGAACGGCCGCGGCATAGTGTCGCGGCCGGCTCAAAGAGCGCTTATTTCAGAAAACGAAGCGGCTTATTTCAAATGGTTTTTGAGCGTTCGGAACTAAATACGTGAACTGCGACTCAGAGTAACTGAATGGCTGGTGAAGCCGTTCATTGCTCCTATGTTGTGTTAAGTGTTGGCAGATATTCGGACCCCGCCCTAGCGGTCCGGAACTTGAACCCCGGAACTTCCCCCTCCCCATTGAAGTCCGGGGTTTTTTTTGCCTGCGATTTACTCCGCGGCAGGCTCCGCGCCCTTGTCAGCCAATTCCATCCAACCCGCCAATACAGTGTAGGCCTCTTCCAGCCCCATGCGCTTGGGCGCCGAGAACAGCTGGATGGTGATCGTGCTGCCCCAGCCTTTGCGGATCTCGGACTGAACCTTGAGCAGCGTATTTTTCGCCGCACCGTAGGTGAGCTTGTCCGCCTTGGTCAGCAGGATGTGCATCGGCATGCCGCTCGCTACGGCCCAATCGAGCATCAGCAGGTCGAAGTCGGTCATTGGATGACGGATGTCCATCATCAGGATCAGGCCTTTCAAACTCTCGCGCCCGCCCAGATAGGCTTCCAGGTGTCGCTGCCAGTGTTGCTTCAACGGGATAGGTACTTTCGCGTAACCGTAGCCCGGCAGGTCGACCAGACGGCGATCATCGTCTAGCTTGAAGAAATTAAGCAGTTGCGTGCGCCCCGGGGTCTTCGAGGTTCGCGCCAGGCTGGCATGGGTCAGGGTGTTCAATGCGCTGGATTTACCAGCGTTCGAGCGCCCTGCAAAGGCGACTTCAAAGCCTTCGTCATCGGGGCATTGATCGACTTTGGCAGCGCTGAGCATGAAGGTGGACTGTTGGCACAGGCCGAGGATGGGGTTCTTGAGTTGCATGGGATTTCCGATGTGGGCGGCGCCGGGAATGGACGCGGCAAGCGGTGTCGTTTCCGTTTCAGTAGCGCCAGTATATAATGCCGCAGATTTTGTGTGCGCTTTGTCCCAGCGTAGGATGAAGTTCACGAGAGCGAATGACCTTGATTGCGCATTAGAACGCAGAACGCTCTCAACCCTGAAAAGGTCGTTTTATGACGAAATGGCTGCTGGCTGCCGGAGTCCTGATACCGCTTTACAGCGCTCAGGCTACACAGGATCCGGAAGCTGTGTACAACCGTGTTTGTGGTGCCTGTCATTCCGGCCAACTCCCCATGGCGCCCCGAAAGGGCGATCAGGAAGCTTGGACGCCGAGGTTGGCGAAAGGTATGGAGACGCTGGTGCAACACGTGACCCAGGGTTTCAAGGCGATGCCGCCGCGTGGTTTGTGCATGGACTGCAGTGCCGAGGATTACCGAACCATCATCCAGTGGATGAGCGAGTGATCCCGGTCCATAACTCTTTAACCCTTAGCCGTAGTTGGATTAGCTGATGAACAAATTGATCGTGAGTCTGCTGTTGACCGTGGGGATCTCCGGCGTAGCCCATGCTGCAGGTGACGCAACAGCTGGCCAGGCGAAAGCCGCAGTCTGTGGCGCCTGTCATGGCCCGGATGGCAACAGCATGGCGCCTAACTTTCCGAAACTGGCAGGTCAGGGCGAACGTTATCTGAACAAGCAGCTGCACGACATCAAGTCCGGCAAGCGCACGGTACTGGAAATGACTGGCCTGCTGACCAACCTGAGCGATCAGGACCTGGCTGATATCTCCGCCTACTTCGCCAGCCAGAAAGGCAGCGTTGGCGCCGCCGATCCTAAACTCGTGGCTCGTGGTGAAGCACTGTTCCGTGGTGGCGACCTGGCCAAGGGCCTGCCAGCCTGCACCGGCTGCCACTCTCCGAATGGCGCAGGCAACGCGGCCGCCGGCTTCCCGCACCTGGGTGGCCAACACGCTCAATACGTTGGCAAACAACTGACCGATTTCCGCAAGGAAGAAGGCGGCCGTACCAACGACGGCGACGCCAAGCCAATGCAGAGCATCGCCAAGCGCATGAGCGACGAAGACATTGCCGCAGTGTCCAGCTACATTCAGGGCCTGCACTAAGCGCGGCTAATCGGGCGGCGTGCGGGCTTACATCTGCCGCTACGTTAACGCTCCATTAATCTGTCGCAACAAGTATAAAAAGGGTGGCTCCGGCCGCCCTTTTTTGTGGCCGCTGCCGTTACACTACAGAACTCGAGCCCGCACAGACCCGTCTGATAACAGGTCGCGCGAGGCGACTCAAATTCTCCAGGAGTAAAGCATGCGTAATCTGATCATCAGCGCCGCATTCGTCGCTGCCAGCCTGTTCGGCGTGACTGCCCAAGCCGCCGAAACACACCCCGACTCGTATGTTGAATTGGCCAATCCGGTCCCGGTCGCAGTGCCTGGCAAAATCGAAGTGGTGGAGCTGTTCTGGTACGGCTGCCCGCATTGCTACGCCTTTGAACCCGTGATCAACCCTTGGGTCGAGAAGCTGCCTTCGGACGTCAACTTCGTACGCATCCCTGCCATGTTCGGCGGCCCGTGGGATGCCCACGGCCAGATGTTCCTGACCCTGGAAGCCATGGGCGTCGAGCACTCGGTTCACGCCGCCGTCTTCAATGCCATTCAGAAGGAACACAAGAAGCTCGTTGACAAGAACGAAATGGCTGACTTCCTTGCCACCCAGGGCGTAGACAAGGACAAGTTCCTGGCGACCTTCGACTCCTTCGCCATCAAGGGCAAGATCGTCCAGGCCCGTGAACTGGCCAAGAAGTATCAGATCACCGGCGTTCCAACCATGGTCGTCAACGGCAAGTACCGCTTTGACATCGGCTCTGCCGGTGGCGCGGAAGAGGCCTTGAAACTCGCCGACCAACTGGTCGACAAAGAGCGAGCGACCCACAAGGCTGCGGCCAACTAAGCGCTGCGACCGCCATGCGCCGCTGGGGAACTGAACGTGTCGTTGGCCTGCATGATCCGCGGGTCAACGATCATCACCTGGAATCGACGGGTCTGCCCACGGACAGCCGTCTGCGTTTGCTCAGCTTCAATATCCAGGTCGGCATCAGTACCGAGCGGTATCGGCACTACCTGACCCGTGGCTGGCAGCACGTACTGCCCCACCCCGGGCGGGCCGATAACCTGCAGAAAATCGGCAATTTGCTGGGCGACTTCGATCTTGTCGCCCTGCAGGAAGCGGACGGCGGCAGCCTCAGGTCCGGCTACATCAATCAGGTGGAACACCTGGCCCAACTGGGCGCCTTTCCCTACTGGTATCAACAACTCAATCGCAACCTCGGGCGCCTGGGACAGCACAGCAACGGCGTGCTGAGTCGCCTGCGCCCGTGGGCCATCGAAGATCACCCGTTGCCGGGCCCCAAGGGGCGCGGTGCGATCCTGGTGCGGTTCGGCGAAGGTCCCGAAGCCATGGTGGTGGTGATGATGCACCTTGCACTCGGGGCCCGCACCCGCAGCCTGCAACTGGCGTACATTCGCGAGTTGATCGGCGACTACAAGCATCAGGTGCTGATGGGGGACATGAACACCCACGCCAGCGACTTGCTCCAAAACTCCCCGTTGCGCGACCTTGGCCTGCTGGCTCCGCAAGTGGAAGCGACGTTTCCCAGCTGGCGCCCTCAGCGCTGCCTGGACCATATTCTGCTGAGCCCGACCCTGACGCTCGAAAAAGTCGAAGTGCTGGCTCAACCCATTTCTGATCACCTGCCG
The DNA here is from genome assembly GCF_054668365.1 of Pseudomonas sp. S2_E01. NCBI lineage: Bacteria > Pseudomonadati > Pseudomonadota > Gammaproteobacteria > Pseudomonadales > Pseudomonadaceae > Pseudomonas > Pseudomonas sp. S2_E01. The sequence goes on from NZ_CP162762.1 coordinate 5,606,901, forward strand.
GTCGCGGTAGAGATTCGTCTGCCAGGTTCGCTCACGGCCGATGCATTGCCCGCGTTGAGTCCTGCCCTTCGCGGAACCGTTGAATGAGCGACGAAACACAGCGCTGGAAAGAAAAATACCTCAAGAGCGTCGAACAACAGGAAAAGCTCGAGCGTCGCTGGGACGCCCGGCTCGACCTGCTGCGGCGCGGGCTGGTACGCAGCACCCTGGCGGCGGAAGGCACTGACCGCGCCGTCGACCAGTGCATGAAGGAGATGCGCGACGTCATCCGCACCGATGAAATGGATGCGGGCCTGGCGGCGTTGTTGCCTCGCTTGGAAAAAGCCGTGCTTGACTCCGAGCAACGCCGCGAAACCCGGGTCAACCAGACCAGCGCCGCGCTGACTGCACTGGTCACTCAGTTGCAAACTTTGCCATTGCCGCGCGAAGTCAGCCGCCCCCTGAAGAACTTCGCCAAACAACTGGACGCTCGTGTCGGCCAGGCTCGTGAAATGCCGCTACTGCTCAGCGAACTGAGCGGGCTGCAAGGCAAGGCCCTGAGTCAACTGGAGCACCCAGCGGAACCTGGCCGGCCAGGTTTGCTGCAGCGCTTGTTTGGCCAGCGTGAAAACGAAGAAGCACCGCAGCAGGCAGTGGCGCTCGAGACATCAGTGCAGTCGCCAGCGCAACCGGCTGACGTAGAAGCTCAACAAGAAGTTGCCGCAGCGCCCCCCACACCGTCAAAGGTGGAGGTCGAAGCGCCCCAAGTGGTCCAGGCGCCACCCGTAACGCCGTCAATCGAACAAGCTGTCGAGGACGAGGCGCAGGCAACCGAAGCGGCCCCCTCCGCACCACCACCGGCGCAAGTCGTGGCGTTTGTTCCCCCCATTCTTGAAGTTCTACCCGCACCGCAGGCACAAACGCCCGAGCCGCCGCAGGCCGAACAACATGAGCCGCCGGACGCCACGCCGGTCGCTTCGGCACCGCCGCAAGGCAATCCGGACGAACTGACGCCGGAGGTCTTCCTCGACCGCCTGCCCCTGCCCCCGGTCATGGCCCAGGCATTGGCCGCCATCGATCCGGAGCAACCCGAGCAAGACATTCTCTACGCGCTGCCGGATTCGCCGGAACCGTCCTACAGTTCTGTGGCCAAGCATATCGAAGACACCCTGCTGGGCCTGCTGGACGACTTGTCGTTGCCCGAGCGCCATCGCCCACAAGCCGAAGCCATGCGTGACCGGCTGCAAAATGGCTTGAATTGGTACGAATTGCTGCCGATTCTCGACGATCTGGCGACCTTGATGCTGGCCATCAACGACAGCGGCCAGCATGAGTTCGAAGTCTATTTGCAACAGCTCAATGAGCGCCTGGAGTCTTTCCAGAGCAACCTGCAAGCGGCCAGCGATGGCCACGCCGACAACCTATCGGCGGCGCGCGAGATGGACACGCAGATCCGCGAACAAGTCGACGGCTTGCAGAGCAGCGTGCAGGAGGCAGCCGACCTCGACGATCTCAAGCTCGTGCTGGAGAACCACCTGGAAGGTCTGCTTGGAACCATGGATCAGCACCAGAAGCAGCGCGACGAGCGCGAGCAGGAGGTCGCGGCCCGCCTTAAAGGTCTGGCCGAACGCGTGGCGCATATGGAGCAGGAAGCGCTGGGCTACCGCGAGCACTTGGAAGAACAGCGCCAGAAGGCCTTGATCGACCCGCTGACCACCCTGCCCAACCGCGCGGCATGGAGCGAACGACTGGATTACGAGATCGGCCAATGGCAGCAACATGGCAATACCCTGTTGCTGGCCATGCTCGACCTCGATCATTTCAAACGCATCAACGACAACTATGGCCACCTGGCTGGGGACAAGGTGCTGAAAATCATCGCCAGCGTGTTGCGTAAACGCCTGCGCGGCACCGACTTCATCGCCCGGTTCGGCGGTGAAGAGTTCGTCCTGCTGATGCCTGGCACCGTTCCCGCCGTGGGAGCAAAACTGCTGGAGAAATTGCGTGCGGCAATCGAAGCCTGCCCGTTTCACTTCAAGGGAGAGCCAGTGACCATTACCGTTTCGATGGGAGTGACCGCCTTCAGGCCCGGCGAACACAGCGATCTGGTGCTCAAGCGGGCCGACCAGGCGCTCTACCGGGCCAAGCACGCCGGCCGCAACCGGATCGAACTCGGCTGACGGGCAATTTGTCCCATTTTGTTGAAATGGGCCCGGTCAGCCGTCACGGCGCGAGGCAGTACGTTACACTGTTGCATTACTGTCCTTCGCGTGCTGTCTTCTGCCATGAAATATCTTGCCCTCATCCTTTCGCTGATCCTGTTGGCCGGTTGTGCCAGCGGGCCCCGGTACGACACCAGCCATCCTTCGGCCAATCACGACAGCCGCATCCAGTTTGTAGTGGTGCATTACACTTCCGCGTCCCTGCAACGCTCGTTGCAACTGCTGACCCATGGCGAAGTCAGCAGCCATTACCTGATCGGCGACGATAAAGACGCCACCATCTACAAATTGATGGATGAAAGCCTTCGAGCCTGGCATGCCGGTGAGAGCGAATGGCAAGGCCGAACCTGGCTGAACTCCAGCTCCATCGGCATCGAGATCGTCAATCCCGGCTTCAAGGAAACGGCGGACGGCAAGCGCCTCTGGTATCCCTACAGCGAAGCACAGATCCAGTCGCTGATCGCCCTGCTAAAGGACATAAGCAAACGTTACGCCATCAACCCTCGCAGCATCATCGGCCACAGTGATATCGCCCCACTGCGCAAACTCGACCCTGGGCCGCTGTTCCCCTGGAAACGCCTGGCGGATGAAGGCCTTGGTATCTGGCCGAACGAACAGGCAGTGGCCCGGCAACAGGCGCAATTCGACACCCAGTTGCCGAGCATCAGTTGGTTCCAGGGGCAGTTGGCCCGACTTGGATATGCCACGCCGCAAACCGGTGAGCTGGACGTCGCGACGCGTCATGTGCTCGCGGCGTTCCAGATGCATTTCCGTCCTTCGCGCTTCGACGGCCTGCCCGACGCGCAAACTGCCGCACTTCTGTTGGTGTTGAATCAGACAAAATAATGACGCCCGCCCGACGGTCAGCGCGCTTTCCAAATCAGCAGCTATAACTCATTGGTAATCCTTCGGATATCCAATATGACTGCTGCTCGAGAGACACTCCGTAGCTGGTTTTATCGCCCCTGGTTTCTGGCGATATTGGCTGCTGTGGTGAGCACTGTAATGCTACTGGCCGGCAGCATGTTCGTGGCCTTGAACCAGATCCAGCAGAACGAAAGCCTTGAAATGAATGCGCAAGGTGAGCGTTTCCTGGCGCGTCTCGAGCAACTGTTCGGACAATTGCGCGAAAGTCTCGATGATCTGGAAGCCCAGCCATTGCGCACCTGCAACGACGAAATGGTCGCCACGCTGCAACAGGTCACGTTCAATTATCGCTTCGTGTACGAAGCCGCATTCATGGACGGTTCGCGGATCTGCTCCAACCGTCCCCGCCAGGAAGGCCTGTCGATGATACGGCCCCCGGACATCAAGGATCCGGGCTACAGCTATTGGCTGAACACCTCCACCGAGCCCGACGAAAACCGCGCCGCGCTAATGCTGGGACGTGGCAACTTTCGCGTCGCGACCTCTCGCGGGCATTTGACCGATATGGTCGACCTGTCGCCGGGCAGCAGTCTTCTGGTCGTGCTCGACCACGGCAAGCGAGCCATCCCGGTGCTGGGTACGGCGCAGGCCTGGCCCCCCGACGAAGCCTGGCCAGCGGATAAACGCGATGCCCTGCAAGTGACCCAGACTCGCTTGATCTATCGCATGCCCACCGACAATCCCGAGTACCAATGGGTGCTGATCTCGCCGCGCACCGGCAGGCATGTGCCTACCGCATGGTGGTGGTTGGGCCCGGCCAGCCTGATAGCAGGACTATTGGTGGGCTTCATGGTGTTCCTGCTGGTGCGCCAGCGCCAGTCGCTGGACGCGGAGCTGGCGGGCGCGATACGACGCGGGGAGCTGCAGGTGTTGTATCAGCCAATCTTCAACCTCGACAACCGCCATTGCGTCGGAGCTGAAGCCCTGCTGCGCTGGCGTCGACCCGACGGCACCCTGACCAGCCCCGACCTGTTCATTCCCATGGCGGAGAACACCGGGCAGATCCGCCAGATGACCGATTTCGTCCTGCAACGTCTGCTGGAGCAGTTGGGGCATTTACTGCGTGCCAATCCGCAGCTCTATATCTCGGTCAATCTGGCAGCCTGCGACGTGATGGTGCCGCGAATCGGCCAGGTGATGGCGCGCCTGTTGACCCTGCACCGCGTGGCAGCCCGACAGATTGCTTTTGAAGTCACCGAGCGTGGGCTGATCGATGTCGAGGTGGCCCGGGAAAACCTCCAGGCTCTGCGTGATGTCGGGCACCAGGTGTTGATCGATGACTTTGGCACCGGCTATTGCAGCCTCGCCTACCTGCAAACCCTGCCGGTGGATTGCCTGAAAATCGACAAGGCGTTTATTGATGCGCTGGGGCATGACGCAGCCAGCAGTGGCGTTGCGCCACACATCATTCATATGGCCCAGGCGCTGCAACTCAAGGTCATTGCCGAAGGTATCGAGCATGAAGCCCAGGCAGCGTTCCTGAGCAGTGAAGGGGTGAAGTTCGGCCAGGGCTGGCTGTTCGCCCATGCATTGAGCGCCGTGCAGTTCATCGAGCTGATTACCCGTGGCCGGCGTATCGCCGCACGACGCCTGGATGACGAGGCCTGACGCCAATCAGACCGCCAGCGCCATATAGAACTGCGTGCCCTGCCCCGGCCGCGAATAAACGCCCATCCGCCCGCCGTGCAACTGCACGATTTCCTTGCATAGCGCCAAGCCCAGCCCAGCGCCACCTTTCTTGCGTCCAACCTGCACGAAGGGTTCGAAGATCCGGCCCTGCTGGCCATAGGCAATGCCTTCACCATTATCCTCGACGCTGATAATCACTCGCTCGCCATGACGTCGGCCCTGCAAGCGGATCTGGCCACCCGTGCCGGTGTGACGCAATGCGTTGTCGATCAGGTTATCCAGCACCCGGTCCAACTGTGGCTGATCGGCTTGCAACCTCGGCAATGGCTCCTGGACTTCCACCAACAAGTCGATGCCCTTCGCCTGCGCTGCCTCGGCGAATCGCAAACGGGCCTGCTCAAGCAAGTCTTCGATGGAACAGGGCGCCAGTGTGAGTTTCTGCAATCCGTTCTGATAGCGGGAGAAATTCAACAAGTCATTGATCAGTTGCATCAAGCGCTGCATTTCTTCGTTAACGGTGTCCAGGAGATCCGCTTCACGGGAGTCCTCGGGGAAATGGGCACGCTCGCGGAACAGACCGAAAGCCATGTGCATTCCGGTTACCGGTGTGCGCAGCTCATGGGATGCGCGCAGGACAAACTCGCTGCGCACTCGCTCGAAGGCGCGCTGCTCGGTGACATCATGCAGCACCATCACCGCACCCAGGATATGGCCCTGGGTATGACTGACCGGCGTCAGGCTGTAGGTCAGCAACCGCGACTCGCCATCGACCTCGACACTCAAGTCTTCGGGCACCCGCTCCAGCGTGCCGCCGCGCAGCACCATTTGCAGTTGCTGATCCAGTTCGGGCCTGTCGAGTGCCGAGCCCAGTCCTTTCCCGAGGAAATCGGTGTCCCAGCCCAACTGGCGTTGCGCCACCGGATTGAGGTGTTCCAGACGACCCTCGCGGTCAATCATCAACAGCCCATCATCGATGCTGTCGAGCACACCCTGCAAGCGCTGTTGACCGGCGAGCAATTCGTCGACATTGGTCGCCTGATGCTCACGCAACGCCTCAGCCATGAGGCCGAAACGCTTGGTCAGTTGATTGATTTCTGCCGCAGAGGACACCGGCAGCGTCACCTCGAAGTTGCCTTGGCCGATATTGTCGGCAGCTTTGGCCAACGCTTCGATGGGTGCACCGAAACGTCGGGCAATCGCCTGTGCGGTGACGAAACCGATGATCAGCACCGCCAGGCCAACCAACCCCAACAACCCCGCAATCAGTAGCGCCCGGTCCCGCCCCTGGCGCTGCATGTCGCTGATGTCGTCCAACGCATTCTTGTGCTCGGTAATCAGCCCGTTGCGCACCACATTGAATTTTCTGGTCAGCTCTTCGTTGCCACTCAATATGTGGGATGGATCGCTCGACTGATCCAAAGCCTGAAGGAAATCCAGATAGTCAGCCTTGGCTTGAGCGAATCCGTAACGCCGATCTTCGCCCAGATCATGTGCGATGCCTTGCTCCAGCAATTCGAAATAGTGCTGTTTTGACGCTTGGAACTCCGGCGACTCGGGCTTGTTGCCCAGCATTAGAATCAACTGGTCGCCCAGGGTCTGGCGCAGCTTCAGCCCAAGGTCCAGGGTGACGAAGCTGTTGCGTACAAATACTTCCTGGGTTCCCGCCATCTGCATCACGCTGACCAGCCCGAGCAACAGCCCCAGCAACGCGACGGTGATCAGTGCGGAGATACTCAGGAAAAGCCGAGTACGCAACTTCATCGCCAGTTTCATCACGCGCAACTCACAGGTTGTATTGCTTGCGTTTGCGATACAGCGTCGACGCGTCGATGCCCAGCGTCTTGGCGGCCTGATCGAGGGTGCCAGCGGTGGCCAACACGGCGCCGATGTGGGCTTTCTCCAGTTCGTCCAGGCTTAATGCCGCGCCAATGCGCGGCGCGTTGTTGGCCGGTGTCTCGGCCATGCCCAGATGGCTGAGCTCGACACGTTCCTGCGGACAGATGATGCTGGCGCGCTCCACGACGTTACGCAGTTCGCGGATGTTCCCCGGCCATCGGTAGCTCAACAAAGCCTCACGGGCTTCTTCGCTAAAACCACGTGCCGGTCGCGCGTACTCCTTGACGAAGCGCGCCAGGAAGCGATCAGCCAGGTTGAGGATGTCTTCACGGCGCTCACGCAGCGGTGGCAAATGCAGGGTGATGACGTTCAGGCGATACAGCAAGTCTTCACGGAAACGCCCCTCGCGCACCATGTCCTCGAGGTTGAGGTTGGTGGCGGCAAGAATGCGCACATCAGCACGACGCGTGACCGGATCACCGACACGCTCATATTCCTTGTCCTGGATGAAACGCAACAACTTGGGTTGCAACGTCAAGGGAAAATCGCCGATTTCGTCGAGAAACAGCGTCCCGCCATCCGCCTGATTGACGCGTCCGAGGGTGCTTTCGCTGGCGCCGGTAAAAGCGCCCCGGCTGTGACCGAAGAGCTCACTTTCCATCAATTCGGCGGTCAGCGATGGGCAGTTGATGGTGACGCAAGATTTCTTCGCGCGTTTACTCCAGCCGTGAATGGCCTGGGACAGTTCGCCCTTACCGGTGCCGGACTCGCCAAGAATCAGGATGTTGGCGTCAGTGGTCGCTACCTGGCGGGCCGTTTCGAGGACCACCTTCATGGCCGGGCTATGAGAGTCCAGGCCGTCCTTGGGTTTGCGGATCTCCCCTTCCAATGCCTCCAGGCGCGCCGACAGTTGTCGCACTTCCAGTTGTTTGGCGGTCGCCAGGCGCAGTTGATCAGGGCTGCAGGGTTTAACCAGATAATCGGCTGCGCCTGCCTGGATTGCATCCACGGCGGTGTCCACGGCCGAGTGTGCGGTGACGATCACCACACGCATCCATGGCGCCTGGATACGCATTTGCGCCAGCACGTCGAGACCGTTGTCTTCACCGAGGCGCAAATCAAGGAAACACAGGTCGAACACCTGACGTTGCAATAGCACATCGGCCTGTGCCGCGCTGTTGGCCGTGGCGACACTATAGCCTTCGTCTTCGAGGCAATACCGGAAGGTTCGCAGGATGGCGGATTCGTCATCCACCAGCAGAATGCGGCCCTGATGCTCGGTGGCAGATTCCATTTTTCCTACGCTCCTAAATGAATGATCTTTGTTAGTCCCGGAAAAATCGGGCAAGTTGCATGGTTAATTCTGGTCGATTCCGGCCACGTCGGGGGAGAAATCTACTCACCCCGTTTTTAATCACCTGATTTCACTGTTTTTATCGGTTCTGCCATTCGAGGCTGAATCTGCTCCCCATCAGACACCAGCGTGTCTCACGCAATTCAAAAAATTCTGAAAGCTCCCACGAATTTATCGTGCATTTCGCACGACAACCAATAGGGCATCGTGCAGGATGCGTCCGACATTGATTTTTTGTGTTTCCTAAATCATTGTTTTTATTAGATTTTTTGTGAAGAAAAAGCTGGCACGCACACTGCAATAGTGTTTTCAGCCCGAGCGAAAACACTCGCTCAACCAAAACACCACAGTGTGGGAGGAATTTCAGGATGAATCGCCAACGTGCCGCCCAAATGCGTATCTCGCCACTGCATATCCAGCAGGGTCTGTTCGCGGTCCTGGCACTGTTGATCACCCTGATTGGCGGTCAACAGCTGCTGCGTTGGGAGCTGAGCCAGCAGCCGGAAGCGCCGCGGGTATCGTTTCAGTATCCCACTCAAACTCACTTCAGCGCCGCACGCAGTTCGGCCGCCGAAAACCAGCCATTGCGCATGATGGACGTCGACCAGGCTCAGCCCCTGGATGAGATGCCACGCCAAGAGCGCTGGGTATTTTGAAGATACGAACTTGACGCGGGCAGCGCGTCGGGCATGAGCAAGACCTCTAAATAGAAGTAAGGAGAATCACCATGTTGAGCTGGGCAATCACTTTCCTGATCATTGCCATCATCGCCGCCGTACTGGGCTTCGGTGGTATCGCGGGCACCGCCACGGGTATCGCCAAGATCCTCTTTGTCGTGTTCCTGGTGATGTTCATTGCTTCGTTCTTCTTTGGCCGTCGTGGTCGGGGCTGAGGATGAACGTTCCATTCAAGACGCTGGCAGCCGCCCTGCTTCTGGGCGGCAGTGCCATAGCGATGGCGGCCAATGATGGTCAGACGCGGGTCAACGAACTGCTAAGCAGCGACCCGCAGTTCCGGGACACCTGGCAAGGTGTGGTAAAGAAGGAAGAACGCCTGCCGGAATGGGTGATGAATCTCTCGGGTAATGCTGAGCAAATGAATGCCGTACAGGAAGATGGCGACGATTATCTGGTGGGCCCGCTTTGCGAAACTCCGGACACCTGCCGCAATAACAGACTGATCGTTGCCGTCAGCCTCGACAGGAAGGACGCGTATGCGATGTTGGTGCAGGTGCCGGCAGGCTTGCCGACCGACAAGTCGCCAACGCGGCATGCCGACTATCGCTTCCTCGGCAAACCCGATCAGGGCATGCAGACGATGTTGATGGAACAGCTAAAGAAAGATCCAAACTGGTACTGAATCTGTCACATGAAAGAAGCAACATTGTTTCTCTCTGATGCGCCGCCCGAGGAAGGTAGGCGCATGACCAAGGGGTCGGGACGTTCTGCCTGTAACAGGGGCGGAGTGACCTACGGGTACATGGAGTGCCTGCGCAAGGGCCGGGTCAGGTAAAAGCTGCGACGCAAGTTCGCCGTCCAATATTGGTTCGACGGACTTGCGGAGAGCTTGCTCAACGCTTAGATATTTATGGACGATCCATTCGGTATCGCCCTTCCCCGCTTCCACCCCTCGTGATTTCCAGGCGTTGATATTTTCATGACCGTACATCGAGAAAAACTCGATCTATTTTGCGGCGTTTTGTCGCGAGGCAGTGTCGGATTTTTCTGAAAACCACCGCTTGGATAACTGACCGTAAATCAATCATTCACCTCGGAGATGACCGGTTCACGGCACTTGAAGCGCCGAAATGTCACATTCGAACCATTTGCGACGTCGCTTTTGACTCATAAACCTCATGCCGATTCGGCATAGGGTAGTCGTTTACGGCATTAGACGCCGCTTCCCCGCATCGGAATAGTTGCGCCTTTTTTCAGCTGCCAGAGAGCCATAAAAACGCTCCGGGCACCTTATACGGGGGCGGATGCACACGACTTTTTCGCCATGAGCGGTCCAGTTTGCGCATCCAGTCCGAGTCAAACTGAAGTAAGGGTAAAGATATGAAGAAGGCAAAGCTCAGCCTCGCCTGGCAGATCCTCATCGGTCTGGTGTTGGGGATTGCAATCGGTGCGCTGCTCAACCACTTCAGTGCGGAGAAGGCCTGGTGGATCAGCAACGTCCTGCAACCGGCGGGCGATATCTTTATCCGTTTGATCAAGATGATCGTGATCCCGATCGTCATTTCCTCGCTGGTCGTCGGTATCGCCGGCGTGGGCGATGCGAAGAAACTCGGCAGCATCGGCCTCAAGACCATCATCTATTTCGAGATTGTTACCACCATCGCCATCGTGGTCGGTCTGCTGCTCGCCAACGTATTCCATCCGGGCGCCGGCATCGATATGAGTACGCTGGGTACGGTGGATATTTCCAAGTATCAGGCGACCGCCGCCGAAGTTCAGCATGAACATGCGTTCATCGAGACGATCCTCAACCTGATCCCGTCCAACATCTTCGCGGCCATGGCCCGCGGCGAAATGCTGCCAATCATCTTCTTCTCGGTACTGTTCGGTCTCGGTCTGTCGAGCCTCAAGCCGGAACTGCGCGATCCGCTGGTCACGATGTTCCAGGGCGTATCGGAAAGCATGTTCAAGGTCACTCACATGATCATGAACTACGCCCCGATCGGCGTTTTCGCCCTGATCGCGGTAACTGTCGCCAATTTTGGCTTCGCTTCGCTGCTGCCGCTGGCGAAACTGGTGATACTGGTTTACGTCGCCATCGCCTTCTTCGCCTTCGTGGTACTGGGCCTGATCGCTCGCCTGTTCGGCTTCTCGGTGATCAAGCTGATGCGCATCTTCAAGGATGAGCTGGTCCTGGCCTACTCCACCGCATCTTCGGAAACCGTGCTGCCGCGTGTCATCGAGAAAATGGAAGCCTACGGTGCGCCGAAAGCCATCTGCAGCTTCGTGGTGCCGACCGGCTACTCGTTCAACCTCGACGGTTCGACCCTGTACCAGAGCATCGCGGCGATTTTCATTGCCCAGCTCTACGGCATCGACTTGTCGATCAGCCAGCAACTGCTGCTGGTGCTGACCCTCATGGTCACTTCCAAAGGCATCGCCGGCGTTCCAGGCGTATCCTTCGTCGTGCTGCTGGCCACCTTGGGCAGCGTCGGTATCCCACTGGAAGGCCTGGCGTTCATCGCCGGTGTCGACCGCATCATGGACATGGCGCGGACCGCCCTGAACGTGATCGGCAATGCACTGGCTGTACTGGTCATCTCACGCTGGGAAGGCATGTACGACGATGCCAAGGGCCAGCGCTACTGGAACTCCCTGCCGCACTGGCGCAGCAAGGAAAAAATGCCGGTCGCTGAGTCATCTCACAGTTAAGTCTTACCTGTGGGAGCGGGCTCGCCCGCGATGAGGTCGGCAGCTTCAACCTATTTGTTGGCTGACATAAAGCCATCGCGGGCAAGCCTGCTCCCACAGGGTTAACTCCCAGCACCCAAACAAACCCCGGAACAATCCGGGGTTTGTCGTTTCTGGCCGCCCCGCTATCATTCGCGCATCTTTTGGGGGATTTGACTGATGCTAAATGGCCTGTGGCTTGGCTTCTTCATCGTGGCCGCCGTGTCGGCGCTGGCGCAGTGGCTGATCGGCGGCAACGCCGGGATCTTTGCGGCGATGGTGGAGAGTATTTTCGCCATGGCCAAGTTGTCGGTCGAAGTCATGGTGCTGTTGTTCGGCACCCTCACCCTCTGGCTGGGCTTCCTGCGGATCGCCGAGAAAGCCGGGATCGTCGAATGGCTGGCAAAGGCGCTGGGGCCCCTGTTCCTGCGCCTGATGCCCGAAGTGCCGCCCGGCCACCCCGCCATCGGCCTGATCACCCTGAACTTCGCCGCCAATGGCCTGGGCCTGGACAATGCCGCCACCCCCATCGGCCTCAAGGCCATGAAGGCATTGCAGGAACTCAACCCCAGCGACACCATTGCCAGCAACGCGCAGATCCTGTTCCTGGTGCTCAACGCCTCCTCGCTGACCCTGCTGCCGGTGACGATCTTCATGTACCGCGCCCAGCAAGGCGCGCCTGACCCGACGCTGGTGTTCCTGCCCATCCTGCTGGCCACCAGTTGCTCCACCATCGTGGGTTTCCTCGCCGTCGCGTTCATGCAGCGCCTGCGGGTCTGGGACCCGGTGGTGCTGGCCTACCTGATTCCCGGCGTTCTCTTGCTTGGCGGCTTCATGGCGCTGTTGGCCACGATGTCGGCCACTGCATTGGCCGGCCTGTCATCGATCCTGGGCAACCTCACGCTGTTCGGCCTGATCATGCTGTTTTTGATCATCGGCGCGCTGCGCAAGGTGAAGGTCTACGAGGCCTTTGTCGAAGGAGCGAAAGAAGGCTTCGATGTGGCGAAGAACCTGCTGCCGTATCTGGTGGCGATGCTTTGTGCGATTGGGGTGCTGCGTGCTTCCGGGGCGCTGGATTTCGGCCTCGATGGCATTCGTCACCTGGTGGAATGGGCCGGCTGGGACACCCGCTTCGTCGATGCGCTCCCGACGGCGATGGTCAAGCCGTTTTCCGGCAGCGCTGCCCGGGCAATGCTCATCGAAACCATGAAAACCTCCGGCGTGGACAGTTTCCCTGCGCTGGTGGCGGCGACGATTCAGGGCAGCACCGAGACGACCTTCTATGTGCTGGCAGTGTACTTCGGCGCGGTGGGCATCCAGCGCGCCCGGCATGCGGTGGGCTGTGCGTTGCTGGCGGAGTTGGCTGGGGTGCTGGGGGCAATTGGGGTTTGTTATTGGTTCTTCGGTTAACCCAAGTTCCCTTGTAGGAGCGAGCTTGCTCGCGATCGCGGAGTATCAGCCACCCTAGATGTTCCATGGCACACCGCATCGCGAGCAAGCTCGCTCCTACAGGGGGATCATTGGCCTCACGGGCGCGCTGGCGCCACCTTCTGGCCTTGTTCCACCGCCCAGTTGACCACCTGCGCCGTCAGTTGATCACTGGCCCGACCAAACCCGCTCACCGCCGATGGGACGGCGACGTCGCCCAGCGGCTGACGCACTTCGAAGCGGCGGCTGGCGAGGATGCGCTGGTCAAAACCACGCACCAGTAAGGCATCCAGGCGCACCACGACGCTGACGGCCTTGCCCTGGTACTCGGTCTGGAAGGCCTGGAGGGTTCCGCCCAGTTCCAGGTCTGCCTGGAAATTGCTGTCGTCGGTGCTCAACAACGACACCCGGCCATCATGCTGGAAGCCATCGAGCAGACGATTGCGCAGCAGTTCCGGCGCAGGGTCGCTCCAACGTGAAGCCTTGTAGCTGCTGATCAGATCCCCTTGGGGGATCACCGCGATGTTGCGACTGTTCAACGCCTCGCTGGCCTGCGGCTTGACCAGGCGCAGCGACCAGCTTTGCGCGGTGCCATGGCTGCTGGCTGCGCCACTCTGGGACGAAGGCAAACGATACACATCGGAGGGCTCGGCCTTGGGCAGGATCGAGCAGGCGCTGGTCACCGCGAAGGCGCCAAGGAGAGCAATGTGACACAGCTTCATGGCGTGAATTCCTTGTTCTTGTCAGTGCCCAGCAGGTAGCCGCTGGGATTGGCTTCCAGGCGCTGTGAAATGGCCCGCAACGACGTCAGCGTCTCACGCAGTTCTCGCACCGCCGGTGCCAGGCCATTGAGTCCCTGCATACCGTTGTTGAGCGAATCCTGGTTGCTGCTGAGCAGCTTATTGAGGGTGGCGCTGCTCTGTTCCAGCGACTTCATGGCTTGCTCCGCGCTGCCGAACGCCTGCTTGCCCTGATCATTGAGCAAGCCATTGGCGTTGCGCATCAGGGTCGACGTCTGCTCCAGCATGCCACTGGCCTGCTTGCCGACCGACGCCAATTGCTGCATCGCCAGGCGGATATCGCCACGTTGTTCGGCGATGGTGCCGGTGGTTTGTTCCAGGTGTTCCAGGGTCTTGCCGATGCGCTCGACGTTTTCGCTGGAGAACAGGAGGTTGGCGTTGTGCATCAGCATGTTCACGCCGGACATCAGGTCGTTGCTGTCATTGAGCAGGCGCGCGATGGGCGAGGGCGAGGCGACGATGGTCGGCAACTCACCGTCCTTGCCCTTGAGGGCCGGGCTCTGCGGGGTACCGCCACTGAGCTGGATGATGGACGTTCCGGTCACCCCGGTCAGTGCCAGTTTGGCCTGGGTGTCTTCCTTGATTGGCGTGTCACCGCCCAGGCGAATGCGCGCCAGCACCCGGCGCGGGTCTTTCGGGTCCAGACGCAAGGTCACCACGTCGCCGACCTTGATCCCGCTGTACTGCACCGAACTGCCTTTGGACAAGCCGCTGACGGCCTCGTTGAAGACCACTTCGTAGTCCTTGAACTCGGTGTCGACGCTGGACTTGGCCAACCACAAGCCGAAGAGCAGGGCGCCTGCGACGACGATCACCGTGAACAGGCCGATCAATACATGATGGGCTCGGGTTTCCATGTCAGACCTCTTTCAACTGTTGGGCGGCGGTCAACGCCGCGCGGCCGCGAGGGCCGTGGAAATATTCGTGAATCCACGCATCATCGGTTTCGGCGACGACATCGATGGGGCCTGCCACCAGCACTTTTTTCTGCGCCAGCACGGCTACGCGGTCAGTGATGGTGTAAAGGGTATCGAGGTCGTGAGTGATCAGGAACACACTGAAGCCCAGCGCATCGCGCAGTGTCAGGATCAACTGGTCAAAGGCGGCCGCCCCAATCGGGTCAAGGCCGGCGGTTGGTTCGTCGAGAAAGAGGATGTCCGGGTCCAGCGCCAATGCCCGGGCCAGCGCAGCGCGCTTGATCATCCCGCCGGACAGCGAGGCAGGGTATTTGTCGGCGGCGGACAGCGGCAGGCCGGCCAGCGCCAGTTTCACTGCTGCCAGGTGCTCGGCATCCTCACGGCTCAGGCCTGCGTGTTCGATCAGGGGCAGGGCGACGTTTTCGGTCACCGTCAGCGAAGAAAACAGGGCGCCTTTCTGGAACAAGACGCCAAACCGCCGCTCGACCAGCGAGCGCTCATGTTCAGACAGGGTCGGCAGGTTCTTGCCGAACACCTTCACCATGCCTTCGCTGGGCTGGCGCAAGCCGACAATGCTGCGCAGCAGCACCGACTTGCCGCTGCCGGATCCGCCGACCACGGCAAGGATTTCACCCTTGTTCAAATCCAGGTCGAGGTTTTCGTGCACGCTTTGGCTGCCAAAGCGATTGCACAGGCCACGTACCTCGATCACCGCCTCGGAGGGCGCACGCAGTGGACGACTCACCATCCCATCTCCATGAAAAACAGGGCGGCCACGGCATCGAGCACGATCACCACGAAGATCGACTGCACAACGCTCGATGTCGTATGGGCGCCGACCGACTCGGCACTGCCGCTGACCTTGAAACCTTCCAGGCAGCCAATCGCGGCAATGAGAAACGCGAAGATCGGCGCTTTGACGATCCCCACCAGAAAATGCTGAACGCCGATGTCCGAATGCAGCAAGGACAGGAACATCGCCGGGGAAATATCCAGCGACAGGGCACAGACCACACCGCCGCCGACGATTCCGGAGATCATCGCCAGGAACGTCAGCATCGGCAGCGACACCAATAATGCCAGCACCCGTGGCACCACCAGCAGCTCCATGGGGTCGAGGCCGATGGTGCGAATGGCGTCGATTTCTTCGTTGGCCTTCATCGAGCCAATCTGCGCGGTGAACGAGCTGGCCGTGCGGCCGGCCATCAGGATCGCTGTCAGCAGTACGGCAAACTCGCGCAGGAAGGAAAAGGCCACCAGGTCGACCGTAAACACCGTCGCGCCGAAGTTGGCCAGTACCGTCGCCCCGAGGAACGCCACCACGGCGCCCACCAGGAACGTGAGCAGGGCGACGATGGGCGCGGCGTCGAGGCCGGTCTGCTCGATGTGCGCAACCATCGGCGTGATCCGCCAACGCCAGGGGCGAAACAATCCGCGGGCGAGGGTTTCCAGGATCAGCCCGACGAAACCCAGCAGTTGCAGGGTGTCCTGCCAGACGGCATCCACCGCACGGCCGATGCGCGTCAACAATTGGATGCCGACGCTGATCTCCGGCTCCTTGATCGGTACGCAGAAATCGGTCATCGAGCGATACACCGTCTGCAACAACGCCCGATCCGCAGTGGGCAAGGTGCAATCAGGGTGTTCGGCGGATCGTCCAAGACGTTCCGAGCCCAGCAACTCCGCCAGCAGCGATGCACCTGCGGTGTCGAGCGCGCCGAGGCCGTTGAGGTCGATGTGGGTGTTGTTGTCGTATTGGCCGCGCAGCTTTTCGCACAGATCCTTGAGGGCGGCGTAGTGGGCGAGCGTCCAGTCACCCACGACCCGCAATTGCGCGGGGGAGAGTGATGTGTCCATCAGGGCACTGCCGGGCGTTGTGCTGCTGGTCATAAGCTCCGTGCTTGTTCGGCTATTACGCAGAGCTACGTAATAGCACGAACCCCGTTACTTTTCTTTGGTCGGTGTGCTGTCTGTGATCTTGAATCGCAACACACCGATCAACTGGCCGTCCTCGGTCAACACGCGAACCTGCCAGTCACCCGCTGGGCTGCCGGGGAAATTCTGTTTATGGGTCCAGGCGCGGTAGCCTTCCTTGCGACCACCATGGATGTCCAGAGCAATGCGGTCGACCTCTTTTCCATTGAACTGCCAGACGTGATAAATCCGCTCGTCCAGACCACGTGGCGCGTTGATCGCCGTGTAGGCATAGAGCCCGCCGCCACGAATCTGCTCGGCGCTCACTTCATGGAGGCTGTCGCCCGGCGTGCGGTCCTGCATCTGCGTGCTGATCGCGACGTCGGTCATCCACAGCGTGGCCGGCGGCACCCACGACCGCAGGACCCAGCCCACAGCGCCAATGCCGACGGTGATGCACAGGATCGCCACGGCATTGCGCACGGTACGGATCGGGAAGATCGACGCCAGGCTCGGGAACGACAGGACCACCGCCGTGCCCAGCGCCAGCTTGAAGCTCTGGGAGGTGGTCAGGTGCAGGATGACGGGCAGGGCGGTCAGCAGCGCGGCGAACAGCGTCAGCGTGTGCAGCGCCAGGAACGCCCAGCGCCGCGGGGCCAGCCATTTGTAGTAGAGCGGGTCGATAATGGAAATCAGCGCGGCAATGCCCAACAACCCGGTGAAAAACAACTGGCCGCTATTCCAGGTGGTGGTGATGAAAAAGAAGGGCAGGACGAAGAACAGGCTTTCCTGGTGGATCATCTGCGTCGCGTAACGCAGCAAAGGTTGTGGGATTTCTCGCTTGAAGATGCGTGTAAATAGCTGCGTCAGGCTGTTTTCCAGCATCAGCCAGACCCAGCTGAGGACCATGATCACGGTGATCCAGGTCGCCAGGCCCTGTTGGCGGTCCACCAGCATGAAACTGGCGACCCCGGAGATGAAACCGCCGAGCGCAATGACGCCTGGGTAGCGCTTCATCAATTCGAGAAGGCGCTGTACGTACAAGGTCAGGGTCGGCATTCGGCGATTCGCAGTAGTCGTGGGAAAAATCCTCGACAGGTTACCGCCCGCGGGTCGTTGTGGCGAGCCGATCCTGCGCCGTTTTCCGTGCGCGCCAGCACCAACCCAGCAGCACCAATACGAGAAGACCCAGGACGGCGGCGATCGCCACGATCAACTGATCATCACCCAGCAGCGGCTTCTCCACCCGCAGGTAACCCGGCTGGATCAGCAATTCACGCATGGCCTTGTTCGCTTGCGCCAGGGTCACGCTGCGCAACTCCCGGGCCGGGTCAGAGAATCGACCGTCCTCGTAATCGCCCAGCGCACTCCAGTAGTAATCCGCCAATGCGCTGTTGCCTTGCACGGCCCAGGCCTGGCGGGCCATGGCGGCCTGCTTGAGGCGATTGAAGGTGTCGGCGTCCAGGCCGTTCTTGAGCAAGCCGGCCTTCAATTCGTCCAGCGCCCGCGCAGCCTTTGATACATCGCCTCGCTCAAGATCGGCATTGAGGCTCATGAAGCCCACCCCGCCAAATACCTCGCGCTCGGCCGACGGACCGTAGGACAGGCTGTGCGCCAGGCGCAACTGGCGATACAGCGCCCAGTCCAGGTAGTCCTTGAGCAAGTCGAAGGTGGCGTCATTGACATCGTCCAGCACCGGTTCCGGCACTAGCCAGTGCAGTTTGGCCGTGTCGCCCACGAGGCCGCGGCTCAAGGTACGCTCATGGGCGGCGCTGGCCAGGATCACCGGCAAGGGCGGATGCTCGCTCGGGTCTACCGCCTTGAGCGCACCCCAGGCCCGCTCCAGATAAGCCGGCAGTAGACGCTCAAGGTCGCCGACGACGATCAGAGTCATGTTGTTCGGCGCGTACCAGGCCTTGCGCACCGACTCCAGTTGTTCGCGGGTCAGGTGATCGACTTCCGGCCGCTCCTGGCATCTGAGGCCCAGTTCCACCGCCAGTTGATTGCTCGCGGTATGACCGAGGTCCTGACGATCCAGCCAGCGTTGCAGATGGGTGTAGTGACCGCCGTCCTCTCGCTCGACCACCTGCTTGGCGGCGTTGATCGCGTGGTCATCGATGCGGGTCTGCGTGAGCAACGCCAGGAGCAGGTCGAGCACCTTGCGCTGGTTCTTCGCCGGGGCTTCGATGACGAATGTGGTGTCGGCGTTGCTGGTGAAGGCGTTCCACTCACCACCGAGTGCCTGCATGCGCTCTTCCAGGCCACCTTCACCGGTGGCGTCGATACCGCTGAACAGCAAGTGTTCGAGCAGGTGCGGCAGCTCTTTGTCGGCGCAGCTGAAATCATCGATGCCGACACCTACCACCAGCCGAATCGCCACATGCCCGCGCTCGCTGCCCGGTTTGAGCAGCAGTTGCAGGCCGTTGCGCAGCGTATAGCCCTCAACCTGGAAGCGATCCAGGGCGAAAGAAGGGAGAGAGCCCAGCAGCAGGCAGGCGAACAACAGGCAACGCATAAGAAGCTTCCGGGCAGTCAGTCAGGGATCCGTTTCGTCAGTCAGGGCGCTTTCGCGAGCAAGCTCGCTCCTACAGATCCATGTTACTGACTGATCACTGTGCCAGACGTTCAAGGCGAATGTGTGATGTCAGCCAAATCGTCGACCATCAGTGCCCCGGTGTCGGCGTTTTCCAGCACCACATAGGCACTGCTGCAGAACAGAGAGCTCAGACGCTTCATATCGGCGATCAGCTCCAGGTGCAGCGAACTGGTCTCCAGACTTTGCACAATTTTACGTTGCAAGCGGCTGACATGGGCGTGGGCCAGGCGGCGTTCCTGTGCGCGGAAGCGACGTTTCTCGCGCAGCAGCTGACGGGCGCTTTCCTTGTCGGCACTGAGAAACACCGACAGGCCCAGGCGCAATGTCGAGATCAACTGGCTTTGCAGCCCCGCCAACTCTTCCAGGCCAACCTCCGAAAACGAGCGGCGCTGTGAGGTTTTCTGTTGCTGGACTTTGCGCAGCATGCGCTCGATCAGGTCGCTGGCCAGCTTGAGGTTGATCGCCAGCTCGATGATTTCCGCCCAGCGGCGGCTGTCCTGGTCACTGAGGTCTTCGCGGGGCATCTGCGCCAGATAGAGTTTGATCGCGCTGTACAGCGCTTCGACATCATCGGTCAGACGGCGTATTTCCTGGGTCACGGCGGTTTGCTTGCCCTGCAGCACATCCAGCATGGCCTCAAGCATGTGGTCGATCAGATCGCCCATGCGCAGGGTTTCCCGAGACGCATTAGCCAGCGCCAGACTGGGCGTGACCAGCGCCGTCGGATCGAGGTGCCGGGGTTTGGCCATGCCGTTGGCTTGGGGTTGCTCCGGCAGCACCCAGGCACAGAACCTGGCCATCGGCCCGACGGTGGGCAGCAAAATCAGGCAGCGCGCGGAGTTGTAGAGCAGGTGAAAGCCGATAACCATTTCCTGCGGGCTGAAATCCAGGCTGTCGATCCAGTGCACCAACGGATCGAGCACCGGGATGATCAGCAGCAGCCCGATCAGTTTGTACAACAGGCTGCCCAGGGCCACCTGACGCCCGGCGGCGTTTTGCATGCTGGTGCTGAGGAAGGCCAGGACACCGCTGCCGATGTTGGCGCCAATGACCAGGCCCAAGGCTACCGGCAGGCTGATCACTTTGGCACCGGCCAGGGTCGCGGTCAGCAACACCGCTGCCAGGCTGGAGTAGGAAATCATGGCGAACAGCGCCCCCATCAGGGCATCGAGCAGGATGTCGCCGGTCAGCGAAGCGAAAATCACCTTGACGCCTTTGGCGTGGGTAATCGGGTCGGCTGCTTCGACGATCAGTTGCAGCGCCAGGATGATCAGCCCCAGGCCGATGGCCACGCGGCCCATCTGGCCGAGACGGGTCTGCTTGCGCGACAGGAAGAAAATGACCCCAAGAAAGATCAGCAGCGGCGACAGCCAGGACAGGTCGAAGGTCAACACCCGCGCCATCAGCGCCGTACCGACATCGGCCCCTAGCATGGTCACCAGGGCAGGGGTCAGCGCCATCAATCCCTGGCCGACGAAGGACGTCACGAGCATCGCCGTGGCGTTGCTGCTCTGGACCATGGCCGTGACGGCAATGCCCGACAGAAATGCCAGCCAACGCCTGGACATGTTCTGGCCGATTACATGGCGAAGATTGGAACCGTAGACCCGCAGGATGCCGGTTCGGACGATGTGCGTGCCCCAAATCAGCAGGGCCACGGCGGAAAGCAGATTGAGCAGGGTGAGCATACAGGCCCCCTGTGGTGATAGCGCCCCAAAGGAGCAAGTTGACGGTACCGCGCGAATTTCTACGTCTTGTACTTAAGCTGTAGTTGGCTAACGGTCTGTGCGCCAGCATCGCACAGCCAAAGAAAGGTTTGAAACAAAACCGTCATGTGAAGCGCATTACCCCTGTAGGAGCGAGCATGCTCGCGATGGTCGTCAATGATAACGCTGGGTACCTGGCACCCCGTGGCGTTTTCGAGTCCATCGCGAGCATGCTCGCTCCTACAGAAGTCCGGCGTTTCGGGTTACTGTCCCGGAATGTCCTTGCGCAGTTTCACCGGGTCCTGCTGCTTTTTCTTCCTGGCGATGGCGGTGCGCATCTTGATGTTGATGGCCTCTACCGCGAGCGAGAAGCCCATCGCGAAGTAGACGTAACCTTTAGGCACGTGAACGTCGAAGGCTTCAGCAATCAGCACGGTACCCACCACCAGCAGGAACGACAGCGCCAGCATTTTCAGCGACGGGTGCTTGTCGATGAAATCGCTGATGGTGCCGGCGGCCAACATCATCACCAGGACGGCCACGATGATCGCCGCGACCATGACCGGCACATGGGAAACCATTCCGACGGCGGTGATCACCGAGTCCAGCGAGAACACGATGTCGATGATCGCGATCTGGATGATGGTGTAGAGGAAATTGCCGCCCTTGCCGCTTGGCTCGTCGTTGGTTTCGTCTTCGCCTTCCAGTGCGTGGTACATCTCTTGCGAGCTTTTCCACAACAGGAACAGGCCACCGAAGAACAGAATCAGGTCTCGCCCGGAAATGCCCTGGCCGAACACTTCGAACAGATCGGCCGTGAGGCGCATGACCCAGGTGATGGACAGCAGCAACAGGATGCGCGTGACCATGGCCAGCGCCAGGCCGAAGATACGGGTACGCGCCTGCATGTGCTTGGGCATGCGGCTGACCAAGATCGAAATCATGATGATGTTATCGATACCCAGGACGATTTCCAGGGCAGTCAGGGTAAAGAAGGCAACCCAGATCTCAGGGTTGGTCAGCCATTCCATGTGTATTCCTTTGAGCGAGTGTTAAACCAAAAAAGTCCGGGCTTCAATCAACGAAGCCTGGACTCTTTATGGTGAGTCTTGGGCTTATAGAGTGCTGAACAGCGGAAAAATCCCCATCAGCAATGCAGCAACCAGTATGCACATGCACACCAGCACTGCCCATTTCAGGGTAAAGCGTTGGTGGTCACCGAAGTCGATACCGGCCAGCGCCACCAACAGATAGGTGGATGGTACCAGCGGGCTCAGCAAGTGGACGGGCTGACCGACGATCGAGGCACGTGCCATTTCCACTGCGGTAATACCGTAATGGCTGGCGGCTTCGGCCAGCACGGGCAGCACGCCGTAATAAAACGCGTCGTTCGACATGAAAAACGTGAACGGCATGCTCACCAGCGCGGTGATCACGGCCAGGTACGGCCCAAGGAAATCCGGGATAACCGCGAGCAAGCTCTTGGACATCGCGTCGACCATACCAGTGCCGGTGAGGATACCGGTGAAAATGCCCGCCGCGAAGATCAGGCCGACTACCGCCAGCACACTACCAGCATGCGCTGCGACGCGATCCTTCTGCTGTTGCAGGCAAGGGTAGTTGACGATCATCGCAATACTGAACGCCACCATGAACAGCACTGGCAGCGGCAACAGACCGGCGATCAGGGTGCACATCAGCGCCAGGGTCAATGCGCCGTTGAACCAGATCAGCTTCGGACGACGGGCATCCGGGAACTGCGAAACGCTGATTTCGCTGTGGTCGATTTCATCACCCACCAGGTGCAGCTCACCCAGGCGCGCACGCTCACGCTTGCCGTAGAAGTAAGCGATGGCCAGGATCGCCACCACACCAGCGGCCATCGCCGGGATCATCGGGACAAAGATCGCCGACGGGTCGACATGCAGCGCACTGGCGGCACGGGCGGTCGGACCACCCCATGGGGTCATGTTCATCACGCCACCGGCGAGGATGATCAGACCGGCCATGATGCGCGGGCTCATGCCAATACGGCTGTACAGCGGCAGCATCGCGGCCACGCAGATCATGTAAGTGGTCGCGCCGTCACCGTCGAGGGAGACAACGAGCGCCAGAACGGCGGTGCCGACCGAAACTTTCAGGGGATCGCCCTTGACCATCTTGAGGATCTTGCGCACGGCCGGGTCGAATAGGCCGGAGTCGATCATCAGGGCGAAATACAGAATGGCGAACATCAGCATCACGCCAGTTGGCGCAAGCTTGGTGATGCCTTCGAGCATCATCGGGCCGATTTTCGGGGCGAAACCACCGAACAGGGCGAAGAGGATCGGGATGATGATCAGGGCGATCAGCGCAGACAGGCGCTTGGTCATGATCAGGAACATGAACGTGATGACCATGGCGAAGCCAAGGAAAGTCAGCATGGGAATACTCCAGGCGTAGCGCGGCTAGGGAATGGGCGAACCGGAGGGGTCAGCGCAGAACGGGAAGCGCGAGGCGTACGGGCGGAGTGATGGCGAAGCGGCGGGTAGTAAAGGACATCAGGGTCACCATTGTTGTTGTTTAATGGGCTGTGCGAGCGGTAAAACGCTGGCATTGGCCGACCGGTCTGTTGCCGGTAGTGGGGCGATCCTAATCGGGGAAGCTTTCAGCCAGCTTTCGCCTGTGAAAGTGGTGACCGGATGCGTGACCGGTCGTCGGGGCGTGAGACCGAGGTGAAGCCATCGCGAGCAAGCTCGCTCCTACAGGACTGCATATCTGGACGAACACCTGCCGGGTGAAACCGAAGAAACCCTGTGATCAAAAAATAGACAGGTCCAATGGCCGGATCGCGCCCATCCTGAACCCCCGCGCTTGATCGATGCTGTTCGCGTCGAAATACACATGGGCGTGATAGCCCTTGATCTGCTGCATGGCAATCCCTCCAAACCCATTCGAACCCTCACCGATTACCGCAGGTCACACGCCATATACGTATGAAAGTGTGGAGATCAGCCATGAAAAATGCAGAAACCCCAGTCATCAAAGTGGTGCTGTATGGTGCCATGAGTAGCCTGGGCAGTGCGCTGATGGCTGAAATGCTGCGCCGTCAGCATGAAGTCATCGCGATACTCGATGAACTGACGGCCTTGGCCCCGCGCCCCGGTTTGCGCACCAAGACCGGTGACCTGTTCGATGCCGAGCGGGTCAAGCAGAGCGTGGCGGGCTGCTCGGCAGTGATCTGCCTGCTGGATGCACCAGGGCTGCCATTCAACAGCGAGCACGTGGAAAGAAGCATTGTGCCGGGGCCTGTGGAGCAAGTGCTGGCGGTTGATGCATTAGTCGATGGCCTGCAGGCGGCGGGCATTTCGCGATTGTTTCTGGTGGGTGATTTCGAACTGCTGGATGACCCGGAGATTGAGGACCAACTGCAGCGCCATGCCGCCGAAGAAATCCGCGAGGCCCTGCAAAGCAGCTCGCTGCACTGGACGCTGATCGACGCACCGCGAGGCGTGGCGGGGCTGACCATCGAGCATTTCAGCCAGGTCAGCAGCAGTCTGGAACCCGGCTTGGCCGAACCGCTGGAACGTCTCAGTCGTGTCGCGACAGGTATCGCCGATGAGTTGCACTTGAACCTGCACGTGGGTGAGCACATCAGCTTCGTGGGTACTACACCGCAATAGACGGCAACGTCAGGCCGCTGAGCGATTGCGCGCTGCTGGCCTGCTCGGCCATCAACCAGTCGACGAACTGCTGGATCAGCGCCCCGCGTCGTTTGCGGGGCGGCAGCACCACGTAGTAACCCTGACGGGAAATGACCGTGTCGGCAATCGGACGACACAACAACCCCTGCGCCAGCAAGTTATCCACAAGGTGCCGCCAACCAATTGCCACACCCTGGCCACCAATCGCGGCCTGGATCAGCAGCGTGTAATTGTCAAAGCGCAACTGGCCAGGCGCAGGCGCCGAGCTAAGGCCGAGTCCACGAAACACGCCACTCCAATCGAACCATTTGCTGCTGTTCTCGCCGCGTAAATGCAACAGTGGCAACTCCAGCAACGCTTGAGCGGGCAAGGGCAGGGGTCGGTCCGCCACCAGCAGTGGGCTGCATACCGGAAAGACCTCTTCACTGAACAGCCAATGACTTTCGCCCTGCTTGAATCGGCCATCACCGAACAACACGGCCACATCGATATCCGTGCGCAGCATGTTGAGGCTGCGCTCGCTGGTGACCAGGCTGACATCCACCTGCGGGTTGGCGGCATGGAAACGGTGCAGACGCGGCATCAACCAATAGGCGGCGAAGGCGAAATCGGTGGCAACCTGTAACACTTCGTGTTGATTCTGAGTGCTGATTGCGCTCAATCCTGCATCGATATTCAGCAAACCGAGCTGAACCTGCTCAAATAGGATCGCCCCAGCCTCGGTCATTTCTATGCCGCGATAAATGCGGTCGAACAAACGCGTGGCGAGTTGATCTTCCAGACGCTTGATCTGCTGACTGATCGCCGGCTGCGTCGTGCCCAGCTCCACAGCCGCAGCGGTGAAACTGCGTTGGCGCGCAGCCGCCTCGAAAGCCCGAAGCAGATCCAGGGACAAATCACCCAAGGCGTCATACATAAGCTGTGCTTATCCTAGTCATTGTCTTGCATGGGCTTTACCACAAAGAGCATGGAATCCATCCTCGATTGCAGCACTTTCGCATAAATATTCACTATGGAATGCCGCGATCACATGAAGCGCAAGAACATTCTTTTCATCATGGCCGATCAAATGGCCGCGCCAATGTTGCCGTTCTACGGCCCTTCGCCTATCAAACTCCCGAATCTCAGCCGCCTCGCCGCCCAAGGCGTGGTGTTCGATGCCGCCTACTGCAATAGTCCCCTGTGCGCGCCGTCGCGTTTTACCCTGGTCAGCGGTCAGTTGCCGAGCAAGATCGGCGCCTATGACAACGCTGCCGATTTCCCCGCCGACGTGCCGACGTACGCCCACTATCTGCGTCGCCTGGGCTACCGGACGGCGCTGTCGGGCAAGATGCACTTTTGCGGTCCGGACCAACTGCACGGCTATGAAGAACGCCTGACCAGCGACATCTACCCAGCCGACTACGGCTGGGCGGTAAACTGGGACGAGCCGGATGTGCGTCCCACCTGGTATCACAACATGTCTTCGGTGCTGCAAGCCGGGCCGTGCGTGCGTACCAACCAGCTGGATTTCGATGAAGAGGTGGTATTCAAGGCCCAGCAGTATCTGTTCGATCACGTGCGCGAAGAGGGCGACCAGCCGTTTTGCCTGACCGTGTCGATGACTCACCCGCACGACCCGTACACGATTCCCAAGGCGTTCTGGAATCTGTACGAAGACAGTGAGATCCCATTGCCGGAAACGCCGGCGCAGAGCGAGCTCGACCCTCACTCCCAACGTTTGCTCAAGGTTTACGACTTATGGGACAAGCCGTTGCCTGTGGATAAGATCCGCGATGCGCGACGCGCCTACTTCGGTGCGTGCAGCTATATCGACAGCAACGTCGGCAAACTCCTGCAAACGCTCGAAGAAACTGGGTTGATCGACGACACCATCATCGTCTTTTCCGGCGACCATGGCGACATGCTCGGCGAACGCGGGCTCTGGTACAAAATGCACTGGTTCGAAATGTCAGCCCGCGTACCGATGTTGATCAGCGCGCCCGGGCAGTTCGGTGCAGGACGGGTCAGCGCCGCCGTGTCGACCGCCGACCTGTTGCCCACCTTCGTCGAACTGGCTGGCGGCTCACTGGAGCCGGGGTTGCCACTGGATGGTCGCTCCCTGGTGCCGCACCTGCAAGGGCAGGGCGGTCATGACGAAGTGTTTGGTGAGTACATGGCCGAAGGCACCACCAGCCCGTTGATGATGATTCGCCGCGGCGCCTACAAATTCATCTACAGCGAGCAAGACCCTTGCCTGCTCTTCGACATAAACAATGACCCCTGCGAGCAGGAAGAACTCAGCCAGTCTGCGCAACATCGTGGGCTGTTCGATGAATTTCTCGCCGAAGCACGGGCCAAATGGGATATCCCGGCGATTCACCAGCAGGTGCTCGCCAGTCAACGTCGTCGGCGTTTCGTTGCCGATGCGCTGACCATCGGCAAGCTGAAGAGCTGGGATCACCAGCCACTGGTGGACGCCAGTCAGCAGTACATGCGCAACCACATCGATCTCGACGACCTGGAGCGCAAAGCACGTTATCCACAACCCTGCCAAAACCAATAATGTTAAGGGGAAGTCCATGCAAAAGTTATCCACAGCGCTGACAATCGGTCTGTTGGCTCTGGGCAGTGCCTCGGCATTTGCCGACGACAAGAGCTGCGAGACGGTGAAGATGGCCGATCCCGGCTGGAGTGACATTGCCGCGACCAACGCCATCACCGGGTTTCTGCTGGACGGCATGGGCTACAAAGCCAAGGTCGACACCCTCGCGGTGCCCATCACCTTCGGGGGTTTGAAGGACGGCCAGGTCGACGTGTTCCTGGGTAACTGGATGCCAGCGCAACAAGGTTTCTACGACAAATTCGTGGCTACCGGTGACGTGACGCAACTGGCGAAAAACCTCGACGGCACCGAATTCACCCTCGCCGTGCCGGACTATGTCTGGGACGCGGGTGTGCATAACTTTGCCGACCTGAACAAATACGCCGACAAGTTCGACAAGAAAATCTATGGCATCGGCTCCGGCGCGCCGGCCAACATTTCGCTGCAGGACATGATCAAGAAAAACGACTTTGACATGGGGCAGTGGAAGCTCGTGGAATCCAGCGAACAGGCCATGCTGGCTGAAGTGTCGCGGGCCGTGAAGAAGCAGAAATTCGTGACCTTCCTCGGCTGGACGCCTCACCCGATGAACGTGCAGTTGAAAATGCATTACCTCAAGGGTGGCGAGAAGTACTTCGGTGACACCGGCACCGTGCACACCCTGACGCGCAAGGGTTATGCCCAGGCCTGCCCGAATGTCGGCAAGTTGCTGACCAACCTGAGTTTCACCCAGGACATGGAAAACAGCATCATGGCTGAGGTGGTGAACAAGAAGCTGAGCAACGCCGATGCGGCCAAGGCGTGGATCAAGGCCAACCCGGCTGTGCTGGACAAGTGGCTGGACGGCGTGAAGACCCTGGATGGCAAGGAGGCGTTGCCGGTGGTCAAGGCCAAGCTTTAACGTTCTCCCCCTGTGGGAGCTGCGCACCGCCGCTCCCACAATGTCATCTGCTGTTACTCTTTCGCAAAACCCTGACCGAGAGGACCCATGGCCCTTCCAAGCCGCCATTCGCTCTTTCCCTTCCTCAGTTGGTTGCCCCGGCAAACCCGCGCCGGCGTCGGGCGTGACCTGATCGTTGGCTTGAGCGGCGCCATTCTTGCGTTACCGCAGTCCATTGCCTACGCCCTGATCGCGGGCCTCCCACCGGAGTACGGCCTGTACGCCGCCATCATCCCGGTGCTGATCGCCTGTCTGTGGGGTTCATCCTGGCATCTGATCTGCGGCCCTACGGCGGCCATTTCGATTGTGTTGTATGCCAGTGTCAGTCCGCTGGCGGTGCCGGCTTCCAAGGACTACATCACGCTGATCCTGCTGCTGACGTTCCTGGCCGGGGTTTTCCAGTGGTTGTTGGGGCTGCTGCGGTTCGGCGCTTTGGTCAATTTCGTTTCACACTCGGTAGTGCTGGGGTTCACCCTGGGCGCAGCGGTGGTCATCGCCATTGGCCAGATGCCCAACCTGCTAGGGCTGGATGTACCCAACCAGGCGACGGCGCTGGACAGTTTCATGACACTGTTTCACCACTTGGGCGAAGTTGATCGCCCCTCACTGGTGCTCGGCGTAGCGACCGTGGTGGTGGGCGTGATCCTGAAAATGCTGTTGCCGCGCTGGCCAACCTTGTTAATCACGTTGGTACTGAGCGGGCTGGTGGTGTGGTTGTGGCCCTCGATGTTCGGCCATGTCGGCCTGGTCAGTACCTTTGTCGGCCGGCTGCCGCCGTTCAGCCCGTTGCCGCTGGACCTGGATGTGGTCCTTCGACTGTTGCCCAGCGCCGTCGCAGTGGGAATGCTCGGGCTGGTCACCAGCCTGTCGATTGCCCGCTCCCTGTCGGCGCGTTCACAGCAATTGCTCGATGCGAACCAGGAGGTACGTGCACAGGGCTTGTCGAACATTGTCGGGGCGTTTTTTTCCGGGTCCCTGTCGGCCGGCTCCTTCACACGCTCTGGGTTGAGCTTCGAAGCCGGCGCCTGCTCACCGCTGGCAGGGATTTTTTCCGCCGTCTGGGTGGCGCTGTTTGCCATCTTCGGCGCCAACCTGATTGCGCACATTCCGATCCCGGCCATGGCAGGCAGCATTCTGTTGATCGCTTGGGGGCTGGTGGATCATCGCGGCATCCGTGCCCTGCTGCGAGTCAGCCGCGCGGAATTCGCGGTGATGGCACTGACCTGCGTCGCCACGCTGCTGCTGCAATTGCAAACCGCGATCTACGCCGGCGTGCTCGCGTCGCTGTTCTTCTACCTTAAACGCACCTCGCAACCACGGGTCCAGCACTGGCGTGACGGCGACGAGGACATTCTGCGGGTCGGCGGCTCGATCTTCTTCGGTGCCAGCCATTACCTGCAAGTGCGCCTGCAACGGATGAACGCCGCGCGCGTGGTGATCGAAGCGCAGCAGATCAACTTCATCGACTATTCAGGGGTGGAAATGCTGCATCAGGAGGCACGACGGCTGTTGCGTCAGGATCGCAGCCTGACGCTGCGCGGGGCTCGGCCGCCGGTGGTGGAGGAGCTGAGGAAGCTTGAGGGGGCGCAGAAGTGCCCGATACGGTTCGAGGATTGAAACACCACCCCTGTAGGAGCGTCCGGTTTATGCAGCCAACTGCCGACGCAACTCCGCCAGCACCGGCGCCGTGTCCGGGCGCACGCCACGCCACAGGAAGAAGGCTTCCGCCGCCTGCTCGGCGAGCATGCCCAGGCCATCCATCGACACCGCTGCGCCCTGCTGCGTTGCCCAGCGGCAGAACGCAGTCGGTTCCTTGCCGTACATCATGTCGTAGCAGACGGTCTTGCCGGGCTCGACCAGGCTGCCGGCAATCGGCGGGACATCACCGGACAGGCTCGCCGACGTCGCGTTGATGATCAGGTCCACCGACTCGTGCAGCCAATCGAAACCACTGGCCGACACCGGCCCCAGGTCCGCAAACAGCTCGGCCAGCAGCTCGGCCTTTTCCACCGTGCGGTTGGCGATGATCACCGAAGCCGGCTGCTCGGCCAAAAGTGGTTCCAGCGCTCCACGCACCGCACCACCGGCGCCGAGCAGCAGGATGCGTTTGCCCTTGAGGCTGAACCCGGCATTGACCGTCAGGTCCCGCACCAGTCCGGCACCATCGGTGTTGTCGCCCAGCAGGGTGCCGTCGGCGAGTTTGCTCAGGGTGTTCACCGCGCCAGCCCGTTGGGCACGCGCCGTCAGGCTGTCTGCCAGGCGAAACGCTTCTTCCTTGAACGGCACCGTCACATTCGCCCCGCGCCCTTCGAGGAAAAATCCCCGGGCGAAGGCCGAAAAATCCTCGAGCGGCGCCAGTGAAGTGCTGTAATCCAGTTGCTGAGCGGTCTGCTCGGCAAACAACCGGTGAATCATCGGCGACTTGCTGTGGCCAATCGGGTTGCCGAATACGACGTAACGGTCCATCAGGTTTCCTCGTTCAGGCCTCGGCCAACCAATCGCGATCTTGCAGGAAATACTCGGTCAGACGGGCTTCTTCGGTGCCCGGCTCGGCTTTCCAGTCATAGCCCCAGCGAACCTGGGGTGGCAGCGACATCAGGATCGACTCGGTGCGCCCACCCGACTGCAGGCCGAACAGCGTACCTCGGTCATACACCAGGTTGAACTCGACGTAACGGCCGCGACGAAATTCCTGGAACTCGCGCTGTTGGGCGGTGAACGTATCGTTCTTGCGGCGCTGCACGATTGGCAGGTAGGCGTCGATGTAGGCATCACCGATGGCACGGATGAAGGCGAAGCAGGTGTCGAAGTCCCACTCGTTCAAGTCATCGAAAAACAGGCCGCCAATACCGCGTGGCTCGTGGCGATGCTTGATATGGAAATAGCTGTCGCACCAGGCCTTGTAGCGTGAGTAGACGTCTGGACCGAACGGCGCGCAGGCCTGCTCGGCAACACGGTGCCAATGCACACAGTCTTCGACATTGCCGTAGTAGGGGGTGAGGTCAAAGCCGCCGCCAAACCACCAGACCGGTTCTTCACCTTCTTTTTCCGCGATGAAAAAACGCACGTTGGCGTGGGAAGTTGGCACCTGCGGGTTGTGCGGGTGAATCACCAGCGACACGCCCAGGGCTTCGAAGCCACGCCCGGCCAATTCCGGCCGATGGGCGCTGGCGGACGGTGGGAGACCGCTGCCAAAAACGTGGGAAAAGTTCACGCCGCCCTTTTCGATGACCGCGCCATTCTCGATCACCCGGGTGCGACCGCCGCCGCCTGCCGCACGGGTCCAGGCGTCTTCGACGAACTGCATGGCGCCGTCTTCGGCTTCCAGGGCAGCACAAATGCGGTCTTGCAGGTCGAGCAGATAGGCTTTTACGGCCTCGGTGCGGGTCGTCATGTCATCACCTTGGATCAGGGCAAAACTACGCGGCGCCCCAGCGGAGCGGGGTCCGGCGCAAATGGGCGCGTAGCATAACATCGCAGGCGCCCGCGTCGCTGTTGACGAAGATCAAGCTTAGGAGTCCGATAGAGGGCTTGGCGTTACAGCCCTGGTACCAAGACCCAAGGAGAGTTCTGATGGCAAAGCGTGTCCAGTTCCGCACCCATGGCGGGCCCGAAGTACTTGAGTATGTGGATTACCAACCGGCCGAGCCCGGCCCGCAGCAAGTGCGCGTGACGAACAAGGCCATCGGCCTGAATTTCATCGATACCTACTACCGCAGCGGCCTTTACGCGCCGCCGTCCTTGCCGTCTGGCGTGGGCTCCGAAGGCGCGGGCGTGGTCGAGGCCGTAGGCAGCGCGGTGACTCGCTTCAAGGTCGGCGATCGCGTGGCCTACGGCAGTGGCCCGCTGGGTGCCTACAGCGACGTGCACGTACTGCCGGAAGCCAATCTGGTTCATCTGCCGGATGCAATCAGCTTCGAACAGGCCGCCGGCGTCATGCTCAAGGGCCTGACGGTGCAATACCTGTTGCGCCAGACCTATGAGCTCAAGGGTGGCGAAACCATCCTGTTCCACGCGGCGGCCGGCGGTGTCGGTTCCCTGGCCTGCCAATGGGCCAAGGCTCTCGGCGTGAAGCTGATCGGCACGGTCAGTTCGCCGGAAAAAGCCGCGCTGGCGAAAGCCAACGGTGCATGGGCGACCATCGATTACAGCGTGGAAAACGTCGCACAACGGGTGCTGGAGTTGACTGACGGCAAGAAGGTGCCGGTGGTGTACGACGGCGTCGGCAAGGACACTTGGCTGACCTCGCTGGACAGCACCGCACCTCGCGGCCTGGTGGTGAGTTTCGGCAATGCTTCCGGTGCCGTGGATGGGGTGAACCTGGGCATTCTTTCGGCGAAAGGCTCGCTGTACGTCACCCGGCCAACCCTGGCGACCTACGCCAACAACGCCGAAAACCTGCAGCGCATGGCAGATGAAGTGTTCGAGATGATCATCAGCGGCAAGCTGAAGGTCGATATCAGCCAGCGCTATCCGCTGGCTGAAGCGGCGAAGGCGCAGACCGAGTTGTCGGCGCGGCGTACGACCGGTTCGACCATCCTGTTGCCTTGAGGTCCCCATCGCAAGCAAGCTCGCTCCTACAGGGGGCTACGCCGTTCACAAACCCGTAGGAACGGGCTTGCTCGCGATGAAGGCACCACGGTCTCAAGCCGGACGAATCACATTCCCCGTCGCCAGATCACGAATCAGGCTCGGGTTCTTGCGCCCGCCCAGGTTGCCGCCCAACACGAAATCAACCTCCCCACGGAAATACTGCTCCACCCGCAACCGCGTACGCGCCGCAGGTTTTCCTTGGGGGTTGGCCGATGTCGACACCAGCGGTCCGACCAGCGCACACAAGTCTCTCACCAGCGGGTGATCGCTGACTCGCAGCGCCACCGTGTCGTGCACCCCGGTGATCCACTCGGGTAACAGGTTCTGATGGGGCACCAGCCAAGTGTTCGGCCCCGGCCAGGTGCTGGCCATGCGATCCATCCACAGCTCGGGGAAATCTTCGAAGAGAAAATCGAACTGCCGAATGTTGTCGGCCACCAGGATCAGCCCCTTGTCGACTGCGCGCCCCTTGATCAGCAGCAGACGCTCCACCGCCTCTTCGTCCCACGGGTCGCAACCCAGACCCCAGACCGCCTCGGTTGGATAGGCAATCACCGCTCCTGCGCGAACGGCTTGCGCGGCTTGTTGCACACGCCAACTGTTGACCATGAAAAACTCTCCGGAATTAGGCTCTGCGCAGTTTACCGATCTTCCTTGTAAAACCTAGCTCACCCGCGCAAACCACCGCCCGCTTTCGCAGCTCGCACGGCCATCCATTTCCAGTTCGGTCAACGCCGCCAGCACTTTGGGCAATGCCCAACCGCTGCTTTCAGCCAGCGCTTCGCTGGTGTGAGGCGCCGCATGCAAAAGGGCCAGCAGCGGGTGATTTGTCGTCGGCGTCTCTGTGGATAAGGGTAACTGCTGCCAGCCGCGCAGGGCCTCGAGGATATGCTCGATGGTCTCCACCAGCGTCGCACCGTCGCGGATCAACTGATGACAACCTCTGGCACCGGGATGATGAATCGATCCCGGAATCGCATACACCTCACGACCCTGCTCCGCTGCCAACCTCGCCGTGATCAACGAACCACTGGCCACGCTGGCCTCCACCACCAGCACGCCGAGCGACAGCCCGCTGATGATGCGGTTGCGCCTCGGAAAGTTGCTCGCGGTGGGGCCGGCATCCAACGGGAACTCGGAAACCACCGCGCTGCCCGACGCGATCATGTCGTCAGCCAGCCTGCGGTTGCGCTGTGGATAAAAATTTTCGATGCCGGTCCCGAGGACGCCGACCGTTTGCCCGCCGACATTCAGCGCAGCTTGATGCGCGGCGGCATCGATGCCCAGCGCCAAGCCACTGGTGATGACAAAACCTGCCCCGGCCAGGCTTCTGGAAAACGCCGCCGCAGTGTCCATGCCTGGTCGCGAAGCGCGACGGCTACCGACCATCGCCAACTGCGGCTTTTCCAGAATGCCCGGGTTGCCAGCAACAAACAGCAGCGGCGGTGCAGCGCTGATTTCTGCCAGCAGCGCCGGATAGTCGGGCTGGTCCCACATCAACAAATGCTGGCCCGAACGCTCTAGCCAGGCCAATGCATGGCTGGCACCATCGCGCACCTCAGTGCTGCGCCGCGCCTCGGCACAGGCCATCGGCAGGCCCAGCGAACGCCAGGCGCTGGCCGGTGCACCGATGGCTTTGGAAGCAGAGCCGAAGGCTTCAAGCAGTTTTTTGAATCGCACCGGGCCGAGCGCCGGCAAACGATGCAGACGTAGTCGAGCTTCCAGTTCCGCAGGGGAAACCGGTGTTATGGCAGACACGGTCATGGATCATCCTTGATCGTTTATGAGTTCCTTTCCAGCAGGAACAAGCTGTGGATAACTCTGTTGGTAAGTTGTGAAGCAGGCTAAGGATTACGCACCTTGTCCATCACCGCCAGGGACCGCGAAGCGTTGAGCACCAGGCCGTAACTGAGCTTGTCGTAGGTGCGGAATACCATCAGCAAACCGGCACGCTCATCGGGAATCTTCAACGGCTGGCCGGTGATCCGATCGCGCACGGTTTCACCTGTTTTCATCACCACCAGTACATTGCCTTCGGCCAGGCCGTCACGTTGCCCCTTGTTCAGCGTCACTACGTCCAGCGCGCCAATCTGCGTGACTCCGCGCGGCACATCGATGATCAGGCCATTGATCTCACTGGCTGGCGCACTGGGCATGAACGTCGAGTTGATCGACCGTTCTTCGCTACTGAACAGCCGATCGCCAAGACGCACTTCCTGGGTCGTGCGTTGCAGGGCGAGGGTGGCGACGTCACCTTCAGTGGCGACCACCTCACCGCCGCCAATGTCGTCGGCGTTGATCCCCAGAAACTCCTTGCTCTCGGGGTCGGTATAGACCTTGCCCTGGCGGAAAATGCCATAGACCGGGTGCTGCTGATCGAAGTGGCCACGGGCGAAGATGCGGTCACCGGTGCCACTGAGCACCCTTTCGGCATCACCGGCGACGATGTAGGGCGCCTTGTCGAAATCCTCGGCCTTGTCGACGATGCGATTGCTCAGCAGGAAACTGTTGATCGCTTGTAGCGGGATGCTCGGGATCGCGTCGGCCACCGGTGAACTGCGCACCCGTGGCGACAGCTTGATGGTGCCCCGGGATGCGCCACGATTGAGGGTCAGGCGCGGCTGGCCATCGACGTAGACCAGCGATAGCAAGTCGCCTGGGTAGATCAGGTTGGGATTCTGGATCTGCGGATTGACCTGCCAGAGCTCAGGCCATTTCCAGGGCTCGCGCAGGAATTTGCCGGCGATGTCCCAGAGTGTGTCTCCTGCTACGACGGTGTATTGCTGTGGAAAACCTTCCCTGAGCTGCACTTGCCCGTGCGCAAAACCGGCCGAAGCCAGGAGCAGCAGGGCGAGTAGTGATTTCCTCATGCGGTGAATCCCTTTATCATGTGCGTTCGCGTGAAACGCCAGAGCCTTCGTGGCCCGCTCCCTGCTCAATTGAGAAAAAGGAGCTACGTTTTACAACGGTAGCCGGCATCTTCAGACCCGCCAGGCCATCGACCCGACTTTACCTCACACGTGCATCAGTTGATCTTATGGCCATTTTAGACATCCTCGAATTCCCCGACTCGCGCCTGCGCACTATTGCCAAACCAGTGGCCGTAGTGGACGACGAAGTGCGTCAGTTGGTCGACGACATGTTTGAAACAATGTATGAAGCGCCAGGCATCGGCCTTGCCGCTACCCAGGTCAACGTGCACAAACGTATCGTCGTCATGGACCTCTCCGAAGACCGCAGCGAACCACGGGTGTTCATCAACCCCGAGTTCGAACCGCTGACCGAGGAGATGGAGCAATATCAGGAAGGCTGCCTCTCGGTGCCGGGCTTCTACGAAAACGTCGATCGCCCGCAAAAGGTCAAGATCAAGGCCCTGGACCGCGACGGCCAACCTTACGAACTGATCGCCGAAGGTCTGCTCGCCGTGTGCATCCAGCATGAATGCGACCACCTCAATGGCAAATTGTTCGTCGACTACCTGTCCAGCCTCAAACGCGACCGGATCAAAAAGAAACTGGAAAAGATCCATCGCCAGAACGCTTGATGCCCTCCCTTCAAAGGCTTGCTGCGGCAAGCCTTTTTCTTTGCAATTGCTTTAATGAGAGTTCCCCATGACTGAGCCACTGCGCATCGTCTTTGCCGGCACCCCGGAATTCGCCGCCGAACATCTCAAGGCGCTGCTCGACAGCCCTTACGAGATCGTCGCCGTCTACACCCAGCCGGACCGCCCGGCGGGTCGCGGGCAAAAGCTGATGCCCAGTCCGGTCAAGCAGTTGGCTCAGGAACACGACATCCCGGTGCTGCAACCACCCACCTTGCGCAATGAAGCGGCGCAGGCCGAACTGGCGGCGCTCAAGCCGGACTTGCTGGTGGTGGTGGCCTACGGCCTGATCCTGCCGCAAGCGGTGCTGGATATCCCGCGTCTGGGTTGCATCAACAGCCATGCCTCGTTGCTGCCACGCTGGCGTGGGGCTGCGCCTATCCAGCGGGCCGTCGAAGCTGGCGACAGCGAGAGCGGCGTGACCGTGATGCGCATGGAGCTGGGCCTCGACACCGGGCCGATGCTGCTCAAGGTCACTACGCCAATCAGCGACGACGACACCGGCGGCACCCTCCACGACCGCCTGGCGCAAATCGGCCCCGCGGCAGTCATCCAGGCCATCGCCGGTCTTGCGGCGGGAACGCTGGAAGGTGAAGTGCAGGATGACAACCTCGCCACCTACGCGCACAAATTGAACAAGGACGAAGCACGCATCGATTGGAACCGCCCGGCGGTTGAGCTGGAACGTCTGGTTCGCGCCTTCAACCCATGGCCGATCACCCACAGTATGCTGAACGGCGAAGCATTGAAGGTGCTGGCTGCCAGCCTCGCGCAAGGCAAAGGCGCGCCAGGAGAAATCCTCGGCGCCAGCAAGGATGGTCTGATCGTCGCTTGCGGTGAGCAGGCGCTGTGTCTGACACGTCTGCAATTACCCGGCGGCAAGGCGCTGAATTTCAGCGACCTGTTCAACAGCAGACGTGAGAAATTTGCCATCGGCACCGTGCTCGGCCAAACGGCGGAGGCTCAATGAATCCCCGTCTGGCTGCCGCCAAGGCTCTGGCTGCCGTCCTGAGCGGGAAAGCCTCGCTCAACAGTTCGCTGCCCACGCAACTGGACAAGGTCGAGGACCGTGACCGCGGTTTTACCCAGGACCTGGCGTTCGGAACCGCCCGCTGGCAGCCGCGCCTCTCGGCGCTGGCAGCCAAGTTGTTGCAGAAACCGTTCAAGGCTGCCGATGCCGATGTCGAGGCGTTGCTGCTGGTCGGTCTCTACCAACTGATCTACAGCCGCGTCCCAGCCCACGCGGCCATCGGCGAAACCGTCGGTTGTGCCGACAAACTGAAAAAACCCTGGGCCAAGGCGCTGCTCAACGCGGTATTGCGCCGCGCCCAGCGTGAAAGCGAAGCGTTACTGGCCGAGCTGGAGCACGACCCGGTGGTGCGCACCGCCCACCCGCGCTGGCTGCAAAAGTCCCTGAAAGCGTTCTGGCCAGAGCAGTGGGAAGCCATTTGCGCGGCGAACAATGCGCACCCGCCGATGATCCTGCGGGTCAACCGCCGCCATCACAGCCGTGATGCCTACCTGGGCTTGCTCGCCGACGCCAGCATCGCCGCCACAGCCTGCGTCTACAGCCGCGACGGCATCATTCTCGAAGCGGCCACCGATGTGCGCAGCCTGCCGGGTTTCGCCGAAGGCTGGATCAGCGTGCAGGACGAAGCGGCGCAACTGGCCGCCGACCTGCTCGACCTCGCCCCCGGACAGCGGGTGCTCGATGCCTGCTGCGCCCCGGGGGGCAAGACCTGCCACATCCTCGAAGCCGAACCGGCACTGGCCGGTGTGGTTGCGGTGGACCTTGAAGCCAAGCGTTTGGTGCGGGTGCGGGAAAACCTCGAACGCCTGCGTCTGAATGCCGAACTGATCGCCGCCGATGGCCGCGACACCGCCACTTGGTGGGACGGCAAACCCTTCCAGCGCATCCTCCTCGACGCTCCCTGCTCGGCGACTGGCGTGATCCGGCGGCACCCGGACATCAAGCTGACCCGCCAGCCGGAGGACATCATTGCCCTGGCACAGCTTCAAGGCGAATTGCTCGACGCCATGTGGAAGACACTCGAAGTCGGCGGCATCCTGCTGTACGCGACCTGCTCCACGCTGCCGACCGAGAACACCGAAGTGATCGAAGCCTTCCTCGCCCGCACGACGGGCGCCCGCGAGCTGGACCTTGCTACGGCAGCCGGCCTCAAGCAGCCTCATGGTCGCCAGTTGCTGGCCCAGGAAGGGGGTCACGACGGGTTCTACTACGCCAAGCTGATCAAGATCGCCGCCGCGCGCGGTTAACCGGTTTAAGGGAGTGACTGGATGAAAATCATCATCCTCGGCGCAGGGCAGGTGGGCGGTTCGCTGGCAGAACACCTGGCCAGTGAAGCCAACGACATCACCGTGGTCGACACCGATGGCGAACGCCTGCGCGACCTCGGCGACCGGCTGGACATCCGCACCATCCAGGGCCGCGGCTCACTGCCGACGGTCCTGCGCCAGGCCGGTGCGGACGACGCCGACATGTTGGTGGCGGTCACCAACAGTGACGAGACCAACATGGTCGCCTGCCAGGTCGCCCACACCCTGTTCCACACCCCGACCAAAATCGCCCGTGTGCGCGAAGCGTCCTACCTGACGCGCCCCGAACTGTTCGATAACGAAGCCATTCCGGTGGACGTGCTGATCAGCCCGGAACAGGTCGTCACCAACTACATCAAGCGCCTGATCCAGTATCCGGGCGCATTGCAGGTGATCAACTTCGCGGAAGGCAAGGCGCAGCTGGTCGCGGTGAAGGCGTACTACGGTGGACCGCTGGTG
The DNA here is from genome assembly GCF_054668365.1 of Pseudomonas sp. S2_E01. Classification (NCBI taxonomy): domain Bacteria; kingdom Pseudomonadati; phylum Pseudomonadota; class Gammaproteobacteria; order Pseudomonadales; family Pseudomonadaceae; genus Pseudomonas; species Pseudomonas sp. S2_E01. The sequence continues at coordinate 5,645,813 of NZ_CP162762.1, forward strand.
GGCCAGCAACTGCGCCAGTTGCGCGAGCACATGCCGAACGTCGAAACCCGCGTCGCCGCCATTTTCCGTCGCGACCGACCGATTCTGCCGCAGGGCGACACGGTGATCGAAGCCGATGACGAGGTCTTTTTCATCGCCGCCAAGGGCAATATTCGCGCGGTCATGAGCGAAATGCGTCGTCTCGACGAGAGCTACAAACGCATCGTCATCGCCGGTGGCGGACAGATTGGCGAACGCTTGGCCGAAGCCATCGAGAGCCGCTATCAGGTGAAGATCATCGAGATGAGCCCAGGCCGCTGCCGCCATCTCTCCGACACCCTCGACAGCACCGTGGTGTTGCAGGGCAGTGCGTCGAACCGCGATTTGCTGCTGGAAGAGAACATCGCGGACGCCGACCTGTTCCTCGCCCTGACCAACGACGACGAAGCCAACATCATGTCCTCGCTGTTGGCCAAGCGGCTGGGTGCGAAGAAGGTGATGACCATCATCAACAACCCGGCCTACGTCGACCTGATCCAGGGTGGCGACATCGACATCGCCATCAGCCCTCAATTGGCGACCATCGGCACCTTGCTCGCCCATGTGCGGCGCGGCGATATCGTCAGCGTGCACTCATTGCGTCGTGGTGCGGCAGAGGCGATCGAGGCGATTGCCCATGGCGATTCCAAGTCGAGCAAGGTGATTGGCAAGGCCATCGAGAACATTGGCCTGCCACCGGGCACGACGATTGGCGCGATCATTCGTGATGAAGAAGTGATCATTGCCCACGACGATACCGTGATCGCCGCCGGGGACCATGTGATCCTCTTCCTTGTGGATAAAAAGCACATCCGCGATGTGGAGAAGCTGTTCCATGTGGGGTTGAGCTTCTTCTGATTCCAAGGTTTGTAAGGACAACACTGGCCTGCCTGTAGGAGCGAGCATGCTCGCGATGGAGTCAGGAGCGTCACTGGGTATCAGACAACCCGCGTCATCGTTGACGACCATCGCGAGCATGCTCGCTCCTACAGGTTATAAGGAAACTCAACATGATCGAATCACTGGAAAAAATGCTCGCCAAGGGTGTGGATAACGCCCTGCTGCGCTTCGGCCTGGGCAAGGGTTATCTGGATCTCGGGGAAAACGCGAAGGCAGTCGAGCACTTCGCTCGCTGCGTGGAGCTGGACCCCAAGTACTCGGCGGCGTGGAAGCTGTTGGGCAAGGCCCGTCTGGGGCAAGAGGACTTTGCCGGCGCGCGTCAGGCCTGGGAACAAGGTCTGGAGGCCGCCCGCACCCATGGCGATAAGCAGGCAGAAAAGGAAATGACCGTGTTCCTGAAAAAGCTGGAACGTCAGGCGCGCTGATCAGAGGTAACGCAGGCCAATACCCTCGGCGTCCACTTGCACCACTTCCATCTTGACCCTCGGGGCGCCTGTGGGTAAATCCTGTACCTGCCCGTAAACCACTGCCCCCTTGGACAAAGCGGCCAAGGCCGGATGCTTGACGTACACCCCCGTGGTGGAAAGGTTGCGCGTCTGGCCAAGGCATTCGCCGAAGCTCTCATGACTGATCTTGATGCGAAACGACTTGTGTTCGGACATCTATTGCGCCCTTTCCTCAACAGCTGTGGATAAATCCCTTCGCGGATTTATCCACAGATCATGCCAATAGGTTCAATACCAGCGCGCCTCTCCAGGCGGACGCTTCTTGAAACGCTTCATGCTCCACATGTACTGGCTTGGATACGCCCGCACGTAACGTTCGACCACCTGGCTCATGGCCGCGCAGGAAGTTTCGGTATCGGTGCTGTACATGGCCTCCGGCGCAGCTTCCAGAATCACCTTGTAGCCCGAACCGTCCGGCAGGCGCAGCGCATGCAGGAACACACCGACCGCCTTGCCGCCGGCCAGCATGTTCGGGACAAACTTGCTGGTCAATGCCTGGGTCGCGAAGAACGGCACGAAGATCCCGGCGGATTCGGCCGGTTCCGGGTCGGCGGGAATGCCTACTGCACCACCTTTGCGCACTTCCTTGATGACACTGAGGATCCCTTCCTTGGTGGAGGCGGCGACCTTGTTGCCCAACTGCACCCGCTGTTTCTGCAGCAATTCATCCACCGCCTTCAACTTGGGCGGCCGATAGAAAATGATCGGCTTGCACTGGCTGCAATAGAAGTGGTTCAGCACTTCCCAGTTACCCAGGTGGCTGGTGATACCCACGACGCCCTTGCCCGAAGCGAGGGCGTCTTTCAGAACGTCGAGCCCTTCGACTTCGCGCACCAGGTCGATGGAACGCTGTGCCGGCCAGATCCACGCACAGGCGCTTTCGGTCAGGGACTTGCCGATGTCCTTCAGGCTCTGGCCGACCAGACGCTCGCGCTCGGCGGGGTCCATTTCGGGGAAGCACTTGGCCAGGTTGATCCGCACCACGTCACGGGAACGGTTCGGGGTTTTCCACATCACCCAGCCAATGGCTGAGCCCACGGCCTGTACGGCCCGCCACGGAAGCAGGGCAAACAGCCGCAGAGCGCCTACCAGCAAGGCGCCTTTAAACTTATCCACAGGTCACTCCTGATCTTGTGCGGTGCGCGAGGCGGTCATTCTAACCGCCGTTGGCCAAGGTCGCGTAGCGATCGCAATCGCGAGTGTGGTCCATGACCATTCCCGAGGCCTGCATCAAGGCATAACAGATGGTCGGGCCGACGAAGTTGAAGCCGGCTTTCTTCAGGCCTTTGCTCATCGCTTGAGCCTCGGGCGTGATCGCCGGTACTTCGCTGCGATCCTTGAAATGATTGATTTTGGGCACGTTGTCGACGAAGGACCAGAGAAACCCCACCGGGTCTTCCAGCGCCAGCCAGGCTTGGGCGTTGCGCCGGGCGGCGTTTAGCTTCAGGCGATTACGGATGATTCCGGGGTCGAGCATCAATTGCTCGATTTCGGCGTCGCTCATCTGCGCCACGCGCTGCACGTCAAAGCCGAACAGTACCTGTCGGTAATGCTCGCGTTTGCGCAACACGGTGATCCAGGACAGGCCAGCCTGGAACCCTTCGAGCAAAAGCAACTCGAACAAACCCTGCGCGTCCCGTAACGGCGTGCCCCACTCCTGATCGTGATAAGCCATGTACAGCGGATCTTCGGTACACCAAAAGCAGCGTGGCATAAGGCTCCAGGGGGCGTGCGCAGCCATGAATCGGGTATACTCCCGCTCTTTAAATCGCAGCCCAAGAAACAGGTGAATTTCGTGAGCCAGCCTACGCCAGCCGTGCGTACCTTCCAAGACTTGATCCTCGCCCTCCAGCAATACTGGGCCGAGCAAGGTTGCGTGGTACTTCAGCCCTACGATATGGAAGTAGGCGCCGGGACTTTCCACACCGCCACGTTTCTGCGTGCCATCGGCCCCGAAACCTGGAACGCCGCTTATGTGCAGCCCAGTCGTCGCCCGACTGACGGCCGCTACGGCGAAAACCCGAACCGCCTGCAGCACTACTATCAGTTCCAGGTGGTCCTGAAGCCCAATCCGGACAACTTCCAGGAACTGTACCTGGGCTCGCTCAAGCACGTCGGCCTGGACCCGTTGATCCACGACATCCGCTTCGTCGAAGACAACTGGGAATCGCCGACCCTCGGTGCCTGGGGCCTGGGCTGGGAAGTCTGGCTCAACGGCATGGAAGTCACGCAGTTCACTTACTTCCAGCAAGCGGGCGGCATCGAGTGCTACCCGGTGACCGGCGAAATCACCTATGGCCTCGAGCGCCTGGCCATGTACCTGCAAGGCGTGGACTCGGTCTACGACCTGGTCTGGGCTGACGGTCCGTTCGGCAAGGTGACCTACGGCGATGTGTTCCATCAGAACGAAGTGGAACAGTCGACCTACAACTTCGAACACGCCAACGTCGACAAACTGTTCGAACTGTTCGACTTCTATGAAAGCGAAGCCAAGCGCCTGATCGAACTCGAAGTGCCGCTGCCGTTGCCGAGCTACGAAATGGTGCTGAAGGCTTCCCATACCTTCAACCTGCTGGATGCGCGCCGTGCAATCTCGGTGACCGCGCGTCAGCAATACATCCTGCGTGTACGCACCCTGGCGCGTTCCGTTGCACAAGCCTACCTGCTGGCCCGCGCCAAGCTGGGCTTCCCGATGGCGACCCCGGACCTGCGTGACGAAGTACTGGCCAAGCTGGAGGCTGCACAATGAGTGCTCAAGATTTCCTGGTAGAACTGGGCACCGAAGAACTGCCACCCAAAGCCCTTAATACCCTGGCCGACGCGTTCCTGGCCGGTATCGACAAAGGCCTGCAGGCCGCCGGCCTGAACTACGAGACCAAGACCGTCTATGCCGCGCCGCGTCGTCTGGCGGTGCTGATCACCGCGCTGGCTACCCAGCAGCCTGATCGCAGCATCAACCTCGACGGCCCGCCACGCCAGGCCGCGTTCGATGCCGACGGCAACCCGACCCAGGCCGCCCTGGGTTTTGCCAAGAAGTGCGGAGTAGATCTCAGCGAAATCGACCAGAGCGGTCCGAAGCTGCGCTACAGCCAGAACATCGCCGGCAAGCCGACCGCGAGCCTGCTGCCGACCATCGTCGAGGACTCCCTCAACGACCTGCCGATTCCCAAGCGCATGCGCTGGGGCGCCCGCAAGGAAGAGTTCGTTCGTCCGACCCAGTGGCTGGTGATGCTGCTGGGTGACCAGGTCATCGACTGCACTCTCCTCGCCCAGAAGGCCGGCCGCGACTCCCGTGGCCACCGCTTCCACCACCCGGAAAAGGTCCGTATCGGTTCGCCGTCCAGCTACCTGGCAGACCTGCGCGCCGCCTACGTGCTGGCCGATGCCAACGAGCGCCGCGAGATCATCAGCAAACGCACCGAAGAGCTGGCCACCCGCCAGGAAGGCACCGCGATCGTGCCACCGGCGCTGCTCGACGAAGTCACCGCGCTGGTTGAATGGCCAGTGCCGCTGGTGTGCTCGTTCGAAGAGCGTTTCCTCGACGTGCCACAGGAAGCCCTGATCACCACCATGCAGGACAACCAGAAGTACTTCTGCCTGCTGGATGCCGACGGCAAGTTGCTGCCACGTTTCATTACCGTGGCGAACATCGAAAGCAAGGACCCGCAGCAGATCATCGCCGGTAACGAGAAGGTGGTCCGTCCACGCCTGACCGACGCCGAGTTCTTCTTCAAGCAGGACAAAAAACAGAAGCTTTCTGACTTCAACCAGCGCCTGCAGAACGTGGTGTTCCAGGAAAAACTCGGCAGCGTCTACGACAAGGCCGAACGCGTTTCCAAACTGGCGGCCTACATTGCCGCGCGCATCGGCGGCAACGCCTCCTGGGCGGCCCGCGCAGGCCTGCTGTCCAAGTGCGACCTGGCGACCGAGATGGTCGGTGAATTCCCGGAAATGCAAGGTGTTGCCGGCTACTACTACGCCGTCAACGATGGCGAGCCGCAAGACGTCGCTCTGGCGCTGAACGAGCAGTACATGCCGCGCGGTGCTGGCGCCGAACTGCCTGCGACGCTGACCGGTGCAGCCGTGGCCATTGCCGACAAGCTGGACACCCTGGTGGGGATCTTCGGCATTGGCATGTTGCCAACCGGCAGCAAGGACCCGTACGCACTGCGCCGTGCCGCGCTGGGCGTGCTGCGCATCCTGATCGAGAAACAACTGGACCTGGACTTGAACGACGCCGTCGCCTTCGCAGTGAATGCGTTCGGTACCAAGGTCAAGGCCACCGGCTTGAACGAGGCCGTGCTGGAGTTCATCTTCGACCGTCTGCGTGCACGTTACGAAGACGAAGGCGTCGACGTGGCCACCTACCTGTCGGTTCGCGCCCTGAAGCCGGGCTCGGCCCTTGACTTCGACCAGCGTGTGCAAGCGGTGCAGGCCTTCCGTAAATTGCCGGAAGCGGCAGCGTTGGCAGCCGTGAACAAGCGTGTGTCGAACCTGCTGAGCAAAGTGGAAGGCTCCGTGCCGACTGTGGTTGAGGCCAAGTATTTCGACAACGCCAACGAGTTCTCCCTGTACTCGGCGATCCAGCAAGCTGACCAGGCTGTGCAGCCAATGGCGGCGGCCCGTCAGTACAGCGAATCGCTGGCACGCCTCGCGGCGTTGCGCGAACCGGTGGATGCGTTCTTCGAAGCCGTGATGGTCAACGCCGATGACGCCAATGTGCGCGCCAACCGCTATGCGTTGCTGTCTCGCCTGCGTGGGCTGTTCCTCGGCGTTGCCGACATTTCGTTGCTGGGGTAAGCCTGTTTGAAACTGCTGATTCTCGATCGGGACGGGGTGATCAACTACGACTCCGACGCTTACATCAAATCGGTGGCGGAGTGGATACCACTCCCCGGTTCGATCGAAGCCATCGCGCAGTTGAGCAAGGCCGGCTGGACGGTAGCGGTTGCTACCAACCAATCGGGCATCGCTCGCGGCTATTACGATCTCGCCACCCTGGATGCCATGCACGAGCGCTTGCGCACGCTGGTGGCGGAGCAGGGCGGTGAAGTCGGGCTGATTGTCTATTGCCCACATGGGCCGGACGAAGGCTGCGATTGCCGCAAGCCGAAACCGGGGATGTTGAAAACCATCGCCACACATTACGACGTGCCGCTGACGAGTCTCTGGTTCGTCGGCGACAGTCTCGGTGACCTGGAAGCTGCCAAAGCCGTCGATTCTCAACCTGTTCTGGTGAAGACCGGGAAAGGCGAAAAAACGCTAGGCAAGACCCTGCCAGTGGGCACCCTGATTTTTGACGATCTTGCGGCGATTGCCGCAGAACTTATCCACAATTAGAGCGCTTTCGAATTCCTGACCAGGGATTGTTCGGGAGTGCGCTTTATATAGACGGGCAAAGCCCGCACGGTAAACGTCACCATGTCGATACTGCAGGCCATCAGAACTTTCCTCTTTTACCTGCTGCTGGGCACCAGCTCCTTGCTCTGGTGCAGCCTGAGCTTTTTTATCGCGCCGTTTTTGCCATTCAAGGCGCGCTATCGTTTCATCAACGTCTACTGGTGCCGATGCGCCCTGTGGCTGAGCAAGGTGTTCCTGGGTATCAGCTATGAAGTGAAAGGCGCCGAGAACGTGCCCGACCAACCCTGCGTGATCCAATCGAACCACCAGAGCACCTGGGAAACGTTCTTCCTCTCGGCCTATTTCGAGCCGTTGAGCCAGGTGCTCAAGCGCTCCCTGCTGTATGTGCCGTTCTTCGGTTGGGCCATGGCCATGCTGCGACCGATCGCCATCGATCGCGACAACCCCAAGGCAGCACTCAAGCACGTGGCGAAGAAGGGCGACGAACTGTTGAAGGATGGTGTCTGGGTGTTGATATTCCCCGAGGGCACCCGGGTTCCCTACGGCAGCATCGGCAAGTTCTCCCGTGGCGGCACCGCACTGGCTGTCAATGCATCGCTCCCCGTGCTGCCAATTGCACACAACGCAGGCAAATTCTGGCCAAAAACCGGTTGGGCGAAGAAGCAGGGCGTGATCACCGTGATCATCGGCGAGCCAATGTACGCCGAAGGCAGCGGGCCTCGCGCCATTGCCGACCTCAACGACCGGGTGCAGGCCTGGAACGAACAAATGCAGAGGGAAATGGGCTCGCTTCCGCCTACGGCGCATGCCCCGCAGGAAGGCAATCAACTGCCGGCGTAAAATCTGTGGATAACCTGTGCGCCGTTTTGCTGGCGCTTGACGATATAACGACCTAATTAATTGATTTATATGCATATTTCTTAAGCTCATAAAACTTGGAAAAATGTGCATAGGTTTCTTGGGGTATAAAAAACCGGCTTATGGAGCCGGTTTTTTTGTGCGCAGAAATCCGTATTTTTATGAGGGTGGAGTCAGCTCTGTAAATGACACCGCGCCCGCTGCTGCTCGCTACCCCGCAACACCTGGGGTTTCTCACAACCCGCAGTGCTCAGGCTGCAACGTTCACGAAAGAAGCAGCCCGTCGGCAGCTGACGGTTGCCTGGCAGCTCGGTCGGCGCCGCAACCTGCTCCCCATGCATGGCAACCCCCAGTCGCGGCACGGCGTCGAGCAACAGGCGGGTGTAGGGGTGGCGCGGCTGATCGAGTACCTGAGCGGCGTTGCCCAGTTCGACGATTTGCCCCAGGTACATCACCGCCACTCGATCTGCCATATGACGAACCACGGACACGTTGTGAGAAATCAGGATATAGGTCAGGTTGCGCGCGCGTTGAAGCTCTGCGAGCAGGTTGAGGATCTGCGCCTGAACCGAGATGTCCAGCGCCGAGGTCGGCTCGTCGAGGACGATGATGTCCGGATCGGAGGACAGGGCACGAGCAATGGCGATCCTCTGACGCTGACCACCGGAAAACTGGTGGGGGAAGCGGTCCAGGTATTCCGGCCTGATGCCAACCTGGGCTGCGACCCTGGCAGCGACTTCGCGCATGTGAGCCTGATTGACCTTCCCCCGGGCATATAAGGGTTCGGTGATGATTCGCCAGATCGGCAGGCGCGGGTCCAGTGAAGACTGCGGGTCCTGGAACACAATCTGCACGTTGCTGCTTTCACTTGCGCCATGGCCTGCCCAGTTCAGATCGCCACTGCTGGGCGGTATCAAGCCCATTAAAAGCTGTGCCAGCGTGCTCTTGCCGCAGCCCGACTCACCAACGATGCCCAGGGTTTCGCCCGCGCGAACCTGAAGGTCAATGCCATTAAGGGCATGGGCATAACCGCGCGGCCGACCCAGCCAATCGTTGCTGACCGGGAACCGCACGCGTACATCATTGAGCTCAAGGATCGAAGGGACCATTTGGGTTGCACCCTCTTGAACGGCACTGTTCATGATGAAAGCTCCTGGACGGGCAACCAGCAAGCGCTCTTGCGGTCCTCGTTGATGGCAATCAGGGGCGGGCGTTTGGCACACGTGGACATGGCGTAGGCGCAACGCTCCTGAAACGTGCAGCCCTCAGGTAGCGACGCCAGGTTGGGCACTTGCCCGGGGATGGTCAGCAATGGCTGGCCGGGCTCGACCATTTCCGGAAGGCCACTGAGCAGCCCGCGGGTATAGGGATGTTGGGGCGAGTGCATGACATCGACCGTGCGCCCTTCCTCGACCACTGCGCCGGTGTACATCACGTACACCCGGTCACAGAACTGGGACACCAGCGCCATGTCGTGGGTGATCAGCAGAATCGCGGTGCCCCGTTGCCGGGCCTTTTCCCGCAGCAGCAATAACACCTGGCGTTGCACCGTTACATCCAGGGCGGTGGTCGGCTCGTCGGCGATCAACAGTTGCGGTTCACAGGAGAACGCCAGCGCGATCATCACCCGTTGGCGCATGCCGCCGGATAATTCGAAAGGGTAACTTTCCAGTACATGCTCTGGGCTGGCGATGTGCATGTCGCGCAACAGGGCAATCGCCTTGAGCCGGGCCTGGGCCGCGCTGATTTGTTGGTGATGCATGATCACATCGAGCATCTGACGACCGATGCGCCGGGTCGGGTTCAGGGCGGTCATTGGCTCCTGAAAGATCATCGCCGCATCACGTCCGCGAATCTTCAGCAGTTCCTTTTCAGGTGTCGCCAGCATGTCGCGGCCCAGCATGTTGAGGCTGCCTGCGGTAATGCGATAGCTGCGCTCGGGTAGAAGACGCATGCTGAGCATCGCCGTGACCGACTTGCCCGAACCGGACTCACCCACCACACCGACAATTTCGCCGGGATTGACGTGCAAACTCACGCCATTAAGCGCCTTCACATTGTTTTTGTAAGCCGGGAATTCCAGGCTCAGGTTATCGATGGCCAGCACAGGGCTTGAAGTGTTCATGGTCATTTCCCCTGTTGCCGTGGGTCGAGCAGATCGCGAACGCCATCGCCCAGCAGGTTGAAGCCGGTGGCGGTGATCAGGATCGCCAGGCCTGGAAACGTCGAGTACCACCAGTTATCCAAGATGTAGTTACGCCCGGTGGCGACCATTGCGCCCCACTCGGCGGTAGGTTGCTGCGCGCCAAGACCGATGAAACCCAGGGCAGACGCCATGAGGATCGCGCTGCCGATGTCCAGGCTGAGTTGCACCAGCAACGGCGGCATCGCGTTGCGCGCCACGTGCCAATGCACGACATGCCAGCGCCCGGCGCCAAAGGTGTGGGCGGCCTTGACGTAACCCATCTGCCGAATGCTCAGGGCTTGACCACGGGCCAGGCGTACGTAGGACGGGATCCGTACCAGGGTAATCGCCAGCATGGCGTTGAACAGACTCGCCCCCAGCGCGGCGGCCAATGCCATGATCAGCACCAGGGATGGCACCGAGAGCATGATGTCCATCAGACGCATGACGAGCGCGTCAAAACGCCCGCCGATCACCCCGGAAAAACAGCCGAGCAACCCGCCAATGAAGCAGGAGGCAAAAGCCACGAACAGGCCAACGCCCACCGACTGCTGGCTGCCGAACAGCACCCGGCTGAACAGGTCGCGGCCCACTTCGTCGGTGCCGAACCAGTGCTCGGCAGATGGCGGCGCCAGGCGTTCGCCTAGGTTCAAGGTGTTCGGGTCATGACTGGCCAGCCATGGCGCGAAAATCATGCACAACAATACGATCGTGGTGATGAACAGCCCCGCCATGGTCAGCGGGCTGCGGCGGATCTGGTAGCCCAGGTAGGCGAGTTTTTCCGCCCAGCGCGCACGGGGCGTTGCCGTCAGATTTACGGACATTTCAATTCACCTCGCCGATGCGTGGGTCGATGACGCGATACAAAAGGTCGATGGCCATGTTCAACAGGACATAGATGAACGACACCAGAATGGCGAAGCCCATTACCGCCGGGAAATCCAGTGACTGGATCGACTTGACCACATACGCCCCCATGCCGGGCCAGGCAAACACGGTTTCGGTAAGCACCGCACCGTATAGCAGGTCACCGAGGGTCAGCCCGAGGACCGTCACCGAAGGGATAAGGGCATTGGGCAGCGCGTGACGCAAAATCACGGTCCAGCGGGACAAACCATAAGCGCGAGCGGTGCGGATGTAATCTTCTCCCAGTTGATCGAGCATGGCAGAGCGGATCTGCCGGGCAACCACGCCCAAGGTCACGAAACCCAAGGTCGCGGCAGGAAGAATCAGGTGCTCGGCGGCATCGAGAAACAGCCCGATATCTGCGGCTAACAACGAGTCAATCAGGTAAAAACCAGTGATCGTCGCCGGTGGCATAACCCCTTCGGACAACCGGCCGCCACCTGGCAGCCAGCCCAGATGGCCGTAGAAAAGGACGATAGCACCCAGGCCGAGCCAGAAGGCCGGCGTGGAAATACCCGTGACCGCCAGGGTCCGCGCGATCTGGTCGATCAGCCGGTTGTGGTAAACCGCGGATAACACGCCCAGTGGCACCCCGACCAGAATCGCCAGTGCCAGTGCCACCAGCGCCAATTCCAGCGTTGCCGGGAAGAAGGCCTGAAGGTCGTCCAGCACGGGACGGTTGGTACGGATCGATGTCCCCAGGTCACCGTGCAAAAGGTCCATCAGGTAGCGGCCGTATTGTTGATACAGCGGCAGATCCAATCCCAATTGATGACGAATGCCGGCCACCAGGGCGTCGCTGGCGCGGTCGCCGGCGATCAGGCGAGCCGGGTCGCCCGGAATCAAGTGGGAAATCGAGAAGGTAATCAGCGAAACACCGAACACGACCAAAATCAGGCCGAACAGGCGCTTGCGCAACAACGTCAGGAAGGCCATCTGGCACCTCAGTCACACGAGCAATGAAATCAGAAGCCGCGCCAGCCCATTTGGCTGGCGCGATGGAGCAGGGTTACTTGCTCATGCTGCCCAGGTTGAACACTTGTTCGAGCATGGGGTTGAACACGTAGCCCTTGACTGAATCACGCATCGGCAGGGTGTAGCTCTTCTGATAGAGGTACACATAGACACTGTCGTCGAGCACTTTCTTTTGCGCGGTCTGATACAGCTCGACTCGCTTGGCCGTGTCGCTGACAGCGGCCGCTTCGCGGATCAGCTTGTCGACTTCCGGGTTGCTGTAGAACGAACGGTTACCTTGCAAACCCTGCATCTTGGAGTCGAACCAGAAGTTCATGAACATGTAGGGGTCAGCGAAATCCGGGCTCCAGCTGCCGGCGGCAATGTCGTAATCGCCCTGGCCAACACGTTCACGCAGGGTAGCGTTGGCGGTCTTTTCCAGCTTGAGGTTGATGCCCAGCGGTGCGAGTGCCGCCTGCAAGGTCAGGCCGATCGGTTCCCAGTTGGCGTCCTTGTCGGAGTACATATAGTTCAGCGTGGTAATCTTCTGCGGCGCCTTGGCCAGGCTGTTCTTGGCGGCCGCCATATCCTGCTTCATGACAGGCAGCGAACTGTCGTAGGCCCACATGCCATCCGGGATCGGCCCGTTCAGCAGCTTGGCTTTGTCCTTGAGAATGCCTTTGACGATACCGTTGTAATCCACCGCTTCGGTGATGGCCCGGCGAGCGTTGACGTCGACCAGCGGACCCTTCTTGTTGTTCAGGTACAGGTAGGTCACGCGCAGCGACGGATATTCGCGCACAGCCACACCCGGCTTGGTGGCGAGCGCGCCCAGTTGGTCCTCGGGCATGTCTTCAATGATGTCCAGGTCACCGCGTTCCAGTTGCAGGCGGCGCACTGACGGCTCGGCGATGGTCTTGAGGATCACCGTCTTGAACGCAGGCTTGGCGCCGGCATAGTGCGGGTTCGGCTCCAGCGTCACGGACTGGCCCTTTTGCCAACTGCTCAGACGGAACGGGCCGGAACCTGCGGTATGGCTGGACAGCCACGCATTGGCTTCGGCGCCCTTGTCGGCTACCAGCGGGTTCACGATCGAGGCGCCGTTGTGAGCCAGGGTGAACAGGAACGGGGCGAATGGCGTTTTCAGGGTAAATCGGATGGTTTGCGGGTCGATCACCGCCACCACCATGTCCTCCGGGAATGCACCGGACGGCCCCTGCTTGAGGGTCATCAGACGATCAAAGGAAAACTTCACGGCATTGGCATCCACGGCCGTGCCGTCATCGAACTTGTTGCCGGGCTTGATCTTGAACTCCCAAACCAGGTTGTCTGGCGACACGGTCCAGCTTTCTGCCAGATCGCCGGTCACTTCGGTGCTGCTCTTGTCTCCATCGGTCTTGTAGGTCACCAGTCGCTGGTAGGACGGGTAAGTGATGGTCCAGTCGTTGTTGTCGAAGGTGACCGCAGGGTCCAGCGTCTGTGGGTCGGCGGGCTTGCCGATCACCAGGGTGTCTGGGGCTGTCGCCGCAGTGGCGGCCTGCCAAGCGCCCAGGCTCAACGCGCTGCATAAGAGGCCAAGCAGCAATTTGCTGCGTGGGAAGGTTTTGCTGCTCACGGTGTTCATTGGGGTCATGCCGGTTTCCTTGATCATTCGATGTATGGAAGTACGTCAGGTTTTTTATAAAAGCTATAACCGGGCAGTTGCAGGTGAAGCGGGTAAAGCTCATTTGTTGTTTTGGTAGTGCTGGCGAAACTCTGCGGTTTCGTTTTTCAGGTGATTGCGTTGCTTGAAAAAGAGGTCTGGTTGTCTTCCAGCAGCGGGTAGTTGTCGGCATCCGGGAGTTCGTAATGCCACCACTCGGTGTCAATCGCACGAAATCCGGATGCCAGCATGATCCCCAGCAGGAGCAGACGATTGCGCTGCACCTGGACGGGCAGGTCGGGGTAGAACGGGTGGGACTTCTCTTCCATGACATCGAAGCCGGTGCCCATGTCCAGCGGCTGCCCATCGCTATCAATCAGCGTCAGGTCCACGGCTACGCCACGGCTATGGTGAGAACCCAAATGTGGATCGCGCACGTAATTACCGTCCGGCAATGCTTCCCACAGCAGAAATTGGGCGAAGGGCGGACGGTAGGCGTCGTAGATACGCAGCGTGTAGCCCGCCAGCCGCGCCAGCTCACTGGCCTTGGCCAGGCAGTCGGCCGCCTGGCGATGCAGCAGGCAACGGGCGCTGGGGTAGATCACCTTTCCAGCCAGATTGTCGGCGCTGGCGTAGATCAGGTCGATTTGTACCTGATAACGCTCGGGATCAATCTCTACAAGGGGGCTGCTGTTCACGCAAAAACTCCATTGGGGTTGGGATGGATCTAACCTTCGAACTGACCAAAGGCTTTTTGCAATTGGCGATTTTTTGTCAGGCGCTCATCCAGGCGGTCGCCGTATTTTTCCGCGACGGCCGACACCATCAGGTTCAACAGACTGGCCAGCGGAGCAGGGGAGTCCCAGAACTGCCCGACATCGGTTTTAAGCTGCAACAGGTCCAACTGATAGTCACGGGCCCAGGGGCATTGCAGGTCGGTGATCAGTGCCATGGGCAGGTTGTTATCGATTGCCGCGTCGCAGAACGTGCGAGTCACGCTTGAGTAGGCACGGAAATCCGAAATGATCGCGTAGGGGTTTTCAAAGCCAGAATTGAGGGTCTCGGCGTAGATGCCCGACAGACCATCGACGTAGTAAACCTTCGGCCGGATGTACTCCAGGTGACTGTGAAATGCGGTCAGAATCCCGCGGGTCGACTGGATGCCCAGGATGAACACCGCGTCAGCTTCATGGATGCGCTGCACGATGTCGGCAAACACCCCCGTGCGCGCCAGCGCGTAGACGTGGCGGATGGCTTCGATCTCGCGACTCAGGGAACGGTCGAGTGCATCTTCGCGCTCGCTTTCAGTGCGGAAGGCGCCGATGCGGTCGGTAATCAACCAGGAGGCTGGCGCATCGCCGCGCAGGCTCTGTTTGACCTCATCAATATTCTGGTAACCCAGTGAACGAAAGAAACGACCCACGGAAATGCCGGTGGTGGAAGCCTGCTGCGCGATGCTGTCGGCTGACTCGAAAGGGAGCTGGTCCGGATTGCCCAATAGGTAGCTGGCGATGCGTTTGCCCGTAGGCGTCAGATTCGAGAACTCTTGCTCAAGCAACTGAAGGAAGCTGTTCTTTTCGGTCGACATCTCAGCACCACCGTTTGAAAAATTGTTATTGCGGTGTCATTAACTGCATTTATGTTACACATATAACATTAATATCCAACACAACACCACGTTTTTTTAGGGGAGATCGCGTTTCGATCCAGGAAAAAACCCAAAAAAAACCAGCGCAATGCGCTGGTTTTTTAGTTTGGCGAATCCGCTGGATCAGAAGTCCAGGTTGGATACCGCCAAGGCGTTGCTTTCGATGAAGTCACGGCGAGGTTCGACCGCATCACCCATCAGGGTGTTGAAGATCTGGTCAGCGCCAATGGCGTCTTCGATAGTCACTTTCAGCATCCGGCGAACGCTTGGGTCCATGGTGGTTTCCCACAGCTGATCCGGGTTCATTTCGCCCAGACCTTTGTATCGCTGGATAGTGTGGCGCTTGGTGCTTTCGGCCATCAGCCACTCCAATGCTTCCTTGAACTCGGTGACGGCTTTCTTACGCTCTCCGCGTTGGATGTATGCGCCCTCATCCAACAGAGTGCTCAACTGTGCTCCCAGCGAAACGACAGTTTTGTAGTCGTTGCTGCCAAAGAAGTCGCGGTTGAAGGTGACGTAGCTCGACAAGCCGTGGGAGGTCAGCTCGACTTCCGGCAGCCACACGCCACGCTCACGATCTTCACGCAGGCTGGCTTTGTAGACCAGGCCAGACTTCTCGACAGTGCGCAGGCGGGTTTCGTACTGGGTCAGCCATTCCTGCATGGCGGCGTGATCGCCGAGTTTTTCCAGGCTCACGGCCGGCAGGTAGATGAAGTGCTCGGTCAGCTCCTGCGGGTACAGGCGCGACAGACGCTTGAGGGTCTTCATCACCATGCGGAAGTCATTCACCAGACGTTCCAGCGCTTCACCGGAGATGCCTGGAGCGTCTTCGTTGAGGTGCAGGCTCGCATCTTCCAGGGCCGACTGCGTCATGTACTCTTCCATGGCGTCGTCGTCTTTGATGTATTGCTCTTGCTTGCCTTTCTTGACCTTGTAAAGCGGCGGTTGGGCGATGTAGATGTAGCCACGCTCGATCAGCTCTGGCAACTGACGAAAGAAGAAGGTCAGCAGCAGGGTACGGATGTGCGAACCGTCGACGTCAGCATCGGTCATGATGATGATGTTGTGATAACGCAGCTTGTCGATGTTGTACTCTTCGCGGCCGATGCCGCAGCCCAGCGCGGTGATCAAGGTGCCCACTTCCTGGGAAGAGATCATCTTGTCGAAACGTGCTTTCTCGACGTTGAGGATCTTGCCCTTCAGTGGAAGGATCGCCTGCGTCCGGCGGTTACGACCCTGCTTGGCAGAACCGCCAGCAGAGTCACCTTCCACGAGGTACAGTTCGGAGAGGGCAGGGTCTTTTTCCTGACAGTCAGCCAGTTTGCCCGGCAGGCCAGCAATGTCCAACGCGCCTTTACGGCGAGTCATCTCGCGAGCCTTGCGCGCCGCTTCACGGGCACGCGCCGCGTCGATCATCTTGCCGACGACCAGTTTGGCTTCGTTCGGGTTTTCCAACAGGAAGTCGGAAAAGTACTTACCCATTTCCTGTTCGACAGCGGTCTTCACTTCGGAAGACACCAGCTTGTCCTTGGTTTGGGAGCTGAACTTCGGATCCGGCACCTTCACCGAGATAATCGCCGTCAGGCCTTCGCGAGCGTCATCACCCGTGGTGGCGACCTTGTGCTTCTTGGCCAGGCCTTCCTGCTCGATGTAGGTGTTCAGGTTACGCGTCAGTGCGGAACGGAAACCCACCAAGTGAGTACCGCCGTCACGTTGCGGAATGTTGTTGGTGAAGCACAACAGGTTCTCGTTGAAGCTGTCGTTCCACTGCAGGGCGATTTCCACGCCGATGCCGTCTTCACGCTGGATGTTGAAGTGGAACACCTGGTTGACCGCCGTCTTGTTGGTGTTCAGGTATTCAACGAACGCACGCAAGCCACCTTCGTACTTGAACAGCTCCTCTTTGCCGCTGCGCTCATCCTTGAGGACGATGCCGACACCTGAGTTGAGGAAGGACAGTTCACGGATACGCTTGGCCAGGATGTCCCAGCTGAAGTGAATGTTCTTGAAGGTTTCGCTGGAAGCCTTGAAGTGGATCTGGGTGCCGGTGGTGTCGCTGTCGCCAACGATGGCCATGGGCGCCTGCGGCACGCCGTGCACGTAGGTCTGTTCCCAGATCTTGCCACTGCGGCGAACGGTCAGTACCAGTTCTTCGGAGAGGGCGTTCACTACCGACACACCCACGCCGTGCAAACCGCCGGATACCTTGTAGGAGTTATCGTCGAACTTACCGCCGGCGTGCAGTACGGTCATGATGACCTCGGCTGCCGAGACGCCTTCTTCTTTGTGCACATCTACCGGAATGCCTCGACCGTTGTCACGAACGGTGATGGATTCATCCGGGTGGATGATGATGCTGATGTCGTCGCAGTGACCGGCCAAAGCTTCGTCGATCGAGTTGTCCACCACCTCGAACACCATGTGGTGCAGACCGCTGCCATCGTCAGTATCACCAATGTACATACCGGGACGTTTGCGCACGGCATCCAGGCCTTTCAGCACCTTAATGCTCGATGAGTCGTACGTATTTTCTTCGCTCAATGCCTTCACTCCCGATGGTCGTGGGTCTGGGTGATACGGCCCTGTTCCACGTGGAACAGAGCGACTGGCGTTTCCGTCTGCCAGCCTTCCCTCAATAATTCATGATCTACACAGGTTATGAACACCTGGCAGCGTAAGTCTTCCAACAAGCGGCAAAGCGCGCGACGGTGCTGCTCGTCCAATTCGGACGGCAAGTCATCCACCAGATAAATACACTGACCACGCCGAGCCTGACTCACCAAATGCCCTTGGGCAATTCGCAATGCACAGACCACCAGCTTCTGCTGACCGCGGGACAAAATATCCGCAGCATTGTTTGCCCCCAATCTAAGGCGCAAATCTGCTCGCTGCGGACCGGCCTGGGTATGACCCATTTGCTGATCCCGTTGCAGGGATCCGGCAAGCACTGCACTCAGTTCGCGGTCTTTGTCCCAGCCTCGGTAATAGCTGAGCGTCAAACCCTCAAGCTCAACCAGCTCGCTCAAGGTCTGTTCAAAGACTGGTTTCAAGGCTTTGATATAGGCGCGGCGGTATTCATCAATTTCAGCGCTGGCCTGGCACAGTTCCCTGTCCCAAACCGCCTGCGAAACGGCGTCAAGTGTACCATGCCGCAGCCAAGAGTTTCTCTGGCGCAGAGCCTTCTGCAAGCGCTGCCAGGTCGACATGAATCGCGGTTCCACGTGGAACACACCCCAATCGAGAAACTGGCGGCGAATCTTCGGTGCCCCCTCCAGCAGGCGAAAGCTGTCAGGGTTGATCAGCTGTAAAGGCAGGATCTCAGCCAGCTGCGCAGCGCTACGGGCGTTTTGGCCGTCAATGCGAATCTGGAACTCGCCCTGTCGGTCCCGGGATATGCCAAGAGCACTCTGTCCGCCTTCAGCCAATTCGACTTGGCCAAACACGGTGCACGCCAACTGTTCATATTGAATGACGGGCAACAAACGGGTGCTGCGAAACGAACGGGCGAGCCCCAGCAGGTGAATGGCTTCCAGAACACTGGTTTTGCCGCTGCCGTTAGCGCCGTAAAGAATGTTGATTCGGGGGGAGGGGGAGAAGGTCACCGGGTGCAAATTGCGCACCGCGGTGACCGAGACGCGACTTAAGGACATCTCGTTGTGCTGATTACAGGCGCATCGGCATGACGACGTAGGCCGAATCATCGTTGTCGGACTCTTGCACCAGCGCACTGCTGTTGGAGTCGGACAGGATCAGGCGAACCTGTTCGGTAGTCATTACGCCCAGCACGTCGAGCAGGTAGCTCACGTTGAAACCAATCTCCAGGTTACCGCCGTTGTACTCAACGCCGACTTCCTCTTCTGCCTCTTCCTGTTCCGGGTTGTTGGCCTGGATTTTCAACTGACCGCTGGCCAGCTGAAGGCGAATGCCACGGTACTTCTCGTTGGACAGAATCGCGGTACGGCTGAAGGCCTCACGCAGCGCCTGGCGATCACCCAGCACCAGTTTGTCGCCGCCCTTAGGCAGGACGCGCTCGTAATCAGGGAACTTGCCGTCCACCAGTTTCGAAGTGAAGGTGAACTCACCGGTGGTAGCGCGGATGTGGTGTTGACCCAGGACGATACTGACGTTGCCTTCAGGCTCGGTCAGCAGACGAGCGAGTTCGAGGATGCCTTTGCGCGGTACGATGACCTGATGGCGATCCGGCTGACCGATGTCGGCCTGCATCGAGCACATGGCCAGACGGTGACCGTCGGTGGCCACTGCGCGGATGATCCCCGCGGAGACCTCCAGCAGCATGCCATTAAGGTAGTAACGCACGTCCTGCTGGGCCATGGCGAAGCTGGTGCGTTCGATCAGGCGACGCAGCTTGCTTTGCTCCAGGCTGCAGGTCAGTGAGCCTGGGCCTTCTTCCACCGTCGGGAAGTCGTTGGCCGGGAGCGTCGACAGCGTAAAACGACTACGGCCAGCCTTCACCACGAGCTTCTGTTCATCGACCTTGATGTCGATCAGGGCATCGTTCGGCAAACTCTTGCAGATGTCCATCAGCTTGCGCGCAGGGACCGTGATGGAACCCGGGTCGGCCGGCTCTTCGAGCTCGACACGACCGACCAGCTCGACTTCCAGGTCAGTACCGGTCAGCGAGAGCTGCTGGCCTTCGACAACCAGCAGCACGTTAGAGAGCACCGGCAAGGTCTGGCGGCGCTCGACGACGCCTGCGACCAGTTGCAGGGGTTTCAACAGGGCTTCGCGTTGAATGGTGAAATGCATGGTCTAGTCCCTTGCCTTAATTAGCTGCGCTGGAATTCATCAAGTGGTCAATGTACGCAGCAGGTTCTTGTAGTCCTCGCGGATGTCCGCGTCGGATTCCTTAAGTTCGTTGATCTTGCGGCAGGCGTGCAAAACCGTGGTGTGGTCACGGCCACCAAACACATCGCCGATTTCCGGCAGGCTGTGGTTAGTCAACTCCTTGGACAACGCCATGGCAACCTGTCGCGGACGTGCCACCGAACGCGAACGGCGTTTGGACAGCAAGTCGGAAATCTTGATCTTGTAGTACTCGGCGACCGTACGCTGAATGTTATCCACAGAGACCAATTTGTCTTGCAGCGCCAACAGGTCCTTCAGGGATTCGCGGATCAGCTCGATGGTGATGTCGCGGCCCATGAAGTGCGAGTGAGCGATGACACGCTTGAGCGCGCCCTCGAGCTCACGGACGTTGGAGCGAATGCGCTGGGCGATGAAGAACGCGGCGTCGTGAGGCAGATCGACTTTGGCCTGGTCGGCCTTCTTCATCAGGATCGCAACCCGGGTTTCAAGTTCCGGCGGCTCGACGGCGACCGTCAAACCCCAGCCAAAGCGCGATTTTAGACGCTCTTCAAGCCCTTCGATTTCTTTCGGGTAGCGGTCACTGGTGAGAATGACCTGCTGGCCACCTTCGAGCAGAGCGTTGAAGGTATGGAAAAATTCTTCCTGGGAGCGTTCCTTGCGCGCAAAGAATTGAATGTCATCGATGAGCAGTGCATCCACCGAACGGTAAAAACGCTTGAACTCGTTGATGGCGTTCAGTTGCAGAGCCTTGACCATGTCGGCCACGAATCGCTCCGAATGCAGGTAGACGACCTTGGCATTCGGGTTTTTCTTTAACAGGTGGTTACCCACAGCATGCATCAAGTGGGTTTTACCCAAACCTACGCCACCATAAAGGAAGAGCGGGTTGTAACCGTGCTTGGGGTTATCCGCCACCTGCCAGGCCGCAGCCCGGGCCAGTTGGTTGGACTTACCCTCAACGAAATTTTCAAAGGTGAACGTGCGGTTCAGGTAACTGGTGTGCTTGAGCGCACCCTCGACCTGGACGGTGCGCTGTTCGGAACGCACCGGCGCCTGTTGCGAGCTGGCCCCTGCCATCGGGTCGAAACTGTCGCGGGAAGGCTCTTCGTCGACATGCGCGACATTTTTGGCAGCCGCCCTCAAAGCGGCTGCCGGGGCCGAGGCTGGCGCACTGACCTGTGGCTGAGCCGCCTGTGCCTGTGAAGCAGCAGCAGCCAGCGGCGCATTCGGCGCGGCACGCGGTGCCGAGCTGCGTTTGCTGCCTATTAATAAGGAAAGCGCCGGCGCCATCCCATTGCCATGCTCATCGAGCAGCTCAAGGACGCGACCCAGATACTTTTCATTGACCCAGTCGAGGACAAAACGGTTGGGTGCATAGACACGCAACTCGTCGCCTTCGGCTTCGACCTGTAGTGGACGGATCCAAGTGTTGAATTGTTGGGCAGGCAGCTCATCGCGCAGAAGCTCCACGCACTGCTGCCAAAGTTCCACTGACACGGATATCCCCTAAGTAGAAAGCCGGTGAGGCAAAAACAAGCGGCCATTGTAACGACCAGACGCCGACTTATCCACACGAAGGTTGTGCACTGACCAAGAAGAATCAACGCTTTATGAGCAAAAAAGGCGACCAGTGGTCAGTGAATAAGCTCTGTGGATAACCGCCCTTGAGATCGTTGCACAACTCGACGGATAAGTCAGTGGATAACCCGCCTGTGGATAACACTGTCTTTCGCACACAGCTTATCCGCCCCTGCAACACAGGCTGAACACGGTTTTCCACTGTAGTTGTCATTCTCTGTACATCACGTAATAGAGGCTCCCAAGGCAGTTATCCACAGATGAATGGCGCCTTAGCTTCTATAAGCTTTACAGAAAAGCTTTAAATACTTTCCTTCTTTATTTTTATGTTTGATCAAGGTTGAACAGGATCCAGAGGGTCACGCATCTATTTATGAGGAAACGCTGGTTGGAAATTGACCTGAGGACTTGCTTTCTCTAGAATCCCCGGTCTCTTAAAACGGGGGCCATTCCGGCCCGTTGTGGACGAACCAGGTAACACGACATGAAACGTACTTTCCAACCAAGCACTATCAAACGCGCTCGCACCCACGGTTTCCGTGCCCGCATGGCTACCAAGAACGGTCGTGCCGTCCTGTCGCGTCGTCGCGCCAAAGGTCGTGCGCGTCTGGCAGTTTGATAATCCGGCACTGCAGGTGAGTCAGGACTTCAGTCGGGAAAAGCGTCTGCTTACACCCCGGCATTTCAAGGCAGTCTTTGACTCCCCTACCGGCAAGGTTCCGGGGAAAAATCTCCTGCTCCTTGCGCGCAACAACGATCTTGATCACCCCCGTCTCGGGCTGGTTATCGGGAAAAAGAGCGTAAAGCTCTCCGTTGAGCGCAATCGCCTCAAACGTCTAATGCGCGAGTCGTTCCGCCTGAATCAGGATTCCCTGGTCGGTTGGGACATCGTTATCGTCGCGCGCAAAGGTTTGGGCGACGTAGAAAACCCCGAATTGATTCAGCATTTCGGCAAACTCTGGAAGCGTCTGGCGCGCAGCAAGCCAGTACCAGCAGTCAAAACCGAAACTGTAGGGGTAGACAGTCCAGATGCGTAAACTGGCGCTCGTTCCGATCCAGTTTTATCGCTATGCCATCAGTCCAATGATGGCCAGCCACTGTCGTTTCTACCCCAGTTGTTCCTGCTACGCGTTGGAAGCCATCGAAAATCATGGCCTTCTACGCGGTGGCTGGCTGACCTTTCGTCGTTTAGGTCGCTGTCATCCGTGGAATCCCGGTGGTTATGACCCGGTTCCACCTATCCCTACCTCCCGTTCTTCTTCGATGGCCGAGTAATCATGGATATCAAACGCACGATCCTGATCGTCGCCCTGGCAATCGTGTCCTACGTTTTGGTTCTCAAATGGAACCAGGACTATGGCCAGGCTGCCCTGCCGACTCAGAATGTTGCAGCCAGTACGACCACACCGGGTCTACCGGATACGCCAACTGGCAATAATGCTTCCGTCAGTGACGACATCCCCCGCGCCGCAAACGAGACCAGTGCTCCTGCTGAAACGCCAGTGGCTGTCAGCAAGGATCTCATCCAGATCAAAACGGATGTGCTCAACCTGGCAATCGACCCACAGGGTGGCGATGTTGCCCAGTTGACGCTGCCACTGTATCCGCGTCGCCAGGACCATCCGGACATCCCGTTCCAGTTGTTCGATAACGGCAACGAGCGTACTTATCTGGCTCAAAGCGGCCTGATCGGTGCCAACGGTCCGGATGCAAATCCTGCTGGTCGTCCGGTGTACTCCTCGGAGAAGAAGGTTTATCAGCTGGCAGATGGTCAGGACCAATTGGTCGTGGACCTGAAGTTCAGCAAAGACGGCGTCAACTACATCAAGCGTTTCACGCTGAAACGTGGCCTGTATGACGTAACCGTCAGCTACCTGATCGATAACGAAAGCGCCCAACCTTGGTCGGGTGCGATGTTCGCGCAACTCAAGCGTGATGCCAGCTCCGATCCTTCTTCCAGCACTGCCACCGGCACCGCGACTTACCTGGGCGCCGCCCTGTGGACAAGTTCCGAGCCGTATAAGAAAGTGTCGATGAAGGACATGGACAAGGCTCAGCTCAAAGAAACCGTCAACGGTGGTTGGGTTGCTTGGTTGCAACACTACTTCGTGACTGCCTGGATTCCGGCGAAGGGCGAAAACAACGTCGTCCAGACCCGTAAAGACAGCAAAGGCAACTACATCATCGGCTACACCGGCCCTTCGCTGACCGTTGCTCCGGGTGCCAAGGCTGAAACCAGCGCCATTCTGTACGCCGGCCCGAAAAGCCAGGCGGTGCTGAAAGAGTTGTCCCCAGGCCTGGAACTGACCGTCGACTACGGCATTCTGTGGTTCATCGCCCAGCCGATCTTCTGGTTGCTGCAACACATCCACGCGATTGTGGGTAACTGGGGCTGGTCGATCATCTTCCTGACCATGCTGATCAAAGGGATCTTCTTCCCGCTGTCGGCTGCCAGCTACAAATCCATGGCCCGCATGCGTGCAGTCGCACCAAAACTGGCTGCGCTGAAAGAGCAACATGGCGACGACCGGCAGAAAATGTCGCAAGCCATGATGGAGCTGTACAAGAAGGAGAAAATCAATCCGCTGGGTGGTTGCTTGCCAATCCTCGTACAGATGCCGGTTTTCCTCTCCCTGTACTGGGTTCTGCTGGAAAGCGTGGAAATGCGCCAGGCGCCGTTCATGCTGTGGATTACTGACCTGTCGATCAAGGATCCGTTCTTCATTCTGCCGATCATCATGGGTGCAACCATGTTCATCCAACAGCAGTTGAACCCGACACCTCCGGATCCGATGCAGGCCAAGGTGATGAAAATGATGCCAATCATCTTCACCTTCTTCTTCCTGTGGTTCCCGGCCGGTCTGGTGCTGTACTGGGTAGTGAACAACTGCCTGTCGATCGCCCAACAGTGGTACATCACACGTAAAATCGAAGCGGCTACCAAAGCGGCTGCCTGATTTACACTGTGGATAACCACTCAAGACGCCCCCTAGTGGGGCGTTTTGCTATCTGTCACTTTTGTCTCTGGATACCGGTTTATGAGCGCTCCCCGTGAAACCATCGCTGCCGTCGCTACGGCTCAAGGTCGTGGCGGTGTCGGCATCGTGCGTATTTCCGGGCCGTTGGCCAGTGTTGCAGCCAAGGCTTTCAGCGGCCGCGAACTCAAAGCCCGCTTCGCTCACTACGGACCGTTCCTCGGTGCAGACGACGAGGTCCTGGATCAGGGCATCGCGCTGTATTTCCCCGGGCCGAACTCGTTCACCGGCGAAGACGTGCTGGAGTTGCAAGGGCACGGTGGGCCGATCGTCCTGGATATGCTGTTGCAGCGTTGCCTGGAACTGGGTTGCCGTCTGGCGCGGCCGGGTGAATTCAGCGAACGCGCCTTCCTCAATGACAAGCTCGACCTGGCACAGGCCGAAGCCATCGCTGACTTGATCGAAGCCAGCTCTGCGCAGGCAGCGCGCAATGCGCTGCGTTCATTGCAGGGCGCTTTCTCCGCGCGTGTGCATAACTTGACTGAGCAACTGATCGGGCTGCGCATCTATGTCGAGGCCGCGATCGACTTTCCGGAGGAGGAAATCGACTTTCTCGCCGATGGCCACGTGCTGAGCATGCTCGACAAGGTTCGTGAAGAGTTATCCACAGTGATGCGTGAGGCCGGGCAGGGCGCCTTGCTGCGCGACGGCATGACTGTAGTGATCGCCGGTCGGCCAAACGCTGGCAAATCAAGCCTGCTCAATGCCCTGGCTGGCCGCGAAGCAGCGATTGTCACCGAGATTGCCGGTACAACGCGTGATGTTTTGCGTGAGCATATCCACATCGATGGCATGCCTCTGCACGTCGTGGATACCGCCGGTCTGCGTGACACCGATGATCATGTGGAAAAGATCGGCGTCGAACGGGCGCTCAAGGCTATCGGCGAAGCCGACCGAGTGCTGTTGGTCGTTGATGCCACCGCCCCCGAAGCGCTCGATCCTTTTGCCCTGTGGCCGGAATTCCTTGAAACCCGACCCGATCCTTCAAAAGTCACGCTGATCCGTAACAAGGCCGACTTGACGGGTGAGGCGATCGCCCTGGATGTCAGCGATGATGGCCATGTCACCATCAGCCTCAGTGCCAAATCGGCGGGATCGGGACTGGAATTGTTACGCGACCACCTGAAGGCCTGCATGGGTTATGAACAGACATCCGAAAGCAGCTTCAGCGCTCGTCGCCGGCACCTCGAGGCTCTGCGCTATGCCAGCGACTCCCTGGAACACGGGCGTTCACAACTGACCTTGGCGGGAGCAGGGGAGTTGCTGGCCGAGGATTTACGCCAGGCTCAGCAATCATTGGGCGAAATCACCGGCGCATTCAGCTCCGATGATTTGTTGGGCAGGATTTTTTCGAGTTTCTGCATAGGGAAATAACTGTGGAGCGCTGTGGAAAACTTATCCACAGCCCTTCAACGTTACCAGTTATAGGACACCGTACCCAGCAAGGTGCGATCCTCACCCCAGTAGCAGCGGCCGGCATCGTTACAGCCTGATACGTATTCCTTGTCGAACAGGTTTTTCGCGTTCAGGTCGACGCTCCAGTGGCTGTCGATCTGATAACCGACCGCCGCGTCCACCAGGGTAACGTCGCCGGCATCGAGCTTTCCATACAAGGTCGGTGCCGTGTAGGCGAACGCGCTGTCAAAGTAGCGCACGCCGCCCCCAACGTAGAACCCTTTCAGGCCACCCTCCAGGAAACGGTATTTCGCCCAGGCCGAGGCTTGATTGCGCGGCACGCCCGTCATTTGGTGACCTTCGACCAACGAGGCAGCGGCATCTTTGGTAATCCGTGCATCTGTGTACGTGTAGGCGGCCGTGACGTTCAGATTAGGGGTCAGGTTGCTGTTGAGTTCCAGCTCCACGCCCTTGGACCGACTTTCGCCCACCTGGCGATAGGTCGAGGTGGTGGCGTCCAGATAGGTGTCATCCTTCTTGCGCAGGTCGTACACCGAAGCGGTGAACGCTGTATCCCAACCCGCCGGCTCGTATTTGAGACCGACTTCATACTGGCTGCTGGTGATCGGGTCCAGTGGCTGGCCGGAGTTGGAAATCTGCTGTACCGGGACAAAGGCTGTGGAATAGCTGACGTAGGGCGTAAGGCCATTGTCGAACTGGTACATCACGCCGCCCTGGTAGGTGAACTTCTTATCCACAGAGCTGATGTTTGCGCCGCGGGCGACCTTGTCACGGAAATCACTGTCGACCCAGTCCTGCCGACCGCCCAGCAAGAACAGCCAGTGGTCATATTTGCTCTGGATCTGTGCATAAACACCTTTCATCTGCTGTTCAAGCAAAGTGTTCTGCACGGCAATTGGTGTTGTCGGATCACGCAGGTAAACCGGGTTGTAGACATCGATCGGGCCGACCAACCCTGCATTCCAGTCCTGGTTGAACGAGGTGCGGTCAAAGCTGCCGCCAAACAGCACGGTGTTTTCCAGGCCACCCACCTGGAACTTGCCTTCGAGCTGGTTATCCAGCGAGTAAACCATCGACTTGTTGAAGCGATCGTAGGCGGTCATGTTCACGCGCGTGCCAAACCCGGCGTTGTTCAGGTTGCCCGGCCAGGTTTCATGACGGTTGATGCGCGATTGCATGTAACGCGAGTTCTGCCGGAACTGCCAGTCATCGTTAAAGCTATGGCTGAACTCGTAGCCGACGCTCCAGGTTTCCCTTTCGAAGGTGTTCCAGTCCGGATCCCCCAGCATCGTGTCCTTGTCCAGTTTGCCGTTGGGGTTCTTCAACAGAGTACCGGCAGCAGGCAGGCCCAGCTCCATGTTGGTGTGATCCTTCTGGTAATTGGCCAGCAGTGTCAGCGTGTTGTAGTCATCGAAATTCAGGGTCAGGGATGGTGCGATGTAGATCCGGTCGTCCGGTACGTGCTTGGTCTGGGTATCCGAATTGCGTCCAAGCATCACCAACCGGCCCAGCACATTGTCGTTTTCGGTCAGTGGCCCGGAAACATCGATGCCCAATTGCCGCCTGTTGTTGGAACCGTAACCGAGTTGCACTTCACCTTGCGGTGCGGAAGTCGGGCGCTTGCTCACCAGGTTGACCAGGCCGCCCGGCGCGTTTTCGCCATAAAGCAATGACGAAGGGCCGCGAAAGACCTCGACGCGTTCAAGGCCATAGGGTTCGGTGGTGGTGTCATAACGGTTGCCTTGCACGCGCAGGCCGTCGCGCAGCAGGCCGTAGCCGTAGTCTGTAGCGTTGAAACCCCGAATGAAGAACAGATCCCCAGCCAGGCTGTCACCGGCCGCGAACGGCGGCGCGAAAATACCGGGCACGTAACCCAGGACCTCGGTCAGGGTCTGGGACTTTTGATCTTTCATGCGCTGGGCGGTGACGACCGAGATCGAGCGCGGGGTTTGCGATAGCGGCGTGCTTGTTTTGCTCCCCACCCGACTGTTGTTGGCCTTGTACCCCGTGTCTGCGGCGTAATCGAGGTACATCTCGTTCGGCTGCTGGCCATTGATGTTGGTGGTGCCGAGTACCAAGGGACCGCTGTCGGGGACCGTTTGCAGGATGTAGCTGCCCGGCGCCTGGGGCACGGCCTGCAATCCGGAACCTTGCAACAGAACGGAGAAGCCCTGTTCCACCGGATAACTGCCGGACAGGCCCTGCGTACGCAAGTTGGCAGTCTGCTGTGGGGAAAACGAGAGAATCACGTTGGCCACGGAAGCGAACTCGCTCAGGGCTTTATCCAGCGGGCCAGCCCCGATGGCGTAACGCTGGGTGGCATCGGCGGCCATGATAGGGGGGGCGAACAGCGCGCTCGTGGCGGCGCTGCTCATCAGCAAACTGTAGGCAATGCAATGGGGAGTGAAACGCTTACGCAAGTGAGGAAGTCGCATGGGTAGTCAAAGCCCTGAAGGTGGCAAATGCCGCGTTGAACCGCGATTACCTGTAGGGCCGTTACAGGGAAAAAAAAGATAACCCTGTAGTGAACAAATTTTCGTGCATCGCGCAAACCGCTTAACCGACCTGCTTGATCGATACCCAGTACCGCGTGAAATAACTGACGCTGACCGGTAATGATGCTTTCAGGTTGGCCAGCACCGCTTCGGTTGAGTCCAGGCGGAATGTCCCGGAGACCCGCAGGCGTGCCGCACGCTCATCGCAGTGCAAGACCCCTGAGCGGTAACGACCCAGTTCTGCGATCACATCCCCCAGCGGTGCATCGAGGGCGATCAATTGACCGTTGATCCAGGCAGCATCGGTGGAGCGATAGAGATGAATCGCACCGATGCGATGGCTGTCGAAGTCCACGCCTTCACCGGCCACCAACACTTGGGAATGCTTGGGCTGGTCGTATGGCTGGATGCTGACCCGGTCTTCAAGCACCCCGATCCGCGAGGAGCCGGATAACTGGCGCACTGAAAAACGGGTGCCCAGGGCCCTGATACGACCTTCGCGGGTGTCGACAAAAAACGGTCGCTGGTCGCCCTGCTTGCCGGTGCGGACCAGGATTTCCCCTTCGCGCAAACGGATCAGGCGCTGCTCTGCGTCGAACAGCACATCAATGGCGGTGCCGGTATTGAGGTGAATCTGACTGCCGTCGGCCAGCTCGATCTTGCGCCGCTGTCCGACCTTGGTCCGGTAGTCCGCCCAGATGTTGCCCACAGGGGTGTGTTGCTGGACGTTCCAGCCCAGGTAACCGGTGCCGGCGAGGATCAACAGCAGTTTGAGCACCTGGCGACGTTGTTGCGTCGAGGACAATGCCCGCCGGGACAGGTCCCGGGGCAGGCTGCCGAGTTGACGTTGAACCTGTTCCATGTGGTTCCAGGCAGCCAGATGCGCCGGGCTGCTGTCGACCCAGTGTTGCCATGCCTGACGCTGGGCCGCCGTGGGCGGTTCGGATTGAAATTGCACGTACCAGGTGGCGGCAGCTTCGAAGACTTTGCGGTCGGGGATCATCAGCGTGCCGCCATGATCATCGAGCATTCGGTCAGTGCGCGGACCATGTGTTTTTTCACGGTGGTCAGGGACACCTTCAGCTGATTGGCGATCTGTTGATAAGTCAGCCCCTCGATCTGCGACAGCATGAAGATTCGCTGTGCCCGGGCCCCCAGGTTAGCGAGGGCTTTATCCACAGCGACCAGGGTTTCAATAATCAGCGCCTTGTCTTCCTCGCTGATGGCTGTCGCTTCCGGTCGTTCTGCCAGGGTTTGCAGATAAGCCACCTCGATTGCGCGCCGGCGATAGCGGTCAATCACCAGCCCGCGTGCCACGGTTGCCAGGTAATCCCTAGGCTCAAGAATCTGGCTGGCGTCTCGTGAGCCAAGTAGGCGCACGAACGTATCGTGCGCCACGTCGGCTGCATCGCAGGCGTCATGCAGTTTCCCCTTCAACCATCCATACAGCCACGAATGGTGCTGCACATAGATGCGCTCGATTGCTGCGGTGTGGGGTGGCATGGACATAAAGGCAAGAGGAGGGTGGCTTAATGATAATAGCTATTATTAGCTTTTGTTACATGTCCTCACAATACCCTGCATTCAACCTCGTGCTCCTCGATCCCCGAAGTACACGTGCCTTTGGCAGTGAGGGCATGACTGCCATCTGAATGTGGCCACCTCTGAGCGATTTCTGTGGATTAAGCCCTGTGAATAACCGCACCTGAGGGCGGTTGATAACAGGCCTCGAAAGCTGAACATAAACCCCTCTGTGGATAAACACCACTTTAATCCACAGGCTTAAACCGGTTATCCAAGGCCCTCCTTCGCACATGGACACAGGGTTATAAATCTCTGTACACCATGTTATATAAGGCCTGCATAAATCTATCCACAGATTTGATGGTCACTAAGAATAAACATAAAAACAAAGATTTAATAAATTTCTCTCTTTTTAATTTCTATAACTCCGACTTCTCCACAGCTGGTTAAATTTTGTGCAAAGGGTTCTTTAGAGAAGGCGAAGTCCCTATACTTGTCGACCAGGTTCAGAAACCTGTCCCAATTTTCCTGAATTACCTACTTAAGCAGGCACGAGGTGCGTGGTGGATTTCCCTTCCCGTTTTGAAGTGATCGTCATCGGCGGCGGTCATGCCGGTACCGAGGCAGCACTGGGCTCAGCACGCATGGGTGTGAAAACCCTGTTGCTGACGCATAACGTGGAAACCCTCGGTGCCATGAGCTGCAACCCCGCCATCGGAGGGATTGGCAAAAGCCATCTGGTCAAGGAAATCGATGCCCTCGGCGGCGCGATGGCTCTGGCTACCGACAAAGGCGGTATCCAGTTCCGTGTATTGAACAGCCGCAAAGGTCCTGCAGTGCGTGCAACCCGCGCCCAGGCCGATCGCGTTCTCTACAAGGCGGCCATTCGCGAGATCCTGGAAAACCAGCCCAACCTGTGGATATTTCAACAGGCTGCCGACGATCTGATCGTGGAACAGGATCAGGTGCGCGGTGTCGTGACCCAAATGGGCCTGCGTTTCCTCGCGGACTCGGTGGTGTTGACCACTGGCACCTTTCTGGGCGGACTTATCCACATCGGGATGCAGAATTTTTCCGGCGGCCGCGCCGGCGATCCGCCGTCGATTGCCCTGGCACACCGCTTACGCGAACTGCCCCTGCGAGTTGGTCGCCTCAAAACCGGTACGCCCCCGCGCATTGACGCGCGGTCTGTGGATTTCTCGGTCATGACCGAGCAGGCTGGCGACACGCCGATTCCGGTCATGTCGTTCATGGGTTCCAAGGAACTGCATCCACAACAGATCAGTTGCTGGATTACCCACACCAATGCCCGGACTCACGAAATCATCGCGGCCAACCTTGATCGCTCGCCGATGTATTCCGGGGTGATCGAAGGGATTGGCCCGCGTTATTGCCCGTCGATTGAAGACAAGATCCATCGCTTTGCCGACAAGGAAAGCCATCAGGTCTTCATCGAGCCGGAAGGCTTGACCACCAATGAGCTGTACCCGAACGGGATATCCACATCACTGCCATTCGACGTGCAATTGCAGATTGTCCAGTCGATCCGCGGCATGGAAAACGCGCACATCGTGCGTCCGGGCTATGCGATTGAATACGACTACTTCGATCCACGGGATTTGAAATACAGCCTGGAAACCAAAGTCATCGGCGGCCTGTTCTTTGCCGGGCAGATCAACGGCACCACTGGTTACGAAGAAGCCGGCGCCCAGGGGCTGCTGGCCGGAACCAACGCTGCGCTGCGCGCACAGGGCAAAGAAGCCTGGTGCCCTCGCCGCGATGAAGCCTACATCGGCGTACTTGTTGACGACCTGATTACCCTCGGCACCCAAGAGCCGTACCGCATGTTCACTTCCCGCGCCGAATACCGCCTCATCCTGCGGGAAGACAACGCGGACCTGCGCCTGACTGAAAAAGGTCGTGAACTGGGTCTGATCGATGACGCCCGCTGGACGGCTTTCTGCGAAAAACGTGAAGGCATCGAGCGAGAAGAGCAGCGTCTGAAAAGCACCTGGGTCCGGCCAAACACTGAACAAGGCGATGCGATTGCCGAAAAGTTCGGCACCCCGCTGACCCACGAATACAACCTGCTCAACCTCTTGAGTCGTCCGGAAATCGACTACGCTGGGCTGGTCGCAGTGACCGGCGGGGGCGCAGAAGATCCACAGGTTGCCGAACAGGTCGAAATCAAGACCAAGTACGCCGGTTACATTGACCGTCAACAGGATGAAATTGCCCGTTTGCGCGCCAGTGAAGACACGAAACTGCCTGTGGATATCGATTACACGAGCATTTCCGGGCTGTCCAAGGAAATCCAGAGCAAGTTGGGCGCTACCCGCCCTGAAACGCTCGGCCAGGCATCACGTATCCCCGGCGTTACCCCGGCTGCGATTTCGCTGTTGATGATTCATTTGAAAAAACGCGGCGCTGGCCGTCAGTTGGAGCAAAGCGCTTGAGTTCGTTGGTCACCTCGAAACACGCCGAAGAGTTATCCACAGGCGCTCGCCAGCTCGGTGTTGCCTTGACAGAAACCCAGCACGCGCAGCTGCTGGGCTATCTGGCCCTGTTGATCAAATGGAACAAGGCCTACAACCTGACTGCGGTACGCGATCCGGACGAGATGGTGTCGCGTCATCTGCTCGATAGCTTGAGCGTGATGTCATTCATCGAAAACGGGCGCTGGCTCGACGTGGGCAGTGGCGGCGGCATGCCGGGTATACCGTTGGCCATCCTGTTTCCGCAGGCGCAAGTCACTTGTCTGGACAGCAACGGCAAGAAAACCCGCTTCCTGACCCAAGTCAAACTCGAGCTCAAGCTGGACAACCTGCAAGTTATCCACAGTCGCGTCGAAGCCTTCGAGCCTGCCCAGCCATTCAACGGGATTATTTCCCGGGCGTTCAGCAGCATGGAGAACTTCACCGACTGGACCCGACACCTGGGCGATGGCGATACACGCTGGCTGGCAATGAAGGGCGTTCATCCTGCCGATGAGCTGGTAGCATTGCCGGCAGACTTCCACCTCGATAGCGAACACGCCCTGGCCGTACCCGGTTGCCAAGGCCAACGCCATCTGCTGATACTGCGCCGCACGGCATGATTGGGAACACAAGCAAGAATGGCTAAGGTATTCGCGATTGCGAACCAGAAAGGTGGTGTGGGTAAAACCACCACCTGCATCAACCTCGCAGCTTCCCTGGTCGCTACCAAGCGCAGGGTGCTGTTGATCGATCTCGATCCACAGGGCAACGCCACCATGGGCAGCGGTGTGGATAAACACGGCCTGGAAAACTCGGTCTATGACCTGCTGATCGGTGAATGCGATCTGGCGCAGGCCATCCACTTCTCCGAGCATGGTGGTTATCAGCTCCTGCCGGCCAACCGCGACCTGACTGCCGCTGAAGTGGTTCTGCTGGAAATGCAGATGAAGGAAAGTCGCCTGCGAAGCGCGCTGGCGCCCATTCGTGATAACTACGACTACATTCTCATCGACTGCCCGCCGTCGCTGTCGATGCTGACGTTGAATGCACTGGTTGCCGCTGACGGGGTGATTATCCCCATGCAGTGCGAGTATTTCGCGCTGGAAGGCTTGAGCGACCTTGTGGATAACATCAAGCGCATCGCCGAACTCCTCAACCCTGACCTGAAGGTCGAAGGCTTGCTGCGTACGATGTATGACCCGCGACTGAGCCTGATGAACGATGTTTCCGCTCAGCTCAAGGAGCACTTCGGCGAGCAGCTGTACGACACGGTCATCCCGCGCAACATCCGTCTGGCCGAGGCGCCCAGTTACGGCATGCCTGCGCTGGCGTACGACAAGACATCACGTGGCGCGATTGCCTACCTGGCGCTGGCGGGCGAGATGGTTCGCCGTCAACGCAAAAATCCACGCACCGCCGCTGCCCAGGCAATTTAAGGAATCCCCATGGCCGTCAAGAAACGAGGTCTCGGACGAGGACTGGATGCACTGCTCAGCGGTCCGACTGTCAGTTCGCTGGAAGAACAAGCGGTACAGGCCGATGCGCGTGAATTGCAACATCTGCCCCTGGACCTGATCCAGCGTGGCAAATACCAGCCGCGCCGGGACATGGACCCGCAAGCGCTGGAAGAACTGGCACAGTCGATCAAGAGCCAGGGTGTGATGCAGCCGATCGTGGTGCGTCCTATCGGCAACGGACGCTTCGAGATCATCGCAGGCGAACGCCGCTGGCGCGCAAGCCAGCAGGCGGGTCAGGAAACCATCCCGGCCATGGTGCGCGATGTGCCGGATGAAACCGCGATCGCCATGGCGTTGATCGAGAACATTCAGCGCGAAGACCTCAATCCGATCGAGGAAGCAGTTGCCCTGCAGCGTTTGCAGCAGGAATTCCAGCTGACTCAGCAGCAGGTTGCCGAAGCCGTGGGCAAGTCCCGGGTCACCGTTGCGAATCTGCTACGCTTGATCGCGTTGCCGGAAGTCATCAAAACCATGCTGTCACACGGCGACCTGGAAATGGGTCATGCGCGTGCTTTGCTGGGATTGCCGGAAAATCAACAGGTTGAAGGGGCGCGACATGTTGTCGCACGAGGGCTGACCGTGCGCCAGACTGAGGCACTGGTACGCCAGTGGCTCAACGGCAAACAGGAGCCTGCGGAACCTGCAAAACAGGATCCCGATATTGCCCGACTCGAGCAGCGCCTGGCCGAGCGCCTAGGCTCTGCGGTGCAGATTCGCCACGGTAAAAAGGGAAAGGGACAGCTGGTGATCGGGTACAACTCCCTCGATGAACTTCAGGGTGTGCTCGCACACATTCGCTGAAACATTTCCTCATGTAGCGCGCAGTCGGAAATCACTACCTGATAGTTGAATAGGGGCTGAACCGCCCCTATACTCTGCGCGCATTTTGTCGGCACAAATTATGCCAAGTTATTGATTTCTGGCAGCCGACCATTGGAGAGCAATAGTGATGGAAAGCCGCACGCCAAACCGCTTGCCGTTCCATCGACTGGCAGTTTTTCCGGTGTTGATGGCTCAGTTTGTCGTCCTGCTGATCGCTGCTCTGGCGCTTTGGCAATGGCGCGGAGTCGTTGCCGGATATTCGGGACTTTGCGGAGGCCTGATAGCCTTGCTGCCCAATGTGTATTTCGCTCACAAGGCATTTCGGTTTTCCGGTGCCCGAGCAGCCCAGTCCATCGTCCGGTCTTTTTATGCCGGCGAGGCAGGCAAACTGATTTTGACGGCAGTGCTGTTTGCACTGGTGTTTGCAGGTGTGAAGCCATTGGCGCCGATTGCAGTATTCGGTGCCTTCGTGCTGACCCAGTCGGTCAGCTGGTTCGCTCCCCTGCTGATGAGAACAAGACTTTCGAGACCTTAGGGCGTTTGAGGCAACCATGGCAGAAACAACCGCTTCGGGCTATATCCAGCACCACTTGCAGAACCTGACTTTCGGTCAGCATCCTACCGGCGGCTGGGGCTTTGCTCACACCGCAGCAGAAGCCAAGGAAATGGGCTTCTGGGCTTTCCACGTCGATACACTCGGCTGGTCGGTCGCTTTGGGTCTGATCTTCGTTCTCCTTTTCCGCATGGCGGCGAAGAAAGCGACTTCCGGTCAACCTGGTGCTCTACAGAACTTCGTTGAAGTATTGGTCGAATTCGTCGATGGCAGCGTGAAAGACAGCTTCCATGGCCGTAGCCCGGTGATTGCACCGCTGGCACTGACCATCTTCGTCTGGGTGTTCCTGATGAACGCCGTCGACCTGGTACCGGTCGACTGGATTCCTCAGTTGGCCATCCTGATCTCCGGTGATGCACACATCCCATTCCGTGCCGTGTCGACCACCGACCCGAACGCGACCCTGGGCATGGCGTTCTCGGTTTTCGCACTGATCATTTTCTACAGCATCAAGGTCAAGGGCATCGGCGGCTTCATCGGCGAACTGACCCTGCACCCGTTCGGCAGCAAGAACATTCTCGTTCAGGCGCTGTTGATCCCGGTGAACTTCCTGCTGGAATTCGTGACTCTGATTGCCAAGCCGATCTCTCTGGCCCTGCGTCTGTTCGGCAACATGTATGCCGGCGAGCTGGTGTTCATTCTGATCGCTGTGATGTTCGGCAGCGGCCTGCTCTGGCTCAGTGGCCTGGGCGTTGTCCTGCAGTGGGCGTGGGCGGTGTTCCACATCCTGATCATCACCCTGCAGGCGTTCATCTTCATGATGCTGACCATCGTCTACCTGTCGATGGCGCACGAAGAAAACCATTAAGGCCAGTTTCGACTAGTCTGATGTCCCTCCCGGTCAAACGGGAGGGGGTCCTTACCGGGCCACTGAAACGATTTGTTTTACCGCTTTAAATTAAAAAAACCTAAACCATACGACGTAAAAGTCGGGAGGAAAGATGGAAACTGTAGTTGGTCTAACCGCTATCGCTGTTGCACTGTTGATCGGCCTGGGCGCACTGGGTACCGCAATTGGTTTCGGCCTGCTGGGCGGCAAATTCCTGGAAGGCGCTGCGCGTCAACCAGAAATGGTTCCAATGCTGCAAGTTAAAATGTTCATCGTTGCCGGTCTGCTCGACGCCGTAACCATGATCGGTGTTGGTATCGCTCTGTTCTTCACCTTTGCGAACCCGTTCGTTGGTCAGATCGCTGGCTAATTACTCGGATCTTCCGGGTAATTTGGTGTGATGGACAACGTAACTGCGAGGTGTTGGCGTGAACATTAATGCGACCCTGATTGGCCAGTCCGTTGCGTTCCTGATTTTTGTACTGTTCTGCATGAAGTTCGTATGGCCTCCGGTCATCGCGGCTCTGCACGAACGTCAAAAGAAGATCGCTGATGGTCTGGACGCTGCCAGCCGAGCAGCTCGCGACCTGGAGTTGGCCCAAGAGAAAGCGGGTCAGCAACTGCGCGAAGCGAAAGCTCAGGCAGCTGAAATCATCGAGCAAGCCAAGAAACGCGGTACCCAGATTGTCGACGAAGCCCGTGAACAGGCTCGCGTCGAAGCTGACCGTGTGAAGGCTCAGGCTCAGGCCGAGATCGAACAGGAACTGAACAGTGTCAAAGACGCGCTGCGTGCCCAAGTGGGTAGCCTGGCCGTTGGTGGTGCTGCGAAGATTCTGGGTGCCACAATCGATCAAAACGCGCACGCAGAGCTGGTTAACCAACTGGCTGCTGAAATCTAAGCGAGGGCGATCATGGCAGAACTGACCACGTTGGCCCGACCTTACGCTAAGGCGGCCTTCGAGCACGCTCAGGCCCACCAGCAACTGGCCAATTGGTCAGCCATGCTCGGCCTGGCAGCAGCGGTGTCGCAAGACGACACCATGCTGCGCGTGCTCAAGGCCCCGCGACTGACGAGCGCAGAAAAGGCCGCCACGTTTATTGACGTGTGTGGCGACAAGTTTGATGTCAAGGCACAGAATTTCATTCACGTCGTTGCCGAAAACGACCGTCTCCCGCTGTTGCCGGAGATCGCCGCTCTGTTTGACCTGTACAAGGCCGAACAAGAGAAGTCGGTAGACGTTGAAGTGACCAGTGCTTTTGCATTGAACCAAGAACAGCAAGACAAACTCGCCAAGGTTCTCAGTGCACGACTCAACCGGGAAGTGCGCCTGCAAGTCGAGGAAGACAGCTCCCTTATTGGGGGTGTTGTCATCCGCGCCGGCGACCTGGTTATCGATGGCTCGATTCGCGGCAAAATCGCGAAACTTGCCGAAGCATTGAAATCTTGAGTTTGAAGGGGCAGCAGAGCAATGCAGCAACTCAATCCTTCCGAAATAAGTGAAATTATCAAGGGCCGCATCGACAAGCTCGATGTGACCTCCCAAGCCCGTAACGAAGGCACTGTCGTCAGCGTATCTGACGGCATCGTGCGGATTCACGGTCTGGCCGACGTCATGTACGGCGAGATGATCGAGTTTCCGGGCGGCGTCTACGGTATGGCCCTCAACCTGGAGCAAGACTCCGTAGGTGCCGTTGTTTTGGGTGCTTACCAGTCTCTTGCCGAAGGCATGAGCGCCAAGTGCACTGGCCGCATCCTGCAAGTTCCGGTGGGTAAGGAACTGCTGGGTCGCGTAGTCGACGCACTGGGTAACCCAGTTGACGGCAAAGGTCCGCTGAACAACACCGAGACCGACGCGGTCGAGAAAGTTGCTCCAGGCGTGATCTGGCGTAAATCGGTAGACCAGCCTGTACAGACTGGCTACAAGGCTGTCGATGCCATGATCCCTGTCGGCCGTGGCCAGCGTGAGCTGATCATCGGTGACCGTCAGATCGGTAAAACCGCTCTGGCGATCGACGCGATCATCAACCAGAAAGACAGCGGCATTTTCTGCGTCTACGTCGCGATCGGTCAGAAGCAATCGACCATCGCCAACGTTGTTCGCAAGCTGGAAGAAAACGGCGCCCTGGCCAACACGATCATCGTGGCTGCCAGTGCTTCGGAATCTCCTGCGCTGCAATTCCTGGCTCCGTACGCCGGTTGCACCATGGGCGAATACTTCCGCGACCGCGGTGAAGACGCGCTGATCGTTTATGACGATCTGTCCAAGCAAGCAGTGGCTTACCGCCAGATTTCCCTGCTGCTGCGCCGTCCACCAGGCCGTGAAGCTTACCCAGGCGACGTGTTCTATCTCCACTCCCGTCTGCTGGAGCGCGCATCCCGCGTTTCGGAAGAGTACGTCGAGAAGTTCACCAATGGCGCAGTGACCGGCAAAACCGGTTCCCTGACCGCACTGCCGATTATCGAAACCCAGGCTGGCGACGTTTCCGCGTTCGTTCCGACCAACGTGATTTCCATCACCGACGGTCAGATCTTCCTGGAATCGGCCATGTTCAACTCGGGCATCCGCCCTGCAGTGAACGCCGGTGTTTCGGTATCCCGTGTGGGTGGTGCCGCTCAGACCAAGATCATCAAGAAGCTGTCCGGTGGTATCCGTACCGCTCTGGCTCAGTACCGTGAACTGGCGGCATTCGCCCAGTTCGCTTCTGACCTGGACGAAGCGACCCGTAAGCAACTTGAGCATGGTCAGCGCGTTACCGAGCTGATGAAGCAGAAGCAATACGCGCCAATGTCGATCGCCGACATGTCGCTGTCGCTGTATGCCGCTGAGCGCGGGTACCTGACTGACGTCGAAATCACCAAGGTCGGCAGCTTTGAACAAGCGCTGATCGCTTTCTTCAACCGCGATCACGCCGATTTGATGGCGAAGATCAACGTGAAAGGTGACTTCAATGACGAAATCGACGCTGGCCTCAAAGCCGGTATCGAGAAGTTCAAGGCCACCCAAACCTGGTAAGCCGCAGCGGGAGCCGCAAGGCTCCCGCTTGCTAACCTGATAGGTGTTACATGGCAGGCGCAAAAGAGATTCGCAGTAAGATTGCGAGCATCAAAAGCACGCAAAAAATTACCAGCGCCATGGAAAAAGTGGCGGTCAGCAAAATGCGCAAGGCACAAATGCGCATGGCTGCTAGCCGTCCTTATGCGGAGCGTATCCGCCAGGTTATTGGTCATTTGGCCAACGCCAACCCGGAATATCGCCACCCGTTCATGATCGACCGCGAAGTAAAGCGCGCCGGTTATGTCGTGGTGAGCAGTGACCGTGGTCTGTGTGGTGGCTTGAACACCAACCTGTTCAAGGCTCTGGTCAAGGACATGGCGGTAAACCGCGAAAACGGCGTCGAGATCGACCTGTGTGTCGTTGGTAGCAAGGGTGCGGCTTTCTTCCGCAACTTCGGCGGTAACGTCGTTGCAGCTATCAGCCACCTGGGTGAAGAGCCGTCGATCAATGACCTGATCGGCAGCGTCAAGGTGATGCTGGATGCTTATCTGGATGGCCGTATCGATCGCCTGTCCGTGGTGTCCAACAAGTTCGTCAACACCATGACGCAAACGCCTACCGTGGAGCAATTGATTCCACTGGTGGCAACCCCGGATCAGGAACTCAAGCACCACTGGGATTATCTGTACGAACCGGACGCCAAAGAGCTGCTTGACGGCTTGATGGTCCGCTACGTGGAGTCGCAGGTCTACCAGGCGGTGGTCGAGAACAACGCGGCTGAACAAGCTGCGCGGATGATCGCGATGAAGAACGCTACCGACAACGCCGGTGATTTGATCAGCGAATTGCAGCTGGTCTACAACAAGGCGCGTCAGGCTGCGATCACCCAAGAGATCTCGGAAATCGTCGGCGGCGCTGCCGCGGTTTAACGGTTCAAATATTCAGAGGATCCAGCTATGAGTAGCGGACGTATCGTTCAAATCATCGGCGCCGTTATCGACGTGGAATTCCCACGCGACAGCGTACCGAGCATCTACGACGCTTTGAAAGTTCAAGGCGCCGAAACCACTCTGGAAGTTCAGCAGCAGCTGGGCGACGGCGTGGTTCGTACCATTGCGATGGGCTCCACCGAAGGCTTGAAGCGCGGTCTGGACGTCAACAACACTGGCGCAGCCATCTCCGTACCGGTCGGTAAAGCGACCCTGGGCCGGATCATGGACGTACTGGGCAACCCGATCGACGAAGCTGGCCCGATCGACACCGAAGAGCGTTGGGGTATCCACCGCGCTGCGCCGTCGTTCGCAGAGCAGGCAGGCGGCAACGACCTGCTGGAAACCGGTATCAAGGTTATCGACCTGGTTTGCCCGTTCGCCAAGGGTGGTAAGGTTGGTCTGTTCGGTGGTGCCGGTGTAGGCAAAACCGTAAACATGATGGAACTGATCCGTAACATCGCCATCGAGCACAGCGGTTATTCCGTGTTCGCCGGTGTGGGTGAGCGTACTCGTGAGGGTAACGACTTCTACCACGAGATGAAGGATTCCAACGTTCTGGACAAAGTGGCACTGGTCTACGGTCAAATGAACGAGCCGCCGGGAAACCGTCTGCGCGTGGCACTGACCGGCCTGACCATGGCCGAGAAGTTCCGTGACGAAGGTAACGACGTTCTGCTGTTCGTCGACAACATCTACCGTTACACCCTGGCCGGTACTGAAGTATCCGCACTGCTGGGCCGTATGCCTTCGGCAGTAGGTTACCAGCCGACCCTGGCTGAAGAGATGGGCGTGCTGCAAGAGCGCATCACTTCGACCAAGCAAGGTTCGATTACTTCGATCCAGGCCGTATATGTACCAGCGGACGACTTGACTGACCCGTCGCCAGCGACCACCTTCGCCCACTTGGACGCCACCGTCGTACTGTCCCGTGACATCGCTTCCCTGGGTATCTACCCAGCGGTAGATCCACTGGACTCGACTTCGCGTCAACTGGACCCGAACGTGATCGGTAACGACCACTACGAAACTGCTCGTGGTGTTCAGTACGTGCTGCAGCGTTACAAGGAACTGAAGGACATCATTGCGATCCTGGGTATGGACGAGCTGTCGGAAGCCGACAAGCAGTTGGTAAACCGTGCTCGTAAGATCCAGCGTTTCTTGTCGCAGCCGTTCTTCGTGGCTGAAGTCTTCACCGGTGCCTCGGGTAAATACGTTTCCCTGAAAGACACCATTGCTGGCTTCAAAGGCATCCTCAACGGTGACTACGACCACCTGCCAGAACAAGCGTTCTACATGGTTGGCGGCATCGAAGAAGCGATCGAGAAAGCCAAGAAACTGTAATCCCGGCGCCCGGCAACGGGCGCTAATTTAGGTTGAGGCAATCAGATGGCTATGACAGTCCATTGCGATATCGTCAGCGCGGAAGGAGAAATCTTTTCCGGTCTGGTCGAGATGGTGATTGCGCACGGTGCACTGGGTGATCTTGGTATCGCCCTGGGGCACGCGCCGCTGATCACTAATCTGAAGCCAGGTCCGATCCGACTGGTCAAGCAGGGCGGGGAAGAGGAGGTGTATTACATCTCCGGTGGTTTCCTCGAGGTTCAGCCGAACATGGTCAAGGTTCTTGCCGACACCGTGCAACGTGCTGCCGACCTGGACGAAGCCTCCGCTCAGGAAGCCGTCAAGGCTGCCGAGAAAGCCCTGCATGAGCGGGGCGCGGAATTCGATTACGGTTCTGCTTCCGCACGTCTGGCCGAGGCTGCAGCTCAGCTGCGCACCGTCCAGCAGATCCGCAAGAAGTTCGGCCACTAACAGGTCTTCTTGTTGCGCGATTGATTAAAAAGGGTAGCCTCGGCTACCCTTTTTTCTTTTCCGATGTTCATCACTTGGTCGCAGCCGCTGACCACCCAGGATTGGTAGCCAGTCATGTCACTTGAAATCGTAATCCTCGCCGCTGGCCAGGGCACTCGCATGCGCTCGGCGCTGCCCAAGGTCCTGCACCCGATTGCCGGCAATTCGATGCTTGGCCATGTTATCCACAGCGCAAGGCAACTTGATCCACAGCGCATTCACGTGGTCATTGGCCACGGTGCGGATGCCGTGCGTGAGCGTCTGGCGGCGGATGACCTGAATTTCGTACTGCAGGACAAACAACTGGGTACCGGTCACGCGGTTGCTCAAGCCGTGCCGTACATCGAGTCCGACACCGTACTGATTCTCTACGGCGATGTGCCTTTGATCGAAGTGGATACCCTGCAGCGCCTGCTCAAGCAAGTCGCTCCACAGCAGTTGGGTCTGCTGACTGTCGAACTCGACGACCCGACCGGTTACGGCCGTATCGTGCGTGATGCCGACGGCAAGGTTACCGCCATCGTTGAGCAAAAAGATGCCAACGAAGCGCAGCGGGCGATCACCGAAGGCAACACCGGCATTCTCGCGCTGCCGTTCGCGCAGATGAGCGGCTGGATGAGCCGACTCTCCAATAACAACGCCCAGGGCGAGTACTACCTGACCGACGTGATCGCCATGGCCGTCAACGATGGCCTGGTGGTCGCCACCGAACAACCGCACGACGCCATGGAAGTGCAGGGCGCCAACGATCGCAAGCAGCTTTCCGAACTGGAGCGCCATTACCAGCTGCGTGCCGGTCGCCGTCTGATGGCGCAGGGCGTGACGCTGCGTGATCCGGCTCGTTTCGATGTGCGCGGTGAGGTCACCGTCGGGCGCGATGTGCTGATCGACATCAACGTCATCCTCGAAGGCAAGGTGGTCATCGAAGACGACGTGGTCATCGGACCCAATTGCGTGATCAAGGACAGCACCCTGCGCAAGGGCGTGGTAATCAAGGCCAACAGCCACATCGAAGGAGCGGTGCTCGGCGAAGGCAGCGATGCCGGGCCATTCGCCCGCCTGCGTCCAGGCTCCGTTCTGGAGGCTCGCGCCCATGTGGGTAACTTTGTCGAGCTGAAGAATGCCCATCTGGGCGAAGGCGCAAAAGCCGGTCACCTGTCTTACCTCGGTGACGCCGAGATCGGTGCGCGCACCAACATCGGCGCGGGCACCATCACCTGCAACTATGACGGCGTGAACAAGTGGAAAACCGTGCTGGGCGAGGACGTGTTCATCGGCTCCAACAACTCGCTGGTGGCGCCTGTGGATATCTCCAGTGGTGCGACCACTGCGGCGGGCTCGACCATCACTCAGAATGTGGATAAAGCCCAGTTGGCGGTCGGTCGTGCTCGTCAGAAGAACATCGACGGCTGGAAGCGGCCTGAGAAGGTCAAGAAAGGCTGAGTTATCCACAATTCAGGGCAAATGTGATCTGTAGGAGCGAGCTTGCTCGCGATTGCGGTGTAACAGTTGATATCAATGTGACTGACACACCGCTATCGCGAGCAAGCTCGCTCCTACAGGTTTCTTCTTTTATCCACAGACCTTTTTTATCGTCCCCGCTTGACGAAGTTTCGCCAATAGGTTTTGATTGCTTCCGTTATCTTTCGAATCGAAACTTACCTAGTCATGTCGAAACGCAACACGCCTCAGCGCCGCCATAACATTCTTGCTTTGCTCAATGAGCAGGGTGAAGTCAGCGTGGACGAGTTGGCAAAACGTTTCGAAACTTCGGAAGTTACGATCCGTAAGGACCTCGCTGCACTCGAAAGCAATGGTCTGCTGCTACGCCGTTACGGTGGGGCGATCACCATGCCTCAAGAGCTGGTGGCCGATATCAGCCAATCTGTCTCCGCTTATAAACAGGCTATTGCCCGCGCGGCGGTCACGCGGATCCGCGAACACGCGAGGATCATCATCGACAGCGGCAGCACCACGGCTGCGATGATTCCCGAACTCGGCCAGCAACCCGGCCTGGTTGTGATGACCAATTCCCTGCACGTCGCCAACGCCCTGAGTGAACTCGAACATGAGCCGGTGCTGTTGATGACCGGTGGCACCTGGGACCCACATTCCGAATCGTTCCAGGGGCAGGTTGCCGAGCAGGTACTACGCTCCTACGATTTCGACCAGTTGTTCATCGGTGCCGACGGCATCGATCTGGTCC
Source organism: Pseudomonas sp. S2_E01 (assembly GCF_054668365.1). Lineage (NCBI taxonomy): Bacteria > Pseudomonadati > Pseudomonadota > Gammaproteobacteria > Pseudomonadales > Pseudomonadaceae > Pseudomonas > Pseudomonas sp. S2_E01. The sequence continues at coordinate 5,689,969 of NZ_CP162762.1, forward strand.
GTGGCACTACCACGTTCAATGAATTGCTGGGACTTAGCCGTGTCATGGCAGAGGTCGCTCGCGAAGTGATCGTGATGGTCGAGGCCGACAAGATCGGACGCAAGATCCCCAACCTGGAACTGCCCTGGAGCAGTGTCCATACCCTAATTACCGATGATCGCCTTCCAAATGAAGCACGCGATCAGATTCAGGCCCGCGGCATCAATTTGATTTGCGCGGCTGTCAGTCAGGAGAAATAGCATGTGTGGAATTGTCGGCGCAGTCGCAGAACGTAATATCACAGCCATCCTGCTCGAAGGCCTCAAACGCCTTGAATACCGTGGCTATGACAGCGCCGGTGTAGCGGTGCTGACCAACGACGGCAAGCTCGAGCGCATGCGTCGTCCGGGCAAGGTCAGCGAGCTGGAGGCTGCGCTGGACGCCGAGCCGCTGATTGGCCGTCTCGGTATTGCCCACACCCGCTGGGCGACCCACGGCGCGCCGTGCGAACGTAACGCTCACCCGCATTTCTCCGGCGATCTGGCAGTGGTGCACAACGGCATCATCGAGAACCATGAAGCCCTGCGTGAACAACTCAAGGCCCTGGGCTACGTCTTCACTTCGGACACTGACACCGAGGTCATCGCCCACCTGCTCAACCACAAACTCAAGGATCTGGGCGACCTCACTGTGGCGCTGAAGGCCACCGTCAAAGAACTGCAGGGTGCCTATGGCCTGTCCGTCATCAGCGCTGCGCAACCGGATCGACTGGTTGCCGCCCGCAGTGGCAGTCCATTGGTGATCGGTCTGGGCCTGGGCGAGAATTTCCTCGCCTCCGACCAGTTAGCCCTGCGTCAGGTCACCGACCGTTTCATGTACCTGGAAGAGGGCGATATCGCCGAAATCCGCCGCGACAGCGTGCAGATCTGGGACATCAACGGCCAAGCCGTCGAGCGCGAAACCGTGCAGTACCGCGACGGTGCCGAAGCGGCGGACAAGGGCGAATTCCGCCACTTCATGCTCAAGGAAATCCACGAGCAACCGGCCGTTGTGCAGCGCACCCTCGAAGGGCGACTCAGCCCGACTGGTGTGCTCGTCCAGGCGTTCGGTCCACAGGCCGCCGAGCTGTTCGCCAAAGTGCGCAACGTACAGATCGTCGCTTGCGGCACCAGCTACCATGCCGGCATGGTTGCCCGTTACTGGTTGGAAGAACTGGCCGGTATTCCGTGCCAGGTCGAAGTGGCCAGCGAATTCCGCTACCGCAAGGTGGTGGTGCAACCCGATACGCTGTTCGTGACCATCTCCCAGTCCGGCGAAACCGCCGACACCCTGGCCGCGCTACGCAACGCCAAGGATTTGGGCTTCCTCGCCAGCCTGGCCATCTGCAACGTCGGCATCAGCTCGCTGGTGCGTGAATCCGACCTGACCCTGCTGACCCAGGCCGGTCGTGAAATCGGCGTCGCCTCGACCAAGGCATTCACCACCCAATTGGTTGGCTTGCTGCTGCTGACCCTGTCCCTGGGCCAGGTGCGCGGTACGTTGGCACAGGGCGTTGAAGCCACCCTGGTCGAAGAGCTGCGTCGTCTGCCAACCCGTCTGGGCGAAGCACTGGCCATGGACAGCACCGTCGAGAAAATCGCCGAGCTGTTCGCCGAGAAGAACCACACATTGTTCCTGGGCCGCGGCGCGCAGTTCCCGGTGGCCATGGAAGGGGCGCTCAAGCTCAAGGAAATCTCCTACATCCACGCTGAAGCCTACCCGGCCGGCGAACTGAAGCACGGCCCGCTGGCGCTTGTGGATAACGACATGCCGGTGGTCACCGTTGCGCCGAACAACGAGCTGCTGGAGAAACTGAAGTCCAACCTGCAGGAAGTCCGTGCCCGTGGCGGCCAGTTGATCGTGTTCGCCGACGAGAAGGCCGGCATGACCAACGGCGAAGGCACCCATGTTGTGCACATGCCGCACATCCACGACATCCTGTCGCCGATCCTCTATACCATTCCGTTGCAGTTGCTGTCGTACTACGTCGCCGTGCTCAAGGGCACTGACGTCGATCAGCCGCGCAACCTGGCGAAGTCGGTGACGGTGGAATAAGTTATCCACAGGTACGACGCAGACCCCCGCAATCGCGGGGGTTTGTTTTTTCCGGCTCCAGCGTTCAGATGCGCAAGTAACAGACCATGGCCTGCAACTGATTCCCCTACCGCGCAAGCTCGACGCCGGAAGAAATAATCGCTTAGGGTCTGTTTTCCATCTGGTGCCACGCGCCACCGTCGTTTTATTGATCAAGGAATACCCAGTGGATCGATTTCAGGAAATGCAGGTCTTTTCGGTGGTCGCCCAGGAACAGGGGTTCTCGGCGGCGGCGCGTCGCCTTGGGATGTCGGCAGCCAGCGTGACTCGCGCGGTGGCCGCGCTGGAAAAACGCATCGGCACGTCGCTGCTGACGCGTACTACCCGTAGCGTGCACCTGAGCGAAGCCGGCCAGCGGTATCTCGACGATTGCCGGCGAATACTCGCCGAAGTGCAGGAAGCTGAGGATTCGGCGGCGGGCAGCCACGCAGAACCCCGTGGGCAACTGACGATCACCGCTCCAGTGCTGTTTGGCGAGCTGTTCGTCACGCCGGTGATGGTGGCTTATCTGGCCCAGTTTCCCGAGGTGATCATCAATGGTCTGATCGTCGATCGTGTCGTGAGCATGGTTGAGGAGGGCGTGGACGTGGCCGTGCGTATCGGTGAGTTGCCCGACAGCAACCAGCACGCGATCCGTGTGGGTGAAGTGCGTCGCGTTGTTTGCGCGTCGCCGTCATTTTTACAGGCCAACGGCCGACCTCAACATCCCCAGGACCTGATGCGTGCGCCGGTGATTGGCACATCCTCCATCGGCCAGCAGCGGAGCTGGCCCTTTCATGAGGCTGGGGAATCGCTCAGCGTCCGGACTGAGCCTCGCTTGGTCGTGACCTCGAATCAGGCCGCCATTCGCGCCGCCAGCCTTGGTTTGGGCTTCACCCGCGTATTGTCCTACCAGATAGCCAACCAGGTTGCCTCGGAAGAGCTTGAGATTGTTCTCGCCGAGTTCGAACTGCCGCCCTTGCCGATCCATGTCGTGTATCAGGGCGGACGTAATGCACCAGCGCGGATCCGCAGCTTTGTGGACTTCACCGTTAAAACGTTGCGCGAACACCCGGCGTTGAAACGCTGAGGGTTTATTGCGACGGATGAAATAATTGATTGCGTTTGCTGGTTATTCTGTTGTTTTGGCTGGGGGTGGAAGATAGCGTCCATCGGTGCTGATCACTCCTGAACGGCGCCACTCGATAGCGGAGTCGACCATGCAAGCGATCAAACTCTACAACTTCCCCCGTTCCGGCCATGCCCATCGCGTGGAACTGATGTTGTCCCTGTTGCAGTTGCCGACCGAGCTGATCTTTGTCGACCTGGCCAAGGGTGCCCACAAGCAGCCGGACTTCCTGGCGGTTAACCCGTTCGGGCAAATACCTGCCATTGATGACGAGGGCGTGGTGCTCGCCGATTCCAACGCAATCCTGGTTTATCTGGCGCAAAAATACGGTAATGGCCGCTGGCTGCCCACCGATCCGGTCGGCGCGGCGAGGGTGCAGCGTTGGTTATCCGTGGCGGCTGGGCCGATTGCTTTTGGCCCGGGTCGGGCACGCTTGATCACCGTATTTGGCGCTCCTTATAACGCCGAAGAAACCATCGCCTTTGCCCACGTCTGGCTCAAGCTGATCGACGAAGCGCTGGAGCAATCGGCTTATCTGGTGGGTGACGAGCCAACCATCGCCGACGTTGCCGCCTACAGCTATATCGCCCATGCACCGGAAGGCAATGTCTCGCTTGATGACTATGCCAACGTGCGTGCCTGGCTGGCGCGGGTTGAGGCCTTGCCGGGTTTTGTCGGCATGCCGCGCACCGTCGCAGGTTTGCAAAAAACCGCCTGATAGCGGCAAGGTTGGAAAGGCTGCGAGCTTCGAACAGGGGCTCGCGGCCTTTGGTGTTTGCCCTGTAGCATCTGTTGGACGCTGGCTTGAGCCGTTCCAAAGGATGCTTCATGGTTTTTATTGCTCGACTGACGGTCCTGCTGACAGCGCTGGTGCTGCTCAATGGTTGCGAGCGGCAGGACAGTGCGCCGCTCGATCAGCAAGTTTATGTCTGGCAGCGGCAATGGACGCCGTCCCACGAAGCTGCGCTCGATGACAGCCGCGCGGACTTCTCGACGCTCAGGATTCTCGCCTTGCAGGCTTTTCCCCGTGCCGGATGGAGTCGGGCGCGCATTGATGCGGCGCTGCTCAAGCGAGATGGCCGACCGTTGATTGCGGTGGTTCGTCTGGATGGCCAGCTTGCGTCGCTGGATCAGAAAGAAATCACTGCACAGATTCAGCGGATGCTCACCGATTGGCAAGGCCAGGGCCTGGTAATCGCCGGGGTGGAAATCGATCACGACGCCGGGATTGCCCGGCTTGCGGCGTATCGCAAGTTTCTCACCGACCTGCGCGCGTCCCTGCCCATTTCTCTGAAGTTGAGCATCACTGCCTTGCCCGCGTGGCTCGACAGTCCTGAACTGCCGGCCTTGTTATCCACAGTCGATAGCAGCGTGTTGCAGGTGCACGCGGTGAGCGATCCACGCCGGGGCCTGTTCGACCCGGGCCAGGCGCAAAAGTGGGCCAAAGCCTGGAGTCGCATCACCCCGCGGGATTTTTACCTGGCATTGCCGGCTTACGGTGTGGCGCTGTTGCCCGGTGTGAGCAGTGCGCCCGTGGTGGAAAGCGAAGTACCGGTCGAAAGCAGCGGCGAGCGTCGTGAATTGCTCGCCGATCCTCAACAACTGCGCGCGCTTGCCCTGAAGCTTCGCAACGACCCGCCGGCCCATCTGGCGGGCTTGATCTGGTTCCGCCTGCCATTGGCCAGCGACCGCCGAGCGTGGAGCCTCGCCACGCTGGGCGCTGTAGCGCGTGGCGATCCCCTCGACAGCCGCGTGATGTTGAAACTCGCGAACCAGGATGGCCTTTATGACGTCAGTGTCAGCAACGAAGGCAACCTCGACAGCGCCTGGCCCGAGCGGCTGACTCTGGCGGTGCAGGGCTGTGAGGCTGCCGACGCCCTGGCCGGTTACGCGTTGCAACAAACCCCGGATGTGCTTACCTTCACCCGCCTGCGCGACGGACGATTGCCAGCCGGCGGGCAGCGTGCAATTGGTTGGGCGCGCTGCACCCATATTGATCAAGGAGGTTCGAATGTTCACCCGTAACTGGCCCCGTCATGTGCTCTGCCTGAGCCTGAGTTTGCCACTGGGGTCGGCGTTGGCCTGCGGGCCGGACTTCCCCATGCGCTTGCTCGACAACCGTGGCCAGTCGCTGGCGGAGTTGCCCGAAGGTAATTTCCGTTTCGAGGTCAGCCGCCTGGGCCAGGCGATTGCGGGCCTGAAAGTGGTCAACGATACCCTGCACAGCGGCGACCCGGCCGAATACAGCGAGCAGCGTGAATACGCCGAACAGGACGGTTTAACGGCGCAACAGCAGGAACTGGTTAAACGCCTGCGCGGTTTGACCGATGCCCGTCAGGTTGAAACCCAAGGGGCGAGCCTGCCAAGGGAACTGGTGCTCTATACGGCAGGCGCCGTGGCGTTCAACACGGGCGATCATGGATTGGCCGTCGATTACTTCCGCAACGTGTTGGCGTTGCCCGCCGATCAACGCGGATTGCGCAGCACCTGGGCCGCTTATTCGCTGGGCCGGGCACTGTTCGCCATGAGTGCCGACGCTGACGCAGCCGCTGACCTGCTGGCGCAGGCACGTCAGGCCTTCGAGCAGGCTCGGCAACTGAGTATCGACGGGTTCAGTGACCCGTTGGAACTGGGGGTTGCCAGCCTTGGCGAAGAAGCTCGCGTAGCGCGCGCGGCCGGCGACTGGAACAGTGCCATCGAACTCTACGCCGCACAAAATCGTCACGGTTCCGGGGTCGGGTACACCTCGCTGAAGTTGCTGGTGGCTGATCTGGTGGCGATGCCCGAGGCACAGCTCAAAGCGTTGCTTGAAGGCAAACCGGTGCAGCAACTGATCACGGCTTCCTTGATCAGCCGATTGAACTGGTCATTTGGTGATCAACCACCTGCTGAGCAAAAAATGATCAAATTACTCCAGGCCAGCACGCGCGGCAGCCTGGAGAACGCTGATCGGCTGGCAGCAATGAATTATCAACAGGGCGACTACGCCAGCGCCAGGACCTTCCTCGAGCACGCCGGCGACGGTGGTTTGGCTTGGTGGTTGCGCGCCAAGCTGGCGATGCGCGACGGTGACAAGGTCGCTGCCGCCGCAGCCTATGCCAAAGCGGCCCAGGCATTTCCGCAAAACGAGTCCTGGGGCGAGCGGCGTACTCCGGACTGGGCCTTCGAAACGTTGGAGCCCAAGTGTCGGGTCGAAGGTGAGAGCGCGATCCTGGCGTTGCAACGTGGTGATTACCTGCAGGCGTTCGATCAGCTTTATCGCAGCAAGGACATTTACTGGTTCGACGCCGCGACCGTAGCCGAGCGCGTGTTGACCGTCGATGAGCTCAAGCAGTACGTCGATGCACAGGTACCTGCGCCCCCCGCGCTGACCCAGGAGGATCGCGACAACTACGTGCCGTTATCGGTGGCTGCGAAGTTGCGCAACCTGCTCGGGCGCCGCTTGCTGCGTGAGGAGCGTTACGACGAAGCGGTGACGTATTTCGACAGCGATACGCTCCAGAAAAAAGCCAGGTGGTATGGGGAATTGCGCCACGAGGCTGAATCGAAATGGTGGCCAAGCAAGCGTGCCTTCGCTTACTTCAATGCCGCGACGCTGGCCCGATTCGACGGCATGGAGTTACTCGGTTACGAGATGTCACCGGATTACGCCACTTTCGGCGGCAACTACAGTCTGGAAAGCACCGAGCTCAAGGTCGGCCCGCTGGTGGCGGAAGAAGAGGTCAAACGTCAGCAGGTCAGCACGGCGCAACCTGATCAGCGTTATCACTACCGTTATGTCGCCAACGCCTTGGCCAGCCAGGCTGCCGATCATTTACCCCATACCAGCCAGGCCTTCGCGGCGGTGCTGTGCGCGGCGACGGGTTGGAATCCTGGCCAGGCAGAGAAAACGGCGTTCTATCAGCGTTACGTCAAGGAAGGTCCCTATGTGGATTGGGCAGTCTTCTTCGGTGAACGCTGCCCTTATCCAAACTTCCAGGACGCCGACAAGCGTTACGTTACTCAGGCGTTGAGCCCGTTGCGGGCGACCCTGCGGCCTTATAAAAAGTGGTTGCAGGCAGCGGGGGTCGTGGCGTTTACAGCGGTTGCACTGGTGTTGATCAATCGTCGCAAGCGCAGGGCTCGTCAGTAGTCAGGCCTGCTGAACGAAAGTCAGGCGCACTGCGAAGCCAATCAGCAGACTGCCAAACAACCATTGCTGGAGGCGCTGGGCCGAAGGACTGCGTTGCAGCCAACGACCCAGTGCCGCGCCAGCCAAGGCGTAGGCGCTGTCGAAGAGCAGCCCCACGCTGACTAGCACAACACCCAATGTCGCAAACTGCGTCAGCACCGATCCCGCGCGCGGGTCGACGAACTGGGGCAATAGCACCGAGCAAAACAGCAAGGCCTTGGGGTTGAGCAGGTTGGTCAGCAATCCACGTTGAATCGCCTGGCGCCAGTGGGGTTTTGCGTGGCCTGTACGATTGCCGCTCAAGTCGGGCAGCATCGTGGAGCGCAGGCATTGGATGCCAATCCACAGCAAGTACGCTGCCCCGGCCAGGCGCACTGCATCGAAGGTCCAGGGCGCTGCCTTGAACAACGCCGCCAGACCCAGCGCTGCCAAGGCCACGTGACAGCCTCGAGCGATCGCCAATCCCACTGCGGTGGCCAGTGCCAAGCCTTTGCCCTGACGTGCGCCCGTCTGCAACAGCAGGATCATGTCAGGCCCCGGCAACAGGTAGACGACCGCCAACGCCATGAAAAAAAGCCATAGTCCCGCCATGTTGCACCCCAATGCGTTCGATTTGTTGAAGCCAGTCTAGAGCTGAAGGGCGGGGCAGGTGCTTGCGTAGTTTGCTTCTACAGCGTCATGGATTGGCATAACCTGCTACACATATCCGCTTTGACCATCAGGATCTATCAATAATGAAACTGGATGCCTACGACCGCAAAATTCTGGCGGCCCTGCAACGGGACGGTCGCTTGAGTAACGTGCAATTGGCTGACGAGATTGGCCTTTCGGCATCGCCTTGTCTTCGGCGGGTGCGGATGCTCGAAGAGGCCGGAGTGATTCGCGGCTATCAGGCCAATCTCGATCGTGACGAGATCGGTCTGGGGTTGACAGTGTTTGTCGGGGTTAAGGTCGAGCGCCATAACGATGAGCAAGCCGAGGCCTTCCGCTCGGCGGTGACGGCATTGCCGGAGGTGATTTCGGCCTTTCTGGTCTCGGGAGAATCGGATTTCCTGCTCCAAGTAGTGGTGCCGGACCTGCGCGCCTACGACCGGTTTCTCACCGGGCGCTTGCTGAAATTGCCAGGCGTGAGCGACATCCGCAGTAATTTTGCCATTCATACGGTGAAAGCCCCGGGGGCTTTACCTTTGGAGCATTTGCCGCTTTGAACCAAGTTGCACCCCGTCGCGGGCAAGCCCGGGTGTACACAAGTCCCGTAGGAGCGGGCTTGCCCGCGATGGGGGCAACTCAATTCCAAGCCCTACATCTGCGTTGCCATCCCCTCCACATCCATCGCCGCCTGACGCAGCGCCTCGGAGCGGGTCGGGTGTGGATGACAGGTCAGTGCAATGTCTTCGGCTGAGGCGCTGAACTCCATCGCCACGCAGTATTCGCCAATCATCTCGCTGACGCTTGGACCGACCAGATGCACCCCCAGCACTTCATCTGTACGCTCATCGGCGAGCACTTTGGCGAAGCCCTCGGTCTCGTGGTTGATTTTCGCCCGGCTGTTGGCGGTGAACGGGAATTTTCCAACCTTGTAGGCACGACCTTCCGCCTTCAGTTGCTCCTCGGTCTTGCCGACGCTGGCCAGCTCCGGGCGGGTGTAGATGACATTGGGGATCAGGTCGTAATTGACTTCGCCAGCTTTGCCGACGATCTGTTCGACGCAGGCCATGGCTTCATCTTCAGCCTTGTGCGCAAGCATCGGCCCGGACGTCACGTCGCCAATGACCCACACGCCAGGGGCTTCGGTGCGATGGCCCTTGTTGGCGAGCATGCCGCGTTTGTCCGTGGCGAGGCCAACGTTCTCCAGGCCCAGACCTTGGGTATAGGGCCTGCGTCCGATGGCGACCAGCACGTAGTCGGCTTCCAGTGCCTCGGCCTCGCCGCCGGCGGCTGGCTCGATGCTGAGCTGGACGCCGTCTGCCGAAGACGTGGCACGAGTGACTTTTGAACCCAACTTGAAGCTGATGCCTTGTTTGCTCAACGAGCGTTGCAAAGCCTTGCCTGCTTCTGCGTCCGCACCGGGGCAGATCCGGTCGAGATACTCGACGACGGTGACTTTGGCGCCCAGGCGCCGCCACACTGAACCCAGCTCAAGACCGATGACCCCGGCACCGATCACCACCAGGTGCCGGGGTACCTCGGCGAGTGACAGCGCGCCGGTGGAATCGAGGATGCGTTGGTTGTCGATGTCGACCCCGGGCAGGGGAGTGGGTTCGGAACCGGTGGCGATAATAATGTCCTTGGCGCTCAACTCGGTTTTGCCGCCCGCACTGTCCGTTACCGTGACTTTGCCCGGGCCGTCGATATGGCCCCAGCCTTTGATCCAGTCGACCTTGTTTTTACGAAAGAGAAACTCGATGCCCTTGGTCAGGCCTGTAACGCTTTCATCCTTCTGCTTCATCATTTGCGCAAGGTTGAGCGTGGGTTTGACCTCGATGCCCAACTGGGCGAATTCCGCACCCATGGCCGCCTCGTACAGCTCGGACGCGTGCAGCAGTGCCTTGGAGGGCATGCAACCGACGTTCAGGCAGGTGCCGCCGAGGGTGGCGCGCCCCTCGACGCAGGCGGCCTTGAGGCCCAACTGGCCGGCGCGGATCGCTGCGTTATAACCACCGGGGCCGCCGCCCAGAATCACGACGTCATAGTTGCTCATGGCTGTACTCCTGGATGAGTAAAGGAATTGCTCACGTAAACTGGAGAAAATTATGACCGTAATATGTGCGCTTGGAAGGCATTCGGTCAAGGGTTCAGCAACGCGACAGCTTCGTCGCCTTTAGATAGAACGTTCCATACGAAATATTCACGCTATTCGTTATATCGTAACGAAATGTGATTCGGGCAAAGATGCCGGGGTGTTATGCAAGTCGATCTTGAGAGTGACGGCGCCGCGATCGCCGGGTTGCCACGCTTCCAACAAGCGGCCTTCCACAGCCGGCGTCTGGGCTGGTGGGTGGTCGGCCTTGGCGCGCTGGCTGGTGTGGGGCTGGTGCTGGCTTTTTTCGTCGCGCTGTTTGCGCCGAAGTCGCTATGGCCGGCGCTGCTGGTCAATCAGTGCGCCAGCTTGCTGGTGCTGATGGCAGGCCTGCAATCGGCGGGGTGGGTGGCGAAGTGGCGCGCCAGGGCGATGAACCCTTCAGAGACCGTGGCGGCCGCCGAGGTCGTTGAGCCCGCAGTGGGTTGGTATGAACTACTGCTGGAGCGCATCAGCCAACGCAGCAAACAACTATTGATCAACATTGGCGCGCCGACGTTGTGGCTCGCTGGCTGGGCCCTGTTGGCACTGCTGGGTATCGACCAGGTCTGGAACCTGTCCCTGCCCGCTGCGCAGTTGGGTTTTTCAGCGAATGTCGGCGCAGCGGCGTCGCTGTTGCTGGCGTTCGGCTTGCTGGTGCTGGAGCGTCAATTGGCCCAGCAATCGGCTGCCCTGTGGCCTGAGGCCGGTGCATTGGCTCAATTGGCGCGCGTGGCCATCGTCAGCCTGGTGCTGAGCGCGTTGTGCCTGTTGTTCGCCAGCAGCGAAGCGGTGTGGCCAGCACGGCTGGCGGTGTTGATCGGCCTGCTGCCGGGGCTGGTCGCCGCCGAACTGCTGCTGCTGCGCGCCTTGCTGTCCTTGTTCACCCCGCGCCCCGAACAGCTGGAGCCGCCGCTGCTGGCCAGAAGCTTCGTTGCTGATCTGCTGCGCTGGCCGCCACAACCCTTGCTGGCGTTGCAGCACGAATTGCACAACCGCTTCGGCATCGACCTGCGGCAAATTTGGGCGTTCAGTTACATGCGCCGCGCCTTGATACCGGTGTTGGCAGTGGTAGTCGTGGTCGGGTGGGCGCTCACCGGTGTTCATGAAATCGCCATGCAGGAGCGGGGCATCTACGAACGTTTCGGCAAGCCGGTGGCAGTGTTCGGCCCGGGGCTGCATGCCGGTCTGCCCTGGCCGTTTGGCCGCGTGCTGAGTGTCGAGAATGGCGTGGTTCATGAGTTGGCCGCAAATGTCGGAGAAGTGGCGGCGCCTGTTGCTGTGCAGCCGGCGGAAGGCCCGGCACCGGACGTGGCCAATCGCTTGTGGGATGCCAGCCACGCCAATGACAAATCCCAAGTCATCGCCAGCAGTCGTGCAGACAAACAGAGCTTTCAGATCGTTAACATGGATGTGCGGTTCGTCTACCGCGTCGGTTTGACCGATCAAGCAGCATTGGCCGCGACGTACAACAGCGCCGATGTGCCGACACTCATCCGCAGCACTGCGAGTCGGATCCTGGTTCACGATTTTTCCTCGCGCACGCTCGACGGGTTGCTGGGAGAGGACAGGGTAGGGCTCGCTGAAGACATTGGCCGCGCCGTGCAAGCCGACCTGACATCGCTCGACAGCGGCGTGGAAATTCTCGCCACGGTGGTGGAGGCCATTCACCCACCGGCGGGCGCGGCCAATGCCTATCACGGTGTGCAGGCAGCGCAGATCGCCGCTCAGGCATTGATATCACGTGAGCGTGGTGCCGCGGCCGAAACGACCAACCAAGCGCAGTTGCAGGCCAGCGTCGCCTACGACCAGGCGAGCGCGAGCGCACGGGAAACCCACGCAGCGGCGCAGGCGACGAACCTCAAGTTCTCCGCCGAGCAAAAAGCCTATGCCAGCGCTGGCCAAGCATTCGTGCAAGAGCAATATCTGAGTCAGCTTTCCCGAGCCCTGGCCGGCGCCAAGCTTCTGGTCATCGACCATCGCCTGGGCGGCAGCGGCAACGCGCCGACCATCGACCTACGCACGTTCACCTCGCCAGGCGATCCCACCCCCTCGCGTAAAACCGCTCAACCAGGAGCTGCCCATTGAGCCAGTCACACACTCACGATCATAATCACGGCCATGGCGGGCACCACCACGGGCACCACCATCATCACGGCGACTCTCAAGAGGCCGGCCCCTTTCCCTGGCGACGCATGAGCTGGGCGGTGCTGCTGGTGGCCTTTGCCATCGCAGCGGCGAGCCTGGTGCAGGTCCGTGCCGGCGAGGCCACGGTGATCACCCGCTTTGGCAATCCGTCCCGGGTGCTGTTGGCCCCCGGCCTGAGCTGGCGTTGGCCGGCACCGTTCGAGGCCGCGATCCCCGTCGATCTGCGTTTGCGCACAACCTCCAGCGGCTTGCAGGACGTGGGCACCCGCGATGGCCTGCGCATTATTGTTCAGGCTTACGTGGCGTGGCAGGTTCAAGGGGATCCGGACAATGTGCAGCGCTTCATGCGCGCGGTGCAAAACCAGCCAGACGAAGCGGCGCGCCAGATTCGCACCTTTGTCGGTTCCGCGCTGGAAACCACCGCAAGCAGTTTCGATCTGGCCAACCTCGTGAACACTGATGCCGGTCAGGTGCACATCGCTGATTTTGAAGCGCAACTGCGCCAGCAAATCGATCAGCAACTATTGGCCACTTATGGGGTGCGCGTGCTGCAAGTAGGCATCGAGCGGTTAACCCTCCCGTCGGTGACACTGGCCGCCACGGTCGATCGCATGCGCGCCGAGCGTGAAACAATCGCCACCGAGCGCACGGCCATCGGCAGGCGCGAGGCCGCGCAAATCCGCTCCACTGCCGAACGGGATGCGCGGATCGTCCAGGCAGATGCCACTGTGAAAGCTGCCGAAATCGAGGCGCAGTCGCGTGTCGAAGCTGCGCAGATTTACGGGCGCGCTTACGCCGACTCTCCGCAGTTGTACAACTTGCTGCGATCACTCGACACCTTGGGCACTATCGTTGGCCCGGAAACCAAGCTGGTGTTGCGCACCGATGCTGCGCCATTCCGGGTGCTGGTGGATGGCCCAACGACGCTCGATAATAAGTCCGGGTTTCAGCCATGAGTAGGGTTCCACGTGGAACACATGCGTTGATCAGCCCTTGGATTCAGGCCGGGCGCTTGGCGTTTATTGCGTTGTATGGGGTAACAGTGCTGGCGGCCTTGGTGTGGGCATTTTCGAATGTGCGGCAAATCGATCCGCAGGATCGTGCGGTGGTGCTGCACTTCGGTGCTCTGGATCGCATTCAGAATGCTGGATTGTTGCTTGCGTGGCCTCGACCTTTCGAGCAAGTGATTCTGCTGCCGGCGGCGGATCGAGTAATTGAGCGACGGGTCACCAACCTGTTGCGCAGCGACGCTGCTTTACAGGCTGACCGGTCCGCGACCTTTGCCTCGCCGATCAGTGATGCATTAGCCGGGTCAGGATATTTACTCACCGGTGACGCCGGCGTCGTGCAGCTGGATGTGCGAGTGTTTTACAAGGTTACCGACCCTTACGACTTCGTGCGTCAAGGTGAGCATGTACCGCCGGCGCTGGATCGACTGGTGACCCGCAGCGCGGTCGCCCTGAGTGCCGCTCGGGACCTGGACACCATCCTGGTGGCGAGGCCTGAGCTTATCGGTGCCGACAGCCAGGCCGCTGAACGTCGTGAGCGTCTGCGCGGCGATTTGGTGAAAGGTATCAATCAACGCTTGCTTGAACTGGCCGCGACAGGGCAGGGCCTGGGCATCGAGATCTCGCGCGTCGATGTGCAATCGAGCCTGCCGGACCCGGCGGTTAATGCGTTCAATGCCGTCCTGACTGCCAGCCAGCAGGCCGATAAGGCGGTCGCCAACGCACGCACCGAAGCGGAGAAACTTAACCAAACTGCCAACGAACAAGCCGACCGCACCTTGCAGGTCGCCCATGCCCAGGCGAGTGAGCGGCGGGCCAAAGCGTCCGCCGACACGGCCATGGTCCTGGGCCTGGCCAAGGCGCAACAGCAAGGCACAGACCCACAGATGTTGCTGCGTATTTACCGGGAACGAATGCCGAAAATCCTCGGTCAGGCCGGTTCAGTGACGACGGTCGATCCGAGGGACGATTCCCGCCTGATCCTTCAGGGAGCTGCAAAATGACTGCTTCTACCACCGCCGCACCCATCCTGCTGTCTTCAGCCGAGCAACGCAGCGCCGCCCGCCAACTCACGCTCGCCATGCTCGCCCTGGGGTTGCTGACGCTCGGGTTGATCTGGCGCTGGGCCTCGCCGCAGCAGATCGGCGTCAGTCAATTGCTGCTGGGCGTCGCTTCGATTCTTGTGGCCGTGCCCGTGATGCGTTCGGCATGGTACAGCCTGCGCTACCCAAGTCTGCATGGCATCACCGATCAGTTGATCGCCTTGGCCATGCTCGGCGCCTGGGCAACCGGTGACCTCCTGACTGCGGCGTTGTTGCCCATCATCATGATCTTCGGCCACGTCCTGGAAGAGCGCAGTGTGATCGGGTCGCAGGAAGCTATCCATGCCTTGGGCAAACTCACCCGTAGCCAGGCGCGCAAAGTGCAGGCTGATGGCTCGATCCTGGAGGTGGACAACGGCACGCTCAAGGCCGGGGATTGGGTGGAAGTTCGTGCAGGTGATCGAGTGCCCGCCGATGGCCGAGTGCTAGCCGGACAGGCCAGCCTCGATACGGCATCGATCACCGGTGAGTCGGTGCCAGTGGAGGCGGGCGTCGGCTCGTCGGTGTTTGGTGGGACGATTAACCTCGATGGTCTGCTGCGCATTGAAGTGACGCGCACGGGCAGCGAGTCGACCCTGGGCAAGGTCATCGCGCTGATGCAGAGTGCCGAGCGCTCCAAGCCGCCGATCACCCGGCTGCTTGAACGCTACGCGGGCAGCTACATGGTGCTGGTGTTGCTGCTGGCAGCCGTGACCTGGTTCGTCACAAACGATGCCCAGGCGATGCTCGCGGTGTTGGTGGCGGCATGCCCGTGTGCGCTGGTGTTGTCAGCCCCGGCTACGGCCATTGCCGGTGTCGCGGTGGCGGCGCGTCACGGTATCCTGATTCGCAGCTCGGCTTTTCTCGAAGAGCTGGCCGACCTCACGTCGCTGGTGGTCGACAAGACCGGGACACTGACCTTTGGCACGCTGCGCCTGCAATCAATCGACAGCCCGCTGGAGGATCACAGCCAGGTGCTCAGGCTCGCGGCCAGCCTCGGTTCCGCCAGCAGCCACCCCGTCAGCCGTGCGCTCACTGGCTTGGTCAGCCAGGAACAGTGCCTGTTGCTTTCGGACATTCACGAGCGTCAGGGCCTGGGTGTTGTGGCAATGACCGAGCACGGCGAAGCCGCACTGGGTCGGCCCGAGTTGTTCACCCAGTTGGGCATTGCGACAAGAGCCGTGCCCGAACACGATGGGCCGATTGCCGGGCTCGCCCTGGCTGGGGAGTTTCTCGCGTGGCTGTTGTTGTCCGATAGCCTCAAACCCGAGGCAAGGTTTGCCTTGGGTGAATTGCGTGAGCTTGGGTTGGGCCGTCAGTTGTTGCTCACCGGAGATCGCCACAGTGTGGCGCAGACCCTGGCCCGAGACGTCGGATTGCACGACGTCCATGCACAGGCGTTACCCGAAGACAAACTCAATTGGGTGCTCAAGGAAATCGACAGCGGTTTTCGACCGATGGTGGTTGGAGATGGCATCAACGATTCGTTGGCCCTCAAGGCCGGTGTAGTCGGGGTCGCCATGGGGCCGGGCGGGGCGGACATCGCCTTGGCGTCGGCGGACATCGTGCTGATCGGAAGTGATTTGCGACGCCTCGGCACCTGTGTACGTCTGAGTCGCCAATGCCGGAACACGCTTCAGGTCAATGTAATCATCGGTCTGGGCTGGACGCTGGCGATTGTCGCGTTCGCGGCGTTCGGCTGGCTGGGCGCGGCAGGCGCAATGATCGCTGCGCTGCTGCATAACCTGAGCACTTTGCTGGTACTGGGCAACGCCGGGCGCCTGCTGCGGTTCAGAGAACCGTTGCTCAAGCTGAAGGATGAAACGTGAGGACGATTGATATTTTCCGAACTGCGCGAAGTATTTGTAGTCCTCTGAAAAGAGAACTCACGTTTTCTTCGAAGACATCGGGCTGAAGCGCTAACGGCCATAGAAAAGGGCTATCTAATCGATAGCCTGCTATTTTTCAGGGATGGTCTAACCTCACTTCAGACGTCTGAACCAGGGGGATATTCCATGCTCGCGCAACTTCCACCGGCCTTACAGAATCTGCAGCTACCGTTACGCCTGAGGCTCTGGGACGGCCACGAGTTCAACTTGGGGCCGACGCCCAGTGTCACGATTGTGGTCAAGGACCCGCAAATGGTCAGCCAGTTTGTCCACCCCAGCCTGGATGCTCTCGGCGCGGCATTCGTGGAAGGCAAGCTCGAGCTTGAAGGCTCCATGAGCGACGTGATCCGCGTCTGCGACGACTTGAGTCAGGCGTTGTTGGGCGAGGACGACGACAGTAATCCCGTGCGCACCGCCCACGACAAGGAAGCCGACGCCAAGGCTATTTCCTATCACTACGACCTCTCCAATGAGTTCTATCAGCTCTGGCTCGACAGTGACATGGCGTACTCCTGTGCTTATTTTGAAACCGGAAGCGAAACCCTGGAGCAGGCCCAGCAAGCCAAGTTCCGCCACTTGTGTCGCAAGCTTCGCCTGCAACCGGGGGACTATCTGCTGGACGTCGGGTGCGGTTGGGGTGGATTGGCGCGTTATGCGGCGCGAGAATTTGGCGCGAAGGTCTTCGGCATCACTCTCAGCAAGGAGCAACTGGTGCTGGCCCAGGAACGGGTCACCGCCGAAGGTCTGGATGATCAGGTCGAGCTGCAGTTGCTGGACTATCGCGACCTGCCTCAAGACGGTCGTTTCGACAAAGTGGTCAGCGTTGGCATGTTCGAACACGTCGGCCACGCAAACTTGGCCGAGTACTGCAAGACCTTGTTTGGCGCTGTGAAGGAGGGCGGCCTTGTGATGAACCACGGCATCACCGCCAAACACACAGATGGTCGCCCAGTAGGACGCGGGGCTGGTGAGTTCATCGAGAAGTACGTCTTTCCCAATGGCGAGCTGCCGCACCTGTCGATGATTTCTGCCGAGATCAGCGAGGCGGGTCTAGAGATCGTCGATGTCGAAAGTCTGCGTCTGCATTACGCGCGCACGCTTGATCATTGGAGCGAGCGATTGGAAGACAATCTGGAAACAGCCGGCAAGATGGTGCCCGAACAGGCGCTGCGCATCTGGCGGCTGTATCTGGCGGGATGCGCTTACGCCTTTGCCAGGGGCTGGATCAACCTGCATCAGATTCTCGCCGTGAAGGCTCATGGCGATGGCAGCCATGAACTGCCCTGGACCCGTGACGACATCTACACGCCTTAAAGTATCGGTGAAATAAGCCGGGCGATCCGCATGCCGACCTGTTGGAGGCGGTGGGTCTCCCGGCTTTCTTCCTTGGCCACTTCGTGTGCCTGGGCGAAGTCATCGTTGAGCATCTGTTGTACCTCGTTGGCGAAAGTACTGTCGACCGTCAGCAGCATCACTTCGAAATTCAACCGGAATGATCGATTGTCCATATTGGCACTGCCGATGGCGCTGATTTCGTTGTCGATCAACACGACCTTCTGATGCAGAAAGCCCGGCTCATAACGGAATACCCGCACGCCCGCGCGGACGGCTTCGAAGGCATAGAGGCTCGAGGCGGCGTAGACGATTCGGTGGTCGGGCCGTGACGGCAGCAGGATTC
Organism: Pseudomonas sp. S2_E01; assembly: GCF_054668365.1. NCBI lineage: Bacteria > Pseudomonadati > Pseudomonadota > Gammaproteobacteria > Pseudomonadales > Pseudomonadaceae > Pseudomonas > Pseudomonas sp. S2_E01. Next base: position 5,707,943 of record NZ_CP162762.1, read on the forward strand.
GCACATCGACACCGCGCAACACGGCGAGGCGCAAAGCCGCGAACACGGCTTCGTCGGGAATGAAATAGGGGCTGGTGATCCACACGCGTTCCTTTGCGGCGTGGATGGCTTCGACAAAGAACAGCGAACAGGTTTCGTAGGGATCGGCCGGTCCCGTGGCGAGTAATTGGCAGAGCACTCCGTCCTCCGGATACACCTCTGGCAGTATCAACGGCGGCAATGAGCGCGCGGCCCAGAACCAGTCTTCGGCGAAGGACTCCTGCATGCAGGCCACCACGGGCCCGCGCACCTTGACATGGGTATCGCGCCATGGAGCCAGGGGTGGTTTCTCACCCATGTATTCGTCGCCGATGTTGTGCCCGCCAACGAAACCGAGCACACCGTCGACCACCACGACCTTGCGATGGTTACGGAAGTTGACCTGGAAGCGATTGAGCCAGCCGCTGCGTGTCGCAAATGCTTTGACCTCTACACCGGCATCGCGCAGGGGCTGGACGTAACTATGGGGCAGGGAGTGACTGCCAATGCGGTCATAGAGCAGATAGACCGCGACGCCCTCGGCAGCTTTCTTTAGCAGCAACGACTGCAGGCGTTGCCCGAGGCGATCGTCATGGATGATAAAAAACTGGATCAACACCGCTTCTCTGGCCTGGCTGATCGCCTCGAATATCGCTTCGAAAGAAGCTGTGCCGTTGATCAACAGTTGCACTTCGTTGTTGGCCAGGCAGGGCATGCGTCCCAGCTTGGGCATTGCTCGCAATGAGGCGTAGGCGTTGGAGGCTCTGGCTGCCAGTGCTTCTTCTACCCAGGGCCGCCAGTTCAATTCGGAGATCGCCTTGCGCATTTCTTCGTTGGCCTGTCTGCGTGCCTTGATGTAACCATCGAAGGTGCTGCGGCCAAAGACCAGGTAGGGAATCAACGTAAGGTAAGGCATGAACAACAATGACAACGCCCAGGCGATCGAGCCTTGGGCGGTCCGGACGGTCAATACGGCATGCAAGGCGGCGATGAGCCCCAGGGAATGCAACAGCGCGATCAGATAACCGAATACATGCGGTCCGAAATAGTCCATGGGACAGCCTAGCTCCTGAAGATTCAATGCTTAACAGACCATGTTCCGTGCAGAATGTCGCTAATTAATTCGCCCATGAACCGAAGCCTGTGGCCGGCGTCTAACGGCCACTACTGATCAGGAGTTACTCGATGAACGTTCGTCTGCTGGGTTTGGCCGTGGCTTTTGGTGTGGCGCTTCCCGTAGTCGCTCAGGCGCAGATGTTGCAGCCGGGCTTGTGGGAGTTGACGTCCAGCAACATGAAAGTGGATGACCAGAATCTGCCGGATCTGCAATTGCTGCTCGGGCAAATTCAGAGCCAGATGACGCCGCAGCAACGGGCGCAGCTTGAGAAGCAAGGCATTACCATGGGCGGTAAAGGCATTCGTGCCTGCCTGACACCCGAGCAAGTGAAAAACGACAACATTCCCCTGACGGACCCTCAGTCGGGCTGCCGGCAAGAAATCACCGAGCGCAACGGCAACCAGTGGAAATTTCGTTTCAGCTGCCCGAAAGCCCAGGGCGCTGGAGTGGCGACGTTCTTGAGCGATCGGGAATTCACCACCAAGGTTAATGGCACATTCAACGCTACCGGCATCCAGCAGAAGGGTAGCCTGGATACGCGTGCGGTATGGTTGGGGCAGGATTGCGGGACGGTGAAGCCCCGAGCCTAAACCCCATCGCGAGCAGCCTCATTCCCGCAGTTAAAAAAGGCATTTCATTGTGGGCGAGGCTGCTCGGGACCCGACTTTCAAACCAGGGCAGGGTCGACTGCGCGCAACCACGCACACACCGCATCAATCGCCATCGTGCCGAAGTCTTCCCCGGTCTGGCTGCGCAAACTGACAAACCCACCTTCTTTTTCTCTTTCCCCGATCACCACCAGGTATGGCACTTGTTGGCTGTGCTCTCGAATCTTGTGGTGTACCTTTTCATTACGCAAGTCCGCGCGCGCTCGCACGCCACTCCGGCGCAAGGCTTCGGTTACCGACTGAGCGTAATCAGCCTGGCGATCGTCGATGCTGACAATCATCACGTGTGGCGGTGCCCGCCAGTTTTCGAGTTCTTCCTGAGAAGACCAGCAACTGCCGTAAATACGCTGTGGGGTCGTGGCGCTGATGTGATCCAGAGCAAAGGCTTGCAAGACCCTTGTCGCAGGGACATGCGGGCCCTTCGAATGGCATTCGAAGTCACCGAACAGGTAGGGCGTCAGTTCATCCTCCGTTGGCGATGGCGGGGGGCGACGGCGAATCGAGTGATTGGTGGCCGCCAGCATTTTCATGCGCGCTTCGATACCCGCCAAATCGACCAGGTTCAAAGGACGTTCAAATTCAAACTCATGGTAAAAGCCATCTCCGAGCGCCGATCCGACGTGCAAATGCACCTTGGGGTAAATCTGTTTCACGGCGATGGCGAGCATCAGCGCGCAGGAGCGCCGCAGGATTTCCAGGCCATCAGGCTCTCGAGGCGTGATGATGCTGACCCGTGAATCGGATGTGAGCAGGAACTCACAATCCACCAGCACCCCGTTGACGCGACCCGCAACTGCCGCCTTGGCCAAGCCGGCGTTGATGCTGGCGGCAAGCTCATACACCGACAACGGCTGGTCGTATTCAAGCAATGAACCATCGCTCAGCGTGATGTGGATCATGTCGATGCTCGTGAGTGCTAGCGCGTAAACCCTAGAGGTAAAACCTGGTCGTTGTCATTAAGACATTTGTCGCGCCAGGTGATTTTTCCAAGCACCCGCGTCGTGCCGACACTGTGACCGGTCTTGGTCACGACCGTCGTGATCGAGAGCAATGGTGTGCCGCTCATTTCAGCAAAGCGGGGGAAGACGTTCTGTACCCATGGTAGGCCAGAAGGCACCGGCCTGGGTGCGTCCCAGCGTAACGCGTCGCGGCGAATCATGCTGCTTCCCAATTCCATCGGCTTTCGGCGACGGCGTCATGGGCATGGAGACTTTCCGCATGCACCACGCGAATCCGCAACGCTGTGATACCTGGAGAGCGCTTAAGGGCCAAATTCAGGCTTCGTGCGGCGTCCTCGCAAAACATCAGGTTCTGCCCGTTGGCCAAGGCGAAGGCTTGCTCATCGGCGCGTTTGACGGCGGTTTGCAAAGCGGTGCCGAGGGCTGCTTCGGCGTCATTGATCAGCGAAATCAGTGGCAGTTCATCCACGACCTCATCCAGGAGCAGGCTCAATTGCGCATGGCTGCGTTGGCTGTGAGGCGTCGCGACGATTCCTTTGGTTGAACCTAACCACGCCAAAATGTCTGCATGCTGCAAAGGCCGTGTTGCGAAATCATCGACGAATTGTTGTTGGATCAGCTGACGGGCCAGCGCTGCTGAGCAAGGGCACGTTGAGGAATAAGGCACATTGATTTTGAGTTCCACGTGGAACATCTCGTTTTTCAGGCGTGCTTCAACGCTCACGGGGTATGACTTCCAACCAGACAGCGCGCTGATGAGCGCCGGTCTCTTTAGCAGTAAATCAGCCTCAATCTTCAGGAAGGCACTGTCCGAAAGTCCTTCATGGGAGTCGAGGAATTGTTGCAGAACGCGTCGAATAGATTGCGCTGTCAGATTCTCGCGCTCCAGAAACTCCAGCGCGAGGTAGAGCCGTGACATGTGAATGCCGCGTGCCTCGCCATCGTCGAGACTGACACCCGCGTCGATTTTCGCACTGAGGCGTTGGCCGTCGAGAAGGATTGGTAGCGCAATGCCGCACATGCCCACCCATTCGAGGGGTAGGTTTTGGCGTGAGGGCTGCGCGGCGATATCCGGCAGGGTCAACGCGTTCATCGTCAGATCCATCGTGGTAGTCGAGAGGCGATGTTATGTTATTACATGAAGTTCAGCTATTTCTTTTTATGTGCCCTTTCGATCGCGTGCCTCAAGAACCTGTTGAGCAGGCGCAGGAAAGTCCAAACCTAACAACCGGTAATTCGGCTGCAGGTGAATTTGCCGCTGCTGCCGCCGGAGCTGGAAAAACGGTTGAGGGTGGTCCAGCCCACTCGACGGTTGTAGCCGACCCAGGCTTCGCCATCGGAGGCGATGCCGGTGAAGAAGGTCAGTTGCCCGTAGCGGCTGTTGGTCTGCGCCCAATAGCGATTCCCCTCACGTTCGAAGCCGCGCAAATAGATTGTGCTGCCGACGGTATTGACGCTGTAGGCGTTGCCATCTGCATCCACACAGGCCAGCAGATTTGCGCTTCGAGTGCAGTGAGCAAGGTTCGGCACTTGCGCCCCTGCATTCACTGCAGCCAGCAGCGAAATACACGTCAGCGTGATTTTCAGGGCATTACGCATGGGATTTCTCACCGTTAGGACCGCCTGGAGCATTGTGCCTTTTCCCCGTGGCGACAAGAGGGGGTGGATAGATTGCATTGTTATACTGTAACGTAAAAATAAGCCCGACATTGCGACCGGGCATTCCTGTGAGGATTCCCTGATGCCCAATCGTCTCCCTGTCACCGTCCTGTCGGGCTTTCTAGGCGCCGGTAAAAGCACGCTGCTCAACTACGTCCTGCGTAACCGCGAAGACCTGCGGGTGGCGGTGATCGTCAATGACATGAGTGAAATCAACATCGACGGCAGCGAAGTCCAGCGTGATGTCACCCTGAACCGCGCCGAAGAAAAACTGGTGGAAATGAGCAACGGATGCATCTGCTGCACCCTGCGCGAAGATTTGCTCGAAGAGGTCAGCCAACTCGCCCGGGACGGTCGCTTCGATTACCTGCTGATCGAATCCACCGGTATCGCCGAGCCACTGCCGGTAGCGGAAACCTTCACCTTCCGCGACGAAGAAGGGCGCAGCCTGTCCGATATCGCACGGCTCGACACGCTGGTGACCGTGGTCGACGGCGTCAACTTCCTGCTCGATTACCAGGCTGCCGAAAGCCTCGCGTCCCGTGGCCAAACCCTGGGCGAGGAAGATGAGCGGCTGATCACCGAGTTGCTGATCGAGCAGGTCGAATTCGCCGATGTGATCCTGATCAGCAAGATCGACCTGATCGGCAGCGGCGAGCGGCTGGAACTGATGGCGATCCTCGAAAGATTGAACCCGCATGCCGAGATCCTGCCGATGGTCATGGGCGAAATCCCTTTGGCGAAGATCCTCAATACCGGTCGTTTCGACTTCGAAAAAGCCGCACAGGCCCCAGGCTGGTTGCGAGAGATGCGCGGCGAACATGTACCGGAGACCGAGGAGTACGGCATCGCTTCCACGGCATACCGGGCTCGCAGGCCGTTCCATCCCCAGCGCTTCTTTAACTTCATCGATGGCGAATGGAGCAACGGCAAGCTACTGCGCTCCAAAGGCTTCTTCTGGCTGGCCAGCAAACCCATGGATGCCGGCAGTTGGTCCCAGGCCGGCGGTTTGATGCGCTACGGTTATGCCGGGCGCTGGTGGCGTTCAGTGCCGAAGGACCAATGGCCACAGGACGAGGAGAGCACCGCTGCGATCATGGCCAACTGGACTGCTGCCGTGGGCGACTGCCGACAGGAGCTGGTGTTCATCGGCCAGAACATCGACTTTGCACAACTCACGGCCGAGCTGGACGATTGCCTGCTGACCGATGAGGAAATGGCCCTTGGGCGCGAACGCTGGCAGTTGCTACCGGACCCGTTCGGCCCCTGGTATGAAGAAGTGGCAGCGTGATGTTCAAGGCTTGAGCCAGTTTCCCTGGCTCTGGCCTTCGCAATACGGCTTTAAATACGCCGCGTCTTTGGCCACGCCGTAATAGTGAATATCCTGCCGGTAAGGCATATTGGCGACTTGCGCATTGCTGCACACGCCGAATGCGCCGCTGGGGCAGTGGTCAACGTATTGCACCTCCACTTTCTGCCCGGCCAGGTTTGGCTGGCAGAATCCGTCGGCGAACAGTTTTTCCGGGATGTTGCGGTTCTCCTGGCAGACTTTCACGTCGAGTCGCTCAGCCGTGCTATGGACCACACAGGCCTGGGCCAGCGCCTCGCCAGAAACGAACGTGAGCAGCAACGTCCAGCCAATCAACCGCATCCTCCACCTCCTCAGACATCCTCGACCATGTTGCAGAACATTCCTACGCACGTGATCGCCGGCCCATTGGGCGCCGGCAAGACCAGCCTGATCAGGCACCTGCTGACGCAGCGCCCGGCAAACGAGCGCTGGGCGGTGCTGATCAACGAGTTCGGGCAGATCGGCATCGATGCCGCGCTGCTGACCCGTGACGCCGATGGTATCGCACTGGGTGAGGTGGCCGGAGGCTGTTTGTGTTGCGTCAACGGTGCGCCGTTCCAGGTCGGGCTCGGGCGATTGCTGCGCAAGGCGCGGCCGGACCGGCTGTTTATCGAACCTTCCGGGCTCGGTCATCCCGTGCAGTTGCTCATGCAGTTGGGTGAGGCGCCATGGCGCGGCGTGCTGGCTGTTCAGCCCAGCGTGCTGGTACTGGATGCCCAGGCGCTTGCAGCGGGTAAACCGTTGCCGGGGGCGCAGCAGGAGGCGTTGAACCATGCCGGGTTGTTGCTGCTGAACAAGTCCGAGCTTCTCGATGACGATGAGCGGCAGCGAATCATTTCCCAGCTTGCGAATCGGCGTTTGTACTGGACCCAGCAGGGAGCGTTGCCATTGAGTGAATTGCCCGGACTGGATGCTGCGGCGGTGGCGGGTGTGGATAACTTCGTCGCGCCCAAGGGACTGGGGCAAATGCCGGCGGTCTGGACCGATCCGGCGCGACCCATCTGCCTGCACCAACAGCAGGGCGATGTTTGGAGTATCGGTTGGCGCTGGCACCCGAGTCAGACGTTTGATTCGGCGCGCATCGACGGTTGGCTTGCAAGCCTTGCCTGGCGGCGGGCCAAGCTGGTTATCCACAGCTCTGGGGGGTGGGTTTCGGCCAATGCGCTGGATAACGCGCCTCTGAAATGGCAGCCCAGCGAATGGCGTCAGGATTCGCGCCTGGAGCTTATCTTCAGTGAGCCGCAGCCGGTGGATTCATTGCAGAGGGCACTGGGTGCCTGTCGCTCCGATTAAGGACGCCATTTCGTGTGTTCTTGCCGCCACTGACTAAGCTCAATCACTTCAGCACGGGGCTTGACCACGTCGGCCACCGGCGGGGTGTCGTCGAACGGCATTGGATAGGGTGCCAGCTCGATTTGGGCACTGTGGGGGCCGAACTGAGTGATGGTGCCGTTGTGGCGTGTTTCGCCCGTCACCGTGAACTCGAAGTTATACACACGTGCCAGACGCCGCTTACTGTTGGCGTCCTTGATGAACGCGATCTTCTTCAGCGCGACGTTGCCGTCCAACAACTCGATCCCGAGCTTGGTGCAATGCTGCTTGACCCGCTCCAGCGCGCGCTCGCGCAAGCCATGGTTGTGCCACAGCCACGCGCCTGCGGTAGCGAGCAGCATCAGCACGAATATATTTCCAAGGGTCAGCATCAACGGGTGCTCCAACAAATTGATGTCAGCTTAACTGCGTCGCCGGCCTGTCGTACAGGCTGCGTTTAGTCGCATACTGCGCGGCTCGAATTTCAATCGTTTGACGGAACTCTCGGCATGAAACGTACGCCCCATCTGCTCGCCATTCAGTCCCACGTGGTATTTGGCCACGCAGGCAACAGTGCCGCGGTTTTCCCGATGCAGCGGGTCGGGGTGAATGTCTGGCCGCTTAACACCGTACAGTTCTCCAACCACACCCAATATGGCCAATGGGCCGGTGAAGTGTTGGCACCGCAGCAGATCCCCGACTTGGTGCAAGGCATTGCAGCCATTGGCGAGTTGGGCAATTGCGACGCGGTATTGTCCGGCTATCTGGGCAGTGCGGCGCAAGGGCGGGCGATCCTCAAGGGTGTCGAGCAGATCAAGGCGATGAACCCCAAGGCGCTGTACTTGTGCGACCCGGTGATGGGCCATCCGGAGAAGGGCTGCAGCGTGCCGGCCGAAGTCAGCGACTTCCTGCTGGAAGAGGCGGCTGCCATGGCGGACTTCATGTGTCCGAACCAACTGGAGCTGGACAGCTTCTCCGGCCGCAAGCCGCAGTCGCTGTTCGATTGCCTGGCGATGGCGCGTGCGTTGCTGGCGCGAGGCCCGAGGGCCGTGCTGGTCAAGCACTTGGCATACCCCGGCAAACCGGCGGACGTGTTCGAAATGTTATTGGTGACGGCGGACGCGAGCTGGCATTTGCGCCGTCCGCTGCTGGCGTTCCCGCGTCAGCCGGTGGGCGTCGGCGACCTGACCTCCGGGCTGTTTCTGGCGCGAGTGTTGTTGGGTGACAGCCTGGTGGCAGCGTTCGAGTTCGCGGCTTCGGCGGTGCATGAGGTGTTGCTGGAGACCCAGGCGTGCGCCAGCTATGAGTTGGAGCTGGTACGCGCCCAGGATCGTATTGCGCATCCGCGGGTGCGGTTCGAGGCTACTGCAATCAGCCTCTGAGATTAAGGGGACCCCATCGCGGGCAAGCCCGCTCCTACAGGATTTGTGGTGTTCATTAATCCCTGTAGGAGCGGGCTTGCCCGCGATAGCTATCTAAAGCTCAACCTACAACCCTCAGGCATCACCCTTGATTTCCTGATAACGCTTCTCGAGCTCCTGGCGAATCTGCCGCCGCTGCTGGGCCTGGATGAAGCGGCGCTTTTCTTCGCTGTCTTTTGGTTGCAGCGGTGGCACAGGCGCCGGTTTGCGGTTGTCGTCCACCGCCACCATGGTGAAGAAGCAACTGTTGGTGTGGCGCACCGAGCGCTCGCGAATGTTCTCGGTCACCACCTTGATGCCCACTTCCATCGACGTGTTGCCGGTGTAGTTAACCGAGGCCAGGAACGTCACCAGTTCGCCGACGTGCACCGGCTCGCGGAAAATCACCTGATCCACTGACAGCGTCACCACGTAACGGCCGGCATAGCGGCTGGCACAGGCATAGGCCACTTCATCGAGGTACTTGAGCAAGGTGCCACCGTGAACATTGCCAGAGAAGTTGGCCATGTCAGGGGTCATCAGTACCGTCATCGACAACTGGGCGTTTCCGGGTTCCATAGCGTTCTCACGGGTCAAGGCTGGTTTCGGAAGGGTGCACCTCTACGGGTGCCTGAGCGGTTTTTCAAACCACAGTTATCGGGACGCCGGGCGGGTGATCGCCGTCACGCCAAATCTATCTGTTTCCATATATTGCACCGCCTTTTTGCCGGAAGTCGCGGTGTTACCCTGCAAAAGCCCGGTCCAAGGGCGATTCCTACGCAAAATGCGGATTTTTTCCTGCTCGATCAGACCTTTCGCGCGTCTGTTAATTGAGCAACGTCACCAAGGAGCCTCACACCATGCATGCCATCAGCTTTATCCAGGATCTGGCAGTGATCATGTTGGTCGCGGGTGTGGTGACCGTGTTGTTTCATCGTCTCAAACAGCCGGTCGTGCTGGGCTACATTGTCGCCGGCTTCATCATCGGCCCGCACACGCCACCGTTCGGTTTGATCCACGACGAAGAAACCATCAAGACGCTCGCCGAACTCGGGGTCATTTTCCTGATGTTCTGCCTGGGCCTGGAATTCAGCCTGCGCAAGCTGTTCAAGGTAGGCGCCACGGCCTTTATCGCGGCGTTCCTGGAAATTGTGCTGATGATCTGGATCGGCTACGAAATCGGTAGCTGGTTCGAATGGAACACCATGGACTCGCTGTTCCTCGGTGCGATCCTGGCGATTTCCTCGACCACTATCATCGTCAAGGCGCTTAACGACCTGAAGATGAAAAACGAGCGTTTTGCGCAGTTGATCTTTGGCGTGCTGATCGTGGAGGACATTCTCGGCATCGGCATTATCGCCCTGTTGTCGAGCATCGCCGTCAGCGGCACGGTCAGTTCCGGTGAGGTGTTTTCCACCGTCGGCAAGCTGTCGCTGTTCATGATTGTCGCCCTCGTGATCGGCATTCTGTTGGTGCCGCGACTGCTGGCCTATGTAGCCAGGTTCGAAAGCAACGAGATGCTGCTGATTACCGTGCTCGGCCTGTGTTTCGGCTTCTGCCTGCTGGTCGTGAAGCTTGAGTACAGCATGGTTTTGGGTGCGTTCCTGATTGGCGCGATCATGGCTGAATCGCGGCAACTGCTGAAGATCGAGCGCCTGGTCGAACCGGTTCGCGACCTGTTCAGCGCAATCTTCTTCGTGGCGATCGGCTTGATGCTCGATCCGATGATTCTGTTGCAATACGCGTGGCCGATTGCAGTCATCACCGTCGCTGTGGTGCTTGGCAAAATGCTTTCCTGCGGGTTGGGCTCCTTTATTGCCGGCAATGACGGACGAACCTCACTGCGCGTGGGGATGGGGCTTTCGCAGATTGGCGAGTTTTCCTTCATCATCGCGGCGCTGGGCATGACCCTGCAGGTCACCAGCAACTTCCTTTACCCGGTGGCGGTCGCGGTGTCGGTGATCACCACGCTGCTCACGCCTTACCTGATACGCGCGGCCGATCCACTGTCGATCAAGCTGGCGGCAGTGATGCCGCAACGCATGAGTCGAGTGTTGGGGATGTATGGCGAATGGCTGCGCAACATCCAGCCCCAGGGCGAGGGCGCGCTGCTGGCCTCGATGATCCGGCGGATTCTGTTGCAGGTAGGGGTCAACCTGGCACTGGTGATTGCGATCTTCTTCACGGGTGCGTACTTCGCCGCACGCATCTCCACCTATCTGCAAGACTGGATCAGCGATCCAAGTTGGCAGAAAGCATTGATCTGGGGAGGCGCGTTGCTATTGTCGCTGCCGTTCCTGATCGCCGCCTATCGCAAGCTAAAGGCACTGTCGATGCTGCTCGCGGAGATGGGGGTGAAGCCGGAGATGGCAGGCCGCCACACGCAGCGAGTGCGTCGGGTCATCTCCGAAGTGATCCCGATCCTCTCGCTGCTGGTGATATTCCTGCTGTTGTCAGCCTTGTCGGCCAGTATCCTGCCCACCAACAAACTGCTGGTGCTGGTCGCCGTGGTCGCGGCCGGCGTGGCGGCGTTGCTCTGGCGCTGGTTCATCCGCGTGCACACGCGGATGCAGGTGGCCTTGCTCGACACTCTGGATAACCACAAGGATTCAGCCGGGCATTGAGCATACGGGGTGCGGGCGTCTCAGCTTTCCAGCCAGACGTCCCGTGCCCAGTGCCACACCGACTCCCAGGTTTCTTCGGCAATCAGCTCTTCTTCGGCTTGCCACAGCACCACGGTGCCGTCTTCTTCGACCAGATAATAATCGTCACCGTCCTGGCAGATCGGGATCATGCTGCGATCGACGCCAGCGTCCCAGGCGTTGGCAGCCACATCGGGCAGGTAGGTGTGGGATTGCGGGTCGGTGACGGTCACCGGCTCCAGGCTGCCATAGACCACGTCGCTGACGGTCAGCAAAAACTCCCGGAAGACAAAGGGAATGTCGATGAACAGCTGTTCTTCGATTTCGACCAACAGGTCCTCGTCGGGTAACTCCAGGGGCACCGGAACCGGTTCGTTGGCTTCACGCAGTTGTTCGATGATTTCTTCCACGTCCGGGATCCTCTAGCTTGTGTGGCGCGGTTTGTATGGGGCGGTTTATACAGTAGCTTGCTATGGATGCAACCGCGAAATAGAAAAACCCGGCCGAGGCCGGGTTTTTCATTAGACAGCGTTGAGTCACATCGAACGCAGGGCAGATCAGCCGTTCTGGCGGATACCGGCCACCAGCCAAGGCTGGTTCTCACCCTGAGCACGTTCCATGTTCCAGCTTTCGCTGAAGACTTCGCCCTGGTCGAAGCGAGAGGTCTTCGACACGCCGCTGAAGGTCAGGGTGGCGATGGTCTTGTCGGCACGATCATCGACGCCATCGAGTTGCACGTTGAGGTTGTCAATGTAGGTCGACTGGAAACCGTCGCCCAGATCGGCACGCTCGCGCTTGAGGAACTCAAGCAGTTGCGGGGTGACGAACTCGGCAATCTTGTCCATTTCGTTGGCGTCCCAATGTTGCTGCAGGGACTGGAAGTGACTGCGTGCGGCTTCAATGAAGTTGTGCTCATTGAACCAGGCCGGGGCATTGATCACCGGACGGGCGGCAGCCGGAGCCGCGGAACCACCGAAGATCGAGCCCATGGATGGCTTTTGCTCGAACACTTCACGCTGCATTGGAGCGCCGGCTGGAGCGAGGTGCTCCTGTTGCTTGCGGCGGCGAGCGGCGATGAAGCGGAAGACCAGGAAGGCAATGACTGCCATGATCAGGATGTCGAAGATCTGCATGCCCTGGAAGCCGCCGCCCATGAACATGGAGGCCAGCAGGCCACCGGCGGCGATGCCGGCCAGGGGGCCGAGCCAGCGAGAGGCACCGCCGGCTTTGGCGGCAGCGCCAGCGGCACCGGCCGCGCCCGCAGTGGCAGCAGCGCCGCCTGCAGCAGAAGAAGGAGCCATTTGGCTGGTCTGGTGAGTCGGCGCGGCGCCGGAGCTCTTGCCGCCACCAAAGCGCTTGGCGTTGGCGTCGAGGCTCATCGTCAGGCCGATGCACAACGCCATGGCGATGCTAAGAAAACGTTTCATAAAGGGAATTCCCATTTGTGGATGGCACGCGTCGCCATGTTGCACAGGTGAAGGGTGACTGGCTAGCGACAGATTGTTTCGGGCTTTTGCCTGACAGGTCGGGTTCAGCTTCAGTCAGCGCAATCAGGCTTGTTTACTTTGGTCAGTAGGATTGGTGGATAAGTTCTGTAGGAAGGTGTCTCAGCGTCGTAACGCCAGCATCACCACACCCGCAGTGATCAGACCGATTCCACCCCATTGGCGCAGGTCGAGTTTCTCGCCCAGCAGCAAGACGCCAAGCACGGCTACCAACACCACGCTGAGCTTGTCCACTGGTGCCACCAACGACGCTGGGCCGACTTTCAGCGCACGGAAGTAGCAAATCCACGATGCTCCGGTCGCAAGACCCGACAGCAGCAGGAACAGGTAACTCTTTGGCGAGATCGAGCCCAGGGACTGATATTGGCCCGTGGCGTACAAAATCAAGGCCAGGCTGACCAGGACCACCACGGTGCGCAGCAGCGTGGCGAAGTCCGAGTTGACGTTTTCCACGCCGATTTTCGCGAAAACCGCAGTCAACGCCGCGAAAGCGGCGGACAACAGCGCCCAGAATGTCCATGAAGAAAAGAAACCCGAGCCCATGGTTGCTCCTTGTGGTGACAGTCCCTGTAGGAGCGAGCTTGCTCGCGATGGCGGTGGGTCAGTCAATACTGATGTGGCTGATACACCGCTATCGCGAGCAAGCTCGTTCCTACAGAAAGCCCTAGATCGCTTCCAGCTTCGCATACCCCAGCATCAGCCACTTGCTGCCTTCGCTGAAGTTCACCTGTACCCGCGCCTGGGCTCCCGCGCCCTCGAAGTTGAGGATCACGCCTTCGCCAAACACCGAGTGGCGTACGGCCTGGCCAAGGGTGAAACCGGTTTGCGGGATCTCGCTACCGCTGAACAGGCTGGATGTACTTTGTTGCTGACCGCCACCGAACGGCCGGCTCACGCTATTGGACAGCCGTACTTCCTGAACCAGACCTTTAGGCACCTCACGTACGAATCGCGAAACCTTGTTGTAGGTCTCACTCCCGTACAGCCGTCGGGTTTCCGCGTAGGTCATGACCAGATTCTGCATGGCGCGGGTAATGCCCACATATGCCAGACGCCGTTCCTCCTCGAGACGGCCGGGTTCTTCCAGGCTCATCTTGTGCGGGAACAGGCCTTCTTCCATGCCCACCAGGAACACGTAGGGAAACTCCAGGCCCTTGGCGCTGTGCAAGGTCATCAACTGAATGCTGTCTTCGTGCTCGTCCGCCTGGGTATCGCCGGCCTCCAGCGATGCGTGGCCGAGGAACGCCGCCAATGGCGTCAGGTCTTCGTCCTCTTCGGTGTTTTCGAAGTTGCGCGCGGCGCTGACCAGTTCCTCAAGGTTTTCGACCCGGGCCTGGCCTTTCTCGCCTTTTTCCGCCTCGTGGTAGGCGATCAGCCCGGACTGCTCGATGACGGTTTGGGTCATCAGGTGCAGCGGCATCTCGATGCACTTGGCGGCGAGGTTCTCGATCAACTCCATGAACGCGCCCAGTGCGCCGGCTGCACGGCCAGTCACGCCTTTGTTGGCGATCAACTGGCGCATGGCTTCCCACATCGATACGTCGCTGTGGCGCGCATGTTCGCGAATTGCTTCAACGGTTTTTTCGCCGATGCCACGGGTCGGAACATTGATTACCCGTTCCAGCGCCGCATCGTTGCCACGGCCTTCCAGCAAGCGCAGGTAAGCCATGGCATTCTTGATTTCGGCCCGCTCGAAGAAGCGCTGGCCGCCATAAATTCGATACGGAATGCGCTCGCGCAGCAGGGCTTCTTCCAAGACGCGAGATTGGGCGTTGGAGCGGTACAAAATCGCGATATCACTGCGGGCCAGGCCGGTTTTCAGCGCGCTTTCAATGGTTTCCACCACATAGCGTGCTTCATCGTGTTCGTTGAACGCGGCGTACAGGTTGATCGCTTCGCCATCGCCGCCGTCCGTCCATAGCTCCTTGCCCATGCGCCCGGTGTTGTTGGCGATCAGGGCATTGGCAGCTTTCAGAATGCCAGCGGTGGAGCGGTAGTTCTGCTCCAGGCGGATGATCTCGGCATCCGGAAAATCATCGGAGTACTGATAGATGTTCTCGATTTTTGCGCCACGCCAGCCATAGATCGACTGATCGTCGTCGCCGACCACCATCAGGCTGTCGCCGCCCTTGGCCAGCAGCCGCAGCCAGGCGTACTGGACGGCGTTGGTGTCCTGGAACTCGTCCACAAGGATGTGACGGAAGCGTTTCTGGTAATGCGCCAGCAGGCCTGGATGATCGCGCCACAGGTCCAGTGCGCGCAGCAGCAGTTCGGAGAAGTCGATGACACCGGCGCGCAGGCACGCGGCCTCATAGGCTTCATAAATGCTGCGCATGGTCGTCAGGAACAGGTCGCCACTGGCTTGAATGTGTTGCGGGCGCAGGCCTTCGTCTTTCTGCCCGTTGATGAACCACTGGGCCTGACGGGCCGGCCAGCGCTGCTCGTCCAGGCCCAGGTCGCGGATCACGCGCTTGACCAGTCGCTGCTGGTCGTCGCTGTCGAGAATCTGAAAGGTCTGGCTCAGGCCGGCTTCCTGCCAGTGCGCCCGCAGCAGTCGGTGCGCCAGGCCGTGGAAGGTGCCGACCCACATGCCGGCCGGGTTGATGCCCATCAGCTGCTCGATGCGATGGCGCATCTCGGCAGCGGCCTTGTTGGTGAAAGTCACCGACAGGATTGAGTGGGGCGAGGCGTTTTCGACCTGGATCAACCAGGCGATACGGTGCACCAACACTCGGGTTTTACCGGAGCCAGCACCGGCCAGGACCAACTGACGACCCACGGGGGCCGCTACGGCCTGACGTTGGGCATCGTTGAGGGAGTTCAGCAAAAGGGAGAGATCATCGCGCATCGGGGCATTCTAGGGGGCCGCGCCACACCGGGCAAACCCCGCTTTGCTTTAGCCGATGAAAGATGCGGCCGGGACGACCGGTCGGTCATCCGCTGCAGGTGCTGACGGGCCTCGCTTGCAGGGTTTGCGGGGGGCCGGAGGGCCAAGTACTTTTGTCGAATTTATGATCTGCAGCAGTTTGGTAAGGTCATTGGCTTGTGTATGCTCCGTCCACGTTCGGACTCAGCTCATCCTTATAAGAACAAGAATATTGTCTATGACCCTCAGCTCCGACCTGTCGGGCCCTGTTGTGGAGCCCCGGGTTATTCGCAAACAGTACGCCATGGAAATGGCGGTCGAGCGTACGCGCCTGCTTTATCAAGGCTCGCTGTTGCCGACACTGTTCATGCTGATCAATGGACTGGTCTGTGCAGGCCTGCTGTGGAGTCCACAGCGCTATTTCGTGGTCACCGTCTGGCTGGTGTGGTTGCTCTCGCTGGTGGCGTTGCGCGTCATCCAGGTGGCGGCCTTCGATTCGGCGATACCTCACCGCCAGGCTCATCCCGTCTGGCGTCGCATGTTCCTGCTGGGCTCGGCCATGACCGGGCTGACGCTGGCCGGCGCCGGCATCGCCCTGGTCCCCGCCGACGATTTCATCCAGCAGGCCTGGGTGTTTGGCCTCATCGGCGCGGCGGCGCTTTCGGCCAGTGTGGCCTACGCAGTCAGCCTTCCTGCGTTCCTTTCGTTCACCTTGCCATGCCTCTTGCCTGCCATCGCTTACCTTTTCTGGGGCGGTGACTCACAAGGGCAGGGTTGGGGCTGGTTCGGACTGATCCTGCTGGGGGCATTGAGTGTCGTGGCCTGGCAGGTCAATCGGCTGATCGATGGCGGCTTGCTGCGTCGTTTCCAGAACCAGGCGCTGATTGAACACTTGCAGGCCGCGCAAAACCAAAGCGATCAACTGAACCAGGAGCTGGCCAGGGAAATCGAGCAGCGTCGCCGTGCTGAAGATGAGTTACGTGAAATCCAGACCGGGCTGCAAATCCGCGTCGACGAGCGCGGCCTTGAGCTGGACGCCGCCAACCATGCTCTGGGAAAAAGTGAGGCGCGGCTGGCGCTCGCGTTGAAAGCCAGCGAATTGGGGTTGTGGGACTGGAACCTGCAGACCGACGAGGTTCACCACACGCATCTGCAGGAGCTGTTTGGCCTCGATCCGGAGTTCATTACGGCGATGCTTGGTCATCTCACGCCGCGTTTGCACCCGGAGGACGTGCCAGGACTCAAGCGGGCTCTCGTCGAGCACTTGAAGGGCCGCAGCGAGGATTATCAGATTGAGTACCGGGTGCGCCATGGGGCGGGTCACTGGGTCTGGATCGAGGACCGGGGGCGCGCGGTCGAGCGTACCGAAAATGGCCGGGTGATCCGCATGGTCGGCACCCGCCGCGACATCACTGCCAGTAAAAACCTCGAGGCGCAGCAGCAACTGGCGGCGACGGTGTTCGAGGCGGCCAGTGAAGGCATCATGATTTTCGACCCGAACTACGCCCTCATCGCGGTCAACCAGGCGTTCAGCCGTTTAAGCGGTTATGACCTGGAAGACATGATCGGGTGCAACGTTGTCGAGCTGCCATGCAGTCGCGATGCCCGCCGGCACTACGGGGCGATCCATCAGGCACTGGAGCAGCATGGCAGTTGGCAAGGCGAGCTGGTAGAAACGCGCAAGAATGGCGAGCTGTATCCGCAGTGGCTGCAATTGAACGTTGTGCGCGATAACCGAGGAAATATCAGCCATATCGTGGGCTTCTTCGCCGATCTCTCAGCGCGACGTGAATCTGAAGAGCGCATGCGCTATCTGACTCACTACGACGAACTGACTGGCCTGGCCAACCGCTCGCTGTTCCACGAACGCCTGAGGGAGGCGCATCAGCGTGTGCGCCAGGGCGGTCGTAGCCTGGCGTTGCTGCACATTAACCTCGACCGCTTCAAATTGCTCAACGACAGTTTGGGCCATGAAATCGCCGACCAGCTGTTGCAGAAAATGTCCCGGCGTCTGGTCAACGCGCTGCCGGAGGCGGACACCATCGCACGGCTGTCCGGCGATGAATTCGCCGTGCTGTTCGACGCCTACGGCACACTCTCGAGCCTGGCGCGGGTGGCGACGCGACTGTCGACCAAGCTGCGCGTGCCGGTGACGGTCGACGGGCATGAACTGGTGGTCAGCGCCTCCATGGGCATCAGCATGCTGCCGGACAATGCGCGGGAAATCTCCGCCCTGGTGAGCCAGTCGAACATGGCCATGCAACACGCCAAGCACCTGGGCGGCAACAATTTCCAGTTCTACACCGACAGCCTTCAAGCCAGCACCCTTGAGCGCCTGCAACTGGAAAACCGGCTGCGCAAAGCCATTGAAGAAAAGCAGCTGAACGTCTTCTATCAACCCAAACTGTGCCTCGCCACCGGCCGGCTGAATGCTGCTGAGGCGCTGGTGCGTTGGGATCACCCTCTATTAGGCAACGTCCCGCCGGGAGACTTCATCGGCCTGGCCGAGGAAACCGGGTTGATCGGCCCGATCGGTGAGTTTGTGTTACGACAGGCGTGCTGGCAGGCCTGCGAGTGGCAGCGCCAGGGCCTGGAGCCTATACGGGTGTCGGTGAACCTGTCGGTGCATCAACTGCGCCAGGGCAAACTGGTCAGCCTGGTGCGTCAGGTGCTGGAAGAAACTGGCCTGGCGCCGCACTACCTGGAACTGGAACTGACCGAAAGCCACTTGCTGGACAGCGTCGAACACATCATCGCGACCTTCCAGCAACTGCGGGACCTGGGCGTGAAACTGGCGATTGATGACTTCGGCACCGGCTACTCGTCCCTGAGTTACCTCAAGCGGATTCCGGTGGACTACGTGAAGATCGATCAGTCGTTCATTCGCGGCCTGGGGGAGGGCACGGTGGACGCGGCTATTACCCGGGCGATCATTGCGATGGCGCATGGGTTGTCGTTGAAGGTGGTGGCCGAGGGGGTCGAGAAGCAGGAGCAGCTGGAGTTTCTCCAGGGTGAGCGCTGCGATGAGGTGCAGGGCTACCTGATCAGTCGGCCGATTGAAGCGGATGGGCTGGCGGTCTTGTTGCGAGCGCAATGTAACTGAGTTGGAGTTCTCCATCAGTTGCAGGGAACGGGTGAAGAACTCCGAGTTTTACCGGTGACGCATTAACGCGGCATAATGATCGTATCAATGTGGTGCAGTAATGCACCTTCAAAGAAGATATCAACGCCAGTGACGTTAGACTTGCCGGATGCTACGTACTCAACACTCTTTTCAACGCGAATTTGAGCGGCTGGTTCGTCGATGACATCAAGTTTCAACTCAAGTCGCAGGTTAAACGATTTGTCCTGAATGGGAGTCATAACAAGCCGTGGGGTAACGCCAGCGTGCGGAACGATTACGGTGCCGTCAGTGCGGAAAAATTCCGAGTCGGGCAGTTGGTTGATTTGTGCGGTCCAATTTTTGGTTTCGATAAACATTAGTGTAGTTCCTTTTAATTAAGTTAGTTGCGTCCTGCCCGATTAACTTAACGAAGGTTCTGGTTATTTGGAAGTTGTTATTATCAGGTATTTGTAAGTTGTCGTGTTGTATGTGGGATTAGTTGCGGAAGAAGCTTTTTAAAATTTTCAAGGATTTGAACTGAAAACGTTGTTCGTTTGATAGGCGCGTGCCGACATTAAAAAACGCTGTCAAAAAGTGCTACATGGAACGCACATGCCGGAAAATAAGGGATCTGGTCACGCATTTGAGCAGGCAAAAAGCCGATTCATGTAGTATAACTACAAGCGTGCTACATCTCCGGCACCTGCCCATAACAAAGAGTCCAGGCCCTTGAATCTGCTGCAACACATCGCCCAGTCACGTCACCTGTTACGCAAGTCGGAGCTCAAGGTCGCCGACCATGTGCTGCTTGACCCTGCGGCGGTGATGCACAGTTCCATGGCCGATCTGGCCCACAGCGTGGGTATCAGCGAGCCGACCATCGTGCGCTTCTGTCGTGCCATCGGTTGCTCCGGGTTTCAGGATCTGAAACTCAAGCTGGCGCAGAGCCTGGCGGCGGGGGCGAGTTTTGGCCAGTTCGCCATCCATGAAGATGACTCCGTCGCCGACTACAGCCTGAAGATTTTCGATACCACGCTGCACACCCTGATGGAGGTTCGCGAGAAGCTCGATCCGGTGGAGTTGCAACGGGCCGTGTCGCTCATGTCCCAGGCGCAGCGTGTCGAATTTTATGGCTTCGGTGCATCCGGCGCGGTGGCGGCGGATGCGCAGCACAAGTTCTTTCGCCTGCTGCTGACGGCGGCGGCGTATTCCGACCCGCACATGCAGGCGATGTCGGCGGTGACGCTCAAGCCAAGCGACGTGGCGATCTGCATTTCCCAGTCGGGGCGCTCCAAGGACTTGCTGATTACGGCCAACCTGGTGCGCGAAAGCGGCGCCTCGTTGATTACCCTGTGCCCGAGCCAGACGCCGCTTGCCGAGTTGTCGACGGTCAATCTGGCCATCGACGTGCACGAAGACACCGAAATTTATACGCCGCTGACTTCGCGCATCGCTCACCTGGTGGTGATCGACGTGCTGGCGATGGGCGTGGCCATGGCGCGCGGGCCGAGCCTGGTCAACCACCTCAAGAGCGTCAAGCGCAGTCTGCGCAGCTTGCGCTTGTCGCCAAAGGCGGTGAAAGCGCTGGATGATTGATGACTGGCGTCATGGCAAGGTCGTATCGACCTTGATCGTCGGAACGCCGCCCGGAGCAGGCTCGCTCCCACAGGTTGCCTTGTGGACACCAATCCATTGTGGGAGCGAGCCTGCTCGCGATAATTCCCTCCAGATCGACAACTTTCACGAGTCTGTCACGCCCCCGCCGCCAAACGGTCATCCCCCGCGCCCATCCTGTAACTCCCGTACTCGCCTTGGGAGACTCGAAATGGCCCAGCCCTACGAAGAACGCAACAGCGCTGTCAGAACCCGTCGTCAACAGGAAGACCAGCGCCGCATGGAGTTTCGCCGCGCCATCGAAGATCGCTGCGAGCGCCGCCAGTTAATGGCCGAGATCGGTGATTTTCCAGAGCTGGAACTCAACTACTGGCAGGCAACTCCCGCAACTTCCCGTCGAAACGCTCAACCAGGGCGCTGATCTGCACCCGTTCGCTGCGGATGAACGCAAGGAATGCGTGGGCCACCGGCGACAGCCGCTTGGCCTTGGCCTGGACCAGGCACCAACTGCGAAACAGCGGCAGCTCCTCGACCGGTAACTCAATCAAACCACCGGTCGCCAATTCCAGGTTCAGGGCGTGGCGCGTCATCAGCGCGACGCCCAGACCCGCCAACACGCATTCCCTTTGAGCTTCGGCCGACGAGACCTCCTGAGTCTGGTTGAAGTGCACGCGCTTCTCCTTGAAATACTCCTCGCAGGCCATGCGCGTACCGGAGCCGGGCTCGCGCAGCAGCAAGGTATAGGGTTCCAGATCCTGCAAGCGCAGCGGGCCCATGTGACACAGCGGATGATCGGGCGGCGCCGCCGCGACGATCGGATTGTTGAGGAATGGCAGGAATTCCAGTCCCATGTCCTGCGGAACCATGGACATGATCACCAAGTCATCGCGGTTGTCCGAGAGGCGGCGGATCACCTGCCCACGGTTGACCACCGTCAGTTGCAGGTTGACCTCCGGATGCTGGCGCTTGAACGCGGCAAACAAGTGCGGCACGAAATATTTCGCGCTGGATTCGATGGCCAGTTTCAGTTGGCCCTGCAACGAACCCTGCATGTCCGACAGCTGCATGTCGAGATTTTCCAGGCGACCGAAGATGTCGCGACTGGCTCGCTGAAGCGCTTCAGCGGCTTCGGTCATGTAGAGCTTTTTGCCGACGTAATCGAACAGAGGCTGGCCAATCAGCTCTTCGAGCTGACGAATCTGCAGGCTCACGGCGGGTTGAGTGAGTGACATTTCGTCGGCGGCGCGGCTGTATGAACGCAGGTCACAGACCTCATTGAAAATCTGCAATTGACGCAATGTCATACGCATCAATGACTTACGCATTATCCGAACGCTCCTGCCGCAGGCTGATGGTTCAACTATAAGTCTTTACTTATGCATGACCCAATAATTAATCATTTTTGTTAATCCCTTGTGCGGGCTAGTGTGGGGCTGCGACTAAATTGAAACATTTGGTCACGCGTCGACCTGGTCTAGCAGGTCGTGGGTACCAGCGGCTCAAGGGAAACTCCAAGTGATAACAAAGATCCTGATCGCCAACCGTGGTGAGATTGCCGTCCGCATCGTGCGAGCCTGCGCCGAGATGGGCATCCGCTCGGTGGCGATTTTCTCTGATGCCGACCGCCATGCGCTGCACGTGAAGCGTGCAGACGAGGCTCACAGCATTGGCGCCGAGCCACTGGCCGGGTACCTGAACCCGCGCAAGCTGGTGAACCTGGCGGTGGAAACTGGCTGCGATGCCTTGCATCCCGGCTATGGTTTCCTGTCGGAAAACGCCGAGCTGGCAGAGATTTGCGCCGAACGCGGCATCAAATTCATCGGCCCCTCGGCTGAAGTCATCCGCCGCATGGGGGACAAGACCGAAGCTCGTCGCAGCATGATCAAGGCCGGCGTACCGGTGACTCCGGGCACCGAAGGCAACGTATCCGGCATCGAAGAAGCCCTCACCGAAGGCGACCGCATCGGTTATCCGGTGATGCTCAAGGCGACCTCCGGTGGTGGCGGCCGTGGTATCCGTCGCTGCAACAGCCGCGAGGAACTTGAACAGGCTTTCCCTCGAGTGATTTCCGAGGCCACCAAGGCGTTCGGTTCGGCGGAAGTGTTCCTGGAAAAATGCATCGTAAACCCCAAGCACATCGAAGCGCAGATCCTCGGCGACAGCTTTGGCAATGTGGTGCATCTGTTCGAGCGTGACTGCTCGATCCAGCGCCGCAACCAGAAGCTCATCGAGATCGCCCCGAGCCCGCAACTGACCCCCGAACAGCGCGCCTACATTGGTGACCTGTCGGTGCGCGCCGCCAAGGCCGTGGGCTACGAGAATGCCGGCACCGTGGAGTTCCTGCTCGCCGAGGGCGAGGTGTACTTCATGGAGATGAACACCCGGGTGCAGGTGGAACACACCATCACCGAAGAAATCACGGGCATCGACATCGTCCGTGAGCAGATCCGCATCGCTTCCGGCTTGCCGCTCTCGGTAAAACAGGAAGACATCCAGCACCGTGGCTTCGCGCTGCAGTTCCGGATCAATGCCGAAGACCCGAAAAACAACTTCCTGCCCAGCTTCGGCAAGATCACCCGTTACTACGCGCCCGGCGGTCCCGGCGTGCGCACCGACACGGCGATCTACACCGGCTACACCATTCCGCCATTCTACGACTCCATGTGCCTGAAACTGGTGGTGTGGGCGCTGACTTGGGAAGAAGCGATGGACCGTGGCTTGCGCGCCCTCGACGACATGCGTCTGCAAGGGGTCAAGACCACCGCCGCGTACTACCAGGAAATCCTGCGCAACCCGGAATTTCGTAGCGGCCAGTTCAACACCAGCTTCGTTGAAAGCCACCCTGAACTGACCAACTACTCGATCAAGCGCAAACCCGAAGAGCTGGCCCTGGCCATCGCCGCCGCCATCGCCGCCCACGCAGGCCTATGAATGAAACAGCTGCAAGCGCCGAGCTGCAAGCTGCAAGTAAAAGCCGATCTGCTTTTGCTTGACGCTTGTAGCTCGAAGCTTGCCGCTATGAGGAGATACCAATGACTAAGAAGATCTTCGTTACTGACACCATCCTGCGCGACGCCCACCAATCGCTGCTCGCGACCCGCATGCGCACCGAAGACATGCTGCCGATCTGCGACAAGCTCGACAAAGTCGGCTACTGGTCGCTGGAGTGCTGGGGCGGCGCCACGTTTGACGCCTGCGTACGCTTCCTCAAGGAAGATCCGTGGGAGCGCCTGCGCCAACTGCGCGCCGCGCTGCCCAACACACGCCTGCAAATGCTGCTGCGCGGCCAGAACCTGCTGGGCTACCGCCACTACAGCGATGACGTGGTCAAGGCCTTCGTCGCCAAGGCCGCGGTCAACGGCATCGATGTGTTCCGCATCTTCGATGCCATGAACGATGTGCGTAACCTGCGCGTGGCCATCGAAGCCGTGAAAGCCTCCGGCAAACATGCCCAGGGCACCATCGCCTACACCACGAGCCCAGTGCACACCATCGAGGCGTTCGTGGCACAAGCCAAACAAATGGAAGCCATGGGTTGCGACTCGGTGGCGATCAAGGACATGGCCGGCCTGCTGACCCCGTACGCCACGGGCGAACTGGTCAAGGCATTGAAGGCCGAGCAGTCGTTGCCGGTGTTCATCCACTCCCACGACACCGCCGGCCTCGCCGCGATGTGCCAGCTCAAGGCAATCGAAAACGGTGCCGACCACATTGACACCGCCATCTCCAGCTTCGCCTGGGGTACCAGCCACCCGGGCACCGAGTCGATGGTCGCTGCCCTCAAGGGCAGCGAGTTCGACACCGGCTTGAACCTGGAACTGCTGCAAGAGATTGGTTTGTACTTCTACGCCGTGCGCAAGAAGTACCACCAGTTCGAAAGTGAATTCACCGCAGTCGATACCCGCGTGCAGGTCAACCAGGTTCCAGGCGGGATGATTTCCAACCTGGCCAACCAGCTCAAGGAACAGGGCGCCCTGAACCGGATGGGCGAAGTGTTGGCAGAAATCCCGCGGGTGCGCGAAGACCTCGGCTTCCCGCCGCTAGTGACTCCGACTTCACAGATCGTGGGTACCCAGGCGTTCTTCAACGTGCTGGCCGGCGAGCGCTACAAGACCATCACCAACGAAGTGAAGCTGTACCTGCAAGGTGGCTACGGCAAGGCACCGGGCACCGTGAACGAGCAACTGCGTCGCCAGGCCATTGGCAGCGAAGACGTCATCGACGTGCGTCCAGCCGACCTGCTCAAGCCGGAAATGGCCAAGCTGCGTGAAGAGATCGGTGCGTTGGCCAAGTCCGAAGAAGACGTGCTGACCTTCGCCATGTTCCCGGACATTGGCCGCAAGTTCCTCGAGGAACGCGCTGCCGGCACCCTGACTCCGGAAGTGCTGTTGCCGATTCCGGAAGCCGGCAAGGTCGCTTCCGCCGGTGGTGAAGGCGTACCGACCGAGTTCGTCATCGACGTCCACGGCGAAACCTACCGTGTCGACATCACCGGTGTCGGCGTGAAGGCCGAAGGCAAGCGTCACTTCTATCTGTCCATCGACGGCATGCCGGAGGAAGTGGTGTTCGAGCCGCTGAACGAATTCGTCGGCGGTGGCAGTAGCAAGCGCAAGCAAGCGACTGCACCGGGCCATGTCAGCACCACCATGCCGGGCAACATCGTCGACGTACTGGTCAAGGAAGGCGACACCGTCAAGGCTGGCCAGGCCGTACTGATCACCGAAGCCATGAAAATGGAAACCGAAGTCCAGGCAGCCATTGCCGGCAAGGTCACCGCCATTCACGTGGCCAAGGGCGACCGGGTAAACCCGGGCGAAATCCTGATCGAGATCGAAGGCTGATCTAACAGCCTCGGTCACAACGTTTTAATCCTCGGGGGAGCGGGTGCTCCCCTTTTTTTTGCCCGAATTTCGTCGCCGCTCAAAAGCTTATGCGCCACGGCCCTATCAGGCCATGGCCGCGACTGTCGCTGCCCCTTTCTCCGTTCAAACCCACGCCCAGCGTATTGTGTGCCGAGAGGTTCAGGTCCAGGCCGGCATCGACCATCAACGTGTCCCGATCCACAGGCGCACTGTAGACGCTGTACTCATTGCTGGTTTAAGCCTACAGAGGATTCTTCAACTGAGGTGTGTGTGCATTGTTTTGCAGATTTGCGGGGTAAAAGTGTTGAAGATCTGCATTTTATTGCGTTTATTACGACTGTTACGTCAATGCATATGCATTATGTTGCGTGTGTAGCCCTGAAAAACCTGGAGCAACGTTTGAAAGAGTGGCATCTGAAATGAGCATGACCGTCGCTGAACGTGCAGTGCTCTTGGACAGCATTCAGGAAGCGTTGAATCAGGGCACGCTTGAAATCGGCGAAGCCGTCCGGCGATTGCGGGTCGAGGTCACAGGCATGCACCAGGTTCAGTTCGCGAAAATGTGCAGGATATCGGTGCGCACACTGGTACACATTGAGCATGGGGAAGGGAACCAGACACTCAAATCGCTGAATGCCGTGTTCCGTCCCTTTGGCATGAAGATGGGGGTGGTGCGCATCCGCAGGGATTGAACCGAGAGCGCCTTCGCATACCTGGGCTCGGAGGCCTCTGTGCAGACGTCGGTGACTTATCCCCGGCACTCCGCCAACGTCTTCACTTGCCCGGCCCCCAACTGATTCTCATCACTCAACCAGCGCTCGAAACCCGCTGCGACTGCCGGCCACTCCGAGTCGATGATCGAGTACCACGCCGTATCGCGGTTTTGTCCCTTGACTACCATGTGCTGGCGGAACACGCCTTCAAAACTGAAGCCCAGGCGTTCTGCCGCGTATTTGGAGCGGGCATTGCCGTTGTTGCATTTCCACTCCAGGCGACGGTAGCCCAAGGCGAATGATTCTTTGGCCAGCAGGTAAACCGCCTCGGTGCTTTTCGGCGAGCGCTGCATCGGCGCGCCGAAGGTCACGTGTCCAATTTCGATACGGCCCTGGGACGGTACGATCGACATCAGGCTGAGGATGCCTTGCACTTCACCGCTGGTGCGGTCGACCACGCTGAAGAAATACGGGTCGCTGCTGGCGGCGTGGTTGTTCAGCCAGTCATTGAAGACGCTGCGCTCCGGGAACGGGCCGTAAGGCAGGTAGTCCCACAGTTTCGGGTCGGCGCCGGGACCTTGCAAAGCGTTGAACAGCTCGTCGCCGTGTCGCGCCGGGTCGAGTCTTTCCAGGCGAATGAAGCGCCCTTCGAGGGTTTGTACGGTGGGGGCCGGGGCGCCTTTCCAATCGGCGAGTGAAGTCGACATCGTGTTCTCCTTGAACCTTAAATGGCTTTGCGAAACTGGATGAAACCCGGGCGTTCGGCGATGCGCTCGTAGAGCTGGATCGCGGTGGCATTGGTTTCGTGGGTCAGCCAGTGGACTTTGCTGCAACCATCGGCCTTGGCCGTGGCATAGACGAATTCGATCAACTGGCGGCCGACACCGGTGCCACGGGTTTCAGGCACCACCAGCAAGTCTTGCAGATAGCAGGAGTTTTCGATGGCCCAGTTGGAGCGATGGTAGATGAAATGCACCATGCCCACCGCTTTGCCATCCGCCCAGGCCAGCGCGGCGTGGGTCGGTTCGCTCGGGTCGAGGATGCGCTGCCAGGTGCTCTGGCTGACCGCCTCCGGTAACTCGGTTTTGTAAAAGCGCAGGTAGGCCTGCCACAACGGCAGCCACGCGGCGTGATCGTCAGCGCTGACCTGACGGATTTCTATCTGGCTCATGGGTGTTCCTTATGTCATCAAGTGGGCGAGGGCGCGGTCCAGGGCATCCGGGCTGGCGGCAAGCCCTTCGCGCACGCCGGCAATGTCTGCGCTGCTGCGGTTCTGGCCGAGCTTGCGTTTGCCCTCCAGGCGTTGGATCGGCAAGGCAAAACCGACGATGGCCTTGAGCATGCCGTCGATGTAGTCGGCGGGGGCATCGGTGACCTTCCACGGCTGTGGGCGGCCGGTTTCGTGGCGATCGGTCAATGCACTGACCAGGTCATGCAGGCGTCCGGTGTCGGTGAATACGTCGGCAGTGCCATAGGCGTGCACCGCGATGTAGTTCCAGGTCGGTACAGCCTTTCCGTGTTCGGCCTTGCTCGGATAGAACCCGGGGCTCACGTAGGCGTCGGGGCCGGTGAATATCACCAGCGCCTCGGCGCCGTCCTGCAGGTCCTTCCACTGTGGATTGGCGCGGGCAAAGTGACCGTAGAGAGTGCCGTTGGCGCCCTCGTCCGGACGCAGCAACAGTGGCAAGTGACTGGCCTGCAAGCCCTGCGCACCGTGGGTCACGAGCACGGCCAAGCGGGTATCCCGCATTTGCTGCTGTATCTGCTGCAAATCGTCGATGGCAAAACTACGTGGCGTGTACATGGATATTTTCCTTGGCGATTGCTTGCATCCTAGGCAGGCTATTGGTCTGTTGTAAGAGCCATTTAAGACCCATTTAATAGGTCCATTACCATGACGGACGTGCCGCTTTCGCTTTCATTCAACCCGGCGGGCATAGAACTCGATCGACGCCAGGGGCTGAGTCGTCAGCTCTATCAAGCGTTGCGCGCACGGGTGCTCGACGGGCGATTGGTCAGCGGCACCCGGTTGCCAGCCAGTCGGGATCTGGCTGGCGCGTTGGCGATTTCGCGCAACAGCGTGGTCAGGGCCTACGATCAGCTCTACGCCGAGGGCTTCATTGAAGGGCGAGTGGGCGACGGCACGTACGTGGCTCAACTGCCGCAGACAAAAAAACTATCCACAAAAGTATCCACAGGCTTTTCAACAGGCTTACCCACAGGGTTATCCACAAATTTGCTGGATTTACCTGTGGTTCCATCCAGTAAAGTTATCCACAGTGGCGCGATGGAGAGGGTCGAAAATAACCATTTGGCCTTGCCGCCGAGCGGTCCTCCCCGAGCATTTCGGGTGGGTGTTCCGGCATTCGATCTGTTCCCTTTCGAGGTGTGGGCCAAGCTGAACGCGGCTTTCTGGCGCAAACCGGATTTGCACCAGTTGTGTTATGGCGACCCGGCAGGTGATGAGCGCTTGCGAGGGCTCATTGCCGCGTACCTGCGCAGTTCCCGAGGTATGCAGTGCACGGCTGAGCAAATTGTGATCACCAGTGGGGCGCAGCAAGGGATTAGCCTTTGTGCACAGCTGCTGGTGGAGTCGGGCGATGGGGTGGCTATCGAAAATCCGGGGTATCGCGCAGCGGGTCATGCCTTCGCCGTGGCCGGAGCGCGCCTGCAAGGTGTGGCGGTGGACAGCGAGGGTATCGACTGCAATGAGTTGGCGACCTACAGCAATTGCCGGCTGGCGTATGTCACCCCTTCGCACCAGTACCCGAGCGGTGTCGTCATGAGCCTGGCACGGCGTCTTGAATTGCTGGCCTGGGCCGAGCGGAATCAGGGTTGGATCGTCGAAGACGACTACGACGGCGAGTACCGTTACACCGGCGCGCCATTGGCGCCGCTGGCCGCCCTCGATCGGCAGGGGCGGGTGCTGTATGTCGGCACCTTCGGCAAAGTCGCCTTTCCGGCCTTGCGCCTGGGCTACCTGGTTTTACCTCCGGGGCTGGTGGACGCGTTTTCGCGGCGGCGTGCGGTGGATGTCCGGCACTCCGAAGTGAGCACCCAGGCGGTCATGGCTGAATTCATGGCGGCCGGGCACTTTCAGCGCCACATCCGCCGGATGCGCCGCGCCGCCTTGAGCCGGCGCAACACACTCATGGCGGATTGGCCCCAGGGCATTTCAGGTGTCGGCCAGCTGCCGAGTGTAGCGGCCGGGCTTCACTTGACGGTGGCAGTGGACTCAAAGGCCCGCGAGCAGGAACTGGTCGAGAAGGCCGCACGTGTCGATGTCGAGATCAACCCGCTGAGCAGCTACTGGCTGCCCGACTCACAAACGCCGCTGGACTTGCGTGCCGGGCTGGTGCTTGGCTTTGCAGCGGTGCCGGAGGCGGATATCCGGGCGGCGCTGACGCGGTTGAAAAAAGCCTGGCGCTGACCCCATTCCCAACCCTGCAGGAGCGAGCATGCTCGCTGCTGCAGGGGATGGGTCAGTTTTTTGAGGGCAGGAACAGCGCCTTGGCCAATTGCGGACTGATTTCGCTGCGATAGATTTCGATCAGTTCGTTGTTGGACGGTGCGGTTTTCATTTCGAACCCACTGCCCAATTTGCGTTGAGAAACGGTTTTCAGATGGGCTGCCGTGTAGCCATCAATCGGCGTGTCTGGCTTGGGGTAATGAAAGTGCGCATACCAGAGCACCCCCTTGCTGTCGCCTGCTACGCGCTCGCGGATTTCGTACTCCTCGAGAAAATCCTTTCGTTGCCCCTTTAGCCGGGTTCGCCCAGGAATCCGAACAATGTCCACCAGGCCCTGATCCTGCAGCCATTGAACCCGGGCGGCGGTGGGTGGTTGTTTTTTGATCATATTGATTCGGCACTGACGCCCCTTTTCGTACAGGCTGGCGGCGCCGTCATTGAGCTGCTTGACCAGGTTGACGGCTGACACCTGGCCGCCGTCCGTGGCGTTCAGGTCGGTCAGGGCGTTTTCGATGGCGTCGGCCGCTTCTGTCATTCGGCGGGCCTGTTGACTGAACATGTCCTCGATTTCCACCGGAATGCGCCCTGCCTGGTTGGCGTGCGATTCGGTTCGACGGCTGAAGGACGCCATCTGGTCGAACAGCATCTAACCCTTCTGAATACTGGGGTCGAGGTTGGGGCGTGCCGTCGACGGCGTTTGCGCAGGCACATGCTCAAGCCAGTTGCCCGGGGTTTTCTCGTGAAAGGTCGCGATCACCTGGCCGGTCAGGGGTGATTTCACGTCAAACAGATCAGCTTCCTCGCCCGCCACTCGCTGGCGTGGGGTGCCGACCACCGTACCCTTGAAGCGCGTCTTGATGATGCGGCTATGCGGTGGTGCGGGCCGGGACGGTCCAGGTGTCGGTTCGAGCAGCCTGCGTTCAATCAGCAGGTGGGCCAATTGCTGCGTGGTGGGTTCGTTGAACGCCTTGACCCGTTCGCGCATGAGGTCAAGGGGAGCGTCCAGGAGTTCATCGGGAAACTCGGGTCCCAGATCGGCAATGCGCTGATCGAGGTTGGAAAATTGCTCCACCAGGTCATTGAAACCGTCGATTCGCTCCAGCAATGGCAGAGTTTCGCCTTCAGCGGTGAGGTCCAGGGACGACTGGATTGTCAGGCAGACGTCTTCGACAACTCTCTCCATGGCTTGTCGCGCCGACGCCGAGTCACCCGGTGCGGCATCGTTGAGGCACAGCTCTTGAGCAATGCTGATCTGGAACATTTTCAGATCCTGCATTTTGAACCCTGGCATGTGCATTGAGTAATCACGGGCGATTTCGCTGGCGTCCTTGCCCAGTCGAGTCATTTCATCAATTCGGGCCTGGGCGAACTCGATTCTGTCGATAAAGCCCTGCGTCATGTCACTGGTGAGTTGATGGATCTGGCGAGGCGTCCGATCGCTTTCGAATGTTTCGTGGTCGAGCAGTGCAAGGGACTGGCGCATGGCTTCCCTGAAGCTGTTGTGTTGCAGGGCGAACCATTTTTGCGTCAGCGATAATTGCTGATCCAGACAACTGACCAGCACCGGTCGGTAGTTCTGCAGTGGCTCAAGTGCGTTGAAGTCCTTGACCTGTTGGATGTAGGCGCCGTACTCCACCACCTGCGCATCCAGCGTTTCGCCCAGCGCCTGGCGACTGGATTTGGAGAAGGCTTTTTCAGCTTTTTGCAGTTGCACTTCCAGCTCACGTTTTCGAATGTCGAACGCTTCCAGTTTCTGCCTCAAGTCTGTCTTGCGCTGCTCGTTCTGGCGCATGAGCATCTGGCGACGACCACCGCCACGCAACCGAAGACGCATGTCGACAAACCACTCCCCCTTGGCTGAATGAATCAATAACGGACCTTTGGCCGCCGGTGTCTTGCGCGAGTCGATGATCTGCACGTCTTCGTTGTCGTTGAGCGCGACTTCGAACCAACGCTGACCGACTTTGGCGTACCACTGATGGTTGAGCCCCCTCAGATACTGGTAGGCACCGGGGTCGAGCGCCGGTGGCTTGAGGTTGGCTGGTTCGGCAATGCTCAGGCCGTCGAGGACTTCACCCAGGCCCTTGGAGGTCAGCGCGCCGAGCGCGTGCAACGAAGATTCGTGGGCGGCGGGGGGTAGGCTGGCTTGCCAATCCGGCAGGCGAATCACGCTCGCCTTGGGTGCAGGCAATGCGGGCGAGGCGGGACGCTCCACGATGGTTTTCTCCAGCACTTTTGCAGAGGATCTCTGCCGGGCGGCGGCCTGATGGGCGAGCACCATGCCGAGGGTCAGTAGCAAATCCGTCATGGCCGACCAGCTCCCCTCGTGGTCGTCGTTCGTCCAGGCGTCGTTGGCTTGTTGCAAGTCGTCCATGATTTGCCAGATCCACGCCGTCGTACTCACTGTGCGACCGAGGAACGGCAGCGCCACGCTGAACATCATCCACGCACCGTGCTTGAGTGTGGTCCAGCGGGCCTCGGCGTTGGACACCGATTGGCGATCCGCCAGTGTGACGATCGCGTCGGCGTTGGCTTTGAATAACGCGGCGACCGGTTCACCCTCCACTGCCGTGGTGCTGAACCTCACATTGGCCATCTTGCCGAGTAACGAGTTGGGCTCCACCAGCAATTGGCCAATGGTCCAGACCGCCGGCAGCTCGCCGGGAAAGACGTATTGCGAGTAGTTGAAACGCACGCCGTCCGGCAGCCAGGCCAGGATGGATTGCCGCAGTATTGTGCTGTGTCTGATCGCATACAGCAGGTTCGCCTCGCCTGGATATTGCAACAGCGGATGCTCAAGCAGCGGTCGGTAGAGCAGGCACGGACCCTTGGTCGCCAAGCGTGGCCCGATGACAAACATGTTCGCGACCGTATCCGCCGAGCTCTCGGCATCGTCGCCAGTGACGAACGCCAACGGCCGAATGATGATTTCCAGCCCGTCGACATAGCGCAGAGCGGGGTCCTCCTGCATGACCGCCAGCAGGTATTGATAACCGCGCTCGTCGAGACCTTCCTCGCCGCGGATCTTGCGTTGCAGCGCTTGCAGCGGCAGCTGGATGCGCAGGTGCCGACTGTACAAGCCTTGCCTGCGTGATGTGTCCTGCGTGTCGGTGAGCAGCTTGCGCTTGATCAGGGCGGGATAGGTCTGGCCAATGTCCACCTGAGTGACCAGTTGCTCCAGATACTCGGCGGTCATCCAGCCTGGCGTCGGGTTGCGGTTTTTGTACTGCACAGCCTTGTTCCCCAGCGGTAGGCCGACCAGATTTTGCAGTGCCAGGTCCACCAGCGAGAGCCGCAGGGTCTGGGTCTTCGTCGGTACGACAAAGGTCCCGATCACCACCACGCTGGTGATACTGAATTCGACGTCCTCAAGCTTGAGCGTCGAGGCATCGGGGTGATCCTTGATGATCCGCTCGCGCAGCCGTTGCAGGGTGAATTCGCGCAATGCCGGAATGTCGTCAAGAAAGGTCTTGCCCGCATCCTTTTCTCGCAAGTTGGCAATGTCCATCAAGTGCCGGCTGTAGCGGGTGAGGTCTGCCGGTGAAGCACGTTTCAGCCAGTTGGGCGTCAAGGCTTCGACTTTGCTGAAGTAGGAGGACGGTGGTTGGTCGCCGCTCGTGAAATTCCTGGGATGAGGATTCGAGGGCGATGACGGGTTCACTGGCGAGGACTTGTCAGGGCGGTTAAGGTCGCCAATGGCGTCGACTTCCAGGGCAATGAGTGCGCAGGCCTGATGATGAAAAAAATGGCCGTCGGGCTCATACAGTCGCCACTGGATGTTCTGCTGGGTGGGCAGCCTTTTACCCAATGCGTCCAAAGAGTCGTAACGTTTGAATCCCTCGATGATCGAGTGCGTGATCACGTACGTCCGCCCGCCGAGTGTGCCAACGAGAACGGCCGCATCGAGAATCCACGAGTGCTTATCCGTTGTGCCTGGTTCTGCCACCACGTCAATGTCGATCAGGCACGCCTTGGTCAGGTACTTGTCGGTCATCCGTCGTATTGCCCGATCCGGCTGGCTGAACACCGCACGCGCCATGGCTTTTTCGTCTTCGTTCCAATCCAGGGTCGGGTCGAGGTTCCAGATGCCTTGCAGCGACAGCGAGAGTTGATGCCATCGCGGCGTTGAGGGGCGGATCAGCGTGTTCCAGTAATCGAGCTGTTGTTGCTGAAATGCATTGAACAACAGCGGTGCGAGCGAATTGAGCAGGCCGCCGATGGCATCGATCTTCACGGCCAGTTGAACCATCGGTTCGACACCCGGATGCAGTGTCAGAAAGTGTTCGCCGTCGATGTAATTCACGTACCCCCGCGTGTACCCCAGGCGTATCAGCACATTGGTCAGGGATTCGTAGGTGTTTTTTCCGGGGATCACGTGTCCGGTGGTGATCACCCAGGTCGGACTCACGACCGTGGCGAGCGCCGGATTGATTTCCAAGTGCGGGTACAACGCGGCAAGCGCTGGCCGCAGCACATTGGCGGCGACTTCAGTGATCAAGGGGCCCGTGATCAGTTCGGTCAGTAAATCCAGTTCTTTCTGGAAGGTGGTTTCGGACATGGTTGTCTCCTGATGACCGCTGCAGATGACACAGCTTTGGGGTCGAAGACGTTATCGGGCGGACGCCGCCGGCTGGCGGTAGATAAATATCGTGGGCAAAAAAAGACCCGCAGTGTGCGGGTCTTTGGGGCGGATGACTGATTAGAAACTTTCAAAACCTTCGAGTACGTTCACGGCGTTGATGCCGATTTCCTCGACCGCATAACCGCCTTCCATCACGAACAGCGTGGGCTTGCCGAGACCGGCGATTCGCTTGCCCATCGCCAGGTAATCCGGGCTGTCGAGCTTGAATTGCGAGATCGGATCGTCCTTGAACGTATCGACGCCCAGTGAAACGACGATGATGTCGGCGCCGTAGTTTTCGATCTCTTTGCAGGCCTGTTCCAGCGCAGCGCTCCAGGTGTCCCAACCGCTGCCGGCGGGCAGTGGGTAGTTGAAGTTGAAACCTTCGCCCGCGCCTTCGCCCAACTCATCGTCAAAACCAAGGAAAAACGGAAACTCGGCTTCCGGGTGGCCGTGGATCGAGGTGAACAGGACGTCACTGCGCTCGTAGAAAATCGACTGGGTGCCATTGCCGTGGTGATAGTCGACGTCGAGGATCGCGACTTTCTTGTGGCCCTGATCGAGGAAGGCCTGGGCGGCAATGGCAGCGTTGTTGAGGTAGCAATAGCCACCCATGACATCGCTGGCGGCGTGATGTCCCGGCGGGCGGCACAGGGCGAAGGCGCTGCGGGCGCCGCGCTGGATCTCCGCCTGGGCGGTCAATGCCACTTGCGCGGCGCTATAGGCCGCTTGCCAGGTCCCGGCGGTGATCGGGGCGCCACCGTCGAAGCTGTAATACCCGAGTTCGCCGTGCAGGCTTTTCGGCTTGATCGCGCGCAGGGTGCGCGCTGGCCAGGTGTAGGGCAGCAAGTCGCCGTCGGTATTGAATTCGGTCCAGCGTGCCCAGGCACCCTTGAAGAAGTCGAGGTAGTCGCGAGTGTGTACGCGGGCGATCGGGTCGAGGCCGAAATCCTTGGGCGCTTTGACCGGTCCCAAATTCTGGTTGTTCACCCGTTGCAGGACATGGTCGGCGCGCGAAGGCATTTCGAAACAGGGCTTGAGTTGCCCGTCGATCAATTCGCAACGGCCGTGGTGCAGGTGGTGATCATCGGAGTAGATCGTCAGCATTTGTTGTTCTCCGCAAGCTGATTCGGTTGCTCACAGTCTTGCGGCACCCGCGATTTTGGAGAACGGCAGGAAAGGCCAAAAGGGGATTGATATGGCCAAAACCTATGACCGGAATTCGCCCCTTATTGGCGCGGCAGTGAGTATTCAGGGTCTGAACTGACTCGGTGCTACACCGCTCCAGCGCACGAACGCATGCCGAAAACTCGCCGTCTCGCTGAAACCCAGCGCCTCGGCAATCCGGTAGATCGGCATCTGGTCCTCGCACAGCATCTGCTTGGCCTGTTCGAAACGCAGCTCGTCGAGCAACTCCTGATAACTGCAGCCCATGTCCTTGAGATGCCTGCGCAGGGTTCGCGTGGAGCATTTCATCTGCCCGGCCAGACCGTCCAGGCCCGGTGCCGCATTGAGTTGAGCGCTGAGCAGTTGGCGAATTCGCCCCAGCCAGGCCTGGCGCCCGGTGAATTCGGTGTTCTGTTTGCGGCAGCGTTCGGCCATGGCCTGGTGGGTGATGACATCGGCCAACGGCAAGGGTTGATCGAGCCAGCGCTTATCAAAGGCGAAAGCGTTGTTCGGGGCGTCGAAACTCAGTGGGCAATCGAAGTGTTCGGCATAGGTTGCCCGATAGTCGGGCCCAGGGTGTTCGAAGCGTGCCGCCAGCAGCGGCAGCGAATGCCCAAGCAGGTCGTCGCAGATGACTTTCAACGACACCATGCAAAACTCCGCGTTGAACACTGCCATGGCCGGGCTTTCGCGGTAATCGCCGGCGACGAACCAGATGCGTTCGCCATCTTCTTCCAGGCCCAGTTCAAAAAGTGTTCCCAACAGCGCCGGATAACGCATCGCCAGACGTAAAGCGTCACCGAAGGTGGCACTGGTGAGGAGCGCATAACCGAGCATGCCGTAGGACGAAACATGCATGCGCCGACCCAGCTCCAGGCCGATGTCGCGTTTGAGCGCCACCGCGTTGGCACACACCTGCATTTCCTGGTTGGTGGTGATGCGCGTGTCCGCCCGGCTCAGGTCTGCGGTGCTGATACCACTGCCGGCCAACAGCGCCTCGCTGGACAAACCGTCGGCCTTGAAGGCGTTGAGCACCAGGGAAACAGCGTTGAGCGTGGTGAGGTGGGAGTGGAGCATGGGAGCTTCCAGCCTGGGGTGTGGCTGGATTACAGCAAGGAATATGCCGTACGCGGTCCCCTGTAGGAGCGAGCACGCTCGCGATGGACGCAAGGGCACCGCGGGATATCTGATATCCCGCTTCATCGTTAACGTCCATCGCGAGCATGCTCGCTCCTACAAAGGGGTGGAGCTCAGCTCAGCTCAGCTCAGCTCACCGCACAGGTCGAGTTCCATGAGCCGACGTACTTCGGCCACATCGAGCCCGGTCCCCAGCAAACCATGCAACTTGCCGAACGCCGCTTCGCGGGTCATGCCACCACCCGACAACACACCCACACCGCGCAAGCGGCTGCCGGCTTCGTACACATCCAGCTCCACACCACCTTCATGGCACTGCGTTACGGCAACGACGACCACATCGTTGTCGCGCGCCCGCGACAGCGCGGCGAGAAACTGCGGGTTGTCGCTGGGGCCCGTGCCGCTGCCGTAGCACTCCAGCACCAGGCCCTGGATGCCGCTTTGCAGCACGCCGTCCAGTTGCTCGGCGCCAATGCCCGGAAACAGCGGCAACACCGCAACGTTCGCCAGTTGTTTGGGTTGGTTGTAATTCAGCGCGACCGGCAGCGTCGAGGCTTTCACACCGCCACCCTGACGGTCCAGGCGTTTGAACGGATGCCGGCCAAAACTGCGCACCTTGGCGCATCGGGTCGGGTCCAGCAGTTCGCCGTGGAAGTACAGGTGCACGCCCGGCGCCAGTCCTTGACCTAGGGCAACCAGCGCGCCGCCAAGGTTTTCCCAGGCATCGCTGTCGGTCACGCCGGCAGGCAGCATCGAACCGGTAAAGCACACGCGAGCCTTGATGCCCAGCAGTTGAAAACTCATGGCTGCCGCGCTGTAGGCCAGGGTGTCGGTGCCGTGCAGGATCAGCACGCTGTCACAACCTTGCACGTCCACTGCGTCGACCACCGCCTCACGCAGTTGCTGCCAGTACGTCGGGGACATGTTGGCGCTGTCGATCAGCGGAGACATCTCGCGAAAGCGCCACTGCGGTACGACCCGCTCAGGCTGGCTGTGCAGATACTCGCGCATCCGCGCTTCGAAACCGGATGCCGGGGCCAGGCCGTTGGCGCTGGCCTGCATGCCGATGGTGCCACCCGTGTAAAGCACCATGACGTGCTGAGCGGCGGGGTAGGTCGAGGAATTCATGAAGCGGCTCCGAGAACAATGACGTCCTTTGTAGGAGCGAGCAAGCTCGCTCCCACAGGTGTTTCGAACTTTAACCGATCAGCGTTGCGCTGCGGGTACGCCTTGCGCCTCGGCTTCGGCCTTGCCGGCCGCTGGCGGGTTGGCTGGCCAGGCGTTCAGATCCAGGTCCAGGTCCGGGAACTTGCTCGAATCGAACACCGGCGTCTTGATCCCGGCTGCACGCTGGTCGTCGTAGTCACGCAGGATGCGCATGCCGACCTTGAACAGCAGGAACAGCGCGATCAGGTTCACGAACGCCAACAGCGTCATGGTGATGTCGGCGAATGCGAACACCGTGCCGAGGTTTTCGATGGCGCCCCAGAAGATCAGGGCCAACACCATGACGCGGTATCCGATCAACGCCTTGCGGTTTTCACCAATCAAGAAGCGCAGATTGTTCTCGCCCAGGTAGTAGTTGTAGAGAATCGACGTGAACACGAACAGCGCCAGTGCCACCGAGATGAACATCCGACCCCAATCGCCGACGACAGCCGCCAGCGAGTTCTGGGTCAGGGCAATGCCGTCGCCTTCGAAGCCCGGGGTGTAAAAGCCCGAGAGCAGGATCAGCAACGCGGTGCAGGTGCAGATCACGAAGGTGTCGAGGAACACGCTGAACGCCTGTACCACGCCTTGTGCCACCGGATGCTCCACCGAGGCCACGGCCGCCACGTTTGGCGCACTGCCAAGGCCGGCTTCGTTGGCGAACACGCCGCGCTTCACGCCCATGACGATCGCACTGCCGACCAGGCCGCCGAAGGCCTGGTCCAGACCGAATGCGCTCTTGACGATGGTCATCAGCATGGCCGGCACGTGGTCGAATTGCAGCACGATCACGTAGATGGTCACGCCGATGTACACCAGGGTTTTCACCGGTACCAGCAGGTCAGCGACCTTGGCAATACGCTTGATCCCGCCGATGAACACCAGGCCCAGCAACACCGCCAGCGCCAGGCCGGTCCAGGTGGTGTCGAAACCGAACGCATTGTTCAGCGAGTGGGTCACGGCGTGGGATTGCAGGCCGTTGAAGGCAAACCCGAAGGTCACCAGCAACAGGAACGCCATGATCGCGCCCAGCCAGCGCTTTTTCAGGCCGTGTTCAATGTAGTACGACGGACCGCCACGGAACTGGCCTTCGGAGTCGCAGCGTTTGTACAGCTGGCCGAGGGAGCATTCGAAGAAGCTGCTGGACATGCCGACCAGAGCGGTCACCCACATCCAGAACACGGCACCCGGGCCACCCAGGGTCACGGCAATGCCAACGCCGGCAATGTTGCCCGCACCCACTCGGCCGGCGAGGCTGAGCATCAGGGCCTGGAACGAGCTGAGCTGGCCAGCGCTGCTTTTGAGGCTGTCGCGGAACACCGCGAACATGTGGAAGAAATGACGCAGTTGAACGAAACGCGAGCGGATCGTGAAGTAGCTACCGAGCCCGACAATGAGCACGATCAGTACTTTCCCTGAGAGGAAGTCGTTGATGACTTCGAGCATGGATTATTCCTCGCTGTTTTTATGTGAGCAAATGCTGGTCGGGTGGAAACATCGTGTTACACCGGCTTTTTTGCGGCAGAGCTGGTGGTGCGAAGGTTTCGTTCCGGTTCCAATTCGCGGGTTTGTTGTAAGTAAGGGGTATCGCTTGGGTTGTGATCTCGCTACCGACGACCGCCCCCGCGAAGAGGGGCGGCACTATACCGGTCGCAGTTGTGTCCGTCTGCACGGTTTTGCTTTGGGTGGGAGCGGGCTTGCTCGCGAAAGCGGTGTGTCAGCTCATACATGTGTCACTGACACACCGCCTTCGCGAGCGAGCCCGCTCCCACTGGTGGTGCATTTGCAGCGGATAAAAAAAGGGCCTGGAGAGCGACCTCCAGGCCCTCAAAAGGTGAGAGGTGTCTAGTCCCTCAACCTGGTGAGCGGTGCTACAAGTACGCGTCGGCTCATGCCTTCAAAGGCACCAGACGCGGAGCAATCATGTTTTCCGGACGCAGGATGTCGTCGAGCATGGCGTCGTCGAGCAAGCCTTCCTCGCGCACCAGTTCCAATACGCCGCGGCCGCTTTCAAGTGCGATGCGAGCGATGCGCGTGGCGTTTTCGTAGCCGATGTACGGGTTCAGTGCGGTGACCAGGCCGATCGAGTGTTCGACCAGCTCGCGGCAACGCGCTTCGTTGGCGGTGATGCCGGTGATGCAGTGCTCGCGCAGCATGTCCATGGCGCGTTGCAGCAGGCGGATCGAGTCGAGGATCTTGAAGGCGATCAGCGGCTCCATCACGTTCAGTTGCAGTTGACCACCTTCGGCTGCCATGGTCAGGGCCAGGTCGTTACCGATGACCTGGAAAGCCACTTGGTTCACGGCTTCCGGAATCACCGGGTTGACCTTGCCGGGCATGATCGAGCTGCCAGGTTGACGCGCTGGCAGGTTGATCTCGTTGATGCCGGTGCGCGGACCGCTGGAGAGCAGGCGCAGGTCGTTGCAGATCTTCGACAGCTTGACTGCGGTGCGCTTGAGCATGCCGGAGAACAGCACGAAGGCGCCCATGTCAGAGGTGGCTTCGATCAGGTCGGCTGCCGGTACCAGCGGGTGACCGCTGATGGTGGCCAGGCGCTGAACGGCCAGGGCCTGGTAACGCGGGTCGGCATTGATGCCGGTGCCGATGGCGGTGCCGCCCAGGTTCACTTCGGTCAGCAGTTCTGGCGCCAGCGTCTTCAGGCGTGCCAGGTCTTCACTCAGGGTGGTGGCGAAGGCACGGAATTCCTGGCCGAGGGTCATCGGCACGGCGTCTTGCAGTTGGGTACGGCCCATCTTCAGGACGTGGCTGAACTCTTGACCCTTGGCGGCGAACGACTGGATCAGGCTGTCGAGGCTGGCCAACAGGGTGTCGTGACCCAGCAGCAGACCCAGGCGGATCGCGGTCGGGTAGGCGTCGTTGGTCGACTGCGCCATGTTCACGTCATTGTTGGGGTGCAGGTATTGGTATTCGCCTTTCTGGTGACCCATGGCCTCCAGCGCGATGTTGGCGATGACTTCGTTGGCATTCATGTTGGTCGAAGTGCCAGCGCCGCCTTGAATCATGTCCACCACGAACTCTTCGTGGAAATCGCCGCGGATCAATCGTGCACAGGCTTCGCTGATGGCGGCGTGCTTGGCTTCGCTCAGGTGACCCAGCTCGCGGTTGGCGTCAGCAGCAGCCTGCTTGACCATGGCCAGGCCGACCACCAGCTTGGGGTAATGCGAAATCGGAACGCCGGAGAGACGGAAGTTATTCACCGCTCGCAGGGTCTGGATGCCGTAATACGCTTGAGCCGGTACTTCGAGTACGCCAAGCAGGTCTTTTTCTGTGCGGAATGATGCAGCGGAGGACATGACGGAAATCATCTCGATATGGACCCGGTCTGTGCCGGAACACTGCAAATGCTAGGCTTGTGGATAATTTAGGGCCAATGCTGTTAAACACTGGCCTATGCATATTCGGCATAATGCTGGTGTGACGCCGTGTTTGCGGCGAGCGTGCGACCCAATTTGGTGCGTGTCCGGGAGGACGTAATGAACCTGGAAAGTAAATGGCTGGAAGACTTCAGTGCCCTGGCCGCTACCCGTAGCTTCTCCCAGGCGGCTGAGCGCCGCTTCGTGACGCAACCGGCGTTCAGCCGGCGTATTCGCAGCCTTGAGGCGGCGCTGGGGTTGCAACTGGTCAACCGTTCGCGTACCCCCATCGAGCTGACGGCGGCGGGTCAATTGTTTCTGGTGACTGCGCGAACGGTGGTCGAGCAACTCGGCGAAGTGCTGCGCCATCTACATCACCTTGAAGGCGGGCAGGGCGAAGTGATGCAAGTCGCCGCCGCACACTCGCTGGCGCTGGGATTCTTCCCGCGCTGGATCGCGCAACTGCGTAACGAAGGTCTGAACATCGCGACGCGACTGGTCGCCACCAACGTCGGCGACGCGGTGCATGCGTTGCGAGAAGGGGGTTGCGACCTGATGCTGGCGTTCTATGACCCGGATGCGGCGATGCAAATGGACCCGGAAATCTTCCCTTCGCTGCACTTGGGCCAGACCGAGATGCTGCCGGTTTGCGCGGCGGATGCAGACGGCAAGCCACTGTTCGACCTGGAAGGCGAGGGCAGCGTGCCGCTGCTGGCTTATAGCGCCGGTGCGTTTCTGGGGCGCTCGGTGAACCTGCTGTTGCGCCAGCGCGCCTTGCGGTTCACGACCGTCTACGAAACTGCCATGGCCGACAGCCTCAAAAGCATGGCGCTCGAAGGCCTGGGCATCGCCTGGGTGCCGCAGTTGAGTGTGCGAGCGGAATTGGCACGCGGCGAACTGGTGATCTGCGGCGGCCCGCAATGGCATGTGCCCCTGGAGATTCGTCTGTACCGCTGCGCGTTGGTTCGCAAGGCCAATGTGCGCTTGTTGTGGCGCAAACTTGAAGGGGCGGCGACCCCCAGTTAGTCGTGCTTCAGGTTCAGCATCAGGTTACGCGGATATTGCCGCTTAATCCTTAATCCATGGACGCGAGGTAGTGTTTAATGGCGTTTCGATTAGCCGGGCTGTATTTGTAACAATTGCTCCGTAAGAGATGGGGGTTTGGAGTCATGTAAGTTTCACACCACCAGCCATCATAGTTGACTTCATAGTCATCATGTTTTGCGCCCAGCAAATGACCTATCTCATGAGCGGGATACAAATTGCTGCCAGCCGATGCAATCGCAAACCGACCGCCATTTTTGCGCAAATCCACCAAAGCGGCGCCCGAGACGTTTTCATTGATAGGGTGTGCGGTGAACAATAGCACCAGGCTTGTTTGAGTGATTATGAAGCCTTCTTTGCTGCGAAACTCCAGCCACTGGAGACCCAGTTTTTCCCAGCGTTGCAATATTTCCGTTTCATTGCTTCCCTTGTAGTCAAACTTGTTGTGGGGAGAGCCTGTGCCATAGAAAATGTTGACCTTCCGATCGGTGAAACTTTCTAGCTCTTTCTGTAGATGGCTAAAGTAACTCGCTGCCATCTGTTGTTTTGTCGATGGGTTTATATCCTCATGGATGACGACGAATATATCGATAGGGTTTTTGTTAGTCATGTTTTTATTTATGTCTAGTTCAGTTGTTTATGGGGGTTGTTGTTGCGGGGGCTAAGTTAAACTTCACGCAAGCATATAGCGAGAAGTTGTATATTTCTCACTATTGCCGATCTGGCACGCATCATTTTGCTTAGTTGATACTTTTCAGAAGTTGATCAGCGAGCGCTTGTGTGTTTCTTGAGAGTCAGGCCGCTGACTTTCGAGTCAATAATCGGCCCTTTCATGGCAGATGACAGATGGTCGAAACAGGGGCTGTTTATCTTCGGTATTGCGGTATACTGCGCGGCCTTTGGCCGGCTCGTCCGGCTATTTTTCGTACAATTCAAGCCACGCATTTTGCGTGGCTTGTTGTTTTTGACGCGCCTGCGGGCGCCCAGAGAGAAGAGGCACGACGATGAGTGCATTGGTTGGCGTGATCATGGGCTCCAAGTCCGATTGGTCCACCCTTAGCCACACCGCCGATATGCTGGAAAAGCTCGGCATTCCCTACGAGGTGAAAGTGGTTTCTGCTCACCGCACCCCGGACCTGCTGTTCCAGTACGCCGAAGAGGCTGAGGCGCGTGGCATCGAGGTGATCATCGCCGGTGCCGGTGGCGCAGCGCACCTGCCAGGCATGTGTGCGGCCAAGACTCACCTGCCGGTGCTGGGTGTGCCGGTGCAGTCCGCCATGCTCTCGGGCGTCGACTCGCTGCTGTCCATCGTACAAATGCCGGCGGGCATCCCAGTGGCGACCCTGGCCATCGGCAAGGCAGGTGCGATCAACGCCGCGCTGCTGTCGGCAAGTATCCTGGGCGCCAAGCACCCGCAGTTCCACAAGGTTTTGAAAACCTTCCGTGCCGAACAGACAGACAGCGTGCTGGAAAATCCAGACCCACGTATCGCCTGAGGTTGTTGACGATGAAGATCGGTGTAAT
The DNA here is from genome assembly GCF_054668365.1 of Pseudomonas sp. S2_E01. NCBI lineage: Bacteria > Pseudomonadati > Pseudomonadota > Gammaproteobacteria > Pseudomonadales > Pseudomonadaceae > Pseudomonas > Pseudomonas sp. S2_E01. The sequence continues at coordinate 5,751,276 of NZ_CP162762.1, forward strand.
CGGTGGCGGCCAGTTGGGTCGCATGTTGGCGCTGGCGGGCACTCCGCTGGGCATGAACTTCGCTTTCCTGGACCCCGCACCGGATGCTTGTGCAGCCGCGTTGGGTGAACACCTGCGGGCCGATTACGGCGATCAGGACCACCTGCGCCAGCTCGCCGATGAAGTCGATCTGGTGACGTTCGAATTCGAGAGCGTACCGGCTGAAACCGTGGCGTTCCTCTCGCAATTCGTCCCGGTCTATCCGAGCGCCGAAGCCTTGCGCATTGCTCGTGATCGCTGGTTCGAGAAGAGCATGTTCAAGGACCTGGGGATCCCCACCCCGGCGTTCGCCGACATCCAGTCGCAAGCCGACCTGGACGCCGCCGTGGCGACCATCGGCCTGCCGGCCGTGCTCAAAACGCGCACCCTGGGTTACGACGGCAAGGGTCAGAAAGTCTTGCGCACACCTGAAGACGTGGTCGGTACCTTTGCTGAACTGGGCAGCGTCGCCTGCCTGCTGGAAGGCTTCGTGCCGTTCACCGGCGAAGTGTCGCTGATTGCCGTGCGGGCTCGCGATGGTGAGACCAGGTTCTACCCACTGGTGCACAACACTCACGACAGCGGCATCCTCAAGCTGTCGGTCGCCAGCACCGATCACCCGTTGCAGGCCCTGGCAGAAGATTATTCCAGCCGCGTGCTCAAGCAGCTGGATTACGTCGGCGTAATGGCCTTCGAATTCTTTGAAGTCGACGGCGGCTTGAAAGCCAACGAAATCGCGCCGCGTGTACACAATTCTGGGCACTGGACCACCGAAGGCGCGCAATGCAGCCAGTTCGAAAACCATCTGCGGGCCGTCGCCGGCCTGCCGTTGGGTTCGACGGCCAAGGTGGGCGAGAGCGCAATGCTCAATTTCATCGGCAAAGTACCTGAGGCGGACAAGGTCCTGGCCATCGCCGATTGCCATCTGCATCACTACGGCAAGGCCTTCAAGGCCGGGCGCAAAGTCGGCCACGCCAACCTGCGGTGTGCCGATCGCGAGACGCTGGCCGCGCAGATCCTCAAGGTTGAAGCGCTGATCGCCGAGTAAATCCAGTTTCACGTGGCAACGGCGGAACCATTGCGGGCCCGCCGTTCTCTCATGGCAGGATGCCAAAGTCTGACTAGGCTTCTATCTACCAAACCAGAGGGAAGTGCCATGGGAATTATCGGAACCATCTTTATCGGCTTGATCGTCGGCCTGCTGGCCCGGTTCCTGAAACCGGGCGATGACAGCATGGGCTGGATCATGACCATCCTGCTCGGTATTGGCGGTTCGTTGGCAGCCACCTACGGCGGCCAGGCCCTGGGCATCTACCAGGCAGGCCAAGGTGCCGGTTTCATTGGCGCGCTGATTGGCGCCATCGTTTTACTGGTGATCTACGGTCTGATCAAAAAGAACTGATTCAAGCGACAAAGCCCTCTCTGACAAATGCGCGGAGAGGGCTAGAATGCTCGGCGTCGTATCGTCCCCCTTGCCGAGCACCTTCATGCGCCGTCTTTTGTTGACTCTTGTTTTACTGGGCTCGGGCTTTGCCCACGCCGGCGAACTGCCGGAAACCGACTGGCTGGATCTGATGCCCAAGTCCGACCAGAAAGCCCTCGAGGCCATGCCCGAAATCGATCACAACTCCCCCGAAGCCAATGGCACCTTTGACCAGAAAGGTGGCATGAAACAGGCCAAGGGCTTGCCGGCGGTGATGTACTCGACCAAGACGGTGCCGTCGATGAACGACAAGCACATTCGCATCGGCGGTTACCCGGTGCCGCTGGAGTCCGATGCCAAAGGCCGCAGTACACTGTTCTTCCTTGTGCCGTATCCGGGCGCCTGCATTCACGTGCCGCCACCGCCGCCCAATCAGTTGGTGCTGGTGCGTTATCCACAGGGCTTGAAGCTTAACGACATCTACACCCCGTTATGGGTGACGGGGACCTTGAAGATCGAGAAGGTCAACAACGACCTGGCCGACGCGGCCTACGCACTGGATGCGGCGAAGGTGCGGGTGGTGAAAGAGTCGGATTTGTAAGCGCAAGGCTTGCACAGTCCACCCCGGTGGGATCGCCGCACCGCCGCTCCCACATTTAGAAAAGCGGTGTCAGAGGGGCTTGCTACCGATACTCACACCCAGCGTATGCATGGCCCCCGGCTTGAGCGTCACCACGTCATCCATCAGGTTCGCCGTCTCGATGCACAGCATGCGCTGCCAGCCATCGTCAGCCATGTCGCTGAATGCCGCAGCGCGAGCTACCCATGGGCTCCAGATCACCGCTGAGCGCGATCCGCTGCTGGTCAGCTCGATGCGCCGCTCCCAGGTGGGGTCGACAATGCTCAGCTTCGGCGGGGTATCGAGATAGATCCGGTCGGTCTCGCCGGCAAAATGCAGGTCGCCGGTCTGGGGTTTGGTTTTCCAGTCTTCCAGCGTTTCGATGTAGCTCAAGCCATCAAGCCCTTCGACGTGCACGTTGCGCACATCGCTGACCGCGAAATAAGTGTGCAGCGCCTGGCTGAGGGTCACCGTGTCGGTCCCCTGGTTGTGGCTGGTCAGGCTGATGTGCAGTTGCTCGTCCAGGCGAATGCTCAGCGTCAGGCCCACCTGATGGGGCCACTCGGCGAAGCCACCTTCGGGGTAGGGCAGGACGAATTCCACCTTCAGACTTTCGCCTTCGGTCTCGATACCCGCCAGCTCCCAATCCGTTGCCCGCACAAAACCGTGGGCAGTGGCCGGCTCGCTGCTGGTGCGCATGGCCTGGACGCTCTGCGGGTTGCGCGCCAAATTACCGAACCACGGCCAGCACACCGGCACGCCAGCACGGATGTTGGTGCCGGTCTTGAACACCGCTTCATCGTTCAGCCAGATCAGCGGCGGCTGGCCGGCCAACTGATAACTGAGGATGTGCGCGCCTTGCTGGGCCACCAGCAATTCGGCCTGACCGTGACGAATACGCCAGCAGTTCAGTTCATTGAGCTTCACGGCTTCAACGTTGGGCGTGTTCATGGAACCACTCTCTATCGGGAACAGGACTGCAATGGACCGCAAAACAGTGGCTGCGTTTAACGCGCCCGTGGCGGAACCGAACGGGTGCGGCCACTGCCGTCGATGGCAACGAACACGAACACCGCTTCCGTCACTTTACGCCACTCGCTGGACAGCGGGTCGTCGCTCCAGACCTCGACCATCATCTGGATGGAGCTGCGGCCAATTTCCAGCGCCTGGGTATAAAAGGACAACTGCGCGCCCACGGCGACGGGTACCAGGAACGCCATGCGATCGATCGCAACGGTGGCTACTCGACCGCCGGCAACCTTGCTGGCCATAGCGGTGCCGGCCAGGTCCATCTGCGCGACCAGCCAGCCGCCGAAAATATCGCCGAAACCGTTGGTTTCCCGTGGGAGCGCGGTGATTTGCAAGGCCAGGTCGCCCTGGGGGATCGGATCTTCTTGTTCGAGCTCTATCATGCCGGGGGTGCCTCTGACCCGTGACTCTTCATAAGTGTTGCAAGGTGAATAGCCGTCTAAAGAAAAACGATTCAGCCCCGAACATACCCTGTTCGTCACGTTTTTCGTAAGGCGCCTAAAGGGAAACTCTGCGAAACCGCCTGAATCCCGACAGGCGTTTTCGCACAGCAACCCTTCAAAACCGTTGCAAGACCCCGAGTATATCGGTCGATAGACTCCGAGACGACCGTCCGGTTCTCATTTTGACCGTCAAACACGCGCCTCTATGTGCTTTTTCGAACAATTTGCTATCGTGCCGGACCTGCCCAAGCCCTGGCCAGCGTTGTCGGGGTGGCAGAACCGCCTATAAAGAGAAGCCTTGCCATGACCACAGCGCCTTCGAGCATCGCGCAGCCGACCCAACCCGCACGACCGTTGACCCGTAATGATTACAAGACGCTGTCGCTGTCTGCCCTGGGCGGCGCGCTGGAGTTCTACGACTTCATCATTTTCGTTTTCTTTGCAACCGTCGTGGGCAAGCTGTTCTTCCCGGCCGACATGCCTGAGTGGCTGCGGCTGATGCAGACCTTCGGCATTTTCGCGGCGGGTTACCTGGCCCGGCCGTTGGGCGGCATCGTGATGGCGCACTTCGGCGACCTGCTGGGGCGCAAGAAGATGTTCACCCTGAGTATTTTCATGATGGCGGTGCCGACCCTGATCATGGGCCTGCTGCCGACTTACGCACAAATCGGCCTGTGGGCGCCGATCCTGCTGCTGTTGATGCGAGTGATCCAGGGCGCGGCGATTGGTGGTGAAGTGCCGGGCGCCTGGGTCTTCGTTTCCGAACACGTGCCGCAGCGGCATATCGGTTATGCCTGCGGTACGCTGACGAGCGGCCTGACCGCGGGCATTCTGCTGGGCTCGCTGGTCGCCACCGCGATCAACAGCCTCTACACCCCGGTGGAAGTGTCCGATTACGCCTGGCGGATCCCGTTCCTGCTCGGCGGTGTGTTTGGCCTCTTCTCGGTGTATCTGCGCCGCTGGCTGCACGAGACCCCGGTGTTCGCCGAGCTGCAACAGCGCAAGGCCCTGGCCGAGGAAGTGCCGCTGCGCGCGGTGCTGCGTGACCATCGTGGGGCGATTGTCATTTCCATGTTGCTGACCTGGCTGCTGTCGGCAGGCATCGTGGTGCTGATCCTGATGACGCCGACCGTGCTGCAGACCGTCTACCACTTCTCACCGACGACGGCCCTGCAATCCAATAGCGTGGCCATCGTGATGCTGAGCTTCGGCTGCATCATTTCCGGTGCGCTGGCTGACCGTTTTGGTGCCGGCCGTGTATTCGTGTTCGGCTGCACTGCCTTGCTGGCCAGCTCGTGGACCTTCTATCACAGCCTGGCCGAGCATCCGGACTGGCTGTTTCCGTTGTACGCCCTGACCGGCCTGCTGGTCGGGACCATCGGTGCGGTGCCGTACGTGATGGTCAAGGCGTTTCCGCCGGTAGTGCGTTTCAGCGGCCTGTCTTTTTCCTACAACGTTGCCTACGCCATATTCGGCGGCCTGACTCCGATGGTCGTTAGCCTGCTGCTCAAGGAAAGCGCCATGGGGCCGGCGTACTACGTGGCTGTGCTGTGCGGGATGGGGATTGTGTTGGGGGTTTATCTCTGGAAGAAGGGGCGATAACAGCAGCCACTTCAAGGCTTTCGCCAATGTGAAAGCCTTGTATCGCATTCGCCAGAAGGCAAACGTGCCCCGCGCTCAAGCATATCGATGAGCGCGTCGGCGGCCTCTGTTGGGCTTATGGCCTGATGCTCAATCATCAAGTCCAGCAGCCAAAGAGCGCCATGCACTTTCAACCCGTCGCGCTGAGCCTGACGCCGGAGTTTTCCGTCACCGGTCAAAAGTGGCCGACCTGTTTGCTTTGCGAGCAGGTAGCAGGAAACGTCGGCCAAAGAACTATTGTTGTGCTCCATCTTCAGACCAAACAGCCTTGTCACTCCCGATTCGTCGAATGACTCGACCAACAGTCCGTGACTCACCAATTCATCGACGCAAAAGTCCTCCAGTTCGTGCAGTACGAAGTCTGTACAGCAAAGAGTGAATGGCAGGCTGAACATTTGATCCAACAATCCCGCATTCCTGAAATCAATCCAGATATTGGTGTCGCTGATGTAGATCAGGCTCATGCACTCTCCAGTGAGCCCAGGAAATTGGGGTCAAGAGCACTCACTGGTTTGCGTAGAAATTCGGCTGCGCGAGACTTGGTAATCAGCCCTTCCGCAAGTCCCCAGAACACCAACGATTCAAACCGTTGTGGTGGTTTGCAGGGCAATGGTTCAGGTTCAGCCTTGCGCCATCCATTTGCACCGAATTGGATGGTGAGGGATTTGTACCCACTGTCGCTGAGAAGGTTCAGGTCTTTCAGGCGACGCAGGGCTGCCTGCATGGAAATTCCATATTGGCGTTTGGCGATCAACAGCTCACGAGGATGTACGCGAGAGCGAGGGTGAGTGCCGAAGTCACCAGTGACTCCTTTAGCGGGATAGAGAAAGGCTCCGGCGAACCGATGGCAGCAGTTCTCTTTTTCTCGCTCCGGCATGTCGTCAGATAATTGCATCACCCAGTGACCGAGTTCATGCGCGGCAGTAAAGCGTATGCGTTCACCTGGACGCTCAGCATTCAGCGCGATCAATACGTGTTGGCCGTCGCCGGTAGCGGCACATGCCCCATCGAAATCCTCCGGCCCCGTCAGCATCGCGACCTTGATACTGTGCTCCTCCAACTGTTCGGTCAGGTTGGAAATAGGGTCGCTGCCTATCCCCCAGTAATTGCGGAGCAATTCGGCGGCGTGCTCAGCTTCGTCGAGAGATGAAACCGGGAACATTTGCGATGGGGTTTCTGGAGTTCGAATGTCTGCCGGGTCGAAGCAGTCTTCCAGAGCGATGTACCGTTCCAGGTGTTCCCTGATCTGCTCTTCGACTTGAACCTGGCGATATTTGGGCATTTTCGCCAGCTTGCGAAACTCCAGTGGCGCAAGAGGAACGGCCTCCGCACGGAAAAAGTACTCAGGGTTGACCTGCAGAACCTTTGCCATTTTCAACAGGCGAGTCGAATCGGGGGTGCTCAGCCCTTTTTCATATTTACTCAACGCCTGCTTGGTGATGTCGCCCAGTTGGAGGGCCAAGGCCTCCAGTGACATACCCCGCAGAAGGCGGGCGCGACGAATTCGGTCATTGATCATGTGATCCTCTCTTGGTTGACAAATTATATTTTTCATCTGTTTTGTCAACCTTGGTGGCGAGGCTTGATACGATTCCCTGGTCAATGATGGCCTTTCATCCAATTGTCATATTTCAGCCATAGAGTGTTCACATGGCCTGCTGATACTTGGCCCCGACTTAAAACACCTATCTGCTAGGAGTAAGGCATGAAACTGAAGCGTTTGATGGCGGCAATGACTTTTGTCGCTGCTGGCGTTGCGACTGCCAACGCAGTTGCCGCTGTTGACCCTGCTATCCCGAGCTACACCAAGACCACCGGTGTGTCGGGCAACCTGTCCAGCGTCGGCTCCGATACCCTGGCCAACCTCATGACCCTGTGGGCCGAGAACTACAAAAAGGAATACCCGAACGTCAACATCCAGATTCAGGCTGCTGGCTCCGCCACCGCGCCGCCTGCGCTGACTGAAGGCACCTCCAACCTGGGCCCCATGAGCCGCAAGATGAAGGACACCGAACTGGCAGCCTTCGAGCAGAAGTACGGCTACAAGCCTACCGCCATCCCTGTTGCCGTCGACGCACTGGCTGTATTCGTACACAAGGACAACCCGATTCAGCACCTGACCATGGAACAGGTTGACGCGATCTTCTCGTCCACCCGCCTGTGCGGCGCCAAAGCCGATGTGAAAACCTGGGGCGACCTGGGCGTGACTGGCGACCTGGCCAACAAGCCGGTGCAACTGTTCGGTCGTAACTCGGTATCCGGCACCTACGGCTACTTCAAGGAAGAAGCCCTGTGCAAAGGCGACTACAAGGCTAACGTCAACGAACAACCTGGTTCGGCTTCGGTCGTGCAGTCGATCAGCTCCTCGCTGAACGGCATCGGTTATTCGGGGATCGGCTACAAGACCGCCAGCGTGAAAACCGTTGCCCTGGCCAAGAAAGGCGGCACCGAGTTCATCGAAGACACCGAAGAAAACGCCCTGAACGGCAAATACCCGCTGTCGCGTTTCCTCTACGTTTACGTCAACAAGGCCCCGAACAAGCCTCTGGCCCCGCTGGAAGCCGAGTTCGTGAAACTGGTTCTGTCCAAACAGGGTCAGGAAGTGGTTGTTAAAGACGGCTACATCCCACTGCCAGCCAAGGTTGCTGCCAAAGCACTGGCTGACCTGGGTCTGCAAGAAGGCGGCACTGTCGCAAAGAAGTAACAAACTGAGCGTAGGGTGAACCCCGAAGGCTCAAGATGGGGGCGGCCAAAACCGCCCCCATTCATTTCAAATTCCCAATCCTCTGCGGGTCACTGCCTGCGGCGGATTTGTTGCGTCACCATGCTGTCATCTTTCTGTCATACAGGATCGCTAGGGTGTGCGAATGAATGATCTGGCCAATTCCAACATGACTACAAATCCCCCCAAGCGAATTGATTTCAATACGCCTGAGTTGCAACGAAAGCGCCGCATTCGCGCGCTCAAGGATCGCCTGACCCGCTGGTATGTACTCGTTGGCGGCTTGGCCGTGCTGGGCGCGATCACCCTGATCTTCTTCTTTCTTGCCTACGTCGTCGCGCCTCTGTTCCAGGGGGCCAGCTTGACGGCCAAGGACGCCATTACCCCGGCCTGGATGCAGGACGCCGGCAAGCCGCTGATGATTTCCCTGGAAGAACAGAACCAGGTGGCCATGCGCGTTTCCGACAAGGGCCAGGCGCTGTTTTTCGACATCGACAGCGGCGCCGAGCTCAAGCGCGTCGACCTGCCGGTCCCGGCTGGCGCCAGCGTCACCTCCATCGGCGAGGATCAGCCAGGTCATCCGCTGGTGGCCGTGGGCCTGTCCAATGGCCAGGCGCTGGTGTTTCGCCACACTTATAAGGTCAGCTACCCGGACGGCAAGAAAACCATTACCCCGGCGATCGAGTACCCGTACGGTGAAGCACCCGTTGCACTGAACGAAGCGGGCGGTGCGCTGGAGCATGTCAGCCTCAACGCCACTGACTCAACGCTGGTGCTGGTGGGGTCCACCGGTTCGCAACTCAATGTCCTGTCGCTGACCAGCGAAGAGAACATGATGACCGGCGAAGTCACCAACGAGCAGAATCGTATTGAGCTGCCGCAGATGACCGAGCCGGTGAAGAATATCTTCGTCGACCCGCGTCAGCAGTGGCTGTACGTGATCAATGGTCGTGCCCAGGCCGACGTGTTCAGCCTGCGCGACAAAAGCCTCAACGGACGCTACAAACTGTTGGAGGACGGCGAGGCACAAGTCACCGCTGCCACCCAACTGGTGGGTGGCATCTCGCTGATCATCGGCGACTCCAAGGGCGGTCTGGCGCAGTGGTTCATGGCTCGCGATCCGGATGGCGAACAACGCTTGAAGCAAATTCGCACCTTCCAGATGGGCAGTACGCCGATCGTGGAAATCACCGCTGAAGAACGTCGCAAAGGCTTCATCGCCCTGGACGCCGCTGGCCAGTTGGGTGTTTTCCACAGTACTGCGCACCGCACCTTGCTGGTCGATCAGGTGGTGGACGGCCAGGGCCTGTTCGGCCTGTCGCCACGGGCCAACCGCGTGATCGTTGAAGCGGGCGGCCAGATCAAGCCGCTGCTGCTCGACAACCCGCATCCCGAGGTTTCCTGGAGCGCGCTGTGGAGCAAGGTCTGGTACGAAAACTACGACGAACCTAAGTACGTCTGGCAATCGACCGCCGCCAACACCGACTTCGAGCCCAAGCTGAGCCTGTCACCGCTGACCTTCGGTACCCTCAAAGCGGCGTTCTACGCCATGCTGCTGGCCGCACCGCTGGCCGTTGCCGCAGCGATCTACACCGCGTACTTCATGGCGCCCGGCATGCGCCGCAAGGTCAAGCCGGTGATCGAACTGATGGAAGCGATGCCGACGGTGATCCTCGGATTCTTCGCCGGGCTGTTCCTGGCGCCGTATGTGGAAGGTCATCTGCCGGGCATCTTCAGCCTGTTGATGCTGCTGCCGATTGGCATCCTGGTCACAGGCTTCGTGTTCAGTCGCCTGCCTGAATCGATCCGTCTGAAAGTGCCGGACGGCTGGGAAAGTGCACTGCTGATTCCGGTAATCCTGTTCGTGGGCTGGCTCTCGCTGTACATGAGCCCGTTCATGGAAAACTGGTTTTTCGGCGGTGACATGCGCATGTGGATTTCCCACGACCTGGGCATCACCTACGACCAACGCAACGCCCTGGTCGTCGGTTTGGCCATGGGTTTTGCGGTGATCCCCAACATCTACTCCATCGCCGAAGACGCCGTGTTCAGCGTGCCCCGTGGCCTGACCCTGGGTTCCCTGGCCCTGGGTGCCACACCCTGGCAAACCATGACCCGCGTAGTGATCCTCACCGCCAGTCCGGGTATTTTCTCGGCGCTGATGATCGGTATGGGGCGTGCGGTGGGTGAAACCATGATCGTGCTGATGGCCACCGGTAATACCCCGGTCATGGAAATGAACCTGTTCGAAGGCCTGCGCACCCTGGCCGCCAACGTCGCGGTGGAAATGCCCGAGTCGGAAGTCGGCGGCAGCCACTACCGCGTGCTCTTCCTCTCGGCGCTGGTGCTCCTGTTGTTCACCTTCGTCATGAACACCCTCGCGGAACTGATTCGTCAGCGTCTGCGCAAGAAATACTCGTCGCTTTAAGAAAGGTAGAAGTCTGTGAAACAGAACTCCCTGAAAGGATGGTTCAAGAGCGGCGCCCCGGGTGTCTGGATCAGTGGTGGCGCGGTGTCCATCGCAGTCATCATGACCATCGGCCTGCTGGCGGTGATTGCCGTGCGCGGCCTGGGTCACTTCTGGCCGGCGGACTTGATTCACGCCAGCTACGACGTACCGGGGCAGGGTAATCACCTGGTCATCGGCGAAGTGGTACAGAAAGAAGAAGTGCCCCGCGCACGCCTGAAAAGTGCAGGCCTGCCGGTGCCGGACCAAGGCCCGGAATTCATGACCCGTGAGCTGATCAAGGTCGGCAACCGTGACCTGAACGGTAACGACTTCACGTGGGTCGTCGGTGAGTGGCTGACCAACCAAACGACGCCCGTGGAGCTGATGGCCATTGAGCGTCGCGAGTGGGGCAACTTCTACGGCTATCTGGTCAACGTCAAGCAAGACGGCAAAGTCGTCGCAGAAGGCGAAGCGGCGTGGCCTGAACTGCAAGCGCGGATCGACCGGGTGAACAAGCTTGCGGGCCAGCTCAAGACCATTGAGAAGACTGACATTGGCGCCATCAACTCAGGTCTTGAACGCCTCCGTCTGCATGGCCGCAAACTGGAACTGGAAGGCAAACTCAGCCCGGCTGCGCAAGCGGACATGGAATCCGAGCGCGCCGAACTCAATGCCCGTTACCAGGAAATCGAAGCGCGTCTGACTGACCTGCATACCCAGTTCAACCGCGATGCGTTGACGGCCCGCGATGCCAACGGCAAGGAAGTCGAAATCGGCCTGGGCAAAGTGGTTCACGCCTACCAGCCGAACGCCATGGGCACCTTCACCAAAATCGGTTTCTACTTCAGCAAGGTCTGGGAATTCCTCAGCGACGACCCGCGTGAGGCCAATACCGAAGGCGGGATCTTCCCGGCGATCTTCGGTACCGTAATGATGACCCTGATCATGGCGATGATCGTGACCCCGTTCGGCGTACTGGCGGCGGTGTACCTGCGTGAATACGCCAAGCAGAACGCACTGACCCGGGTGATCCGCATTGCGGTGAACAACCTGGCGGGCGTCCCGGCAATTGTGTACGGCGTGTTCGGTCTCGGCTTCTTCGTCTATGTGCTGGGCGGCTCGGTCGACCGCCTGTTCTTCCCCGAAGCGCTGCCGGCACCGACGTTCGGTACGCCAGGCCTGCTCTGGGCGTCCCTGACCCTGGCGCTGCTGGCGGTGCCGGTGGTGATCGTGGCCACCGAAGAAGGGCTGGCACGGATTCCGCGTACGGTGCGCGAAGGCTCGCTGGCCCTCGGCGCAACCAAGGCGGAAACCCTGTGGAAGATCGTACTGCCCATGGCCAGCCCGGCAATGATGACCGGCATGATCCTCGCTGTCGCTCGCGCCGCTGGCGAAGTGGCACCGCTGATGCTGGTGGGCGTGGTGAAACTGGCGCCGTCGCTGCCGCTGGACGGTAACTACCCGTACCTGCACCTGGACCAGAAAATCATGCACCTGGGCTTCCATATTTATGACGTCGGCTTCCAGAGCCCGAACGTCGAAGCGGCGCGGCCGCTGGTCTACGCCACGGCGCTGTTGCTGGTGCTGGTGATCGCGACGTTGAACCTGTCGGCGGTGTGGATCCGTAACCACCTGCGAGAAAAATACAAAGCGTTGGATAGCTAAAGCCATTAGCCACAAGCGGCAAGCTACAAGCCGCTTTTGCTCAAACTTGCAGCTTGCAGCTAGAAGCTTGCAGCTACGAACGGAGTGAGATCATGCAGCACGAAACCCATTCCCACGGCATCAACATGTCCGCCCTGGGTCGCGACAAGCAAAGCCTGAACCTGGCGCAGGAAACCGTGGCCATCGAAGTGCCAGGCCTGAGCCTGTTCTACGGCGATAAACAAGCGCTGTTCGACGTCAGCATGAACATCCCGAAACAGCGCGTGACCGCCTTCATCGGCCCGTCCGGCTGCGGCAAGTCCACGCTGCTGCGCACCTTCAACCGCATGAACGACCTGGTCGACGGCTGCCGCGTGGAAGGTGAAATCAACCTCTACGGCAACAACATCTACCGCAAGGGCGAAGACGTGGCCGAGCTGCGTCGCCGCGTGGGCATGGTGTTCCAGAAGCCCAACCCGTTTCCGAAAACGATCTACGAAAACGTGGTGTACGGCCTGCGCATCCAGGGCATCAACAAAAAACGCGTGCTCGACGAAGCCGTCGAGTGGGCATTGAAAGGCGCGGCGTTGTGGGACGAGGTCAAAGACCGCCTGCACGATTCGGCACTGGGCCTGTCCGGTGGCCAGCAACAGCGTCTGGTGATCGCCCGCACCATCGCCGTGGAGCCCGAAGTGCTGCTGCTGGACGAACCGTGCTCGGCACTCGACCCGATTTCCACGCTCAAGGTCGAAGAGCTGATTTATGAGCTGAAATCGAAGTTCACCATCGTCATCGTCACCCATAACATGCAACAGGCCGCACGGGTCTCCGACTACACGGCGTTCATGTACATGGGCAAACTGGTGGAATTCGGCGACACCGATACCCTGTTCACCAATCCGGCGAAGAAGCAGACCGAAGACTACATTACCGGTCGATATGGCTAGTTGAGGCAGTTACAAGCCGCAAGCTTCAAGCGGCAAGTAAGAGCAGTTCGGGTACGACATTAAACAGCTTGCAGCTCGTAGCTTGCGGCTTACAGCTTTTGCGGAGCAAACCCATGATTTCGAAGGAAGGCCTTACCCATCACATTTCCGCGCAATTCAACGCCGAGCTCGAGGAAGTGCGCAGCCACCTCCTGGCCATGGGCGGGCTGGTGGAAAAGCAGGTCAACGACGCGGTCACTGCATTGATCGAGGCGGACTCCGGCCTGGCTCAGCAAGTGCGCGAGATCGATGAACAGATCAACCAGATGGAGCGCAACATCGACGAAGAATGTCTGCGCATTCTGGCCCGTCGTCAGCCGGCGGCGTCCGACCTGCGGTTGATCATCAGCATTTCCAAGTCGGTGATTGATCTGGAGCGTATCGGCGACGAGTCGACCAAGATCGCCCGCCGCGCCATCCAGTTGTGCGAGGAAGGCGAAGCGCCGCGTGGTTACGTCGAAGTGCGCCACATTGGCGACCAGGTGCGTAACATGGTGCGTGACGCGCTGGACGCTTTCGCCCGCTTCGACGCGGACCTGGCGTTGTCGGTGGCGCAGTACGACAAGATCATCGACCGCGAGTACAAGACGGCGTTGCGTGAACTGGCCACCTACATGATGGAAGACCCACGCTCTATCTCGCGGGTGTTGAGCATCATCTGGGTGCTGCGTTCGCTGGAGCGCATCGGCGACCACGCGCGCAACATCTCCGAATTGGTGATTTACCTGGTGCGCGGCACCGACGTGCGCCACATGGGCCTCAAGCGCATGAAGGAAGAAGTTGAAGGCACAAGTGGTGAAACCGCTAATGTTCCGGGCGAAGCTGACGATAAATAAGATTGCCCTAGTAAAGCGCCCGGTCTTTTGGCCGGGCGTTTTTGTTTACGGGCCAGAATTGCACAGCAGCACCCGCGAACGAAAAGTCCCGGCGTGACTGAGGTTTATGGCGAAGTGCCATCAGTAAAGCGGTATGCTTGCCAGGATTTTTTAAAGGGGTGATGGATGAGTAAGGTCAGTGTATTGGTCGTGGACGATGCGTCGTTCATTCGTGACCTGGTGAAGAAGTGCCTGCGTAATTACTTCCCGGGCATTCGCATCGAAGACGCCATTAACGGTAAAAAGGCCCAGGCCATCCTGGCGCGCGAAGCGTTCGACCTGGTCCTGTGCGACTGGGAAATGCCGGAAATGTCTGGCCTGGAGCTGCTGACCTGGTGTCGTGAACAGGACAACCTCAAGACCATGCCCTTCGTGATGGTGACCAGCCGTGGCGACAAGGAAAACGTCGTCCAGGCCATCCAGGCCGGTGTTTCCGGTTACGTCAGCAAACCCTTCACCAACGAACAACTGCTGACCAAGGTCAAGCAGGCGCTGAACAAGGTCGGCAAACTCGATACCTTGATGAACAGTGCACCGACCAAGATGAATTCGGCCTTCGGCAACGATTCCCTGAGCGCGCTGACGGGCGGCAAACCGGCCGTTGCCGCCGTTGCATCGACGCCGGCTGCCGCCCCGGCACCTGCCGCTGCGCCGTCCCGTGGTCTGCTCAACAGCCCGCCGGTGAAAGCGCCAGCGCCAGCGGCCTCTGCTGCCACCGGTGGCCGTGGCCAGGGCCAATTGCGCCTGCCCAACGGCGTGCAGCCCTGTGTGATCAAGGCCTTGAGCCTCAAGGAAGCGCTGTTGGTGGTCAAGCGCGTCGATGCCCTGCCACAAGTACTCGACAGCGCCGTGCTCGACCTGGAACAGGGCGAAAGTGCGGAAACAGCGCGCTTGAACGGCTACCTGCACGCCATCGTCGCCCATGAACAGAAACCCGACAGCGAATGGCTGCAACTGACCTTCCGCTTTGTCGACAAGGACGCGCAAAAGCTCGACTACCTGTCGCGCCTGATTGCTCGGGGTACGGCGCAGAAGCATTTTGTGCCGGGTGCCTGATAGCCGCGTCGCCTGAGCTGGCCTCATCGCGAGCAAGCTCGCTCCTGCAGTGGAATGCGTTCCCCTGTGGGAGCGGGCTTGCCCGCGATGAAGGCGACACCGCTTTGAAACCTCTGCCGACTACCCGGGTCCATTGCAGCTGCTAGGCTCACTCCCAGGTATCACTCGACAGAATCCTGCCCATGTTCATGCGCTCGATGTTTTTCTGCGGTCTGTTGTTGGCCGGCGCCCAGGCGTCGGCCATGACGATCTACAAGTCCACCGACGCCAATGGCGTGGTGTCTTACAGCGACCGCCCGTCCAAAGGTGCGCAGGTGTTCACCTTCCGCGATCGCATGGTCGAGCACCTCGAGCGGCAGGTGTACCTGATCATCACCAAGAAGAAGGGCGCAGACAGCGTCTATGTGCGCAATGACTTATATGCGCCGGTCGAGATCGAGTTGAGCTTTGCCGGGCTGCAGAACGTCAATGGTGCACCGAGCCGGCCGATTCGCCGGGTCATGCCTGCGCGCAGCAGCATTCGCCTGGCGCTGCTCACGGCGATGGATGCCCAGAAGCCGCTGGCCTACGTCCCCAAGTTCGAATATTCCCTGGGCGACCCCTCAGGGGCTGCCATGGCCTATCAATACCCGTATCCCTGGCGGGGTGGTCCGTTTCGGCTGAGCCAGGGCAATAATGGCCAGTACAGCCACTTCGGCCCCAAGAACCGATACGCCATGGACATCGCCATGCCCGAAGGCACTCCGATCATTGCGGCGCGTGGCGGGGTGGTGGTGAAAACCGAGAATGCGCAGACCGGGCGCGGCAACGACCCCGCCGGTAATTTTGTGCGGGTGCTGCACGATGACGGGACGATGGGCGTGTACCTGCACCTCAAGCAAGGCTCGGTGATCGTTCGCGAAGGGCAGCGGGTGTCAGTGGGCACTGCGTTGGCGCTCTCGGGCAACACCGGCAACAGCAGTGGGCCACACCTGCATTTTGTGGTGCAGCGCAATACCGGGTTGGGCCTGGTCTCGATTCCGTACCAGTTCAAGCAGCCGATGGGGGTGTTGCCCAACTTTGCGTTGGGCAAACAGTAGGGGGTTGGCTGGTTCGGCCTCATCCTGTAGGAGCGGGCTTGCCCGCGATGGCCGCGCCTCGGTCTTAAATCCAGGCGCCCTCAATCAATCATCAACACCTTGGCCAAAATGATCTTCGGCCCCTTCATCTTCTTGATGATGATCCGCAGGCCTTCGACTTCCAGCACTTCTTCCTCTTCCGGCACCCGCTTGAGCGATTCGTAGACCAACCCGGCCAGGGTTTCGGCCTCGACGTGGTCCAGATCGATGCCCAGCAGGCGCTCGACCTTGAACAGCGGCGTGTCACCGCGCACCAACAGCTTGCCCGGCTGGTAGGCCAGGATGCCGCGTTCCGCCTTGCGGTGTTCGTCCTGGATATCGCCCACCAGCACTTCCAGCACGTCTTCCATGGTCAGGTAACCGATGACGTTGCCGTCGGCCTCCTCGACCAGGGCAAAGTGTGAACCGCCCTTGCGGAACTGCTCCAGCAGTTGCGACAGCGGCATGTGCCGCGACACGCGCTCCAGCGGGCGGGTCAGCTCAGCCAGGTTGAACGACTCGGGAATGTGATCCAGGGCTGCCAGTTCCAGCAGCAGGTCCTTGATGTGCAGCAGGCCGACGAACTCCTGACGCTCGCTGTCGTACACCGGGTAGCGGCTGAACTTGTGTCGACGGAACATCGCCAGGATTTCCTTGAGCGGCGCGTTGAACTCAAGCGTCACCAGGTCTTCACGGGAGTTGGCCCAGTCGACCACTTCCAGCTCGCCCATTTCCACGGCCGAGGCCAGCACGCGCATGCCTTGGTCGCTGGGGTCCTGACCACGGCTGGAGTGCAGGATCAGCTTGAGTTCTTCCCGGCTGTAATGGTGTTCGTGATGCGGGCCGGGCTCACCTTGGCCAGCGATACGCAGAATGGTGTTGGCGCTGGCGTTGAGCAGGTAGATCGCCGGGTACATCAGCCAGTAGAACAGGTACAGCGGCACGGCGGTCCACAGCGACAGCAGTTCGGGTTTGCGGATGGCCCAGGATTTTGGCGCCAGCTCGCCCACCACGATGTGCAGGTACGAAATCACGAAGAACGCGGCGAAGAACGACACGCCCTTGATCACTTCGGGCGACTGCACGCCAACGGTTTCCAGCAACGGTTCGAGGATGTGCGCGAAGGCCGGTTCACCGACCCAGCCCAGGCCCAGGGAGGCGAGGGTGATACCCAACTGGCACGCCGACAGGTAGGCATCGAGCTGACTGTGAACGGTACGCAGGATGTGCCCGCGCCAGCCGTTTTTATCGGCGATGGCCTCGACTCGGGTCGAGCGCAGCTTGACCATGGCAAATTCCGCAGCAACGAAAAAACCGTTGAGCAGGACCAGGATCAGAGCAAAAAGAATCATGCCGAAATCGGCGAAAAGTGTCGCGAGGGTCAAGCCAGGGGAAGGGTCCATGATGGAGTTTTGCGGTTTCCGTGTATTCGAAAAGGGGAAAAATGCAGCGCCTGAAAGGCAGGCACAAGTCAGCCAATGTAGCGGCTGACCGGACGATTGCCTAGTGGCGCGTGCTGGCCGGTATCAGTCGGCGGTGCTGATTGCCCGTGTTTGGCTGACCTGGGCCGGAGCGAAATGGCAGGTAAACGTACTGCCGTGGCCCGGCACGCTGCTGATTTCCATGCGCGCGCGATGGCGCAGCAGCACATGCTTGACGATGGCCAGCCCGAGCCCGGTGCCACCGGTGTTGGAGTTGCGGCTGGAATCCACCCGATAGAAGCGTTCGGTCAGGCGCGGCAGGTGCTTGCTGTCGATGCCGATGCCCGAGTCCTGCACGCTCAAGTGTGCCCCTTGCTCATCGCCCCACCAGCGAATGCGGATGTTGCCTTCGGCCGGGGTGTATTTCACTGCGTTGAATACCAGGTTGGAAAATGCGCTGCGCAGTTCGGCTTCGCTGCCCTTGAGATGGATCGTCGGGTCCACTTCCAGGGTAATGCGCTGGTTCTTCTGCCCGGACAATTGCTGCGCATCGCTCTTGATCGATTGCAGCAAGCCGTCGATGGCCACCGGGTGGTTGTCGGACGGGTAATCGGTGGCTTCCAGCTTGGCCAACAACAACAAATCGTTGAGCAGCGTCTGCATGCGCCCACCTTGCTGCTGCATTTGCTGCAGGGCGCGGCTCCAGCGCGGGTTCACTTCCTCGACGTTGTCGAGCAGCGTTTCCAGGTAGCCGCAGATCACCGTCAATGGTGTGCGCAGTTCGTGGGAGACGTTGGCGATGAAGTCCTTGCGCATCTGCTCCAGCTGATGGATGCGCGTCACGTCGCGCACCAGCATCAGGTGTTCGTTATTGCCGTAGCGGGTGATGTAAAGCTGAATACGCACGCGGTCGTTGGTCGGTGAAGGGATTTCAAGCGGTTCGGCGTAGTTGTCCTGCTCGAAATATTCCTTGAAACGCGGATGACGCACCAGATTGGTCACTGGCTGTCCGCTGTCCTGCGGCGTCTTGAGGCCCAGCAGGGTTTCGGCGGCGCGGTTCCACCATTCCAGGTTGCCGTCGGTGTCGAGCATGATCACCGCGTCCTTGAGCGCGGCGGTGGACTCCTGGACACGATCGATCACCGCTTGCAGGCGCCCGCGTACCCGTTGGTCGCGCCGTTGCAGGTGATAAATGCTGTCGAATACCTCACCCCACAGGCCGTAGCCATCGGGCGGTGCTTCATCGGGTTTGTGCAAGCGCAGCCACTCGTGCAGACGCAGCAATTGCTTGAGGGTCCAGGCCAGGTAAAGGCCCAGGCCTGCGACAAGGCTCCAGCCGTAATAGCCGGTAATCAAGCCGATCACCAGGCAGGCGGTGACCAGTAGCAGCATGTGGCGAATGAGGATGCCATGCCAGTTTTGGTTCACGTTAACGCGCGTCCTTGTCAGCTTGTCGGGCGGTCCGGATCAGGCTTTGGTCGAGAACCGATAACCTGTGCCGCGCACGGTTTGTACCAGATTTTCGTAGGCATCGCCGAGGGCTTTGCGCAGGCGACGAATATGCACGTCGACGGTACGCTCTTCGACATAGACGTTGCCGCCCCAGACCTGATCCAGCAACTGGCCGCGTGTGTAGGCGCGTTCCTGGTGGGTCATGAAAAATTGCAGCAAGCGGTATTCCGTCGGGCCCATCTCGGCCGGTTTGCCGTCGATGGTTACGCGGTGGCTGATCGGGTCCAGCAGCAGGCCGCCCACTTCGATGGGGGCCTCGCCATCGGTCGGTCCGGCACGGCGCAGCACGGCCTTGAGGCGGGCCACCAGCTCGCGGGGGGAGAAGGGTTTGGTGATGTAATCGTCGGCGCCGACTTCCAGGCCCTGGATCTTGTTGTCCTCTTCGCCCTTGGCAGTGAGCATGATGATCGGGATGTCCCCGGTCAGTTCATCACGCTTGAGGCGGCGGGCCAACTCGATGCCGGACGTGCCGGGCAGCATCCAGTCGAGCAGGATAAGGTCCGGCTTGCGGTCGACGATGACCGCGTGCGCCTGCTGCGAGTTCTCGGCCTCGAGGCAGTCATAGCCGGCCATTTCCAGCGCAACGGCGATCATCTCGCGGATGGGCGCTTCGTCGTCGACGATCAGAATGCTCCTGCCAACCATGCCATTAATCCTCTTGTCATTTAACTGTCTTGCGCCGCATTAGATAACGGAATTATTGCAGTCGTGTGACAACATTTTAGCTGGCCGGCGATTGGAGCGATCCTGAACTATTCTCTAAGTCCGAATCCTGACAACCACAAGAGAAGGTTTCCATGACTCACTACTCGCAATCCCTTAAAGCCCTGATGCTGGCAGCCGCCCTTTGCGTGCCCGCTATGGCCTTCGCGGCCGAGCCTGCGATGATGAAGGACGGGATGATGGTCGATCACAAAGGGATGACGCTTTACACGTTCGACAAGGACGCCGGCGGCAAGTCGATGTGCAACGCCGATTGCGCCAAGAACTGGCCACCGATGATGGCGCCGGCGGGAGCCAAGGCTGAAGGTAAATGGTCGGTCATCAAGCGCGATGACGGCATGATGCAGTACGCCTACGACGGCAAACCGTTGTACACCTTCGTCAAGGATGAAAAACCGGGCGAAATGAAAGGTGACGGCATGAAAGACGTGTGGCACGTGCTGCACGAGCACAAGTAAGCAATCCCCTGTCACTGTAGGAGCGAGCTTGCTCGCGATGGTCGCCAACGATTACGCTGGAAACCTGACACCCCGCGGCGTCCTTTCGACCATCGCGAGCAAGCTCGCTCCTACAGGGGCCCTCAACGCAACGCGTAATCCAGCACGATCCCGACAAAAATCGCCAGTCCCGCCCAGTGGTTGTGCAAGAACGCCTTGAAGCAACGCATCCGGTCCTTGCCACGGGTGTACCAGAACTCCCAGGCAAAACAGCCCGCCGCCACCAGCAACCCCAGGTGGAACCACACACCCAGCTCAAATTTCGACCCCGCCAGCAACAGGCAACCCAACGCCAACGCTTGCAGGCTCACGATGATCACCCGGTCCGCCTCGCCAAACAGAATCGCCGTGGATTTGACCCCGATCTTCAAATCGTCATCGCGGTCGGTCATGGCGTAATAGGTGTCGTAGCCCACCGTCCACAGCAGGTTGGCAATCCACAGCAACCACGCCGCTGCCGGTAGTTCACCGGTCTCGGCGGTGAACGCCATCGGCATGCCCCAGGAAAACGCCGCGCCCAGCACCACTTGCGGGTAATAGGTGTAGCGCTTCATGAACGGGTAACTGAACGCCAGCGCCAGGCCGCCGAACGATAACCACACCGTGGTCGCGTTGGTGCACAACACCAGCAGGAAACTCACGCCCATCAACAGCGCAAAGAACACCAGGGCTTCGCGCGAGCTGATCTTGCCGCTGACCAGTGGCCGTTGCTCGGTGCGCTTCACATGGCCGTCGACCTTGCGATCCGCCCAGTCGTTGATCACGCAACCGCCAGCGCGGGTCAGCACCACACCGAGCACGAAAATCACGATGTTGGCCAGCGACGGGCTGCCCTTGCCAGCAATCCACAGCGCCCACAGCGTTGGCCACAGAAGCAGGTAAATGCCGATGGGCTTGTCCATGCGCGTCAGCTGAATGAAATCCCAGGCCCGGGGGTTCAAACGATTCAGGGACTTGAGCAGGCTCTGATACATCAGCAGTTCTCCGGGTGGGCGCGGGTGGCGAGCCACAAGGTCGGCAGGAAAATTTCGGCCACCAGCACGCTCAAGGCGCCACGGTCGAAACGCGAGCGCCGGCCCCACAATTCAGGCGCGCTGGACTCAGGTGGCAGCCATTGCTGAGGATAATGGCAAACCTCGATGGCGCGCCGGGTGAACGCCTTGTCGGAAAACAGCAACTCGCCCAGCGAACGGCTGCCCAACTCATCCATGTGCAGCCCGTCGCCCTGCAACGCGCTGCGCGCCGCCACACTGCGAGCGAACACCCAGGCTTGACCGTGACCGCGCAGGTACACCTCGCGCACCCAGCCGTCGCTGCCTTCGGCCAGGTCCAGCGCCGCGCACTCATCGGCGCGCAGCGTCTGCCAGCCTTCGAACAACGGCGTCACGCTGAAACCGTCGTTCGACAGGCGCGTCAGCCGACGGGTCAGCGAACCTTCGTCGAAGAGCCAGTCCAGGGTCGCGGCGTCGGGGAGAGGAGCGAGCTGGCTGCGAGCGAGCCAGAGCGGGGCCGTGCGGAGGGAAGTAGAGTGCGGCACAGTGAGTCGTTATTGGCAGCAAATGAGGCGGCGAGCTTACCATGTCAGCCCATCATATTGAGTGATGAGGCGGGCCGGTGCATCGAACAGGCTTGCATCTGCCGGGCACCCCCAGTACAAAAACGCCCTGAGCCGGACGGCAACGCTGCAACCATCGACCGTCCGCGCCGGCGATGAGCCTGAACCTGAGGAAGTAGCGCAATGAAAAAGTGGCAATGTGTGGTCTGTGGCCTGATCTACAACGAAGCCGACGGTTGGCCGGATGACGGCATTGCGCCGGGTACCCTGTGGCAAGACGTACCGGAAGACTGGCTGTGCCCGGATTGTGGCGTGGGCAAGATGGATTTCGAAATGATCGAAATCAACTGAGACCTATCAAGGAGTAAGGCATGAACGCACCGGTCGTAATCGTAGGCACTGGCCTGGCGGGCTACAACCTGGCCCGCGAGTTTCGCAAACTCGATGGCGAAACCCCGCTGCTGCTGATCACGGCCGATGACGGGCGCTCTTACTCCAAGCCGATGCTGTCCACCGGTTTTGGCAAGAACAAGGACGCCGACGGCCTGAGCATGGCCGAACCCGGCGCCATGGCCGAACAGTTGAAGGCCGAAATACGCACCCACACCCGCATCAGCGGCATCGACCCCGGCCACAAGCGCCTGTGGATCGGTGAAGAGGCGGTCATCTACCGCGACCTGATCCTGGCCTGGGGCGCCGAGACCGTGCGTGTGCCCATCGAAGGCGATGCCGGCGACGCGGTGTTCCCGATCAACGACCTGGAAGATTACGCACGCTTTCGCGCCTTCGCCGCCGGCAAGCGTCGGGTGTTGATGCTGGGCGTGGGCCTGATTGGCTGTGAATTCGCCAACGACCTGATCCTCGGCGGTTTCGAGGTGCAACTGGTGGCACCGTGCGAGCAAGTCATGCCGATGCTGCTGCACCCAGCGGCCGCTGCGGCAGTGCAAGCCGGGCTGGAAAGCCTCGGCGCGCGCTTCCACCTGGGGCCGGTTCTGAACCGCTTGCAGCGCGTGGCGGATGGCCTTGAAGCGCACCTGTCGGACGGTCAGGTGATTGCCTGCGACGTGGTGGTCTCGGCCATCGGCCTGCGTCCGCGCATTGATCTGGCGGCGGCTGCCGGCGTGCAGGTCAATCGCGGCGTGGTCGCCGACCGCCACCTCAAGACTTCCCACGCCAACATCTACGCCCTGGGCGACTGCGCCGAGGTCGACGGGCTGAATCTGCTGTACGTCATGCCCCTAATGAGCTGTGCGAGAGCGCTGGCCCAAACCCTGGCCGGCAATCCCACGGCCGTGAGCTACGGCGCGATGCCGATCACCGTCAAAACGCCGGTCTGCCCGTTGGTTGTGTCCCCGCCGCCACGGGGGACGGAAGGTGTTTGGACGGTCGAAGGGCAGGGCGCTGACATCAAGGTGCTGTGCCGCGACGCAGGTGGCAAGCTGCTGGGTTACGCCCTGACCGGTGCGGCGGTGATGGACAAACTGGCGCTGAACAAAGAACTTCCACCATTGCTGGCGTAAATGGCGGGCGTTCTGTCGCAATAACCCCTCTTTTGTTGTTACAAACGTCGTGCGCAGGCTGGCGCCGCCACTCGGCGCGTGCCATTCTCACTCCGGTCTGCCGCAGAGTAGAGCACCTGCGGCGCTTTGGGCGCTGTTCCAACGAGAGCAGCACGGACATAACAACAAAAAACCGTCAAAGGGGCTTCACTTATGCGTAAACCAGAACTCGCCGCAGCCATCGCGGAGAAAGCAGATCTCACCAAAGAACAGGCCAGTCGCGTTCTTAACGCCGTTCTCGAAGAAATCACCGGCGCCCTGCACCGCAAGGACACCGTAACGCTGGTCGGCTTCGGGACCTTCCTGCAACGCCACCGCGGCGCCCGCACCGGCAAAAACCCGCAAACCGGTGAGCCCGTCAAAATCAAGGCCAGCAATACCGTCGCGTTCAAGCCAGGCAAATCGTTGAAAGACAGCGTCAATCCGTAACACGTACCGACTACCCGCCTGACGGGTCAGTGGGATAAAAAATGGGCACGCCAACCGAGGGTTGAGTGCCCATTTTTTGTAGCACTCACCTAAACGTCAGCCGCTCTCCTTTCTTGCTTCGCGACAATGGCCGCCATGCCGGGGTCATCCAAATGATCCAATGCACGCTCCACCAACAAGTGAACACCGTCGGCGATCCGGCTGATTGCCAAGGCTACGGAACGGCGCGAACCGTCCACGGTATCGGCGAGGTCCACGGCGATGGCGCTAATGGCGAGCAAGTCCTCGGAAGCATTGGCGAGCAGGGTTTCGGTGTGGACGCCAGGGCTCACGCTGAACAGCGATTCCTTGTCGTTTGGCGACTCCGGTTCGCTGGGGGGAAAGTGATGATCAAGGGCGCGCTGAACGGCGTCGTGAAGCTTCTTCGAACCGGGTGATTCGTACGGGGAAGTTGTGAAGTCGTCTGGTGGGTTGGGAGTGGGTTTGATCATGGTGTCGCTCCTGGGATTTAGGGACTGACACCGTTTCGCTTGCGCTTCGAAAGAGGTGGCAGCTGTGCGCTGGTGTGCAAGACCGATCCAGGAATCGGCAGACCCGAGGGTCTCCGACGCACAGCCGCCATAACGATTCGCGAGCATAGGAAAACGCTCGCTGAATAGCCATAAACAAATGTGCTCCTGGGGACGGACTTGCACGTCCGTGTCACCGTTTTTTGCGGCGACGAGAACAGGCTATAGGGGGATGTTAAGCCTGCCTAGTTCACGCAGGGCGCTACGTATTGAAGGAAAAATCACCGAGTCTCGAGCGTATGAAGACTAAAACCCGGTCGTGTTTAAACAACAGCGTTTAGTTGATGACTTGGTAGTCATTGGCGCCAAAAACACACTCATCTTCTTCAAACGTATTCAGATAGTGGCGTTATTTCACCAAGTCGCTAAACTGCGCCAGCCGTTCATTTCCCCACTGAGGCTGTGCGCATGAAATTTCGTTTTCTTTTGTGGATGCTGGGTTTGCTGATGGGCAAGGCCAGTAGGACCAATCCTGCGTTTCAGCAGCAGTTGGGTGACAAGGACTTGGTGTTTCAACTACAGACGTTGGACGGCAAGGTCTCGCGGCATTTCCGCGTCAAGGATCAGCGCATCACCAGCCATTCGGGCGTCTACGCCGAGCCTGCGTTTGCCATTGCGTTCAAGGACGCCGCTTATGGATTCGCCACGATGCAAGCCAAGAACAAGCAACTGGCGTTCATGACGGGGATTCAGGACAAGTCGATCCAGATCAAGGGCAACCCGGCGCTGGTGATCTGGTTCCAGGGGTTGACCAAGTATTTGAAGCCGAGGAAGGCCAAGGCGGTGCCCAAGGTTTGAGGTCGGGGTGAGCATTTCAAGGGATCAACTGTAGGAGCGAGCTTGCTCGCGATGGTGGCCCAGACACCGCTGGGTGCCAGACGGCCCTCGTCATCGTTGACGACCATCGCGGGCAAGCCCGCTCCCACAGGGAGAATGAGGTCAACTGTAGGAGCGAGCTTGCTGCGGAGTGGTTTCAGGCCTGTGAGAACTGCGAAGCCAGTTCGCGCAGCAGCACTTCGGCTTCAAGCACCTTGCTGACCACGTCGTTGGCTTTGTCGCGGGTCAGGCCGACGCGTTCCAGCAGGGCGTCGGGGATGTCTTCGTCCGGGCCGGAGCCGATGCCGCGGGCGCGCAGCAGGCGCACCGACAGGCAAACCAGGTTCGGGTACTCGGCGTAGGCGCCGTCGTAGTGGGGGTCGTGCTGGAAGCGCAGGGCGGTGGACAGTTCGTCGGGCATGTCCCAGTAGCGCATCAGCCAGCCGCCGATCTGTTCGCGGCTGATGCCCAGCAGGTGTTGCTCGATGTAGCTGTGGCACAGGTGCGGGTTGACCTCCAGGTGGCGGCAGATCAGCGAGAAGTGCGGCGGGAACACGTGGGCCAGCAGCAGGTAGCCAAAGTTGTGCAGCAGGCCGGCGAGGTAGGTCAGGCCGGATTCCGGGCGCTGGGCGCGCGGCATGGCGCGGGTCAGGCCTTCGATGACGGCGGCGGTGTAGATCGACTGCTGCCAGTACGGCGTGGTGTGTTGCGGATGGTCCTTGGGCAGGCTCAGGGTTTTGCCCAGGGCCAAGCCCAGCGCGAGGTTGATCACCAGGTCGAAACCCAGCACCCGCACGATCGCATCTTCCACTGAACGAATCTTGCCCGGCGAAGCGTAGTACGGCGACGCGGCCCAGCTCACCACTTGCGCGGCCAGGGCCGGGTCGGTTTCTACCACGCCGGTGATGTCGTCGATGGTGGCGTTGGGGTCAACGCGTAGCTTGATGATCTTTTGCGCCGTCTCGGCCAGCGGCGGAATTTCAATGGTCGCTTCCAGCCGTTGCTGGATGCGTCGCGCCGTGAACGCCTGAACGGCCTGGGTGATTTCCTCCCGATCGTCGTCGGGGCGGTCAAGGTTGGGGCGGATGCTGCTGACGTTTTCACCGAAGTTGGCGGCGCTGGCCTTGGTGAGCATCGACTTGAACGCTTCGCTGGTGATTTCCAGCAGCAGGCCGGGCTCGCCCGAGTTGATCAGCAACTTGGGTTCACGCAGCAGGCTTTCTTCGTACAGGCACGGCGAGCTGGTCAGCGCCGGCAGGCCGGGCAACAGGCTCAGGCTGTGCTTGCCGAGCATTTTTTCCAGGCGTTCGGTGGACACGGCGGTGAGGCGGCGGCCGGTCAGTTCGGCGAGGCGATTGAGGTCGAGCAGTTGGCTCTGTGGGAACAGCACCATGAGAGCGCCCACCGCGTCGTCGAGCAGCACGGCCTGCACTTTGCGCGAGGCGTTCAAGCCGTGATGGTCGAGAACTTCTTCGTACGCGATGCCCAATTTGTTGAGCAGCAGCCGAATCACAGACGGAGCGTGCGGGGTTTCTGGGACGAGGGCAGCTTCAGTCATGGTGTGTATCCGTATTCAAACAGTGGCAGGAGTATAACCAGCTTGGTTAAAAGCATCGTCCACAAACTGCGACGGTGCTCACACTTGGCCGTATTGCTGCCCGTGGCGCAGCCAGCGGTCGAGCAGCGGGCTGACGTGGTTGGGCCAGCGTTCCAGCAGGGCTTGCGCGGCATCGCGCACCGCCGGCAGCAAGTCGGCATCACGCATCAGGTCCGCGACCTTGAATTGAAGCAGACCGGTTTGCCGCGTGCCGAGCATTTCGCCGGGACCACGCAGTTCCAGGTCCTTTTCGGCGATGACAAACCCGTCATTGGTTTCACGCATGATACCCAGGCGCTGCCGACCGATCTGCGACAGCGGCGGATGGTAGAGCAGCACGCAATGGCTGGCGGCGCTGCCGCGACCCACGCGACCGCGCAGCTGGTGCAGTTGCGCCAGGCCCAGGCGTTCGGGGTTTTCAATGATCATCAGGCTCGCGTTCGGCACGTCCACACCCACTTCGATCACGGTGGTGGCCACCAGCAGTTGCAGGTGACCGGCTTTGAACTCGGCCATGACCGCAGCCTTTTCAACCGGCTTCATGCGGCCGTGGATCAACCCGACTTTCAGTTCGCCCAGCGCGGCGGTGAGGTCCTCAAAGGTGGTTTCAGCGGCCTGGCAGGTCAGCTCTTCGGACTCTTCGATCAGCGTGCACACCCAGTACGCTTGCCGCCCCTCAGCGCAGGCGCTGCGCACCCGTTCGATGACTTCGACGCGGCGTGTGTCAGTGACCAGTACGGTGTTCACCGGAGTCCGGCCGGGCGGCAGTTCGTCGAGGATCGAGGTGTCGAGGTCGGCGTAGGCGCTCATGGCCAGCGTGCGCGGGATCGGTGTGGCGGTCATGATCAATTGGTGTGGGCACATGCGGCCGCCCACGCCTTTCTGGCGCAGCGCCAGGCGTTGCTGCACGCCGAAGCGGTGTTGCTCGTCGATGATGACCAGCGCCAGGTTCTTGAACTGGACTTCATCCTGGAACAGCGCATGGGTGCCGACCACCATCGGTGCGCCGCTGGCAATCTGTTCCAGCGCGGCGGTTCGGTTCTTGCCCTTGAGCTTGCCGGCCAGCCACGCCACTTCGATGCCCAGGGGTTCGAGCCAGCGTTTGAACGTGATGAAATGCTGTTCCGCAAGGATCTCGGTGGGCGCCATCAACGCGACCTGATAACCGGCCTCCAGCGCCTGCAGTGCGGCGAGGGCCGCCACCACGGTTTTGCCGGCGCCCACGTCACCCTGGATCAGGCGCAGCATCGGTTCATGCTGGCTGAGGTCGTAGGCGATCTCGTTGCCCACCCGCTGTTGCGCGCCGGTTGGGCTGAAGCCGAGGTTGGCCAGGTACTTCACCGGTAACCGGGTGGCTTTGGGCATCGCTGGCGCACGCAGCGAGCGCATGCTTTCGCGCAATCGCTGCTGGGACAACTGGTGAGTCAACAGTTCTTCAAAGGCCAGACGGTGCTGCGCCCAGTGATGTCCCAGGGCGAGTTCATCCACATCGGCATCGGCCGGCGGGTTGTGCAAGTAGCGGATTGCATCCGCCAGCGGCGCCAGTTGGTAGTCCCGGGCGAGTTCGGTCGGCAGCCAGTCGGGCAGGCTGGTCGGGCCAAGCATCGTCAGCGTTTGCATGCACAACTGGCGCAGGCGCTGTTGCGTGAGGCCTTCGGTCAACGGATAGACCGGCGTCAGGGTTTCATCCACGGGCGGGGGTTCGTCACCGGTGATGGCGCGGTATTCCGGGTGGTAAATTTCCAGCCCCGACGCGCCGGGCCGCACTTCGCCGTAGCAGCGAATCCGCGTGCCACGCTTGAGGCTTTCTTTTTGCGCGTTGCTGAAATGGTAGAAGCGCAGGCTGAGCCCGCCGGTGCCGTCCTGCATGCGCACCACCAGGCTGCGACGACGTCCCATGACCACGTCGGCACCGCTGACGGTGCCTTCGACCACGGCGTCCTGCCCGGGTCGCAAGTGGCCAATCGGGACCACGCGCGTGCGGTCCTGATAACGCAGCGGCAGGTGAAACAGCACGTCCTGAAGATTCTCCAGGCCGACCTTGGCCAGTTTCTCGGCCATGGCCTCGCCAACACCCTTGAGTGCCGTCACCGATACCTGCGACAACTCGGTCATGCGTGCGACTTAAGCTGCAACCACCGGCGCTGATGGCTTGGCCACCGAGCACAGGCGAATGGAGTCAGCGAGGATTTCAATCGCTTTGGGCCGTGGGAAGCTGGCGCGCCAGGCGATGGCCACGGTGCGGAAAGGAACAGGTGGCGTCAGCGGGCGCACTTCGATCACCCCAGGGGCGTAATGGTGGCTGTCCACGGCCGACAACGGCAGGACCGAGATGCCCAGCCCCGAGGCGACCATGTGGCGGATGGTTTCCAGCGAGCTGGACTCCACCGTGGTGTGCTTGGCGCCGTCACCGCCCTTGGTCAGGGTCGGGCAGGCTTCGAGCACCTGGTCGCGGAAGCAATGGCCTTCGCCAAGCAACAGCAGGCTCTTGTCGTTGAGCAGGCCGGCGTCGATGGTTTCTTTCTGCGTCCACGGGTGCTGGGCCGGCATCAGGACATAGAACGGCTCATCGTAGAGTTGCAGGGTCAGCACGTCGGCTTCGGCGAACGGCAGGGCGATGATGATCGCGTCGAGTTCGCCATTGCGCAGTTTGTCGCGCAACACGTGGGTGAAGTTCTCTTCGATGTACAACGGCATCTGCGGGGCAACCCGGTGCAGTTGTGGAATCAGGTGGGGGAACAGGTACGGGCCGACGGTGTAGATCGCGCCGACTTTCAGCGGGGCGGTCAGCTGGTTCTTGCCGGCCTGGGCCAGTTCGCGGATGCCTTGTGCCTGCTCCAGGACTTTCTGCGCCTGGGCCACGATGCCTTCGCCAACGGGCGTCAGGCGCACGGCGCTCTTGCTGCGCTCGAAAATCAGCACACCGAGTTCGTCTTCAAGCTTCTTCACGCCCACCGACAGGGTCGGTTGGCTGACGTGGCAACGCTCGGCCGCATGGCCGAAGTGCTGCTCTTGGGCGAGGGTAACGATGTAGCGTAATTCTGTGAGAGTCATAGCGAGCGTCCATGAAGTTGCGAGCCAAGCATACCGACTGCAATCGATAGACGCACGTTATCAGAGTGCGGGTGTCGAGTGACACCTTGTAATGCGTGTTTGCGGTGCCTTTGGCGTGTTCCGTCGAACCCAACCCTGTAGGAGCGAGCTTGCTCGCGATGGACTTGAGAACGCTGCGGGGTGTCAGGGACCCAGCGTCAGCGTTGAAGACCATCGCGAGCAAGCTCGCTCCTACACTACAGCTGCGTGTTTAGCGCCGGCGTTCCAGCGAGTAAACAAACGGTGCAACGATTTCAATCGAGCCGTTGGTCAGCATGCCGGCCGGAGGCTTGGGCAGCGGTTGTGCGCGGCGGATCATTTCCAGGGTAGCCCGGTCCAGATCGGCGTTGCCGGAGCGGCCCACCAGCTCGAACGACAACACGTTGCCTTCGGCATCCACCACAAAACGCAGGCGGTTCAGGCCTTCCTTGCCCCGTGCCTGAGCACTGGCCGGGTACTTTTTGTACTTGGCCAGGTGAGCGAGCAGGGTGCCCTGCCAGCTTGCCTTGGCTGCCATCTGGGCAGGGGAAGGGCCGGGTGCCGGTTGCGCGGATTTCTCCGTCGGTGCCTGAGTCGGTTGCGTGTCGGCCGGTTTTTCCTCCGAAGGTTTTTCCTTCGGCGGTTCCGGCTTTTTCTCAACGGGCTTGGGCGGCTGTGGCTTGGGCTTTGGCTTGGCCGGTTTTGGCACGGCAATCTCGGCCTTCGGCGCTTCAGCCAGCTTCGGAATCGGCAGCTCTTCCACCGGTGCCGGTGGTTGTGGTGGCGTTATCACCTTTGGCGGTGCCGGTGGTGGCGGGGCCGGAACCGGCGCCAACTCGACCATCATCGCCTGCGGCGGCAGCTCGATAGGTGGGCGCGTGGTCCAGTTCAGCGCGAGCGCAATGGCCAGCGCATGGACACCGAGCACCACCGCCAGGCTACCGCTGTAACGCGTCAGCTTTTGGCGCGTCGTGATCATTTTTTCACTGCCGTCTCGAGACCGACCAGTCCGACCTT
This sequence comes from Pseudomonas sp. S2_E01, assembly GCF_054668365.1. Taxonomy (NCBI): domain Bacteria; kingdom Pseudomonadati; phylum Pseudomonadota; class Gammaproteobacteria; order Pseudomonadales; family Pseudomonadaceae; genus Pseudomonas; species Pseudomonas sp. S2_E01. The sequence continues at coordinate 5,782,045 of NZ_CP162762.1, forward strand.
CAGGTAACCGGCCGAGCGCAGGTTGTCCATCACGCTCATGAGGTCACCGTAATCCACGCCCTTATCGGCCTGGAAGAAGATCGTCGTGTCTTTCTTGCCGTGTGTCCTGGCGTCGAGTGTGGCACCCAGTGTTTCGGGTTTCACTTCGTCTTCGCCCAGGAACAGGCGTTGGTCAGCCTTGACGCTGAGGAACACCGGTTTCTCTGGCCGCGGCGCCGGTTTGGCGGTCGAGGCCGGCAGGTCAACCTTGATGTCCACGGTGGCCAACGGAGCGGCCACCATAAAGATGATCAACAGCACCAGCATCACGTCGATGAACGGGGTGACGTTGATTTCGTGGTTCTCGGCCAGATCGTCGTCTGCGCCTTCTTTCAAATGCAGGCCCATGGCCGATTACCCCACTTTCACCATGTGCGGTTGCGAGCTGCGCTCAGGCTGGTGGTCGAGGTCGCGGCTGACCAGCAACAGGACTTCTGCCGATGCGTCGGACACTTGCGCCTTGTAACCGGCGATGGAGCGGGCGAAGACGTTGTAGATCACAACGGCAGGGATCGCGGCAACCAGACCCAGTGCGGTGGCCAGCAACGCCTCGGCGATACCGGGAGCTACCACGGCCAGGTTGGTGGTCTGGGTTTTGGCGATGCCGATGAAGCTGTTCATGATGCCCCACACGGTACCGAACAGGCCGACAAACGGCGCGGTCGAACCGATGGTGGCGAGCACGCCTGTACCGCTGCTCATGTTGCGGCCAGCGGCTGCAACCAGACGTTCCAGTCGGAAGGCAACACGTTCCTTGATGCCTTCTTTTTCACGGGTGTTGGTCGACAGGTGCATTTCTTCCAACGCATCGTGCACCAGCAGATTGGCGAGGGTCCCCGGCTTGGTCGCGGTGGCGCTGGCATCTTTAAGGGTGGTCGCCTTTTTCAGCTGGACGATTTCAGCGCGCAGACGGCGTTTGGCGCCCAACAGCTCGAAGCCCTTGGCGATCCAGATGGTCCAGGTGATGATCGAGGCAATAGCCAGGCCGATCATCACGATTTTCACGATGATGTCAGCGTTCTGGTACATGCCCCACGGCGACAGGTCATGGGCCATGCCCAAGGTGTTGTCGGCTTCGAGGACTTCGGGCAGGTCTTCGGTGGGAGCGTCTGCGGCGACGGCTGGATCGGTGGCCGCTGGTGCCGCTTGATCGGTGCCATGTTGCGCAGCGTGATCGGCTGGCGCCGGTGCCGCGGAGGCGGCTGGGGAGGCAGGTGCCTGGGCGTCAGCGAATGCGGCGACAGGCGCCAGCATCAGGCTTAGCAACAGGGCGGCCACTGCGCTCCAGGCGCGAGGTCGTTTGGTTGGCGAGGCGAAGAATTGATTGCGTGTCATGCTGGCCGGACCTAAGGGAAAAAGACGGTAAATGTTCTTCCAGGCCTCGAAGGCCGAGAACAAAAGTGGTGGGCATTATTGCAAGTAATTCTTGTTAACAAAAGTAATAGAGTATCTTTTTTTCCTTCAGTGCTAGCCGCTCGTCCATTGCCGGCGATAGTCTGTGCCTTTGAAATAGGAGTTTTTTAATGTCCGCGCCCTCTGTATTGATTGCCGGTTGCGGTGATGTCGGCAGTCGTCTGGCTTCCCGGTTACTGAAGTTTGGCTGGGAAGTCCACGGCTTGCGGCGTAACGTCGCACGCCTGCCTGAAGGTGTGATTGGCGTCGCCGGCGACCTGTTCAACAAGGAATGCCCGGCAACCTGGCCAATCGGCGCCGTCGATTACCTGGTGTACTGCGCGGCCGCCACCGATCACGACGAAGCGGGCTATCGCGCCGCCTACATTCAGGGTTTGCAGCATGTGCTGGAGTGGTTGAACGACTACGGGCAGGCGCCCAAGCGCCTGGTGTTCGTTTCCAGCAGCAGCGTGTTCGGGCAGCAGAATGGCGAATGGGTCGACGAAACGTCGCCTGCGGTGGCGACCGGTTATTCCGGGCAGGTCATGCTCGAAGCCGAGCAAGTGGCCCTGTCCAGCGGATTCCCGGCCAGTATCGTGCGCCTGACCGGCATCTATGGCCCGGGCCGCGAATGGTTGCTGACCCAGGTGCGTCGCGGTTATCGCGTGGTGACTGAGCCGCCGTTGTACGGCAATCGGATTCACGTGGATGACGCGGCCGGATTGATTGCCTTTCTGCTGGAAGCGGATCACCGCGGCGTGGCGCTGGATGACGTCTACATCGGCGTGGACGACGCACCTGCACCCCTGGCGGACGTCGTCGGCTGGCTGCGCGAGTATCTGGGCGTCACCGAGTGGGCCGACGATGCCAGCGTGCGTCGCACCGGCAGCAAGCGTTGCAGCAATGCGCGGGCGAAGGCCTTGGGCTGGACGCCGAAGTACCCGAGTTTCCGCGAGGGGTATGCGGCGATTCTGGAAGGGCAGTGCTGAGTCGCTAGAAGCACCGCAGACCAAATGTGGGAGCAAGCCCGCTCCCACAGGGTTGAGTTGCTTCAAATTCCGCTTACTGCTTTTCCAGCAGCCACTTGCGGTTCCCTGGCATGAACTGCGGCATTTCGTCCGCCTGGGCGGTGTTCACCGCCTGGAAGATCTCCAGTTCCTTGCCGTTGCGGTTGAAGATCCAGGTGTTGCCCTGGCCGTTCAGTTGCAGCCACATGTTGTCGTTGCCGCCGCTCATCGACGCGCAGTCGCCAGCCAGGCACAACGCATAGCGATCGGTGCTCGGCAGGCCAGTCACCTGGCCGTCAGCCAGGAATTGGACGGAGTTGCCTTCGCCTGGGCCGCTGACGATCTTCCAGTCGCCGCCCATGTAGGCGGAGTACAGCGCGCGTTCGAAGCTTGCGCCCATCGGGGCGCCCTCGGGTACTGTGATCACCGCGCGATCGAAGACTTGGGCTGGCTCGTTATCGAAACCTGCCTGGCTTAATTGCTTGCCGTCGCGTTTCAATTGACTGCCGGAGCTGCCATAAAAGTCGACCTTCCAGGCGCCGGACTCTTCGACCGACAGCGTGCCGTCGACGTTCTCAAAACCGTTGGTGTAACGTGCCTGACCGGCCTTCGTGTTGACGTCCCACTCTAGGTTCGGACCATTGGCCTGGAGTGCTTCTCTCAGGGGAACGCCTTTGGCGGCCGCATCGATCGCCACCTGGTTGATCCAGGTGCCGCTGATGTCACGGTCGGCAGGGTTGCTGGCACAACCGCCCAGAATCAGGGCGAGCAGCGGGAGGGCTAGCGCTTTGCGCATGGTGGAATCCTTTCAAAACGCTTTGATACGGAGGGTAGCGGCGCAGCCCGCGAAGGCTGCGCCACAGGCATTACTCGATGACCAGGATGGCATCCATTTCAACCTGCGAACCCTTCGGCAGGGCGGCTACGCCGATGGCGGCGCGGGCGGGGTAAGGCTGGTCGAAGTACTTGCCCATGATCTCGTTGACCTTGGCGAAGTGGCTCAGGTCAGTGAGGAAGATGTTCAGCTTGACGATGTCCTTGAACGAACCGCCAGCCGCTTCAGCCACGGCCTTCAGGTTTTCGAACACCTGGACGGTCTGGGCTTCGAAGCCTTCGACCAGTTCCATGGTTTTTGGGTCCAGTGGAATCTGGCCCGACATGTAGACGGTGTTGCCCGCCTTGATTGCCTGGGAGTAAGTACCGATGGCGGCCGGGGCCTTGTCGCTGGTGATTACGGTCTTGGTCATGAATGACTCCTTGTAATAAGTGGGTCAGGCACGCATCCGGGTGATGCGGATCACACCGGTCAACGCACGCAGTTTCTTGATCACGCGAGCCAGGTGCACGCGGTCGTGCACGCTGACCACCAGTTGGACCACGCTGATGCGACCATCACGTTCGTCCATGCTGATTTTTTCGATGTTGCCGTCGGCCGCGTTGACGCTGCTGGCCAGCAGTGCGATCAGGCCGCGCTGGTGTTCGAGCTCGACGCGCAGTTCGACATTGAATTCGCCGGTGACATCCTTGGCCCACGAGAGCTGGATGCATTTTTCCGGGTTGTGGCGGATTTCGCTGATGTTGCGGCAGTTGTCCAGGTGCACGACCATGCCTTTGCCCGCCGACAGGTGTCCAACAATCGGGTCGCCCGGAATCGGCGTACAGCACTTGGCGTAGCTGAGCACCAGGCCCTCGGTGCCGCGAATCGCCAGCGGGCCTTCGGGGCTTGGCAATTGCTCGCCTTCGCCGAGCAGGCGGCGCGCCACCACGTAGGCCATGCGATTGCCCAGGCCGATGTCTTCGAGCAGGTCTTCGATCAGTTCCAGGCGATATTCGGTGAGCATCGCCTTGATGCGCTCGGCCGAAATCTGGTCCAGCGCGCTGTCGAAACCGTTGAGAACCTTGTTCAGCAGGCGTTCGCCGAGGGCAATGGATTCGGAGCGACGTTGCAGTTTCAGGGCGTGACGGATGTGTGTGCGCGCCTTGCCGGTGACCACGAAGTTGAGCCAGGCCGGATTTGGCCGGGCCCCCGGAGCACTGACGATCTCGACCGTGGAGCCGCTTTGCAGCGGTTCGGACAGCGGTGCGAGGCGACGATTGATCCGACAGGCGATGCAACTGTTGCCCACGTCGGTGTGCACCGCATAGGCGAAGTCGACCGCCGTGGAGCCTTTGGGCAGCTCCATGATCCGGCCCTTGGGCGTGAACACATAGACCTCGTCCGGAAACAGGTCGATCTTCACGCTCTCGATGAATTCCAGCGAGTTGCCGGCACGTTGCTGCATTTCCAGCACACCCTTGACCCACTGGCGGGCGCGGGCGTGAGTGCCTTTTGGCTGTTCGTCGCCGCTGGACTTGTAGAGCCAGTGGGCAGCGATGCCGTTGTTGGCCATCTCTTCCATTTCGCGGGTGCGGATCTGGATCTCGATCGGCACACCGTGCATGCCGAACAGCGTGGTGTGCAGCGACTGGTAGCCGTTGGCCTTGGGGATGGCGATGTAGTCCTTGAAGCGACCCGGCAACGGTTTGTACAAATTATGCACAGCACCCAGCACGCGGTAACAGGTATCGACCTTGTCGACGATGATCCGGAACGCGTAGACGTCCATGATTTCGTTGAAGGCCCGACGTTTGCCGCGCATTTTCTTGTAGATGCCGTAGAGGTGTTTCTGGCGACCGCTGACCTCGCCCTGGATGCCGTCGATGGCCAGGCAGTGGCTGAGGGATTCTTCGATCTTGTTGACGATTTCCTTGCGGTTGCCCCGGGCGCGTTTGACCGCCTGGTTGATCCGCGCGGAACGCATCGGGTGCATGGCCTTGAAACCGAGGTCTTCGAATTCTATGCGGATGGCGTGCATCCCCAGCCGGTTGGCGATGGGAGCATAGATTTCCAGGGTCTCCTTGGCGATGCGCCGGCGTTTTTCGCCGGACAGCACTTCCAGCGTGCGCATGTTGTGCAGGCGGTCGGCCAGCTTGACCAGGATCACGCGAATGTCGCGGGCCATGGCCATGGCCATTTTCTGGAAGTTTTCGGCTTGCGCTTCGGCCTTGGTCTCGAAGTTCATCTGGGTCAGTTTGCTGACCCCGTCGACCAGTTCGGCCACGGTTTCGCCGAACTGCGCCTGCAGCGCTTCCTTGGCAATACCGGTGTCTTCGATCACGTCATGCAGCATCGCAGCCATCAGGCTCTGATGGTCCATGTGCATGTCGGCAAGAATATTGGCCACGGCAAGAGGATGCGTGACGTACGCCTCGCCACTGCGGCGGCGTTGGCCGTCGTGGGCTTGTTCGGCGTAGAAGTACGCTCGGCGGACCAGGTTGACCTGGTCCGTGCCGAGGTAGGTCGATAAGCGATCGGCGAGGGCGTCTATGCTCGGCATGATGACTCCTGCCACAGGCTGTGATCCCGCGCCGTGCTACGTCGACCAGGCATAGGCTTAGACGACCTCGTTGGACTCGTCCTCGAACGCAGCGAAAAGCGGTTCATCTTCAACGATTTCGGCTTCGGCGATAGCGGCGTAGTCGATCAGGCCTTCAGCGATTTCACGCAGGGCGACAACGGTAGGCTTGTCGTTTTCCCATGCTACCTTCGGCTCTTTGCCGCCGGTGGCCAGTTGACGGGCACGCTTGGTAGAGAGCATGACCAGCTCAAAGCGGTTATCCACGTGTTCTAGGCAGTCTTCAACGGTTACGCGGGCCATGGTATTCCTCGGAGCGAATGCAAGATGCGCGCTGCCCGGTTGGGCGAGCGGACTCAACAGTTTAAAAAATCACCAGCGATTAGGGAAGCGCTGTTTTTTTGACCAGGCCCTTCGACGCGCTGCAAGTGCCAATGTAAAGCGCTTGCAGCGGTTTTGGGAAGAGGTCTTTAGTCGAGCAATTGGGCCAAAAGTTTGCCGTGTCGCTGCTGTTGGCGCTTCTGGTTGAGCTGGTTGGCGCGGAAAATCGCCTGCAAATCGCGCAACGCGTGGGCGAAATCGTCGTTGATGATCAGGTAGTCGTAGTCGACGTAATGACTCATTTCGCTGACGGCTTCGCGCATGCGGCCATCGATGATCTCGTCGCTGTCCTGGCCGCGATTGGTCAGGCGCTGATGCAAGGCCTGCAACGACGGCGGCAGGATGAAGATCGAACGGGCCTGGGGCATCAACTTGCGCACTTGTTCCGCGCCCTGCCAGTCGATTTCCAGGATCAGGTCGTGGCCTTCGTCCAGGGTCTGCTGCAGGTGGCTTTGCGAAGTGCCGTAGAGATTGCCGAACACTTCGGCGCGCTCAAGGAAATCGCCGTGCTCGATCATCTTCACGAAGTCGCTGCGCTCGACGAAGTGGTAGTTCACGCCATTCACTTCACCGGGGCGCATGGCGCGGGTGGTGTGCGAAACCGAGACGCGGATCTCCTGGTCGGCGTCGGTCAGGGCCTTGACCAGGCTGCTCTTGCCTGCGCCCGAAGGGGCGGAAATGATGTACAGGGTGCCGGTGCTGTGGGTCATGTCGGGGTTGCCTTACTCAATATTCTGCACTTGTTCGCGCATCTGCTCGATCAACACCTTGAGGTTGACCGCCGCCTGGGTGCTGCGCGGGTCGAAGGCTTTGGAGCCCAATGTGTTGGCTTCGCGGTTTAGTTCCTGCATCAGGAAGTCCAGGCGTCGCCCGGCCGCGCCGCCGGACTTGAGCACCCGGCGAACTTCGATGATGTGGGTGCTCAGGCGATCCAGTTCTTCGGCGACGTCGCTCTTCTGAGCGAGCATGACCATTTCCTGTTCCAGGCGCTGTGGGTCCATCTCGGCTTTCATATCGGCAAAGCGGTCGAGGACTTTCTGTCGCTGGGTGGCGAGCATCTGCGGGACCAGCTCGCGCAGGGTCACCACGTCTTGTTCGATGGCGCTCAGGCGTTCGTTGATCAGCCGCGCCAGCTCCGCGCCTTCGCGCTCGCGACCAGCCTTGAGTTCCTTCAGGCCTTCATTGAACAGCGCCAATGCCTCGGCGTTCAGTGCTTGCGGGTCGGTTGCATCGCCGACCAGCACGCCTGGCCACGCCAGCACTTCCAGGGGGTTCAGGGCTGCCGGGTTCTTGATCAGGCTGGCAATGGTTTCGGCCGCCGCCACCAGTTGCGCGGCGCGCTCGCGATCCACTTGCAGGGCCTTGCCGGTGTTTTCTTCGGTAAAGCGCAGGGTGCATTCGAGCTTGCCCCGCGAGATAGCCTGGCGCAACGCTTCGCGGGCCGCGCCTTCGAGGTCGCGGAAGGTCTCGGGCAGGCGCAGGTGCGGTTCCAGGTAGCGGCTGTTGACCGAGCGCAGTTCCCAGCTCAGGGTGCCTTGGGCGCCGGCTTTTTCGACGCGGGCGAAGGCGGTCATGCTGTGTACCATGGGGGTACCTCGCAATTGGGCTTTGCGTTACCAGAGGTTTCGCGCAATCCGATATCTGTGAATTAAAGCCGACAGGCAGCAAAGGCGCAGGATTGTAGCGCAGTGGGGTGAATGCGCCCAAACGCAGGGCGCGACAAACGGCTGCACGCCGTCGGTTAAGCGCTGTTCCAGGCTCAAGCACGGGCCTTCAATCGTCGGGCGGGTGTTTTAGAAGTGCCCAGGCTCGGTGCACGGCTCTATAATGCCCGCAGTTTTCCGTCCCCCGTACAGGTATTCCCTATGAAACGTCCAAGTGGTCGCGCCGCCGATCAGCTCCGCTCGATCCGCATCACCCGCAACTACACCAAACACGCCGAGGGTTCTGTACTGGTCGAGTTCGGTGATACCAAGGTCATCTGCACCGTCAGCGTCGAAAACGGCGTGCCACGGTTTCTCAAGGGCCAGGGTCAGGGCTGGTTGACCGCCGAATACGGCATGCTGCCGCGCGCCACCGGCGAGCGTAACCAGCGTGAAGCCAGCCGTGGCAAGCAGGGTGGACGTACCCTCGAGATCCAGCGTCTGATCGGCCGCTCGCTGCGCGCGTCCCTGGACATGTCCAAGCTGGGCGATGTCACCCTGTACGTCGACTGCGATGTGATCCAGGCGGATGGCGGCACCCGTACCGCGTCCATCACCGGCGCCATGGTTGCACTGGTCGATGCGCTGAAAGTGATCAAGAAGCGCGGCGGCCTGAAAGGCGGCGACCCGCTCAAGCAAATGATCGGTGCCGTTTCGGTCGGCATGTATCAGGGTGAAGCCGTACTCGACCTGGACTATCTTGAAGATTCGGCCGCCGAGACCGACCTCAACGTGGTGATGACCAGCACGGGCGGTTTCATCGAAGTTCAGGGCACTGCTGAAGGTGCGCCGTTCCAGCCTGAAGACCTGAACGCGATGCTTGATCTGGCGAAAAAAGGCATGACCGAGATTTTCGAACTGCAAAAGGCCGCACTGGCCGACTGATCAAGCCGCTCCAGACAAGGAGGACATCATGAATGACGAACAAGAGCTGCTACCGACCCCCAGCAAAGAGGCCCGGCAGTGGGCAATGTTCTGTCACCTGTCCGCCTTGCTGGGCATCTGGATTCCATTCGGCACGCTGATTGGCCCATTGATCCTGTGGCAGATGAAGCGCGAGATGGATCCTTTTGTCGATGCGCAGGGCAAGGAAGCGCTGAACTTCCAGATCACCGTCGCCATCGCGTCCGCCATCTGCTTCCTGCTGATGGTGGTGATCATCGGCTTCTTCCTGTTTGGCTTGATCGCCATCGGTGCGCTGGTGCTGACGATCATTGCCGGGGTGAAGGCCAATGAGGGCTTGCCTTACCGGTATCCGTTTACCTGGCGGTTGGTCAAATAATGATCGGCTGATTCACCTGATCATCTGTAGGAGCGAGCATGCTCGCGATGGTCTGTAACGATAACGCGGGGATTCAGGCACCCCGCGGTGTTCTGGCGTCCATCGCGAGCATGCTCGCTCCTACAGGAAGGCAAAAAGTGCACACAAAAAAGCCGACAGTCATGTCGGCTTTTTTGCGTGCTGCAAACGCTTAAATGGTCAGCGTCCAGTCGTAGTCAACGATCAGCGGCGCGTGCTGCGAGAACCGTGGCTGACGAGGCAAGCGTGCGCTTCGTACGAAACGGCGCAGGCCCGGCGTCAGGATCTGGTAATCGAAACGCCAGCCGAGATTGAGCATCTCGGCCTGTTCGTTGTCCGGCCACCAGCTGTACTGGTCGCCTTCACGGCTGACTTCACGCAGGGCATCGACATAGCCCATGTTGCCGACAATCTCGTCCATCCAGGCACGTTCAGGTGCCAGGAAGCCCGGGGATTGCTGGCTGTCACGCCAGTTCTTGATATCCAGCTTCTGTTGCGCCACGTAGAGCGAGCCACAATATATGTACTCGCGACGTTTGCGCCGCTGTTTATCCAGATAACGGCCGAAGTCGTCCATTAGCTTGAACTTCTGGTTCAAGTCTTCATCGCCGTTCTGCCCCGAAGGAAGCAGCAAGGTCGCGATGCTGACCTTGTCGAAATCGGCTTGCAGGTAGCGCCCGTAGCGGTCGGCTGTCTCGAAGCCGAGACCGCTGATGACTGCCTTCGGTTGCAACCGCGAATACAAAGCCACGCCACCTTGGGCAGGAACTTCAGCTTCGCAGGCATAAAGGAAGTAGCCATCCAGTTGGAAGGCTGGATCGTCCAGTTCAAAGGCGGAGGCGCGGGTGTCCTGCAGGCAGATGACGTCGGCATTCTGTGCTTGCAGCCAACTGAGCAAACCTCGCTCGACTGCAGCCTGAATACCATTGACGTTCACACTGATGATCCGCATAAATGGCCCCAAAAATCGCGTGCGTGTATGATACACGGCGTCAACCTATTTAGCTAAATCCGTGGTATTTGGGGTTTTTTTCATGCAGGCGTATCAGCGCGATTTCATTCGTTTTGCCATCGATCGCGGCGTTTTGCGCTTCGGTGAGTTCACCCTGAAGTCCGGGCGCACCAGTCCGTATTTCTTCAATGCCGGCCTGTTCAACTCGGGTTCCGCCCTGGCTCAACTGGGTCGTTTCTACGCAGCGGCCATCGTGGAAAGCGGTGTTTCGTTCGACGTTCTGTTTGGCCCGGCGTACAAAGGCATTCCATTGGCAGCCGCTACCGCAGTGGCCCTGGCTGAACACCATGATCGTGATCTGCCATGGTGCTTCAACCGCAAGGAAGCCAAGGCCCACGGTGAAGGCGGCAGCCTGGTCGGCGCGCCGTTGACCGGTGATGTGCTGATCATCGACGACGTGATCACCGCCGGCACCGCCATCCGTGAAGTGATGCAGATCATCGCCTCCCAGGACGGCGCCAAGGCCAAGGGCGTGCTGATTGCCCTGAACCGTCAGGAGCGCGGCAACGGTGAGTTGTCGGCCATTCAGGAAGTCGAGCGTGACTTCGGCATCCCGGTGATCAGCATCGTTTCGCTGAACCAGGTGCTGGAATTTTTGGCGGACGATCCGCAGCTCAAGCAGCACCTGCCAGCCGTCGAGGCGTATCGCGCGCAGTTTGGCGTCTGATCCCCGATCCCCTGTAGGAGCGAGCTTGCTCGCGATGGCGGTGAGTCAGGTACTTAAATAGTGGCTGACACACTGCCATCGCGAGCAAGCTCGCTCCTACAGGTAATGTGTGGGATCGAAGGCAAAAAAAGACCCCGCCCGGCCAGGCCGAGCGGGGTCTTTTTGTATCTGTCAGCCCTTACGGACGCTTGCGATTGCTGATCAGGGTGCCCACGCCGGTATCGGTGAAGATCTCCAGCAGGATCGCGTTCGGTACGCGACCGTCGATGATCAGCGAGCTGCCTACGCCGCCCTGGACCGCTTCCAGCGCGCAACGGATCTTGGGCAGCATGCCGCCGTAGATGGTGCCGTCGGCGATCAGCGCGTCGACCTGCTGGGTGCTCAGGCCGGTCAGTACTTTGCCTTCCTTGTCCATCAGGCCGGCGATGTTGGTCAACAGCATCAGCTTTTCGGCTTTCAGTGCCTCCGCAACTTTACCGGCCACCAGGTCCGCGTTGATGTTGTACGACTCGCCGTTGGCACCCACACCGATCGGCGCGATTACCGGAATGAAGTCGCCCTTGACCAGCAAGTTCAGCAGGTCGGTGTTGATGCCGACCACTTCGCCTACATGGCCGATGTCGATGATTTCCGGCTGGGTCATCTCCGGGGTTTGGCGGGTCACGGTGAGCTTCTTCGCGCGAATCAGCTCGGCGTCTTTACCGGTCAGGCCGATGGCGCTGCCGCCGTGACGGTTGATCAGGTTGACGATGTCCTTGTTCACCTGGCCGCCGAGGACCATTTCCACCACGTCCATGGTGGCAGCGTCGGTGACGCGCATGCCATCGACAAAGTGGCTTTCGATCGACAGGCGCTTGAGCAGGTCACCGATTTGCGGGCCGCCGCCGTGAACCACCACCGGGTTGATGCCCACGGCCTTCATCAGCACGATGTCGCGAGCGAAGCCGGTTTTCAGCTCCTCGCTTTCCATCGCGTTGCCGCCGTACTTGATCACCAGCGTCTTGCCGACATAGCGGCGGATGTAAGGCAGCGCTTCGGACAGGACCTTGGCGGTGTTGGCAGCGGCTTCGCGTTCGAGGGTCATTCAGGGCTCCGGGTGAATCAGAACGGTAGTTGGAGATCAGGTGCAACACGCTTCAACTGGACGCGGAAAACGTCCTGGATGCGCGAAAGTTCTGCCTCGTCATCGGCCTCGAAGCGCAGCACCAGCACCGGCGTGGTGTTGGAGGCGCGAACCAGGCCCCAGCCTTTGGCATAGTCGACTCGCACGCCGTCAATGGTGGTCAGGTCGGCGCCTTCGCCCCACTGCGCGTCGTGCAATGCATCAATGATGCTGAATTTGCTCTCTTCGGTCACATGGATATTGATTTCCGGCGTAGAAATATCGTTCGGGAAGGTCGCGAACAGCTCCTCCGCGTTGGATTTTTCCTTGCTCAGGATCTCCAGCAGCCGGGCGGCGCTGTAAATGCCGTCGTCGAAACCGAACCAGCGCTCCTTGAAGAAGATGTGCCCGCTCATTTCGCCGGCCAACAGGGCGCCGGATTGTTTCATTTTCTTTTTGATCAACGAGTGACCGGTCTTCCACATTAGCGGCCGGCCACCGTATTCCTTGATCAGCGGCGTCAGTCGACGGGTGCATTTGACGTCGAAAATGATTTCCGCGTCCGGGTTGCGCGCCACCACGTCGCGGGCGAACAGCATCAGCAGGCGGTCCGGGTAGACGATGCTGCCGGTGTTGGTCACCACGCCGACACGATCGCCGTCGCCGTCGAAGGCCAGGCCGATGTCGGCGTTGGTTTCCTTGACCTTGGCGATCAGGTCTTCGAGATTCTCGGGTTTGCCCGGATCCGGATGGTGATTGGGGAAGTTGCCGTCGACTTCACAGAACAGCGGGATGACTTCGCAGTTCAGCGCTTCGATCAGTTGCGGGGCGATCACGCCGGCGGCGCCGTTACCGCAGTCGACCACGACTTTCAGGCGGCGCGCCAGTTTGATGTCCTGGACGATTTGCGTGTTGTAGCGATCGAGAATTTCGACTTGAGTGACGCTGCCGTTGCCGCGGGTCAAGTTGTTGGTCTTGAGGCGGTCATGCAGGGCCTGGATCTGCTCGTTGGCGAGCGTGTCGCCGGCGATGACGATCTTGAAGCCGTTGTAGTTCGACGGGTTGTGGCTGCCGGTGAGCATCACACCGGACTTGCCCGCCAGTACATTGGCGGCGAAGTACAGGGCAGGCGTCGGCACCAGGCCGACGTCGCTGACGTGGCAGCCCGCTTCGGCCAGGCCCTTGATCAGTTGAGCCACCAGTTCCGGACCCGACAGGCGGCCATCACGGCCTACGCAAACGTTCGGTTCACCTTGGGCCAGGCTCTGTGCGCCAATGGCGCGGCCCAGCCAGTAGGCGGTCTCGGCATTGAGGAACTCCGGAACGGTGCCACGAATGTCATAGGCGCGGAAAATGCTGTCAGGGAACTTGGGTACGACGGTGGCTGGGGTGTTCATCTGTAGGGATGCTCCATCTCGAAAATGACTGGACCTGTGCGCGGAAAAAGCTCGCCGGCTGGCTCAAACTGAAGGGTATGACGGCGTTTTGCGCAGAGAGTTCGTGGTGCGAAAAGGCCATGCCACCCAAGCGGGCTCGCATCCGAGCCACCAATGCCTTGATTTCAGCGCTAAACCCTGCAGATCACCTCGGTGCAATTTTCATCCTGAAAATGCCGAAAACGGATCAGGCCGGGCAGGGCGCCCAGCCTGAACTTGGATCAATGGCGGCCGGAATGCCCGAAACCACCCGTGCCACGCTCGGTTTCTACGAACTCTTCGACCATTTCGAAGTGGGCCTGTACGACGGGAACCAGCACCAGCTGGGCCAGGCGCTCGCCAACCACGATGTTGAAGTCGTTTTGGCCACGGTTCCAGCACGACACCATCAGCGGGCCCTGGTAATCGGAGTCGATCAGGCCGACCAGGTTACCCAGCACGATACCGTGCTTATGCCCCATGCCGGAGCGCGGCAGAATCAGCGCGGCCAGGCCCGGATCACCGATGTAGACGGACAGGCCGGTCGGGATCAGCAGGGTTTCACCAGGCCGGATGATGGTGTCCTTGTCCAGCATCGCGCGCAGGTCGAGGCCGGCGGAGCCTGGCGTGGCGTACTGGGGCAGCGGGAATTCGCTGCCGATGCGTGGGTCGAGGATTTTGGCTTGCAAAGCGTGCATTGAATTAAACCTGGTTCAGACGTTCGGCGATAAAAGTGATCAGTTGGCGAGCGATTTTGCCCTTGCTGGTCTGGGCGAAAAGCGTGGCGTGCAGCTCTCGGTCGATCACGCTGCAGGCGTTTTCTTCACTGTTGAAGCCAATGCTCGGGTTGGCGACGTCGTTGGCGACGATCAGATCGAGGTTCTTGTCTTTCAACTTTCGTGCAGCGTAGTCGAGCAGGTGTTCGGTCTCGGCGGCGAAACCGACACTGAACGGACGGTCGGGACGCGTGGCAATGGTGGCCAGGATGTCCGGGTTGCGCACCATCTGTAGCAACAGGCCGTCGCCGCTCGTAGGGTCTTTCTTGAGTTTTTGTGGGGCGACCACTTCCGGGCGGTAATCCGCGACTGCTGCCGAGGCGATGAACAGGTCGCAAGGGATCGCGGCTTCGCAGGCGGCCAGCATGTCGCGGGCGCTGACTACGTCGATTCGCGTGACGCGATCCGGGGTCGGCAGATGCACCGGGCCGGTGATCAGGGTGACGCGGGCGCCGGCTTCCACTGCGGCTTCGGCCAGGGCAAAGCCCATTTTCCCGGAGCTGTGGTTGGTGATGTAGCGCACCGGGTCAATGTTTTCCTGGGTCGGGCCAGCGGTGATCAGTACGTGTTTGCCCGTCAGCGCCTGGCGTTTGAAGCAGTCAGCGGCGCATTGGGCGAGATCGACGGCTTCGAGCATGCGGCCCAGGCCGACGTCGCCGCAGGCCTGGCTCCCGGAGGCAGGACCAAAGGCCTTGATGTCGCGGCTTTCGAGGACTTGCAGGTTGGCCTGGGTCGCCGGATCGCGCCACATGGCCTGGTTCATTGCCGGGGCAATGGCGACCACGGCATCGGTGGCCAGCACCAGCGTGGTCAACAGGTCATCGGCGATGCCTTGGGCCAGGCGGGCGATCAGGTCGGCGGTGGCCGGGGCGATCAGCACCATGTCGGCCCATTTGGCCAGCTCGATGTGGCCCATGGCGGCTTCGGCCGCAGGGTCCAGCAGGTCCAGGTGGACCGGATGGCCTGACAACGCTTGCATGGTCAGCGGGGTGATGAACTCGCTGCCACCACGGGTCATGACCACGCGCACCTCGGCGCCCTGGTCGATCAGGCGGCGAACCAGGTCGGCGCTCTTGTAGGCCGCAATGCCGCCGCCGACGCCCAGAACGATGCGTTTCCGATACAGCCGCTGCATAGGTCTGCCTTTCATTTCGTTGATGACTGTGTGGCGATACCCCCTCCCCAGGAGTGAAATCGCCCACAAAAAAGATGGGCTAAGATATCACAGCGACCGCTATGGAGCAGCGGCGCCCACAGACCAGGGAGGTGTTATGAGTATTCGCAATTGGCCGGCGGCGGAGCGGCCGCGGGAGAAACTGTTGGAGCAGGGCTCGACGAGTCTCTCGGACGCCGAGCTGCTGGCGATCTTCCTCCGTACCGGGGTGTCCGGTAAAAGCGCCGTGGATCTGGCGCGCCATCTATTAAGCCAGTTTGGCAGTCTGCGCCGGTTGATGGAGGCAGATTTGCGCACCTTCAGCGGCCAGCTCGGTCTCGGGCCGGCCAAGTTCGTGCAGTTGCAGGCGGTGTTGGAGATGGCTCGGCGACATCTGGCGGAGCGGCTTCGGCATGATTCCGTACTGGAGAATCCCGTGGTGGTGCGTGAGTACCTCAAGTCGATGCTGCGCCATGAGCCCCATGAGGTTTTCGGCTGCCTGTTCCTTGATTCCAAGCACCGAGTGCTGGCGTTCGAGTCGCTGTTTCGCGGCTCCATCGATACCACCAGTGTTTATCCGCGCCAGGTGGTCAAGCGTGCCCTGGCCCACAACGCTGCGGCGTTGATTCTGTGTCACAACCACCCATCGGGCAATTCGGACCCCAGTGAAGCTGATCGAAAATTAACCAGGCGCCTGCAAGAGGCGCTGAGCCTGATCGATGTGCGCGTATTGGATCACTTCATCATCGGCGATGGGGATCCGTTGTCGATGGCAGAGTATGGGTGGATGTAGGGGAGCAGCTTCAAGCTTCAAGCTCCAAGCTCCAAGCTAAAGCGGTGCGAGGACTGCTTTAACTTGGAGCTCGAAGCTTATGGCTTGAAGCTGATTTTAGAATAATCCTGCCGCCCAAACGGGCTCACCGTATAACCGGTGACGTCCTTGCGTGTCAGGGCGAAGGCCGTCGGGTGGGCCAGTGGCAGCCAGAGTGCCTGTTGCTGGATCTGCGCTTGTGCCTGTTCATACAACTTGGTTCGTACGCCTTGTTCGCCCGTGGTCTTGCCGGCACTGATCAGCCGGTCCAGGTCCTGGTTGCAGTAGCGGGCGAAGTTGGTGCCGGACTTGACCGCAGCGCAGGAAAACTGCGGCGTGAGGAAGTTGTCCGGGTCGCCGTTGTCGCCCGCCCAGCCCATGAACAGCAGGTCGTGTTCGCCGGCCTTCGCCCGGCGGATCAGTTCGCCCCATTCGATCACCCGAATTTCGGCCTGGATGCCGATTTCCGCCAGGTCCGATTGCAGCATCTGCGCGCCGAGGCTCGGGTTGGGGTTGAGCAAGCTGCCCGACGGGCGCGTCCAGATGGTGGTCTGGAAGCCTTCCTTGAGTCCGGCCTTGGCCATCAGTGCCTTGGCTTTCTCGACATCGTGCGCGTAACCCGGCAGGTTCTTCGCGTAGCTCCAGGTGTTTGGCGGGTACGGACCGTTGGCCGCTTCGGCGGTGTCTTCGAACACGGCTTTGAGGTAGCTGGTCTTGTCGAACGCCAGGTTGATCGCCTGCCGCACCTCAGGTTTGTCCAGCGGCGGGTGCTGGCTGTTGATGCCGACGAACGCCGTCATGAAGGCGTCGGTCTTTTCGACTTTCAAGGTCGGCTCTTTCAGCGCTGCTTGCACGTCCAGAGGTTTAGGCGACAGGGCGATCTGGCATTCGTTACGCCGCAGTTTCTGCAAGCGGACGTTGGCGTCCGGCGTGATGGCGAAAATCAGGGGGTCCACTGAAGGTTTGCCACCAAAGTAGTCCGGGTTGGCCTTGTAACGAACCGAGGCGTCTTTCTGGAAGCGTGTGAAGACGAATGGCCCGGTGCCAATCGGCTGACTGTTGAGTTTCTCGGGCGTGCCAGCCTTCATCAGTTTGTCGGCGTACTCGGCCGAGTAGATCGAGGCGAAACCCATGCTCAGGGTGGCGAGGAAAGTCGAGTCGGCGTGATCCAGCGTGAAGCGCACGGTCAGCGGGTCCAGCGCGTCGATTTTCTTGATCAGCGTTGGCAGTTGCATCGATTGCGCGTGCGGGAAACCGCTCTGGGCGACTTTATGCCAGGGATTCGCCGGGTCGAGCATGCGATCGAAGCTGAACTTCACGTCTTCGGCCGTGAGGTCGCGGTTCGGACTGAAATACTCGGTGCGGTGGAACTTCACCTGCGGGCGCAGCTTGAACACGTAGGTCAAACCGTCGGGCGTGACTTCCCAGCTCTCGGCCAGCCCGGCGACCACTTTGCCGCTGGCAGTGTCGAAGTCCACCAGGCGGTTCATCAGCACGTCGGCCGAGGCATTGGTGGTGGTCAGCGAGTTGTATTGCACCACATCGAACCCTTCCGGGCTGGCCTCGGTGCACACGCTCAGGGCGGCGGCCTGGGCCAATGGGCTCAACAGAAGCGGGGCAAGCAACAGCGGTAGGGCAGCAAGGCGCATGGTCGGATTCCTTTACAGATCGAAGGCCCATCTGCAAGTGCAGTCTGGAAAAGGCTTACCCTAGTGGGCTCCTTTGCAAATGACTATCCCCTTTTTCATTTTTAGGGGACGAGGTGCCCTTGTTTTTGCAGGCGTCGACCGGGAAAATCGTCGGGATCGCCTGTAAGGCGGTTTTCTGCGACGAGCGGTCGCCAGCGTCGGCAGCCTTTGTTCAAGGCGCCTGAAGCCGGAAAATTGGGGTTTTTGTTGATTCAGCGCACACCGAATGTTGTTGCACCCCAGTCTTTCTGGTATAAAGCAGCGCTCTTTTCTAGGGGCCCGGTTCCTTCACTGTAGGTGTAGCCGGTAAGACCTCTAAAGAATCGCGGCGCCTGGCGCCACAATGACTAGAGATTAAGCGGCCAACCCATGCCGGGTTGGGCATGTGGTTTTAGAGGGCTGAGGCATGTCTAGAGTATGTCAAGTTACCGGTAAGGGTCCGGTGACTGGGAATAACATTTCCCACGCAAACAACAAAACCCGTCGTCGTTTCCTGCCTAACCTGCAGCATCACCGCTTCTGGGTTGAAGAAGAGAAACGTTTCGTGCGTCTGCGCGTATCTGCCAAAGGCATGCGTATCATCGACAAGCGCGGCATCACTGCCGTTCTGGCCGACATCCGCAAAGCTGGCAAGATCTAAGGGAGATAATCATGCGTGAATTGATTCGTTTGATTTCGAGCGCCGGTACTGGTCACTTCTACACTACCGACAAGAACAAGCGCACTACTCCGGACAAAATCGAGATCAAGAAATTTGATCCGGTTGTTCGCAAGCACGTGATCTACAAAGAAGGCAAAATCAAGTAATTGATTTTCCCCTCTTGTGAAAAAGGCCCGTATCGCGAGATACGGGCCTTTTTTGTGCCTGATGGATTTGTATTGTCTGTTCTGGCCTCATACAGAGATCCGGTTCAGCCCTGTCCTCAGGCCTTCTGCTCAAACGCCACATAAATCTTGCGGCACGGCTCAAGCACTTCCCAGGTGCCCCGGAACCCGGCCGGGATGACGAAGCGATCTCCGGCGCGCACGGTCTTGCTGTTGCCGTCGTTGGCGCGCAGCACCGAAACGCCCTGGATGATTTCGCAATACTCGTGCTCGGTGAAGTTCACGTGCCACTGGCCCACCGCACCTTCCCAGACACCGGCGTTCAACTGGCCGCACGGGCTGTTGTAGTGGTTGAACACCACCTGTTCAGGATCGCCCTTGAGGATTTTCGCCGGGTCTGGCCGGTAGCGTTCTGCCTCGGTGGTGGCCTGGCTGAAGTCGACGATGTTCTGGATGCTCATTGTTGTAATCCCCCGTGATTGCGGCGCGAGTGGCTGGAATGTCCAAAGTCTATGTTTATTAAATTGAACACCGCAAGGCCGTTTGCCGACCTTATGTCAAATATATTGAAACAACCCCGCTCACTGGTTTAGGGTGGCGGTTGCTCTGCGCCGATTAACAGGCTGGCCGGGCAGATTGCCGGGGACGCCCGCGAAAAACGCGCGGCGCTCGTATTCAATAAGAGGAGGACACTCGAATGACCACCCTGACTCGTGCCGATTGGGAGCAACGTGCTCGCGATCTGAAAATCGAAGGCCGCGCGTACATCAATGGCGAATACACCGATGCTGTCTCCGGCGAGACTTTTGACTGCATCAGCCCGGTCGATGGCCGTCTGCTGGGTAAGATCGCCAGCTGTGACGCTGCCGATGCCCAGCGTGCGGTGGAAAATGCCCGTGCCACATTCAATTCCGGCGTCTGGTCGCGCCTGGCGCCGACCAAGCGTAAAGCCACGATGATTCGCTTCGCCGGCCTGCTCAAGCAGCACGCCGAAGAGCTGGCCCTGCTCGAAACCCTGGACATGGGCAAGCCGATCAGCGACTCCCTGTACATCGACGTTCCCGGCGCGGCGCAAGCCCTGAGCTGGAGCGGTGAAGCCATCGACAAAATCTACGATGAAGTCGCCGCGACCCCGCACGACCAATTGGGCCTGGTCACCCGTGAGCCCGTGGGCGTGGTTGGCGCCATCGTGCCATGGAACTTTCCGCTGATGATGGCCTGCTGGAAGCTGGGGCCGGCGCTGTCCACCGGTAACTCGGTGGTGCTCAAGCCGTCGGAAAAATCACCGCTCACCGCCATCCGCATCGCGGCGCTGGCAGTCGAAGCTGGCATTCCGAAAGGTGTGCTGAACGTGCTGCCGGGTTACGGTCATACGGTCGGCAAGGCCCTGGGTCTGCACAATGACGTCGACACCCTGGTGTTTACCGGTTCGACCAAGATCGCCAAGCAACTGCTGGTCTACTCCGGCGAGTCGAACATGAAACGTGTCTGGCTCGAAGCCGGTGGCAAGAGCCCGAACATCGTGTTCGCCGATGCCCCGGACCTGCAAGCCGCCGCTGAGGCTGCCGCGGGTGCCATCGCCTTCAACCAGGGCGAAGTCTGCACCGCCGGATCGCGGCTGCTGGTCGAGCGTTCGATCAAGGATAAATTCCTGCCTCTGGTGATCGAAGCGTTGAAAACCTGGAAGCCGGGCAACCCGCTGGATCCGGCGACCAACGTTGGCGCGCTGGTCGATACCCAGCAGATGAATACCGTGCTGTCGTACATCGAGTCTGGCCACAGCGATGGCGCCAAACTGGTCGCTGGCGGCAAGCGTACGCTGCAGGAAACCGGTGGCACCTACGTTGAGCCGACGATTTTCGACGGCGTGAGTAATGCGATGAAAATCGCCCAGGAAGAAATTTTCGGCCCGGTGCTGTCGGTCATCGCCTTCGATACCGCCGAGGAAGCCATTGCGATTGCCAACGACACGCCGTATGGCCTGGCCGCTGCCGTGTGGACCCAGGACATCTCCAAGGCGCACCTCACTGCCCGCGCCTTGCGTGCCGGTAGCGTGTGGGTGAACCAATACGATGGTGGCGACATGACCGCCCCGTTCGGTGGCTTCAAGCAGTCTGGTAACGGCCGCGACAAGTCGCTGCACGCATTCGACAAATACACCGAACTGAAGGCGACCTGGATCAAGTTGTAAGCCGGTGACGAGGCCCTCAGGGGGCCTCTGAACTCCACAGATCCCTTGTGGGAGCGGGCTTGCTCGCGAATTCGGTGTGTCATTCAGCAATGATGTTGACTGACCCGCCGCATTCGCGAGCAAGCCCGCTCCCACATTTGCTTTGTGATGCCTGCAGAGAATAGTTATCCACAGGAGCGTGGAACATGCGTTGGGCGACTTATTTCGCCGTGTTGGCCGCTGTCTTGAGCGTTGGCCTGGCCCTGGGTGTGAGCATGCCGCTGGTGTCGTTTCGCCTGGAAGGCTGGGGCTACGGCTCGTTTGCCATTGGTGTGATGGCGGCAATGCCGGCGATTGGCGTGTTGCTGGGTGCGAAAATCTCCAGCCACCTGGCGGCGCGCCTCGGCACCGCCAATCTGATGCGCCTGTGCCTGTGGGCCGGGGCGGTATCGATCGGTCTGTTGGCCCTGTTGCCCAGTTACCCGGTGTGGCTGGTGCTGCGCCTGATGATCGGCGTCATCCTGACCTTGGTGTTCATCCTTGGCGAGAGCTGGATCAACCAGTTGGTCGTCGAGCAATGGCGCGGTCGGCTGGTGGCGCTGTATGGCAGCAGCTATGCGTTGAGCCAGTTGGCCGGCCCGGTGTTGCTGGGCGTATTGGGCACCGAGCACGATTACGGATTCTGGGTTGGCGTCGGCTTGCTCACGGCCGCACCGTTCCTGTTGCTGGGTCGCAGCGGCGCGCCCAGCAGCGAAGCGTGCAGCGTGACGTTTGGCGACTTGTGGGTGTTTTGCCGGGGGTTGCCGGCGATCGCCTGGGGCGTGGCATTGTTCGCCGCGTTCGAAGCAATGATCCTGACTTTGCTGCCGGTCTACTGCCTGCAACAGGGCTTTACCACGGACATCGCCCTGGCAATGGTCAGCACCGTCGTGGTGGGAGATGCCTTGCTGCAACTCCCGATCGGTGCGTTGGCGGATCGTCTGTCGCGTCGCACCCTGTTTGGCGGTTGCGCGGTGGTGCTGCTGCTTTCGAGCCTCGCCATCCCGTTGCTGCTCAATACGTTGTTGATCTGGCCGCTGTGGGTGCTGTTCGGCGCCAGTGCCGGTGGCTTGTTCACGTTGTCGCTGATCCTGATTGGCGAGCGATATCGCGACGATGCGCTGGTGCGAGCCAATGCGCACATTGCGCAGCTGTGGGGCGTGGGATGCCTGGTGGGGCCGCTGGTGGCTGGTGCGGGCAGTCAGTGGATCAGTGGGCACGCCTTGCCGTTGTTCATGGCCGCAGGGGCCTTGGGCCTGGTGATTCTGCTGACCCGACAGGGGGCGTTTGGCACGGTGGCCGAACCGGCCTGAGCCTGGCCTGGTCCCTTCTGCTTCCTTCTGTCCCCTGTAGGAGCGAGCATGCTCGCTCCTACAGGGGGAGGGGAAGTTTGAGTTAGAGCATCTTCTCCAACCCTACCGCCTTGCTGATCCACGCATTGAACCGGCGCCAGTAGCTGCCGGGCTCACGGGTCAGTGTGTGCATCTGGCCGTCGTCCTCGGTGACCCAGACAATCCGGTCATTTTCCAGTTTCACTTCATAGCTTAGCGGCGGTGCCATACCCTCCAGCGCTGCCTTACGCACATGGGTCGCCAGCTCGGGGCTGTCGACCAGCACGCCGACCTCAGTGTTCCACAGCACGGAGCGCGGATCGAAATTGAATGAGCCGATGAAAGATTTCTGCTGGTCGAAGATCATCGCCTTGCTGTGCAGGCTGGAATCGGAACCGCGAAACGACTTGCTGTAGAAGATGTGCGGCCCGCTGCCGCCGCCTTCGCCGGGCTGGCGACGCAATTCGTACAATTTCACCCCATGTTCCAGCAGCGCCCGGCGGTAGGGCGCATAACCGCCATGCACCGCCGGCACGTCGGTAGCCTCCAGCGAATTGGTCAACAGGCTGACCGAGACGCCGGCGTCTGCGCGGCCTGTGAGGTAAACCAGCCCTGGCTGTCCTGGGACGAAGTAGGCCGAGATCATGATCAGCTCTTTGCTGACCCTGTTGAGCTCAGGCGCCAACTGCGTGGTCAGCAGCAGGAGCGGGTCGGGCTCGCCGTCTGCCAGGACTTTGCTCGGCGCGTCCCACAACGCCTGGTTCCAGGCCCAGATCAGCTCTCGGCGCCAGATCTCCAGGCGCGGCTGTGTGGTGTAAGTCATCAGTTGTTGATACAGCGCGTGATTCTGTTTGCGCGTCTCTTCCAATGATTCTTCCAGGCGCGTGCGGGTGTTTTGCAGGTCCTTTTGCGTAGGCTTGCTCGACAGGAATTCGTCGATCGGCTTGCTCAGCGCGCTGTTCCAGTACTGGTCGAAACTGTGGCCAAGTTGCTCGGCGACCGGGCCGACGCTCAACAAGTCGATGTCGGTAAAATTGAGATTGGGTTCGGCATCGAAATATTCATCGCCCAGGTTGCGCCCGCCGACGATGGCCGCGCTGTTGTCGGCCAGCCACAACTTGTTGTGCATGCGCCGGTGTTGCAGCGACAGGTTGAACAGTCGACCCATGGCCCGCGTCACACCGGTGGAACGACCCAGGTGCAGTGGATTGAACAGGCGGATCTGGATCTGCGGGTGTGCGGCCAGCGTGGCGATGATCCAGTCCAGGCCATCGCTGGTGGTGTCGTCGAGCAGAATCCGGACTCGTACGCCACGGTCGGCTGCCTTGAGCAGTTCCTCCACCAGCATGCGCGTGCTGATGCCGTCGTGGACGATGTAGTACTGCAAATCGATGCTGCTTTGGGCGTTGCGGATCAGCTCGGCTCGGGCCATGAAGGCCTCGCTGCTGTTGGACAGCAGGCGAAAGCCGGATTTGCCTTCATGGGGCTTGGCCTGGGCCTGGATCGAGCGGCCAAACGCCGAATCACTGGCCGGCAGCGCCTGACTCGGGAGACGTTGCACATCCAGGCCGGCGCAGCCGCCCAAGAGTGAAGCGAGCAGCAAAAGACCAAGCAGGGGCTGTCTGACTCTCACGTAGGATCGTTCCGAATGGCGGCGGGTGTCGGCATATGGACGCTGATTAAAGCGAAAAAGTCAGTCAGTGAAGCTGTCATTTTCCGCGAGCAGTTTGATGGCTGCTGCGCCCACCTTGCGCACCGCTTCTTCGATCTGCGGTGTTGGCTTGGCAGCGTAGTTCATCCGCAGGCAATTACGATACTTGCCCGAGGCGGAAAAGATGCTGCCCACGGCAATCTGTACGCCTTCGTCGTGCAGCGCGCGATTGAGTTTCAAGGTGTCGAAGCCATCGGGTAGCTCCACCCACAGCATGAAGCTGCCCTGGGGACGGCTTGCCCGAGTGCCGGCGGGGAAATAGCGGCTGACCCAATCAATCATCATGTCGCGATTGCGCTGGTATTGCGTGCGCATCCGCCTTAAATGCGGTTCAAAGTGACCGGCCTTGAGAAATTCGGCAATGGCAATCTGCGGTTGCGGCGCGGTGGAACCCGTGCTGATGTACTTCATGTGCAGTACCCGCTCAAGATAGCGGCCCGGTGCAACCCAGCCAATGCGCAGGCCGGGGGCCAGGGTCTTGGAAAATGAACTGCAAAGAAGGACGCGGCCATCTTCGTCGAAGGATTTGATGGTGCGCGGTCGCGGGTAGTTGTAAGCCAATTCGCCATACACATCATCTTCGATAATCGCCACGTCGAAGCGCTGTGCCAGGGTCAGCAGGGCACGTTTGCGCGACTCCGGCATGATGTAGCCCAGCGGGTTATTGCAGTTGGGGGTCAACTGTATGGCCCTGATCGGCCATTGCTCCAGGGCCAGTTCCAGGGCATCGAGGCTGATCCCGGTGAGTGGGTCGGTGGGGATTTCCAGGGCTTTCATGTTCAAGCCCTTGAGCGTCTGCATGGCGCCATGAAAGCTCGGCGAGTCGACGGCAACGATGTCGCCCGGCTCGCAGATCGCGCGGATGCTGGTGGACAGCGCTTCGTGGCAACCGGTGGTGACCACCAGATCGTTGGCGGTCAACTGGCAGCCTGAATCGAGCATCAAACGGGCGATCTGTTCGCGCAGCTCCAGGGAACCGTGGATGTTGTCGTAATACAGCCCCGGCATGTCCTGTCGGCGACTGATGCGCGCGAGGTTGCGCAGCAGCGGCTTCATGGTGGGCGTGGTGATGTCCGGCATGCCGCGACCCAGTTGCACCACGTCCTTGCGGGGTACGGCGCGGATCAGTTCCAGCACTTGATCCCACTGCGAAATGTCCACCGGGCGCTGCGCCGGGCGGCCAATCGCCGGCAATTCCGGCAACTCACGGCCAACCGGCACGAAATAACCTGACTTGGGTTTGGGCATCGCCAGCCCGCTGTCTTCCAGTACCCGATAGGCCTGTTGCACCGTGCTCAGGCTGACCCCGTGCTCCACGCTCAAGGCCCGCACCGAGGGGAGCCGGTCACCGGGACGATAGAAGCCTTGTTCGATACGCGTGCCGAGCAATTCGGCGAGGTTTACGTACAGGGTCATGGCGCAGTCTCAAGGTGGGTGAATCGGCTGACCAGTACAGATCGAGCCAAAAATGCTGATTCAGTGGCGGAACCGGCAAATCTGTATGGAATTAATACCTGTGTATTGGATCTGTAATGCTTTTGCTCACCCACGCATCATGAAACCTCTGGCTACCCAAGTAAACAGGAGCAATCAACATGAACGGCTTGAGCGATGTGCGGCTGACGTTACGCAGTCAGGAACTGGAGGCAGGGCAGAAAAACGATGCGCGCGAGGTGCCCATGCGCAACGCCGCGTCGGGCCTCAGCCGCTGGGCCCTGTTCCGGCAACGTCTGCACACGCGCAAGGCATTGCTCGACCTGACGCCGGCGCAGCTCAAGGACATTGGCTTGAGCCGGGAACAGGCGTTGGAGGAGGGGTTGAAGCCTTTTTGGCGGATCTGATTTTGATGTTGTTTGTACCGGCCCCATCGCGGGCAAGCCCGCTCCCACAGTGGATCTGTATACACCGGACCATTGTGGGAGCGGGCTTGCCCGCGATGGGGCCGATACAGTCACCAAAAATCTGTCAGACCAACTCCTTTAGCCGATGCCACAACATCCCCAGCGCCAACAACGGCGAGCGTAAATGCCGGCCACCAGGAAACGTCATGTGTGGCACCTTGGCAAACAGATCGAACCCTCCACTGTGGTGGCCGCTGATGGCCTCGGCCAGCAACTTGCCCGCCAGGTGTGTGGCGTTCACCCCATGGCCGGAATACGCCTGGGCGTAATAGACATTGGGTTGATCCTTGAGCCGGCCGATCTGTGGCAGGCGATTGGCGCCGATGCCAATCATCCCGCCCCATTGATAGTCGATCCTCGCCCCATCCAGTTGCGGGAACACCTCAAGCATCTTCGGGCGCATGTACGCTGCGATATCCTTCGGATCTCGCCCTGAATAATGGCAGGCGCCCCCGAACAGCAAGCGCCGATCCGCCGAGAGTCGGTAGTAATCCAGCGCCACCCGCTGGTCACAGACCGCCATGTTCTGCGGCAGCAGCGCGTGAGCCTGCTCCTCGCTCAAGGGTTCGGTGGCGATGATGTAGCTGCCGGCGGGCAGCACTTTGCCGCTCAGTTGAGGGTTGAGCTGGTTGAGGTAGGCGTTGCAGCCCAGCACCAGGGTCTTGGCGCGTACCGAGCCCTGGGCGGTGCGTACTTTGACTTCGGGGCCGTAATCGATGCCGGTCACGGCTGACTGCTCGAACAGCTTCACGCCCCGTTGCTGTGCGGCGGCCGCTTCACCCAGCGCCAGGTTCAACGGATGCAAATGCCCCGAGCCCATGTCGATGAGGCCGCCAACATAACGATCTGAACCCACCACCGTGTGCATTTCACCCGCTTGCAGCAGTCGGGTTTCATACCTGTAACCCAGGCTGCGCAGTTCTTCGGCGTCTTCGGCAAAGCCTTCCAGGTCGCGGGGTTTGTTGGCGAGGTCGCAGTAACCCCAGGTCAAGTCGCAAGGGATCTGAAATCGCTCGACGCGCTGCCTCACGATTTCCACTGCCTCCAGGCCCATGAGTTTCATCTCACGCACGCCCTCCGAGCCGATCACGTTGGCGAACTGATCGAGGCCATGGCCGACGCCGCGGATCAATTGCCCGCCATTGCGCCCGCTGGCGCCCCAGCCCACCTTGCGGGCCTCGAGCAGCACCACATCGAGGCCGCGCTCGGCCAGTTCCAGCGCGGTGTTCAGGCCGGAAAACCCACCACCGACCACGCACACATCCGCCACCACCTCACCCGTCAGCGCTGGATAGTCGGGCTGAGACACGCTGCTGGCGGCGTAATAGGAGGCGGCGTGCTGGGCACCGGCGTTCATGGGCTTCATCCTGATTCGGGTCCTGATCAATTTGGCGGAGCATAAGCCGCGCCTTCCAATACGGGCAACATGGGTCGGTTAAGGCAGACGGGGTGGGGGTGTTTGCGGCAAAATCCTGGTTCTATACAGTTTTTGGGGTCCGTACCTGGATGAGTTGCAACAGTCAGAAGATCCGCGAGCTGCGTCAGCAAATTCCCTCGTTCGAGTGCGTACCCGGCTGCCATGACTGTTGCGGACCGGTGACGACTTCGCCCGAAGAAATGTCCCGCCTGCCGCGCAAGACCCGCGCCGAGCAGGACGCGGCGATGGAGGAGCTCAACTGTGTGCACCTGGGGCCAAATGGCTGCACGGTGTATGAGGAGCGCCCGCTGATCTGTCGGTTGTTCGGCACGACCAAAACGCTGCCATGCCCGAATGGGCGGCGGCCGGCGGAGTTGATTCATCCTCGGGTGGAGACGCAGGTGTTCGAGTACATGGCGGGGAATCGGCAGGTGTTGGTCTAGCCTTTGGACCGAGTCGCCTGCATCGTCGGAACGCCGCCCGGAGCAAGCCCGCTCCCACAGTATTTTGCGTCGGTCACAGGATCTGTGTTCACAGCAAACCCTGTGGGAGCGGGCTTGTCGAGGCGTCGAACCGCCGCGATGAGGTCCTGACAGGCCCCGCAAAAACTCAATCCGGAATCGGCAAGCTCAAGCTCTCCTTCACCTCTTCCATCACGATATAGCTCTTGGACTCGCGTACATGCGGCAGCTTGAGCAGGATGTCGCCCAGCAATTTGCGGTACGAGGCCATCTCGGAAATCCGCGCCTTCACCAGGTAGTCGAAGTCCCCTGACACCAGATGGCATTCCAGCACGTGAGGTAGTTTCAGCACGGCGCGCCGGAATTCTTCGAAAGTATCGCCAGACTTGTAGTCGAGACTGATCTCAACGAACACCAGCAGACTGCCCTTGAGGTGCTGCGGGTTGAGCCGGGCGTTGTAGCCCATGATGATTCCTTCGCGCTCCAGGCGCCGAACCCGCTCGGTACAGGGCGTGGTGGACAGCCCGACCTTTTCCCCAAGCTCAGTGAAGGAAATACGTCCGTCCGCTTGCAGGATCCGCAGGATGTTGCGGTCGATCTTGTCCAGCTCACGTTTTGTCTGTGTGTTGGTACGCATAGGGGATGCGCCTCCGTGAAAAGCGTTTTTGCCGAGAATTGTCGCCAAATATAGGCGCTTATATAGTGAAATGCACTGGCTAAACTTTTTTACACTGCCCACATCTACGGTCTGAACAACAAACGTCAGCGGCGTGCCGCGATGAGGGATACAACATGCGCGTTATGGTCTTGGGTAGCGGCGTCATCGGTACCACCAGTGCTTATTATCTGGCGCGTGCCGGGTTTGAAGTGGTGGTGGTGGATCGTCAGCCGGCTGCCGCCATGGAGACCAGTTTTGCCAACGCCGGCCAGGTATCGCCGGGTTATGCCTCACCGTGGGCCGCCCCAGGCGTGCCG
This sequence comes from Pseudomonas sp. S2_E01, assembly GCF_054668365.1. NCBI lineage: Bacteria > Pseudomonadati > Pseudomonadota > Gammaproteobacteria > Pseudomonadales > Pseudomonadaceae > Pseudomonas > Pseudomonas sp. S2_E01. Next base: position 5,810,716 of record NZ_CP162762.1, read on the forward strand.
CTCAAGGCCATCAAGTGGCTGTTGCAGCGCCACGCCCCGCTGGCCATCAAGGCTACCGCCGACATCGACCAGTACCTGTGGATGGCGCAGATGCTGCGTAACTGCACCGCCAGCCGTTATGCGGTGAACAAGGAGCGCATGGTCCGTCTGTCCGAGTACAGCCGCGACTGCCTGGACGAATTGCGGGCGGAAACCGGTATTGCCTACGAAGGCCGCAGCCTGGGGACTACCCAACTGTTCCGTACCCAGGCTCAACTCGATGGCGCCGCAAAAGACATCGCCGTTTTGAAAGAGTCGGGTGTGCCATTCGAATTGCTCGACCGTGAAGGCATTGCCCGTGTAGAACCGGCCCTGGCCAACGTCACGGACATCCTCGCCGGTGCCTTGCGCCTGCCGAACGACCAGACCGGCGACTGCCAGATGTTCACCACGCGCCTCGCCGAAATGGCCGTGAAACTCGGCGTGGAATTCCGTTTCGACCAGGACATCCAGCGTCTCGATTACGCCGGTGATCGCATCAACGGCGTCTGGATCGACGGCAAGCTGGAAACTGCCGATCGTTACGTGTTGGCGCTCGGCAGCTACTCGCCGCAACTGCTCAAGCCATTGGGCATCCGCGCGCCGGTGTACCCGCTCAAGGGTTACTCGTTGACCGTGCCAATCACCAATCCGGCGATGGCCCCGACTTCGACCATCCTGGACGAGACCTACAAGGTCGCGATCACCCGCTTCGACAACCGCATCCGCGTGGGCGGCATGGCGGAAATCGCCGGTTTTGACCTGTCGCTGAACCCGCGTCGACGCGAAACCCTGGAGATGATCGTCAACGACCTTTATCCTCAGGGCGGCAATCTGGCCGAGGCCAGTTTCTGGACCGGCCTGCGTCCGACCACGCCGGATGGCACGCCAATCGTGGGTGCGACCCCGTTTGGTAACCTGTTCCTGAACACCGGACACGGTACGCTTGGCTGGACCATGGCTTGCGGTTCCGGTCGCTTGCTGGCCGATCTGATGGCGAAGAAAACTCCGCAGATCAGTGCCGAAGGCCTCGATATTTCCCGTTATGGCAGCAAAATTCAGGAGACCGCAAAGCATGTCAATCCAGCGCCAGCTCACCAATGAGCGCATGAGCCAGATCGTTGTCCATGGGGGCACCGTTTACCTGGCGGGGCAAGTAGGCGACGACATGAACGCCGGGATTGAGCAGCAAACCCGGGAGACCCTGGCCAACATCGAGCGCATGCTGGATCTGGCCGGGACCGACAAAAGCCGATTGCTGTCGGTAACGATTTACCTGAAGGACATCGACGCGCACTTCGCCGGCATGAACTCGGTGTGGGACACCTGGCTGCCAAAAGGCGTAGCCCCGGCCCGTGCCACCGTTGAAGCGAAATTGTGTGAGCCGCAGATCCTGGTGGAACTGTCGGTGGTCGCCGCGCTGCCGTAAACGTTCGCGCCAATACAACGATCCCTCTCCCGGTGCTGTTGGTGGTCTAACGCCATCAGCCAGCGCCGGTTTTTATTTCCACGACCGCCCAGAAGCCTGCCGCCATGCGCCCAGCCCGTGCCCTGATCGACCTCCAAGCCCTGCGTCACAACTACCGCATTGCCCGTGAAACCACTGGCGCCCGCGCGCTCGCGGTGATCAAGGCCGACGCCTACGGCCATGGTGCGGTGCGCTGCGCCCAGGCGCTGGAAGCCGAAGCGGACGGTTTTGCCGTGGCGTGCATCGAAGAAGCGCTGGAGCTTCGAGCCGCGGGCATCCGGGCGCCGGTGTTGTTGCTGGAAGGTTTTTTCGAAGCCGACGAACTGCCGTTGATCGTCGAGCACGATTTCTGGTGTGTGGTGCATTCGCTGTGGCAGCTCGAAGCCATTGAAAAAGCCACCCTGAGCAAGCCAATCACTGTCTGGCTCAAGCTCGATTCGGGTATGCACCGGGTTGGCCTGCATCCCAGGGACTATCAGGCCGGATACCAGCGTTTGCTGGCCAGCGGCAAGGTGGCAAAGATCGTATTGATGAGCCATTTCGCTCGCGCCGATGAACTCCACAGCCAGGCCAGCATTGAGCAAGTGGCGGTGTTCGAAGCGGCGCGGCAGGGCTTGTCAGCCGAAATCAGCCTGCGCAACTCACCGGCGGTTCTCGGTTGGCCGCAGATCCCCAGCGATTGGGTCCGTCCGGGGATCATGCTCTACGGCACCACGCCGTTCGAGGAATCCAACGCCGTGGCATCGCGCCTGCAGCCGGTGATGACCCTGGAATCGAAAGTGATCTGCGTGCGTGAACTGCCGGCCGGCGAGCCGATCGGTTACGGCGCCCGATTCATCACCGACAAGCCAATGCGCGTTGGCGTGGTTGCCATGGGCTACGCCGATGGTTATCCGCGCCAGGCACCGACGGGCACGCCGGTTTTGGTGGCGGGGCAGCGCAGCCGGTTGATTGGCCGGGTGTCGATGGACATGCTGTGCATCGACTTGACCGATGTTGCGCAGTCGGGCCTGGGATCGACCGTAGAGTTGTGGGGCAAGAACATCCTGGCTAGCGACGTTGCTGCCGCGGCCGAGACGATTCCCTACCAGATCTTCTGCAACCTGCGCCGGGTGCCAGTGCTCTATTCCGGGGATTGAAACATCGTCTCTCGATCCGCCAGGGCGGGATCGGCCCCCAAGTGTTGTAAATACTGAACGCTGTCGCCATGATGACGCTCAATATTCCTACAACATGATTCCTGGAGGCTCCTGCCTTGGACGTCGGTGAACGACTGCAATCCATCCGTAAGCTCAAAGGCCTTTCGCAGCGTGAACTCGCCAAACGCGCGGGCGTCACCAATAGCACCATTTCGATGATCGAGAAAAACAGCGTGAGCCCCTCGATCAGTTCGCTGCGCAAGGTCCTGGGCGGGATACCCATGTCCATGGTCGAGTTCTTTTCCGAAGAGATCCTGCAGGAAGTCCCGACCCAGATCGTCTACAAAGCCAACGAGCTGATCGACATCTCCGATGGCGCCGTGACCATGAAACTGGTCGGCCGCGCTCATCCGAGCCGGGCCATCGCATTCCTTACCGAGGTGTACCCACCGGGCGCTGATACTGGCGAAGAAATGCTCACCCATGAGGGCGAGGAAACCGGAATTCTGGTGGAAGGGCGGCTGGAGCTGGTGGTCGGGCTGGAAACTTTTGTGCTTGAGGCCGGCGATAGCTACTACTTTGAGAGTACCAAGCCGCATCGTTTCCGCAATCCGTTCGACGCGCCGGCGCGACTAATCAGCGCAGCTACACCGGCGAATTTCTAACAGAAGAGGCGTCCTGCCAGCATGGCAGCGGCACCCGAAGGGTTTTTCCGTGGTGCAACAAGACCCCTTCGACTTTGGGGTTGTTTCAGTGCGACGGGCTAACCGTTATACTTGCGCCCGCCTGCGAACCGTGGCCGTAGGCGTGACTAGCCACCATGAGGGTGAACGCGTGAACCTAATTATGAAAATGCTGGCTGTACCAGCAACCGTATTGGCCCTATGGGCTGCCAGCGCTCAAGCTGCGACCAACGACGAAATCGTCAAACGCATCGAGCCTGTCGGCAAGGTCTGCGTGACCGGTCAGGAATGCAAGGGCATGGAAGTCGCTGCGGCGACTGGCGGTGGTGGTGCCAAGGCACCCAAAGACGTCATTGCCAAACACTGCAACGCTTGCCACGGTACCGGCCTGCTGGGCGCGCCGAAAATCGGCGACAAGGCTGCCTGGAAAGAGCGCGCCGACCACCAGGGCGGCCTCGACGGCATCCTGGCAAAGGCCATCACAGGCATCAACGCCATGCCGCCTAAAGGCACCTGCGCCGACTGCTCCGACGATGAGCTCAAGGGCGCAATCAAAGAGATGTCCGGCCTGTAATACGCCCGTCTCTTGCACAAAAAGCCGCTTTCGAGCGGCTTTTTTGGGCCCGAAATTTCACCATCCGCCTTCATGTTCCTGTGGGAGCGGGCTTGCCCGCGAAGACGTCGGCACATCCGGCAACAACATATCTGGCACACCGCTTTCGCGGGCAGGCCCGCTCCCACAGGGGCGGCGGTGTCCATGGTATGTGATTGCCCATTCAACACTGTTCAATGCAGCAAAGACCCGTCAATCTCGGTCCAACCCAAATGCCAAGGGAGGATCAGATGGTGCAGCTGTGTTCTATCGAGCAAGCGGTTGATGAGGTGTTGGCCCGGTTGCCGGCGCATATCCACATGGGCCTGCCGCTGGGGCTGGGCAAGCCCAATCCATTCGTCAACGCGCTGTACCAGCGGATAGCGCAGTTGCCCGAGCGGCGGCTGACGATCTATACCGCGCTTTGCCTGGGCCGGCCGGCGTTGGGCGATGGGTTGCAGAAGCGCTTTCTTGAGCCCTTTATTGAGCGTGTGTTTGGTGACTACCCGGAGCTGGATTTCCTGGTGGGCCTGCGCAAGGACGATTTGCCGTCCAACATCCACATCCAGCAATTCTTCATGCAGCCTGGCAGCCTGTTGCACAGCGTCACTGCGCAGCAGGATTACGTCAGCAGCAACTACAGCCATGCCGCGCGGGACATCAATGCCGCCGGTTTGAACCTGGTGGCGCAAATGGTCGCCAGTGATGCTGACCACCCGGATCGCCTGAGCCTGAGCTGCAACCCGGACATCACCCTCGACCTGATGCCGATGATCGACAAGCGCCGGGCGTCCGGGGAGACCGTTCTGCTGGTGGGCCAGGTGCATGGCGACTTGCCCTACATGCCCGGTGACGCGGAAGTCGGCATCGATGCATTTGACCTGCTGATCGACGAGAAGGACAACACCACACTGTTCTCTACGCCCAACATGCCGGTGGGTTTCCAGGATCATTTGATTGGCCTGCACGCCAGTACGCTGGTGCGTGACGGCGGGACGTTGCAGATAGGCATCGGCGCCATGGGTGACGCGTTGACGGCCGCATTGTTGGCGCGGCAGGCGGATAACCAGGGTTACAAGGCGTTACTGGACGATGTGAACCTCAGCCAGTGGGCGCAGTTGATCAAACGAGAAGGCGGGCTCGAGCCCTTCGCCAAGGGCCTCTACGGCTGCAGCGAAATGTTCGTCAACGGCCTGCTGGTGCTGGCCGAGGCCGGTATCGTGCGGCGCAAGGTCTACCCTGATGTGCCGACCCAGCTCCGGGCGAATGCCGGCACCCTCGATGAAGCGGCGCAACCCGATGGGATCTCGGTGCATGGCGGTTTCTTCCTCGGCCCGCGCAGTTTCTACGAGCGTTTGCGTGAGTTACCCCAGAGCAAGCGTCGCGAATTCAACATGACCCGCATCAGTTACATCAACGAGCTCTATGGTCAGGAAGAACTCAAGCGTTTACAGCGCCTCGATGCGCGCTTTATCAATACGGTATTCACCATGACCCTGCTCGGCGCCGGAGTGGCCGATCAGCTCGAGGACGGTCGGGTGCTCAGCGGCGTGGGCGGGCAATACAACTTCGTTGCCCAGGGCCACGCATTGGAAGGCGCGCGCTCGATCCTGCTGTTGCGCAGCTGGCGCGAGGCGGGCGGTGACGTCAGTTCCAACATCGTCTGGGAGTACGGGCATTGCACCATCCCAAGGCACTTGCGGGACATCGTGGTCACCGAGTACGGCATCGCCGATCTGCGCGGCCAGACCGATTCAGCGGTGATTGAGGCCTTGCTGAACATCAGCGATTCCCGCTTCCAGCCCGGGCTTATCGAGCAGGCTCAGAAAGCCGGCAAGTTGCCAAAGTCTTTCCGCATCGATCCTCGCTTTGCCGACAACACTCCCGAGCGCTTGCAGGCCATTGCTGCGCGGCATCCGCAGCTGTTTCCGGAGTATCCGCTGGGCTGTGATTTCACTGCGCAGGAGCGCGATCTGCTGCGGGCGCTGAACTGGCTGAAGAGCAAGTTCAAGCTCACCGAAATTCTGGAGTTGGGCAAGGCGGCGCTGGATGCACCTGAGGCCGGGGCTTTTCCAGAGCATCTGGAGCGCATGGGGCTGACGCAGCCGGAGGGGTTGAAGGAGGAACTGTTTCAGCGGCTGTTGCTCACGGGCCTCAAGGCCACCGCGCAGTAACGGTCAATACAAAACAACTGTGGGAGCGAGCAAGCCCGCTCCCACAGGTTCCGTCATCACTCGATGAAGGTCACAACCCCATCCGCCAGCGACTTCACCCGCGCCAGCGACTCAACGCGATAACCCTGGGCATCCAGCTCGGCACGGCCACCCTGGAACGACTTCTCGATCACGATCCCCAGGCCTGCCACGGTGGCGCCGGCCTGCTTGATGATCGAGATCAGCGCCTGGGACGCCTTACCGTTGGCCAGGAAGTCGTCGATGATCAGCACGCGGTCGCTGCTGGTCAGGTGGCGTGGGGAGATGGCCACGGTGCTCTCGACCTGCTTGGTGAACGAGTACACGGTCGCCGACAGCAGGTTTTCAGTCAGGGTCAGGGACTGGTGCTTGCGTGCAAAAATCACCGGAACGCCAAGGTTCAGGCCGGTCATGATCGCGGGGGCAATGCCCGAGGCTTCGATGGTGACGATCTTGGTGATGCCCGAATCCTTGAACAATGCGGCGAATTCGTCACCGATCAGCTTCATCAGGGCCGGGTCGATCTGGTGGTTCAGAAAGGCATCGACTTTCAGGACCTGGTCGGAAAGCACGATGCCTTCTTCGCGGATTTTCTTGTGCAGGGCTTCCATGAAGCTGTCCTCATTTGACGCCATTGGCGCCGAAGGTCTAGTGAAAATGGTCAATTCTAGCGCTTTAACATCGCGCGTATATCTGCCAATGCGGAATTGCCCCGAACGGCTTTGACTTCGGTCGGGGTGTCGTCGTTGCCTTCCCAAGCCAGGTCGTCCGGCGGCAGCTCATCGAGGAAGCGACTCGGTGCGCAATCGATGATCTCGCCGTATTGCTTGCGCTTGGCGGCGAAGGTGAACGCCAGTGTCTGGCGAGCGCGGGTAATCCCCACGTAAGCCAGGCGCCGTTCTTCTTCGATGGTGTCGGCTTCGATGCTGGAGCGGTGCGGGAGGATTTCCTCTTCCATGCCCATGATGAACACGTAGGGGAATTCCAGGCCCTTGGACGCATGCAAGGTCATCATCTGCACGCCTTCGGCGCCGTCTTCCTCTTCCTGCTGGCGTTCCAGCATGTCACGCAGGACGAGCTTGCCGATGGCGTCTTCGACGGTCATTTCGCCGTCTTCGTCTTTTTCCAGGGTGTTCTTCAAGGCCTCGATCAGAAACCAGACGTTGCTCATCCGGTAGTCCGCCGCCTTGTCACTGGAACTGTTGGTGCGCAGCCAGTTCTCGTAGTCGATGTCCATGACCATGCTGCGCAGCGCAGAAATCGGGTCTTCGCCCGCGCATTGCTCGCGGACTTTGTCCATGAAGCGCTTGAAGCGCGACAGGCGATCAGTGAAGCGGCTGTCCAGATGCTCGCCCAGGCCGATTTCATCGGTGGCGGCGTACATCGAAATCTTGCGTTCGGTGGCGTAGTTGCCGAGTTTTTCCAGGGTGGTCGAACCGATTTCCCGGCGCGGGACGTTGATGACCCGCAGGAAGGCGTTGTCGTCGTCCGGGTTCACGATCAGGCGGAAATAGGCCATCAGATCTTTGACTTCCTGACGGCCGAAGAAGCTGTTGCCACCCGAGAGACGGTAGGGCACCTGGTGATGTTGCAACTTCAACTCGATCAGCTTGGCCTGATAGTTACCGCGATACAGAATGGCGAAATCGCTGTATGGCCGGTCGGTGCGCAAGTGCAGGCTGAGGATTTCCATGGCCACGCGCTCGGCTTCGGCGTCTTCGTTGCGGCACCGGATCACGCGGATTTCGTCGCCGTGGCCCATCTCACTCCACAACTGCTTTTCGAATTCGTGCGGGTTGTTCGAAATCAGCACGTTGGCGCAGCGCAAAATGCGGCTGGTGGAGCGGTAGTTCTGCTCCAGCATCACCACTTTCAAGGACGGGTAGTCTTCCTTGAGCAACATCAGGTTTTCCGGGCGTGCGCCGCGCCAGGCATAGATCGACTGGTCGTCGTCGCCTACCACGGTGAACTGGTTGCGCTTGCCAATCAGCATTTTCACCAGCAGGTATTGGCTGGCGTTAGTGTCCTGGTATTCGTCCACCAGCAAGTAGCGCACCTTGTTCTGCCACTTTTCCAGAATGTCGGCGTGCTCTTCGAACAGCTTCACCGGCAGCAGGATCAGGTCGTCGAAGTCCACCGCGTTGAACGCCTTGAGCGTGCGTTGATAGTGGGTGTAGACGATCGCAGCGGTCTGCTCCTTGGGGTTGCGCGCGTTTTCCAGGGCCACGGCCGGCAGGATCAGGTCGTTTTTCCAGGCGCCGATCATATTCTTGATCTCGTCCACGCCGTCGTCGCCCGAGTATTCCTTCTGCATGATGTCGGTCATCAGAGCCTTGACGTCAGTCTCGTCAAAGATCGAAAACCCGGGCTTGTAGCCCAGTCGCACGTGTTCCTTGCGAATGATGTTCAGGCCCAGGTTGTGGAACGTGCACACCGTCAGGCCCCGGCCCTCACCCGCACGTAGCAGGGTGCCGACCCGCTCCTTCATCTCGCGCGCGGCCTTGTTGGTGAACGTCATGGCGACGATGTACTGCGCGCGAATGCCGCAGTTCTGGATCAGGTGGGCGATCTTGCGCGTGATTACACTGGTCTTGCCGGAGCCTGCACCGGCGAGCACCAAAAGAGGGCCGCCGACGTAGTTCACGGCTTCTTGCTGCCGGGGATTGAGTCGGGACATAGGTCTGTCAGGGGTCAGTCAGAAAATGGGCCGGCATTTTAACAGGCTCACAGAATTGTGCTGCTCTGTCCGACTTGTGACGTAACACGCGATTCATATTTGCCGGTTTTGATACTTTCACGCAGGATGCGCGAAGAATTTGCGTCTAATGTACGTAATTCCGGATACAAGGCGCTCGTTTGATAACTGATGTCGTTTGGTCATTGGTTGTCAGCACGGCATAATGCCAGCCGCCTACATCATTGCAGAGTCTAGGGAGCAAGCTTGTCTACGCCTGTCGAACCCTTGCGTTTGCTGCTACTGGCCGAAGAGCCAGCGTGGGCAGCGTTGTTGCGCGAGTGCCTGGCTCCGATGGGGAGCTCGGCCGTGCTCATCAGCGCTCCGAGCTGGGAATCGGTCAGCACGCTGTTCGATGACAACCGCAGTGCGGTGTTGTTGACGGTACCGGCCCTTCAACCGGCGCCGGGGCGGTGCAATTTGCCGACGGTGTTGCTGCTCGAACAGGAGCCGCAACTGCCGCCCGATGGCGTGAGCGACTGGTTGGTGCGCGACCATCTTGACTCGGGCATGCTGCGCCGCTGCCTGCGGCATGTGCGCGAGCGCGGCTTGCTGGAAAACACCCTGCAACGCCTGGCCGAACAGGACCCTTTGACCGGCATCGCCAACCGCCAGGGCTTCCAGACCCTGCTGGCCGCGCGACTGGCGGAAAACGAAGGCCGCGGCGTGGCCTTGGGGCATCTCGACCTCGACAACTTCCGTCATGCCAACGACGCGCTGGGTCATCAGGCCGGCGACCGGCTGATCCTGCAAGTGGTCGCGCGCCTGAAAAGCCAGCTCGAAGCCGGCGATCAACTGGCACGCCTGGGCAGTGACGAGTTCGCCTTGCTGATCGACACCCGCCGTGCACCCCAACGTGCCGAGTGGATGGCCGAGCGCATCACCGAAGCCTTGGCTGAACCTTACTGGGTCGACGGCGAAAGCCTGTTGATCGGCTCCAGCCTGGGCATTGCCCACGCTCGCGCCCAGGCTGGCGCGGACCCGCTGATGTGGCACGCGCACATCGCCATGCAGCAGGCCAAAAGCACCCAGGGCTGCACCTTTCACATCTTCAACGAGCGCATCAATCGCAATGCCCGCAGCATGGCCGACCTTGAAAGCGAGCTGCGCCGGGCCTTGCGTCGCGATGAGCTGGAGCTGCATTACCAGCCACGCATGAACCTTGAGGACGGCCAGATCGTCGGCCTCGAAGCCCTCGTGCGCTGGCGTCACGCCGAGCGCGGCTTGCTTCCACCGAGTGAGTTCGTGCCGCTGGCCGAGCAAAGCGGCTTGATCGTGCCGCTGGGTTACTGGGTGATTTCCCGTGCCTTGCGTGACATGCAAGTGCTGCGCGAGCGTGGCTTGCCAGCCCTGCACATGGCCATCAACCTGTCGTTCCGACAGTTCCAGGACAGTCAGTTGCTGTCGACCCTGAGCCGGTTGATTGCCGAGCGTGGCGTCGAAGCGCAGTGGCTGGAGTTCGAGTTGACTGAAACAGCGGTCATGCGTCGCAGCGACCTTGTTCAACAGACCATGGATGCCCTGGGTCGCCTGGGCGTGCGTTTTTCGCTCGACGATTTCGGGACCGGATTCTCGTCCTTCGTGCACCTCAACAGCCTGCCAATTGCGCTGCTCAAGGTCGACAAGAGCTTTGTCGGCGGCATGGAGGAGCGCGAGGAAAACCGCAAGCTGGTCCACGCGATGATCAACCTGGCGCACAACCTCAATCTGGAAGTCGTCGCCGAAGGGGTGGAAACGCCGGAGCAACTGGAATTGTTGCGTGGCTTTGGTTGCGATCAGGTGCAGGGATATCTGATCAGCAAGCCGCTCCCGTTGGCTGAGTTGGTGGATTATCTGAGCTTTGGCAGCAGTCAGCAGCCGGCGTTGGAGATTGTGGGTTAAACACTGACCGAATGTGGGAGCGGGCTTGCTCGCTCCCACAGGGGATATTATCCAACAGTAAATCTCACTCAGTCTGAGCGTTCGCAAAGCCGTCTGTGGACGCCGACTCCCGTCGAATCATCCGCTCCATCTTCCACTCGAACGCCAGCGTCAACGTCACTGCCGCACAGGCCAAGCCCAGTGCCAAGCCCCACCAGACGCCCGTCGGGCCCCAGTTCAGATGGAACGCCATCCACCACGCGGCAGGCGCGCCGATCAGCCAGTAGCAACCGAGCCCGACCAGGAAGGTGGTTTTGGCGTCTTTAAGCCCGCGAATGCATCCCATCGCGATGGTTTGCGTGCCGTCGAACAGCTCGAACCAGGCCGCCACAGCCAGCAGGCTGACGGCCAGTTCGATGACCGGGCGGAAGGCCGGATCGTTGTGGTCCAGGAACAGACCGATCAACGGATTGGGCAACAGCCAGAACACCATGGCAAAGCACAGCATTGCCACCGCACCGAAAGCGATGCCGACCCGTCCGGACATCCGGGCATGCTGCAATTGCCCGGCCCCGTAGTGCTGGCCGATGCGCATGGTGATGGCGTAGGACATGCCCGCCGGGACCATGAATGCTACCGAAACGATCTGCAACGCAATCTGGTGCGCAGCCAGTTGCGTGCTGCCCATGGTTCCCATGCACAACGCCGCGAACGCAAACAGCCCGACCTCCACCGCGTAAGTGCCGCCAATCGGCAGACCCAGGCGCCACATCTCTTTGAGGTACTGACGGTTGGGTCGCGACAGTCCCTGGCGCAATGGATAGGCGTCGTAGGCCGGGTGCCGCCGGATATGCCACGCCAACGCCAAAGCCATCAGGTTGGCAACAATCGCCGTGACCAGGCCAATACCCACCAGGCCCATTTTCGGCAGACCAAACATCCCGGTGATCAACGCGTAGTTGAGCACGAAGTTGGCAACGGTGCCGGCAAGGCTGATGACCATCACCGGTGTCGCGCGGCCAATGGCGCTGGTGAAGCCGCGAAGGGCCATGAAGCTGAGGTAGCCGGGCAGGGCGAAAGGCAGGATCAACAGAAACTGCCCGGCCAGTTGCACGTTGGTCTCGGTCTGGCCGAACAGGATCAGAACGGGTTTGAGGTTCCATAGCAGTAACCCAGCCACCAGCGCCATCAGCCAGGCCAGCCACAAACCGGCCTGGGTCAGCCGCGCCGCGCCGACGATATCGCCAGCGCCGTGACGGATCGACACCAGTGTGCCCACCGCTGCAATCACGCCGATGCAAAAAATCGAAACAAATGAATAGGTGGCCGCACCGAGTCCGCCACCCGCCAACGCCTCGGGACTGATACGCGCCATCATCAGGGTGTCGGTGAGCACCATCAGCATGTGCGCCAGCTGCGAGGCAATCAACGGCCCCGCCAGCCGCAGGATGGCCCAGAGTTCTGAACGCACTGGATGTTTCATTGTTATCACGCCCGACAGTCAGGTAGTAGAGGAAAGGGTCGATTTTCGGCGCTTTGCGAGGTTTGCACAAAGGGATAAATAGGATGAGTAGCATGACTTAAACTCATCTTGGGATCTTTCTGATAAGTTTATGGGATTACGTTGTAGGAGCTTTACGCATGTCTCGTCGCCTTCCCCCGTTGTATGCCCTTCGTGCATTCGAAGCGGCGGCGCGTCACAGTTCGTTTACCCGCGCCGCTGAAGAACTGTCGATCACGCAAAGTGCGGTCAGCCGACACATTCGTACTCTGGAAGAGCATTTTGCCTGCCGGTTGTTTCATCGTAGCGGTCGCCACCTGCAACTGACCGAGTCGGCGCGGTTGATCCTGCCGGGTATCCGCGAAGGTTTTACCGCGCTGGAGCGGGCCTGTCAGACCTTGCAGGCCGAAGATGACATCCTGCGCATGAAAGCCCCTTCCACCCTGACCATGCGCTGGTTGCTGGCGCGGCTCAGCCGCTTCCGCCACCTGCAACCGGGCAACGAGGTGCAACTGACCAGCGCGTGGATGGACATCGATTCGGTGGACTTCAACCATGAGCCCTTCGACTGCGCGGTGATACTGGGTAACGGGCAATTTCCACCCGATTGGGAAGCCAGGCTGTTGTTTGCCGAAGAACTGATCCCCGTGGGCGCGCCGAATCTTCTCAACGACCAGCCGTGGGATGTCGAGCGCCTGGCTCAGGCTGAACTGCTGCACCCGACGCCGGACCGGCGTGACTGGCGCAGTTGGCTGGACCGTATGGGGCTGTCCGATCAGGTGTCGCTCAAGGGCGGCCAGGTATTCGATACGTTGGAGCTGGGCATGATTGCCGCTGCCCGGGGTTACGGCGTGTCGATGGGCGACCTGCTGATGGTGGCTGAGGATGTGGCGCAGGGGCGACTGAGTTTGCCGTGGCCCACTGCCGTCGCCAGTGGTGAGAATTATTACCTCGTTTGGCCGAAAACCCGACCGGGAGGTGAACGTTTGCGCAGGCTCGGCGATTTTCTGCAAAACGAGGTCCGAGCCATGAAAATGCCCGCCGTAGAGCGCTTGCGCTGAATCGTTAGAGCCTGCTCTACCACGGCCTTGCGCGGTATCCGAGATAACCACTCAAGTATTAGGTTTTTAGGCCGAAAGTATCATTGTGGAACCCTCGTGCAGGTTTCACGCAATTCCCATTATTAGAAAAATTGCTGGGCAGCCAATCAAGGAGGAGGGCGCCCGGCCAGGAGCAGTCATGTCTCAACCTCGTGCTCGAATTGCCTCACAGCTTGGCCTTGCGCTAGCTGTGATCCTGGCAATCGTTATCACCGGTAGTACCTTGTTCGCCCTGCGTTCGCTGGACACTGCCAACCTCGCCACACGCGAGGAACACCTGGCCAGCGAAGCCCGTTTGCTGGCCGATCAGTTGACTACTTTCCACAGCACGTTGCGTGAAAGTACCCAGCGCCTGGCGGGTCTGTTCGAGAAGCGCTTCGCGGGCGGCCTGAGCGTCCACCCGGATGAACAGTTCAACGTGGCAGGCACTCAGACGCCTGGCCTGCACCTGGGTAACGAAGTGCTCAACAACAACTTCAAGGAAGTGGACGAGTTCAAGCAGATGACCGCCGGCGTGGCCACGGTCTTCGTGCGCAACGGTGAGGATTTCATTCGCGTCAGCACCAACGTCACGAAGCAGGACGGTACCCGTGCCATCGGCACCATCCTCGATCATGCCAACCCGGCTTACGCTCGCTTGATGTCGGGGCAGAGCTTTGTTGGCCGCTCCCTGTTGTTTGAGCGTTACTACATGTCGCAATACACCCCGGTGCGCGACAGCGCCGGGAAGGTGATCGCCGTGCTGTACGTAGGTTTTGACTACACCGACGCGCAGAACGCCCAGTTTGCCAACCTCAAGCGTTTCCGTATTGGCCAGACCGGATCGCTGGCGCTGCTCGACGAGAAAAACAATTGGCTGGTGCCGATTGCCGGTGTGCAAGCCCTGGACAAAGCCGCCCCGGCCATCGTAAATCTGGCGAAGACGCCAAGTGATGGCGGTTTCTGGAGCGACACCTCGGAAGACTTCTACAGCGTCGCGGTGCCCTTCGAGGATGGTCCATGGTCGGTTGTCGCCAGCATGCCGCAGGAGGAAATCAGCGCGGTGACCTGGAGCGTCGGTATTCAGCTGGCCATTGGTAGCTTGCTGGCGATGCTGATTGCCGTGGGTTCGGCAGTCTGGCTGCTGCGCAGCAAACTTGCGCCACTGAGCGATCTGGTACGTCAGGCTGAAGCCCTGGGTGCCGGTGACCTGAGCGTTCGTCTGAATGTGTCGAGCAATGACGAAATAGGTCAACTGGCCCGTGCGTTCAACCAGATGAGCCAGGCGCTGTCGACCATGGTCGAGCACATTCGCAAGTCCTCGCAAGAGGTCAACAGCCGTGCCCAGGCGTTGTCCGGCCTGTCCGGCGGTGCTTATGAAGGGATGGAGCAGCAGTCGGGCGAGATCACCAGCATGGCCGGTGCCGTAGAGGAGTTCAGTGCCACCTCGCTGAACATTGCCGACAACATGGGCAATACCCAACGACTGGCCCAGGAGAACGCCCAGCAAACCCAGATCGGTCGTACGTCCATGGACGAAGCGTCTTCTTCGCTGGAGCAGATTGCCGGTGCGTTGAACAGCACGGCGTCGGTGATCAATACCTTGGGGCAGCGCTCGCAGGAAATCGGCGGCATCGTCGGCACCATTACCTCCATTGCCGAGCAAACCAACCTTCTGGCGCTCAACGCAGCCATCGAAGCAGCCCGTGCCGGCGAGCAAGGACGCGGTTTTGCCGTGGTGGCGGATGAGGTGCGCAACCTGGCGTCCCGCACTCGTCAGGCAACCGACGAGATTTCCGGCATGATCCAGAGCATCCAGCAGGAAACGGGCAACGCCATCAGCACCATGGAGCAGGGCAACGTGCTGATGCAGGAAGGTCTTTCACGCAACGCCAACGTCGCCTCGGCACTGGCGCGGATTGACGAGCAAAGCCGCTCGGCCGGTCAACAGTTCGCCGCAATTACCACCGCGACCCAGGAACAGAGCAGCACAGCGACGTTGCTCAGCAGCAACCTGCAGAGCATTGCGCTGGCCAACAGCGAACAACGCGAAGTGGTGGCGAACCTGGCTGTCACGGCGAAGGAGCTGGAGAAACTGGCGGCGGATCTGCGCTCGGAGGTTGACCGGTTTCGTTGAGGTACGGCTGAAATAGCTATCGCGAGCAAGCCCGCTCCCACAGGGTCCGAAGTATGTAGATCTACTGGGGGAGCGAGCCTGCTCGCAATTGGGGGCGACTCAACCCAAGCCCTATTGAGTCGCCGGCCGATACTGCAACGCCTCGGCCAGATGTTCCCGCGTGATCTCCTCAACCTGCTCAAGGTCGGCCAATGTGCGCGCCACCTTGAGCAGCCGATGCGCTGAGCGCAGCGACAGGGTCAGTCGTTCGCAAGCCGTTTCCAGCCAGTGCTCGTCGGCTGTGGATAACCCGCAATGCCGCCGCAGCCCCGGCAAATCAAGAAAGGCATTCGCACACCCCTGGCGTTTCAGTTGCCGCCCCCGCGCCTCCGCAACCAGGGCAGAGGCTCTGCTGCTGTCATCGCCCGCTCTTACAGCAGGGCTCAACGCGGTTGCCTCGCGGGCGACGGTCAGGTGCAAATCAATACGATCCAGCAGCGGCCCCGACAGTTTGTTGCGGTAGCGCTGCACCATGTCCGGGGTGCAACTGCATTTGCCGCTGGGCTCGCCCAGATACCCACAAGGGCAAGGGTTCATCGCCGCCACCAACTGGAAGCGTGCTGGAAAGCGCACCCGCTCCCGCGCCCGGGAAATCACGATGTGCCCGGATTCCAATGGCTCGCGTAGAACCTCCAATACCTTGCGATCGAACTCCGGTAATTCATCGAGAAACAAGACGCCATGGTGGGCGAGGGTGATTTCCCCCGGCTGCGGTTTTGAACTGCCACCGACCAGCGCCGGCCCGGACGCCGAGTGGTGTGGCTGGCGGAACGGCCGCTGTGGCCAGTGGGTCAGCGGTGCGCCGCTGGCCACCGACTGAATGGCCGCCACTTCCAGGGCTTCATGTTCGGCCAGCGGCGGCAGCAGCCCCGGCAGGCGGCTGGCCAGCAGGGTCTTGCCGGTGCCGGGCGGACCACTGAACAACAGGTTGTGCGCTCCGGCGGCAGCGATCAGTAGCGCACGCTTGGCCGCCAACTGGCCCTGCACTTCGTTGAGGTCGGGATAGGGTTTGGCGGCGTGAATCAAACCGTCCGAAACATAGGGATCGACCGGCGTATGTCCGTTGAAATGCGCCACCGCTTGCAGCAGATGATCCACCGCAATGACCTGCAACCCCGACGCCAGGCATGCCTCCTCGGCATTCGCCCGAGGCACAACGAGCATCCGTCCCGCTTTTCGCGCCGCCAGCGCCGCCGGCAACACCCCGCGTACCGGCCGCACCTCACCGGACAACGCCAGCTCACCCAGGCACTCCACGTCATCCAGTGTGAGGGTGGGCACCTGCACACTCGCCGACAGAATCCCCAGGGCGATCGCCAAGTCAAAGCGCCCACCATCCTTGGGCAAGTCTGCGGGCGCCAGATTCAAGGTGATCCGCCGCGCCGGAAACTGCAGCCCCGAATTGATGATCGCGCTGCGCACCCGATCCTTGCTCTCTTTCACCGCCGCTTCCGGCAGGCCGACCATGGTCAGCGACGGCAAACCGTTGGCCAGGTGAACTTCGACGGTGACGGCAGGCGCATCCACGCCGATTTGGGCGCGGCTGTGGACGATGGAGAGGGACATGGTCGTTCCTTGGGCTAAACGAAGGGCCGCTTCCTGCGGTTGTTTTCAAGGGTAGACGTGGGGTGGGGGTTTTCCAGGGGGGCGGTGAGGACGAATGTTCGCAGGATGTTGCGGTTCGACGATTTGAATCCGAGTTGCTATGTGGCTCGTTTCAATTGTGCCGGGTAGTCCTTTTCTTAAAATACCGGAAAGACGCGGCGACCCCCTTGCGCGAGCGCAGACGAAGAATACACTTGAGATTAATGCATAACGTTAAGCTTTAAACTATGATCGTTAGCTTTAGATGTTCTGAGACCGAGTACCTGTTTCGCAATGGCAAGACCCGGACATGGCCTGCCATTTTGAGTGTCGTGGAACGAAAGCTGGCGATGCTTGAGGCTGCTGCTGTGCTGAAGGACCTTCGATCCCCGCCGGGGAATCGCCTGGAGGCATTGGAAGGAGGTCGCAAGGGTCAGCACAGCATCCGCGTCAATGCTCAATGGCGAATCTGCTTTGTCTGGGGTCCCAACGGGCCAGAGCATGTAGAAATCGTCGATTATCACTGAGGTGAGTCATGACTAAGAATGGTATGCGCCCGGTTCACCCTGGTGAGATCCTCAAGGAGGAATACCTGGAGCCTCTGAGCCTCACGGCAGCAGCACTGGCCAGGGCGTTGGGCGTTTCGACACCCACGGTGAACGATATTGTGCTCCAGCGCCGAGGCGTCAGTGCTGACATGGCTATCAGGCTTTCGATCTGTCTGGATACGACCCCCGAGTTCTGGCTGAACCTGCAATCGACCTTCGATTTGCGTAAAGCCGAAATCGAGCGGGGTGCCGCGATTCGGGATCAGGTTGCGCGGCTAGCCTACTGCGCCTGATCATTGCCCGGATTTGAATGAGCCTCACGCGAAAACGTGGGGCTTTTTTGTCTTCTGAGCGCGTGAGGCAGCGTCATTCGCGCAGAGTACAACATTGATTGGGTGGCAGTTGTACGCAGGCTGGCGAACCGGAGCAAAAGGAATCCGGCAGACTCGAGGGTCCCCCACGCACAACCGCCATGACTCGAACATTCGGGAGGAAACCCGCTTTCGGACGGTGGTGGTGCACCTTGAGCTTCCAGGTCGCCAAACCCGGTGCTGAAACATTCAGCATTGGGAGAGCTTATAAATCGGAGGTTATGGGGGCAATCAGACGGGGGATGAGATTTGCGTAGGACGTTGCCGGGATCTTTGCGGGCGAGGAGCGTGACTGCGGCAAGTCCTACAGAGGAGATGAAGGTCGTTTCGACCTTCATCGCGGGCAAGCCCGCTCCTACAGAGGGTTATTCGGTGGGCGGGTTCAGCTTTGCTTCCATTTCCGCGACTTTGGCTTCCAGGCTTTCCAGGCGCGCGCGGGTGCGGGCGAGGACGACCATCTGGCTGTCGAATTCTTCGCGGCTCACCAGGTCCAGTTTGCTGAAGGCGCTTTGCAGCAACATCTTGAACTGACTTTCGATTTCGCTTTTGGGCAGCGGGGTGTCACCGCTGAAGAGACGAGAGGCGGTGCCGGTCAGGGCGTCGAGGAAGTCTTTGGGCGCGAGCATGGTGGATGTCCTGTAATCGAGGCCGGCAGTGTATCACGCAGTGCGTTGCGCTCATTTAGACCACGGGTCCTGCACGTTTTTCGCGCATACGGGCGGGCCGCATCGCACCGTTATTGTGCGTATGCGCCGGGCTATTTGTGCGCAATCGCCAGCTGGCAGGGGCAAGCAATTGAATTTTGGGATTTTTGCCGAGATGGCAAGCTTTCTGCTTAGTCGGTAGTAACCCATGCACTGATGCAGTCGCTGTGACGAATGCAGTGCGCCAAGCGGAACGGGGGAAGTGTTTCGCGCGGAGTGGTTAGCTGGCGTCGGGCGGGCAGGTTAAAGGCCGACGATGCGTTACAAAGCCAGGCACTGCGCTTAGACTTGAGACGGGTTTGTTTTCCTGGGGCAAGTCCACCAATTCGGGAGAGAGTTTTCATGAAGCTAGTCACTGCCATCATCAAGCCGTTCAAGTTGGACGACGTGCGCGAGTCGTTGTCCGAAATCGGCGTGCAGGGCATTACCGTCACTGAAGTCAAAGGCTTCGGTCGGCAGAAGGGTCACACCGAGCTGTATCGCGGCGCGGAGTACGTGGTCGATTTCCTGCCAAAGGTGAAGATCGATGTCGCCATTGACGACAAGGATCTCGACCGGGTTATCGAGGCGATAACCAAGGCCGCCAACACCGGCAAGATTGGTGACGGCAAGATCTTCGTGGTGAATCTGGAACAGGCGATTCGCATCCGTACCGGCGAAACCGATACCGACGCAATCTAAGCCGCCCCAAACCCCAACGCCCCAGGAGAAAACAATATGACTCTGCGTAAATTCGCAGGGCTAGGAGCCCTGTTGTCCATCGTAATGCCAAGCCTGGCCATGGCGGCAGACGAAGTGGCAGCCCCTGTCCTCAATTCCGGCGACACCGCCTGGATGCTGACCTCCACAGCCCTCGTGCTGTTCATGACCATCCCCGGCCTCGCGCTGTTCTACGGTGGCATGGTTCGGTCGAAAAACATTCTTTCCGTATTGATGCAGTGCTTTGCCATTACCGGCCTGATCAGCATCCTGTGGGTCATTTATGGCTACAGCATCGCGTTCGACACCACCGGCATGGAGCAGGGCGTCGTCAACTTCAACTCCTTCTTCGGCGGCATGGGCAAGGCTTTCCTCGCCGGTGTCACGCCAGCCAGCCTGACCGGCCCGGCGGCGCTGTTCCCGGAAGCCGTGTTCATCACCTTCCAGATGACCTTCGCCATTATCACCCCGGCGCTGATCGTCGGTGCCTTCGCCGAGCGCATGAAGTTCTCCGCGATGCTGGTGTTCATGGGCATCTGGTTCACCCTGGTCTATGCACCGATTGCGCACATGGTCTGGTCCGGCAACGGCGGCCTGATGTGGGACTGGGGCGTACTCGACTTCGCTGGCGGCACCGTGGTGCACATCAACGCCGGTATCGCAGGTCTGGTGGCGTGCATCGTGCTCGGCAAGCGTAAAGGCTTCCCGACCACCCCGATGGCTCCGCACAACCTGGGTTACACCCTGACGGGCGCTGCGATGCTGTGGGTTGGCTGGTTTGGTTTCAACGCCGGTTCCGCCGCTGCTGCCAACGGCACTGCGGGCATGGCGATGCTGGTTACCCAGATCGCTACCGCTGCTGCTGCACTGGGTTGGATGTTTGCCGAGTGGATTACCCACGGTAAACCAAGTGCACTGGGTATCGCGTCGGGTGTGGTTGCCGGCCTGGTCGCCATTACCCCGGCGGCGGGCACAGTAGGCCCAATGGGCGCCCTGGTGATCGGCCTGGCCGCTGGCGTGGTGTGCTTCTTCTGCGCCACCACCCTGAAACGCAAACTCGGTTATGACGACTCCCTGGACGCCTTCGGCGTGCACGGTATCGGCGGTATCCTCGGCGCCATCCTGACCGGTGTGTTCGCAGCCCCGTCCCTGGGTGGCTTCGGCACCGTGACCGACATCGCCGCACAAGTCTGGATCCAGTGCAAAGGCGTGGGCTTCACCGTTATCTACACAGCGATCGTCACCTACATCATCCTCAAGGTGCTGGACGCTGTCATGGGCTTGCGTGTCACCGAAGAAGAAGAGGCCGTGGGCATCGACCTGGCCCTTCACAACGAGCGCGGCTACAACCTGTAAGACGCGCGCCACAAAAAAACTGCCCGGCTTGCCGGGCATTTTTTTGCCCGGTATTTGTCAGTAAGGGGGCAGCTGAAAGGTTTTTTCGTACATGTTTGATGGCGTTTGCGCCAAGCGTTTTTTGCAAGCCGATCACTTGCGTAATTGAAGGAATATTGGGGCCTTTGTTTTTTCACAGAGCGCGCTAGAATGCGCCCCGAACGTGCGGAGAACTGTATGTGGCAACAGACTCTGATTACCCTGCGGGCCAGGCCCCGGGGCTTTCATCTGGTAACGGACGAGTTACTCGCTGGCCTGCCTGAACTCAAGGCATGCCGGGTCGGTCTGTTGCACTTGTGGCTGCAGCATACCTCGGCGTCGTTGACCATCAACGAGAACGCCGATCCGGCGGTACGTCGCGACTTCGAACGATTTTTCAATCGTCTGATCCCACAAGGCACAGACGGCTATGAGCATAACGACGAAGGCCTGGACGACCTCCCGGCGCACTTCAAGGCCAGCGTACTTGGCTGTCAGCTCAGTTTGCCGATTTCGGCAGGCCGGTTGGCGCTGGGGACATGGCAAGGCGTTTATCTGGGCGAGCACCGTGATCATGGCGGTGCTCGTAAAGTCCTCGCCACCTTGTACGGTGAAGGGGCATAAACCGCTGGTCACCAGCGGTTACTGAATTTTTCTGGCAGCCATCGACAGACGGCTAAGCTGGACTATAACTAACCTGCTTTTCGCAAGTCATGAGGTAGAACATGAGCGACGATGATCTGGAAAACGACGACCTCGAAGTAGGCGACGACGACGAAACCGAAGAAGGTTTGGAAGCAGCGGCCGAAGACGTCGCTGAAGACGACGGCGGTGACGTGCCGGCTCCGACCGCCAAAGGCAAAGCCAAGGCTGCAGTGTCGGTCGATGAACTGCCGAGCGTGGAAGCCAAGAACAAGGAGCGCGATGCCTTGGCCAAGGCCATGGAAGAGTTCCTTGCCAGGGGTGGCAGGGTGCAGGAAGTGGAGGCCAATGTGGTCGCCGATCCGCCCAAGAAGCCTGACAACAAGTACGGCAGCCGGCCTATCTGAGCCGCTCCCCTTGCTTGCTGAAAAAGCCCGCCGTCGCTGCGGGCTTTTTCATGGGCGAACAGAAAACTCATTGTGTAGGAGATACCTGTGGGATAAATGTCAGGCTGAAGTGCTGTTCCAACCCGCCAACAGCGCCGGCAACTCGGTCAGGCTGCGAATCTCGGCATCCGGCAGGTGCTCTGCTTCCCAGGTCTTGCCCGCCGGGTTGAACCAGATGGCCCGCAAACCGGCCTGTTGCGCCCCGGCAATGTCATCACCAGGATGATCGCCGATGTGCACCGCCGTTTCGGCGGTGGCTCCACCACGCTGCAAGGCTTCATGAAACAGTCGCGCATCCGGCTTGGCGATGCCGATGTCTTCGGCGCACAGGGCGAACTTGAAGTAGTCCGCCAGTCCCAGCCGACGTACATCGGCGTTGCCATTGGTGACCACACCCAGGGCGTAGTGATTGGCGAGGATCTCCAGGGTCGGCTGCACGTCCGGGAAGATGTCCAGCTGATGGCGCGCGTGCAGGAACACTTCAAAGCTCTGATCGGCGAGGTCCGATGCCTCGCCGTGTGCGTAACCGGCCTCTTGCAGGGCATGGAACAGCACGCGACGACGCAACGCGCTGATGCGATGCTTGAGTCCAGGCTCAGAGGTCAGCACGCGCTCGCGGATCTCCCACAGATGCTCGACCGGCAACGCGCCCAGGTCCGGCGCATGTTCGGCCAGCCATTCGCGCAGCACGGCTTCGGCAGTGACGATTACCGGGGCGGTGTCCCACAGTGTGTCGTCGAGGTCGAAGGTGATCAACTGGATCGTCATGAATCATCGCCCTTAATGCGTTTGGCCCTTGGATGGGCACTGTCATAGACCGTCGCCAGGTGCTGGAAGTCCAGGTGGGTGTAGATCTGGGTGGTCTTGATGTCCGAGTGGCCGAGCAGTTCCTGCACGGCGCGCAGGTCTTGCGAGGACTCCAGCAAGTGACTGGCGAAGGAGTGGCGCAGCATGTGCGGATGCAGGTTTTGCCCAAGCTCGCGCTCGCCGGCTGCCTTGATGCGTACCTGTACCGCGCGTGGTCCCAGGCGACGGCCTTGCTGGCTGATGAACACCGCATCGTCCGCCGGATTGGCCATGGCACGCAGGGGTAGCCACAATTCCAGCGCCTCGCGAGCCTTCTGGCCGACGGGCAACAGGCGAGTCTTGCTGCCTTTGCCCAGCACCTGGACCATGCCGTCCGCCAGGTCCAGTTGGTCGAGGTTGAGCCCGGTCAGCTCCGACAGGCGCAAACCCGAGGAGTAAAACAGCTCCAGGATTGCCTGGTCACGGCGCGCGAGGAAATCATCCTCCACTGCGCCTTCCAGCAATTGCAGCGCGCGGTCGGTGTCCAGGGTTTTGGGCAACCGACGCTCGCCCTTGGGCGGGGCCAGGCCATTGGCCGGGTCGTGATCGCACAGACCTTCGCGGTTCAGGTAGTGGTAAAGCCCGCGTACCGCCGACAGCAGGCGCGCCAGGCTGCGTGATGATTGGCCTTGGGCGTGCAGGCGGGCGATCAGGCTGCGCAGGCGCTGGATGTCCAGCGCGGCCCAGCTGCCGATGTTCTGCTTGAGGCACCAACCCAGCACTTTGTCGAGGTCACGACGATAGGCCGACAAGGTGTGTGGCGACACCTGCCGCTCACTGCGCAGGTGTTCGCAGTAAGCGTCCAGTTGTCGTTCCACGATCAGCGTACCGAGCGCAGGGGGTTGTTGACCCGTGGCAGCACGCGGCCCATGACTTCGGCGATGTAACTGAGGAACAGGGTGCCCACCGAGCTTTTGTAATGCTGCGGATCACGGCTGGCGATGGCCAGGATTCCGTGGATGCCCTGGTGGCTGATGGCGACAACGGCGGTGGAGCCGATCTGCTTGCGCTGCTCTTCACCGAACAGGAAGTCCAGCTCATGCTCGCGCAGGGTGCCGCTGACGCTCTTGTCCTCCGTCAACAAGCCGCCAATGGCTGTCTGTGCGTCGGCGTGGGTGACCCAGCGGCCAACCGGCATGGGGTTGTCGCCCAAGAGGATGAGGCTTACAAACGGCACCTGAAAGTCCTGGCGCAGGCTGTCCTCGACACACATCACCACATCTTCCAGGCTGGCGGCATCCATCAGCGCGAGGATCAGGCGGCGGGTCTTGTCGAACAGCCGGTCGTTGTCCCGCGCCACATCCATCAAGTGCGAGAGACGATGACGCAGCTCGATATTGCGGTCGCGCAGGATGGTCATCTGCCGCTCGACCAGCGAAATGGTGTCGCCACGCCGATGCGGAATGCGCAGGGACGCGAGCAGTTCTTCGTGCTCGACGAAGAAGTCCGGGTGCGCCTCGAGATACGCGGCAATCGCCGCCGCCTCAAGGCTTTCAGAGGGGGATTCGTCGGGCTGACGGGCGGGAACCTGAGGCTTGTCGGTCATGGTTTTAGCTCGCTCAAAGACGCACTTGTCCTTCGTAGACTCGCACTGCCGGGCCGGTCATCAGGACTGGTTGGCCCGGGCCTGCCCATTCAATGGACAGACGCCCGCCGGGCAGGTCGATCAATAGCGGCGAATCCATCCACCCCTGACTGATGGCGGCTACCGCTGCCGCGCAAGCGCCGGTGCCGCAGGCCTGGGTTTCCCCAGCGCCGCGTTCCCAGACGCGCAGTTGCGCACGGTTGCGGTCGATGACCTGGAGGAAACCGACATTGACCCGCGCCGGGAAGCGCGGGTGATGTTCAATTTTCGGCCCCAGCTCATGCACCGGTGCAGCGTTGATGTCGGTGACTCGCAGCACGGCGTGGGGATTGCCCATCGACACGGCTGCCAGGTCGACTGTCTGGCCGTCGACGTCGAGCAAGTAGCTGGATGCCTCGTGGTCAGCGACAAACGGGATATCAGCCGGCACCAGGCGCGGCGCACCCATGTCGACGCTGATCTGACCGTCGTTGCGCACATCCAGCTCGATGATGCCGCTTTTGGTCTCGACGCGAATCTGCCGTTTGGCGGTCAGGCGCTTGTCGAGCACAAAACGGGCGAAACAGCGCGCACCGTTGCCGCACTGTTCCACCTCGGAGCCGTCGGAGTTGAAAATCCGATAACGGAAGTCCACGTCCGGATTGCTCGGTGCTTCGACGATCAGCAACTGGTCGAAACCGATGCCGGTGTGCCGATCGCCCCATTGCTTGGCGTGCTTGGGCTGGATGTGGGCGTGCTGGCTGACCAGGTCGAGAACCATGAAGTCATTGCCCAGGCCGTGCATCTTGGTAAAACGCAGCAGCATGGTTTTACTCCGGCAGCAGGCTTTCGCCAGCGAACAACTCGGCTACCGTTTCACGGCGACGCACTTCGAACGCCTGATCACCGTCCACCAACACTTCGGCGGTACGGCCGCGCGTGTTGTAGTTGGAACTCATGACAAACCCGTAGGCACCGGCCGAATGAACGGCCAGCAGATCACCTTCTTCCAGGGCCAGCTCACGCTCCTTGGCCAGGAAGTCGCCGGTCTCGCAGATCGGCCCGACGATGTCGTAGGTGCGCGCCGAAGTATCGCGTGGGCGCACAGCGGTGACGTTCATCCAGGCCTGGTACAGCGCCGGACGGATCAAGTCGTTCATGGCCGCATCGACGATGGCGAAATCCTTGTGCTCGGTGTGCTTGAGGTATTCGACCTGGGTCAGCAGCACGCCGGCGTTGGCGACGATAAAGCGGCCCGGTTCGAAAACTAGCGCCAGGTCGCGACCGTCGAGGCGTTCGCGCACGGCCTTGATGTAGTCAGCCACCTGTGGCGGCTCTTCATCGCGATACCGCACGCCGACGCCGCCACCGAGGTCGATGTGGCGCAAGTAGATGCCGCAGTCGCTCAGGCGATCAACCAGGCCCAGCAGGCGGTCGAGGGCGTCGAGGAACGGTGGCAGGCTGGTCAGTTGCGAACCGATGTGGCAGTCGACACCGACCACTTCCAGGTTGGGCAACTGCGCGGCACGGACGTACACGTCTTCGGCGTCGGCGATGGCGATGCCGAACTTGTTTTCCTTGAGACCCGTGGAAATGTACGGGTGGGTGCCGGCGTCGACGTCCGGGTTCACGCGCAGTGAAATTGGCGCGCGAACGCCCAGCTCGGCGGCAACCACTTGCAGGCGTTCCAACTCATCGGTGGATTCGACGTTAAAGCAATGAACGCCTACTTCCAGGGCGCGACGCATGTCGTCACGGGTCTTGCCGACGCCGGAGAACACGATCTTGTCAGCGCTGCCACCAGCGGCCAGTACCCGTTCCAGCTCACCACGGGAAACGATGTCGAAACCGGCACCCAATCGGGCCAGGACATTCAGCACGCCCAGGTTGGAGTTAGCCTTGACCGCGAAGCAGACCAGGTGCGGCACGCCTTCCAGCGCATCGGCATAGGCCAGGTATTGCGCCTCGATGTGGGCGCGGGAGTAGACGTAAGTCGGCGTGCCAAAGCGTTCGGCGATGGCGGACAGGGCAACCCCTTCCGCGAACAGCTCGCCGCCACGGTAGTTAAAAGCGTCCATGGCGTTCCCTTATTGGTAGACGTCGTGCTTGTGTGCTTTGGATGGCTGCTTCTGCGAGGACTGCGCCTGTTCGGCAGGGTCCTGGTTCTCGTCTGGCAGGTACAGCGGGCCTTTTTGACCGCAGGCCGACACAAGGCAAGCAAAAGCGACGATCGAGGTGAGCGCAGCAAAGGAAGAGATCAGGCGCTTCATGGCGAAATCCTTGAAAATGCATTAATTGCGCCGGAGTATACCGGCCACCCGGCAGATTGCCTATGCGGCGGGGCTCCCGTCCGGCGGGGGTTGGTCTATACCCATTGCCACAGGTTTGCATTCGGCGGGGCTCGGTCGTATCTTGCGGCGCTTGAGTCTGATCAGATACTTTTTGAGGTTGCCGTAATGAGTTTGTCCGAAGCGCGTTTCCACGATCTGGTCGATGCCACCCAGCAAACCCTGGAAGACATCTTTGACGACAGCGATATGGATATCGACCTGGAGAGCTCGGCCGGTGTGCTGACCGTCAAGTTCGAAAACGGCAGCCAGTTGATCTTCAGCCGCCAGGAACCCCTGCGCCAGCTGTGGCTGGCCGCTGTGTCGGGTGGCTTCCACTTCGACTACGACGAAGAAAGCGAGCGCTGGATGTGCGACAAGAGCGAAGAGCAGTTGGGCGAGATGCTGGAACGCATCGTCCAGCAGCAAGCCGGTGCCGAATTCGACTTCGAAGGTCTGTGAGTTCGTGACCCAGCCGGCACCTGTTCGTCCGCCCAAGCCGCTCTACAGCAACGTCAGTCCCGCAGTGCCTTCGCCGTGCAGTGGCGTGTGCCGGCTGGACGAACACAAAGTCTGCCTCGGCTGTTTTCGCCATGTCGAAGACATTCGCGAATGGCGCTCGGCCGATGATGCCCGCCGTCGGGTCATTTGCGAGCAGGCTGACCAGCGCAAGCAAACCCCGCCTCTGTAGGAGCGAGCACGCTCGCGATGGTGGTCAACGATCACGCGGGATGTCTGAATGCCAGCGTTATCGTTCACGACCATCGCGAGCATGCTCGCACCTACAGAGGCAAACGCCCCTGGCTTGTATATTTTTTGAGCTGTGATAGTGTCCGGATACGCCTCAACTCATCGAGGCTTGTGAAAACCCCGCCTGTTTCTGGCGGGGTTTTGCTTTTTTCGTGCAGAAGAAAGGAGTCTGCCCTGATCATGACCGCACCTTCCATCACCCTTACCCGACTGGACGTTCAACGTTTGGAGCGCCTGATCGAAAGCCTGGACGAGAACCTTCCGGGCGTTATTTCGTTGCAAACCGAACTGGATCGCGCCGAGACCCTGGTCGGCCACGATGAAGTGCCTGCCGATGTCGTGACCATGAATTCCCGCGTGCATTGCCGTGAAGAAGGCAGTGGCAAGGATTACCACCTGACCCTTGTCTACCCCAAGGATGCCAATGCCGACGAAGGCCGGATTTCGATCCTGGCGCCCGTGGGCAGCGCGTTGCTTGGGCTGAAGGTCGGGCAGCACATCGATTGGCCGGCTCCGGGTGGCAAAACCCTGAAGCTGACCCTGCTGGAAGTCGAATTTCAGCCTGCCAATGGCGGCGCCTTCCCGGAATGATGTTTCAAAGCAATTCAAGTGCGTCGTTCAAGGCGCGCTCCAGGTCGGCCTTGTAGCGCAGATACAAATTGCTTGAACTCTGGCCATCCCCGATCAGGCCCGACAGGTCCAGGTCGGTGATGTAGCAGCGGTAACGCTCGGTTTCGCGGCGCTGCTCGACAATCTGTCGCGCGACTACACTGAACAGCTGTTCGCCATGTTCCAGCTCCGAAAACTCCCGCTGATTGCAGTACAACGTAACCTGCACCTCACCGGGCGCGGCTTTGCCGACAATGGCCTGCACGTCGTAGAACGGCTTGGCCGCCGGGGTTTGCGGCGCTGGTCGTACTTCGACCCGCCGGGCGCGTCCGGGGCCGGAAGGCAACAGTTGGTAATACAGTATGTCGAGGCCCGGCTGGTCTGCATCCATTGGCAGCAAGGTATCGCGACGGTACTGGATCGATTGCAGGAAGCGTTGCAGCGGCACCAGCAGGCTTTGTTCGTCGTGGTAGGGCAGGCGCTGCTGCCACAAGGCGTTGAATTCATCCAGCACGTACAAATCGGCCTGATTGTCCTGAATGCGGAAAAAAACCTGAATGCACGCAGGTTGGCCCATGGGCAGGACCAGTGCCAGGTCGTGATCTTCCAGGGCCATCGGGTCCAGGTGCAGCGGGCTGTAGCTCGCGAGTCCTTCACCCAGGTAGTCGAACAGCGCCGGCAGCGTGGCATGGGCCACGTGAGTGACCTGGCCGGGCAACAGTTCCAGCACGTGATAATGCTGCTGGACCTGAATCAGGTAGCGATGATTGAGTTTGCTCAGCAGCAGGGTCTGCGCGGTGTCGAATACCTCTTCGACTCGGCGGGCGATGAACTGCGCGCGGTTATGACAGAAGCATCGCACGCGTAATCTGGGCTGATGCGGGCCGTCCGGCAGGTTGTTCAGGTAGTCCCGCAGGCAGTCGAGCAAGGCGTGAGCCCCGTCAAATCGGCTGACCAATACTTCGTTCCAACTGTTGAGCGTGACCTGATCCAGGGTCAGCACCAGGTTCTCACGGACTCCGGCATAACTCAGGGAGTCAGTGCGCTCCGTGGTCATCAGGATGTTCAGGTCACGATGGTGCTTGAGCGGGTCCACGCCGACGTTCACCAGGATCAGCACCTCGCTCGGCACACTGGCACGCAGCAGCGGTTCCTCGGCAACCGTGGTCAAGGGCAGCGCGATGCTTTGCTGCAAGCTGCCGAGCAGGTTGAACAGTTCGAACTCACTCAGGTCGCTCTCGCCAGGATGCAGGGCCAGGCGCGTGCTGCTGTCGATCACGCCGTTGCGGTGGCACCAACTCAATAACTCAAGCAGATGACGGCTGCGTTTGATCGGCGCGAAATGCTCCCATTCGAGCGCGGTCAGGCTGCCGTTGTAGAGGCCCCAGTAAGTTTGCACCGATTCGGCCTTGTTAGGCGAGTGCACCAGCGTCAGGGTGTCTTCGGCCAGGTCGGGAGCAATGCCTGGGTTGATGAATTCGACTTTGTCCGCCTTCCGCTCGAACGCCGCGTACAGACGTCGCCCCAGCACGTTGAGGTCGCGCTTGTTGATCAAGCTCACGGTTTGTTCGCTGCGAGCAAAGTCGGTCAGGAAGCGATAGCTGTAATTGAGTTCGTTAACCAGCGCGCGGCGTTCGGCGCTCACCTGGCGGACTTTCCACTGGCTGCGGCTGTCGAGCAGCACGAGTTGGCGATGATCCCAATGCCATTCGTGGGCCAGGCGTTCCAGTAGCGAACGCTGCCAGGTTTGGCTGCGGCTGCTGCCGGTGAGTTTACGGTTGACCTTCAGGTACAGCGCTCGCCGAACCAGTTCGAGACGCTCGGTTTCGCCGCGGCCGATGAGGTATTCCTCGATGCGCCGGTAGACCATCATGTAGGGGTCCAGCTCGTCGAGATCCAGGCGATTGGCGAACACCGCCTGCTTGTAACGCAGGCTCAGGCACTGAACCCTCGGATGCTCGCTGGCGTAGACCTCGGTCAGCAGCAGTTTGAGCACTGACTTGTAGGGCGACTCGATGCCCTTGAACAGCTGCCAGAGCCCGGCGCCGATGAATTCGCCCGGCGGGATGTAGGCCAGATGCCCCAGATCAAGGGATTCGTCGGCGCGGATAAAACGTTTGGATAGCAACGTATGGGTATAGCGGTCGTAGCTGGCCTCTTCGTAAACCGGTACCAGCCACCAGATGGGTGTACGCCCGGCCAGCCAAATGGCGGTGCGGTAGAACTCGTCCAGCAGCAGATAGTGCTGGGTGGTGCCGCAGTCTTCCGAACTCAACTGCGTATCGCGCTCGCCGAGCACGAATCGGGCCGGTTCGATCAAAAAGAAATGCGCCTCGGCGCCCTGGCTCGCGGCCCATATTTCCAGCAGCTGGCACTTTTTGCGCAGTTCTGCGAGTGCTTGCTCCGTCAGGTCTGGCGCGTGGCAGACCCAGAAGTCCATGTCGCTCTGATCGGCCTGGGCGAGGGTGCCGAGACTGCCCATCAGGAACAGGCCATGGATCGGGCGGGGTGGATTGCTGCCGTGGCGTGGCTTGTAGGAAAACGAGCGGGTCAGGCGCTGGGCTTCGGCCAGCACGTCGGCATCGGGCTCAAAATTGGACAGCCCGGCGGGGGTACTGCCCGAGACGTAACCCGGCAGCAGGGGATGATTAACGTGGAAAAACAGCGGCAACAGGGTCAGAACGCTCTGCTGGCGGGTGGACAGACCCTCCATGGCGCGGGCCATGCGACCTTCATTAAGCTTTAAAAAGCGCGCACGCAGCTGGCTGAGCACCTTGCGGTCGATGCCTTCGTCCAGATCGGGGCGGATTTCATGGGTGCGGGTCATGTCAGCTCAAACCGGCTCGCAGGGACTCGGACATCATGTCTCGTGATGAAGCGCAGTTTAGCCTTCCAGCGGCGGGACGTTTAAGTGGATTTTGTTTTTGACGTCAGATTTCTGTTGCGCGGCAAGCAATGGAGTGTGCCCGCGGAAATCCCGGTGATGGGTTTTCCGTGGGCTATACGCTGGTGATCAGGCCGTTTCCGACGTTTTCAGAATAGTCAGCACCGTTTGCACGCTTTGTGCGGCGTCGCGGCCAAGACTGGTCAGGTAACCGCCGTCGGGCTGGTCGATCAGTTCTTTCTCATACAGGCGTTGAGCGGCAGCGATAGCTTTTGGGGCAGCGGTTTGATGAATTTTCAAACCTTCCTGGGAACTGTCCAGGTTGAAGAGGGCAAGGATTTCCAGTTCGGCAACCAATTCAGGCGTAAGCGACATAGGGACTCCAGACTTTCTAGGAATTGGACGACAGCGTCCCTAAGGTGAACCTGCTTGTGCGGCATGTCCAGTGCAAATCCATGTCTTTCTCACTGTAGGAGCGAGCTTGCTCGCGCCTACAGGGACTGTGAAATCACTGCTTTTCCGGGGGCAATTCGGGCAAGGCGCGCAGTGCGGCTTCGTACCATTGGGTGTTGAATGCGCGGTCTTCTTCGAGGATCGCGTCGATTTCTACCGCCAGGACGTGGGCCATCAGGTTGAGGATTTCTTCGCGCTCGTAGCCCACCAGGGTCAATTTGTTGAAGGTGGCCTTGGCGGCGGGCGGGTTGTCGCTTTCGATCTGGTTCTCGATCGCTTCGATCAGGGTGTTCTCGGTGAATTCTTCTTCGTCGGTGTCGATATCTGTTGGTTCGCTCATGGCAGGCTCCTCAAGTTCAGGCGGGCAGTTTACCTGTATTCAGTGCGGTGATGCTGCTGGCGAGAACGCCTCGAGCGTTCTATAAACAAGCACTGCCCACCCCGCACGGCCTGGAGGCTTTGTGATGCTCGAGCTTTATGGATTTTCCGTCAGTAACTACTACAACATGGTGAAGCTGGCGCTGCTGGAAAAAGACCTGCCTTTCAAGGAAGTGCCATTCTATGGCGGTCAGGAGCGTGAAGCGTTGGCCATCAGCCCACGCGGCAAGGTGCCGGTGTTGCGTGTGGAGCAGGGGTTCATCAACGAGACGTCGGTCATCCTCGAATACATCGAGCAAACCCAAAAGGGCAAGCCATTGCTGCCTGTCGAACCTTTTGAGCGGGCCCAGGTACTGGCGCTGGCCAGGGAAATCGAGCTGTACATCGAACTGCCCGCGCGTGCCTGTTACGCCGAGGCATTCTTTGGCATGATTCTGCCGGAGGCGATCAAGGAAAAGGCCAAGGCCGAGTTGCTGCTGGGGATCGCCTCACTGGGACGTCATGGCAAATTCAGCCCCTATGTTGTGGGCGAGAGCTTGAGCGTGGCGGATCTGTACTTCCTGTACAGCGTGCCGCTGGCCTGTGGGGTGGCGAAAAAGCTGTTCGACATGGATCTGCTGGCGCAATTGCCAGCGGCCAAGGCGCTGCTTGAGCACCTGGAGCAGAACCCGAATGTTCAGCGGGTGGCGGCGGATCGGGAGGCGGCTATGCCGGCGTTCATGGCGAGGGTGGCGAGCAAGAAGTAGATTTGTAGCGAATTCGAGGCTGTCATCGCGGGCAGGCCCGCTCCCACAGTTGATCCCCAGTGTTCATGAGATCCCTGTGGGAGCGGGCTTGCCCGCGATGCTTTTGGCTTTTGGGCTTTTACCGGCCAGCGAGCAACGCCTGGCCGCGTACCACGGCAGCCTTCACCTGCGCCGGCGCGGTACCGCCGATGTGATTACGGGCGTTGACCGAACCTTCCAGGGTCAGGACGGCGAAAACGTCCTGATCAATCTGGTCGCTGAACTTGCGCAGTTCTTCCAGGCTCATTTCTGCCAGGTCCTTGCCGGTGTCTACGCCGTACTTCACGGCATGGCCGACAATTTCGTGGCAATCACGGAACGGCAGGCCACGGCGCACCAGGTAGTCGGCGAGGTCGGTGGCGGTGGAAAAGCCGCGCAGTGCAGCTTCACGCATGATGGCGTGCTTGGGCTTGATCGCCGGAATCATGTCGGCGAAGGCACGGAGCGAATCGCGCAGGGTGTCGGCGGCGTCGAACAGCGGTTCCTTGTCTTCCTGGTTGTCCTTGTTGTAGGCCAGCGGCTGGCCTTTCATCAGGGTCAGCAGGCCCATCAGTGCGCCAAACACGCGGCCGGTCTTGCCGCGTACCAGCTCCGGCACGTCCGGGTTTTTCTTTTGCGGCATGATCGAGCTGCCGGTGCAGAAGCGGTCCGGCAGGTCGATGAACTGGAATTGCGCGCTGGTCCACAGCACCAGCTCTTCGGAGAAGCGCGACAGGTGCATCATCGCGATGCTTGCCGCCGAGCAGAACTCGATGGCGAAGTCACGATCCGACACGTTGTCCAGCGAGTTGCCGCCCACGGCTTCGAAACCCAGCAACTGCGCGGTGTATTCGCGGTCGATCGGGTAGGTGGTGCCGGCCAGCGCGGCGCTGCCCAGGGGCATGCGGTTGGCGCGCTTGCGGCAGTCCACCAGGCGCTCGTAGTCGCGGCTGAGCATTTCGAACCATGCCAGCATGTGGTGCCCGAAGGTCACCGGCTGTGCGGTTTGCAGATGGGTGAAGCCTGGCATGATGCTGTCTGCTTCGCGCTCGGCCTGTTCCAGCAAGCCTTTTTGCAGACGCGTGATCTCGCCCAGGATCAGGTCGATTTCGTCGCGCAGCCACAAGCGGATGTCGGTGGCGACCTGGTCATTGCGGCTGCGGCCGGTGTGCAGTTTTTTACCCGTGACGCCGATGCGGTCGGTCAGGCGAGCCTCGATGTTCATGTGCACATCTTCGAGGTCGATGCGCCAGTCGAACTGGCCGGCCTCGATTTCGCTCTGAATCGTTTTCAGGCCGTCGATGATGCTGTCGCGCTCGGCATCGGTCAGCACGCCGACCTTGGCCAGCATGGTGGCGTGGGCGATCGAGCCCATGATGTCGTGGCGATACAGGCGCTGGTCGAAGGTCACGGAGGCGGTGAAGCGGGCGACGAAGGCGTCGACGGGTTCACTGAAGCGGCCGCCCCAGGACTGATTGGTCTTGTCAGTGCTCATGAATTCGCTCGTATCGGCTGGAATAAAGATGGCGTTAAAACTGTCGCGAATAATAACAGGGTTGCCAATCCTGTCGTTGACGCTGGTCGACAGGTTTTCGCCGGGGCGCGCCGGAATCGACTCCCCCGCGACAGGAAATGCGCAACGATATTTTTCAATTGAGCAATAACGTGCCTGCAACCGTCTACAGTTGGACAGTAGGAACAATGCACTTCTGGGTGCGCCTGCTGACTACATAAGAAGAGGGGGTGTTCATATTGCGTATCAGCAAACCCTGTGGCGATGCCTCGCCAATGCGGGCCTGGGCCGCCAATTACCCGGCAGATGAAAATTTAGCCGTCCGCCCGGCGGCACTTTTTGGCCCTCGCGCTAGTCTTAGCGTGGATCGCGGTGACGGACGTCACTTCACCTGTCTACGCTATCCTTTTGCGAGACTCACGCAGGAATCCAGCGCAATATGAATGTCCTGATCGTTGACGACGACCCCCTTGCCCGCGAGCGCCTGAGCCGAATGGTTGGCGAACTCGAGGGATACAGTGTCCTGGAGCCCAGCGCCACGAATGGCGAAGAAGCGTTGGCACTGATCGACAGCCACAAGCCGGATATCGTATTGCTTGATATCGGCATGCCGGGCCTCGATGGCCTGCAGGTGGCTGCCCGATTGTGCGAACGCGAAACCCCGCCAGCCGTGGTGTTTTGCACAGGGTCCGATGAATTTGCCGTGGAAGCCTTGCAGGCCAGCGCCGTAGGCTATCTGGTGAAACCGGTGCGTACAGAACAATTGCATGATGCGTTGAAAAAAGCCGAGCGTCCCAATCGTGTCCAGCTCGCCGCCCTGACCCGTCCTGCCGCCGAGTCCGGCAGCGGCCCGCGCAGCCACATCAGCGCGCGTACCCGCAAGGGTATTGAACTGATCCCGCTGGGGCAGGTGGTTTACTTCATTGCCGACCATAAATACGTGACCTTGCGCCATGAAAGCGGTGAAGTGCTGCTCGATGAGCCGCTCAAGGCGCTTGAGGATGAATTCGGTGACCGGTTCGTGCGTATCCACCGCAACGCACTCGTCGCTCGCGACCGCATCGAACGCTTGCAGCGTACGCCGCTGGGGCATTTCCAACTGTTTCTCAAGGGCCTCAATGGCGATGCCCTGATCGTCAGCCGCCGCCATGTGGCCGGCGTGCGCAAAATGATGCAACAGCTGTAATCCGCCCTGCGCAGGCGAATTTATCCATTGAGTACCGGGCATTCAGGGCCAGGGAGGCCGAGTATTACCTGATACAAGTCAAAGTGGATTTGGCTGAGCTGTTATCATCCGCCGTATCTCTTCCAGTACGGATTGATTGATCCATGTCCTCTCGCGAAATTCGCATCGCCACCCGCAAAAGCGCCCTCGCCCTGTGGCAGGCCGAATACGTCAAAGCGTGTCTGGAGAAGGCCCATCCGGGTCTGCTCGTGACGCTGGTCCCCATGGTCAGTCGCGGCGACAAGCTGCTGGACTCTCCATTATCGAAAATCGGCGGCAAAGGCCTGTTCGTCAAGGAGCTGGAAACCGCGCTGCTGGAAAACGAAGCCGATATCGCCGTGCACTCCATGAAAGACGTGCCGATGGATTTCCCCCAGGGCCTGGGCCTGTTCTGCATCTGCGAGCGTGAAGACCCGCGTGATGCGTTCGTCTCCAACACCTACGCCAGCCTCGACGCGTTGCCTCAGGGCAGCATCGTCGGCACCTCCAGCCTGCGTCGTCAGGCCCAGTTGCTGACCCGCCGCCCTGACCTGGAGATCCGTTTCCTGCGTGGCAACGTCAACACGCGCCTGGCCAAGCTGGATGCCGGTGAGTACGACGCCATCATCCTGGCCGCCGCCGGCCTGATCCGCCTGGGCTTCGAAGATCGCATCACTTCGACCATCAGCGTCGATGACAGCCTGCCGGCCGGTGGTCAGGGGGCTGTAGGTATTGAATGTCGCACCGCCGACAGCGAAATCCACGACCTGCTTGCGCCGTTGCACCACCAGGACACCGCCACCCGCGTGACGGCCGAGCGAGCCCTGAATAAGCATCTGAATGGCGGCTGCCAGGTGCCTATCGCGTGCTACGCCGTGCTCGAAGGCGAGCAGGTCTGGTTGCGCGGTCTGGTGGGCGATCCGAACGGCGGTCTGTTGCTCAGTGCCCAGGCCCGGGCGCCGCGTGGCGATGCCCAGGCGCTGGGTGTCCAAGTGGCCGAAGACCTGCTGAGCCAGGGCGCCAATGACATTCTCAAAGCGGTCTATGGCGAGGCTGGTCACGAGTGAACGGCTGGCGCCTGCTGCTGACACGTCCTGCGGATGAGTCGGCAGCGCTGAGCCAGGAGCTGGCGAAAACGGGGATTTTCAGCAGCAGTCTGCCGCTTTTGGAGATCGAACCGATTCCGGCTTCTGACACAATGCGCCAGGTGATTGAGGCGTTGGCGCGCTACTGCGCGATCATCGTGGTCAGTAAACCCGCCGCCAGAATCGCGGTGCAGTTGCTCAAGCAATATGGGCAGCAAGCCGCAGGCTCGAAGTGGTTCAGTGTGGGCGCGGCAACGGCGCAGATCCTCGACCATCATGGTTTGAATGTCAGTTTCCCCCCCGAGGGTGATGACAGCGAAGCCTTGCTGCAACTGGCCGCGCTGCGCGAGGCTGTTGCACGGCCGGATTCGCGGGTGCTGATCATGCGCGGGGAGGGCGGGCGCGAACTGCTTGCCGAGCGTATGCGCGAGCTTGGTGCTAGTGTCGATTATCTGGAGCTGTACCGTCGTGGCCTGCCGCACTATGCGCCGTCAACCTTGCCCGAGCGGATCAACGCGGAACGCTTGAACGGGCTGGTGGTCAGCAGTGGACAGGGTTTTGAGCACCTGTACCAATTAGCCGGCGCTGCCTGGCCACGATTAGCGCAGCTGCCATTGTTTGTACCAAGCCCGAGGGTTGCCCAGCTGGCACGTGCCGCCGGGGCCCAAACAGTTGTGGATTGCCGCGGCGCCAGTGCCGCGGCTTTGCTGGCGGCGTTACGGGAACACCCCGGACCCGTCCTCTAATGCAAAGGATGGATACGTGAACGAAACTGCCTTGCCTAAAGAAGACTCCCGGCCAGTGAACGATCTCGATGCGTCGGTTGAAACACCGGTTGAAAGCGCCCCTGTGGCGGCACCCCAGCGTCGAGGCAATGGCCTGGCAATCGTCGCTCTGCTGCTTGGCGCGGCGGGTGTGGCGGTCGGCGGCTGGGGCGTGTGGCAGGTCCGTCACCTGCAAGCCAGTACCCAACAGCAGTTGAGCCAGGTGCAGGCGCTGAACGATCAGGCGCAGAACCTCAAGCTCAACGAACAGCGCCTCAGCGCACGGCTAGAGCAAATGCCCGCCGCCGAAGAGCTGGATGCGCGCAGTCGTCTGGTGGTCCAGTTGCAGGGCGATCAGCAGCGTTTGAATCAACGTCTGGAAACCGTCCTGGGTGCAAGTCGCAAGGACTGGCGCCTGGCCGAGGCCGAACATTTGCTGCGCCTGGCCAGCTTGCGGCTTTCGGCGTTGCAGGACATCAGCAGCGCACAGGCGCTGGTGCAGGGCGCTGACGAAATTCTTCGCGAACAGAACGACCCGGGATCGTTTGCCGCCCGTGAACAAGTAGCGAAAACCCTGGTCGCCCTGCGCAGTACCGAACAGCCTGATCGTACCGGCCTGTTCCTGCGCCTCGGTGCATTGCGTGACCAGGTGATCAATCTCACGGAGCTGGCGCCCGAATACAAGGATCGGGGTGAGTCGTTGCTGGGCCTGACCGCCGATGGCGATGGCGCCAGTCGCTGGTCGCAATGGTGGGATCAGATTTCCCGTTACATTCGCATCGATTTCAATGCCGACAAGAATGTCCGACCGTTGTTGGCCGGCCAGAGTCTGAGCCAGGTGCGCCTGGCCTTGAGCCTGGCGCTGGAGCAGGCGCAATGGGCGGCGCTCAACGGTCAGGCGCCGGTGTATACCCAGGCGCTGGCCGAGGCGCGAGACGTGCTCAAGGGCAACTTCAACCCGGATAATCCGCAGAGCAAAGTGATGCTCGAGCAGGTGAGCGAGTTGAGCAAGGAGCCGGTCACGGTGGCCACCCCTGACCTGACCGGCACCCTGAGCGCCGTTCAAGCCTACCTGGAACGCCGCAACGTCAACGCCGAAGACTCGATCAAGCCCCTGGCCAAGCCGGTCACGAACACCGCGCAGGAGGCCACGCCATGAAACGCCTCTATGTGATCGTGTTCCTGGTGATCGCCGCAGCCGCTGCGCTGGGGTTGGCGATCGCCGAGCATTCCGGCTACGTGCTGATCGCCTACAAGAGCTTTCGTTTCGAATCGAGCCTGTGGGCGACCCTGGCCCTGATCGCGGTGTTATGGCTGGTGTTCTGGGGGATCAAGACCCTGGTCGAATTGGTGCTCACCTCAGGCGGTGTGGTCAACCCCTGGTCGCAGCGCAATCGCAGCCGCCGGGTGCAGGTTGCCATCGAGCATGGCCAACTGGACCTGGCCGAAGGTCGCTGGGCCAGCGCGCAGCGTCATTTGCATCGCGCCGCCGAAGCCGAGCGCCAGCCGTTGCTTTATTACCTTGGCGCGGCACGCGCGGCCAACGAGCAAGGTCTCTACGAGCAAAGCGATAACTTGCTGGAGCGTGCACTGGAGCGCCAGCCTCGGGCTGAACTGGCCATTGCCTTGAACCATGCTCAGTTGCAGACTGATCGCGGCGACACCGAAGGCGCCCTGGCAACGCTGCAAGCGATGCATGAGCGTCACCCGCATAACGTTCAGGTATTGCGTCAATTGCAGCGTTTGCATCAACAGCGCGGTGAATGGTCGCAAGTGATTCGCCTGTTGCCGGAGCTTCGCAAGGACAAGGTGTTGCCGGCCTCCGAACTCGCTGAGCTGGAGCGTCGGGCGTGGGGGGAAAACCTTTCCCTGGCCGCCCAGCGTGGAGAGGACGGCACGGTCGGCTTGCAGTCCCTCAATCACGCTTGGCAGCAACTCACTTCGGCGCAACGCCAGGAACCGCAACTGATCGTGGCGTATGCCGAACAGCTGCGGCAACTGGGCGCTCAGGTCGAAGCCGAGGAGGTTCTGCGAACGGCGCTCAAGCGCAGCTATGACAGCCATCTGGCGCGCCTCTACGGATTGGTTCGCGGCAGTGATCCGGCGCGCCAGTTGCAGACTGCCGAGGGCTGGTTGAAAAACCATCCCGCCGATCCGAGCCTGTTGTTGACCTTGGGGCGTTTGTGCCTGCAAAACAGCTTGTGGGGCAAGGCGCGCGATTATCTGGAAAGCAGTTTGCGCGTGCAGCGCAACCCGGAAGCCTGCGCGGAACTGGCGCGGTTGCTGGCACAGTTGGGTGACACCGAGGGCAGCAATCAACTGTTCCAGGAAGGCCTTGGCCTTCTGGATGATCGTTTGCTGGCGGCACCGCTGCCGGTTTCCGCTCATGCTTGATGGCTCAATATTTAAAATCGTCGGCGATAGCGCCGGCGGTTTTAAATGTGTGAATGATGCCAATCAAACCCGACAAATCTGTACATTTTTGGCAGGCTTTTTCAGCCTGAGAAAGAATCCTACGAAGCACTACATTCTTTCCTCTGGAATCTGTCGGGAAATGCCTACAGGTGCGGAGGAAGTCTCCCTGCTGCGCTGCCTTGAAAGGCTGCCACGCTTTCCTCTACCGTAACCACTTGTCTCTATTGGTACGGAAACGCCATGTCACTGGCTTGCTCACGCTCCTTGTTTTTCATGGTTTTCGTCGCTGGTGCCTTGGCCGTGGGCGTGTCCTATTACCTGGAATATGTCGTTGGCCTACAGCCCTGCGCCATGTGTGTGTTGCAGCGGATGTGTCTGGCTCTGCTCACAGGGTGGTGTCTACTGGCGTCGGTGCATGGGCCGGGCCGATTGGGCTCTTTTGTCTATTGGCTGTTGGCCGCGCTGTGCAGCCTGGCGGGAACGGCAACGGCGTGGCGTCAGGTGTTGTTGCAGGGTAACCCGCAAGAGGCTCTGGCGATCTGCTCTCCCAGCCTGGCGGATCTGCTGGCGAGTACCCCCTGGATGTACGTGGTGCCGCTCATGTTTAACGGTTCAGCGGATTGCTCGCACATTTCCTGGACGCTGTTCGATTTGAGCGTTCCTGAGTGGAGCCTGCTGTTCTTCGTCGCCATGTCCACCCTGGCCGTTTACCAGTTATTGCGCGTGCTGCGCATTGCTTGCCAACGACCGCTCAGCGGCGAGTCGTCGCACTCGGTGCTGGCTGGCGATTAAACACTTGTATGAACTTTATCTCCTGCGTACCTTGAAGCCATTGGCGTGCGGGCATAATCTGGCCCGCACGTGTCATCGCAATCATGTTGCTCGAATGGCGCGCTGCCTGACCGATCCCGCCCTTCAAGAGCGAGACGGCCAAGGGTGGCATGACCCACAAGGGAAGAGAGATCACCATGCTCGAAAGTTGTCAGAATGCTCAGGAACGCTGGGGTGGAGTGCATCTGCTGATCGATCGCTGGTTGCAGGAGCGTCACGAACTGGTTCGGGCCTATGATGCTCTCGGCGCCAAGCCAGAGGCTCTGGGGGAGAACCGCACACCATTGCAGGAATTCTGCGGCGTGCTGGTCGATTACGTGTCTGCCGGGCACTTCGAGATCTATGAACAACTGACGGGCGAAGCCAAGGCATTTGGCGACACCCGTGGACTCGAACTGGCCGAGACGATCTACCCACGCATCGACGTCATCACCGAGAAACTGCTCGGGTTCAACGATCTGTGTGACGCAGGTAAATGCGTGGCAGAGAAGTTCAAGGAACTGGGTGGTCTATTGCACGAGCGCTTCGAACTCGAAGACTGCCTGATCGAAGTCCTGCACACCGCTCACAAGGAAGAAGATTCAGTCCAGGCCTGAACCCTCTTGCGATATAAAAAAACGGTGCGCCTTGCGCACCGTTTTTCATTTGTGTCGTTCAACTGGTGGCGCCGCGTAATTCGACTTCGAACACCAGTGGTGTGAACGGGTCGATCAAGTCGCCGGCGCCGTCGGCACCGTAGGCCTGGTCCGATGGAATCACCAGCCGCCACTTCGCACCGACCGGCATGTTTTGCAGGGCGCTACGCCAACCGCTGATCACGCTGTCGAGGCTGAACCATTGTGGCTGGTTGTTCTGATCGAACACGGTGCCATCCGGAAGACGGCCGACATACAACACCTGCACCTTGCCGTTCGGACCTGCCTTCGCACCGGCGCCTGGCACCAGTTCGGTGAGCAGGACACCGTCGGCCAATTCACGAACACCGGGTTTGGCTTTTTCCGCGGCGAGAAATTTCTTTTCTTTTTCGAGGGCGGCTTCACTCTGCGGTGCGCTTTGCTGCAACGCCATTTGCGCTTCGTGCTCCGTCAGGATCTGTTCGATCTGGTCGTCCTTGAGCGCCAGGGGCTTGCCCTGATAGGCCTGCTGCAAGCCTTCGATCAAGGCCTGAAGTTGCAGCTCGGGGGCCTCCAGGCGCAACCGCTCACCGAGGCTCGCGCCCAGGCTGTAGGCGAGATCGTGGGCTTGAGTTTCACTGGTTTTTTCGGCGGCGTGGGCCGCGGAAAAAAACACGCACAGCGATAAAAAAAGGTAGCGCGACATCGTCACTCTCCGACCTGAGATGCGGCAGATTACGCCAGTGTGAGTGCGCGCGACAGTGAACTTGTTTTACTCAAGCGAAGAAGATTTTCGATCGGTTGCAACGCAACGCTTTCGATACTGTCAACATGCCCTAGCGGCGGTAGCAGCAGAGGGCTAGTATGAGCCGCACCCACGTCAGCCAGGAGGTAAACCATGTCGGCCACCAAGAAGTCCGTAAATACCCCGTTGCACTTACTTCAACAACTCTCGGGCAGCCTGCTCGAGCATCTGGAAACCGCTTGTTCCGAAGCCTTGGCTGATGCGGAAAAACTGCTCGCCAAACTGGAAAAACAGCGCGGCAAGGCGCAGGAAAAACTGCACAAGTCCCGCACTAAATTGCAGGACGCTGCAGCGGCTGGTAAAGCCAAGGCACAAGCCAAAGCCAAGGACGGGGTCAAGGAACTCGAGGACTTGCTCGACGCTTTGAAAGATCGTCAGTCGGATACCCGCGGCTACATTCTGCAACTCAAGCGCGATGCTCAAGAAAGCCTGAAACTGGCCCAGGGCATTGGTCGCGTACAAGAGGCTGTCAGCAAGGCGTTGTCGCTGCGCTCAGCCAAACCTGCTGCTGCCCCCGCCAAGAAAGCCGCTGCAAAACCTGTAGCTGTAAAAGCACCGGCCAAGCCGGCCGCCAAGCCTGCGGCGAAAAAAACCGTAGCGGCCAGCGCAGCCAAAGCAGCGGCCAAACCGGCGGCTAAAACTGCTGCTGCCAAACCTGCTGCCAAGCCAGCCGCTGTCAAAACCGCAGCCGCCAAACCGGCTGCAAAACCCGCTGCTGCCAAACCTGCCGTGGCTAAATCTGCCACCGCCAAACCGGCCGCCAAGCCAGCAGCAAAACCAGCCGCAAGAACTGCTGCCGCCAAACCTGCAGCCAAAACTGTCGCGGCTAAACCCGCTGCCAAGCCAGCAGTAAAAGCGGCCGCTAAACCTGCTGCCAAACCGGCTACCGCTGCCAAGCCTGCTGCTGCCAAACCGGCTACCGCTGCCAAGCCTGCTGCTGCCAAACCGGCTACCGCTGCCAAGCCTGCTGCTGCCAAACCGGCTACCGCTGCCAAGCCTGCTGCTGCCAAACCGGCTACCGCTGCCAAGCCTGCTGCTGCCAAACCGGCTACCGCTGCCAAGCCTGCTGCTGCTAAACCGGCTACCGCCGCCAAGCCAGCTACCGCTAAACCAGCCTCCGCTGCCAAGCCAGCCGCTGCAGCAAAACCAGCCGCTGCCAAACCGGCTGCCAAGCCAGCCGCGAAACCAGCCGCTGCCAAACCGGCTGCAAAACCAGCCGCCAAGCCTGCTGCCGCCAAACCAGCCGCAAAACCTGCGGTGAAAAAACCGGCCGCCGCTGCCAAGCCGACCCCGGCACCTGCTGCCAAGCCAGTCACCACGACGCCTTCGGCTTCGGTTGCCTCGGCACCGGTAGCTTCCAGCGCAACCACTACCCCGACGCCAACACCTGTTGCTCCGTCGAGCGCCAGCACCACCCCAACCAGCGCTTCCTAAGTGCCGGTTGCCGCGACGCGTAGCTGATGCAGCGCGTCGTGGGCCAGGTGTTGGGCGTTCGCCGCGACACCGGCAAGCCAGGCCGACCCGTCAGTCGCCTGATCCTGTGGCCAGTCCTGTGCCAATCGCTCCAGTCGCAACAACAGTTGCCGTTCAGCTTCCAGCTCGAGCGCCTTGATCTGCTCGCGCAACGCATTGAGCTCGGCGTCTGCACTGGCGAGGGCTTTCCATTGCGTGCGCAAGGCGCGCAGCGGCTCGACGACCTCCCTATCCCAGGGTTCGACCACCTCACGAAGCTGTTGCAGTCGTTGTTCGCTACAGGCGACGCCACGTTGCCCCAGCCACAGGCCGCACAGCAGGAGGCACACATTGACCCCGTGCGACTGCAAGGTCAGGCATGCAGTCTCTACGCCGGGCCGGGCATAGGTGCCAAGGGAAAAGCTCCACAGGTCAGAGGACATAGTGCTACTCGCGCCAGTTGCGAGCGAAGCTGGTAGACTCCGCCGCCATTATGATTCGACTTCAGAACCTGACTTTACAGCGTGGCCCGCAACGTCTGCTAGAAGACGCCGAGCTGACCCTGCACGCCGGCCAGAAAGCCGGCCTGATCGGTGCCAACGGCGCCGGCAAATCGAGCCTGTTCGCCTTGCTTCGAGGCGAACTGCATCCGGACTCGGGTGACTGCTTCCTGCCGGCCGACTGGCGTATCGCCCACATGCGTCAGGAGGTCGACACGCTCGAACGCCTGGCGGTCGACTACGTGCTCGATGGCGATCTGCGCCTGCGCCAGGTGCAACGCGACCTCGCGGCCGCCGAAGCCGCCCATGATGGGGCCGCCCAGGCACGCCTGCACTCGGAACTCGACAGCGCCGACGGCTATACCGCCGATGCCCGTGCCCGCAAGTTGCTGGCGGGGCTTGGGTTCACCAATGAGCAGATGGAC
This sequence comes from Pseudomonas sp. S2_E01, assembly GCF_054668365.1. Classification (NCBI taxonomy): domain Bacteria; kingdom Pseudomonadati; phylum Pseudomonadota; class Gammaproteobacteria; order Pseudomonadales; family Pseudomonadaceae; genus Pseudomonas; species Pseudomonas sp. S2_E01. The sequence goes on from NZ_CP162762.1 coordinate 5,854,709, forward strand.
CGTCAAGTCGGCGACTTCTCCGGTGGCTGGCGGATGCGCCTGAACCTGGCGCAAGCACTGATGTGCCCTTCGGACTTGTTGTTGCTCGACGAACCGACCAACCACCTGGACCTCGACGCCATCATCTGGCTCGAAGAGTGGCTCAAGAGCTACCCCGGCACCTTGTTGCTGATTTCCCACGACCGGGACTTCCTCGACGCGGTGGTCGACCACGTGGCTCACGTCGATCAGCGCAAGATTACCCTCTATCGCGGCGGCTACAGCGCATTCGAGCGTGCCCGTGCCGAGCGCCTGGCTCAGCAGCAGCAAGCCTACGAGAAGCAGCAGGCGCAGCGTGCGCACATGGAAAGCTATATCGCCCGGTTCAAGGCCCAGGCCACGAAGGCCCGCCAGGCCCAGAGTCGGATCAAGGCCCTGGAGCGGATGGAAGAGTTGTCCGCCGCCCACGTCGATTCGCCGTTCGATTTCGTGTTCCGTGAATCGACGAAGATTTCCAGCCCGTTGATCGACCTGTCCGATGCCCGTCTGGGCTACGGCGACAAAGCCGTGCTGGAGAAGGTCAAGTTGCAGCTGACCCCCGGCGCGCGCATCGGTTTGCTCGGTCCCAACGGTGCCGGTAAATCGACCCTGATCAAAAACCTTGCCGGTGAGCTGTCGCCGTTGACCGGTCGACTGACCCGCGGCGAGAACACCGTGGTTGGCTACTTCGCCCAGCATCAGCTCGACTCCCTGGATTCCAAGGCCAGCCCATTGCTGCACTTGCAGCGCCTGGCACCCACCGAACGCGAGCAGACCCTGCGCGACTTCCTCGGCGGTTTCGATTTCCGTGGTGCGCGCATCGACGAACCGGTGCTGAATTTCTCCGGCGGTGAAAAGGCTCGCCTGGCCCTGGCGTTGATCGCCTGGGAACGGCCGAATCTGTTGCTGCTCGACGAACCAACCAACCACCTGGACCTGGAGATGCGCCTGGCACTGACCATGGCCCTGCAGGAGTTCAGTGGTGCGGTACTGGTGGTCTCCCACGATCGTCATCTGCTCAAGAGCACCACGGATAATTTCTATCTGGTGGCGGACGGCAAGGTCGAGGAATTCGACGGCGACCTGGAAGACTACGCCCGCTGGCTGGTCGACTTCCGCCAACGCAATGCGCCGGTCAGCAACACACCGTCCAACCCGGACAAGACTGACAAGAAGGCCCAACGTCAGGCCGCTGCTGCATTGCGTCAGCAACTGGCCCCGCACAAGCGCGAAGCTGACAAGCTCGAAGCCGAGCTGGGCAAGCTCCACGAGAAACTGGCGAAGATCGATGCCAGTCTTGGCGACAGTGACATTTACGAACCGGCGCGCAAGAACGAGCTGCGTGACCTGCTGGCGGATCAAGCCAAGCTGAAGGTGCGTGAAGCGGAGCTGGAAGAAGCCTGGATGCAAGCGCTGGAACTGCTTGAAAGCATGCAGGCGGAGCTGGAGGCGCTGTCCTGATGGAGGCGTTCAAGTTGCCACTGCCGGCGACCTGGATCGAGCCGATCTGGTTGGTCGTGCAAATCCTGCTGATCCTGTTGGCCGGTTACGTCGCTCAGCGCTTCGTCGCCAAATGCCTGACTCGCCTGGGCGAGCGTTATCCGCTTCCACCACAACTGCTCATGCCGCTGCGCGGTGGTCTGCGCTGGCTGATCATGGGCAGTGCGCTGATCTTCGTGCTGGAGCGCCTGGGAGTATCGGCCACGGTACTCTGGACCGCGTTGTCAGGGTTTGTCGCGGTGGCGGCGGTGGCGTTTTTCGCCATGTGGAGCGTGCTCTCCAACCTGCTCTGCGCGATCCTGATCTTCACCGTGGGGCCGTTCCGCATCGGTGACATCGTCGAACTGGTAGACACCACCGACAAGCCCGGCGTCAAAGGCCGGGTCGTGGCGATCAACCTGCTGTACACCACGTTGATCGAGGCTGAAGAGTTGGGGACGGGCAGTGCCATGGTGCAGGTGCCCAATAGCCTGTTCTTCCAGCGTTCGGTCCGGCGGTGGCGCGGGAGTGATGTGTTTCCTGTTTCCGGGTTTGAGAAATAGGATTTCCACTGCCTGATTTGCTACCTGTAGGAGCGAGTTTACTCGCGATGGTGGCCCAGGCACCGCTGGGTGTCAGGCCGCCAGCGTCATCGTTGGCGACCATCGCGAGCATGCTCGCTCCTACAGGGGGGAGGCGACACATTCTGCAAAAAATCGGTAGTCATGGGCCCAAAGCCGCATTAGCTTAGACGTCTGTCACGAGTCTGAGTCGAGGTGTGCGATGGAGCTACAAACATGGCTGGCGTTTTTTGCCGCCTGCTGGGTGATCAGCTTGTCCCCCGGCGCTGGCGCCATTGCGTCGATGTCCAGCGGTCTGCAATACGGGTTCTGGCGCGGTTACTGGAACGCCCTGGGCCTGCAGCTGGGCCTTGCGGTGCAGATCGCCATCGTCGGCGCCGGTGTTGGCGCGATTTTGACGGCATCGGCCACGGCGTTCTACGCGATCAAATGGTTCGGTGTGGCGTATCTGGTTTACCTGGCGATCAAGCAATGGCGCGCGCTGCCCAGCGACATGAGTGATGACGCTGCGGTGCGCCAGATTGGCAAGCCGATGGCCCTGGTGTTTCGCGGCTTTCTGGTGAACATCAGCAACCCCAAGGCCCTGGTGTTCATGTTGGCGGTACTGCCGCAGTTCATCGACCCACACGCACCGCTGTTGCTTCAGTACCTGATCATCGGCGTGACCATGATCTGCGTGGACCTGGTCGTCATGGCGGGGTACACCGGGTTGGCGTCAAAAGTACTGCGGCTGTTGCGCACGCCCAAGCAGCAAAAGCGCATGAACCGCACCTTCGCCGGCCTGTTCATCGGCGCCGCTGCGTTCATGGCGACGCTACGCAAAGCAGCGGTGTGAACCGCCCGGGCACAAAAAAGGCGACCTCAGGGTCGCCTTTTTCGTTTGCACATTTAGCGCAGTATCGTCGGTGCTGTATCGGCTGGCAGGTTATTGCGCAGCTGGGGTTTACCCGGTTGCACATGACCGCCCCCACCGAGTTGTTCGCTCATCTGCGCGGCCACGTCTTCGCCCAGCGCCTTGGACACGTCACGCACCACCCGAGGACGGTTCAGCGAGACCCGCACGTCGCGATGGTTCACCAGTTTGGTGTCCTGGCCTTCGCCCATCGCCGTAAAGGCCGAGGTGATTTCGAAGGTGCGCGTGTTGATCAGGCTGAAATCAGCTACCAGGGTCAACGCCAGGATTGCCGAGTAGCTGTCGGTATTGGCAAGCTCGGTGACATCCCGGGTGAAGTCGATGTCCGACACAGTGCCAAACAGGACATAGTCGGCGCCCTTGAAGTTGCCGGCCTTGATCCGCTTGATCACGTCATACACATCGCCCTTGGACGAGGCGGTGTAGGGCGTGCCTTGCACCAGTTGGAACATTCCGGAACGCAGGATCTCGCCCTTGATGTCGCCGGTGAATTTACGCAACTCGCCCTGTTCGATGTAGCTGCTGGTGGCCTCGATTTCGTTATAACTCGAGGCACCACTGGCGCTGTAACGGTTGGCCTGGAAGTTGTTCTGGGCCGAAACGATGTGGATGTATTGCTCCACACGCTCCTGGTAAGCCAGGTCCGTCACTGCGACTTTCGGGGCCGCTTGCACGCTGAACGCGCAAGCCAGGGCCATCATGCCAATCCATGCGCGCATTGATTAACGCTCCGTGGTTTTGCGGATCTCTTTTTCGTCCATCCATTCAGCCAGGCCACTTTCAACGTCGATCAATTGCAGGCTGAATTTGTAGAAGACGTCCTTGTAGTCGCTGCTGCGCTTGACGATCGAGCTGATCGAACCTTCAAGACGGTATTTGGCAGCGATCATGTTGCCGGTCTTGGCGACGGTATTCTTCTTGTACAGACCGCTCTGGTTTTGCAGCTTCAGCTGGTCGACCTGGCTCTGCATCTGGGTATTGTCGCTGGCGAAGCGGGCGGTACCGGACTTCATCAGTTGGGTCTTGATGCTGGTGGTGATTTCGCGGGTATCGATGTACTCGCTGGTCTTGTTCTTCACGTCGTAGACCTGAACCACCGGGCGACCCTGCAAAATCCCGGATTGGGCCAGGGAGCGGGTCATGGATTCGGCGATCATCTGCAGGTCGGTGGAGCCGAACTCGTTGGTCACGGTTTCCACGGCCTTGGTGTCGCCGTAGCTGATGTTCTTGCTGCCCAGGGTTGGCGAGGTGTTGGCGCAACCGCTGGCGAGCAGGGCGATGACGGCGATGAAGGAAAAGCGTGCAAACATGGGAATGCTCTCTGTCACTGTACGAATAAGGAGTTAAGGCGTTTTGATTTCCAGTCGGAAATCCACGGCTTTCGGTGTCGGCGCGATGGCCTGGATGAAGCTGGTCTGCTCGCCGTACATCAGCTGGCTTTTCCAGGTTTCTTCTTCGCCGATCGGGAAGCCTTCAGGGCCGAGCCAGGCAAAGCGGTAGTAGAAGGTCTTGTTGTTGTAGCTGGTGTTGCTCAGCTGGGCATTGACCGTCATGAAGCCGTTTTCCCGGGCAACGCGCATGGCGCCCACCACGATGTTCTTCAGCTTGCCCATGGCCACGACCTTGCTGGCAGCGCTGCCAGGCTCCGGTGGTGGCGGTGTGGCGCAACCGGCCAGCAAGGCCAGGGCGGCGACAGCGATGAGTTGCAAACGCATGCAAAGACTCCGTTCTTAAGGTTGTTTGAGGCTGGCCACGGCCGTCGGGCTGGCACTCGGGGTGACGTGGGCGGCTACGCCGCTGGCGAATACCTGGTTGCCAACGGCTCGCAGGCTGATGACTTGGTAGCGCTGGTCCACGGTGATCTTGACCACCGAACCGCCGATGGCACTGGGCAACGTGACGTGGTGCTCGCCTTTCTTGAGGCGCAGGCGCACGACCTGGGTGTTGTCCGGCAAGGTGCGCCACGTACGGGTATCGGCACCTTCGAGCACGGCTGAAGTGATGCCCACCGCCAGGCCCGCGAGCGGGTTGGTTTCGTTGATCTTCTTCTGCGCCACGCCACGGGTCACGGCGCGCACGGTCGTGCGCACGATGATGCCGGGCATGTCGTCACGCAGCGCGCGGCGGGACATGGCGGTGGTGCTGTTGAGCAGGGTCATGTCCAATTGTTTGCCGTCGACGCCGATTTGCGTGAACGGGGCGGTGGAGGTGTCAGGCTTGATGATCGGGAACGACAGCGGAGTGATCACCACGTTGCCGCTGATTGGCAGGGGCAGGGGCACGCGAATCGAGTCGCGGGCGGGTGCCAGGCCGCTTTGCACGACGATCAAGATGTCGCTGTCTTCGTCCTTGGCGCTTTTCTTGTCGAGGTCTTTGAGGGCCTGTTCCAGCAGTGGGGTGTTCGGGCGCAGCTCGGCCGCCTTGCGATAACCCGGCGCTGCCAGGTCTTTTTCTCCCAGGGCTTCATAGACGAAACCGGCCAGGTAGTGGCTGAACGCACTCTGGTAGCTGTTTTTCAGGCCAACCACTTCCGGCGCATCGAGGCTGGCGACCGGGTAACCCTGCAGGTCCTTGTATTCGGTCTTGATGCCTTCCTTCTCGGCCTCCTCTTCGCTCTTGAGGTACTCCTTGTCACGCAGGTCGGCGATGACCGCTTCACGTTCGTGGGTTCGCTTGATCGCGGTACGTGCGCCATCGAAGTCGTTGACGGCCAGCAGGTTCAGGGCCATTTGCGTGGTCAGCATGACCTTTTCGTAGTCATAGCCTTCGTAGCGGCGGACCTTGTCGTTGACCAGAAAACTGCCGAACTGGGCGAGGTACTTGCCTGTGTCGAGCTTGACCATATCTTCCCACTGGCCGACCACGGAGTCGGCGCTGCCCCAGGCGTTCTGGCTACCGGACAGGTCGCCCTTGGCGCGCAGCAGCTCACCTTTTTCGAAGTAGTAGAGCAGGTCCTTGTCTGCGCCGGTGTTGTTCTTTTCCAGCAGGGTCAGTGCGGCATCGACGTTGCCGGAAGCCAGTTGCTGGTTGGTTTGTGCGAGTTCGGAGTCGTAGTTGCGAAAGACCGAGCAGCCGGAAAGCAAGGTGACAGCGCTGAGCGCGATCAAGGTCAAGGCGCGGGAGGCCATAGTTACATCTTCCCTGAATGTAGGCAGCCGTGCTTGCCGGTCTGGCTGTTAAGACCTATCGGCGTAGACTGGCGTCCTGCCAATTCCCCGATATCCGAGGCGCTTGAATGCCCAGTCCAACAATTTTGGGCGCGGCATTATAAACAGGGATGATGGCTTGTTAGTGGCTTTTTAATCTCTATTTTCTTACAAGTGCCATCATCCGTCGAAACGAAAGTCGAAATCCCTACCCGGCGGTTTCATAACAAAGCTTGAGTGAAAGTCTTTCGAAGTGAACAATGTGTTACTTCGTATTTCCAATTGAGATTCATTGATGATTGCCCCATCCCGTTTCCTGGCTTGGCTGGTGCTGCCCGTGGTTGCCTTGTGCAGTGCAAATCTGCTGGCCGACACTGTGGAAGGCGCGCCGCAAGCGCTGCATCTGCTGGACTACATTGGTGCCGATTACCCGCAGTCGGTCGAGGCCGGCAACGTTATCAATGAATCCGAATACCGCGAACAACTCGAATTTGCCAAGGTGTTGCAGGGCCTGGTTGCGGCGATGCCGGACAAGCCGGAGAAAGGCGGGCTTGAGCAGGACGTCAGCGCATTGCAGAGCGCGATTGCCGCCCGTCAGGACGGCGCGGAGGTCGCCCGCCAGTCGCGCCAGCTGGGTGCGAAGCTGGCCGTGGCCTACGAGGTCAGCCAGGCCCCGATCATTACGCCGGACCCGACCCGAGGCGCACCGTTGTATGCCCAGCATTGTTCGGTCTGTCACGGTGATGCAGGAGCCGGCGATGGTCCGGCGGGTGTTGGCCTGACACCACCGCCGGCCAATCTGCGCGATGCCGAGCGACTGGATCGCCTGAGTCTCTACGCGATCTACAACACCTTGGGAATGGGTGTTGAAGGCACCGACATGCCAGCGTTCGCTGATCAACTGGACGACCGTCAGCGTTGGGATCTGGCGACCTACATCGCCGGTTTCAGTGCCGATCCGACTGCGCCAGCCAGCGAAAAGACCTACGACATCGCCGAACTGGCTCGTCAGACCCCGGCTGAAGTCCTGGCCGCCGAGGGGCCGCAAGCGGCGGCCAGCTTCCGTACCCAGCGTGCACAGCCGTCGCAGGTCAAGCGGGGGCCGGGGCAACTGCTCGACTACACCGCGACTACCCTCGACAAGAGCCTCGCGGCCTATCGCACCGGCGATCACGATCAGGCCTACGACCTGTCGGTGGCCGCGTACCTGGAAGGTTTCGAGCTGGTCGAAAGCTCCCTGGATAACGTCGACGCCAACGTGCGCAAGGACACCGAAAAATCCCTCATGGCGTACCGGCAGTCGTTGCAGGACGGTTTGCCGATGGCTGAGGTTCAGCAACGGCTGGACGCCGCCAAGGCCAAGTTGAAGGACTCCGCCGGCCTGCTCGGTGGCGATGGCCTGAGCTGGTCACTGAGCTACATCTCCGGCCTGTTGATTCTGCTGCGTGAAGGTCTTGAAGCGATCCTGGTGCTGGCGGCGATCCTCGCGTTCCTGCGCAACACCGGCCAGCAATCGGCGGTACGCAGCGTCAACGCGGGTTGGGGCCTGGCATTGCTGGCGGGTCTGGGGACCTGGGCATTGGCGGCGTACGTGATTGATGTCAGTGGCTCGCAACGTGAACTGCTGGAAGGCGCCACCGCGTTGTTTGCCGCAGTCATGGTGCTCTGGCTCGGTGTGTGGATGCACGACCGTCGCCACGCGGCAGCCTGGCAGGACTACATCAAGAGCAGCCTGGTGGGCGGCGGCGGACGATTCGGTTTTGCGACACTGGCGTTCTTCTCCGTGTATCGCGAACTGTTCGAAGTGATTCTGTTCTACGAGACCCTGTGGCTGCAGGCCGGGCCTGCCGGGCACAACGCGGTGCTCGCCGGTGGCGCAACGGCGCTGGTGTTGCTGGTGGGCCTGGCGTGGGTGATCCTGCGCGGTTCGGCGCGCCTGCCTCTGGCGTTGTTCTTCAGCATCAACGCTGCGCTGTTGTGCGCATTGTCGGTGGTGTTTGCCGGGCATGGCGTCAAGGCGTTGCAGGAGGCCGGGATCTTCGGCACCCGACCGGTGCCGTTCTTTGAGTTCGACTGGTTGGGCATCCATGCCGATGCCTATTCGCTCAGTGCTCAGGCGGTGGCAATCATTGCGATTGTTCTGCTGTATGGGCGCAGTTGGCTGGTTGAGAAACGGCGGGTTCAGGTTTCTTAACGGCATTCGCTGCGCTCATGATCGCGAGCATGCTCGCGATTTTTTCGAAGAGGTAAACGAAATGCGCGTATGGATCGATGCCGACGCCTGCCCACGGCAGGCCCGGGATCTGGTGGTGAAGTTCGCCCTCAAGCGTCAGTTCGAAGTGGTGATGGTGGCAGGGCAGCCACAGACCAAGCCGGCATTGGCGCTGGTCAAGTTGATCGTGGTGCCGAGCGGCCCGGACGCGGCGGACGATTATCTGGTGGAACACGCTGTCCCCGGCGAATTGGTGATCTGCAGTGATGTGCCCTTGGCGGATCGGCTGGTGAAGAAGGGCGTGTCGGTGCTGGACCCACGAGGCAAGGAGTTCGACGCGCAGAACATGGGCGACCGGTTGGCGGTGCGCAACCTGTTCACCGACCTGAGGGAGCAAGGACAGGTGGGCGGCGGGCCAGCGCCCTATGGCGAGCGCGAGAAGCAGGCGTTCGCCAATGCGTTGGACCGGATCCTCACACGGCTGGCCCGCAAAGCCTGATCGTTCCCACGCGTAGGAACGATCAGCTCAGCGGTGGTGAGGGTGGATTACGCATCATTCTCGTGAGTCAGCTCCAACACCCGGTCAACCAGCTTGTTGATGCCCGATGCCGCCTCGCTGATGGTCTGGGCCAGCATGTACGCCGGTGTGGTCACCAGTTTGCGCGCCTTGTCTTCGATGATGTCGGTCACCGCGCATTCGGTATGCGTCGCGCCCATTTTGTTCATGGTGGCTGCAGTTTCGGTGTCGTTGCCGATGGTGCAGTTGACGCCTGGCCCATAGATTTTTGCCGCCAGTGCCGGGGAGATGCAGATCAGTCCCACCGGCTTGCCCGCCTCGGCAAAGGCTTCGGCCAAGGCCAGGACTTCGGGCTGAACGGTGCACCCTGCGCCTTCGATGGCGAAGTTGGACAGGTTCTTGGCCACCCCAAAACCGCCCGGCACGATCAGCGCATCATAGTCTTCTACATCGGCTTCGCGCAGGTCCTTGACGTTGCCCCGGGCAATCCGCGCCGATTCCACCAGTACGTTGCGCGACTCGGGCATCTCTTCACCCGTCAGGTGGTTGAGTACGTGCAATTGGGCGATGTTGGGAGCGAAACACTGAACTTGAGCACCGCGCTGGTCCAGGCGCAGCAACGTGATCACGCTTTCTTGAATCTCGGCGCCGTCGTACACGCCACAACCGGAAAGGATCACTGCAACTTTTTTGCTCATGGGCTTTTCTCCTGATTCATGGCGTTAAATGTCCACTAATTTGTCACTCGTTGCCATAGGGTTAATACGCGGCTACACCTAGGATCTATCCTAAAAATTCCAATCAGGGCGCGTCATGGACTTCATTCTGTATGCGGTGCCGTTCTTCTTCGTGCTGATTGCCCTCGAACTGTTGGCCGACCGTTGGCGCGGCGTCAGCAATTACCGGGTAGCGGACGCGATCAACAGCATCAGCACCGGCGTGCTGTCCACCACCACTGGCCTGCTGACCAAGGGCGTGGGGCTTTTGACTTATGCGTTCGCGCTCAAGCATCTGGGCTTGTTCGAACTGCCCGCAGACAGCGTCTGGGTCTGGGTGTTTGCCTTCGTGTTTTACGATTTTTGTTACTACTGGCTGCATCGCTGTGGTCATGAACGCAACATCCTCTGGGCAGCGCACTCGGTGCATCACCAGAGCGAGGACTACAACCTCTCCACGGCGCTGCGCCAGACCAGCACCGGATTTTTGCTGAGCTGGATCTTCTATCTGCCCATGGCGGTGCTGGGCGTGCCGCTGCTGGTGTTCGTCAGCGTCGCGGCGCTGAACCTGCTGTACCAGTTCTGGGTGCATACGCGGCATATTCCCAAGCTCGGCTGGTTCGAGTGGTTCTTCGTCACGCCTTCCAATCATCGGGCCCACCATGCACAGAACGCTCTCTACATGGATCGCAACTACGGCGGGGTGTTCATTATTTGGGACCGGCTGTTTGGCTCGTTCCAGGAAGAAGACGATGACGAACCCGTGATTTTCGGCGTGACCACGCCGCTTGCGAGCTGGAATCCGCTGTGGGCGAATGTGCAGTTTTACGTGCAGCTCTGGGAGGATGCGCGTCGGACGCAAAACACGTGGGACAAGCTGCGCATCTGGTTCATGCGCACCGGATGGCGGCCGGCGGACGTGGCGGCGAAGTACCCGATGAACAAGCCGGACTTGAGCCAGTTTCGCAAGTTCGAGGTGCCGCTGGACGGGCGTCAGCAGGTCTACATCCTATTGCAGTTCTGCGCCTACATTGCCTTGGGCAGTTACCTGATGAATTTCGAGCCGCAGCTGTCGACCGCCGCATTGGTGCTCGGCTGGGCAGCGGTGGCGCTGGGGTTGTGCGCGTTGGGCGTGGCCCTGGAGAATCGCCCGTGGGCGTTGAAGCTGGAACTGGTGCGGCTGGCATCGAACGTGCCGTTGATGTGGCTGGCGCCGGTGGTGGGGCTGTGGCCGGCGGGCGCGCTGGGTTGGGTCGGCCTGCTCAGTTACAGCCTGGTCAGCGTGATCGGTCTCTACTGCTGCAGAAACCGCTTCATTCGCCTGGCGTCTTGACCTCGGCCTTGGCCTGCTCGGCTTTCAAGGCCTGTTCTTCGGCGTAGACCTGTTTGGCCAGGCGCGCATTCTTGAAGCGTCGGCGCATCCACAAGCCCAGGCCCAGCACCAACAGCGCGCCGAGCACCCACAATTCGTATTTCTTGATGCTACCCAGCATGCCTTCGAGCACCGCGCCGAAGTGGTAGGCGGCTGCGGCCAACGCCGTTGCCCAGATCGCCGCGCCAATCCCGTTCAGCAACAGATAGCGGCCCGGCGGGTAGCCGGACAGGCCGATGGCCACGGGCATGACCGTGCGCAAGCCGTAGACGAAGCGAAAGCTCAACACCCAGATGTCCGGGTGCTTGCGGATGTGCTCCAGCGCCCGGTCGCCCATCATCTGCCAGCGGGGCTTGCGCGCCAGCAGCTTGCGACCGTGCTTGCGACCCATGAAATACCAAAGCTGATCGCCGGCATAACTGCCGCAGAAGGCCACAACCACCACCAGGTTGATGTCCATGTATCCACGGAACGCGAGAAAGCCCGCGAGCACCAGGATGGTTTCGCCTTCGAAGAATGTGCCGATAAACAGGGCAAAGTAGCCGAAGTCATGCAGAAATTGTTGGAGCATTGTCTGGGTGCTGGCGAAATGAACGCGCAGCCTACCCCTTCGGACACATTCATGAAAGTGTCCAAATGTGTCTCGACGTGAACAATTCCTACAAGGACAATGGAATGCGACTACGTGACACAGGGGTGCACATAACTGTCATACGGTGGTCATAATGGCCGCTTATAACTGTCACGCTCGCCCGTCAGCGCGGGCTCAGGAGTCTGCCGTGAGCTTTACCCCCGCCAACCGCTTGTTCCCAGCCACCCGTTTGCGTCGTAACCGTCGTGACGACTTTTCGCGTCGACTGGTCCGTGAAAATGTCCTGACCACCAATGACCTGATCCTGCCGGTGTTTGTGCTGGATGGCGAAAATCGTCGTGAAGCGGTGGCCTCGATGCCGGGCGTCGAACGCCTGACCATCGACCTGTTGCTCGAAGAAGCGGCCAAGTGGGTGGATCTTGGCATTCCTGCGGTGGCACTGTTCCCGGTCACGCCGACCGAACTCAAGTCCCTCGACGCGGCCGAAGCCTGGAACCCTGAAGGCATTGCCCAGCGCGCTACCCGCGCCCTGCGAGCGCAGTTCCCGGAACTTGGCGTGATCACCGACGTGGCACTGGACCCGTTCACCACCCACGGTCAGGACGGCATTCTCGACGAAGAAGGCTATGTGCAGAACGACATCACCGTTGACGCACTGGTCAAGCAGGCCTTGTCCCACGCCGAAGCCGGGGCACAGGTGGTAGCACCGTCGGACATGATGGACGGGCGCATCCAGGCGATTCGCGAAGCCCTCGAAGTGGCGGGTCACGTCAATGTACGGATCATGGCCTACTCGGCGAAGTACGCCAGTGCCTACTACGGCCCGTTCCGCGATGCGGTGGGTTCGGCGCTGAACCTGGGCAAGGCCAACAAGGCCTCCTATCAGATGGACCCGGCCAACGGCAACGAAGCCCTGCACGAAGTGGCGGCGGACCTGGCCGAAGGTGCGGACATGGTCATGGTCAAGCCAGGCATGCCGTACCTGGACATCCTGTACCGGGTCAAAGAAGAATTCAAAGTGCCGACCTTCGTTTATCAGGTCAGCGGTGAATATGCCATGCACATGGCGGCGATCCAGAATGGCTGGTTGAGCGAAGGGGTAATCCTTGAGTCTCTGACCGCTTTTAAACGTGCAGGTGCTGATGGCATCCTGACGTACTTTGCCGTTCGTGCCGCTCAATTGCTACGAGAGCAACCATAGCCCTCCCAGGAACATTCCATGAATACCGAAGGACTCACTGAAGTTGCCGTAAACGAGGCTCTACCCGTGGTGGAGCAACTCGACGAGACCCCGCCGGAGCTGGAGCCTGCTCCTGCGGCGGCGCCCGAGCCTGCGGCGCCGGCGATTGCCGTTCCCGGCCTGGATGACAGCAGTCTGTACATCCACCGCGAACTCTCGCAACTGCAGTTCAATATCCGCGTGCTGGAGCAGGCGCTGGATGAGTCCTATCCGTTACTGGAGCGGCTGAAGTTCCTGCTGATTTTCTCCAGCAACCTGGACGAGTTCTTCGAGATTCGTGTAGCGGGCCTCAAGAAGCAGATCACCTTCGCCCGCGAACAGGCCGGCGCCGATGGCCTGCAACCGCATCAGGCGCTGGCCCGGATCAGCGAGTTGGTACACGGTCACGTTGATCGCCAGTACGCGATCCTCAACGACATTCTGTTGCCGGAGCTGGAAAAACATCAGGTCCGCTTCATCCGTCGTCGTCACTGGACCACCAAGATCAAAACCTGGGTCCGCCGTTTCTTCCGCGACGAGATCGCGCCGATCATCACCCCGATCGGTCTCGACCCGACGCACCCGTTCCCGTTGCTGGTGAACAAGAGCCTGAACTTCATCGTCGAGCTGGAAGGGATCGACGCCTTCGGTCGCGATTCCGGCCTGGCGATCATCCCGGCGCCGCGCCTGTTGCCGCGAATCATCAAGGTGCCGGAAGAAGTCGGCGGTGCCGGCGACAACTACGTATTCCTGTCGTCGATGATCCACGCGCACGCCGATGACCTGTTCCAGGGCATGAAGGTCAAGGGCTGCTACCAGTTCCGCCTGACCCGTAACGCCGACCTGGCGCTGGACTCCGAAGACGTGGAAGACCTGGCCCGGGCCCTGCGTGGCGAGTTGTTCTCCCGTCGCTACGGCGATGCCGTGCGTCTGGAAGTAGCCGATACCTGCCCAAAACACCTGTCCGACTATTTGCTCAAGCAGTTCAACCTGAGCGAGAGCGAGCTGTACCAGGTCAACGGCCCGGTGAACCTGACACGTCTGTTCAGCATCACCGGCCTGGACAGCCAGCGCGAGCTGCAATACCTGCCGTTCACGCCGCAGATCCCGAAACTGTTGCAGAACAGCGAGAACATCTTCAGCGTGGTGAGCAAGCAGGACATCCTGCTGCTGCACCCATTCGAGTCGTTTACCCCCGTGGTCGACCTGCTGCGCCAAGCCGCAAAAGACCCCCATGTGCTGGCGGTGCGCCAGACGCTGTACCGCTCCGGCGCCAACTCGGAAATCGTCGATGCGCTGGTGGACGCCGCGCGTAACGGCAAGGAAGTCACCGCAGTGATCGAGCTGCGGGCGCGGTTCGATGAAGAGTCCAACCTGCAACTGGCCAGTCGCCTGCAAGCGGCGGGTGCGGTCGTGATCTATGGCGTGGTTGGCTTCAAGACCCACGCCAAGATGATGCTGATCCTGCGTCGCGAAGCCGGAGAGATCGTGCGCTACGCGCATTTGGGCACAGGTAACTACCACGCCGGCAACGCCCGCCTGTACACCGACTACAGCCTGCTGACCTCCGATGACGCGTTGTGTGAAGACGTCGGCAAACTGTTCAGCCAGTTGATCGGCATGGGCAAGACCCTGCGCATGAAGAAGCTGCTGCACGCGCCGTTCACGCTCAAGAAGGGCATGCTCGACATGATTGCCCGGGAAACCCAGTTCGCCCTCGAGGGCAAGCCGGCGCATATCATCGCCAAGTTCAACTCGCTGACCGATCCAAAGATCATCCGTGCGCTGTACAAGGCCAGTCAGTCCGGTGTGCGCATCGATCTGGTGGTGCGGGGCATGTGCTGCCTGCGCCCAGGCATCGCCGGTGTATCGCACAACATCCACGTGCGCTCGATCATCGGTCGTTTCCTGGAGCACACCCGGGTCTTCTACTTCCTCAATGGCGGTGAAGAGCAGATGTTCCTGTCCAGCGCCGACTGGATGGAGCGCAACCTCGACAAGCGTGTCGAGACCTGCTTCCCGGTAGAAGGCAAGAAGCTGATCATGCGGGTCAAGAAAGAGCTGGAGTTGTACCTGACCGACAACACCCACAGTTGGAGCCTGCAAGCAGACGGGCGCTACATCCGCAACACGCCGACCGGCAACCAGAATCCGCGCAGTGCGCAGGCGACGTTGCTCGAGCGGCTGGGCAGCCCGATCCTGACGGTGACTTGACCTTCACTGCGGCATAAAAAATGGCGATCCCTGCGGATCGCCATTTTTGTTTGCGCCAACTCTCCCACAGGGATCTCATTCGCAGATGTTGGGATCAGCGCACGTTAAGCGTGACGTTAACCCGCGTCAGCCATTCCGCCTCCAGCGCGAAGTCGGCCTGGGTCAACTGGTTTTCCTCCAGCCATTTTTCCGGGAATTGCACATCCAGGCTGTCACCGTTGGCGTTCAGCTCTACCTGAGGCATCTGCTGCGTACCGCGGATGTGGTGGAACAGGATCGCGAAGCGCAGTAGCACACAAAGGCGAATCAGCTTGATGCCGTCGTCGCCGAATTCGGCGAACTTGTCCTTGGGAATGTTGCGGCGGTGGCCACGCACCAGCAGGGCGAGCATTTGCTGGTCTTCGCGGGAGAACCCGGCGAGGTCCGAGTGTTCGATCAGGTAGGCGCCATGCTTGTGGTAGTGGTAGTGGGCGATGTCCAGGCCCACCTCATGCACTTTGGCGGCCCAACTGAGCAATTCGCGCCAGATGCCGTCCTCCAGATCCCAGTCCTTGGCGATCTGATCGAAGGCATGCAACGCCTTGCGCTCAACCCGCACTGCCTGCTCCTGATCAACGTGGTAGCGTTCCATCAGCGAGCTGAGGGTGCGTTCACGGACGTCTTCATGATGATGACGGCCCAGCAGGTCATACAGCACGCCTTCACGCAGGGCGCCTTCACAGTGATCCATGCGTTGCAACTCGAGGGCATCGAAGATTGCTTCGAGGATGGCCAGGCCGGCCGGAAAAATGGCCCGGCGATCAGGCTTGATGCCTTCGAAGTCGATCTTCTCGACGTCACCCAGCTTGAACAGCTTGCGCTTGAGCCAGGCCAGCCCCTCAGCGTTGACTTCGCCGGTGCCGTGACCGCCAGCTTTCAAGGCCAGGCCAATGGCGCGGATGGTGCCCGAGGAGCCGATGGCTTCATCCCAGGTCAAGCGGTGCAGGGCGTGCTCGATGCTCATGATCTCCAACCGCGCCGCCGTGTAGGCCTGGGCGTAGCGGGCCGGAGTGACCTTGCCGTCCTTGAAATAGCGCTGGGTAAAGCTGACGCAGCCCATCTGCAGGCTTTCACGCAGCAGCGGTTCGAAGCGCTGGCCAATGATGAATTCGGTACTGCCACCCCCGATGTCGGCCACCAGGCGCTTGCCCGGGGTATCGGCCAGGGTATGGGAAACGCCAAGGTAGATCAGGCGCGCTTCTTCACGACCGGAGATGACTTCGACGGGGTGACCGAGGATTTCTTCGGCGCGGCGGATGAACTCGGCGCGGTTGCGCGCTTCGCGCAGGGCGTTGGTGCCGACGATCCTTACGGCGCCCAGGGGCATACCGTTGATCAGTTGGGCGAAACGCTTCAGGCAATCGAGCCCGCGCTGTATGGATTCTTCGCTCAGGCGTCGCTCTTCGTCGATGCCGGCGGCCAGTTGGACCTTCTCCCCGAGGCGCTCGAGGATACGGATTTCACCGTTCTGGGCCTTGGCCACAACCATGTGGAAGCTGTTGGAGCCCAGGTCGATCGCGGCGATCAGGGACAGGTTCTTGGCTTGGGATTGCGGCATGGTGTGGGGGTCTCGTTCGATAACCCCGACATCGTGCCACGATCAAACGCCAACGCCAACGCGCAGTGTTCAAAGCCTTGATCCTGCGCAGTCAATCGTGACGGTGCAGCGGCTCGATGGTTTCGCTGCCGTAGGGGGGCGTTTCTTCTTCGGCGAACAACCGCTGTGCGATCCAGCTCAGCAACTGCCGGATCATCAATGCCATACACAGGTACATCAACGCGGTCAGGGCGTACGTTTCGAACGCTCGCACATTGCGCGATTGAATGGCATTGGCGACAAAGCTCAACTCTTGAGTGGCGATCACGGAGCATACCGACGAACTGAGCATGACGAGGATAATCTGCTGGGTCAGGGCCGGCCAGGCGTTGCTCAGGGCGTGGCGCAACCCGCCGTGACGCAAGGCCTCGTAGCGAGGCATCACCTGGAGGGTGTCACCAATAACGTGCGTGGAATGCGCCCCGAGGTTGATCACCATCGCCAGCGCGGCGGCCTGCCATGGGGAGATCGATACGCCCATGGCAGGCAGGCCATAAAAGATGCACAACAGCTGCATCAGAAAGGGTGTATTGCGGATCAGCTCGACATAAACACCGACCATCGCCGCCAACGGGCGAATATTGCGCGCCCGTATGAGGGCGCCGATCACGCCGGTGCCGACCCCGAGTAGCGCACCAATGGTGGTCAGCTCCAGGGTGAACAGCGCCCCGCGAAGCAGCAGTTGAGTATTGTCCGCCATGGACAGGAAATCTGACGGATTGGCCATGACGTGTCCTCCAGTCAGGTGAATCTCTGTGATTGAACAGAGCACGGGTCATGCCAGGTGGGGGAGGACGACGGAAGACCCGATGGTCCGGGCGTTTGATGCATCGAGCGGTAGACGATATGCACCGCCATGGCGCATCGGACGTGGATCCTGAACGCCTTTGGGGCCAGGTCCGGAAACGACCGTTCATCCGGGGAGGGCGGTCACGAATATCGGCCAAAAGACCACAGGGAGGCGACTTGAGCTATACACACTCTCATGAAACACCATAGCGAGACTCAATCATCTGCGGCTTCCTGAACGAGGGAAGGGCGGCTATGATGGGCCACGTTTTTTTGCTTACAACCCTGGAGAATTCCATGAGCAGCGATCTGATCAAACACGTTAGCGACGCTAGCTTCGAAGCTGACGTACTCAAGGCCGAAGGCGCTGTACTGGTCGATTACTGGGCTGAATGGTGCGGTCCTTGCAAAATGATCGCTCCCGTTCTGGACGAAATTGCCGAGACTTACAAAGGCAAGCTGACCGTTGCCAAATTGAACATCGATGAAAACCAGGAAACCCCGGCCAAGCATGGCGTGCGTGGTATCCCGACCCTGATGCTGTTCAAGAACGGCAACGTTGAAGCGACCAAGGTCGGTGCGCTGTCGAAGTCGCAACTGGCTGCTTTCCTCGACGCCAACATCTGAGTGTCGTCGTAAAGTCGCGAAAAATGGCCCCGCATATTGCGGGGCTTTTTCGTTATAGAGGGCTAGACGCTCTGAAACTCAGGTGGTACATTCGGCACCGCAGTGGTTTCTCCACTGCCCCCTGCTAGCCGTCGCCGACGCACTCCTTTCGAACAAGTACGCGATCCTGTCGCCTTCTCCGCGGCGCGGCCTCATTAAGCCAAAAGCTTAATTTCCCCCCTCCATAAATGATTACGTCATTCCTATATGAATCTGACTGAACTCAAGCAAAAGCCGATTACCGAACTGCTCGAATTGGCCGAACAGATGGGCATAGAAAATATGGCCCGTTCGCGCAAGCAGGACGTGATTTTCTCCCTGCTCAAGAAGCACGCGAAGAGCGGCGAGGAAATCTCCGGTGATGGCGTGCTGGAGATTCTCCAGGACGGCTTCGGCTTCCTTCGCTCCGCAGACGCTTCCTACCTGGCCGGCCCGGACGATATCTACGTCTCGCCAAGCCAGATCCGCCGTTTCAACTTGCGCACCGGTGACACCATCGTTGGCAAGATCCGCCCTCCGAAGGAAGGCGAGCGCTATTTCGCGCTGCTCAAGGTCGATACCATCAACTTCGACCGTCCGGAAAACGCGAAAAACAAGATTCTCTTCGAGAACCTGACCCCGCTGTTCCCGACCGTGCGCATGAAGATGGAAGCCGGTAACGGTTCCACCGAAGACCTCACCGGTCGTGTCATCGACCTGTGCGCACCCATCGGTAAAGGCCAGCGCGGTCTGATCGTTGCTCCGCCGAAAGCGGGCAAGACGATCATGCTGCAGAACATCGCCGCGAATATCGCACGCAACAACCCTGAAGTTCATCTGATCGTGCTGTTGATCGACGAGCGTCCGGAAGAAGTGACCGAAATGCAGCGCACCGTGCGTGGCGAAGTGGTTGCCTCGACGTTCGACGAGCCGCCAACCCGCCACGTGCAGGTTGCCGAGATGGTGATCGAGAAGGCCAAGCGCCTGGTCGAACACAAGAAGGACGTGGTGATCCTGCTCGACTCCATCACCCGTCTGGCTCGTGCCTACAACACCGTGATCCCGAGCTCTGGCAAAGTGCTCACCGGTGGTGTCGATGCCCACGCCCTCGAAAAACCGAAGCGTTTCTTCGGTGCGGCACGGAACATCGAAGAAGGCGGCTCGCTGACCATCATCGCCACCGCGCTGGTTGAAACCGGCTCGAAGATGGACGAAGTGATCTACGAAGAGTTCAAGGGCACCGGCAACATGGAGCTGCCACTGGACCGCCGTATCGCTGAAAAACGCGTGTTCCCGGCCATCAACATCAACCGTTCCGGCACCCGCCGCGAAGAGTTGCTGACCGCCGATGACGAGCTGCAGCGCATGTGGATCCTGCGCAAGTTGCTGCACCCGATGGACGAGATCGCCGCGATCGAGTTCCTGGTCGACAAGCTGAAAACGACCAAGACCAACGACGAGTTCTTCCTGTCGATGAAACGCAAGTAACACGCAGCAGGCTTCAGCAAAGAGCGCCCCGCATGGGGCGCTTTTTTTTGCGCGTCTGCTATTTTGTATCTGATTTGATAACTTTCGCTGACGCACGGTGTCCCTTGCGGATGGGTTTGTATCGGGCAAGGGACGTTAATGCACACATTTGGTAATCGCCGTGACATCGACGGTCTGAGGGCGCTGGCCGTCATTCCGGTTGTACTCTTTCACTTCGGCTTCAGCACATTCAGTGGCGGTTTCGTCGGCGTGGATGTGTTCTTTGTCATTTCCGGCTTCCTGATCACCAGCATCCTGTTCCGCGAGATCGGCGCGCAGCGGTTCAGCTTTGTCGACTTCTGGGCGCGGCGTGCCCGGCGCATCATCCCGGCCCTGAGTGTCGTGATGCTCGTCACGTTGGCCCTGGGCTGGTTGCTGCTTACGGCCAAGGACTTTTCCGAGTTGGGCAGGACGGTGCGCTACCAGTCACTGTTCATTTCCAACATCCTGTTCATGCGCGAGGATGGCTACTTCCAGCCGGCTTCCGACCTGAAACCGTTGCTGCACACCTGGTCGCTGGCCGTTGAAGAACAGTACTACATCTTCTTCCCGCTGCTGATGGCGCTGTTGATGCGTCATATCCGGCATTGGCGCTGGATGCTGTTCGCGGTGCTATTGATCTCCTTCGGGCTGAACATCGCCTACATTGAGCGCAAACCCGACTTCGCTTTCTTTTCGTTGCCGACCCGAGCCTGGGAGTTGCTGTGCGGTGCGATGCTCGCCGTCATGCCTGCTCGAAAGCACGCGGTCCGGCCCTGGCTCTACCAGGCGGTCGGCATCGCCGGGTTGACGGCAATCCTGGTGGCAGTGTTCACGTTCGACCGCGAGACGGTGTTCCCAGGTTGGGCGGCGCTGCTGCCGGTGCTGGGGGCTACAGCGTTGATCTGGTCGGGCGGGCAAGGTTCGACCTGGGTTGGACGGCTGTTGAGTGTTCGGGCTTTCGTCTGGATCGGTTTGCTCTCCTACTCGCTGTATTTGTGGCACTGGCCGGTGTATGTCTACGCCAACGCCATTTCTGTCGACGGTATTCAGCCGTGGGAAGCACTCGGCTGGATGTTGCTGGCATTGGCGCTGGCCTGGTTGAGCTGGCGCTTCGTGGAATTGCCGTTTCGTGAAAAGCAGTTGCTGGCTGGACGCAAGCCGGTGCTCGTGGCGGGCCTGACGGCGATGGCCGTGCTGGCGGTGACCGGCTCCGTAGTGCGTTCAATGGACGGTTTCCCTCAGCGCCTTACCGGCAAGGCACTTGAGTATGCGCAGGCGCGCGAGTGGCGGGCCGGGCAGATGAAATGCATGCTGGTGACCAAAGACAAAAAGTTCGACAAGGCCTGCTTGCTCGGTGAACACCAGGAGCTGCCGGCGACACAGCTGGTTTGGGGCGACAGTCACGCGGCGGCATTGTTGCCTGCGATCAAGGCGGGTGCTGACCAGAAAGGGCGCCCGGTGTGGCTGTACAGCATGAGTGCCTGTCCTCCGATTCTCAGCGATGAACCGCGTCAGCGTTGCAGGGACTTTAACGAGCAAACCATGGAGCAAGTGCGTCGCTTGGGAATCAAGGACGTGGTGCTCGCGTCCAACTGGAGTCTTTACGTCTACGGCCGCGAGGACGGCGACAAGAAGGTCCTGCTCAACGAGCATGACGATACCGCCCAGTCCGAGGCACGCATGGCGGCGGCGATCAAAGCGCGGGTGGCGGCGATCCGGGAGGCGGGTGCGCAAGTCTGGTTGTTCAAGGAAGTGCCCTTGCAACACAAGGGGGCCGTTAGCCGGCTGACCAGTCTTGCTCGGGTTGGGCGCTCCACCCAAGGGCTGGGGCGTCCATTGGAAGAGCACTTGGCGCGCCAGCACTTTCTCGGCAGCCTGTTCGATTCGCTGAGTGCAGCCGATCCTGGCGTGCACGTGATCGACCCAACGCCCATGATGTGCGCCGGCGGGGTCTGCAGTATCGAAGTCAATGGCCACTCGCAGTACAGGGACGAAGATCACCTGTCGGACGTTGGCAGTGCGCGCTTGAGCCCGCTTTTTGCGCCGGTTCTTCTGGGCACCACCCACAATTGATGGCGACAGTGCGCTGACAGGCTGCTGTTCGGTCGTCAGAGCAGGTAGGATGTACGCCTATTTTCGAGGTGGCATCTTCAATGAAATTCAAGGATCTTCGGGATTTCGTGCAGCAACTCGAGCAGCGCGGAGAATTGAAACGCATCCAGGTTCCCATCTCTCCCGTGTTGGAGATGACGGAAGTCTGCGACCGCACGTTGCGAGCCAAAGGCCCGGCGTTGCTGTTCGAAAAACCCACCGGTTACGACATTCCGGTGCTGGGCAACCTGTTTGGCACCCCGGAGCGGGTTGCCATGGGCATGGGCGCCGAGTCGGTCAGCGAGCTGCGCGAGATTGGCAAGCTGCTGGCGTTCCTCAAAGAGCCCGAGCCGCCTAAAGGCCTCAAAGATGCCTGGTCCAAGCTGCCGATCTTCCGCAAGATCATTTCCATGGCGCCCAAGGTCGTCAAGGACGCGGTCTGCCAGGAAGTGGTCATTGAAGGCGATGACGTCGACCTCGCCATGTTGCCGGTGCAAACCTGCTGGCCCGGCGATGTTGCGCCTCTGATCACCTGGGGCCTGACCGTCACCAAGGGGCCGAACAAGGATCGCCAGAACCTCGGCATCTATCGCCAGCAAGTGATCGGCCGCAATAAAGTCATCATGCGCTGGTTAAGCCATCGCGGCGGTGCGCTGGATTACCGCGAGTGGTGCGAGAAACACCCCGGCCAGCCGTTCCCGGTGTCGGTGGCACTGGGTGCTGACCCGGCGACCATCCTCGGTGCCGTCACACCTGTGCCCGACAGCCTCTCCGAATACGCTTTCGCCGGGCTGCTGCGCGACAACCGCACCGAGCTGGTGAAATGCCGCGGCAATGACCTGCAAGTGCCGGCCACCGCCGAGATCATCCTCGAGGGCGTGATCCATCCGGGCGAAATGGCCGACGAAGGCCCGTACGGCGACCACACTGGCTATTACAACGAAGTCGACAGTTTTCCGGTGTTCACCGTCGAGCGCATCACCCACCGGGTGAAGCCGATCTACCACAGCACCTACACCGGCCGTCCACCGGATGAACCCGCCATTCTTGGCGTGGCACTGAACGAAGTGTTCGTGCCGATCCTGCAAAAGCAGTTTCCGGAGATCACTGACTTCTATCTGCCGCCCGAAGGCTGCTCGTACCGCATGGCCGTCGTGACCATGAAGAAATCCTACCCGGGCCACGCCAAGCGGGTAATGCTCGGTGTCTGGTCGTTTTTGCGACAGTTCATGTACACCAAGTTCGTTATCGTCACCGACGACGATATCAATGCGCGTGACTGGAACGACGTGATCTGGGCCATCACCACGCGCATGGACCCCAAGCGCGACACGGTGATGATCGACAACACGCCGATCGACTACCTGGACTTCGCCTCGCCGGTCTCCGGCCTGGGTTCGAAAATGGGCCTGGACGCCACGCACAAGTGGCCGGGGGAAACCACCCGCGAGTGGGGCCGGGTTATCGTCAAGGACGATGCCGTGACCCAACGGATCGATGCCATCTGGAATCAGTTAGGAATAGATTGATGCGTGTAACCTTGCAGCCGTCCGGAGCAGTGCTTGAGATACTGCCAGGCGAGCGGATTCTCGATGGCGCACGCCGTCTGGGCTATGAATGCCCGCAAAGTTGCCGCAATGGCAACTGCCACGTGTGTGCCGCATTGCTGGTGGAAGGACGGGTCGAACAGGCCGGCGCAGTGCGCGACCATGGTGAGTTCTACACTTGCATAGCAGAGCCGCTGGAAGACTGCATCGTGCTGTGGGATGGCGTGCTTGCGCTGGGAGAGTTGCCGGTGCGCAGCGTGTCGTGTCAGGTCACTGAGTGCAAAAACGTCGGCGGCGACACCTGGCGCGTGACGATGCGAGCGCCGGCGGGCAAGCCGCCGCGTTATCACGCCGGGCAGTACCTGATGATCGAGCGAGAGGATGGCGAAAAGTCCGCCTTCTCCCTGGCCTCGGCGCCCCATTCGGGGCGAGACCTGCAAATTCATGTGCTGGCGCGCGAAGGCAGTGCACGCGACCTGATCGAACAGCTTCAGCGCAACAAGATGGCGCGTATCGAAATGCCATTCGGCGACACGCACCTGGCTGAATTGCCCGATGGCCCGCTGGTGCTGATCGCCGCAGGGACCGGCATGGGCCAGATTCACAGCCTGCTCGAGCACTGCCGGGCCACGGGTTTCAAGCACCCGGTGCACCTGTATTGGGGCGTGCGTCGTCCCGAAGAATTCTACGAAATCGAGCACTGGGATGAGTGGGAGAAATTGCCCAATCTGTTCCTGCACAAGGTCGTCAGCGACCAATGTGGCTGGCAGGGGCGTTGCGGCATGCTGCATCAGGCGGTGTGCGAGGACTTCCCCGACCTGAACGCCCTTCACGTCTACGCCAGTGGCTCGCCGGCCATGGTCTACGGCACGTTGGATGCACTGGTCGAGGCGGGGATGGACGCCCACCAGATGCGGGCGGACGTGTTTGCGTACGCCCCCCGCGGCTGACCCCCCGTACCTGTAGGAGCGAGCTTGCTCGCGATGGTAGACCGAGCACCGCGGGGTGTCTGATCCTCCATCGCGAGCAAGCTCGCTCCTACAGGAGGCGCATATAACCCGCTATATAGCCGATCGATATTTATACTATTTAGCAGATAGCTGTAAGTTATATATATCCAGACAGCAAATTAAGAACCATGCCATGGCACTTAAATTGCCTTAAAAGTTATGTGCCTTATTGTTACAGCGGCGCGTTCTATTTAGTAATTCATTATCCGCGGGGAGCTGAACGCTATTCGCCATGAGCGCTATCGAATCTGCTTTTCTGAATCTGCCTTACCCTCCACGGCTCGACCTCGGGCCGCAGCATACGCACGAACAATTGCTCAGCTCGATGCAGGCGACCATGGCGCGTCACAAGGGTGGGCCGGTCTGGTTGTTCGCCTATGGCTCGCTCATTTGGCGTCCTGAATGCGCAGCGGTTGAACGGGTTCGTGGGCGAGTGCACGGTTACCATCGCGGTTTGTACCTGTGGTCCCACGAACATCGTGGCACGCCTGAAGTGCCGGGGCTGGTCTTTGGGCTTGATCGCGGTGGTTCGTGCAGCGGCTTTGCCTACAGGCTGCCGGAAGAACAGCTCGAAGCATCGCTCTACGCCTTGTGGCAGCGTGAAATGCCATTTCCTTCCTATCGCCCACACTGGCTCAACTGCCGTCTCGAAGACGGAAGCCAGGTTCAGGCGTTGGGTTTTGTTCTGGAGCGGCACTTGCCCAGCTATGCCGGTAACCTGCCGGATCATGTACTGAGCCATGTGTTCGAAAACGCTTGCGGGCGCTACGGTACAACTCGCGATTATGTCGAGCAGACCGCCAGCGCCCTGCGTAGCCACGCCATGCCAGACCGGAATCTGGAGGCGCGGCTCAAGCGTTGCAAATCAAAAGTGGATCAAGCGGTGGCTTCGCGGGTCTGACTGGCAGCCTGTTTGTGCCACAGCGTCGGTGCAAGGAAGGCCATGGCCAGCAGGCATGCGCCGATCAGCAGGACAAAACCGCCGTCCCAACCGAAGTGGTCCACGGTGTAGCCCATGGCGGCACTGGCCGCGACTGAGCCGCCCAGATAACCAAACAGCCCGGTAAAGCCTGCTGCCGTACCCGCCGCCTTCTTCGGTGCCAGCTCCAGCGCCTGCAGGCCGATCAGCATCACCGGGCCGTAGATCAGGAAGCCAATCGACACCAGGGCGATCATGTCTACCGTCGGGTTGCCGGCTGGGTTGAGCCAGTACACCAGCGTCGCCACGGTCACCAGGGCCATGAACACCATGCCGGTCAGGCCACGGTTGCCACGGAAGATCTTGTCGGACATCCAGCCGCACAACAGCGTGCCCGGAATACCCGCCCACTCGTAGAAGAAATACGCCCACGAGGATTTGTCCACGGTGAAGCCCTTCGCTTCCTTGAGGTAGGTCGGTGCCCAGTCCAGCACACCGTAACGCAGCAGGTAGACGAAGACGTTGGCCAAGGCGATGTACCAGAGCATCTTGTTGCGCAGCACGTACTTGACGAAGATTTCCTTGGCGCTGAATTCCTTCTCGTGGCTGGCGTCGTAGCCCTCCGGATAGTCGTTCTTGTACTTCTCGATCGGCGGCAGGCCAACCGATTGCGGGGTGTCGCGCATAGTGGCGAAGGCGAACACCGCCACGGCCAGGGCCACGGCCGCTGGCACGTAGAACGCCGCGTGCCAGTCATTGAACAAGCCCATGCCGAGCAGGAACAGCGGGCCGATCAGGCCACCGCCCACGTTATGCGCCACGTTCCACAGCGACACCACGCCACCGCGCTCCTTTTGCGACCACCAGTGAACCATGGTTCGGCCACTCGGCGGCCAGCCCATGCCCTGGGCCCAACCATTGATGAACAGCAGGATGAACATGATGGTGACGCTGGACGTGGCCCAGTGTGCGAAACCGAAAATGAACATCACCGCAGCCGAAACCAGCAGGCCGAATGGCAGGAAGTAGCGCGGGTTGGAGCGGTCGGAGACGATGCCCATCAGGAACTTGGACAAGCCATAGGCGATGGCGATCGCCGACAACGCCACACCCAGCTCACCGCGGGTGTAACCCTCTTCGATCAGATAGGGCATGGCCAGGGAGAAGTTTTTGCGCAGCAGGTAGTAACCCGCGTAACCGATGAAGATACCGGCGAAGATCTGCCAGCGAAGGCGTCGGTAGGTGCTGTCTATTTTCTCTTCAGGCAACGGAGCATGATGCGAAGCAGGGCGAAAGAAAGCAAACATTCCAAAGCTCCAGATTTTTTGTTTTGACTGCGGATGCGAATGTTACAGTTTCATTACCGAAAATAGCACCTGTTTGCACGACCAAACAGCGGAAAATGTTCGACATCGCACATTCCTTTACGAACATGTCGCTTCGGTGCACCTGGGAGGCGCTGTGGGAATTTTTACTTCGCCATCATTGATGACGCATTCGCGGCCGGCGTAGGGCAGGTCTTTGGGAAACGTCCTGCAATCGAAGAGGAAGCTGTCACGTTATGTAAAAACTCACCGCGTCTTAACCTTTTCGTGCTCGCCAGATCTGGCGTGGAGACGCGAAGGAGTGTGGTTATGCGGTGGTTTGTGGTGGCGGCTATGTGGGGTGTGTGCAGCGTTGTGCTTGCCGGGGAGGTGTTTTTGATACCAGCGAATAATCCCACGCCGGCGTACCCGAGGGCACTTTACCTGGCTGGCATCGAGGGGGAGGTCAAGGTCACCATGATCGTGCATGCCGATGGATCGGTCAGCCAAGTATCTGCGCCTGAAGGTGCCCACCCGGAGCTGGTCGAGGCCTCCGTAACGGCGGTCAGGCAATGGAAGTTCAAGCCTTGGGAGATCAGCGACGAGCGTCCGGAGCGTGTCGATGTCGTTGCGCCAATGCTCTTCAGGTTGAGCAGCGATGTGCCGCTTGATGCGAACGAAATATTGAAAAAAGTGCTCTGTTCCGACCTCAGTAGTGAGGCAAAGAACTACGCGCAAAGTGACTGGGTCGATATGAACTTCTTTTTTTGGGCGCGCAGTTACCTGGCTCATTCCATCGCGTCCGGGCTGATGCCCAGAGATAAACGCCTGGAGTTGATCGCCAAACTCAACAGGGGAGTGCCCAGCATTATTCGGCGGTGCAATACGCATCCAACCAGCCGCGCCGTGCGATTTTTCCCGAAAGAAGTGCGTGAACTGCTTTAACAGCGGGGAATTTCGCGAACTTGGAGGCCAGGACAACCCCGGGTTGTCCTGGTCTCTTTACCTCAACCGAACCTCAACCGAACCTCAACCGAACCTCAACGCACCTGCACCACCACCTTCCCGACGGCCTTGCGCTGGCCAAGGTCGTTGATCGCTTGCGCCGCGTTGCTCAGCGGGTAGACCTGTGACACCAGCGGTTTCAACTTGCCTTCGGCGTACCAGCCGAACAGTTGCTGGAAGTTGGCGGCGTTGTCCTGGGGTTGGCGTTGGGCGAAGGAGCCCCAGAACACGCCGACCACTGCGGCGCCCTTGAGCAGGGCGAGGTTGACCGGCAGTTCGGGGATGCGCCCGCTGGCGAAGCCGACTACCAACAGGCGGCCGTTCCAGGCGATGGCGCGCACGGCCTGGTCGAACAGGTCGCCGCCAACCGGGTCGTAAATCACGTCGGCGCCCTGGCCGTCGGTCAGGCGCTTGATTTCGTACTTGAGACTGGCCTCGCTGTAGTTGATCAGCTCATCGGCGCCGGCTGCCTTGGCGATGGCCAGTTTATCGGCGCTGCCGGCGGCGGCGATCACACGGGCGCCCATGGCTTTGCCGATTTCCACGGCGGCAAGGCCCACTCCGCCCGAAGCGCCGAGTACCAGCAGGGTTTCACCGGGTTGCAGATTGGCCCGTTGCTTGAGGGCGTGCATCGAGGTGCCGTAGGTCATGCTGAAGCCGGCAGCGGTGTTGAAGTCCATGCCGGGCGGGACGGGCAGCACGTTGTAGCCGGGCACCGCGACCTGCTCGGCAAAACTGCCCCAGCCTGTGAGGGCCATGACCCGGTCGCCGACTTTCAGGTGGCTGACCTTTTCGCCCACCGCGCTGACCACGCCGGCGGCTTCACCACCGGGGGAAAACGGGAAGGGCGGCTTGAACTGGTACTTGCCCTCGATGATCAGCGTGTCCGGGAAATTGACGGCGGCGGCGTGTACGTCCAGCAGGATCTCGTTCTTTTTGGCGACAGGGCTGGCGACGTCTTCCAGCACCAGCGATTCGGCAGGGCCGAAGGCTTTGCACAGCACGGCTTTCATCAGGGCTATTCCTTTTGTAGTGATGGCCGATAAGTGTAGGTGTGAGTGTCGACGGGTCAACGAGCATGCCTGGCCCTGATAGTCAGCCATAAGCTTGTACTTGCGCGGCGGGCCGTTATGCTAGGCCGCAAACCGGATTGAGGAGCGAATTGTGAAAGCGTGGATCATGTTGTTGCTGGCCCTGTCCCTGCCTGTGACGGCCGTGGCTGAAGAGGCCAAGGAAGGCGCGGCGCCGAAGGTCAATTACATCACCTTGAGCCCGCCGTTCGTGGGTAACTATGGCCTGGATGGCACGCCCAAGCTCAAGGTCTACAAGGCCGATGTGGCGTTGCGCGTGACGGGTGACGAAGCGACCAAACTGGTCAAGGCCAACGAGCCGTTCATCCGTAATCAGCTGGTGCAGCTGTTTGCGCAGCAGACCACCGAGACCATGAACAATCTTGAAGCCAAGGAAAAGCTGCGTCAGGAAGCATTGAAGCTGACCCAGCAGATCATGAACGACGAAACCGGCAAGCCGGTGGTCGAGGACCTGTTGTTCAACAACCTGATCATTCAGTAAAGCCGCTGCTCCTGCGGCTGAGGGCTTCGGTTCAGGACGCGAGGCTTTTGCGAAAGCGCATCAGCGCAATGGCGAAGAACAGCACTCCGATGGTCGTGAGCGCGAGCAGGTCCGGCCAGACTACGTTCAGGCTGGCGTCGCGAAACAGGATGGCGGCGCCCAGGCTGACGAAGTGGGTCGAGGGTGAGCCCTGCATCACCCATTGCAGCCACTGCGGCATGCTGTCCAACGGGGTGCTACCCCCGGACAGCAGTAACATCGGGATGATGACCGGGATTGCCAGCAAGCCGAACTGCGGCGTCGAGCGTGCCAGGGTGGCGAGGAAAATCCCCAGCGAGGTGCTGGCGAACAAGTAGCACGCTGTCACCAGCAAAAACAGCGGCAGCGAACCCGCCAGTGGCACGCCCAGTGCGCCCTTTACGATCACTTCCAGCGACAGCCAGGTGCACAGCACCACGACCAGCATATTGCTCCAGATCTTCGCCAGCATGATTTCCACGGCCGTCAATGGCAGCACCAGCAAATGGTCGAGCGTGCCGTGCTCGCGCTCTCGCAGCAGTGCGGTGCCGGTGAGGACGATGGCGAGGATGGTGATGTTGTTGACGATCTGGATCACTGCCAGGAACCATCCCCCCTCCAGATTGGTGTTGAAGAGCGCACGGGTGGTCAGCAGTGCGGGTGCCTTGCTGGCTGCATTACCCTGGCCGGCGTATTCGAGCAACTCCCGCTGGAAAATTCGCCCTATGTAACCGGCGCCCATGAACGCCTGGCTCATTGCCGTGGCATCGACGTTGACTTGCACGGCGGGCTGGCGACCGGCGAGCAGGTCGGCCTGAAAATTAGCAGGCACATTGATGACGAACGTGTACTGGCCGCCGTCCATCACTTGGTCCAGTTGCCCATAGGGCAGTGCCGCCGGCGGCTGGAATTCAGGTGGTCGAAGCGCTTGTGCCAATTGCCGCGACAACGGGGTGTGGTCTTCGTCCACCATGGCAACGCTGGCGTTGTGCACACCGATCACCGAGCCTGCCGCGGGCATGTAGATCGCCACGGTGAACGCGTAGAACAGGAACAGTAGCAGGACGCTGTCATGACGCAGGCTGGTGAGTTCCTTGAAACCCAGGCGAAGGATGTGAGCGAGCTTGTGCATCAGGCCTCCTGCTTTTTCAGCATCACCAGGCTGAGCCCAGTGAACACGAAGAAAAACCCGAATAATGCCAGGCATTGTGGCCAAAGCTGGCGCAGGTCCAGGGCCTTGGTGAATGTGCCGACAGCGATGTCGAGGAAGTGCCCGGCCGGGAACAGCGTACCCATCACTGAAGCCGCGCCCTCAAGGGACGAGCGTGGCACAATCAGCCCGGAAAACTGGATCGTGGGCAGGCTGGTGATGATCATGGTGCCCAGGATGGCGGCGATCTGCGTGCGGGTGAATGCCGAGATCAACAGGCCCATGCTGGTCGTCGCCAGCACGTAAAGCAGACCGCCAAAGGCAAGGGTCGGCAAGCTGCCCTTGAACGGTACACCGAACAGCCAGCGATTCATGGCCACCAGCAGCGCCAGGTTGACCAGGCTGATGACGAGGTAGGGAGCCTGTTTACCCAGCAGGAATTCGAGGCGGGTCAGGGGCGTGGCATAGAAGTTGGTGATCGAGCCCAGTTCTTTCTCGCGCACAATGCCGAGCGCCGTCAGCATTGCCGGGATAAATGCCAGGATCAACGCCATGACGCCGGGGCCTATGGCATTCACGCTGACCACATCCTGGTTGTAACGGAAGCGGGTTTCCAGCCGGGCGGGTGCGAGTTGACGCAGTGCAGGACTGCTCTGTTCGGCCAGTTGCTCCAGGTTGGCTTGATGCACCGCCTCCACGTAATTGCGGCTGGTCTCGGCGCGAAACGGCATGCCCCCGTCAAGCCAGGCTGCCACGACCGGTTGACGGCCCGCGTACAAGTCCCTGCCAAAACCTGCCGGTATCTCCAGCGCCAGTTTTATTTCCGAGCGTTGAAGGCGGCGGTGCAGCTCATTGGCGCTGCGGATAGGGGGTTGCTCATCGAAATAACGAGAGCCGCGATAAGCTTCCAGGTAAGCCCGGCTTTGCGGCGTCTGATCCTGGTCGTAGACCGCGAAGGCCAGCTTTTCAACGTCCAGGGAGATGCCGTAGCCGAAAATCACCATCATGAAGATGGCGCCGAGCAGGGCAAACGCCATGCGTACTTTGTCACGCAACAGTTCCTTGCCTTCCCGGCTGGCGACCGCCATCAGACGCCCGAGGCTGAAGTGACTCTCGTTCGCTGGCATGGCGGGCAGGACAGATGACGTCGAGGATTCGCCAGGCGTCGGTGTGGCGAGGTTGCCTTGCGCTTGCTCCAGGCAGGTCACAAACGCGGCTTCAAGGGTTTCGCCCATGAACTGCTGCTGCAATGCCGCAGGTGTGTCGCAAGCCAATACCTTGCCTGCGTGCATCAACGAAATGCGATCGCAACGCTGCGCTTCGTTCATGAAGTGGGTCGAGAGGAAAATGGTTACGCCCTGCTCACGGGACAGTTCGATCAACAATCGCCAAAAGTCATCCCGGGCGGCGGGGTCTACACCGGATGTCGGTTCGTCGAGGATCAACACTTCCGGGCGATGAAGCACTGCCACGGCAAGAGATAACCGCTGGCGTAAGCCCAGGGGTAGCGCGCCGGACTGCTGGTCGGCCACGGTGTCCAGGTTGAAGCGTCGGATCAGTTCGTCGATGCGTTGTGAGCTCTGGTCTTTTGGCAGGTCGAACAGCCGCGCGTGCAATGCCAGGTTCTGTCGAACGCTGAGTTCGCCGTACAACGAAAAGTTCTGCGACATGAAGCCGACCCGCTTACGCGTGGCCAGGTCCTTGGCGTTCACCGGCTTACCCAGCAGCATGGCCCTGCCTTCCGAGGCGGGCATCAGGCCGGTGAGGACCTTCATGGTGGTGGTCTTGCCGCAGCCGTTGGAACCAAGAAAGCCGAAAATTTCGCCACGACCAATGGCGAAGCTGACCTTGTTCACGGCGGTGAAGTCGCCAAAGCGCAGCGTCAGGTCATGGGCCTCGATGGCGATGTCGGTGGCGTTGCCGCTCAGGGGCGGGATCACCAGCGGCTGATTGTCGTGACGGCTGTCACCCTGGAAGTGGGTAAAGGCCACATCGAGTTTGCCGCTCGGGGTGGTCGCGGCCAGTTCCCGGCTCAAGCCGGCAGCAATCAGCTTGCCTTTGTCGAGCATCAGGCAGTGCTCGAACTGCTCGGCCTCCTCCATGTAGGCGGTCGCCACCAGCAGCGTCAATTGAGGGCGCTGGCGTCGCACGTCATCCACCAGTTCCCAGAAATGCAGGCGCGACAGCGGGTCGACACCTGTGGTCGGCTCATCGAGGATCAGCAGATCCGGCTCATGGATCAATGCACAACACAGCCCCAGCTTTTGCTTCATGCCACCGGACAGTTTTCCGGCCGGTCGGTCGGTGAACCGAAGCAGGTCGGTGGCCAGCAGCAGGTTGTGCATGCGCTGGTCGCATTCGGCTGTCGACAGGCCGAACAGGGTGGCAAAAAACTGGATGTTCTCGCGGATCGATAACTCTGGATAAAGGTTGCCGCCCAGGCCCTGAGGCATAAAAGCGATGCGCGCATAGAGGGTGTTGCGATGGCGACGATCCTGGATCGGACCGTTCAGCACCTGTAACTGGCCTTGCTGGAGCTTTTTCACCCCGGCAATCAGCCCCAATAGGCTCGATTTGCCAGCCCCATCGGGGCCGATCAGCCCGCAGCGGGTGCCAGCGGGCAGCTCGAATGCGATGTCGCTCAGTGCGGATTGTTTGCCGTACCGATGGTGGACCGCGTTCGCGTGAACCGCGAGGCCGTTCATTGCAGGTTGACCGGCCAATCAACGCTTGCAGTGCGCACGTACCCGGCGCCGGGCATGCCGGGTTTGACCTGGGGCGGTGCGCTCGGGTCGGTCAGGCGCAATTTGACACGAAATACCAGTTTTTGTCGTTCGTCGCGAGTCTCGACTTCCTTGGGCGTGAATTGCGACTTGGCGGCTACGAAGCTGATTTTCGCCGGCAGCGGGTGATCGGGCAGGGCATCGAGCAAGATCCGTGCTTCATCACCCACCGCCAGGCGCCCGGTCACCGATGCGGGGAGGTAAAGATTCATGTATTGGTCACTTGGATCGATCAGCAGCAACACCCGTCCCCCGGCACCCAGTACTTCACCGGGCTCGGCCATGCGCAACTGGATGATGCCGTCGATGGGCGCGCGCAAGCTGCTGTCGTCAATTTCGCTCGTCAACTGCGCGACTTGCGCCTGGGCCGCGCCAATTGCCGCACTCACCGCTGAGACCTGGGCGCGGGCGGCGGTGACAGCGGCGTTGGCGGTGCCAATTCGAGACTGTTGCTGATCGATGATCTGGGCGCTGACAAAGCCATGCTTGAGCAGCGCCTGGGATCGACTGAGTTCCTGCTGTGCCAGCAGTTGCTCGCTCAGGCGCAATTGCACATTGGCTTGCGCGGCCGCCAGGTTTTCCCGGGCGCGCAATACTTCAGCTTCAGCCTGGTTACGCTGGGCTTCGAGGGTGCGGGTATCCATGCGGGCGAGCAATTGCCCTTTGCTGACCTTGTCGCCTTCATCGACCAGCACCTCAGCCAGTCGTCCGGGCGTTTTGCTGGCGATCTGCACTTCGGTAGCCTCCAGGCGTCCATTGCCGACATACAGGCCATCGGGCAAACGGTCATGCATGGATTTCCAGTAACCGAAACCACCGGCTGCCAGCAGCAGAACACCTAAAGCGCTGGCGAAAACAATCGAAGAACGGCTGGGCGTAGACATGTGGGCATCCTGCGGCTGTTGAGTCCTAGTCTGGTCGATCGAACGTGTGGACGTTTTGATGCCAGTCAACTGCGTTGTCTTGTAGGGTGAGCGCGTCGAACCGTTGCTCCTGCCGTTAACGCATCTCCAGGACTGCGGCCCACTGCTGGGCGGTCACCGGCATCACCGACAGCCGTGACCCTTTCTGCACCAGGGGCATTTCTGCCAGCGCGGCCTGCTGTTTGAGGTAATCGAGCTTCAGCACCCGGGAAAACGTCTGCACATGCGCCACGTCAATGGCGCTCCACGGGTTTTTCTCTACGCTGGCCTTCGGGTCGTGGTAAGGACTTTCGGGGTTCAGGGCTGTCGGGTCGGGATAGGCCGCTTCGACAATTTTACCGATTCCGGCGATTCCGGGTTCCGGGCAACTGGAATGATAGAAGAAGAACTCGTCGCCAATCGCCATGGACCGCAGGAAGTTGCGCGCCTGATAGTTGCGAACACCGTCCCAGCGCGCTTTGCCAAGGTGCTCAAGCCCCTTGATTGACAGTTCGTCGGGCTCGGATTTCATCAGCCAGTAGGCCATGGGTTTTGCTCCTTGCGGGTCGAGTGGGCAAGTTGTCGGGCAATTTTATGACAAACCGACGGTCGGTTGACGCCAGCGTTTGCGTGTCAGTTCACGTTGTCGCAAAATGCCGGCCTTCTTAGCTTGACACTGCTGCACGGCCTACACCTACAACGGAAACCGCTGCTGTCATCGTGTTGATATGCCTTTGGGGGGCAGTCGATGAAACGCAAACCGGATTTACTATGGATTTTGGTTATTTTGTTTGGCCTTGGCGTCGTGACCACGGGCTATGCCCAAAGTCTGTGGAGCAGCAAGACCGACGCGCCGATTGAAATCGCGCAACAACAGTCGACAGCTTTCAAGCGCTGACCTGTTTTTTCGACGCCGCTGATCCCAGTGGCGTTTAGCCTGCGTAGTACCAGGCCTTGTCCGTGACCGTTCCCTGCAACGGCACATCCCAGCTCGCTTGCGCCAATCGCTCGACCTTCTGGCATTCATGGGCCAGCCCCAGCAGTGTCGGCTTGCGCCAGTTTTGGCGCCGCGACAGATACGCCAGGCTGCGGTCGTAGAAACCACCACCCATGCCCAGGCGACCGCCCACATCGTCAAAGCCCACCAGCGGCAACAACACCAGGTCCAGTGCCCAGATCTTACGCTGGCGAGCGAGATTTGCCCGTGGCTCAAGGATGCGGAAACGGTTGGGCTTGAGCTTCTCGCCGGGGCGAATGCGCTGGAAGACCATTTTGGTTCGGGGCCAGGCGCTGAGCACGGGCAGATACGTCGCCTTGCCGCGACGTTGAGCGGCCCGCAGCAACACGCGTGGATCGATTTCACCGTCGGTCGGTAAATAAAGGGAGATGTGCCTGGCGCGGCGAAACAGTGGCTGTTGTGCCAGTTGTTTGTATAACCCGCGAGCCGCCTGGCGCTGCTGGCTGGGTGTCAGTGCGCGGCGCGCCTTGCGCAGCATGCGTCGAAGTTGCGGGCGGGGAAGCAGCGCAGGTTCGGTCATGGATTCAGGCTTCGGCAGTGCGGGCAGCGCCCATAAAAAAACCGATGCCGGTGTTTGAACCGGCATCGGACTGCAATCAGGCTCCCCGGATGAACCGCTGCTGACTTAGCCCTTGAACCCGAAAGTTCAAGGTGGAAGAAGCAGTAGGCTTTAAGGCTTTCCGTCTAGCGGACATGCACACCAGCCCAACGTGCAACTTCCAGGGTAGTGCGAATCGGCTCAGGGACGTGGTCAACTGGCAAGCACCCCAGGGAGTGTTGCGAGTATAACCCAAGCGGCCCGACGAATCAGCCCCTGACGTCCGGATCGGTGGCCAATACCAGATCAACGCGATCGAGCAGGTCGCGAACCTGCTCGCGGGTTGCGCTGCTGACCGGCACGTCTGTTCGTTCGGTCTTGTGCAGCATTTCGTGGGTGATGTTCAGGGCGGCCATCACGGCGATCCGGTCAGCGCCAATGACTTTGCCGCTGCTGCGGATTTCACGCATCTTGCCATCCAGATAACGGGCAGCACTCACCAGATTGCTGCGCTCTTCCTGTGGGCAGATGATCGAATACTCTTTGTCGAGGATCTGCACGGTGACGCTATTGCTTGAACTCATGAGTCTTGCTCCAGGGCCTTGAGGCGCGAAATCATCGATTCGACCTTACGCCGGGCGATTTCGTTTTTTTCAATGAGGTGAGCGCGTTCCTCGCGCCAGGTTTTTTCCTGAGCTAGTAGGAGTGCGTTTTGACTCTTAAGTTGCTCGACCCGATCAATCAGCAGTTCGAGTCTGGCCATCAGCGCTTGCAGGTCGGTGTCTTCCATTGTGTCCACTGAAAATGTCTGATGGGGGGACGGCCCCTGTAGGAGCGAGCTTGCTCGCGATGGTCGTCAACGATACCGCTGGATCCCTGACACCCCGCAGCGATCTCGAGTTCATCGCGAGCAAGCTCGCTCCTACAGAGGAGTCGATGTAGGATACAAGGCCTTCATTCTAGACATTGCGCCGTCTGGCGCCTAGCAGCCCATGCCTATTCAGAATTCCCCGTACCAAGCCTTCGCCACCCTGCTGTCCTCCAGTGGTCACTCCGTCTCGCCTGCCGAACTGCATGGCCTGCTCCTGGGCCGCAGTTGCGCCGGTGCCGGTTTTGATGCCGAAGGCTGGCTCATCGATGCCGCCGAGTTGCTCGAGAGCGAGCCGCAGGACAACGTTCGCAACGCCTTGATAGGCCTTCAGGAAATGGTCAAGGGCGAACTCACCGGTGATGACGTGACCGTGGTCCTGCTGCTGCCGACCGATGATGCGCCGCTGGCTGACCGTGCTGCGGCACTGGGTCAATGGTGCCAAGGCTTCCTCAGCGGTTTCGGCCTCAACTGCCGCGACAGTAGCATGCTGAGCACCGAGGCCACCGAAGTGTTGCAGGATCTGTCCGCGGTATCCCAGGTGCAAGATGCGCTGGAAGAGTCCGACGACGGCGAAAACGACTACATGGAAGTGATGGAATACCTGCGCGTCGCGCCGCTGTTGCTGTTCTCGGAAACCCGTAAGTCGGACACCCCGGCTGCTGCCAAACCGTCGTTGCATTAATCGCGAGCCAGGAAAAGCCATCTGCCCATGATTCATATCCCGAAATCGGAATACAGCCGTCGCCGCAAGGCCTTGATGGCGCAGATGGAACCCAACAGCATCGCCATACTGCCCGCCGCCGCGGTGGCCATCCGCAACCGCGACGTCGAGCATGTCTACCGCCAGGACAGCGATTTCCAGTACCTCAGCGGCTTTGGGGAACCACAGGCGGTCATCGTGCTGATGCCCGGTCGCGAGCATGGCGAGTACCTGTTGTTCTGCCGTGAGCGCAACGCCGAGCGAGAGCTCTGGGACGGCCTGCGTGCCGGCCAGGAAGGTGCGATCCGCGACTTCGGCGCTGACGACGCCTTTCCCATTACCGATATCGACGACATCCTGCCGGGCCTGATCGAAGGGCGCGACCGGGTGTATTCAGCCATGGGCAGCAACCCCGAGTTCGACCGGCACCTGATGGACTGGATCAATGTGATCCGCTCCAAGGCGCACCTGGGGGCGCAGCCGCCGAACGAATTCGTTGCGCTGGATCATCTGCTTCACGACATGCGCCTGTATAAATCGGCGGCAGAAGTGAAGGTGATGCGCGAAGCTGCGCGGATTTCCGCCCAGGCGCATATCCGGGCGATGCAGGCCAGCCGGCCGGGGCTGCATGAGTTCAGTCTCGAAGCCGAGCTTGATTACGAGTTCCGCAAGGGTGGAGCGAAGATGCCGGCGTACGGTTCGATCGTTGCATCCGGACGCAACAGTTGCATCCTGCATTACCAGCAGAATGACGCCGTGCTCAAGGATGGCGACCTGGTGCTGATCGACGCCGGTTGCGAAATCGATTGCTACGCCAGTGACATCACCCGAACCTGGCCGGTCAACGGCAAGTTTTCCGCCGAGCAGAAGGCCATCTACGAGCTGGTACTGGCATCGCAACAGGCCGCCTTCGCCGAGATCGCGCCGAACAAACACTGGAACCAGGCGCACGAAGCGACGGTCCAGGTGATAACCGCCGGGCTGGTGAAGCTCGGGCTCTTGCAGGGCGACGTTGACGAATTGATCGCCAGCGAAGCCTACCGGGCGTTTTACATGCACCGTGCCGGCCATTGGCTGGGCATGGATGTCCATGACGTCGGCGAGTACAAGGTCGGCGGCGAGTGGCGCGTGCTGGAGGTCGGCATGGCGCTCACCGTGGAGCCGGGGATCTACATTGCCCCGGACAACACGAACGTGGCGAAGAAATGGCGCGGCATAGGCGTGCGCATCGAGGACGACGTGGTGGTGACCAAGACCGGTTGTGAAATCCTGACCCATGGCGTGCCGAAAACGGTCGCCGAAATCGAGGCCCTGATGGCCCAAGCACGGACACAAGCGGCATGAGTCGAGTCAATCTGGCAATCATCGGTGGCGGTCTGGTCGGCGCCAGTCTGGCGTTGGCGTTGCAGGCCGGGGCCAAGGCCCGCGGCTGGAAGATCGTGCTGATCGAACCATTTGCCCCGGGCGACAGCTACCAGCCGAGCTACGACGCGCGGTCTTCGGCACTGTCTTACGGCGCCAAGCAGATTTATCAGCGGTTGGGCCTGTGGCAGGAAATCTCCCGCCGCGCCGAGCCGATCAAGCAGATCCATGTGTCCGACCGTGGCCGCTTCTCCACCGCGCGCCTCTCTGCCATGGAAGAGGGCGTACCGGCGCTGGGGTATGTGGTCGAAAATGCCTGGCTGGGTCAATGCCTGTGGCAAGGCCTGGACAAGGATGTGGTCACCTGGCGCTGCCCGGCGCAAGTGACTCGCCTGGAGCCGCTGACCGACGGCTATCGCCTGACACTCAATGATGAAACCACCCTGGAATGCGACCTCGCGGTACTCGCCGATGGCGGCCGTTCCGGCTTGCGCGAGCAATTGGGGATTGGTGTTCGCCAACGTCCTTACAACCAGAGCGCGCTGATCGCCAACATCACCCCGAGCGAAGCGCACAACGGAATGGCCTTCGAACGTTTCACCGACGATGGCCCGATGGCCTTGCTGCCGCTGGCGGACAACCGCTGTGCGCTGGTCTGGACCCGACTGGGAATGGACGCGCAACGGCTGGCAGCGCTGGATGAGCGCAGTTTTCTCCACGAGTTGCAGAATGTGTTCGGCTACCGCCTCGGCACCTTGAAACAGGTGGGGGCGCGGCATCTCTACCCGCTGACCCTGGTTGAAGCCGAGGAGCAGGTGCGTCCGCATCTGGCGATCCTGGGCAATGCCGCCCATAGCCTTCACCCGATTGCCGGCCAGGGTTTCAACCTGTCGCTGCGCGATGCCCAGGCGTTGGCCGATACGTTGCTGGCCAGCGATAAACCGCTGGGCGACTTTGCGACGTTGCAGGCTTACCGCGAACGTCAGCGCCTGGACCAGAGCCTGACGGTGGGTTTTTCCGATCAGGTCACGCGGTTGTTCGGCAGCAGCTTGCCGCTGGTGTCGCTGGGCCGCAACATCGGACTGCTCGGTCTCGACCTGCTGCCGCCGGCCAAGCGCTGGTTCGCCCGTCAGGCCATGGGCCTGGGTACGCGGTCTGATGCTTAAGGCGTTGACCGACAGGTTCGGCAAGGCGCGATTGCTGCGTTGGGCCATGACGTTTTATCCGCCCTACCTGGGCGCCGGAGTTCGGGTGCGGCACATCAGTGACGATTTCCGCGACATCCAGGTGTCCATGGGGCTTGGCTGGTACAACCGCAATTACGTCGGTACGCAATTCGGCGGCAGCCTGTATTCGATGGTCGATCCGTTCTACATGCTGATGCTGATGGAAAATCTCGGCCGCCGTTACATTGTCTGGGACAAGGCGGCCGACATCGACTTCATCTCGCCGGGTAAAGGCCCGGTGTTCGCCAGTTTCAGGGTCGACGAGACCCTGCTCGACGAGATTCGCCGGCAGACGGCGACGGGCGAAAAATTCCTGCCGCAATTGCAGGTCGATATTCACGACGGCGCCGGCACCCTTGTGGCGCGGGTGCGCAAAACCCTTTACGTGCGGCTCAAACCGCAAACGAGACAGGCTTAAAGCATGGATATGCGCGCAGATCTGCTGATTGTCGGTGCCGGAATGGTCGGCAGCGCCCTGGCGCTGGCGTTACGCGACAGCGGGCTGAACATCCTGCTGCTGGACGGCAGCCCGATGACGGTCAAACCCTTCGATGCGCAGGCGCCATTCGAGCCGCGGGTGAGCGCGCTGTCGGCGGCCAGCCAGCGGATTCTCGAGCGCCTGGGCGCCTGGGAAGGCATCGCCAAACGACGCAGCAGCCCGTATTCGGACATGCATGTGTGGGATGGCAGTGGCACCGGGCAGATCCATTTCAGCGCCGCCAGTGTGCATGCCGAGGGGTTGGGGCATATCGTGGAGAATCGCGTGGTGCAGGACGCCTTGCTCGACTGCCTGCACGACAGCGACCTGGGCCTGTTGGCGGGTGCGCGGCTGGAACAGATGCGCCGCTCGGGCGATGACTGGCTGCTGACCCTGGCCGACGGCCGCCAATTACGCGCGCCGCTGGTGATTGCTGCGGATGGTGCCAACTCGGCGGTGCGGCGCCTGACGGGCATGGCCACACGCGAATGGGATTATCTGCATCACGCCATCGTTACCAGCGTGCGCAGCTCCAATGCGCACCAGATGACGGCCTGGCAACGTTTCACCGATAACGGGCCATTGGCGTTTCTGCCACTGGAGCGCGATGGCCAGCAGGATTGGTGCTCGATCGTCTGGTCGACGACGCCGGGCGAAGCCGAACGCTTGATGGCACTGGATGACGACAGCTTCTGTCATGAACTGGAGCGCGCCTTCGAAGGCCGCCTGGGTTCGGTCATCAGCGCCGATCCTCGCCTGTGTGTGCCGCTGCGTCAGCGTCATGCCAAGCGCTACGTGGCTGAAGGCCTGGCGCTGATCGGCGACGCGGCCCACACCATTCACCCGTTGGCCGGGCAGGGCGTGAACCTGGGCTTCCTTGATGCCGCGGTACTCGCCGAAGTATTGCTGCAAGCGACCGAGCGTGGTGAGCGGCTGGCCGATGTGAAAGTGTTGAGCCGCTTCGAACGTCGGCGCATGCCGCACAACCTGGCGTTGATGGCGGCGATGGAGGGCTTCGAGCGTTTATTCCAGGCCGATCCGTTGCCGGTGCGATGGCTGCGTAATGTCGGGCTGAAAATGGTCGATCAGATGCCGGAGGCCAAGGCGCTGTTCGTGCGCGAGGCGCTAGGACTGACCGGGGATTTGCCGGCGTTGGCCAAGGCCTGAGATTTTTGCAGGGGCTGACGGCCCTATCGCGGGCAAGCCCGCTCCTACAGTGGAACCTATACCCCTGTGGGAGCGGGCTTGCCCGCGATAGGGTCGCACATTCTCCACACACTTCAGGCTGTGCAACATCTGGTAACGCCTCCGCCAACTGTTCGATTGAGATGGT
The DNA here is from genome assembly GCF_054668365.1 of Pseudomonas sp. S2_E01. NCBI lineage: Bacteria > Pseudomonadati > Pseudomonadota > Gammaproteobacteria > Pseudomonadales > Pseudomonadaceae > Pseudomonas > Pseudomonas sp. S2_E01. The sequence goes on from NZ_CP162762.1 coordinate 5,896,094, forward strand.
AAATGTGAGTCCTTATCATTTGGCCTCACTTTTCCTGATCGAGAGTTGGCTCCCATGTTGGCATCGAAGCGTCTATTGACGGCACTCGCCCTGACCCTGATTGGCAGCACCGCCGCCCAGGCTGCTGACGAGGTGGTGGTCTACTCCTCACGTATCGACGAGCTGATCAAGCCCGTGTTCGATGCCTACACCGCGAAAACCGGGGTGACGGTCAAATTCATCACCGACAAGGAAGCGCCGTTGATGCAGCGCATCAAGGCCGAGGGTGAAAATGCCACCGCCGACCTGCTGCTGACCGTCGATGCCGGCAACCTCTGGCAGGCCGAGCAGATGGGTATCCTGCAGCCCTTCACCTCGAAAACCATCGACACCAACATCCCGCCGCAGTACCGCGCTTCCAGCCATGCCTGGACCGGCCTGAGCCTGCGGGCCCGGACAATCGCCTACTCCACCGTGCGGGTGAAACCGGGCGAGTTGACCACCTATGAAGCCCTGGCCGACAAAAACTGGGAAGGCCGCCTGTGCCTGCGTACCGCCAAGAAGGTCTACAACCAGTCCCTGACCGCGACCATGATCGAAACCCACGGTGCCGAGAAAACCGAGAAGATCCTCAAGGGCTGGGTCAACAACCTCTCCACCGACGTGTTCTCCGACGACGTGGCGGTGCTGGAAGCAATCAACGCCGGTCAGTGCGATGTCGGCATCGTCAACACCTACTACTATGGCCGTCTGCACCAACAGAAGCCTGATCTGCCAGTGAAACTGTTCTGGCCAAACCAGGCGGATCGCGGCGTGCACGTCAACCTGTCGGGCATCGGCCTGACCAGGCACGCGCCGCATCCAGAGGCAGCGAAGGCACTGGTGGAGTGGATGACCACCGCCGAAGCCCAAAAGATCTTTGCTGACGTGAACCAGGAGTTCCCGGCCAACCCTGCCGTGCAGCCGTCCGCTGAAGTGGCCGCGTGGGGCAAGTTCGTCGCCGACACCCTGCCGGTGGAAGTCGCCGGCAAGCGCCAGGCTGAAGCCATCCGCATGATGGATCGGGCTGGCTGGAACTGACGCCACCGTTATACTGCGCGCCCTGATCGTGCCCACGCCTGTCGTGGGCACGATCATTTTTCAACGAGAGCTTTTTCCTTGGCCCACCCCGCCCAACGCCGTTGGTATCCCCTGGTCTTCGCCATCGCTGCGCTGGTCCTGTTGCCCCTGAGCGTTCTGCTGCTGTCCTGGCAAACCATCGATCAACAGATCTGGTCCCACCTTTGGGAGACCCAGATGCCGCGACTCTTGGGCAACACGGTGACGTTGGTGCTGGGCGTCGGTATTGGCGTGACGCTGCTGGGTGTCAGCCTGGCCTGGCTCACCAGCCTGTGCGAATTCCCTGGCCGCAAATGGCTGGATTGGGCGTTGATGCTGCCATTCGCGATTCCAGCCTACGTGCTGGCCTTCGTTTTCGTCGGCCTGCTGGATTTCGCCGGGCCGGTGCAAACACTGATGCGCGAATGGTTTGGCGCGGGGTTGCGGCTGCCGCGCGTGCGCTCCACGGGCGGCGTCATCCTTGTGCTGGTGCTGGTTTTCTATCCGTATGTCTACCTGCTGGCGCGCACGGCGTTCCTGGCGCAGGGTAAAGGTCTGATGGAAGCCGCGCGGGTGCTTGGCCAGTCGCCCTGGCAGGCGTTCTGGCGTGTCGCGCTCCCGATGGCCAGGCCGGCCATTGGCGCCGGAGTCGCGTTGGCGCTGATGGAAACCCTGGCGGATTTCGGCGCGGTGTCGGTGTTCAACTTCGACACGTTCACCACTGCGATCTACAAGACCTGGTACGGATTTTTCAGCCTGTCCTCGGCGGCGCAACTGGCCAGTCTGCTGTTGTTGGTGGTGATGCTGGTGCTCTATGGTGAGCGGCGTGCCCGTGGGGCCAATCGTGCGAGCAACGAGCGACCGCGGGTCAAGGCGTTGTATCACCTGCGAGGTTTCAAGGCGCTGGCGGCGATGAGCTGGTGCGGCCTGGTATTCGCCTGCGCCTTCGTCATTCCCATGCTGCAACTGGTGGTGTGGTTCTGGCAGCGCGGTCGTTTCGATCTGGACGAGCGCTACACCGGGTTGATTGTCCACACGCTGTATCTTGGGGCAATGGCCGCGCTGATCACTGTCGGTGTCGCGTTGATACTGGCGTTTGCCGGTCGACTGGCGCCAACCCGTGCAATCCGCTCAGGCATCAGCCTGGCCAACCTGGGGTACGCGTTGCCCGGTTCAGTGCTGGCGGTGTCGATCATGCTGGCGTTCAGTTACCTGGACCGCGAGCTGGTGATTCCCGTTTCGGGTTGGCTGGGCGGTGCAGGCAAGCCATTGCTGCTGGGCAGTCTGGCCGCCCTGTTGCTGGCTTACCTGGTGCGCTTCATCGCCGTGGCATTCGGCCCCTTGGAAAGCAGTCTGGCGCGAATACGGCCATCTTTGCCCGAAGCGGCCCGTAGCCTCGGCGTCAGCGGCCCGCGACTGTTTTTCAAAGTGTATCTGCCGTTGTTGCTGCCGGGCACTTTGAGCGCGGCGTTGCTGGTGTTTGTCGATGTGCTCAAGGAAATGCCCGCGACCCTGCTGATGCGCCCGTTTGGCTGGGACACGCTGGCGGTGCGGATCTTTGAAATGACCAGCGAAGGGGAATGGGCGAGAGCGTCCCTGCCAGCGCTGACGCTGGTTTTGGTCGGGCTGTTGCCGGTCATCGGATTGATCCGACGTTCGGCCCATCAAAACAGCTAGGTGCCAGTCCTACACCTTGAGGCTACAATGCGCGGCATTCGGTGCGGTCCGTCTCACAGACCCGGTTGCTGAAAGCGGCGCAAAGCCCTTATCCAAAGGTCTTGATACCGTGCAGCGCCGGCCCGTACCCTCGCCAAGCCCGGAAGGAGAAACCCATGGGACAGCGTACGCCTCTGTATGACCTTCACCTCGCGCTGGGCGCGAAGATGGTCGATTTTGGCGGTTGGGACATGCCTTTGCATTACGGCTCGCAAGTCGAGGAACACCATCAGGTGCGCCGCGATTGCGGGGTTTTTGATGTCTCCCACATGACCGTGATCGATGTCAGCGGCGCGCAGGCCAAGACCTGGCTCCAGCATTTGCTGGCCAACGACGTCGAACGCCTGCACAGCGCTGGTCGCGCCTTGTACAGCACCATGCTCAACGAGCACGGCGGCATCGTCGACGACATGATCGTCTACCGCCTCGATGACGGCTATCGGCTGGTGGTCAACGCGTCTACCCGTGATCAGGACCTGGCGTGGATGCAGGCCCACCTCGACGGTTATGACGTGCAACTGCACGAGCGCCCGGAACTGGCGATGCTGGCCATCCAGGGGCCTCACGCCCGGCACAAGATCAGCGAACTGGTCACCCAGTCTCGCAGTCACCTGATTCAACTGCTCAAGCCCTTCGAAGGCCAGGCCGATGGTGACTGGTTCATCGCACGCACCGGCTATACCGGCGAAGATGGGCTGGAGATCATCCTGCCGGCCGATCAGGCCCCGGGCTTCTTCAACGACCTCGTGGGAGCGGGCATCTCGCCAATTGGACTGGGCGCGCGCGATACCCTTCGGGTGGAGGCCGGCATGAACCTCTATGGCCAGGACATCCACCAGAACGTCTCGCCGCTGGCGTCGAACATGGCCTGGAGCATTGCCTGGGAACCGACCAGCCGCCAGTTCATCGGTCGCTCGGCCCTGGAAGCCGAACAGGCGGCCGGTGTACAGCATAAGTTGGTCGGGTTGGTGCTCGAGGAGCGTGGCGTTTTGCGCGCTCATCAGGTGGTTCGCATCGCCAATGTTGGCGAAGGAGAGATCACCAGTGGTAGTTTCTCTCCTACGCTTAGCAAGTCGATCGCACTGGCGCGCGTACCGATGGCCACCGCCGATCGAGCGGAAGTGGAAATCCGTGGCAAATGGTACCCGGTCCGGGTGGTCAAACCGACGTTCGTCCGCCATGGCAAAACCTTGATCTAACCTATTCCGGCGGGCACGACCGCTGACAATTTCCTTGAGGACATAGAACATGAGCGATATCCCTGCCGACCTGCGTTTTGCCGAAAGTCACGAATGGGCCCGCCTGGAAGCCGATGGCACCGTCACCGTGGGCATCAGCGATCACGCTCAGGAAGCCTTGGGCGATGTGGTGTTCGTCGAGCTGACCGAAGTGGGTAAAGTGTTTGCTGCGGGTGATCAATCAGGCGTGGTCGAGTCGGTCAAGGCTGCCTCGGACATCTACTCCCCGGTTGCCGGTGAAGTGATCGCCATCAACGAAGAACTGGGTGGTGCCCCGGAACTGCTCAACTCCGACCCGTACGGCGCCTGGATCTTCAAGCTCAAGCCAAGCAACACTGGCGATCTGGACAAGCTGCTCGATGCAGCGGGCTACAAGGCCGCCATCGGCGAGTAAGCCTGACGCTTCATCTCAAAGCCCCGACCTGTCGGGGCTTTTTCATTGCCATCAGCAACCCCGCGTCATCGTTGCTCTCCGACATCGGCTGCTATGCTGGATTGACCGTGTTGCATCGACGCTGAGCGCCAGTCAAGAGAGAGCCCGTCATGTCCCAGCTGCCGTCCCTGAGCCAGTTACGCGATCCCAATGCTTTCCTGCGCCGTCACCTCGGCCCCGACGCGGCCGAGCAGCAGGCGATGCTCGACAGCCTTGGCCTGGGCAGTCGTGTCGAGCTGATCCAACAAACTGTGCCGCCGAGCATCCTCCTCAACAGGGCGCTCGACTTGCCGCCTGCCCTTGACGAAGAAGCCGCATTAGCCAAGCTGCGCGGTTACGCCGAGCAGAACCAGGTATGGACCAGTCTGATCGGCATGGGCTATCACGGCACGATCACCCCGGCTGTCATCCTGCGCAATGTATTGGAAAATCCCGGTTGGTACACCGCTTACACGCCTTATCAGCCCGAGATCGCCCAGGGCCGGCTCGAGGCGCTGCTCAATTTCCAGCAAATGATCATCGACCTGACCGGGTTGGAGCTGGCCAATGCTTCCCTGTTGGATGAGGCCACGGCGGCAGCCGAGGCGATGGCCCTGGCCAAGCGCGTTGCCAAGTCCAGAAGCAATCTGTTTTTCGTTGATGAAGACTGCCACCCCCAGACGATCTCCGTGGTACGGACCCGTGCCGAAGGCTTTGGCTTGGAATTGATCGTGGACTCGGTGGAAAACCTGAAGCAGCACCAGGTATTCGGTGCGTTGCTGCAATACCCCGACACCCACGGCGAGATTCGCGATCTGCGACCGTTGATCGATCATCTGCACGCCCAGCAAGCGCTGGCCTGCGTCGCCACCGACCTGCTGAGCCTGCTGTTGCTGACGCCGCCGGGTGAGTTGGGCGCCGACGTGGTGTTCGGTTCGTCCCAGCGCTTTGGCGTCCCCATGGGCTACGGCGGCCCGCATGCGGCCTTTTTTGCCAGCCGTGACGAGTACAAGCGAGCGATTCCAGGCCGGATCATCGGTGTCTCCAAAGATGCCCGCGGTGGCACCGCATTGCGCATGGCATTGCAGACCCGCGAGCAGCATATCCGGCGGGAGAAGGCCAACTCGAACATCTGCACCGCCCAGGTGTTGCTGGCCAACATCGCCAGTTTTTATGCGGTGTATCACGGCCCGCAAGGTCTTAAACGCATCGCCCAGCGCGTCCACCGGCTCACCTGCATTCTTGCCGCAGGCCTGGAGCGCAATGGCATCAAGCGCCTCAATCAGCACTTTTTCGATACGCTGACGCTGGAGGTGGGCGGTACGCAAACCGCGATCATCGAAAGCGCCCAGGCCGCGCAAATCAACCTGCGCATCCTTGGGCGTGGGCAGCTGGGGTTGAGCCTCGACGAAGCCTGCGATGAAGGCACGGTAGCCAGGCTGTTCGATGTGTTCCTCGGCGCCGACCATGGGCTCGATGTTCAAGCGCTGGACGCTGAAGCACTGCCGGTGGGCATTCCGGATAGTTTGCTGCGCGCCTCGCCGTACCTGCGTCACCCGGTGTTCAACGCGCATCACAGCGAAACCGAGATGCTGCGTTACCTCAAACAGTTGGAGAACAAGGACCTGGCCCTCAATCAGTCCATGATCCCGTTGGGCTCCTGCACCATGAAGCTCAATGCGACCAGCGAGATGATTCCCATCACCTGGCCACAGTTCGCCAACCTGCATCCGTTCGTCCCCAGGGAACAGGCGCTCGGCTACACGTTGATGATCGAGGAGCTGGAGCGCTGGCTCTGCGCGATTACCGGTTTTGATGCGATCTGCATGCAACCCAACTCCGGCGCCCAGGGTGAGTACGCCGGCTTGCTGGCAATTCGCAAATACCACGAGAGCCGTCACCAGGGCGCGCGAGACATTTGCCTGATTCCATCCTCGGCCCACGGCACCAACCCCGCTTCCGCACAAATGGCTGGGATGCGCGTGGTGATCGTCGAGTGCGACGAGGCGGGCAACGTCGACCTGTCGGACCTGAAGGACAAGGCGGCCGAGGCCGGCGAAAAACTCGCCTGCCTGATGGCGACCTATCCATCGACCCACGGTGTCTACGAGGAAGGCATTCGCGAAATCTGTGAAGTGATTCACCAGCATGGCGGCCAGGTGTACATGGATGGCGCCAACCTCAACGCGCAGGTCGGGTTGGCGCGGCCCGCGGACATCGGCGCCGATGTTTCGCACATGAACCTGCACAAGACCTTTTGCATTCCTCACGGGGGTGGCGGGCCCGGCATGGGGCCGATTGGTGTGCGCGCGCACCTGGCACCGTTCGTGTCCAATCACCCGGTGGTGGCCATTGACGGCCCTTTGCCGCAGAACGACGCCGTCAGTGCGGCGCCCTGGGGCAGCGCGAGCATTCTGCCGATCAGCTGGATGTACATCGCCATGATGGGCCCGCAATTGGCGGACGCCAGCGAGGTGGCGATCCTTGCCGCGAATTATCTGGCGCGGCACCTGTCCGGTGCATTCCCGGTGCTCTACACCGGGCGCAACGAACGGGTGGCCCACGAATGCATTCTTGACCTGCGGCCCCTCAAGGCGTTGACCGGCATCAGCGAGGAGGACGTGGCCAAACGCCTGATGGATTACGGCTTCCATGCCCCGACCATGTCCTTCCCGGTGCCGGGCACCTTGATGGTCGAGCCGACCGAGAGTGAGTCAAAAGCCGAACTGGACCGTTTTATCGGGGCGATGCTGAGCATTCGCGCAGAAATCACCGAAGTACAGAACGGCAACTGGCCGGCCGAGAACAACCCGCTCAAACGCGCGCCGCATACCCTGGCCGATGTCACCGGGGTATGGGAACGCCCCTACAGTGTCGAGCAGGCCGTGACGCCGGATGCCCACACCAAGGCCCACAAGTATTGGCCGGCGGTGAATCGCGTGGACAACGTCTACGGCGACCGCAATCTGTTCTGTGCGTGTGTGCCGGTAGATGATTACCGGTGATCCCATCTCCCTGTAGGAGCTGGCTTGCCAGCGATGAGGTCGGATCAGTCGATACTTAGGGTGACTGATTCTGCGCAATCGCTGGCAAGCCAGCTCCTACAGGGGATGGGGGAACAGAAAAGGCAGGCAAAAAAATGCCGCTCAATTTGAGCGGCATTTTCGTCTCGCGGGAAACTTACTCGGACGCGACGGCATTTTTCGCCAGGATCGCGTTCGCCAGTTCCATGTCCGTGGCCTGCAACCCTGGGTTGTCGGCACGGACTTTCTGCATGGCGGCTTCCAGGTACGGGCCGCGGATGCTGCCTTCGCTGGCGACGAAACTGCCGGCGTCGTCCTGCGCGGCAATGATCAGCTTGTGATCCTTGAACGTCAGGTAAGTCGAGCCGGTGGTGGCGCCGGACGAAATGATGTTACGCCAAAAGCTGTCGGCCATCGCCGAACCGACTGGCAGGGACAACAGGGCGACGGTAGCGACAGCAAGTTTGAAACGCATGATGGGTGACTCCACTGGGTTAGATCTACGCTGTTGGATCGTGGACGCCCCGGTGGAGTTCCATTACGGTCAGTCGGCTTTTTCCACCTGCAGGACGACGCCTTGCTGAGCAACGACCCGAACGCGGCTGCCGGCTTCGGCGTCAGGCCCCTGGGCCATCCATACGCCGTCGGCCACCCTGATCTTGCCGCGCCCATCAATGATCGATTCATGCACCACGAAGGTTTTGCCAATCAATTCCTGTCCGCGCAGGTTGAGGTTCGGCTCGTCACTCTGGCGCACCGCGCTGCGCTGGCGTCGCCACCAATAAAGGGCGGTGGCGATCGACAGCAGGCCGAACAGCAGAAATTGCAGCTCCCAGGACAGGTGCGGCAGTACGAACGTCAACACGCCAACGGCGGCCGCCGCCATGCCGATCCACAACAGATACCCGCCCGCACCGAAGACCTCGAGAATCAGCAGTACGGTGCCCAGCGCCAGCCAGTCCCAGAACGATAAATTTTGCAGGAATGCCCACATGGCGTGCCTCAGGCTTTCTTGTTGTCGAAGGTGGCCTTGACGATTTCGCCAATGCCGCCCACCGCACCAATCATCGAGCTGGCCTCCAGTGGCATCAGGATGACCTTGCTGTTGTTGGCCGAAGCGAGCCCGCCCAGCGCATCGATGTACTTCTGTGCAACGAAGTAATTCACGGCCTGCACGTTACCGCCGGCGATGGCTTCGGACACCACCTTGGTCGCCTGGGCTTCCGCTTCGGCTTGGCGTTCCCGCGCTTCGGCTTCGAGGAACGCAGCCTGGCGACCCCCTTCGGCCTCGAGGATCTGCGCCTGTTTCTTGCCTTCGGCGGTCAGGATCGCTGCGGCACGCAGGCCCTCGGCTTCGAGGATTTGCGCACGCTTGATCCGCTCGGCTTTCATCTGCCCCGACATCGCTGCCATCAGGTCCGCTGGCGGGCTGATGTCCTTGATCTCGATCCGGGTGATCTTGATGCCCCACGGTGCGGTGGCTTCGTCGACGGTGCGCAGCAATTTTTCGTTGATGCCGTCACGCTGGCTGAGCATCGCATCCAGTTCCATCGAGCCGAGCACGGTACGAATGTTGGTTTGCAGCAGGTTGCGGATGGCGTGCTCGAGGTTGTTCACCTCGTAGGCCGCCTGGGCGGTGTTGACTACCTGGAAGAAGCACACGGCGTCGATCTGCACCGTGGCGTTGTCGGCGGTGATCACTTCCTGCGGTGGAATATCCAGCACGCTCTCCATGACGTTGATCTTGCGACCGATACGGTCCATGACCGGAATGATGATGTTCAGACCAGGCTTGAGGGTGTTGGTGTAACGGCCGAAACGTTCGACCGTCCATTGATAACCCTGCGGCACGACCTTGAAGCCCATGAACAGAATGGCGACCACGAGGCCGACAAAAAGCAAAAGCACGCTACCGATCTGCATAACGATTCCCTGTTTAAGTTGCGATGGCCGGAGTGTAACGGTGCCGCCACGGGATAAGAACCGTCAGGCGATTTTTATCCCGTAATCAGGCGATAAGAGATCTATTTCTGCTCGCTTTGCGGTGTTACCCGCAACACTTCCTCAATGGTCGTCAGACCCGCAGCAACCTTTTGCGCGCCCGACAACCGCAAGCTGCGCATGCCTTCCTTGAATGCCTGGCGTCGTATGGACAGCAGATCGGTGTCGGGATTGATCAGTGCCTTGATGCCGTCGGTGAGTTGCATGATCTCGTAGACCCCGGCGCGGCCGCGATAGCCCGTGTCGCGGCACTCCAGGCAGCCGATGGCACGCTGGGCGTTGCCCGGCAGCGGTGCCTGCCAGGGTTTGGTCAGGGTCTGCCAGTCGTCTTCGTCCAGTGTCAACGGCGCCTTGCAATGCGGGCACAGGGTGCGCACCAGTCGCTGGGCCATGACCCCGAGCACCGTGGCCTTGATCAGGTAATGTGGCACCCCGAGTTCCAGCAAGCGGCTGATGGCGCTGGGCGCATCGTTGGTGTGCAGCGTCGAGAGCACCAGGTGACCGGTGAGCGCCGCCTGGATTGCCATTTCTGCGGTCTCCAGGTCGCGGATCTCGCCGATCATGATGATGTCCGGGTCCTGCCGCATCAATGCACGCACCCCGGAGGCGAATGTCAGGTCGATGTTGTGTTGCACCTGCATCTGGTTAAACGCTGGCTCCACCATTTCGATCGGGTCTTCGATGGTGCAAAGGTTGACCTCCGGGGTCGCCAGCTTCTTCAGGGTGGTGTAGAGCGTGGTGGTCTTGCCTGAACCCGTAGGGCCGGTGACCAGGATGATGCCGTTGGGTTGCCGGGTCATGTCCTGCCAACGGCGCAGGTCGTCGGCGGAAAAGCCCAACTGATCGAAATCCTTGAGCAGCACCTCCGGATCGAAGATCCGCATGACCATCTTCTCGCCAAACGCGGTCGGAAGTGTCGACAGCCGCAACTCGACCTCGCCGCCGTCCGGGGTCTTGGTTTTCACCCGGCCGTCCTGGGGTTTGCGTTTTTCCGCGACGTTCATCCGCCCCAGGCTCTTGAGGCGGCTGACGATTGCCATGGTGACCTGCGGCGGGAATTGATAGACGTTGTGCAACACGCCATCGATGCGAAAACGCACCGTGCCCTGTTCGCGTCGGGGTTCGATGTGAATATCGCTGGCGCGTTGCTGGAACGCGTACTGGAACAGCCAGTCAACGATGTTGACGATGTGTGCATCGTTGGCGTCCGGCTCCTGGTCGCTGGCGCCAAGGTTGAGCAGTTGTTCGAAATTGCCCAGGTTGCTGGCCTGGGCGTGCTGATCGACATGGGTCGCGCCGCTGACCGATTTGGCCAGGCGGAAAAACTCCACGCTGAAGCGCTGGATGTCCACCGGGTTGGCCACCACCCGCTTGATTGGCAGCTTCAACACGTGGGTGAGGTCGGCTTCCCAGCCTTTGACATAAGGTTGGGCGCTGGCCACGGTCACCGAGTCGCGATCGATCGCCACCGCAAGGATTTTGTGGCGTTGGGCGAAGGCATAGGACATTAACGGCGTAATGGCCGCAACGTTGATTTTCAGCGGATCGATGCGCAGGTACGGCTGGCCGGCCTGCTGCGACAACCACAGGGTCAGGCTTTCCAGATCAAGGTGTTTACCCGCACGGCTGAGATCGTCCAGTTGCTGGCTGGCGATGAATTCCAGCGGGTGCATCTGGGCATTGGCGGCTTGACGGCGGCGTGCGTTGAGCGCGTGCTCGGCCGAGTCCTGGCTGATGAATCCCTGGGCGACCAGCTCGCGCAGCAAATCGTTGAGATCCAGCCAGCGGTCCTGAATGGCAAGTTGAACGGACATGCGGGCTCCTCGAAGACGTCAGTGCGCAAAGGATAGTCGCCGTCGCGCTGACCGTTGGGCCACTACCCGACGAAGCCCGTATCGAAGTTTTTCAGCCCGTCGCCACGACGGCTTCAGTCCACGCCGAATCAGCGGCGTGCAGTTCTACCGAGCAGACATTGATGAGGTTGCGCATTTTTTCGCCAATCACCTGGGCGCGGTGCCAGCTCAGTCCGTCCATGACGATGTCGATCGACAGCAGGTCGTCCATGCGCTGGACGTTGACGTGTTGCGGGGTCAGGTACTGCATGGCGAACAGGTTCAGTACCCGGCACAGCAGGTCTGGCTCGGCTTCTGCCAGCAATTGATAGCGCACGCGGCAGTGGGTGTTGCTGGCGTTCCAGCTATCGGCGCGGGCGCAGGTTACGGCTTTGAGGTGTGGCATGATCGATCTCCAAAAACACTGGAGAAATTTTTACATTCGATGCCGGGTATTTCTTATCTATGATGGATACAAAAGGCGACTTATCGAATTAGATTATTCAACAACGTATCGATCTAGGGTTTATTTATGCAAAGCGAACTGGATGGCTACGACCGCAGGATTCTCGCGTTGCTGCAAGAGGACGCTTCCCTTTCCAGCGCACAGATCGCCGAACAGGTGGGCCTGTCGCAGTCGCCGTGCTGGCGGCGAATCCAGCGGATGAAGGAGGAGGGGATCATTCGCGGGCAGGTGACCTTGCTGGACCGCAAGAAAATTGGGCTGAACACGCAGATCTTCGCGGAAATCAAACTCAACGCCCACGGCCGTTCGAACTTCACCGAATTCACCGAGGCGATTCGCGGTTTTCCCGAAGTGCTTGAGTGTTATGTGCTGATGGGTTCGGTGGATTTCATGCTGCGCATCGTCGCCGCGGACATCGAGGCCTACGAGCGATTTTTCTTCGAGAAGCTTTCACTTGTGCCTGGGATCCAGGAGGTGAACTCGATTGTGGCGTTGTCGGAGATCAAGTCGACGACGAGCTTGCCGGTGATGGGATAACGCGCCGCTACCCTGTAGGAGCGAGCATGCTCGCGATGGAGGCTGACGATGACGCTGTCTGCCTGACACCCCAAGGTGCCTGATCTTCCATCGCGAGCATGCTCGCTCCTACAGGGACGGATCAGCCGCGCAGCAGGATTCGCCAGGCGCGGTTTTGATACACCGCGATCGCCTGCTGCTTGCGCGCGTCGAGCAGTTCGTCGGTGATCGTCGGCTCACTCGCCAGTTGAGCGAGCTGCTTGAGTTCACCGTACAGGCGATCCATTTCTGCGATGTCCAGCACGTGGCGGGCATGATGCAGCCAGGCCTGGATGCGCTCGATGCGAGGCAGCTGTTCGGCCAGGTCTTCCGGTTGTTGCTGGTAGCGCTGCAATTGCAACGAAGTGGCTTCTTCGGCCAACAGGCGCGGCAGCCAGCTGGCCAGTTGCGCCGCGCCCTGGCGGTTGCCGCGCACGTTCCGGTCCGCAGTCCAGGTGCGGGCCAGCAGCCAGCGCGACAGGTTCAGGGAGAACTGACCCCAGCGCGGGTCTTCCAGTTCTTCGAGGAACTGCTCAGGTGCGGCCTTGCGCACGTCTTCGTCTTCGATGCCGACTTGCACCAGCGGGCGCCAGTCTTCGAGCAAGGCATCCAGGGCCACACGCAGGTCGTGCGTGGACTGGCGCGGTGCGGCCTGGCCCAGGCTGCTCAGCAGCGCACGCATCTCGGCGAGGTTGTCGACCCAGTCCTGCAACAGGCGCCAGTGGCCATTGAACCGATACTGTTCGGCCAGGCGCTGGCTGCTGCCGAGCAGGTGCCAGGCCAGCGCGGCGAAGGCGTCGTCCAGTGGCGTTTCGGCGGTCAGTTGCGGTGCCGGCAGGCTCAGCGAATAGCTGCTGGCGTCGTACAGGCGATAACCGCGCTCGGCCTTGCTGATGTCACAAGGCATCAGCGGCAAGGTGGCGGCCAGTTCGACGGCCAGTTCCAGCAAGGCTGCCGGCTCGCCTTCGCGCAGTTCAAGCTCCAGCTCGCAGATTTCTTCCTTCTGCTTGCCGACCACAACGTGACCCAGGTCCAGCGCGGCTTCGATGACCACTTTGGACTTGCCACGGCCCCAGGCAATTTCTGCACGTTCGCGCACGAAATCGGTGGTGAAGATCGGCTTGAGGGTTTTTTTGTCCAGATCAGCCAGTTGCTCTGGCCAGCATTCGCCGTCGAGTTTCTTGACGTCGAGTTTGGCCTTGGGCAGGTTCCAGTTGTATTCATTGCGCTCGGACAAGCCGGCGATGCTCTGGCCGCGTGTCTTGAGCGTCTGAATGATCTCGTCACCATCGCGACGCAGGCGCAGGGCCACCTTGGCGTGGGCCAGGTCGCGCTCTGGTGTGTCGAGATACTGGTTCATCAGCTCGCGGCGTTCCCAGCCATTTTTGTTGCGTTTTTTCAACAGCGGGTGCTCGCGCAGGGCAGCGAGGGTTTCGCGGCTGACGCGGAGTTTGATTTCGGTTTCTTTCTGCATGGCCGGAAAATCCAGGATCGGGAGCGCAGCCGGGGGGAATGTGTGGCTGCCAAGGTCGTGCAGTGTACAGGACTCGACCCCGCTTCGCCGGCCGACGGTTTATTCCTGTCGCCGGATGGTTCTATGATGGACTCCAATCCGCGAATTGGAGTCAGCGATGCCTTTGCCATCCATGAAAGATCAGTTCGCTGCGCTGATTGCCACGCCATCGGTCAGTTGCACCCAGGCGAGCCTCGATCAGAGCAACCGCCCGGTGATCGATCTGCTGGCGACATGGCTCGGCGACCTGGGTTTTGCCTGCGATATCCAACAGGTCAGCCCGGGCAAGTTCAATCTGCTGGCCAGTTTCGGCTCCGGCCCGGGCGGCCTGGTGCTGGCGGGGCATAGTGATACGGTGCCGTTCGACGGCGCGTTGTGGCAGACCGATCCGTTGAAACTGACAGAAGTCGACGGGCGCTGGATCGGTCTGGGCAGCTGCGACATGAAGGGTTTTTTTGCCTTGATCATCGAAGCGGTCATTCCCTTGCTCGATCAGCCGTTCAAGCAACCGTTGCTGATCCTGGCCACCTGCGATGAAGAAAGCTCGATGTCCGGTGCGCGTGCCCTGGCCGATGCCGGGCGGCCGCTGGGACGTGCAGCGGTTATTGGCGAGCCGACCGGACTCAAGCCGATTCGCATGCACAAGGGCATCATGATGGAGCGCATCGATATCCTCGGGCAGAGCGGCCATTCCTCGGACCCGCGTCTGGGGCACAGCGCCCTGGAAGCCATGCACGATGCCATCGGCGAACTGCGCGGGCTGCGCCTGTTGTGGCAGCGCGAGTTTCGCAATCCGCAGTTTGGTGTGCCGACGCCGACCCTGAATTTCGGTTGCATTCATGGCGGCGACAATCCCAATCGGATCTGTGGCCAGTGTTCACTTGAGTTCGACCTGCGACCGCTGCCGGGTATGGACCCCAAAGCCCTGCGCGCCGAGATCTTGCAGCGACTCAAGCCGGTTGCCGAGCGGCATCAGGTCAAGATCGATTACGCGCCGCTGTTCCCCGAAGTGCCTTCCTTTGAACAGGCCGAAGAGGGCGAACTGGTGCGAATTGCCGAAAAGCTCACCGGTCACAGTGCCGAAGCGGTAGCGTTTGGCACCGAAGCGCCTTATCTTCAGCGTCTTGGCTGTGAAACCGTGGTACTGGGCCCGGGCGATATCGCTTGTGCGCACCAGCCGGGGGAATACCTCGAAATGTCACGTTTGCAGCCTACGGTGCATCTATTACGTCAGTTGGTTGAGCATTACTGCCTGACGCCGGCTTCGGCCGGGTGAACACCGCAACCTCTGTAGGAGCGAGCAAGCTCGCGATGGGCTGTCAGGCACCGCTGGGTGTCAGGCTGACAGCGTCATCGTTAGCCTCCATCGCGAGCATGCTCGCTCCTACAGGGGGGGCGAATTAAATTAATGAGGTTAAACCCCGTATTCATGAGGAGAGCACGCGTGTCGCCAAGCCTGTTCCGACGATAACCATCAGCCCGTTGTGCGTTTTGTGTTTCGCCCATTTTTTTGGCTGCTCTTTATTACAGGCCCCAGGTTCATGCCCGACTACGTTAATTGGCTTCGTCATGCTTCTCCTTATATCAATGCCCACCGCGACTGCACCTTTGTCGTCATGCTGCCCGGCGACGGTGTCGAGCACCCCAACTTCGGCAATATCGTCCACGACCTGGTGCTGCTGCACAGCCTCGGCGTGCGTCTGGTGCTGGTTCACGGCTCCCGTCCGCAGATCGAAGCGCGCCTGGCTGCACGCGGCCTGACTCCGCATTATCACCACGGCATGCGCATCACGGATGCGGCGACACTTGAGTGTGTGATGGATGCGGTCGGCCAACTGCGCATCGCCATCGAGGCACGGCTGTCGATGGACATGGCATCGTCGCCGATGCAGGGTTCGCGCTTGCGCGTAGCCAGCGGCAACCTGGTGACGGCACGGCCGATCGGCGTCCTTGAAGGCGTCGATTATCACCACACCGGCGAAGTGCGCCGGGTCGACCGCAAGGGCATCAACCGCCTGCTGGACGAGCGTTCCATCGTGCTGCTGTCGCCGCTGGGTTATTCGCCCACCGGTGAGACCTTCAACCTCGCCTGCGAAGACGTCGCCACGCGCGCGGCCATCGACCTGGGCGCCGACAAATTGCTGCTGTTTGGCGAGGAACAAGGCCTGCTTGACGAGAACGGTCGCCTGGTCCGCGAACTGCGTCCGCAGCAGGTGCCGGCGCATTTGCAACGCCTGGGCAGCAACTACCAGGCCGAGCTGCTGGATGCGGCGGCCGAAGCCTGCCGGGGCGGCGTGGCCCGCAGCCACATTGTCAGTTACGCCGAAGACGGCGCGCTGCTGACCGAGCTGTTCACCCGCGACGGTGGCGGTACGCTGGTGGCGCAGGAGCAATTCGAAGTCGTGCGCGAGGCGGCGATCGAGGACGTCGGCGGTTTGTTGGAATTGATCAGTCCGCTGGAAGAGCAGGGGATCCTGGTACGCCGCTCACGCGAAGTACTGGAGCGCGAGATCGAGCAGTTCAGTGTGGTCGAGCGCGAAGGCATGATCATCGCTTGTGCGGCGCTGTACCAGATTGCCGATTCCGATGCCGGGGAGCTGGCGTGCCTGGCGGTGAACCCGGAGTACCGCCACGGTGGCCGTGGCGACGAACTGCTCGAACGCATCGAAACCCGCGCCCGGGCGAAGGGCTTGAAAACGCTGTTCGTCCTCACCACACGCACGGCACACTGGTTTCGCGAACGTGGCTTTGCGCCCAGCAGCGTCGAGCGTCTGCCATCGGCGCGGGCGTCGCTGTACAACTACCAGCGCAACTCGAAGATCTTCGAAAAAGCGCTTTGATCGGCAGGTTCCCACGCCACGGCTGGGAACCTTCCCAGCTACTCCTTTGGGATAACTGCAAAAAAGCGACTCTGATCAATTTTTCGCCAACGCTTCTCTCGTAAAGTCGACCGGGAGAAGGGTTTGGCTCGGATTGAAAATCTATTTCGAGCGATACACAAACTGTAACATTTGGCAGGGATCATGCGCGCTTCGCCATGAAGGCGTCGCTATTTTGATACCAATTGACGTTAACCGCGTGGTTCAAAAGCGAATCGATCTAAAAATAGACAGATAAATACTATTTAGAGATTAGCTCCGGTGCCGATATGCTGTGTCCGGTTCAGGCAAAGCGCACAGAGTCATATTCCTGAATGGCATGAAAACTGATGAAACAATTCTTTTTAGGTTTATAAATAAATCATTACCCTGAAAGGAACAAACATCACGGCGATTAGACCTTGGTCGTAGACACACATGGTTACGATTGACTTGTAAGTCACGGTCCGGCGCTAATCGCGCATCTTAGGATCCCGGGCACACGACCCAGGACCAGGAACACAAGAATTAGAAACGTAGAGGAGCGAAACAATGAACAAGTCCACCTTGGCCCTGGCCGTGGCCGTAGGGGTTATGGCGCAGCAGGCAGGCGCCGCCGGTTTCATCGAAGACAGCAAGGCCACTCTGGGTCTGCGTAACTTCTACATCAATACCGACAACCGTGATGGTCCGGGCGCTAACAAGAACGAAGAATGGGGCCAAGGCTTCGATCTGCGTTTCACCTCCGGTTATACCCAAGGCACCGTCGGTTTCGGTATCGACGCCATCGGCCTGCTGGGCGTACGTCTGGATTCGGGTGGCGGTACTAACGGCAACAGCGGTACCGCGTACGGTGGCACCGTGTTCCCAAGCGAATCCAACGGTAAAGCCGTGGATAACTTCTCCAGCCTGGGTCTGACTGCCAAAGCCAAGATCTCCCAGACTGAACTGAAGCTGGGTACTCTGCAGCCTAAGAACCCGGTCATCGTGACCAACGATGGTCGTCTGCTGCCACAAACCTGGCAGGGTGGCCAGATCACTTCCGGCGAAATCAAAGACCTGACCCTGGTTGGCGGTCAGATCGAAGCTGTGAAGGGTCGTAACTCGAGCAACAACGAGCAGTTGAGCATCTCCGGTGCTAACACTCGTGGTGCTGGCTGGCGCGACAGCAACAAATTCATCTACGCCGGTGGCGACTACAAGATCACCAAGGATCTGACCGCCCAGTACTACTACGGCAATCTGGAAGACTTCTACAAGCAACACTTCCTGGGTCTGGTCCACAACTGGTCCATCGGTCCAGGCGTTCTGAAGTCCGACTTCCGTTACTTCAATAGCTCCGACGACGGTAAGAACGGTACTGATCCTGCGTACTTCAGCACCGGTAACTACACTGGCGTTCGTAACGGTCGCGGTGAGGTATCCAACAACCTGTACAGCGGCTTGTTCCTGTATTCGGTTGCCGGTCACACTTTCGGTGGCGGTTATCAGGTCAGCAACGGCAGCAGCGACTTCCCTTGGCTGAACCAGGGTGACGGCTCGTCGAACTACACTATCACCGACATGCAAATTCAGAAGTTCAACCGTGCCGGCGAGAAAACCTGGCAAGCACGCTACTCCTATGATTTCGCCAAGGTGGGTGTACCAGGCCTGACCGCCGGTGCCGTTTACCTGAAAGGTGACAGTATCGACCTCGTGGGCACCAGCGGCCGCGAAAGTGTTTCCAATGGTTCCGAGTGGGAGCGTGACTTCACCCTGGCTTACGTAGTGCCAGAAGGCCCGCTGAAAAACGTCGGCTTTATGTGGAAGAACGCTACCTGGCGTACTGACCTGCCGGGTGTTCGCTCCCAGGACGAAAACCGCCTGATCCTCAGCTACTCGATCCCGCTGTTGTAATAGCGCTCGCGTAACCGCTGAAAAAAAGCCCCGCCCGGCATCACGCCGGGCGGGGCTTTTGCATTTCAGCGCGGAGTCACCCCCGTAATCCCGCGCTGAAATCCCCTCTTTACAGCAACTCAAGGCCTTCTCGAACCTCGAACGCGATAGTCGTCGTGATGTCGGGGCAGGTCCAGTGAACAGATTTTTAATATTCATTAATGATCTAATAATGTCTTTATTTATTCTTTTTATTAGATCCCAAATACGGTCTACAGTTGAGTTCTGTACCTCACTCATCAGGAGCCCACCATGAGCATCAGACTCGGCGACATCGCCCCCGATTTCGAGCAGGATTCCAGTGCCGGAACCATCCGTTTCCATGAATGGCTGGGCGACAGTTGGGGCGTGCTGTTTTCCCATCCGGCGGACTTCACCCCGGTGTGCACCACTGAGTTGGGCTTTACCGCCAAGCTCAAGGACGAGTTCACCAAGCGCGGTGTCAAGGCCATCGCCTTGTCCGTCGACCCGGTGGACTCTCACCACAAGTGGATCGGTGATATCAACGAAACCCAGGGCACCATCGTCAACTTCCCGATCCTGGCCGACGCCGACCGCAAGGTCTCGGACCTGTACGACCTGATCCACCCCAATGCCAGCGATACGCTTACCGTGCGTTCGCTGTTCGTGATCGACCCGAACAAGAAGGTGCGCTTGACCATCACCTACCCGGCGAGCACGGGTCGCAACTTCAATGAAATCCTGCGAGTGATCGACTCGCTGCAACTCACGGATAATTACAAGGTGGCAACCCCGGCCAACTGGCAGGACGGCGATGAAGTGGTGATCGTGCCATCGCTCAAGGATGAAGAAGAGCTCAAGCAGCGCTTCCCCAAAGGCTATCGCGCCGTGAAGCCCTACCTGCGCCTCACGCCGCAGCCGAATCGCTGATCGACTAGATTCACCCATCCCTCTGTAGGAGCGAGCTTGCTCGCGATGGACTGCCAGGCCCCGCTGGGTGTCAGGCACAACGTCATCGCGAGCAAGCTCGCTCCTACAGGAAGCGGGGCGCACTCACATACAACGCAGGGGATTTCAGGCCGTTTCGACGGCCTTTTTTTATGTTTTTGTATATCGCTTCGTGGAATAACCAAATGAATAAATATGATTTATAGATATATGAATCACCTGTTAAGGTCTCTCCATCGAAGCGAGATCGCACACTGCGAATCGCCTGCACCGTTCAAGGAATCATGTGAATGCTGGTCGTCTCACTCGGTGGCAGCCCAAGTCAACGCTCTCGTTCCGGGGTGTTGCTGGAGCGCTCCCAACGCTGGTTGCAAGAGCAGGGTGTGGAAGTGGTGAGTTACGGCGTGCGGGACTTCCCGGCCGAAGACTTGCTGCATGCACGGTTCGACAGTCCGAAAGTGATCGATTTGTTGCAACAGATCGAAAACGCCGAAGGCCTGCTGATCGCCACCCCGGTGTACAAGGCATCGTTCTCCGGTGCGTTGAAAACCGTGCTGGACCTGCTGCCGGAGCGCGCGCTGGCGCACAAGGTGGTGTTGCCCATGGCCACCGGCGGCAGCATCGCTCACATGCTGGCGGTGGATTACGCCCTCAAACCGGTGTTGTCGGCATTGAAGGCCGATGAATTGCTCCAGGGGATTTTCGCTGTCGACAGCCAGATTGCCTATGGCGAAGGCAGTGCCGCGGCGCAACTGGCGCCTGAGTTGGAACAACGATTGAACGAGTCGCTGGAACTGTTTTTAAGCGCTATGACGAGACGGCCCAAGCCGCTCGATCCGGGCCTGTTGAGTGATCGTCTGCTGACTGCTCGCTGGAGCATTTAAGCCACACCCTGAATTTGATGTACTCACCTTACTCAGCCGTCAACGGCCAAGCAGGTGCAGCCACAACCTCACTGCAAAAAGGAGAGCGCTATGCGCACTGTCATTTTGCGTCGTGGTCTGGTCGCTCTGTTTGCTGCGGCTGTGTCCTTCGGCGCCATTACTCAAGCTCAGGCCGAGACCCTTCGAATCGGTTATCAGAAGTACGGCACCCTGGTGCTGCTCAAGGCCAAGGGCACCTTGGAAAAGCGTCTTGCCGCTCAAGGCGTGGACGTGCAATGGACCGAGTTTCCAGGCGGCCCGCAACTGCTTGAGGGCCTGAACGTCGGCTCCATCGACTTTGGCGTCACTGGCGAAACCCCGCCCGTGTTTGCCCAGGCTGCCGGCGCCGATCTGCTCTACGTCGCCTACGAGCCACCGGCGCCCCACAGCGAAGCGATCCTGGTGCCCAAGGACTCACCGATCAAATCGGTGAAGGACCTCAAAGGCAAGAAAGTCGCACTCAACAAAGGCTCCAACGTGCACTACCTTCTGGTCCGCGCGCTGGAAGATGCCGGCCTCAAGTACAGCGATATCCAGACCGTGTTCCTGCCGCCGGCAGATGCCCGCGCCGCGTTCGAGCGTGGCAGTGTCGATGCCTGGGTGATCTGGGACCCGTATCAAGCCGCGGCCGAACAGCAACTGCAAGCGCACACCCTGCGCGATGGCCAGGGTATCGTCGACAACCACCAATTCTACTTGGCCACCAAACCATACGCCCAGAAAAACCCCGAGGTGATCAAGACCCTCGTGGAGGAAGTGCGCGGCGTGGGCGAATGGTCCAAGGCCAATCCCGAGGACGTGACCCAGCAGGTCGCGCCCCTGTTGGGCCTGCCTGCCGACATCACCCTCACCTCGGTGAAGCGCCAGGGCTATGGCGCACTGTTCCTGACACCTGAAGTGGTCGCCGCCCAACAGAAAATCGCCGACAGCTTCTACCAGCTCAAGCTGATACCCAAACCCTTGAGCATCAAAGACGTGATCTGGACGCC
The DNA here is from genome assembly GCF_054668365.1 of Pseudomonas sp. S2_E01. Classification (NCBI taxonomy): domain Bacteria; kingdom Pseudomonadati; phylum Pseudomonadota; class Gammaproteobacteria; order Pseudomonadales; family Pseudomonadaceae; genus Pseudomonas; species Pseudomonas sp. S2_E01. The sequence continues at coordinate 5,917,541 of NZ_CP162762.1, forward strand.
ACCGGCCGCCGTCGCCAAGGCGCAGTAATTAGAATTCCCCAAGGAGACCACTCCATGAGCCTCAGTTTTTTCTGGTACCTGGCAACACGCGGCAACGTCCATGACCTTGGCACCACCGCTGGCGCTTGCGCCGTTGACTGCGGTTATCTGCCCAGCGCTGCGCTGCCGAGCTGAGGCGGACGATGAAGAAAATTATCCACAACCTGGCGCCTTGGGCGTTGCCGGTCTTGCTGGTGGCGGTGTGGCAGTTGTCGGTGTCGGCGGGCTGGCTGTCGACGCGGATCCTGCCGGCGCCCATCGCGGTGATCGAGGCCGGTGTGAGCTTGGTGAGCAGTGGTGAAATCTGGACGCACCTGGCGATCAGTGGCTGGCGCGCGGCCCTTGGCTTCGCTATCGGCGGCGGTATTGGCCTGGTGTTGGGCTTCATCACAGGCCTGTCGAAATGGGGTGAGCGCCTGCTCGACAGCTCGGTGCAGATGATCCGCAACGTGCCGCACCTGGCACTGATTCCCTTGGTCATCCTGTGGTTCGGTATCGATGAGTCGGCGAAGATTTTCCTGGTGGCGTTGGGCACGCTGTTCCCGATCTACCTCAACACCTATCACGGTATCCGCAATGTCGATCCGGCATTGGTGGAAATGGCGCGCAGCTACGGACTGTCCGGCTTCAGCCTGTTTCGCCAGGTGATCCTGCCGGGGGCGCTGCCTTCGATCCTGGTCGGTGTGCGCTTTGCCCTGGGCTTCATGTGGTTGACCCTGATCGTTGCCGAAACCATCTCGGCCAGCTCCGGCATCGGCTACCTGGCGATGAATGCCCGGGAGTTCCTGCAGACCGACGTCGTGGTGCTGGCGATTCTGATGTACGCGGTGCTCGGCAAACTCGCCGACCTCGCGGCCCGTGGGCTTGAACGTGTGTGGCTGCGCTGGCATCCGGCCTATCAAGTCGCCAAGGGAGGTGCAGCATGACGGCTCAACAACCTCCACGCCTGCTGCGCGGGATTCCGCTGGTGGTGCGCAAACTGCAAAAAACCTTCGGCTCGCGGCAGGTATTGCGCGAGATCGACCTGCACATTCCGGCCGGACAGTTCGTTGCGGTAGTGGGGCGCAGCGGTTGCGGCAAAAGTACTTTGCTGCGTTTGCTCGCCGGTCTGGACAAGCCCACGGGCGGCCAATTGCTCGCCGGTGCTGCGCCGCTGAGCGATGCGCGGGAAGACACGCGATTGATGTTCCAGGAAGCGCGCCTGCTGCCATGGAAAAAGATCATCGATAACGTCGGTCTCGGGCTCAGCGGCGATTGGCGGCCGCAGGCGTTACAGGCGCTGGAGTCGGTGGGCCTGGCCGATCGTGCCAATGAATGGCCGGCGGCACTGTCCGGAGGCCAGAAGCAGCGGGTGGCCCTGGCGCGTGCGCTGATCCACCAACCGCGCCTGCTGCTGCTCGATGAGCCGTTGGGCGCGCTGGATGCCCTGACCCGAATTGAAATGCAGCAACTGATCGAGCGGCTCTGGCAACAGCACGGCTTTACCGTGTTGCTGGTGACCCATGACGTCAGCGAAGCGGTGGCCATTGCCGATCGGGTCATCCTGATCGAAGAAGGCGAAGTCGGCCTTGACCTGCAGGTGGAACTGCCGCGCCCTCGGGTTCGTGGCTCCCATCGGCTGGCGGCGCTGGAAACCGAAGTCCTCAACCGTGTGCTGTCACTGCCCGGCGAACCGCCGGAACCGGAACCCGTTTCACCCTTGCCTACGCAACTGCGTTGGGCGCAATGAAGACAGCTACAAGCCTCCAGCCACAAGCGGCAAGCAAGAGCACTTTGCTTTTACTTGCAGCTTGAAGCTTGGCACTTGCAGCTCATTTCGACTCTTGGAGAAATAAATATGACTATCAAAGCCATCAATGTGCGTAACCAGTTCAAAGGCACCATCAAGGAAATCGTGCTCGGCGACGTGCTCTCGGAAATCGACGTCCAGACCGCTTCCGGCATCGTGACCTCTGTGATCACCACCCGCTCGGTGAAGGAGTTGGAGCTGGTGGTGGGCAGCGAAGTCATCGCGTTCGTGAAGTCCACCGAGGTATCGATCGCGAAGTTGTGATTGCATCAATTGTTTCGACGGTGCGCCCATCGCCGGCAAGCCGGTCTCGCTCCCACAGGATCTACGCGGTCTACTGTGGGAGCGGGCTTGCCCGCGAAGAGGCCCGCACAGGCAACAAATTCCTCAGCCCCAAGCAGCTCGCTTGGGCAGATAAGGCGGCAGATAAAGCCCCAGATACGCATCGAACACCCGCATCCCTTCCTCCGCCATACGCGGGGTGATCTGCCCATGCTGCTGCACTGAGCGGGCGTAAACGCGGTCGCCCAGCTCCATGGCCAATGCGAACACATCGACATCGCCCGGCAGCTTCGGCAACTCGAAGTGCCGGTCGAACAGCTTGTGCATCAGGTCGCCGAGTTCGATGTCGTGCTGGCGGTCGGCCTGGGTGACCTCGGTCAAGCCGTGTTGGGCGAGGATCAGCTGGCGGGCGGCGGCGTCTGCGTCGTAGATCTCCAGCATCCTCTGTTCCACCACCCGCGACAGGTCGCGCCAGTCGTTCAGTGCCGCGTGGTCGATGGGGGCTTGCAGGCAGGCGCGGAAGGCGGCGTGGACGTCGGCCGTCAGCGCTTCGAGCAGGGCCGGCACGCTGGCGAAGAAGTGGTAGACCGAGGAGGGTGGAATCTCGGCCCGCTCGGCAACGCTGTAGATCGACAAGCTGGCCACGCCCTCGGTGGCCAGCAGCGTGCGGGCAGCATCGAGAATCGAATCAATGCGCGCCTGGCTGGCTGCGCGGGGTTTGCGGGGGGTGGCTGCGCGTGTCATCGGGCTCTCCTGCAGGACAGCGGGCATTGTACGAGCAGGCTTCTGTGTTGTCTGCCGGGCGCCATCGCGAGCAGGCTCGCTCACACAGTGGATCGCGTTCCCGTGCGGGAGCGAGCCTGCTCGCGATCCGCCGCAGGCGGCCATAAAAAAACGCCGTTGGCTGATTCAGCCAACGGCGTTCTTTCATTGCAGCAACCGCTTAAACGGTATGCAGATACCAGTTGTACTCAAGGTCGGAGATGGAGTGTTCGAACTCCTCCAGCTCACTTTCCTTGCAGGCCACGAAGATATCGATGTATTTCGGATCGATGTACTTGGCCATGACTTCGCTGTCGTCCAGCTCACGCAATGCATCACGCAGGTTGTTCGGCAGGCTCTGCTCGTTCTGCTCGTAGCTGTTGCCCTCGACGGGGGCATTTGGCTCGATCTTGTTGGTCAAGCCGTGGTGCACGCCCGCCAGGACCGAGGCCATCAGCAGGTACGGGTTGGCGTCGGCGCCCGCGACGCGGTGTTCGATGCGCACAGCATCCGAAGAGCCCGTAGGTACGCGGATCGCTACGGTACGGTTATCCAGACCCCAGCATGGCGAGTTCGGCACATAGAATTGGGCGCCGAAACGACGGTACGAGTTCACGTTCGGGCAGAGGAAAGCCATCTGCGCGGGCAGGGTCTCGAGCACACCGCCGATCGCGTGACGCAGCGCGGCGTTCTGCTCGGGATCCTCGCTGGCAAAAATGTTTTTGCCGTCTCGGTCCAGAATCGAAATGTGAACGTGCAAACCGTTACCTGCCTGGCCCGGGTAAGGCTTGGCCATGAAGGTGGTGTCCATTTCATGGTCGTAGGCGATGTTCTTGATCAGACGCTTGAGGAGCACCGCGTAGTCGCAGGCCTTGATCGGGTCAGCCACATGGTGCAGGTTCACTTCGAATTGCGCCGGGGCACTTTCCTTGACGATGGCGTCGGCCGGGATGCCTTGTTCCTTCGCACCTTCGAGGATGTCCTGGAGGCAGTCGACGTATTCGTCGAGGTCGTCGATCAGGTAGACCTGTGTCGAGTGCGGGCGTTTGCCCGAGATCGGCGAGCGGGGAGGTTGCGGGCGACCGTTCACGTTCTCCTGGTCGATCAGGTAGAACTCCAGTTCGAAGGCGGCGCAGATGGTCAGGCCCAGCTCGTCAAACTTGGTAACAACTTGTCGCAAAACTTCGCGCGGGTCGGCGAAGAAAGGTTCACCTTCAAGTTCGTGCATGGTCATCAGCAATTGCGCGGTCGGTCGCTTTTGCCAGGGTTCATTGCACAGGGTATCGGGGATTGGATAACAGATTCGGTCAGCATCACCGATGTCCAGGCCCAGACCGGTGCTTTCTACCGTCGAGCCGTTGATATCCAGGGCAAATAGTGAGGCCGGCAGGTTGATGCCTTTCTCGTAAACCTTGTGGAGACTGGTGCGTTCGATGCGCTTGCCGCGCACCACACCATTCATATCCGCAATCAGAAGGTCAACGTACAGAACCTCAGGATGTTCCTTAAGGAACACGTTCGCTTCGTTAAGCTGAACGGCACGCGGGGGTACCGACATGATGCAACACCTTTGTTGTTAAAAATATCAATCATTGATCTCTTCGGATTCCAGTCAACCCGAACGGCATGCCGAAGTCAAGTAAGGCCTTTTTTGCCCTAAAAAAGCGCTCGCGGGGCTTTTTTGTGGCTATTTGGGGCGTTTTTATGCCTTCCAACACTTAGCCGACTGCGGGCTTGAGCGGGCCGTGTTGTATTTTTTACGGGGGTGTTGTGTAAAAAAATGAACAAGGCTAAGCTCGAATCAAACCCATAACAGCAATAATACCGGGGTGCTTCATGTCTCGCCTGCCGTCAATCGGCATCACCAAATGCTCTATGCATAACGGTCCGCATGCTTGTCACATTAGACGCGATGTTTATCCAGGCGCTTTGACTCCGCTGGCTTCGGGCCTGTGCGCGTTCCAGATGAAGCCGGTGTTTGCGTCCGATATTCTGGACGGCTCCCGGAGCACCCCCATTACGGTTACTCCTTTCAATATAGAACCGATTCACAATGACGGCCTGGCTATCACGCGGCAAGTTGCTGCTCGTGATTCTGCACGCCCGGCACGCCCCGTGCACTTGCATGAAAACACGATAGCCTGTCGCTGACGTACATTTCAACGCGACACCCATGCGTCACAACATCGCCTGGCTTGCGATAGCCAGGAAACTCAAAGCCTAGAGGCATTTATGAGTAACAACCTCGACCAGCTCACCGATTGGCTGAAAAGCCACAAGATCACAGAAGTCGAATGCATGATCTCCGACTTGACCGGGATCACCCGGGGCAAGATTTCGCCGACCAACAAGTTCATCGCCGAGAAAGGCATGCGCTTGCCCGAAAGCGTGCTGTTGCAGACCGTGACCGGCGACTATGTCGAAGACGACATCTATTACGAACTGCTCGACCCGGCCGACATCGACATGATCTGCCGCCCCGACCAGAACGCGGTCTACCCGGTGCCCTGGGCTATCGAGCCCACCGCCCAGGTGATCCACGACACCTACGACAAGCAAGGCAACCCGATCGAGCTGTCGCCGCGCAACGTGCTCAAGAAAGTCCTCAAACTCTATGCCGACAAGGGCTGGCAGCCGATCGTGGCGCCGGAAATGGAGTTTTACCTGACCAAGCGCAGCGACGATCCGGACTACCCGTTGCAGCCGCCAATCGGCCGCTCCGGTCGCCCGGAAATCGGTCGCCAGTCGTTCTCCATCGAAGCGGCGAACGAGTTCGACCCGCTGTTCGAAGACGTCTACGACTGGTGCGAATTGCAGGAGCTGGACCTCGACACATTGATCCACGAGGACGGCACGGCGCAGATGGAAATCAACTTCCGTCACGGCGATGCCCTGTCACTGGCCGACCAGATCCTGGTGTTCAAGCGCACGATGCGCGAAGCCGCGCTCAAGCACGACGTGGCGGCTACCTTCATGGCCAAGCCCATGACCGGTGAGCCGGGCAGCGCGATGCACTTGCACCAGAGCATCGTCGACCTGGAGACCGGCAAGAACATCTTCTCCAATGAAGACGGGACCATGAGCCAGTTGTTCCTGCACCACATCGGAGGGTTGCAGAAGCTGATTCCCGAGCTGCTGCCGCTGTTCGCGCCGAACGTCAACTCGTTCCGCCGCTTCCTGCCGGATACCTCGGCACCGGTGAACGTGGAGTGGGGCGAAGAGAACCGCACCGTGGGGCTGCGGGTTCCGGATGCCGGACCGCAAAACCGTCGGGTGGAAAACCGTCTGCCGGGTGCCGACGCCAACCCGTACCTGGCGATCGCCGCGAGCCTGCTCTGTGGCTACATCGGCATGGTCGAAGGCATGAACCCGAGTGCGCCGGTAGTGGGACGCGGCTATGAACGCCGCAACCTGCGCCTGCCACTGACCATCGAAGACGCGCTGGAACGCATGGAAAACAGCGCGACCATCGAGAAATACCTGGGCAAAAATTTCATCACTGGCTACGTCGCGGTCAAGCGGGCCGAGCATGAAAACTTCAAGCGTGTCATCAGTTCGTGGGAACGGGAATTCCTGCTCTTCGCCGTCTGATACGCCGGGCGCTGTCGTTGTCGGACAGCGCCTTCATCTGGATTCTTCAGGAGATTCGTATGACCAGCAACAACCCGCAAACCCGTGAATGGCAAACCCTGAGCAACGATCACCACCTGGCGCCGTTCAGCGACTTCAAGCAGCTGAAAGAAAAAGGGCCGCGGATCATCACCAACGCCAAGGGTGTCTACCTGTGGGACAGTGAAGGCAACAAGATTCTCGACGGCATGGCCGGCCTGTGGTGTGTAGCGATTGGTTACGGTCGTGATGAGTTGGCCGAGGCGGCCAACAAGCAAATGCGCGAACTGCCGTATTACAACCTCTTCTTCCAGACCGCCCACCCACCGGTACTGGAGCTGTCCAAGGCCATCGCCGATATCGCCCCCGAGGGCATGAACCACGTGTTCTTCACCGGTTCCGGCTCCGAAGGCAACGACACCATGTTGCGCATGGTCCGCCACTACTGGGCGATCAAGGGCCAGCCGAACAAGAAAGTCATCATCAGCCGCAAGAACGGCTATCACGGTTCCACCGTGGCCGGCGCGAGCCTGGGTGGCATGACCTACATGCACGAACAGGGCGACCTGCCGATCCCGGGTATCGTCCACATCGCACAGCCGTACTGGTTCGCCGAAGGCGGCGACATGACTCCTGAAGAGTTTGGTGTGTGGGCGGCGAACCAGCTGGAAGAGAAGATCCTGGAAGTCGGCGTGGACAACGTCGGTGCCTTCATCGCCGAGCCGATCCAGGGTGCCGGTGGCGTGATCATTCCGCCAGAAACCTACTGGCCGCGCATCAAGGAAATCCTCGCCAAGTACGACATCCTGTTCGTGGCGGACGAAGTGATCTGTGGCTTCGGCCGTACCGGTGAGTGGTTCGGCACCGATTTCTACGGCCTCAAGCCCGACATGATGACCATCGCCAAGGGGCTGACCTCCGGCTACATCCCAATGGGTGGCCTGATCGTGCGCGACTCGGTCGTGGCGGTGCTCAACGAAGGCGGCGATTTCAACCACGGCTTCACCTACTCCGGGCACCCGGTGGCGGCAGCGGTGGCGTTGGAAAACATCCGCATCATGCGCGAAGAGAAAATTATCGAGCATGTTCACACCGAAACGGCACCGTATTTGCAGAAACGTCTGCGGGAACTGAACGATCACCCGTTGGTGGGCGAAGTGCGTGGTGTCGGTCTGCTGGGGGCCATCGAGCTGGTGCAGGACAAGGCCACACGCAAGCGCTACGAAGGCAAGGGCGTTGGCATGATCTGCCGCCAGTTCTGCTTCGACAACGGCCTGATCATGCGCGCCGTAGGCGACACCATGATCATTGCTCCACCACTGGTGATCAGCAAGGCGGAAATCGATGAGTTGGTGGAGAAGGCTCGCAAGTGTCTGGACCTGACCCTGAGTGCGTTGCAGGGCTAAGTGCTAGGCTCTCTGCGCAAGACATGAAACTTTCGCTCGGGGTGTCATAAAGGGCGGCCTTTCCTTGAAAGACCGCCTCGGATCTTGCCAGACTAGCCGCGGTTCCAGTTGTCCGGGTTCGGCCGCTGAACAAAGTGGTTCAAAAAAGAAAAATTTGGAGCATTAACGCATGAAGGCATTAGGAAAAAAGCTTGCTGGCAAGACTCTCCTCGCCATGTCCCTGATGGGCATTATGGCGGGTGCGGTGCAGGCGGACGACAAGGTGTTGCACGTCTACAACTGGTCCGATTACATCGCTCCGGACACCATCAAGAAATTTGAAGACGAGTCGGGCATCAAGGTCGTTTACGACGTCTTCGACAGCAACGAAACCCTGGAAGCCAAATTGCTGGCAGGCAAGTCCGGCTACGACGTCGTCGTACCGTCGAACAACTTTCTGGCCAAGCAGATCAAGGCCGGCGTCTACCAGAAGCTGGACAAGTCCAAGCTGCCTAACTGGAAAAACCTGAACACCGACCTGCTCAAGGCGGTCTCGGTCAGCGACCCGGGCAACGAACACGCTTTCCCGTACATGTGGGGTTCGATCGGTATCGGCTTCAACGCCGAGAAGGTCAAGGCCGCTCTGGGCGCCGATGCACCGACCAACTCCTGGGACCTGGTCTTCAAGCCTGAGAACGCTGCCAAGCTGAAATCCTGTGGCATCAGTTTCCTCGATTCGCCGACCGAGATGATTCCAGCGGCGCTGCACTACCTGGGCTATCCAACCGACAGCCAGGACAAGAAACAACTGGCCGAAGCCGAAGCGCTGTTCCTCAAAGTGCGTCCTTCGATCGCCTACTTCCACTCGTCCAAGTACATTTCGGACCTGGCCAACGGCAACATCTGCGTAGCCATCGGTTATTCGGGTGACATCTACCAGGCGAAGTCCCGTGCGGCAGAAGCCGGTGACAAGGTGAAAGTCAGCTACAACATTCCCAAGGAAGGTGCAGGCAGTTTCTACGACATGGTCGCCATCCCTAAAGATGCCGAAAACGTCGAAGGCGCCTACAAGTTCATGACCTTCCTGCAGAAGCCGGAAGTCATGGCTGAAATCACCAACGCCGTACGTTTCCCGAACGGTAACGCGGCGGCGACCGCGCTGGTTGATAAAGACATCACCAGCGATCCAGGCGTCTACCCGCCAGCCGACGTGTTGGCCAAACTGTACGCGATTGCCGACTTGCCGGCCGCGACCCAGCGTCTGCTGACTCGCAGCTGGACCAAGATCAAATCCGGTAAGTAAGCGGTAACCCACTGTAGGAGCGAGCATGCTCGCGAAGAAAGTCGCAGCGCCAAGGGGTGTCAGGCATCCCGCGTTATCGTTGACGACCATCGCGAGCGTGCTCGCTCCTACAGGGGATTTTCATAAAGTTTGCTGGAACGGTTTTTCGAGGGTAAGTTGCGCGCCGGTTTTGTTGCTGGGCAGCCAAGACTGTCATGTAACGCGGGGCAACTTGGGCCCAACTAATTTTAGAGGACCTCCACTTGCCTATTTTTTCTTTGTTGCGCAATGCATTGTTGATCGGCACCGGGCTGACGATGGCTGTCAGTGCTCAGGCTGCGGGCACCGTGCATATTTATAACTGGTCGGATTACATCGGGGAAACCACCCTGGCCGACTTCCAGAAAGCGACGGGGATCAAGCCGGTCTACGACGTGTTCGACTCCAACGAAACCCTGGAGGGCAAGTTGCTGGCCGGGCGTACGGGCTACGACGTGGTCGTGCCGTCCAACCACTTCCTGGGTAAGCAGATCAAGGCGGGCGCTTTCCAGAAGCTCGACAAGTCGCAATTGCCCAACTATTCCAATCTCGACCCGGTGCTGCTCAAGCGACTGGAACAGAACGACCCTGGCAACCTCTACGCCGTGCCTTATCTGTGGGGCACCAACGGCATCGGTTACAACGTCGAGAAGGTCAAGGCGGTGTTGGGTGTCGACAAGATCGACTCCTGGGCAGCCGTGTTCGAGCCGGAAAACATCAAGAAGCTGCAGAGCTGTGGTGTGGCTTTCCTCGATTCCGCCGATGAAATGATGCCCACGGTCCTCAACTACCTGGGCCTGAACGCCAACAGCACCAACCCTGAAGACTACAAAAAGGCTGAAGCCAAGTTGCTGGCGGTGCGGCCTTACGTGACTTACTTCCACTCCTCCAAATACATCGCAGACCTGGCCAACGGCGATATCTGCGTGGCCATCGGTTTCTCCGGCGACATCTTCCAGGCGAAGAACCGCGCGGCCGAAGCGAAGAAGGGTGTGGACATCGCCTACTCGATTCCCAAGGAAGGTGGCGCGCTGTGGTTCGACATGCTGGCGATTCCAAAAGACTCGGCCAACGTCAAGCAGGCCCACGCCTTCATCAACTATTTGCTGAAACCTGAGGTGATCGCGCAGGTCAGTGACTATGTCGGTTACGCCAACCCCAACCCGGCGTCCGACAAGTTGATGGATCAGGAAATCCGTAACGACGAATCGGTTTATCCACCCAAGGAAGTACTCGACAAGACCTATGTGTCGATTGAGTTGCCACCCAATATTCAACGTTTGATGACCCGTAGCTGGACCAAGGTCAAGTCAGGTAAGTAGAGCTCAAGACTCAAACTATCCAGGTTGGCTCACCTTGAGCGAACTGCACTCTTTTTTTCTGGGAGTTTCGTAAATGGCTGTTGCCTCCGGCGCCTATAAGAAAGCCCTCGAGGGCGACCAGACACCCAAGCAGGTGCTGGTCAAAATCGACCGGGTCACGAAGAAGTTCGACGAGACGATTGCCGTGGACGACGTGTCCCTGGAAATCAAGAAGGGCGAGATCTTCGCCCTGCTCGGCGGTTCGGGATCGGGCAAATCCACTCTGCTGCGCATGCTGGCGGGGTTCGAACGACCGACCGAGGGCCGAATCTTCCTCGATGGTGTGGACATCACAGACATGCCGCCCTACGAGCGGCCGATCAACATGATGTTCCAATCCTACGCGCTGTTCCCGCACATGACCGTGGCGCAGAACATCGCCTTCGGCCTCAAGCAGGACAAACTGCCTGCTGCGGAAGTCGATGCCCGGGTGGCGGACATGCTCAAGCTGGTGCAGATGACCCAGTACGCCAAGCGCAAGCCGCACCAGTTGTCCGGTGGCCAGCGTCAACGTGTGGCCCTGGCGCGTTCGTTGGCCAAGCGCCCGAAGTTGTTGCTGCTCGACGAGCCCATGGGGGCCCTGGACAAGAAGCTGCGCTCGCAGATGCAACTGGAGTTGGTGGAGATCATCGAGCGCGTTGGCGTGACCTGCGTCATGGTGACCCACGACCAGGAAGAGGCCATGACGATGGCCGAGCGCATCGCGATCATGCATCTGGGTTGGATCGCCCAGATCGGCAGCCCGATCGACATCTATGAAACCCCGACCAGCCGCCTGGTCTGCGAATTCATCGGTAACGTCAACATCTTCGACGGTGAAGTGATCGACGACGCTGAAGGCCACGCGACCATCACCTGCAAGGACCTGGACCGCCAGATCTACGTTGGCCACGGCATCAGCACCTCGGTGCAGGACAAATCGGTGACCTACGCGATCCGTCCGGAGAAACTGCTGGTCACGCCGACCATGCCGACCTGCGAGTACAACTGGTCCAGCGGCAAGGTGCACGACATCGCCTATCTGGGCGGACACTCGGTGTTCTACGTGGAATTGCCGAGCGGCAAGATTGTCCAGTCCTTCGTCGCCAACGCCGAACGCCGTGGTGCACGACCGACCTGGGGTGACCAGGTCTACGTGTGGTGGGAAGACGACAGCGGCGTGGTATTGCGCTCATGAACATGCGCAAATTCAAACGCCGCCTCAATCGAATAATTCCCGGTGGCCGCCAGTTGGTCATAGGGGTGCCTTTCATCTGGCTGTTTCTGTTCTTCATGTTGCCGTTCTTCATCGTCTTGAAGATCAGTTTCGCTGAAGCCGATGTCGCCATCCCGCCGTACACCGAGATCTACACCTACGCCGAGCAGAAGCTGCAAGTGCTGCTCAACCTCGGCAACTACGCCATGCTCGCCGGCGACGAGCTCTATATCTCCGCGTACCTGGGGTCGTTGAAGATGGCGCTGATCAGCACCATCCTCTGCCTGGTGATTGGCTACCCGATGGCGTACGCCATCGCCACAGCCCGTAAAGAGCTGCAGACGGTGCTGGTGCTGCTGATCATGATGCCGACCTGGACCGCGATCCTGATCCGCGTCTATGCCTGGATGGGCATCCTCAGCAACAACGGCCTGCTCAACGGCTTCCTGATGAGCATGGGCTTTATCGACGAACCCCTGCAAATCCTCAACACCAACCTGGCGGTGTACATCGGCGTTGTCTATTCGTACCTGCCGTTCATGATCCTGCCGCTCTACGCCAACCTGGTTAAGCACGATCACAGCCTGCTGGAAGCTGCATCGGACCTGGGTTCGAGTACCTTCAACAGCTTCTGGAAAATCACCATCCCCCTGTCCAAAAACGGCATCATCGCCGGTTGCATGCTGGTGTTCATCCCGGTGGTCGGTGAGTTCGTGATTCCTGAGCTGCTGGGCGGACCGGAAACGCTGATGATCGGTAAAGTGCTGTGGCAGGAGTTCTTCAACAACCGTGACTGGCCGGTGGCATCCGCCCTGGCGGTGGTGATGCTGGCGATCCTGATCGTGCCGATCATCCTGTTCAACCGCAGTCAGGCCAAGGAAATGGAGGGTAAAGAATGAAGCGCTTCCGTTTCTCCAGCCTGATGCTGGTACTGGGTCTGGTGTTCATCTATCTGCCGATGCTGATCCTGGTGATCTACTCGTTCAACGCCTCCAAACTGGTGACGGTTTGGGGTGGTTGGTCGATCAAGTGGTACGTCGGCCTGATGGACAACACGCAACTGATGGGTTCAGTGGTGCGCTCGCTGGAGATCGCCTGCTACACCGCGGTTGCGGCGGTCGCACTGGGCACCCTGGCGGCGTTCGTCCTGACCCGCATCACGCGTTTCAAAGGCCGCACGCTGTTCGGTGGCCTGGTCACTGCGCCGCTGGTGATGCCGGAAGTGATCACCGGTCTGTCGCTGTTGCTGCTGTTCGTGGCCATGGCTCAGATGATCGGCTGGCCCCAGGAGCGCGGCATCGTGACCATCTGGATCGCCCACACCACGTTCTGTGCGGCGTATGTGGCGGTGGTGGTGTCGGCGCGTCTGCGCGAGCTGGACCTGTCCATCGAAGAAGCGGCCATGGACCTCGGTGCCAAGCCATGGAAGGTGTTCTTCCTGATCACCATTCCGATGATCGCGCCATCGCTGGGTGCCGGCGGCATGATGTCGTTCGCCCTGTCGCTGGATGACCTGGTACTGGCCAGCTTTGTATCAGGCCCAGGTTCCACGACCCTGCCGATGGAAGTGTTTTCGGCGGTGCGTCTGGGCGTGAAGCCCGAGATCAACGCCGTGGCCAGCCTGATCCTGTTGGCGGTATCGCTGATGACCTTCCTGGTGTGGTTCTTCAGCCGCCGTGCCGAAGAAGCGCGCAAGCGTGCCATCCAGCTGGCGATCGAAGAGAGCGCTGCCGACTCCTGGAAGCAACCGGACGTACGCCGCGCGCAGGCGCCGGAAGCGGCTTGAGTCCCTTCGGGGGCCTTCCCTTGTGGGAGCGAGCCTGCTCGCGATGATCTGTCAGTGACATCCATGTCGACTGACACTCCATCGCGAGCAAGCTCGCTCCTACAGTTGTTTTTGTAGCGGCAGGACCGGTTCGGTGATCAGGAAACCCAAGGCGAGCGGCGAATCACTTCCACGAAGTTCATCGGTTTGAACCCCGGCTCCTGATCCACCAGCACATCGGTCTTCACATTGCCAAAGGTGGTTTGCGGGCGATGGCGCAGGCCGTCGGCGAAGGCGCAGATGATGCATTCCTTGAATCCTTCACCCCGTGGATGCGCATGCACCACCGCCTCGCGCTGCACGCTGGAAAACGCCGCGTAGTCCATGCCCAGCACGTCCATCTCGACACCCGCTGTCACCAGCGCCACGGTAGGGCGCAGGTGTTGCGGCACACCGGGTGTGGTGTGCAACGCAATCGACAGCCACACCTGCTCGATGTCGTCATCACTCAGCCCGTAAGGCTTGAGAAACTCAGCCGCCGCGTTGGCACCATCGACTTCAAAGCGCTCGTTGTCGCTGCGATAACCCTCCATCAGTCCCAGGTCATGAAACATCGCGCCGATGTACAACAGCTCGGGGTTATAAACCAGTTTTTTGCGTTCACCACTCAATGCGCCGAACAGAAACACCCGGCGCGAGTGGTGGTAGAGCAGGTCGGATTCGATGTCGCGAATGTAGTCGGTGGCGGCCCGTGCCAGGGCGCTGTCGGGGATCTTGATGCCGGCGATGGTTGTGCTCATGCTGTTGTCCTCACAGGGAGCGCCGGGGCGGCGCTGATGGAACAAGTCTGTTCCCGGCCCCACAACCGGACAATCGCGCCATGGCTAGGATCCTGGCCAATCAACCTGCGAATCGTGCCAATTGAATGTTGTTCATCCATCCCTGTAGGAGCGAGCATGCTCGCGATGGTAGACAAGACACCGCGGAGTGTCAGGCTGCCAGAGTAATCGTTGGCGACCATCGCGAGCATGCTCGCTCCTACAGGGGGAGGGGGATGGCATCTATGGGGGGCAATCCATCATGAGTAAAACCGTTGCCATCGTGATATTCGCCGGCGTGCAGTCCCTGGATGTCACTGGGCCCATGGACGTGTTTGCCGAGGCGAATCGGTTCCTTTCGCCGCAGGATCACTATCAGCTGGACGTGATCGGCGTTGAGTATGGGGTGACGTCGTGCTCCAACGGCTTGTTGTTGCAAGCCCATCGGCACTTCAGTGAGGCTGTGCAGGCTTATAACCTGTTACTGGTGGCCGGTGGTCCACAGTTGCCGGGCCTGGATTTCGGCGAGGCCTTCGATGCCTGGCTGCGCGAAGCCTGCGCCCGTGCGCAGCGGTTTGGCTCGATCTGCAACGGTGCGTTCATGCTGGCGCGTGCCGGCTTGCTGCAAGGGCGCACCGTCACCACACACTGGGAAGATGCTGCGGCATTGGCCGCGTTGTGCCCCCAGGCGCGGGTAGACGCCGATCGCCTGTACGTGCAGGACGGTGAGCTCTATACCTCGGCCGGTGTTACCGCCGGGATCGACCTGTCGTTGTATCTGTTGGCCAGGGATCATGGGCCTGAAATTGCTTTGCGTGTGGCCAAACGATTGGTGGTGTTCACCCAGCGCTCCGGCGGGCAGTCGCAGTTCAGCCCGTTTCTCACACCCCATGCCGAGCCGGAGTCTGCGGTGGCGATGATTCAGCGCTACGTATTGGCGAACCTGACCGGGGACCTGACCAATGCCGAGCTGGCGAGCGCGGCCAACATGAGTGCGCGCAATTTCTCCCGGGTGTTTACCAGGGAAGCAAAAGTGACTCCGGCGGAGTTTGTCGAGCGGGCAAGAGTGGATGCGGCGCGGGTGATGCTCGAGAGTACGGCGGCGCCGTTGAAAACCGTGGCCTATGAGTGCGGCTTTCGTGATGCCCAGCACATGCGCAACGTGTTCAACCGCCGGCTGGGGGTGACGCCGCAGCAGTTTCGGTTGAATTTTGGCCTGGTGGTTTGAGCCTGGATGTTCATTGCCTGTACAGGCAATGAACATCTAAGGGGCCACCCGCGCCGGCAACAGCTTCAACGTACCCCGAGTATTGGCCATCACCTCTTCATCGTTCAGATGCGCCTGGAAGTACAACCCTTCGATATACGCCTCCGCCTGGTCCTCATAATGCCTATCGAAAGGCACCCCACTCTGGCCCACCGGGTTGACGGTCAGGCTGTGGGTGGGGTCGGCGAAATCGATCAGGCGACGGGTCGAAGGCCCGTAGGTCACAGGCCATGGCGCCGGACCGATTTTGGCCGAGAGGTTATTCGGCACTTCATGGCTGCCGGGCGCGGCGAACGGGCCGACGTTGAAGATCCGGTCCAGCGGCTTCTGCTGTCCCAGCGGGTGGCCGTGAGTCAGGGTGTGGGCCTTGCCCCACTGCCACTGGGTGAAGTCGGCACCCAGCACGCTCTTGAGGTGAGCGAGGCTGGCTTGCCACGCCACCTTCACCGTGTCGGCGCGGGTTTCCCTGGCGGCCGTCGTGCGGTTGTCCCACCACGGCGAGTCGGCATTTGCCGCCAGGCGTGGCAGGGCGGCGTCGATCACTCGAGTCGAGAGCAACGTTTCGAAGAAGTCGTTGCCCAGCTCATCACGCATCGCCGCATCGGCCAGGTTGAACAGCAACTGGTTGAACAACGTGGCGCTGGTGGAGTCCAGCGGGTAGTCGCCTTGCCATTGCGCCAGTTGTTCCACCAGCTTCAGCTCGGCCGGGTCGCTGACCACTTCACGCAGCACCGGCAACAGCGGGGCGAGCAGGCGTGGGCCATAGGCGGTGGTGGTGCCCAGTTGCAGTTTCTGGCTGGTCTCCAGGTCCCATTTGACGGTTTTATCGCTGAGCTGCCGATTGAGTTGCTGACCGCGGTCAGCGAGGTTGTAGTAACCGGGAATCTCCATGCCGGTCGGTGATACCGGCTGGTAGTTGGCCGAGACGATGTAGCCCCGTGCCGGGTTTTCTTCCTGCGGGTTGGCGGTGAACGGGTAGAAACCCTCCTTGTCTGCTTGCGCACTGCTGCCATCGAGAATGAACCATGGCTTCACCCCTGCCGGGCGCTTGGGCAATTGCGCCGCAGCCCACCAGCCAATGTCGCCCTTGGCATTGGCCCAGACGACGTTCAGGCCCGGCGCATGGATCCTGGCTGCGGCCATGCGCGCCTTGACCAGGGTGTCGGCGCGATTTAGCTGATAGAAACCCTCGAGGATCGGGTTCTGGGTTTCAAGAAAGCCCCACCACATGGCGATTGGCGTCTTGCCGGCGTGGCTGCCCAGTGCATCGTTGACGATCGGCCCGTGGGGCGACTGGCGCAGTACCAGCGTGACGGGCGCCTGGCCCTTCACCGCGATCTGTTGCTCGCTGGTGACCAGATCCACCCACTGGCCGCGGTACCAGACCTGATTGGGGTTGTCGGGATTGACCTTCTCGGCGATCAGGTCCAGGTCGTCATTCTGGAACATGGTGATGCTCCAGCCGAAGTCGCGGTTCATACCCAGCGAAGCGAACGGCATCAAGGCCTGGTAGTGACCGTAGAGCTCGAACCCCGGAGCCGTGAGATGGGCTTCATACCACACGGACGGTGCGGAAAAACGGATATGCGGATCACCCGCCAGTAGTGGCTTGCCGCTCTTGGTGCGACTGCCGGCCACCGCCCAGGCGTTGCTCCCCTCGAACTGCGGCAAGCCGTTGTCGGCCAGGGCTTGCTCGCTCAGGCGGGCGAGGGCGTTGAGGTCTTTCCAGTCGCCGCTGGCAAGCGGCGGCACGGCGGCGCCGGAGTTTTTCTCCAGCACACCACTGGGCTGCCAGTCGAGGTCAAACACGTTGAGGTAATCAGCCCCCAGTTGATCGCGGACGTAGGTCAGCAAAGGTTCGGTACGAAACGCGGCGGCAAAGCTGTAGGCCATGTAACCGGCGATGCTGATGGTGTCCTGGGCGGTGAAAGGGCGTTTGGCGATGCCCAGCGCGTCGAACTCCGCAGGCTTGGCATGGCTGTCCTGGTACTGGTTAATGCCGTCCAGATAGGCTTGCATGGCGAGAAAGGCTGGCGATTGCTTATCGAGATTGGCCAGGTAAGTTTCGGCCCGTTCACGAATGCGCAGGCTGCGCATCAGCTTGTCGGTGTCGAGCAGTTTGGAGCCCAGCACTTCGGCCAGCTCGCCACGGGCGAGGCGGCGCAGCACTTCCATCTGGAACAGCCGGTCCTGGGCGTGCACGTAACCCAGCGCGCGGTACAGGTCGGTTTCGTTGTCGGCGCGAATGTGCGGGATGCCGCGCTCGTCGTAACGCACGGTGACAGAGCCTTGCAGATGCTGCAGCTCAACGATGCCCTGGCGCGTCGGTTGCTTGCTGTAAACGTAGCCGCCGACACCCACGGCGAGGACAACGATCAGCACGACGAGCGCAATCAGGAGACGTTTCATTCAGATTCCTTGTTCTTGTTATGAGTGACAGCAGTTCCCTGGCTGCACTGTTTAACACGACCCGTTGAATCGGCCCATCACCCGTAGGAGGGATTCTTGTCGCCTGGTTTTGCTTACTGCGCCTGATCAGCCGGCCATGGGCAGTAACAGCCCACGGCCAGTGTGTGCGTGGCACTCACTGGGCGGCCTTCATTCAACGCCTGGAGGATTGGCTCGATGAAGCTGTTGTTTGAATTGCAGGTGAGGCCCTCGCTGTACGGGCCGAAATACGCCAGCTTGCCGCTGCGATCCCAGATCGCCACGGCGGGGCTGGCCGGGATCTGCTCTGAGCCTGGCAGGACGCTGATGGATTTCAGGCCGCCCAGGTTGCTGGGCAACTGGCCATGGCTGCCGGCTTTTTGTACCGCGTAGAACTCGACGCCTTGCGGTTCGTAATGCTCGATCAATTCGCTCAGGTGTTGCTGGTTGCCGACGTTGCACGGGCAGGCCGGGTCCCAGAAGTGCACAAGGCGGATGGCGCCGGGGCCGGCCAGGTTGTCGGGCAGGTGCAGCGGGTCGCCTGAAAACAGCGCCGTGTGGGAGCTGAACGCACGCAGATAGCGCCCCTGGAACCAGTCGTAGGCCGCCCACAGCACACCGGCACAGAGAAGGGCGAGCAGGCTGGCAAGCAGAGTGGTGCGCAAGGACGATCGCATGGCGGGGTTTCCTCAGAGATCGCCCAGCTTGCCATGCTTGTCGCGACAGATGAATATCGCAGGCTTATAAAGTCCGCTTCGTGTTTTGGAATCGCTCATGCCCGCCACTTTCGACCCTGATCATCTGCGCGCCAGCCTTCGGCCCTTGGCCGAGTGGCAGCCGCTGTCCGAAGAGGCATTGGCGTACCAGCGGTTTTATGGCCTGGACTATCCCGGGCGACCGTTGCGCACGGGGCTTGGACGTTTCGAGGTGGCCGGCTATGAGCTGGTCAGCCAGGTGTGGTGGCCGGAGGTGGCCAAGGCGACATTGTTCATGTTCCACGGGTTTTATGATCACACCGGGCTCTACCGGCATGTCATCGCCTGGGCGCTGGATCAGGGTTTTGCAGTGATCGCCTGCGATTTGCCAGGGCACGGCCTGTCCAGTGGTGAGCGGGCGAGCATCGGTGATTTTTCCGAGTATCAGGACACCCTTCAAGGCTTGTTCGCCGAGGCCCGCTCGCTGGATCTGCCGCAGCCCTGGCACCTGTGCGGGCAGAGCACCGGCGGCGCCATTGTGGTCGATCACGTGCTCAACGCCGGCAGCGCAAGCCCGGCCCAGGGCCAGGTGATCCTGCTGGCGCCACTGGTGAGACCGCGATCATGGGCGTGGTCGAAATTCAGCTACTACCTGCTCAGGCCTTTCGTGAAAGGGATCGCCCGACGCTTCAGCGAAAACTCCAGCGACCCGCAGTTCCTCATGTTCCTGCAAGCCGACCCGTTGCAGGCCCGCCGTTTGCCGACGGCCTGGGTCGGCGCATTGAAACGCTGGATCAAGCGGATCGAAGCGGCACCGACCAGCACCCGGCAGCCGCTGATTGTGCAGGGGCAGCAGGACATGACGGTGGATTGGCCGCATAACCTTGACGTGTTGAAGGCCAAGTTCAATCGGCCGCAGGTGTTGATGCTGCCTGAGGGAAGGCACCATCTGGCGAACGAGTCGCTGGAGATGCGCAGGGAGTTTTTCGGGTTTTTGAGTCGGCGGGTGAAGGGCAGAAATGTGTAGCGATTGTTCCGGCCCCATCGCGGCGGTGCGACGATTCGACAAGCCCGCTCCCACAGGTGCTCTTGGTGTACACAATATCTGTGTTCACTGAAAAACCCTGTGGGAGCGGGCTTGCCCGCGATAGCGATCTAACTGGCGCCAAAGATCACTGGCTGAGGTTCGAAGAACTCTGCCCCACCGCCAACCCCGCGCGAATCGCCGCCAGCGCCGCCTGGTAGTAAGCCTGGCCTTCAGCCGACTCGGCGAAGGTGGCGAACTCTTCCAGTTCGTTATCCGACAGGTCGCGATAGACATACAACAGCGTGTTGTTCAGGTCGCTGCCGATCTGGTCCATCAATCGCTGGCGCTGACCGTTGAGCAGGCCTTGCGCCTGACCGCCGCCCAGGAGGCCCGGGATCATCGCGCTGAGGCTGTCGGCCGCGACGCCGGCAATCGCCAGGCTCACTTCCGCGCCGGCCTCGCGCGCGGGCAGGGCCTGTGCCAGATGGCCGATAATCAACAGGCGGCTGTCGCTGGCCTGGATTTTTGGCAGGCCCTTGGCGTTTTTCGCCAATTGATCACGGCGGGTGGCCAGCAACTCGGCAGCAACGATCTTCTTGCCCAGGGCCGACTGGAAAAAGGTCAGGGCCGGTTTCGGATCGGCGAGATTCTTGCGCAGTTGCGATTGGGCACGTTGGTCGACGGCTTGCGCTGCGAAACGTTGATTGCTGTTATTCACCAGGGCCTGAAACACTGCAGGCGGCAGGCTGTTCTGGTAACGCTGCTGAGCGGCTGCCAGGGCATCGTTGAAGTGCGCGCGTTGTTCTGGCCAGCCGGCGACTTTGTACAACTGGTCGTGGCCGTCTGCCCAGGCGGGCAAAGCGCAGAACATCAGCAGTGAGAAAAGCAAACGACGCATAGGGACTCCTGTCAGCAGCCGACTATTCTCCGTGCGGCATACCGACTTGTCGAGAATTCGTATCAAGCCGCCTTGTGGCTCTGTCGGAATTTCGGGTACAGGAATACTATGCGCGCCATGCAAATATCCTCTGATCACCCGCTGCTGTTACGTATCGTCGACGACCTGGCTGAACACGGCTGGTCGCAGCAGAATATTTTCCTGCCTCTGGATCTGACCCGAGCGCTGGCGGCTGAGTGCCGTAAACGTTCGGTCGAGGGTGAACTGACGCCTGCGGCCGTCGGGCGCGGGCCCACTTCGGAGATTCGCGAGGCGATTCGCGGCGACCAGATCCAGTGGATCGAACCGGGACAGGCCGAGGCGTGCGACCGCTACCTGGCGCTCATGGACAGCCTGCGTGAAGCGATCAATCGCGGCCTGTACCTGGGCCTGGAAGATTTCGAGTGCCATTTTGCGATGTACCCGCCCGGCGCTTTCTACCTCAAGCACCTTGATCGCTTCAGGGACGATGACCGGCGCGCGGTGTCGGCGGTGCTGTATCTCAATGACGCCTGGCTGCCGAACGAGGGCGGGCAATTGCGCATGTACCTCGAGGACCGTGGCGAATACGACGTACTGCCCACCGGCGGCTGCCTGGTAGTGTTCCTGTCCGGTGAGGTGCCCCATGAAGTGCTGCCCGCGACTCGGGATCGCCTGTCGTTGACCGGCTGGTTCCGGCGCCGTGGCAATGAGCCGTTCTGATCATGCACAAGATTCTGGTGAGCCGCTGCCTGTTGGGTCACCGCGTGCGCTACGACGGCGGGGCCAGCGGGCCATTTGATCAGCTTCAGCAGTGGCTCGATGAAGGCCGTGTCGTTCCGCTGTGCCCGGAAGTGGCCGGTGGCTTGCCGACGCCACGGGCAGCAGCGGAAATCCCGGGCGGGCAGGGGGCGCAAGTGCTGGATGGGCAGGCATCGGTCATCACCACCGAGGGCCAGGACGTCAGCGCGCAGTTCCTGGCCGGGGCACATCAGGCGCTGGCCTTGGTGCAAGCCCACGACATCCGCATCGCCGTGCTCAAGGCCAACAGTCCGTCCTGCGGCAACCGCCAGACCTATGACGGCACGTTCAACCGGGTGAAGGTCACCGGCGAGGGGGTGACGGCGGCGTTGCTCAAGCGCCATGGGGTGCGGGTGTTCAGTGAGCTGGAATTGGTTGAGGCGGCGCAGGCGTTGGCTGCACTTAACTAAAGGTCACCACACCCCCCTGTGGGAGCGGGCTTGCTCGCGAAAGCGGTGGGTCAGGCACATCATTATTTACTGACCGACCGCATTCGCGAGCAAGCCCGCTCCCACTGTTGGTGTGTGATCTCCAGGCCTCAGGGCTTGACCCCATCCCCCGCCAGCCACTTCTTCTCCAGCGCCTCCAGCCGTCCATCGGCCTTGATCCGCTGCAGGGCGTTTTCCAGGCTGACATGGAACGCCGGATTGCCCTTCTGGAATGGAATCGCCAGGTTTACCTCTGCAGCGGCCTTGGGTTTCTCCTCCGCCAACGACTGCACCAGCAGTATCGACCGCGGCTCCTCGTCCTTTTGCGCAAGCAATTGTCCATCCACTCGAGCGTAAGGTTCGCTGAAGTCGAAACGATCCTTGAGTTCCGGGGTCAGTGCTATGTGGTTGATCGCGATGTCGTACTTGCCGCTTTCAACGCCGGCCAACAGATCGCTGGAATCGGTGACGACAAAATCGGCCCGTACATCCAGTTCGTTGGCCAGCAACTGGCCCAGTTCGACTTCAAAGCCCGAGAGGTTTCCGTCGTTCTTGAAATTGAAGGGCGGTGTATTAGCCTCAAGAGCAATACGCAATTCACCACGGTCGTTTACGTCGTCGATCAGTTCGGCATGGGCCAAAGGGCTCAGAAGGGGTAGCAGGCAGATCAGGCCAGGCAGAAAGCGCATGGTCACTCCTTGGAATTTCTTATGGCGACCCTTTGATTCAGGCTCGCTTTGCTATGGTTGTCGAGTGCCTTCGACAACGAATGGTCATGAAGTTGTCATGACCACGCGAATTTTACGAAAAAACTGGAGAAGAGAATGAAATCCTTTATGTCACGTGCTGCTTTGGCTGGCCTGTTGATGGGTGTTTCGGTACTGGCCAGTGCGGCGACGCCGGCGCCGAAGGGTGCTGAAGTGTCCATCGTCTCTCCTGCGGATGGCGCCACGGTTCCCAAGACCTTCGTCGTCAAGTTTGCGGTCGAAAACATCGCGTTGGCGCCTGCCGGTGATGTGACCAAGAACACCGGCCACCACCACTTGCTGATCGACGTGGACAAGCTGCCAGCTGCCGGCCAGCCGATCCCGAACGATGCTAACCACCTGCATTTCGGCAAGGCGCAGACCCAGGCTGAAGTGACGCTGGAGCCCGGCAAGCATACGCTGCAACTGGAGCTTGGAGACAGCGGTCACATGCCGTTCGACCCACCGATCGTCTCGCCGAAGATCACCGTCAACGTCAAATGACGCAGGCATGAAAAAGGGAGCCCGAAGGCTCCCTTTTTTGTTGCTCGCATCGCGATCAGAACAGCACGCGGGACCGAATGGTGCCGTTGATGTGCTGCAGCTTCTCTTGCGCCAGGTCCGAGTACTCGGCGTCGACGTCGATGACCACGTAGCCGACTTTCTCGTTGGTCTGCAGGAACTGACCGGAGATGTTGATGCCGTTTTCGGCGAACACCTTGTTGATCTCGCTCATCACACCCGGAATGTTCTCGTGGATGTGCAGCAGGCGGTGCTTGCCAGGGTGAGCCGGCAGGGCCACTTCCGGGAAGTTCACCGACGATACCGAGGTACCGTTGTCGCTGTACTTGACCAGCTTTTCTGCCACTTCCAGACCGATGTTGGCTTGCGCTTCAGCGGTGGAACCGCCGATGTGCGGGGTCAGGATCACGTTGTCCAGGCCGCGCAGCGGGCTTTCGAACTCTTCGTCGTTGGAGCGTGGCTCCACCGGGAATACGTCGATGGCCGCGCCGATCAGGTGTTTGTCCTTGATGGCCGCTGCCAGGTGGTCCAGTTCGACCACGGTGCCGCGAGCAGCGTTGATCAGGATGCCGCCCTTCTTGATGGCACGGATTTCCTTCTCGCCGATCATCCACTGGGTCGCAGCGGTTTCCGGTACGTGCAGGGTGACGATGTCGGACATGCCCAACAGTTCGTGAAGGTTGCCGACCTGGGTGGCGTTACCCAAAGGCAGTTTGGTCACGGTGTCGTAGAAGTACACCTGCATGCCCAGGCCTTCGGCCAGGACCGACAGCTGCGTACCGATCGAGCCATAACCAACGATCCCCAGCTTCTTGCCACGGATCTCGAAGGAATTGGCCGCGCTCTTGATCCAGCCGCCACGGTGGCAGGAGGCGTTCTTCTCAGGGATGCCGCGCAGCAACAGGATCGCTTCGGCCAGTACCAGCTCGGCGACGGAGCGGGTGTTGGAGTACGGTGCGTTGAACACGGCAATGCCGCGCTCACGGGCCGCGTTCAGGTCGACCTGGTTGGTGCCGATGCAGAAACAGCCGACTGCGACGAGCTTCTTCGCGTGATCGAAGACCTCTTCCGTCAGTTGGGTGCGGGAGCGAATGCCGATGAAGTGAGCATCGGCGATCTTTTCCTTCAGTTGGGCTTCCGGCAGAGAACCGGTGAGGTACTCGATGCTGGTGTAGCCGGACGACTTGAGGACGTCGACAGCCGATTGGTGGACGCCTTCGAGAAGAAGGAACTTGATCTTGCTCTTATCGAGAGAAGTCTTGCTCATCTGCGTAAACCTGTATCCCGGAGAAAAATGGCAGGAAATGGTCAACAGACGCTGACCCGGACGGCTGGAGAGCCGTCTCCGCAGATTAGCCGTTGGGCGCTATGCTGCGGGGTCGTTATGCTAGCATACGAGCCCCGCTAAACACCCGTTCCTGCGACGTGAAGCGTTCTCAGGATGACCATGAATTGTTCGAGAGTTCTGTCGATGACCAGTCCTGCCCAGATTGAAGAACTGAAGACGTTGGTTGAGCCGGGCAAGGTCCTGACCGATGCCGATTCCCTGAACACCTATGGCAAGGACTGGACCAAGCAATTCGCGCCCGCCCCGACGGCCATTGTCTTTCCCAAGACCATCGAGCAGGTGCAGGCCATTGTCCGTTGGGCCAATGCGCATAAGGTGGCGCTGGTGCCCTCCGGCGGGCGCACCGGTTTGTCCGCCGCTGCCGTTGCGGCGAATGGCGAAGTGGTGGTGTCTTTCGACTACATGAACCAGATACTCGACGTGAACCTGACCGACCGCACCGCCGTGTGCCAACCAGGGGTGGTGACCGAGCATCTGCAAAATGTCGCCGAAGAGAAGGGCCTGTATTACCCGGTGGACTTCGCTTCCGCTGGTTCCAGTCAGATTGGCGGCAATATCGGCACCAATGCCGGCGGAATCAAGGTTATTCGCTATGGCATGACCCGCAACTGGGTGGCGGGCATGAAAGTGGTGACCGGCAAGGGCGACCTGCTGGAGCTGAACCACGACCTGATCAAGAACGCCACCGGCTACGACATGCGACAGCTGTTCATCGGTGCCGAAGGTACCCTCGGGTTTGTGGTCGAGGCGACCATGCGCCTGGACCGCGCACCGAAAAACCTCACGGCCATGGTGCTGGGCGCCGCCGATCTCGACTCGATCATGCCGGTGTTGCACGCCTTCCACGGCAAGCTCGACCTGACTGCTTTCGAGTTTTTCTCTGACAAGGCCCTTGCCAAGGTCATGGCGCGTGGCGATGTGCCGGCGCCGTTCGACACCGAATGCCCGTTCTACGCGCTGCTGGAGTTCGAGGCGACCACCGAGGAAGTGGCCAACCTGGCGCTGGAAATCTTTGAGCACTGCGTGGAGCAAGGCTGGGTGCTGGACGGCGTGATGAGTCAGAACCAGACCCAGTTGCAGAACCTGTGGAAGTTGCGCGAGTACATTTCCGAGACGATCTCCCACCGCACGCCTTACAAAAACGATATTTCGGTCACAGTGTCCAAAGTCACTGCGTTCCTGCAGGAAATTGATGAGATCGTCGCTGAAGACTACCCGGACTTTGAAGTCGTCTGGTACGGCCACATCGGTGACGGCAACCTGCACCTGAACATCCTCAAGCCGGAAGACCTGGGCAAGGACGAGTTTTTCGCCCGGTGCGCAACGGTCAACAAGCGGGTGTTCGAAACCGTTGAGCAGTACAACGGATCGATTTCCGCCGAGCACGGCGTGGGGCTGGTCAAGCGCGACTACTTGACCTACAGCCGCTCACCGGTTGAGATCGAGTACATGAAGGCGCTCAAATCGGTGTTCGATCCGAACGGCATCATGAACCCGGGCAAGATATTCGCTGTTTGAATCAATGAACCAGGAGTCGGTAATGAGCTATCAGCACCAGTATGTCGACGGTACGCGTATCCACTTTCCTTTGGGAAAAGTGGTGTGCATCGGGCGCAACTACGCCGAACACGCCAAGGAGCTGGACAACCCGGTTCCTACAGAGCCGCTGCTGTTCATCAAGCCAGGCAGTTGCGTGGTGCCACTGGAAGGTGGTTTCAGCATTCCCACCGAGCGTGGCTCGGTGCATTACGAAGCGGAAATCGCCGTGCTGATCGGCAAGCCGCTGTCGACCAAGCCTAGCCGCGAAGAAGTGCTGGACGCCATTTCCGGTTTTGCGCCAGCCCTGGACCTGACCCTGCGCGACAAGCAGGCCGAGTTGAAATCCAAGGGGTTGCCATGGGAAATCGCCAAGTCCTTCGACGGCGCTGCGGTGATTGCTCCATTCGTGGTCGGCAGCACGTTCGCTGACCTGACCGACATCGGCATCCGCCTGACCATCAACGGCGAAGTGCGTCAGGATGGCAACAGCAGCGCCATGCTCAACCCGATCGTGCCCATGATCCAGCACATGGCGGCCTGCTTCTCGCTGCAAGCCGGCGACGTAATCCTCACCGGCACGCCAGTGGGCGTTGGCCCGCTGAATGTGGGTGACGAAATCGTCCTCGAACTGCCAGACGCCAGCCGCTTCACCAGCAGCGTACGCTGATCTGCTTTCTGTAGGAGCGAGCGCCTCGACATGCTCGCTCCTACAGGGGCGGGGTGGTGAATAACAAGGCAAACCCGCCATTTGCCATTTTTTTCACATCCTCTCCGGATAATTCGTGGATTAACGGCGTCTGAGCCGGGCCCAACTGTGCTATTACCTCTAGCCTGAATTTCTGGAACGCATCTCTCGATGGCCACCCAACCGCTGCCTTCGCTCAAGACTGCCCGCCGCCCGCGTTTCTTCATGCGCTGGTATGCCTGGCTTTTGTTGGTTGCCGGCGCGGCGTACGGCCTGGCGTTTGCGATGCATTGGGATGACCGTGGCCTGCTCTGGATAATGGAGCGCTTTGAAAGTACGGCAGAGCGCCAGGAAAGCATCTGGTTGCCGGACTATCGGGTGGTGATCGATGCCAAGGCGTTGCCGGGGATGGAAAAGGACGAAGCATCGGACCTTGCCTACGACCCGCAAACCAAGACCCTGTTCGCGGTCATGGGCAAGAACCCGTTCTTGGTCGAGCTGACCTTGCAGGGCGAGGTGTTGCGCAAGATGCCGTTGGTGGGCTGGAGCAATCCGGAAGGGGTGACGGTCATGGGGAATGGTCGGTTGGCTATCGTCGATGAACGCCAGCATTTGTTGGTCATCGTCAAGGTGGACGCCGACACCCGCGAGCTGAACATGTCCAACTTCGCAAAATACGACCTTGGCCCCTCTGCGGACCAGAATAAAGCCTTCGAAGCGGTCGTCTGGGATGCAAAAAACCAGCAGATGCTGCTGGGTGAGGAGCGCCCCGCAGCGCTGTTTACCTGGAAGAGTGCCGACGGTCAGACGCTGACTGGCGACAAACAAAAGCTGGCCAGTGACGAACTCGACATCCGCAACCTGTCGGCCCTGGCCATCGATCCTCGAACCCGGCATACCCTGGTGCTGTCTGCTGACTCTCATCTGTTGCTGGAGCTCGACGAGAAGGGCGAACAAGTGAGCTTCATGACCGTGCTGGGCGGTTTCAACGGGCTGAAAAAGACCATCCCGCGCGCTGAGGGCGTGACCATGGACGAGGCAGGCACGCTGTACATGGTCAGCGAGCCCAACTTGTTCTATCGTTTCGAGAAGCAGAACTGATCCGCGTTTTGTAGGAAGCGCGACGCTCAGTTGTAGGCTGGGGCTAATGGCCATTAAGCTTGGATTCAGACTGCCGTGGTATTTCATCCACCTGTTCTGATATCCGAGCCTTCCCGATGCGTCGATTTGCCCGTCCCAAACCCCTGATTCTGATCCTGCTGGCGATTGCGCTGCTCATCCTGCTCACCATCGGCCAGTACCTGAGGCTGTTCGAGCGCGCCTGGTTCAACCTGTACACGCTTTGGCAGCCGGAAAGCGCGCAGTCCATCGGGCTGGATCGCTACCTTGTCACCCTCGAAGGCCGGACCATCGAAGGCCTGGATGACGATGTGTCGGCACTGACTTTCGATCCGGTGCGCAAAAGCCTGTTCACCGTCACCAACAAAAACTCGGAGCTGATCGAACTGTCGCTGCAAGGCCAGATCATCCGGCGCATTGCGCTGATCGGTTTCGGTGATCCTGAAGCCGTGGAGTTCATCAGCGCCGACACCTACGTGCTTACCGACGAGCGCCAGCAGCGGTTGATCAAGATTCATCTGGAAGAAGACACCACCTTCCTCGACGCTGCCGACGCCGAACAGATGACGCTTGGCGTGCACATGAGCAGTAACAAGGGTTTCGAAGGCCTGGCCTATGATTCGGTCGGCAAGCGTCTGTTTGTCGCCAAGGAGCGCGACCCGATGTTGATCTACGAAGTGCAGGGTTTCCCGCATTACAACCCGGAAAAGTCGTACGCCGTCCACGTGGTCAACAACCCCAAGCGGGATGCGGGAATGTTCGTTCGAGACCTCTCCAGCCTGCAATACGACGAGCGCAGCGGCCATTTACTCGCGCTGTCCGACGAGTCGCGACTGATTCTGGAACTGGATGTCGACGGTCGCCCTTTGAGCACGATGTCGCTGAGCAAGGGGCGCCAGGGGCTGACGAAAACGGTGCCGCAAGCGGAAGGCATGGCCATGGATGACGACGGTACGCTGTATCTGGTGAGCGAGCCGAACCTGTTTTATGTGTTCAAGAAGCCCTAAGAACACAGAACCCCTGCAGGAGCGAGCACGCTCGCGATGGTGGCTCAGGCACCGAGGGGTGTCAGGCTGCCAGCGTTGCCTGTGCATTTCTTCCCGAGCATGCTCGCTTCTACAGGGTATTGGGATTGAGGTTACTGCGCCTTCAGCGTCTTCACGCCTTCGCTCGTGCCCAGCAACAGCAGGTCCGCCGGTCGCGCCGCGAACAAGCCGTTGGTGACCACGCCGACAATCGCGTTGATCTGCGCTTCCAGCTCCACCGGATTGGTGATCTGCAGGTTGAACACGTCGAGGATGATGTTGCCGTTGTCGGTCACAACGCCTTCACGGTAAACCGGGTCGCCGCCCAGTTTGACCAGTTGACGGGCCACGTGGCTGCGGGCCATCGGGATCACTTCCACCGGCAGCGGGAATTCGCCAAGCACCGGCACCAGTTTGCTGGCGTCGGCGATGCAGATGAAGGTCTTGGCCACGGCGGCGACGATCTTCTCGCGCGTCAGGGCCGCGCCGCCGCCCTTGATCAGGTTCAGGTGCTCGTCGCTTTCGTCGGCGCCGTCGACGTAGAACTCCAGGTCGCTGACGGTGTTCAGTTCGTACACTGGAATGCCGTGGCCCTTGAGGCGTGCAGCGGTGGCTTCGGAGCTGGCGACCGCGCCGTCGAAGGCGCCCTTGTGCTGGGCCAGGGCGTCGATGAAGCAATTGGCGGTGGAGCCGGTGCCGACCCCGACGACGCTCTTGTCATCGAGTTTCGGGAGGATGAAGTCGACGGCAGCCTGGGCCACGGCCTGTTTGAGTTGATCCTGGGTCATGCGGGCTCCGAAAGCGGGCAAGGGTAGACGGAAAGGCCCGCATTATAGCGCCATGATGGGTTAAAACCTCTTCATTCGTGTGGTCGCATGGCCGAAATGCGGGTTAGACTCCCCGGTTCCGCCCAAGCCGCCCAGTGATGCTTTCCGATGCTCGAACAGTACGTCAAGAAGATCCTCACCTCGCGCGTTTATGACGTTGCCGTAGAAACCCCATTGCAGACTGCCCGCCAGCTCTCCGAGCGGCTGGGCAACAGTATTTTGCTCAAGCGTGAAGACTTGCAGCCGGTGTTCTCGTTCAAGATTCGTGGGGCCTATAACAAGCTCACGCAACTGAGCGACGAAGAGCGCGCCCGTGGCGTGGTGACGGCTTCGGCGGGCAACCACGCACAAGGCCTGGCCCTGGCGGCAAAAGTACTGGGTGTGAAAGCCACCATCGTCATGCCCAAGACCACTCCGGAAATCAAGGTCGAGGGCGTGCGTTCGCGGGGCGGCAAAGTGGTGCTGCACGGGGATTCGTTCCCGGAAGCCCTGGCCTTCTCGCTGAAGCTGGTCGATGAAAAAGGCTACGTCTACATCCACCCCTACGATGACCCTCACACCATCGCGGGGCAGGGCACGGTGGCGATGGAGATTTTGCGCCAGCAACCGGGCCGCCTGGATGCGATCTTCGTGCCGGTGGGCGGTGGTGGCCTGATCGCCGGCATTGCGGCGTATGCCAAGTACCTTCGTCCTGAGATCAAAATCATCGGCGTCGAGCCCGACGACTCCAACTGTCTGCAAGCGGCCATGGCAGCGGGTGAGCGTGTCGTACTGCCGGCCGTGGGCATCTTTGCCGATGGCGTGGCGGTGGCCCAGATCGGTCAGCACACCTTCGATATCTGCAAGGATTACGTCGATGAGGTGATCACCGTCAGCACCGACGAAATTTGCGCGGCGATCAAGGATATCTACGACGATACCCGCTCGATCACCGAACCTGCCGGCGCTCTGGGCGTCGCCGGCATCAAGAAGTACGTGGAGCAGCGCGGTGTCACCGGGCACACTTTTGTAGCCATCGATTCCGGCGCCAACGTCAACTTCGACCGTCTTCGCCACGTCGCCGAGCGCGCCGAGCTGGGTGAAGGCCGCGAAGCCATCATTGCCGTGACCATTCCGGAAAAACCGGGCAGCTTCAAGGCATTCTGCGAAGCCATCGGCAAGCGCCAGATCACCGAATTCAATTATCGCTACAACACCGGCAGCGAAGCCCACATTTTCGTTGGCGTACAGACGCACCCGGAAAACGATCCGCGCAGCAAGCTGCTCGCCAGTTTGACCGAACAGGGGTTCCCGGTGCTGGACCTGACCGACAACGAACTGGCCAAACTGCACATCCGTCACATGGTCGGTGGTCGCGCGGCCCAGGTTGTGGACGAAGTGGTGCTGCGTTTTGAGTTCCCAGAGCGACCGGGTGCGTTGTTCAACTTCCTCAGCAAGCTTGGCGGGCGCTGGAACATCTCGATGTTCCATTACCGCAACCATGGCGCGGCGGACGGCCGTGTGGTCGCCGGCCTGCAAGTGCCCCACGAAGAGCGTCATCTGGTGCCGGCGGCGCTTGAGGAAATCGGCTACCCGTACTGGGATGAAAGCGACAACCCGGCCTATCAGCTGTTTCTTGGCTGAACGGCTACGCTGATGGGCAAGGCATAAGGAAATCGAACCATGGAAACATTAACCGCCCTGAAGATGGCGCATGTCGTGGCCACCGCGCTGTTGTTGCTCTGCGCGCTGGGCCTGGCGATTTGGGTCTGGCGCACGCGGCACCAAGGGGACACCACGGCGGCCAGCCGCACGTTGCAACGGCCGCGGGTGTTTGTCTGGCTGGTGATGGGGCTGGCGCTGTTGAGCTTGCCTTTCACGGGGTGGGCGATGGTGCACCGGGTGGGCTGGCCACTGGGCCAGACCTGGCTTCTGGCCTCCAGCGTGCTCTACACCGTGGCGGCACTGGCGTGGTTCTGGTTGCTGGTGCGCCTGAACAAGCTGCGCAAGACCCCGGGAGGCGTGGGCAGGTTCAGTTTCGCCCTGGCGTTGTTCAGTTTTGTCTGCTTTATCGCCATTGCGGGGTTGATGGGGGCTAAACCAGTCTGAAGCGTGCACCTTCCCTGTAGGAGCGAGCTTGCTCGCGATGGGGGACCGGACACCGCGGGGTGTCAGGCTGCCAACTTTATCGTTGGCGACCATCGCGAGCATGCTCGCTCCTGCAGAAGACGGTCATCAGTCGCGCAGACTGATGACCGGCCAGCCTCGTTTCTCGGCCTCGGCGCGCAAGTTCGGGTCCGGGTCCACTGCCACCGGGTTCGTCACCTGCTCCAGCAGCGGCAGGTCATTCATCGAATCGCTATAGAAATAGCTGTCTTCCAGCGAATGCCCGGTTTCTTCCAGCCAGCGGGTCAGGCGTGTCACTTTGCCTTCACGAAAGCATGGGATGTCGGTGCTGCGCCCGGTGTAGCGGCCATCGACCATTTCGCACTCGGTGGCGATCAGGGTTTCGACGCCCAGTCGTGCGGCAATCGGCCCGGTGACAAAACGGTTGGTGGCGGTGATGATCACCAGCTTGTCGCCCGCTTCACGGTGCTTGGCTAAAAGGGCCATGGCCTTGGGCAGCACGATAGGCTCGATGCAGTCGCGCATGTAATCCAGGTGCCATTCGTCCAGCGTGGCCATTTCGGTGCGACCGAGCACTTCCAGGCAAAAATTCAGGTAGGCGGCGTTATCCAGCTGGCCGGCGAGATAATCCTGATAGAACGCATCATTGCGGGTCTTGTAGGCCACGGCGTCGAGAAAGCCGCGTTCACACAGGTAATCGCCCCAGGCGTGGTCACTGTCGCCGCCCAGGAGGGTGTTGTCCAAGTCGAATAAAGCCAGGCGCATTGCGGTTACTCGCTGAAAAGTCTGTAGAAAGGCGCCCAGAATACGGACTTTTCACCAGAGTGCACATAAGGTCGGTCGGCGCGTTGCTGCCTTCACGACCTTTGTGGAACAATGCGGCGACATGCGTTTGCGAGGTTGTTGCCGTGATCGACCCCGATGGTTTCCGCCCCAATGTCGGGATCATTCTCACGAATGATGCCGGACAGGTGCTATGGGCTCGCCGTATCAATCAAGATGCCTGGCAGTTTCCGCAAGGGGGAATCAACCCTCAGGAGACGCCGGAAGACGCCTTGTACCGCGAGCTGAACGAAGAAGTGGGCCTGGAGCGCGAGGACGTTGAAATTCTTGCCTGTACCCGCGGCTGGTTGCGCTATCGTTTGCCGCAACGCCTGGTCCGTACCCACAGCCAACCGCTGTGCATCGGCCAGAAACAGAAATGGTTTCTCCTGCGCCTGATCTCCAACGAGCAGCGGGTGCGGATGGATTTGACCGGTAAACCGGAATTCGATGGTTGGCGCTGGGTCAGCTATTGGTATCCGTTGGGCCAGGTGGTGACATTCAAGCGCGAGGTGTATCGACGCGCTCTCAAAGAGCTTGCCCCGCGCCTTTTAGCGCGCGACTGACGACGGAGTTCGACCCCGAGCCATGCTCAATACGCTGCGCAAGATCGTCCAGGAAGTTAACTCCGCCAAGGATCTCAAGGCGGCGTTGGGGATTATTGTGTTGCGCGTCAAAGAGGCCATGGGCAGCCAGGTCTGCTCGGTCTACCTGCTTGATCCCGAGACCAACCGCTTTGTGCTGATGGCGACCGAGGGCTTGAACAAGCGCTCGATCGGCAAGGTCAGCATGGCACCCAACGAAGGTCTGGTCGGCCTGGTCGGCACGCGTGAAGAACCCCTGAACCTCGAAAACGCCGCGGATCACCCGCGCTACCGCTACTTCGCCGAGACCGGTGAAGAGCGCTACGCCTCATTCCTCGGGGCGCCGATCATTCACCACCGCCGCGTCGTCGGCGTGCTGGTCATCCAGCAAAAGGAACGTCGCCAGTTCGATGAAGGTGAAGAAGCCTTCCTGGTGACCATGAGCGCGCAGCTCGCCGGGGTTATCGCCCATGCCGAGGCCACCGGCTCGATCCGTGGCCTTGGCCGTCAGGGCAAGGGCATTCAGGAAGCCAAGTTCGTCGGTGTGCCGGGTTCACCGGGCGCGGCCGTCGGTACGGCGGTGGTCATGCTGCCACCGGCCGACCTTGACGTAGTGCCAGACAAAACCATCGTCGACATCGACGCGGAACTCAAGCTGTTCAAGACCGCCATCGAGGGCGTGCGCGCCGACATGCGCGCGTTGTCCGCCAAGCTGGCCACCCAGTTGCGGCCCGAAGAGCGGGCCCTGTTCGACGTCTACCTGATGATGCTGGACGACGCGGCGCTGGGCAATGAAGTCACCACCGTAATAAAGACCGGACAGTGGGCCCAGGGCGCTTTGCGTCAGGTGGTCACCGATCACGTCAACCGTTTCGAATTGATGGACGACGCCTACCTGCGTGAGCGGGCCTCGGACGTCAAGGACCTGGGGCGCCGCCTGCTCGCCTATTTGCAGGAAGAGCGCCAGCAGAACCTGGTCTATCCGGAAAAAACCATTCTGGTCGCCGAGGAACTGACCCCGGCCATGCTCGGGGAAGTGCCGGAGGGCACGCTGGTTGGCCTGGTCTCAGTCCTCGGTTCGGGCAACTCTCACGTCGCGATCCTGGCGCGGGCCATGGGCATCCCGACCGTGATGGGCCTGGTCGATTTGCCGTATGCCAAGGTCGACGGCATCGAGATGATCCTCGATGGCGTGCGCGGTGAAGTCTTTACCAACCCGAGCGATGTACTGCGCAAGCAGTTCGCTGAAGTGGTGGAGGAAGAGAAACAGCTGGCGCTGGGGCTTGATTCCCTGCGCGACCTGCCTTGTGTGACCGTCGATGGTCACCGCATGCCGCTGTGGGTCAACACCGGCCTGCTGGCCGACGTGGCGCGTGCGCAGAAGCGTGGCGCCGAGGGAGTGGGCCTGTACCGCACCGAAGTGCCGTTCATGATCAACCAGCGCTTCCCCAGCGAAAAGGAACAACTGGCAATCTACCGCGAGCAGCTCGCCGCGTTCCACCCGCAACCCGTGACCATGCGTACGCTGGACATCGGTGGCGACAAGGCGCTGTCGTACTTCCCGATCAAGGAAGACAACCCGTTCCTGGGCTGGCGCGGCATCCGCGTCACCCTCGACCACCCGGAAATTTTCCTGGTGCAGACCCGGGCGATGCTCAAGGCCAGCGAAGGCCTGAACAACCTGCGCATCCTGCTGCCGATGATCTCGGGCATCCACGAACTCGAAGAAGCGTTGCACCTGATTCACCGGGCCTGGGGCGAGGTGCGCGACGAAGGCACCGATGTGCCGATGCCGCCGATTGGTGTGATGATCGAGATTCCGGCAGCGGTGTATCAGACCAGGGAGCTGGCGCGGCAGGTGGACTTCCTGTCGGTCGGCTCCAACGACCTGACCCAGTACCTGCTCGCCGTGGACCGCAACAACCCGCGGGTGGCCGACCTCTACGACTACCTGCACCCGGCGGTCTTGCAAGCCCTGCAAACCGTGGTGCGCGATGCCCATGCCGAAGGCAAGCCGGTGAGTATTTGCGGCGAGATGGCCGGCGATCCGGCGGCAGCGGTGCTGTTGACCGCGATGGGCTTTGACAGTCTGTCGATGAACGCCACCAACCTGCCAAAGGTGAAGTGGATGCTGCGCCAGATCAAC
Organism: Pseudomonas sp. S2_E01; assembly: GCF_054668365.1. NCBI lineage: Bacteria > Pseudomonadati > Pseudomonadota > Gammaproteobacteria > Pseudomonadales > Pseudomonadaceae > Pseudomonas > Pseudomonas sp. S2_E01. The sequence continues at coordinate 5,952,897 of NZ_CP162762.1, forward strand.
CTGGACAAGGCCAAGGAGCTGCTGGCAGAGCTGATGACCATCGACAACCCGCAGGTTATCCACAGCTCGTTGCAACTGGCGCTGAAGAACCTTGGATTGGCGAAGATGGTCAATCCGGCGGCGGCGAAGGCGGTCTAGATCGGCGGTGCGCCCATCGTCGGAGCGCCGCCCGGAGCAAGCCCGCTTCCACAGTGTTCGGTGTGAAACACAAATTGTGTGTACACCAAAAAAACCTGTGGGAGCGGGCTTGCCCGCGAAGGCGGCAGCCCAAACACCACAAAGCCTAGATCCTGACCTCAACCTCCCCAAGATGCCCGCCATACGGCCCAAAGCTGCGCTCAACCAGATGCCGCGCCCCATCCGCCTGCACGATCAACGCCGTACTCGCCCGGGTCCCATAGCTCTGGCTGGCAATGAAAACACTCGACAGCAGCGACTCGGTCGCCAACCCCACCCCGGTGTCCGGCAATTCGGCGAACGGCGCGGTCTGCGCGTCGCTCAGCAAGGCCAGAAGCTTCTCGGGTTGGGGATCGTCCAGCAACGTCTCCAGCCCCGCCCGCGCCTTGAGCAATTTGGGCCAAGGAGTGTCCAACCCGGCATTGGACAATCCGTAGACGCCCGGCGGCAATAAAACCGCCTCAGCGTCCCGGGCGTGGTAATGCCACAGTTCGTTGGCATTGCCGACCAGCAGGTTGAACCCGGCATATTCCAGCGAACGTCCGACAACGTCGTCCAGATAGTCATCAATGGGCATATCGCCTGCGAGAAAGCGCGCCACCAACTCGCCACGGGATTTGCGTGCCGCAGGTTGATGAGGGTCACGAATATTGGTCAATGCTGCAAAACGCCTGTTGGCGCCGACACCGAGCCAGGTGCCGCCAGCCTCCAGATCGCGACCGGCATAAACCTGTGGGTTTTCTTCCCATTGCGCCAGCGGCAGGCTGGGCCGGGCGTAGAATTCGTCACGGTTGGCCGCAACGATCAGCGGCTGGGCGTGACCCGGGCGCCAGGCAAAGACAATCAGGCACATAAGGTGGTCCTTGTGTGTTTTTTGCCCACTCTACGCAGACATCGCTCATCGTTCCATCGGCTTGCACAGTGGAGCCAAGTGCCATGCATCCGTTACCATGCCGCGCAGGTTTAATGGTGTACAGGGATCGCCCATGGAATTTCTGCTCTATCTGGCGCTTGGCGCCTGCGCAGGTGTGCTGGCCGGTCTGTTTGGCGTGGGTGGCGGGATCATCATCGTGCCGGTGCTGGTGTTCAGTTTCACCTTGCAGGGCTTCGATGCTTCCATCCTGACGCACCTGGCGGTCGGTACCTCGCTGGCGACGATCATTTTTACCTCGGTCAACGCGGTGCGCGAGCATCATCGTCGGGGCGCCGTGCGCTGGCCGATCTTTGCGTGGATGACCGTTGGCATTCTGCTGGGTGCCGGTTTTGGTGCGCTGACTGCGGAGGCGATCTCCGGTCCCAACCTGCAAAAGATCATCGGCGTGTTCGCCCTGGTGATCGCGGTGCAACTGGCGTTGGACTTCAAGCCCAAAGCCAGCCGAACGGTGCCCGGCAAAGTCGGTCTGACCCTCGCCGGTACGGTGATCGGCTGGGCCTCGGCGATATTCGGAATTGGCGGTGGTTCGTTGACCGTACCGTTCCTGACCTGGCGCAGTGTGCCGATGCAGCAGGCCGTGGCCACTTCATCTGCCTGCGGCTTGCCGATAGCTCTGGCAAGTGCATTAAGTTTCATGATTCTGGGGTGGCACGATCCGTTGTTGCCGGCCCATAGTCTCGGTTTTGTTTACCTGCCGGCGCTGCTGGGCATTGCCCTGACCAGCATGATCTTTGCTCGATTGGGTGCAAGGTTGGCCCACAAGCTGTCGCCGCGCTTGCTCAAAAGGCTGTTCGCCGCTTTGCTGTTCTGCGTCGGTTTGAGTTTCCTGCTCTGACGCACCGCACAATCCTGGCTTAATCCTGGCATGACAGCGTCCGCCGGGAATTTTGAAAGTTTTAACGCTAATGAGGAGTCGCAATGCTGCCTTACCCGCAGATCGACCCGGTGGCCCTGGCCATCGGTCCGCTGAAAATCCACTGGTACGGGTTGATGTACCTGATTGGCATCGGCGGTGCGTGGCTGCTGGCATCGCGCCGGCTCAACCGCTTCGACCCGACCTGGACCAAGGAAAAACTTTCCGACATGGTGTTCTGGATGTCGATGGGCGTCATTGTCGGCGGTCGACTGGGTTACGTGCTGTTCTATGACCTGAGCGCATACCTGGCCAACCCGATGCTGATCTTCGAGGTGTGGAAGGGCGGCATGTCGTTCCACGGTGGTTTCATCGGTGTGATGCTGGCGGCGTTGTGGTTCGGCAAGAAGAACGACAAGTCGTTCTTCCAACTGATGGACTTCGTTGCGCCGATGGTGCCGATCGGCCTGGGTGCCGGGCGTATCGGTAACTTCATCAACGCTGAATTGTGGGGCAAGGCGACCGACGTGCCATGGGCCATGGTCTTCCCGCCGTTCAGCGATCCGGCTCAATTGCCGCGCCATCCGTCGCAGCTCTATCAATTCGCCCTGGAAGGCGTCGCGCTGTTCCTGATCCTGTGGCTGTTCTCGCGCAAACCGCGGCCAACCATGGCTGTGTCGGGGATGTTCGCACTGTTCTATGGCATCTTCCGTTTCATCGTCGAATTCGTCCGCGTACCGGATGCGCAACTGGGCTATCTGGCCTGGAACTGGCTGACCATGGGTCAGGTGCTGTGTGTGCCGATGATCGTCGGTGGCCTCTTCCTGATCTGGCTGGCCTACAATCGCGCACCGGCGCCGCCAGCGGCTGCCGCCTAAATTCGAACCCCGGGGATTGCGCCCCGGGTTCAAGGACACAGGTAACTCATGAAGCAATATCTCGAACTGGTCGCCCACGTCATCAAGAACGGCACCAAGCAGGCCAACCGCACCGGCGTGAACACCATCAGCTTCCCCGGCGCGATGCTGCGGTATGACCTGCAGGAAGGTTTTCCGGCGATCACCACGCGCAAGATGGCTTTCAAATCCGCCATCGGCGAAATGTGCGGTTTCCTGCGTGGCGTGAACAACGCCGCGCAATTCCGCGACCTGGGTTGCAAGGTCTGGGACCAGAACGCCAACGAAAATGCCCAGTGGCTGGCCAACCCGTTCCGCCAAGGTGAAGATGACCTCGGCGAGATCTACGGCGTGCAATGGCGCAAATGGCCGGCGTACAAGCAAATCCCCTTGAGCAACCCGGCCGCCATCGAGCAGACGCTGAACCAGGGTTATCGCCAGATCGCCGAAGGCGAAGAAAACGGCCAGGCTTATGTGGTGCTGTACAAGGCCATTGATCAGGTCCGCCAGTGCGTCGATACCATCATCAAGGACCCGGGTAGCCGCCGTATCCTGTTCCACGGCTGGAACGTCGCGCAACTGGATGAAATGGCCCTGCCGCCCTGCCACCTGCTGTACCAGTTCCACCCGAACGTCGAGACCAGGGAGATTTCCCTGACGCTCTACATTCGTTCCAACGACCTGGGCCTGGGCACGCCGTTCAACCTCACCGAAGGCGCCGCGCTGCTGAGCCTGATCGGTCGCCTGACCGGCTACACGCCGCGCTGGTTCACGTATTTCATCGGCGACGCCCACGTCTATGAAAACCACCTGGACATGCTCAACGAACAGCTCAAGCGTGAGCCGTTCCCGATGCCGAAGCTGGTGATCAGCGACCGCGTGCCGGAGTTCGCCAAGACGGGCGTTTATCAGCCCGAGTGGCTGGAACAGGTCGAGCCGAGTGATTTCTCGCTCGAAGGTTATCAGCACCACGCACCGATGACGGCGCCGATGGCGGTGTAACACCGGACGTACCCCCTGTAGGAGCGAGCATGCTCGCGATGGAGTACTAGGCACCGCGGGGTGTCAGGCAGCCAGCGTTATCGTTGACGACCATCGCGAGCATGCTCGCTCCTACAGGTACAGGGTAGGGGTGTGCTCAGCTCAATGGCCGTGACTACGGCCTACATGTGAATGCTCCACCTCCGTCGCCACCACGCCGCCACTGACTTCCAGGCGTTGCAAAATTCCGCATTGATCGACCTCCGGCCCTTCGCCACAACGGCGGCGCAGGTCGATGAGTTGTGCCTGTAGCGCCAGCAAGCCGTCGATTCGTGCCTTCACGTGATGAATGTGTTCGTCCACCAACGCATTCACGCTTTCACACTGATCCTGCGGGCTGTCGCGAAAGGCCAGCAGGGCGCGGATTTCCTCAAGGGTCATGTCCAGGGTGCGGCAGTTGCGGATGAAGGTCAGGCGTTCGGCGTGGGCCTGGGTATAGACGCGGTAGTTGCCGTCGCTGCGGGCCGGCTCCGGCAGCAGGCTTTCGCGCTCGTAGTAGCGGATGGTTTCCACGGCGCAGTCGGTGAGTTTTGCCAGTTCGCCGATCTTCATGACGGTCGTCTCCAAAAAGGTGCTTGACCCTATAGTGGCTACAGGGTCTTTACTTGGCAACAGGCACTTTCAAGGACGCGAACAATGAGCGATTCCCGGCACACCCATACCCACGACGATGGGCACGGTCACAAGCTGCAGCCTGTGCATAAACACAACCATGGCGGCCCTGGCGACTCCTGCTGCTCGTCAAAGGCGGCAGCACCGGCGCGAGTGCAACTGAACGAAGCCCCCAGTGCCAACGCCAAGCTGAGCAGCTTTCGCATCGAGGCCATGGACTGTCCGACCGAGCAGACGCTGATCCAGAACAAGCTCGGCAAGCTGACGGGCGTGCAGCAATTGGATTTCAACCTGATCAACCGCGTGTTGGGCGTGACCCACGAGCTGCCGGACACGGCGCCTATCGTCGAGGCGATCAAGTCCCTGGGCATGCACGCCGAGCCGCTGGAGCAGGGCGTCGAAACGCCGGCGCCAAGCGCTGAGAAAAAACCCTGGTGGCCGCTGGCGCTGTCCGGCGTAACTGCGCTCGGTGCCGAAGTGGTGCATTTCACGAGTGCGGCGCCGGATTGGGTGGTGGCGATCATTGCGCTGATTTCGATCTTCAGTGGCGGCCTGGGCACCTACAAGAAGGGCTGGATCGCCCTGAAGAACCTCAACCTGAACATCAACGCGCTCATGAGTATCGCGGTGACTGGCGCGATTCTGATCGGCCAGTGGCCGGAGGCGGCCATGGTGATGTTCCTGTTCACCGTGGCTGAATTGATCGAGGCCCGGTCTCTGGACCGGGCTCGCAATGCCATCAGCGGCTTGATGCAGATGGCTCCGGACCGGGCGACGGTATTGCAGGCCGACGGCAGTTGGCTGGAGGAGGACGTCAAGACCCTCGCACTGGGCGCTCGGGTGCGCGTGCGGCCGGGCGAGCGTATCGGCCTGGACGGAGAGGTGGTGTCCGGCAGTTCGACCATCGATCAGGCGCCGATCACCGGCGAAAGCCTGCCGGTGGAGAAGACGGTGGGTGACAAGGTGTTTGCCGGCACCATCAATCAGGCCGGTTCACTGGAGTATGCGGTCACCGCCTTGGCCAGCCAATCGACCCTGGCGCGCATCATCCACGCCGTCGAGCAGGCTCAAGGCGCGCGCGCCCCCACCCAGCGTTTCGTCGACCAGTTCTCGAAGATCTACACCCCGGCGGTGTTTGTCCTGGCGCTGGCTGTGGCAGTGATTCCACCGCTGTTCATGGGCGCGGCGTGGTTCGATTGGATTTATCGGGCGTTGGTATTGCTGGTGGTTGCCTGTCCTTGTGCGCTGGTGATTTCCACGCCAGTGACCATCGTCAGCGGCCTCGCGGCGGCGGCGCGTAAAGGCATTCTCATCAAGGGTGGCGTCTACCTGGAAGGCGGACACAAGCTCGACTACCTGGCGCTGGACAAGACCGGTACCCTCACCCACGGCAAACCGGTGCAGACCGATTACCTGGCACTCGACCCTACGGCTGAAGCCTCGGCACCGACGATTGCGGCGGCGTTGGCCGGACGCTCGGACCACCCGGTATCGCTGGCGATCGCCCATGCGGCTGTGGATAAAGGTCTGGTGCCTCAGGTTGTGGATAACTTCGAAGCGCTGGCCGGGCGTGGCGTGCGCGGCGAAATCAATGGTCAGGTCTACCACTTGGGCAACCATCGCCTGGTGGAAGAGTTGAACCTGTGCTCGCCCGCGCTGGAGGAAAAGCTGTTCGCGCTGGAGAAACAGGGCAAATCCGTGGTGCTGCTGCTTGACGCCTCCGGCCCGCTGGCGCTGTTTGCCGTGGCGGATACGGTGAAGGACTCGAGCCGCGAAGCGATCGAGCAATTGCATGAGCTGGGCATCAAAACCCTGATGCTGACCGGCGACAACGTCCACACTGCCCAGGCGATAGCCGCGCAGGTGGGCATCGATGAAGCCAAAGGCGATCTGTTGCCGACCGACAAGTTGCAAGCTATCGAGGCGCTGTATGCCAAGGGCCATCAGGTGGGCATGGTGGGCGACGGCATCAACGACGCCCCGGCGCTGGCCCGTGCACAGATCGGTTTCGCGATGGCGGCAGCCGGCACCGATACCGCGATCGAAACCGCCGATGTCGCGCTGATGGACGACGATTTGCGCAAGATCCCGGCGTTCATCCGTCTTTCGCGGAACACGTCGAGTATCCTCAAACAGAACATTGCCCTTGCATTGGTGATCAAGGCGATCTTTCTTGCGGTAACCTTCTTCGGGTTCGCCACCATGTGGATGGCGGTGTTCGCCGACATGGGCGTGAGCCTGCTGGTGGTGTTCAACGGTTTGCGCCTGTTGCGCAAGTAATGGATGAGGGGCGGCTGTGCTGAGTGCCGAGCTGAAGGCGTTTTACATGGTGGCCCGCCTGGGCAGCATCACCCTGGCAGCGAAAAAACTCGGGCTGAGCCAGCCCACGGTAACGACTCAGATTCGTCAGCTGGAAAGCCAGTACTCGGTGGAGTTGTTCTACCGGGGCGGGCGCCGCCTCAGCGTCAGCGATGACGGCGCGCGGCTGTTGCCGATGGTCAAGGTGCTTTTGCAGCAGGAAGCCGACATCGAATTTTTCCTGCGCAACAGTGGCCAGGTCCAGGGCACCTTGCGCATTGCGGCGACGGCGCCGTATTACATCCTCGACCTGGTGAAGACCTTTCGCGAGCGCCTGCCCCAGGTCGAGGTCTCGGTGGAAATCGGCAATTCCCAACAGGTGCTCGAAGCGCTTGAGGAGTACCGGGTGGATGTCGCCGCGTCTTCCCAGTTGCTCGAGGATGCGCGGCTGATTCGCCGGGTGCTCGGTAGCGATCCGCTGGTGCTGGCGGTGCATCGCAGTCACCCGTTGGCGGTGCACGATCATGTGCCGCTCAGTGCGCTGGCCGGGCATACGTTGCTGATGCGCGAGGCGGGCTCGACGACCCGTCGCCTGACCGAAGAGTTGCTGGCCGGTGCCGGCGTGGATTTCGGCCCGCTGCTGGAGATTGGCAGCCGCGAGTCGATTCGTGAGGCGGTGTTGCGCAATATCGGCATCAGCATCATTGCTCGCCAGGAAGTGCCCCATGATCCGCAGTTGCGGGTGCTGACGCTCGAAAATGCTCCGCAGATTCCCGAGTACCTGTATTGCCTCAAGGAGCGCAAGGGCGCGCGGTTACCAGCGGCTTTTCTGGGGGTGGCGCAGGAGATGGCGCCGGTTTGAGATCTTCGGCGCCTGTGCCGGCCCCATCGCGGGCAAGCCCGCTCCCACACATTGGATTTGTGGTGTTTGAACGGCCCCTGTGGGAGCGGGCTTGCCCGCGATGGGGCCAGAACAGTCAACCCAAATCCGCGAATATCACTATCAGCGGTTTTTGCCTCACTGCCACATGACGGTCTCATTACAACTCTAGGATGGTTCTCATCTGCCAGATGAGGCCTGTCCATGAACCACTCGATCACAACTGCCCTGACCACTCCCGGCGCACCGATGAAAGTGCGGGGCGTGCAGAAACGCTTCGGCGCATTTACCGCGTTGGATAACGTCTCGCTGGACGTGGCAGCCGGTGAGCTGGTGTGTTTGCTGGGCCCGTCGGGTTGCGGCAAGACCACTTTGCTGCGCTGCATCGCCGGTCTGGAGAAGCAGGACGACGGTGAGTTGTTCCTCGGTGCTCGCAACGTTTCGGACCTGCCGCCCCAGGCCCGGGATTACGGCATTCTGTTTCAGTCCTACGCGCTGTTTCCCAATCTGACCGTGGAAGCGAACATTGCCTACGGCCTCGCCGGCAGTAGCCGGGAGGAATCGCGCCAGCGTGTCGGCCAGATGCTGGAGCTGGTGGGCCTGATCGGCAGTGAAAAAAAGTACCCCGGCCAGTTGTCTGGCGGCCAGCAGCAGCGGGTGGCTCTGGCCCGCGCCCTGGCGCCGTCACCTTCATTGTTGCTGCTGGATGAGCCGATGTCGGCGCTCGATGCGCGGGTTCGTGAGCACCTGTGCACCGAGCTGCGCCAATTGCAGCGCAGCCTCGGCATCACCACCCTGATGGTCACGCACAACCAGGACGAGGCCATGTTGATGGCCGACCGCATCGCCGTGATGAACAACGGCAAGGTCGAGCAGTACGCCACGCCCCAGGAAATCTACGATCGCCCCGCCACGCCCTTCGTCGCGGAATTCGTTGGCCAGGGCAATTGGCTGCCATTCCATCGCAGCAGCGACAGCCACGCCCGGGTCGGCGGGTTGAACATGCGCTTGCAGGATGGCAGCGCGAAAACCGCCTCCGGCCGCCTGTTCTGCCGTCCGGAAGCGATCAGCATCAACCCGGTGGTGCACGAAGAAAACCTGTTTCCCGCTCGGGTTCGCGAGATCACCTTTCTCGGCAACCGATGCCGCATGAGCTTCGAGCTCGATCAACTGCCCGGCCATGCGCTCCTGGCGGAACTGGCGCCAGAAGCCATGCCGCGCCTGGGTGCCCAGCAGATCATGGTCGCGCTGCCACCCCGCAGTCTGCAGGTGTTTGCCTGATGAGTGCCAACGTCGCGCTGCCGATGCCGCGCAAGCGGGTTCGGCAAGCTTCCCGTGCCGAGATCGGCGACCGGCTGTTTGTCGTCGGTGGCAAGGTCTTGTTGCTGGTGCTGCTGACCCTGGCAGTGTTGATGCCGCTGCTGGCGATCTTCTGGCGCGGTTTCAGCTCGCAGGCCGGGCAGGGCGGGGGCCTGGCGGCGGCCAGCGAGTTGCTGGGCAGCGCCAATTTCCACTGGCTGCTGGGCAACAGCCTGAAGGTCTCCCTCAGCGTCGCGGCCATCGTCATACCGCTGGCCTACCTTTTTGCCTACGCCCTGCAACGCACGATGATTCCCGGCAAAGGCCTTTGGCGTGGCATCTCGTTGCTGCCATTGATGGCGCCTTCGATGCTGCCGGGTATCGCGCTGGTCTACCTGTTCGGCAATCAGGGCATGCTGCGCGGTTTGCTCTCGGACAACATCTACGGTTTCTGGGGCATCGTGGTGGGCGAGGTCATCTACACCTTCCCACACGCCTTGATGATTTTGCTGTCGGCGCTGTCGCTGGCTGATGCGCGTCTGTTCGATGCCGCCTCGAGCATGGGCGCCAGCCCCGCCAAAGCGTTTCGCAGCATCACTTGGCCGGCCACGCGTCAGGCCGTGTTCGCCGCGTTCTGTCTGGTGTTTACCCTGACCATCACCGACTTCGGCGTGCCCGTGGTGGTCGGTGGCGACTATCAGGTGCTGGCGCTGGAGGCCTACAAGGCGGTGGTCGGGCAGCAGCAGTTCGGTCGGGGCGCGTTGATCGGCATGGTCCTGCTGTTGCCGGCGCTGTTCAGCTTTGGCGTCGATGCCTGGTTGCGTCGCCGTCACGGCGATTCCATGAGCGGTCGGGCGCAGGTATTCAAACCGGCGCCTTCGAAAGGTCGGGATGGTTGTTACCTGGCCATCGTGGTGTTGATCTGCGCAGCGCTGTTGCTGGTGTTCGGCATGGCGGTGTTCTCATCCCTGGTGAAGTTCTGGCCGTACAACCTGTCGCTGTCGCTCAACCATTACCAGTTCAACGACACGGCGGGCGGAGGCTGGCTCGCCTACGGCAACAGCGTGAAGATGGCCCTGTATTCAGCATTGATCGGCAGTGTGCTGATCTTCACTGGCGCTTACCTGATGGAAAAAACCAAAGGCCAACGCGGCCTGAACCTTGCCCTGCGCCTGCTCAGCTTCGTGCCGATGGCGGTGCCGGGGCTGGTGCTCGGCCTGGGTTATGTTTTCTTTTTCAACATTCCAGGCAACCCGCTGCATGTGCTCTACGCAACGATGGCCCTGCTGGTGATCTGCACCATTGCTCATTATTTGACCACCGCGCAAATGACCGCGACCACCGCGCTACGCCAGCTCGACGCCGAGTTCGAAGCCGCCGCGCTGTCGCTCAAGGCGCCGCTGTACCGGCATTACCTGCGGGTCACTGTGCCGATCTGTCTGCCGGCGATTCTGGACATCGTGCGCTACCTGTTCGTCTCAGCCATGACCACCGTTTCGGCGGCGATCTTCCTCTACAGCCCCGACACCATCCTTGCGGCGGTGGCAGTGCTGAACATGGATGACGCCGGCAACGTCGGCGGCGCGGCGGCGATGTCGACCCTGATTCTGTTCACCTCGGCCAGCGTGTCGCTGCTGCTGGCCGGTGCTTCGCGCGGCTTGCTGCGCCGCTCCCAGGCCTGGCGGCAGACCGCGCCCGGTCATTGACTCGCCCCAACCGTCCTCAACTCAAAAACAGGAAAAGATCATGTTCAAGCCCATGGCCCTGGCCGCCGCTGTCCTCACCGCTTTCAGCCTGAACGCCTTTGCGGCAACCACCGAGTTGACGGTGTACACCGCCCTCGAAGCCGAACAACTGAAGACCTACAAACAAGCCTTCGAAAAGGCCAACCCGGACGTGGAGATCAAGTGGGTACGCGATTCCACCGGCATCATCACCGCCAAGCTGCTGGCCGAAAAAGCCCGTCCGCAAGCGGATGCCGTGTGGGGCCTCGCCGCATCCAGCCTGGCGATCCTCGACCAACAGGGCATGCTGCAAAGCTACGCGCCGAAGGATCTGGGCAAGATCGGCGGCAACTACCGCGACGCCGCCAACCCTCCGGCCTGGGTCGGCATGGATGTCTGGGCCGCGACCATCTGCTTCAACACCGTCGAAGCCGAGAAGCAGGGCCTGACCAAACCGGTGAGCTGGCAAGACCTGACCAAGCCGGAGTACAAGGGCAAAATCGTCATGCCGAACCCGGCATCGTCCGGCACCGGTTTCCTAGACGTCAGCGCCTGGTTGCAGACTTTCGGCGAGAAGCAGGGCTGGCAGTACATGGACGACCTGCACCAGAACATCGGCCAGTACGTTCATTCCGGCTCCAAGCCGTGCAAGCTGGCGGCGGCCGGTGAATTCCCGATAGGCATTTCCTTTGAATACCCGGCCGTCCAACTCAAGCGCCAGGGCGCGCCGCTGGACATCATCCTGCCGAAGGAAGGCCTGGGCTGGGAGATCGAGGCGACTGCGGTGATCAAGGGCACGCCACATGAAGAGGCGGCGAAGAAGCTCGCAGACTTCTCGGCCAGCCCTGAGGCGATGGAACTCTATAAAGAGAACTTCGCCGTGCTCGCCCAGCCAGGCATCGCCAAGCCGCAAACCGAACTGCCGGCCGATTACGAGCAGCGCCTGATCAAGAACGACTTTGCCTGGGCCTCGAAGAACCGCGACGAGATCCTGACCGAGTGGCGCAAGCGCTATGACGGCAAGTCCGAGAAAGTGGCGGCCAAGTAAATCTTCATCGGCTGAGAGGGCCTCATCGCGGGCAAGTCGAGTCGTCGCACCGCCGCTCCTACAGGGGGCGGTGGTGTTCACAAATTTTGTGTTCACTGGCTCCCCTGTAGGAGCTGGCTTGCCAGCGATAGCGGTCTTGAATTCAGAGAAAAAACCCAATGACACACCACAACGACCTGCTGATCGTCGGCGCCGGCATCCTCGGCCTGTCCCACGCCTACGCCGCCGCCCGGCGTGGCCTCAAGGTTCGTGTTTTCGAACGCAGCGCCACGCCGCTCGGCGCCTCGGTGCGCAACTTTGGCCAGGCGCTGGTTACGGGCCAGCCACCGGGAATGATGCTCGAACTGGCCAAGGCCAGTCGCGACATCTGGGGCCAGTGGACGCAGCTCGCCGGCCTGCAACTCAAGCGCAACGGCTCGTACCTGTTCGCCCGCACCGAAGCCGAAGAGCACTTGCTTGAAGCCTTCTGCGCCGGTCGTGCCTTGGAACACGATTACCGCGTCGAGCTGCTGCGCGGCGCTGCCCTGCGCGATCTGTACGGTGGGCATTTCAGCCATCATCGCGCCGCGTTGCACGGCCTGGATGACCAGCAACTGTATTCGCGCGAAGCCCTGCCGGCCTTGATCGAGTACCTGCGTCGCGAACTGAATGTTGAATTTCACTTCTCAACCCTGGTGCGCGATGTCGAGCCGGGCCGCCTGCACAGCACCGCGGGCAGCTTTAGCGCGGGCCAGATCATCGTCTGCTCCGGTCACGATTATCAGACCCTTCTGGCCGAGCCGATCGCCCAACTCGAGCCGCAGATCTGCCGCCTGCAAATGCTGCGCGCCCGGCCGCAGGCCAATCTCAACCTGCAGCACGCAGTGCTCACCGGTTTGAGCTGCGTGCACTACGGTGCGTTCGCCGATCTGCCAGAAGCTCGCGCGATACAGGCGCAAATTCTGCGGGACGAGCCGCATCTGCATGAAAACGGCATTCACTTGCTGATCAGCCCGACTCCTTATGGCGAACTGATCATCGGTGATTCACACCACTACGGCAGCGACGCCTCGCCGTTCAATGCCGAGCAGGTGGACGACTGGATGATCGAATTGGCCGAGCAGACGCTGCGCTGCAAGGTGCAGGTGGTTGAGCGCTGGCAAGGTGTCTACGGTTCGCGCGGACCGGGGCCGTTCTCGTTCTTGCGCCCGGCCGAGGGTTTGAGCGTTGCGCTGATGCACACCGGCGTCGGCATGAGCGTCGGGCCGGCGATGGCCGAACGTAATGTTGCAACCTTGTTGGGAGAGTGTTGATGGACCGGCAAGCCCAAGTGATCGCCGAGGTGTTCGGGTTGTACGAGCGCTTCGGCGACCACGATTACATCGGCGAGCCCGTGTCGCAGATCGAGCACATGTCCCAGGCCGCCGAACTGGCCATCGCTGAAGGCTTCGACGATGAAGTGGTGCTGGCGGCGTTCTTTCATGACATCGGCCACATTTGCGCCGAGAGTGCGCCAAACATGGGCGGTTTTGGTGTCGTCAGCCATGAACGCCTGGGGGCTGAATATCTGCGGCGTGCCGGTTTCAGCGAGCGCCTGACACGGCTGGTGGAGTACCACGTGCAGGCCAAGCGTTATCTGACACTGAAAGAGCCTGGGTACTACGAGCGCCTGAGCGAAGCGAGCCGACGAACTCTGGAGTACCAGGGTGGGGTGATGAGTGCTGAAGAAGCGGACGCTTTCGAGCAGGACCCGCTCTGTGCGGTGAGTTTGCGCATGCGTCAGTGGGATGAGATGGCCAAGCAACTATGGGTGCCGGTGATGGATCTAGGGGTGTTGAAGGGGATGGCGGCCAGGGTTTTGGCCAGGTCGTAGAGCGAGTCGCCTTCATCGCGAGCAAGCTCGCTCCTACAGGGGGGGGAGCGGGCTTGCTCGCGATGAGGCCGGCACTGACACCGCAAAAATCAAAGCTGCCGAGCCAACCCCTCAACCGCCTCCTGCCGCTCCGCCTGACTCAACCTCGCCTGCGGATTCAACGAAGACCACTGCGGGTGTGCCCGCGCCTTGTTCAGCGCCTCGGGCAACTTGCCCTCGCGCCAGGTCTTGTCCTGCGGCGTGGCCACCTGAATGCTGTCCAGCGCGGCATGCCCTCGGGCGTTGAGCGCTTGCAGCAGCTGCCGTTGGCGCAAGGCCAACAGGCGCAGCACACTGTCATCCACAGTCAGCTCACGTTGGCCCTTGATCTTGCCCAGCAAGCGGCTGCCATAACTGCGCGCGGTTTGCAGGGCTCCGCCGGCAATGGCGCCGGCCAGGGCGGCGGCGCCCAAGGTAATGCCGCCCACCAGCAGATCCACGCCAGCCCCGGCCGCCGCGCCGGCGGCGATGCCACCGCCGACTCGCACGCCGAGTTGCTTGAGGGTTTCGGGGTTGAACAGATCGTCGCCCCAGCGACCGTCCAGCAGCGGCAGATCACTGGCCGCAGCGTCCTGTGGACGAAACGCATAGAGCTGGAGAAGGGCTTCGACGCAGCGTTGTTCCCGTTGCCGCACTGACTTGCGCAGTTCGCCGATCGCTTGCTGCTCCTGCTGCGCATCGCTGGCCACGCTGCGTCGGCAGGCCGCGCAGTCGATTAACAATTCGGCGATCAAACGCGCCGCACTCTCCTGCCGAGCCAGACGCTGGGCCTGTTGATCGACGATCAGGCGCTCCAGTGGCTCACGGGCGTTTTCCAACAGCAACGCCAGACTTTCATAAAGCCGCCGTTCTCCATCTTCCGGCGGTGCCACGCTGTCGAACCGGACCAGGGCATGCAGGCCCAGACGCGCCAGCGCTTCGCGCCAATCCGGTTCGCGGTGGTTGGCGCTACTGACGAAGTTCAGCACCGGCAGCAACGGTTTTCCGCAACTGGCCAGCACCTCCAGCTCGTCGCGGTATTTGGCCAACACCGGTTCACGGGCGTCGATGACATAAAGGCCGGCATCGCAAGTGAGCAGTTGGCGCAGCACTTTGGCTTCCTGCTCAAAGCGCTGGCGTGCTTCGCTGCCGTCGAGAAAACGCGCCAGGCGTGCCGGGCCGTCGAGGCGTTCGCCCGGTCGCTCCAGGCGTTCGAGGTAATCGAGCAGGGCGATGGCGTCTTCCAGGCCGGGCGTGTCGAACAGGTCGAGCAACGGCTCGCCGTCCACCGACAGTCGTGCGCCCTCCACGTGGCGTGTGGTACTGGGGCGATGGGACACTTCGCCAAAACCGACATCCCGGGTGAGGGTGCGCAGCAACGAGGTCTTGCCGACATTGGTGTGGCCGACCACGGCAAGCTTCAAGGGTGGTTTCCAGGCGTTAGTCATGACCAGTCTCCAGCCAATTCAGCGGCGCACAGTCGGCGTACGGCAGCTCCAGCTGAGCCAGTGCCACATGCCAGTCACTCAGGCGCTCGGCATCCAGTGCTTCACCAGGCGGGGCTTGCAGCAACCAGACCCGCGTGGCGCTGGCGTTACGTGCCAGCTCGGCGATCAGCGCCAGGCTGCCGCGATCCGGTGAGCGGCGCGGGTCGCAGGCGATGGCCAGGCGCGCCGGCGGGAAGCGGCTGAGCTGTTCCAGGAGTTTGTGTCGCGATTCACGACTGTCGAGGATGCCCGCGTCACTCACGGTTTTCGGCAGGAGTGGCGGCCAGGGCCGCTGGTCATCGAGCTCGATGGCGACCAGCAGTGCGCCATCGCTTTGCAGTTCGCTGACGGTACTCTCCACGCGATGCAGTTGCTCGGGGGCGGCGTCGTTGATGCCCAGTCGTTCGCTGGTGGGCATGAGGCGTTCGCGCAGTTGCGCGTAGCCCGGCAGGTTCAGGTCGAGCGTCAGGCTGGCGCGCCCGCGTTTCCAGCGCCACAGGCACAACAGTGCCAGCAGCAGGCGCGGCAGCACGCCGTAGACCACCAGCACGCCGACCAGCCAGGTGGCCCAGGCCTGACGGGCACTTTCGATGTTCAGTGCGGCATCGCCACTGGCGCGAATCATCTCCACCGTGGGCACGTTGAAGCCGATCAGCGCGGGCAGGGCGCCCAGCGCCTGGGTCATGGCAACGAAGGTGTCGGCGCCCAGCAGAGTGGTTTCCCAGACGAAGCCGTAGCGCCGGGTCGCCATCAGCGTCAGCAGAATGACCAGGGCGCTGAGCATCGCCAGCCACCACAAACCGTTGACCAGCACACCGAGCGCCCAGCGATTGAGTTTCTGCCGTTGCAGCAGCAACAGCAGGGCGGGCGCCAGCTGCGCAGCCTTGGCGTCGCGGGCGAGTTTTTCGCTGAGCCACAACCACAGTCGCCCCAACGTGGCGCCGTGTTCGCCGGCGAACACCAGGCCCAGGGCCCAGCTCAGCAGCAGAATCAGGTTGAGCCCCAGCAAGCTGCCCAGGGCCCAGAACACATTCACCGGTGTTTGCCCGTTGCCCAGCGCAGCAAAGGCCAGTCCGGCGCCGCTGATCACCGCGAGTACGGCAAGTACCAGCACCGCCAGGCGCGCGCCTTGCAGCCAGTGGCGCAGCGCATCCGCCAGACCGTCGCGCTCGGCCAGCCACAGGGCGCGGCGGACAATCCGGGTCGGCAGGTCGCCGCCGGCACTGCGGGCTACTCGGTTGGCTTCCCCATCGTCCAGGGGGCCGGCGTGCTCTTCACGCAGGCGGATGGTTTCGGTCAGCCAGAGGTTGTTCAGTTCAGTCACGCGCCATCCCGTCGCTCCATTGAGCTGTGAGCATAACCGCTGTGGCGCTTATCGGGGTACGGGAGGCTCTGGTATCCTCGCCGGCATGACTAAATCACTCCCCCTCAGCCTGATTGCAGCCCTCGGTGAAAACCGCGTGATCGGCGTCGACAACAGCATGCCCTGGCACTTGCCGGGGGATTTCAAATATTTCAAGGCCACCACCCTGGGCAAGCCGATCATCATGGGCCGCAAGACCTGGGATTCCCTCGGCCGTCCGCTGCCGGGGCGCTTGAACATCGTGGTCAGCCGCCAGGCGGGCCTGGTGCTGGAAGGCGCCGAGGTTTACCCGTCGCTGGAAGCCGCGGTCGTGCGCGCCGAAGCGTGGGCGAAAGAGCAGGGCGTCGATGAGCTGATGCTGATTGGCGGGGCGCAGTTGTACGCGCAAGGCCTGGCCCAGGCGGATCGTTTGTACCTGACCCGAGTGGCGCTGAGCCCGGAAGGGGATGCGTGGTTTCCCGAGTTTGATGTGCGGGAGTGGAAGCTGGTTTCCAATGTGCAGAACCCGGCGGTGGATGACAAACCGGCCTACAACTTCGAGGTTTGGGAGAAGGCCTAAGAGCTCGCTCCCACAATGAGTCCACCGGGACCCTGCGGGAGCGAGCTTGCTCGCGAGATTTTTGTGTCAGGCGTGCGCCAACGCCGAATGTTCATCTGCCTCAAGCAGCGCCTTGTCCGTCTGCTGCATCATCTGGCTGGTAATCGCACCGGCCGTGATCGAACCACTCACGTTCAGCGCCGTACGCCCCATATCGATCAGCGGCTCGACTGAAATCAGCAGCGCCACCAGTGACACCGGCAAGCCCATCGCCGGCAACACGATCAATGCAGCGAACGTCGCGCCGCCACCCACGCCCGCCACACCGGCAGAACTCAGGGTGACGATGGCCACCAGCGTGGCAATCCACAATGGGTCCAGCGGGTTTATGCCCACGGTCGGCGCCACCATGACGGCAAGCATTGCCGGATACAGGCCGGCACAGCCGTTCTGGCCGATGGTCGCGCCGAACGAGGCGGCGAAACTGGCTACCGACTGCGGAATGCCCAGGCGGCTGGTCTGCGCTTCGATGCTCAGCGGGATGGTTGCCGCGCTGGAGCGGCTGGTGAACGCGAACGTCAGCACCGGCCAGATCTTGCGGAAGAAACGCAGCGGGTTGATCCCCGCCGCTGACACCAGCACGCCGTGGACCACAAACATCAGGCCCAGGCCGATGTAGGAGACCACCACAAAACTGCCAAGCTTGATGATGTCTTGCAGATTGGAGCCAGCCACCACTTTGGTCATGAGCGCCAGCACGCCGTAAGGCGTCAGCTTCATCACCAGACGCACCAGGCGCATCACCCAGGCTTGCAGGGTGTCGATGGCGTTGATCACTTTCTGACCTTTTTCAGCGTCATCCTTGAGCAGTTGCAGCGCGGCGACACCCAGGAACGCGGCGAAGATCACCACGCTGATGATCGACGTCGGCTTGGCCCGAGCGAGGTCTGCGAACGGGTTCTGCGGGATGAACGACAGCAGCAGTTGCGGCACATTCAGGTCGGCGACCTTGCCGGCGTAGTCGTTTTGAATGGTTTGCAGGCGAGCCATTTCCTGGGTGCCGGCCACCAGGCCTTCGGCGGTGAGGCCGAACAGGTTGGTCAGGCCGATGCCGATCAGCGCCGCGATGGCGGTGGTGAACAGCAGGGTGCCGATGGTCAGGAAGCTGATCTTGCCCAGCGACGAGGCGTTGTGCAGACGGGCCACCGCGCTGAGGATCGAAGCGAACACCAGCGGGATCACGATCATTTGCAGCAACTGCACGTAGCCGCTGCCCACCAGGTCGAACCAACCGATCGAGGCTTTCAGCACCGGGTTGCCGGCGCCATAAACGGTATGCAAGGCGATGCCGAACGCCACGCCGAGCGCCAGCGCGAGCAGCACCTTTTTCGCCAGGCTCCATGTCGTGTGACGGGTTTGCGCCAGGCCCAGGAGCAGGGCGAGGAACACCAACAGATTGAGAATCAGCGGCAGATTCATAAACACTCCGAAGTGACTTGTGCCAGCCGCCTTCCGGGCAGCCGCAAACCGGAAAGCCTAACAGCTTGATTTGCAATGAATTAATACCGAAAAAGACTGATCACTGTCGTTTTTGGAATAAGCGGATGTCGCTGTCGGTGATGCAGCTGACGCGGAAGGGACGCGTACGGTCGCTGACAGACGAGGGCTGTCACACTTATTTGTTAGCGTCGATATTTTCCACACAGGGAGCGATGTCGATGAAGCTAGCACCGAAATTTCTCGCCGCATTGGGCTTGAGTCTGAGTTTGGGCCTTGCCGGCCAGGCACTCGCCACGGATCTGAAACACTGGCCCGCCGATCAGGCCAAGGCACTGGACGCGATGATCGCGGCGAATGCCAACAAGGGTAACTACGCGGTGTTCGACATGGACAACACCAGCTACCGGTATGACCTCGAAGAGTCGTTGCTGCCCTTCATGGAAAACAAGGGCCTGATTACCCGCGAAAAACTCGACCCCTCCCTCAAACTGATCCCGTTCAAGGACACGGCCGACCACAAGGAAAGCCTGTTCAGCTACTACTATCGCCTCTGCGAACTCGACGACATGGTGTGCTACCCCTGGGTCGCCCAGGTGTTTTCCGGCTTCACGCTGCAGGAGCTCAAGGGCTATGTCGACGAGCTGATGGCGTCCGGCAAACCGGTTCCGGCCACTTATTACGAAGGCGACGTGGTCAAGAAACTCGACGTCAACCCGCCGAAAATCTTCACCGGCCAGCAAGAGCTGTACAACAAGCTGATGGAGAACGGCATCGAGGTCTACGTGATGACCGCCGCCTCCGAAGAGCTGGTGCGCATGGTCGCCTCCGATCCGAAGTACGGCTACAACGTCAAGCCACAGAATGTGATCGGCGTGTCGCTGCTGCTCAAGGATCGCAAGACCGGCGAGCTGACCACTGCGCGCAAACAGGTGACCGCCGGCAAGTATGACGAAAAGGCCAACCTCGACCTGGAGCTGACCCCGTACCTCTGGACCCCGGCGACCTGGATGGCCGGTAAACACGCGGCGATCCTCACCTACATCGACGAGTGGAAAAAACCGGTTCTGGTCGGTGGTGACACTCCAACCAGCGATGGCTACATGCTGTTCCACGATGTCGACGTGGCCAAGGGCGGCATCCACCTGTGGATCAACCGCAAGGACAAATACATGACCCAGCTCAACGGCATGATGGCCAAACACGCTGCGGCCCAAGCCAAGGAAGGACTGCCGGTGACGGCGGACAAGAACTGGGTGATCGTCAAGCCTGAGGAGATTCAGTAAGAGAAGCAGTTGCAAGTTTTAAGCTGCAAGCTACAAGCTCGAACTTGCAGCTTGCAGCTTGCAGCTTGCAGCTTGCAGCTTGCAGCTTGCGCAGCGCCTACAGCCCGTCAAGCATCGCCTTGTTACGCACAGCACCCTTGTCGGCGCTGGTCGCCAACAGGGCGTAGGCCTTCAGCGCGGTGGTCACTTTACGTGGACGCACTTCGACTGGCTTCCAGCCTTTCTTGTCCTGCTCGACTCGGCGCGCGGCCAGTTCTTCATCGCTGATCAACAGGTTGATCGAGCGGTTTGGAATGTCGATCAGTACCTTGTCGCCGTCCTGAACCAGGCCGATCGCACCGCCGGCAGCCGCTTCCGGCGAAGCGTGACCGATGGACAGGCCCGAGGTGCCGCCGGAGAAACGGCCATCGGTGAGCAGGGCGCAGGCTTTGCCCAGGCCCTTGGATTTCAGGTAGGAGGTCGGGTAGAGCATTTCCTGCATGCCCGGGCCGCCTTTCGGACCTTCGTAGCGAATGATGACGATGTCGCCTTCCTTCACTTCATCGGCGAGGATGCCGCGCACGGCGCTGTCCTGGCTTTCGAAAATCTTGGCGTTGCCTTCGAACACGTGGATCGATTCGTCGACACCGGCGGTTTTCACCACGCAGCCATCCAGGGCGATGTTGCCGTAGAGCACGGCCAGGCCGCCTTCTTTCGAGTAGGCGTGTTCGAAACTGCGGATGCAGCCGTTTTCACGGTCGTCGTCCAGGGTTTCCCAACGGGTCGACTGGCTGAACGCGGTCTGTGTCGGGATGCCTGCCGGGCCGGCCTTGAAGAAGTGATGCACAGCTTCGTCATCGGTCTGGGTGATGTCCCACTTGGCGATGGCTTCTTCCATGCTGCGGCTGTGCACGGTGGGCAGGTCGGTGTGCAGCAGACCGCCACGGGCCAGGGAGCCCAGAATGCTGAAGATGCCGCCGGCACGGTGCACGTCTTCCATGTGGTACTTCTGGATGTTCGGTGCGACCTTGCACAATTGCGGCACTACGCGCGACAGGCGATCGATGTCGCGCAGGTCGAAGGCGATCTCGGCTTCCTGGGCCGCGGCCAGCAGGTGCAGGATGGTGTTGGTCGAACCGCCCATGGCGATGTCGAGCATCATGGCGTTTTCGAACGCCTTGAAGTTGGCGATGTTGCGCGGCAGCACCGACTCATCGTTCTCGCCGTAGTAGCGTTTGCACAGCTCGACGATAGTGCGGCCAGCCTGCAGGAACAGTTGCTCGCGGTCGCTGTGGGTGGCCAGGGTCGAACCGTTGCCCGGCAGGGCCAGGCCCAGGGCTTCGGTCAGGCAGTTCATCGAGTTGGCGGTGAACATGCCGGAGCACGAGCCGCAGGTCGGGCAGGCGCTGCGCTCGTACTCGGCAACCTTCTCGTCAGAAGCGCTGGAGTCGGCGGCGATGACCATGGCGTCGACCAGGTCCAGGCCATGGCTGGCCAGTTTGGTCTTGCCGGCTTCCATCGGGCCGCCGGACACGAATATCACCGGGACGTTAAGGCGCAGGGCGGCCATCAGCATGCCAGGGGTGATCTTGTCGCAGTTGGAGATGCAGACGATGGCGTCGGCGCAGTGGGCGTTGACCATGTACTCGACGGAGTCGGCGATGATCTCGCGGCTCGGCAGCGAATAGAGCATGCCGTCGTGGCCCATGGCGATGCCGTCATCCACGGCGATGGTGTTGAATTCCTTGGCGACACCGCCGGCACGTTCGATCTCGCGGGCGACCAACTGGCCCAGGTCCTTGAGGTGGACGTGGCCCGGTACGAACTGGGTGAACGAGTTGGCAATGGCGATGATCGGCTTTTTGAAGTCGTCATCCTTCATCCCCGTGGCGCGCCACAAGGCACGAGCGCCGGCCATGTTGCGGCCATGGGTGGATGTTTTCGAGCGGTAATCAGGCATGAAGCACTCCGGGCGGCTAATCAGGTATCAAAAGGGAAGTGAGCCTCTGTTGACGCCTGGAACACCTGGAAATGGCCGTGTGTCCGGACGCTGCCGATAACTTTGCGGGATCGCCGCGCGCTTCAGCTTGAGCTCATAAACCCGCCGGGGGATGAATGGCGATGAATGTTCGCGATTCTACACGGCTGGCGGCTGGAGGGAATGGGTGGGCGTGTTGGCGAGACGTGTGGAGGTGCCTCGTATCTGTAGGAGCGAGCATGTCGAGGCGTCGAACCGTCGCGATGGACGTTAACGAAAACGTTGGGCATCTGACACCCCGCGTCATCGTTGAAGACCATCGCGAGCGTGCTCGCTCCTACAGAGTTAAAATCAGAGCCAGATGGCATCCCACAATGGGTAGTCGCCAATTTTATCGACCAGCTCCGCACGTAATGGATTGGCGATCACGTAACGAGCGGCAGCCTTCAGATCCTCCTCCCAGCGCAGGGCCCGGTCAAAATAGCCTTTTTGCCAAACGGGCGTTGGTCCTTCCCGATCGAGGTTGATGGCCCGAGCGCTTCGGGCCTTGGTGGCCTGGACCAATTTCGGCAAATCCCCATTGTGCAGCTCAACCAGCCAATGAAAGTGATCTGGCATCACCACCCAGGCGATGGAGGTGGCTTTGCCGGTTTCCTGAGCCCTTCTGAACTCACGCACAAGCAGACGACCCACACGCCAATCCGCGAAGAATGGCCTTCGTTCGTGAGTCACAGCGGTAAGCAGATAGATCCGGCCGTGTTCTGAATGCCGCCCATAACGCAGTCGTTGCCCATGTGGCGAACTGGACATTCCGTTGTCCTCTTCCATGATTGAAAGAGAAAACGGTAGCCGCCCCAAACAGAACCGATTGCACAAAAGCACATCAGGATGTGTAACCCCGCCATCCCTGTAGGAGCGAGCATGCTCGCGATGGTGGACCGGGCACCGCGGGGTGTCAGGTAGCCAGCGTCATCGTTGACGTCCATCGCGAGCATGCTCGCTCCTACAGGGGCAGGGGTTAGCGGGTGTCAGCTATTAGGCAGCAACCGGCAAGTAATGCTCTTGATGTAGCGCGTCTCGGCGATTGCCGGGTGGACCGGGTGGTCCGGGCCCTGGCCGCCGCGTTCGAGCATCTGGATGTTGCGGTCCAGGTGGCGGGCGCTGGTGAGCAGGATGTTTTGCAGGTCGTCTTCGGGCAGGTGCATCGAGCAGGAGGCGCTGACGAGGATGCCGTCCTTGGTCAGCAGACGCATGGCTTGCTCGTTCAGGCGACGGTAGGCGCCTTCGCCGTTTTTCATGTCTTTCTTGCGCTTGATGAACGCCGGTGGGTCGGCGACGATCACGTCGAAGCGTTCTTCGCTGGCCTTGAGTTCCTTGAGGGCTTCGAAGACGTCGCCTTCGAGGCACGTCATCTTGTCAGCGAAGCCGTTCAGCGCGGCGTTGCGCTCGACGCCATCGAGGGCGAAGGCGGAGGCGTCGACGCAAAACACTTCACTGGCACCGAACGCCGCTGCTTGCACGCCCCAGCCGCCGATGTAGCTGTACAGGTCCAGGACGCGCTTGCCTTTGGCATAGGGCGCCAGGCGTGCGCGGTTCATGCGGTGGTCGTAGAACCAGCCGGTTTTCTGACCCTGGATCACGGGCGCTTCGAACTTCACGCCGTTCTCTTCCAGCGCGACCCACTCCGGCACCACGCCGAACACGGTATCCACGTAACGCTCCAGGCCTTCGGCGTCGCGGGCTGCCGAGTCATTCTTGAACAGAATGCCACTAGGCTTGAGCACTTGGGTGAGCGCGGCGATCACGTCATCTTTATGCGCTTCCATGGTCGCCGAAGCGATCTGCACCACCAGGATGTCGCCAAAACGGTCGACCACCAGGCCCGGCAGCAGGTCGGAATCCCCGTAGACCAAGCGGTAGAACGGCTTGTCGAAGAGGCGATCGCGCAAGGACAGGGCCACGTTGAGGCGATGCACCAGCAGCGATTTATCGAGCGGCAGCTTGATGTCGCGGGACAGTACGCGCGCGCAGATCAGGTTGTTCGGGCTCATGGCGACGATGCCCAGCGGCTTGCCGCCGGCGGCTTCGAGAATCGCCTGGTCACCGGCCTTGAAGCCGTGCAACGGCGTGGCGGCTACATCGATTTCGTTGCTGTAGACCCACAGGTGGCCGTTTCGCAGGCGACGGTCGGCATTGGCTTTGAGGCGCAGGCTAGGCAGGGACATGTCGTCGCTCCGGAAAAAAGAGCGGGAGTATAACGTGTTGAGGCCCGGCCGGGTTCGGCGCTGGACATGTGGTGAAGCCGTTGGCTTGAGATTTGATATGTCGGATCCAGGATTTAGAAGCTAGAATCGGCGTCTCTCCAAGAGTGTGTACTAATGTCCCAAGAACTGACTTCCGAACAGATCCAACAGTCCCTGCAAGGCATCAGCGTGCCAGCCCAGCCGCAGATCATGGTGGATCTGCAGATGGAGCAGTACATGCCCGACCCGGACCTCGAGGTGATCGCCAAGCTGATTTCCCAGGACCCGGGCCTCTCCGGTTCCCTGTTGAAAATCGTCAACTCGCCGTATTACGGCTTGAGCAACAAGATCGCCTCGATCCAGCGTGCGGTGAATCTGCTGGGCAGCCGCTCGATCATCAACCTGATCAACGCGCAGTCGATCAAGGGGGAAATGAACGATGACACCATCGTCACCCTCAACCGTTTCTGGGACACCGCGCAGGACGTGGCCATGACCTGCCTGACCCTGGCCAAGCGCATCGGCGTTGAGGCGGGTGATGAGGCCTACGCGCTGGGTCTGTTTCACGACTGCGGCATTCCGCTGATGCTGCAGCGCTTCCCCAATTACATGACGGTCCTGGAAGACGCCTACGCCAGCGCGAGTGCTGATTGCCGGGTGGTGGATACCGAGAACCGGGTATTCAATACCAACCATGCCGTAGTCGGTTATTACACGGCGAAATCCTGGCGCCTGCCGGAGCACGTCAGCACCGCCATCGCCAATCATCACAATGCGCTGGCCATCTTTCGCGACGAGTCGGCGCGCAACAGCCAGCTGAAAAACCTGCTGGCGATCCTGAAGATGGCCGAGCACATCTGTGCGTCCTACCGGGTGCTGGGTAACCAGGCCGAAGACCATGAATGGAACTGCGTCGCGCCGTTGGTGCTCGATTACGTAGGGCTTTCGGACTATGACTTCGAAACCCTCAAACAAACGATTCGCGATCTCGGCACCCACCATTGAGTGCTTTGAGCTTGCGATTCGAGCGCACCTGATTCGAGAGCATCATGCCTGAACTGCCGGAAGTCGAAACCACTCGCCGCGGGATTGCGCCCCACCTGGAAGGCCAACGCGTCAGCCGGGTGATCGTGCGTGACCGACGCCTGCGCTGGCCCATCCCCGAAGACCTCGATGTGCGGTTGTCGGGCCAGCGTATCGTGCTGGTCGAGCGGCGCGCCAAGTACCTGTTGATCAACGCCGAAGTGGGTACGCTGATCAGTCACCTGGGCATGTCGGGCAACTTGCGTCTGGTGGAGGTGGGCATGCCGGCCGCCAAACATGAACATGTGGATATCGAGCTGGAGTCAGGCCTGGCCCTGCGCTACACCGACCCGCGCCGCTTTGGCGCGATGCTCTGGAGCCTCGATCCGCTCAACCACGAATTGCTGATTCGCCTGGGACCGGAGCCGCTGACCGATCTGTTCGACGGCGAGCGCCTGTTCCAGCAGTCCCGTGGACGCTCGATGGCCGTCAAACCGTTCATCATGGACAACGCGGTGGTGGTCGGTGTCGGCAACATCTACGCCACCGAGGCGTTGTTTGCGGCCGGCATCGACCCGCGCCGTGCGGCCGGGGGCATTTCCCGGGCGCGCTACCTGAAGCTGGCCATCGAGATCAAACGTATCCTGGCCATGGCCATCGAACGAGGCGGCACCACATTGCGCGACTTCATTGGCGGCGATGGCCAGCCCGGGTATTTCCAACAGGAATTGTTCGTTTATGGCCGTGGTGGCGAGGCATGCAAGGTCTGTGGAACAGAGCTGCGAGACGTCAAGCTCGGGCAGCGCGCCAGCGTGTTTTGTCCGCGCTGTCAGAGCTGATAAATCCTACGGTCTATAGTCAGTGTTCTCACTGCCAAGTCGAAGGACCGTGCCATGAACCTGTTTCGAACCCTTGCCGTTGTCGTGATGTTGAGCGTCGGTATTCCGGCGTTGGCGTCCAGCACCGGCAGCGGCGACCCGCGCTATACCATCCAGAATCCCCCTGCGTACGCCATGCTTGGCGACCTGCTGATTGCCCGGCCGTTGCTGATTGCGGCTACCGTGATCGGTGCGGGGGCGTTCGTGGTGTCGTTGCCATTCACTGCGTTGGGCGGCAACGTCGGCGATGCGGGACAGGCGCTGGTGGTCGACCCAGGCAAGGCGGCGTTCGTGCGGTGCCTGGGGTGCATTGGGGAGGGGTTTGAGCAGCGGGAGTGAGTCGCAAGTATCTTTGGTGGGGCTGATGGCCCTATCGCGAGCAATCGAGCGTCGACCGGATCCTCCTACAGGGGGCATTGGTGACCCTGTAGGAGCAGCCGGTCGACGCTCGATTGCCCGCGATGGCGTACTTAAGCCTTCCCGGTAATCTTGCGGTACTTCTCCATCAACTGCTCTTCAGTCTCCGGATGCGCTTCGTCCAGCGGAATGCAATCCACCGGGCACACCTGTTGGCACTGGGGTTCGTCGTAGTGGCCGACACACTGGGTGCACAGGTTCGGGTCGATCACGTAGATCTCTTCGCCTTGTGAAATGGCGGCGTTCGGGCACTCGGGTTCGCAGACGTCGCAGTTGATGCAATCGTCGGTGATGATCAGGGACATGCTAACTCCAGCCGGGGCGGACAACCCCGGCGCTATAAACCAATGGGCGCAATTGTGCCGCATTGGCGCTGCCGGAGCCAGCCTGACTCCGGCAAGTGCGGGCTTACTTCTTGAAGCGTTCGGTCAGGGCATCCGCCACGGCAGGGTGGACGAACTTGGTGATATCGCCGCCCAGGGCCGCAATTTCACGGACCAGGGTCGAGGAAATGAACGAATAACGCTCGGACGGGGTGAGAAACAGGCTCTCTACATCCGGCGCCAGCTGACGGTTCATGTTGGCCAGTTGGAATTCGTATTCAAAGTCTGACACCGCTCGCAGGCCACGGAGGAACACATTGGCGTTCTTCTCCTTGGCGAAATGCGCCAGCAGCGTCGAAAACCCGACGACTTCAACGTTGGGCAGATGTTTAGTGACCTCGCGGGCCAGCTCCACACGCTGTTCCAGGGGAAACAACGGGTTTTTCTTCGGGCTGGCGGCGACGGCGATGATCACATGATCGAACAGGCGCGAGGCGCGTTCGACCAGATCGCCATGGCCCTTGGTAATAGGGTCGAAGGTACCTGGGTACAACACTCGGTTCATCGCGTCGTCCTGGCGGGAGTCCGTTGGGGAGTCGGATGGTATCGCAGCCGTCCCGGTCGGCCAAGCCGCATGATCGGTAAGAAAGCACTATAGACCATGGGAATATTCGCTCTTTTCAGGGTGTTTTTAAACGTTCGGCGAGGGAAGTCGCCAGTTGCGCGGTCAGTCCATAGACCGACAATTGCGGGTTTGCGCCAATGCTGGTGGGGAACAGCGAACCATCGTGGACCGACAGGTTGCGCAACTGATGGTGCCGGCCGAGGCTGTCGGTGACGGCGTTTTTTGGCTCTTCACCCATGGCACAACCACCCATCACATGAGCGCTGCCCAGGCGAGTGCGGTACAACTCAAGGCTCAAGCTGTCGATCAGGTGGCGGGCTTCGGCGAGGGTTTTCACATACCGAGCGTCGGCATGCATCGGCATCACGGCCTTGGCGCCGCCGGCGAACTGGATCTCGGCCATGCTGTGAAAGGCCCGGCGCACGCCATCCCAGGCGTAGGGCGACACCTGGTAGTCGAGCACCGGCGTGTTGTCGCCACGCAATTCGACACTTCCGCCGGGGCTGTCCGGATGAAAGCCGTCCCTGAGCAGCGCCAGCATGGCGTGCGTGTGGGGCAGCTGGGCCATGCGTTGCGCATTGTCCTGGCCAAAACCACCGAGCAGCGTGGCTGCCAGCGCCGGGTGCAACGGCGGTACTTCGAGTTTGTAGCCCATTTTTCCGCCAGTGCCGTCCCGCCACTGGAAATGGTCGGAGTAAATTGACTGCGGGGCACCGTAAAACGGGTTGATCACTTCATCAAACAGCGCGGCGGACATGTTCACCAGATGCAGAAAAGTGCGTTTGCCCAGGCGTTTGTGTGGGTCTGGCGCGCCCGATCGCAACAACAGCGCAGGGCTGTTGATGCCGCCGCCCGCCATTACGTAATGCCGTGCCCTGACCGTAATGATTTTGCCTGTGGGGGCCACACAGCGCTCGTCCATTGCCACGCATTCCAGGCCCGTGACCTGTTCACCGTTGATCTGCAGTTTTTCGGCGCGAGCGAGATAGAGCAGTTCGCCACCTTTTTCCAGGGTCGCCGGAATCGTTGTCACCAGCATCGATTGCTTGGCGTTGACCGCGCAGCCCATGCCGCAATAACCCAGGTTCCAGCAGCCGCGTACGTTGCGCGGGATGACGTGCCAAGCGTAACCGAGCCTCTCGCAACCCTGGCGGATCACGTCGTTGTTGGCGTTGGGCGGAACCAGCCACGGCGATACGCCCAGGCGTTGCTCCATGGCTTGGAACCACGGCGCCATCTCAACCGGGCTATGGCCTTTGACGTTGTGCTCGCGGGCCCAGTGCTCGAGAGTCGGGTCCGGGGTGCGGAAACTCGACGCCCAATTAATCAGGGTGGAGCCACCCACGGCGCGGCCTTGCAGGATGGTGATGGCGCCGTCCTTGCTCATGCGGCCGATGCCTTCTTGATAGAGCTGGGTGTAGGCCTGATCTTCGAGCAGTTTGAAGTCGCTGCTGGTCTTGAGTGGGCCTTCTTCGATCAACAACACCTTGTAACCGGCCGCGCTGAGAATCTCGGCCGTGGTGCCACCTCCTGCGCCGCTGCCGATGATCGCCACGTCGGCTTCCAGCGTCAGGTCTTCGGTGAGTTGCGAGGCGTTGCGAGTTTTCCAGCCACGGGCCATGCCTTCGCGGAACGGGTCGGGTACGGGCATTTGGGGGTTCTCTTGTTTTTATAGTTTGGGGATGTGGTGTTCATCAGGGCCTCATCGCGGGCAAGCCCGCTCCCACAGGATTTGTGAACACAGCGCCATTGTGGGAGCGGGCTTGCCCGCGATGGGGTCGACTTGGTCTTTCAGACCACCGGCGGCCCCGGATACCCGCAATGCGCCCAGGATTCGCGCCGGCCATACCAGGCCATGAGCACCATCTGCTGCAACGAGCTGTGCCCCATGCGCAACAGGCTCAGCGAGCTGTGTTCCCAGCGGTCGAGGAAGTGCCTCATCTCATCCCGGCTGGCGTTTTCCCAACTGCCCCAGATGCCGGTCAATGGCCCGCGGGTCACCGACATGGCCAGCACATCGAACAGTTGCCGGGTCAGCTTGAGCATTTCTGGCGACAGGTGATCGAGGCTGTTATCCAGGGTTTTGAGCGTGCCTTCGACGGCATCCGGCATTTTTTCGGCAACCACGGCGCCGTCGAGCATCACCGGCACCAGCGCTCGCAAAAACAGCAGGTCGGCGCTGCGCAGCACCGAAAAACCGTCGGCCGCGATACCCGACGAACATCCACTCAGGGTTGCGCCCACCCCGGCTGTGGCGAGGAAGGCCGTCGCGCCGAGACTCAATTGCAGCAGGCCGCGCCGTGACAGCGCGGGGTTTGCGGACAGGCCTGGGTTCATTGTTGTTATTACCCGAGCAGCGGATCGTTAGCGAATGAACAGCTTCTGGATCAATTTCTGAATGGATTTGCCATACGGCGGGTAAACCAGCTTCGCCGCATTGAAGCGCTGTTTGATCAGCACGCCCTTGGCTTTGCTGAACGTCAGGAAGCCTTCGTGGCCGTGGTAATGGCCCATGCCCGAGGCGCCGATGCCACCGAATGGCATGTCGTCCTGGGCGACGTGCAGCAACGTGTCGTTCAGGCATACGCCGCCGGAGTGGGTTTCATGCAGCACGCGGTTTTGTTCGCGCTTGTCGTAGCCGAAGTAGTACAGCGCCAGCGGGCGCGGCCGCTGGTTGATGTAGGCAAATGCTTCGTCCAGATCGGTGTATGGGACGATCGGTAGCAACGGGCCGAAGATCTCGTCCTGCATCACCACCATGTCGTCGCTGACGTTGAGCAACAGGCTGTGATTCATGCGGCGACCCTGCCCTTGATCGAACATCGGAATCAGCAACGCACCTTTGCTGGTGGCATCGTCGATGTAGCCGCTGAGCCGGGCCAGTTGCCGGTCGTTGATAATGGCGGTGTAGTCCGGGTTGTCCGTCAGCGTCGGATAAAACCCACGAACGGCGTGGCGATAGGCCTCGACGAAGGCGCCAACGCGGTCCTCCGGCACCAGCACATAGTCCGGGGCCACACAGGTTTGTCCGGCATTGAGTGTCTTGCCAAAGGCGATGCGTTCGGCTGCGTCTTTGAGTGGTACGTCTCGCGAAACGATGGCGGGGGACTTGCCGCCCAACTCCAGGGTGACCGGTGTCAGGTTCTCGGCGGCGGCGCGCATCACATGCTTGCCGATGCTGGTCGCGCCGGTAAACAGCAGGTGGTCGAAGCGCAGGCGTGAGAACGCCACGCCAATATCGGCTTCACCGAGCACCACGCCCACCAGGTCTTCGGGAAAGATCCGCCCCAGCAATTCCTTGAGCAGCAGGCCGGTGGCGGGAGTGGACTCGCTAAGCTTGAGCATGACGCGATTGCCCGCCGCCAGTGCGCCGACCAAAGGTCCGATGGCCAGGTACAGCGGGTAATTCCACGGCACAATCACACCGACCACGCCCAGTGGTTGGTAAACAACCTTGGCCGCTGCAGGCTGGAAAGCCACGCCGACCTTGCGCCGCGAAGGTTTCATCCAGCCGTTGAGGTGACGGCTGGCGTAGTGAATGCCGTGCAGGCTGGGCATCAGTTCGGCGAGCAGGGTCTCATCGGCGCTGCGGTGGCTGAAGTCCTGGCTGATCGCCTCGATCAGGGCTTGACGCTCGGCGCTCAGCAGTTCGCGCAGCGCTTTGAGCCATTGCTGGCGCTGCGCTGCGGGCGGCATCGGGTTGGCCGCATAGGCAGCGCGCTGGGCGTTGAAAAGGTTTTGAAGTTCTTCCAGAGGCTGCTGCAGGTTTTGCAGGTAGGCAATGTCAGCCGTCATGGTGTTCTCTCTTGTTTTAGTGTGGTGAGGAGATTTTTAGAGTCTATACTCTATTAAGTCAAATCACATCCCGACACGGCTCTGTTTTATCCACTCGCGGATAGGTCGTAAGATGCCCGTCAACGCACTCTGGATTAAAGCTCAAGTCATGGCCCCACGAATAAAAACCAGCGAGCGCATCGTGCAGAACAGCCTGGAGCTGTTCAACCAGCAGGGCGAGCGCAGCATCAGCACCAACCACATTGCGGCCCATATGGAAATTTCCCCGGGCAACCTGTACTACCACTTCCCCAACAAGCAGGCGATCATCGCCGTGTTGTTCAGTGAGTACGAAAGCCTGGTGGACAGTTTTCTACGCCCGCCCCAGGGGCGCGCCGCCACGGTCGAGGACAAGCGCTACTACCTCAAGGAATTGCTCGCGGCCATGTGGCGCTACCGCTTTTTGCATCGTGACCTTGAGCACCTGCTCGACAGCGATCCGGAGCTGGCCGCGCGCTACCGACGCTTTTCCCAGCGCTGCGTGATTCAGGGTTCAGCGATCTACAAAGGCTTCGTGGAGGCTGGCATCCTGAAGATGGATCGGGTGCAAATCGAATCCCTGACCATCAACGCCTGGATCATCCTCACTTCATGGGTACGTTTCCTGTGCACCACGCGGGAAAACTCCAATCACTTGAGCGAGCAGGCCATCAAGCGCGGGGTTTATCAGGTGCTGGTGCTGGAGGCGGGGTTTGTCACGGATCAGTCCCGGGCCGAGGTCAATGCGCTGTTTGAAGAGTTTTATGTACCGCTCGCTCAGGCGCTGGAGGAAGTGGGTTAGGGAACTGGGGTAGGATTCGATAACGACCCTGACTGGAGCCCCGTTATGCCCATTGCGCAATTGATCAGCCCGCAAGCGTTGGACCTGAAGAAGGAGCAGCCGGGGCTGGTGATCCTGGACTGTCGTTTCGCCCTCGAAGACCCGGACTACGGCCAGCGCAGCTACGCCGAAGGGCACATTGACGGGGCGAGCTTTGCCGACCTCGAGCGCGACTTGAGTGGGGCTGTGACCAAGGGCGTGACCGGCCGGCACCCCTTGCCGGACCCTGACGCGTTGATCGCTCGTCTACAGGCCTGGGGCATCAATGCCGACAGCGAAGTGGTGCTTTATGACGACGGTCCGGGGGCTTTCGCGGCGCGAGCCTGGTGGTTGCTGGCCTGGCTCGGCAAACGTGATGGCGTGTTCATTCTCGATGGCGGGCTCAAAGCCTGGCATGCGGCGGGCTTGCCACTGAGCCTGGACGCGCCGGATATCCAGCGCGGCAGCTTCGTCGGCACGCCGGACAAGTCGCTGCTCCTCAACGCCGAACAGCTTCAGCAGCGCCTGGGGCAGCCTGAGATGACTCTGCTCGATGCCCGCGCCTTGCCGCGCTTCAAGGGTGAAGTTGAACCCATCGACCCGATTGCCGGCCACATTCCCGGCGCGCAATGTGCGGCGTTCACCGACAACCTGGGCAGCGACGGGCGTTTCCTCCCGGTCGATCAGCTCAAGCAGCGATTTGCGGCGAAACTGGGCAACCGCTCGCCTTCCGATCTGGTGGCGTATTGCGGCTCCGGTGTGACGGCGTGTCATAACCTGTTTGCCCTGTGCCTGGCAGGATATCCATTGGGTGCGCTGTATGCCGGGTCATGGAGTGAGTGGATCAATGATCCGGCGCGGGGTATCGCGAGCGGCGAGTAGGCCCGCCGCCGATCCCTGTAGGAGCGGGCTTGCCCGCGATGGCGTTGTGTCAGTCAATCAATAGGTTGTTTGACACTCCGCAATCGCGGGCAAGCCCGCTCCTACAGTGGTCAACTTTGCGATCAGAATCCCGGCAACTGCCGGGCCCTGCGGTACGCCCCAGGCCCCACCCCATAAACCTGCTTGAACTGCCGGCTCAAATGGCTCTGGTCGGCAAATCCCAGTTGCGTGGCCACTTCCAACGGCAGGCACCCGCCCTGCAACAACATCCGCGCCCGGGCGATGCGCTGCTGCATCAGCCAGGTGTGCGGCGGGATGCCGGTGGCGTGGCGGAACACCCGGGCGAAGTGGAAGGGTGACAGGTTCACCGCTTGCGCGAGCTCCTCCAAGGACGGAGGCGCCGCCAACCGCTCATGCAGCAGCTCCTTGGCCCGCGTCACGGCCCGGTGTTCCTTGCCGGGTTTACCAGCGTCCGGCACGGCGGCGTGACGTTGCAGCAGCGAGAGCATCAGTTCCCGCCATGCGGTTTGCTGTTGCAGGGCTGTCGTCGGGCTCTCCAGCAGGCGATGCAGTTGGCAGAATCCTGTGACCAGATCCGGATCGCGATACAGCGTGGCGCCAAACGCGGGCAAGGCGTGAGTCGGCAACTCCAGCTCGCTCAACAGCGAGAGAATTTTTCCGGTGTCGGGATAAAACGCTCGGTATAGCCAGCCGTCTTCCGTGCCCTTGTGGCCGGTGTGGACTTCATCCGGGTTGATCAAGACCAGTGTGCCACTGCCGGCCAGGTGTTCGGCGCCGCGATATCGATACCGCTGGGCGCCGGCCATGATCATGCCGATCACGAATCCATCATGCACATGCGGGGCGAAACGATGCTCGATGTAGCGCGCAGACAGCAACTCGACCCCGGGCAGCGGCGCGGTTTGCCAGAAGCGGATCGATTCTGCGCTGCTGTCCATCGCCTTACTCAGGGCCCACAGCGGACAGCCACTGCGGGATACGCCGCTCCAGGTAATAACCCGGTTGGCGGAATGAGCCATCGACGAAGCCGACATGCCCGCCCTTGGCTTGCAGCTCGAATTGAGTGCAGGCGGACAGTTCGTCAGCCTGCGGCAGGCTGTGGGGGAAGACGAACGGATCGTCGGCGGCCTGGATGATCAGGGTCGGCGTGCGAATCTCGCCGAGGAAGTAGCGACTGGAGGCGCGACGGTAATAATCCTGGGCATCGGTGTAGCCGTGCAACGGCGCGGTGATGCGGCCATCGAAATCCCAAAAGGTGCGCATGTTTTCGAGTGAGCCCAGGGCCGCCAGTTTCGCCAGGCCATCCTCGCGCCCGTCATGCTGGAATTGCCGCTGTTTGTTTTTAACGTAGGCGACCATCTCGCGCAAGAAGTGCGCTTGATAGACCCGGGAAAACCCCTGGCCTATCCGGTCGGCACACTGATCCAGTCTGAACGGCACCGACACCGCCACCGCGCCGAGTACGCCACTGTCGCTGCCGGTCTCGCCGAGATGTTTGAGCAGGACATTGCCACCCAGGGAATAACCGACAGCATACAAAGGCGCCAGTGGGCGCTTGGCCCGCAGGTGCTGGATGGCTTCGGCCAGGTCTTCGCTGGCGCCGGAATGGTAACTGCGCGGCAACAAATTCGGTTCGCCCGAGCACCCCCGCCAGTTCAGCGCAACGCTGGCCCAGCCTTGGTCACCCAGTGCCTTTTGCATGCCGGCCACGTAGGGCGAGTTGGAGGAGCCCGTCAGTCCGTGCAGTAGCAGCACCAGTGGCGTGTCGGCGTTATGAGGGCCGTGCCAGTCCAGGTCGAGAAAGTCGCCATCATCCAGCCACAAGCGCTCGCGTTCACGTTCAATGTGGGTGGTTTTGCGCCAAAGCGGCCCCCACAAGGTCTGCAAGTGTGGATTGCCGAGGCCGAAGGCGGGGATGAAACGTTCTGACGCAGGGTTCACGATTGTTCTCGATGCAGCGGTGCGCAACCTGTGCGCACCTTTCAGGCCGGTCGATTAACCGACAATCTCTGCCATACGTTGCCACAACGAGTAGTAAACGCGCCCGGATTTTTGCTCTCGGTGCAGGCGCCAGTTGCCCGGCAAACCCAGCGTCGAGGGTGCGCTTTCGCTTTCGGTGTAGATCCAGGCGTCGGCCGCCAGCCATTGGCGCTCTTCCAGCAGGGTGCACACGGCCGGCAACAGGTTCTGGTTGAATGGCGGGTCGAGGAACACCAGGTCGTACGCCATTGCAGGCTGCGTTTCCAGGTAACGCAAGGCATCAGCGGTCTGAACCTGGCCGTTGGTGCAGCGCAGCGTACCCAGGTGTTCTTTCAGGCTGGACACCGCGACATGGCTGGCATCCAGCGCTTGCCCGCTGGCGGCGCCACGGGACAGGGCTTCGAGAAACAGCGCGCCGCTGCCGGCGAACGGGTCAAGGACCTTGGCACCTGGCACATAAGGCGCAAGCCAGTTGAACAGGGTTTCACGCACCCGATCCGGAGTGGGACGCAGGCCCGGCGCATCGGGGAAGCTCAGCTTCCGGCTGCGCCATTCGCCGCCGATGATGCGCAACTGATTCACGCCGTTGTGCACGTTTTGTGCAGGTTTCTTGGGACGGGTAGCCATCAATGCTCCGGAACCCCGAGCGGTTGCTCGGCAGGTTTGTCAGTAGGGGCCGGCAACGGCTTTTGCGGTACGGTCGGGCCAGCGGTGACGATGACCATCTTATCCGTGCTCAGGTGTTTGTTCAGTGCGGTCTTGACTTGCTCAACCGTCAGGCTCTGAGACTGCTGCATGAAGTCTTCCAGGTAGCTGAGCGGCAGATTATAAAAGCCCATGGCGCCGAGCTGGCCGACAATATCGGCGTTACTGGCGGTGGACAGCGGGAAACTGCCCGCCAGTTCGCGCTTGGCGTCGTCGAGCTCCTTCTGGGTCGGACCGGTCTTGAGGTAGTCGGCAAGCACCTCCTGCACCAGCTTCAATGTGCCTTCGCTCATCTCGGCGCGGGTCTGCAGGTTGATCATGAACGGGCCGCGAGCCTGCATCGGGGTGA
Source organism: Pseudomonas sp. S2_E01 (assembly GCF_054668365.1). NCBI lineage: Bacteria > Pseudomonadati > Pseudomonadota > Gammaproteobacteria > Pseudomonadales > Pseudomonadaceae > Pseudomonas > Pseudomonas sp. S2_E01. The sequence continues at coordinate 5,988,736 of NZ_CP162762.1, forward strand.
AGCCCGAATACACGCCATACGTCAGGCCGCGCTTCTCGCGCACTTCGCTCATCAGGCGGGTTCCGAAACCACCGCCGCCAAGGATCTGGTTACCCATGGACAGGGCGGCGTAATCCGGGTCGTCACGGTCGATGCCCAGCTGCGCGAGCATCAGGTTGGTTTGCTTGGACGGAAACTCGATGTGGCCGTTGCTGGCCTTGGGCTCGACCGGGGCCGCCAACTTCGCCAGCGCCGGACCTTTTGGCAGCGAGCTGGATACCTGGGCGGCAATGGCTTCGGCTTCGGCACGGGACAGGTCGCCCACCAGCGCAATCACCACGTTGCCCGCCGCGTAGGCTTTTTGGTGGAACGCTTTCAACTGCGCCAGGGTAATGGCTGGCACGGTTTGCGCCGTGCCATCGCTGCTGTGCGCGTAAGGGTGGTCGCCGTACAGCCGCTTCATCAACTCGATGCTGGCCAGTTTTCCGGGGTTCTGCTTTTGATATTCAAAGCCGGCGAGCATCTGGTTCTTGATGCGCGCGAACGAATCGGCAGGGAAGGTCGGCTGGCCGACCACTTCGCAGAACAGTTTCAGCGCCGGTTCGCGTTTGTCCGGGGCGCTGAGGCTGCGCAGGGAAGCCAATGCCATGTCTTTGAACGCGCCGTTGCTGAAGTCTGCGCCCAGGCCTTCGAAGCCCTGGGCAATGGCGCTCACATCCTTGCCCGCCACGCCTTCGTTGAGCATTGCGTTGGTCAGCACCGCCAGGCCGGGTGCGTCGCCGTCCTGGCTGCTGCCGGCGGCGAAGATCAGGCGCATGTCGAACATTGGCAGTTCGCGGGCTTCGACAAACAGCACCTTGGTGCCTTCGGCGGTGTTCCACGATTGCACGTTCAGGGTGCGACGGCTTGGTGCCTTGCCGTCGAGTTCGGCTAGCGACTGCAGCTTTTGGCTGGACTTGGCGTTGTCGAGGGCCTCGCTGGCGACAGTCTCGCGGGTTTGGGTGAAGTAAAACGCTGCGCAGCCGATGGCCGCGACGGCCACCAAGGCAACCAGCAACAAGGGTGATTTCTTACGCTCACTCATGAGTCGTCTCCAGAGGCAGGACATGGGCGACGCTGAGACGTTCGCGGGTGAAATACAGCTTGGCGGCGTTCTGGATGTCTTGTGGGGTAACGCTTTCCAGGTCGGCGAGTTCGGTGTCCATCAATTTCCACGACAGGCCGACGGTTTCCAATTGGCCGATGGCCGTGGCCTGGCTTGTGATCGAGTCGCGCTCGTAGACCAGGCCGGCGATGACCTGCGCCCGCACGCGTTCAAGCTCTTCGGCGGACGGTGCGATGGTTTTCAACTGATCGAGCAGCTTCCACAGACCGGCGTCGGTCTGGGCGATGGTTTTGTTTTTCTGCGTGTTCGGCGTTGCCGACAGGGTGAACAGGCTGTCGCCTCGGGTGTAGGCGTCGTAATTCGACGAGCCGCCGGACACCAGTTCTTCTCCGCGCTCCAGTTGGGTCGGGATGCGTCCGCTGTAGCCGCCGTCCAGCAGGGCCGAGATCAGTCGCAAGGCGTTGACCGAACGTTTGTCTTCGGCGGTGGCAATGCTCGGCACGTTGAAACCCAGCATCAGGCTCGGCAACTGCGTCTGTACGTGCAGGGTGATCTGGCGTTCGCCAGGTTCGGCCAGTTCCAGCGGAATTTTCGCGGGTGGCACGTCACGTCTGGCGATCGGGCCAAAGTAACGCTGGGCCAGGGTTTTGACTTCATCCGGGGTGACGTCGCCGACCACGACCAGCGTGGCGTTGTTCGGTACGTACCAGGATTGATACCAATGGCGCAGTTCCTCCACTTTCATGCGGTCCAGGTCAGCCATCCAGCCGATGGTCGGCGTGTGGTAACCGCTGGCCGGGTAGGCCATGGCCTTGAAGCGCTCGTAGGCCTTGGACATCGGCTTGTCATCGGTACGCAGACGGCGCTCTTCCTTGATGACTTCGATTTCGCGGGCGAACTCGTCGGCCGGCAAGCGCAGGCTCGCCATGCGGTCGGCTTCCAGTTCGAAGGCCACGCCCAGGCGATCGCGGGCCAGGACCTGGTAATAGGCGGTGAAGTCGTCGCTGGTGAAGGCGTTTTCTTCGGCACCCAGATCGCGCAGGATCAGCGATGCCTCGCCCGGGCCGACTTTCTCGCTGCCCTTGAACATCATGTGTTCCAGAGCGTGGGACAAACCGGTCTGGCCCGGGGTCTCGTAGCTGGAACCGACTTTGTACCAGACCTGCGAGACCACCACCGGCGCGCGATGGTCTTCGCGCACGACGACTTTCAGGCCGTTGTCGAGGGTGAACTCATGGGTCGGTTGCGGGTCGGCAGCAAGGGCTGTAAAGGGCAGACAAACTGTGCTGAGCAGCAGGCCTGCAGCGCGGCGGGCTAGAGCATTCATTCGTTTTTAAACCTGTTGGGCTGCCCGCTTGTTCTTAGCGTCAGCGGGCGAGAGGGTGCTAGGATACTGATCCGTTTTACTGGCGGCCACGCCTATCCGGCCTTTGATCGGTCGGCAGGTTGTTTAGGTTTTTGCCGGAAACTGTGAGTTTGTCAGCTAAACTCTGCGTTTTCGCCGACGATGCCGTTCCAGTCCATCGTATTAATCGACGTTTGAGGCGCTTTTTGCACCTCGACAAAATGTTGCGCGTGAACAAGCTGGGTCAATCGCAGTCTGTTCTGCATCGAATGTTCAATTGCCGGGGCGCCCTTTGGCGCGTCGCTACCGTGAGATAGCCGTCCTCCATGTTTGGTTCCAACGACGACAAGAAAGCCCCAGCCGCGGCTGGTGAAAAGAAAGGCCTGTTCGGATGGCTGCGCAAAAAGCCGCAGGAAACCGTCGTCGAACAGTCACAGCCACTTCCTGAACCAGCGCCTGAGCCGGTCGCGCAAGAGCCTGCGCCGATCGTGCTGGCGAATGCCGAACCTGTGCTGCAGCCGGTCGTCGAGCCTGAAACCGTTGCCGAACAACCGCTGACGCCCGCCGATGAGCCTTGGCTGACATTGCCCGTGGCGGAAGAACCGGTCGCGCTGGTCGAGGATGACCTGGCGCCGCACGTGACGCCTGCGATCCCGGCGCCCGGACCGTTTGCCCCCGAGCCTGTTGAAGTGCCACCTGTGGTGGTCGAGGCGGCGGCCGTTGTTCCGGAGCCTGAGGCCCCTGCGGCCGTTCCCGCGCCTGATGTTGCAACACCGGCGCTCGCCGTGCCGGTCGAGGCTGCCGTCGAGCCTGTGCGCACCGAAGAAAATAAAGCCGGCTTCTTCGCCCGCCTCAAGCAGGGCCTGTCCAAGACCAGCGCCAGCATCGGCGAAGGCATGGCCAGCCTGTTTCTCGGCAAGAAGATCATCGATGACGAGTTGCTCGACGACATCGAGACCCGCTTGCTGACCGCCGACGTCGGCGTCGAGGCCACGTCAGTGATCATTCAGCACCTGACGCAAAAGGTTGCGCGCAAGGAGCTGGCGGATGCCGACGCACTCTACAAATCCCTGCAAGCCGAACTGGCAGCCATGCTCAAGCCGGTCGAGCAGCCACTGAAGATCACCTCGCAGAATAAGCCATTCGTCATTTTGGTGGTGGGCGTCAACGGCGCTGGCAAGACCACCACGATTGGCAAGTTGGCGAAGAAACTGCAGCTCGAAGGCAAGAAGGTCATGCTCGCCGCCGGCGATACCTTCCGTGCCGCCGCCGTCGAGCAGTTGCAGGTCTGGGGGGAGCGCAACAAGATTCCGGTAATCGCCCAGCACACGGGGGCCGACTCCGCTTCAGTCATTTTTGACGCCGTCCAGGCCGCCAAGGCCCGTGGCATCGATGTGCTGATCGCCGACACCGCCGGTCGCCTGCACACCAAAGACAACCTGATGGAAGAACTGAAGAAGGTTCGTCGGGTTATCGGCAAACTTGATGCCGACGCACCGCACGAAGTGCTGCTGGTGCTCGACGCCGGGACCGGCCAAAACGCCATCAACCAGGCGAAACAATTCAATCAGACCGTCGAACTGACAGGCCTGGCGCTGACCAAGCTGGACGGCACCGCCAAGGGCGGGGTGATCTTCGCCCTGGCCAAGCAGTTCGGTTTGCCGATTCGCTACATCGGCGTCGGTGAAGGCATCGACGACTTGCGCACCTTTGAAGCAGAACCCTTTGTCCAGGCACTGTTTGCCGAGCGGGAGCGTTCATGATTCGTTTCGAACAGGTCGGTAAGCGCTACCCGAACGGTCACGTCGGCTTGCATGAACTGAGCTTTCGGGTCCGTCGCGGCGAGTTCCTGTTTGTGACCGGCCATTCCGGCGCCGGTAAAAGCACGCTGTTGCGCCTGCTGCTGGCAATGGAGCGCCCAACCAGTGGCAAGCTGCTGCTGGCGGGCCAGGACCTCGGCACCATCAGCAACGCGCAGATTCCGTTCTTGCGTCGGCAGATTGGTGTGGTGTTCCAGAATCACCAGCTGCTGTTCGATCGCACCGTGTTCAACAACGTTGCGCTGCCGTTGCAGATTCTCGGGCTTTCCAAGGTCGAAGTCGCCAAGCGCGTGGATTCGGCTCTGGAACGCGTGGCGCTGTCGGATAAAGCCGATCTGTACCCCGGCGACTTGTCCACCGGCCAGCAACAACGCGTTGGCATTGCCCGCGCCATCGTTCACCGCCCGGCGTTGCTGCTGGCGGACGAACCGACCGGTAACCTCGACCCGCGTCTGGCGGCGGAAATCATGGGTGTGTTCGAAGACATCAATCGCCTGGGCACCAGCGTGCTGATCGCCAGCCACGACCTGGCTTTGATCGCCCGCATGCGCCACCGCATGTTGACGCTGCAACGCGGTCGATTGATCGGTGACGGGGAGGCCGGCGTATGAGCGCGACACGTAGCCCCAAGGTTTCCGAGCGCGTGGCGCCAAAAGCCGCCGATCCGCAACCGCAAAAGAAAAAACGCGACGATGACGACGGCCCGGATTTCGCTACGCTGTTCGCCGCCTGGATTGAAAGCCATCGCGCCAGCTTGCTGGACAGCCTGCGCCGTCTGGGCAAGCAGCCGATCGGCAGTTTCTTCACCTGCATGGTGATGGCGGTGGCCCTGAGCTTGCCCATGGGCCTGTCACTTTTGCTAAGTAATGTCGAGCGTCTCGGCGGCTCCTGGCAGCGTGCGGCGCAGATTTCCCTGTATCTGGAACTCGATGCCAGCCCGGCGCAAGGCGAGTCGTTGCGCGAGCAGATCAAGCGTCTGCCGGGTGTCGCTGATGCCGAGTATGTCGGCCGCGATCAGGCGCTGGAAGAATTCCAGCAGCAGTCCGGGTTGGGCGATGCCTTGAAGGAGCTGCCGGAAAACCCGCTGCCCGGCGTGGTGCTGGTGACCCCGAACGAGGTGGACAAGCCCGCGCTTGAAGCATTACGACAACAACTTTCCGAATTGCCCAAGGTACAACAGGCGCAACTTGATCTAGTCTGGGTCGAGCGTCTGGCAGCGATCCTCAAGCTGGGTGACCGTTTTGTCTTCGGTCTGACCGTGCTTCTGGTTTCTGCATTACTTTTGGTGATAGGCAATACCATTCGTCTTCATATTGAAAACCGCCGCACCGAGATAGAAGTGATTAAACTCGTCGGCGGCACCGACAGTTATGTGCGCAGGCCCTTTCTTTATATGGGCGCGTTGTATGGCTTCGGTGCGGGGATACTTTCCTGGGGCGTATTGGCGTTTGGCCTGGACTGGCTGAACGATGCGGTGGTCGGGTTGGCGGGTTTGTACGGCAGCGATTTTGCGCTGGCCGGTGTGCCGGTTGCCGACGGTCTGTCGCTCTTGCTTGGCGCGGTGCTGTTGGGGTATATCGGTGCATGGATTGCAGTCGCACGCCACCTGAGGGAGCTTGCGCCTAAGTAGTATCATTTTGCTCGTATTGACCTTTCAGCGTTTTTGGGAACTTGTCTTTCGGTTTCCGGTCAATTTTCGCAGTGCTGAACTGCACGAGTTTGTAAGTCGGAGGTTTTGACGTATGACCAATTCTTTGCAACCTGCATATGCTCTGGTCCCGGGTGCGAACCTGGAGGCCTATGTGCACACTGTCAACAGCATCCCATTGCTGACGCCAGAGCAGGAGCGTGAACTGGCCGAGAGTCTCTACTATGAGCAGGATCTGGGGGCGGCTCGGCAGATGGTGCTCGCCCACCTGCGTTTTGTCGTACATATCGCCCGCAGCTATTCCGGCTATGGCCTGGCTCAGGCAGACCTGATTCAGGAAGGCAACGTCGGCCTGATGAAGGCCGTGAAGCGCTTTAACCCGGAAATGGGTGTGCGCCTGGTTTCGTTCGCCGTGCACTGGATCAAGGCGGAAATCCACGAATTCATCCTGCGCAACTGGCGCATCGTGAAAGTCGCGACCACCAAGGCCCAGCGCAAGCTGTTCTTCAACCTGCGCAGCCAGAAGAAACGCCTGGCGTGGCTGAACAACGAGGAAGTCCACCGTGTGGCGGAAAGCCTTGGCGTAGAGCCGCGGGAAGTGCGCGAGATGGAAAGTCGCCTGACCGGCCAGGACATGGCCTTCGACCCGGCCGCTGAGGCGGACGACGACAGTGCTTTCCAATCGCCGGCCAACTACCTGGAAGACCACCGGTACGACCCGGCGCGTCAACTGGAAGACGCTGATTGGAGTGACAACTCCAACCACAACCTGCACGAAGCGCTGGAAGTGCTGGACGACCGTAGCCGTGACATTCTCTACCAGCGCTGGCTGGCGGAAGAAAAAGCGACGCTGCACGATCTGGCGCAGAAGTACAACGTGTCGGCCGAGCGTATTCGTCAGCTCGAAAAGAGTGCGATGAACAAGCTCAAACTGTCGATTGCTGCGTAACCTGCACCCCGGCAATAAAAAACGCCCCGATCATTGATCGGGGCGTTTTTGTTTCAGGTGTCATTTTTCCCCCCTGTAGGAGCGAGCTCGCTCCTACAGGGGGGTGTACGGCGTTATTTGGACCAGGGTGCCCGACGCGAATCATTGAGCCCCACCAGATAGCTGTCTCCCCCCAACTGGCTCATCTGCTGACGAATCCAGCCTGCACGGCGGGCGACGTAGTTGGTTGGGTGGCTTGCACTCCACACACGTGGGTTGGGCAGCACGGCGGCCAGCAGGCTCGATTGCTGGCGACTGAGGTTCTTCGCGCTGACGCCAAAGTGATGTCGGGCTGCCGCTTCGGCGCCAAACACGCCGTCATCCCATTCCACGCTGTTGAGGTAGACCTCGAGAATCCGCTGCTTGGGCCAGAGCAATTCGATCAATCCGGTGAACCAGGCTTCCAGGCCCTTGCGCAGCCAGCTGCGGCCAGACCACAGGAACAGGTTCTTCGACACTTGCTGGCTCAGCGTACTGGCGCCGCGCACCGAGCCGCCCAGCTCGTTGTGGGCCAGGGCGGCACGGATCGCACCGATGTCGAATCCCCAGTGCTCCGGGAATTTCTGATCTTCACCAGCGATCACTGCGACTTTCAGGTCGTCGGAGATTTCGTCCCAGGGTTTCCAGGTGCGTTGCAGGTCGATCGGTTCGCCGTCGAGCCAGGATTCGATCTTGCGTTCCACCATCAAGGCCGTGCCCGGTGGTGGAACCACGCGAAAAATCAGGACCAGCACGACGCTACCACCCGCGAACCAGAGCAGCGCCTTCGTGAATCGTCGTAAAAATAACCGCAGCATAGAGATGGCTTGGCCGAACCCGTCGAGCGGGCCATTATACAGACCCTGTTGATCGAGTCTGACTGGAGTTCTTCATGCTGCGTGGCTTTCTGATGCTGGCTGCTTTCTTCGGTTTCACCGGCGTCGGCCTGGGTGCGTTCGCCGCCCACGGCTTGAAAAGCCGTCTGACGCCCGAGTATCTGGCGATCTTCCATACCGGCGTCACCTATCAACTGGTGCATGCCCTGGCGCTGTTCGGCGTCGCACTGCTAGCCACGCAAATTCAGGGGCGGCTGGTGGCCTGGGCGGGCATCTCGTTCACCGTCGGCATCCTGCTGTTTTCCGGCAGTCTGTACCTGCTGACCACTATCGGCATCGGCAAGCTGGGCATCATCACGCCTTTCGGCGGCCTGGCCTTCCTGATCGGCTGGCTGTGCCTGGGCCTCGCCGCCTGGCGTTTGCCGCTGACCGCTTGACGCTTATTGCTGACCTTGAGGTCACGATCGGGCTAGAATGCCAGCCCCTAAAAATGATGGCGGCATTTGGCATGCGCATTCAGTTGAACGGCGAATCCCTTGAACTGCCCGACGGTGAAACCGTTGCGGCCCTGCTGACCCGTCTGGAACTGACCGGACGCCGGGTGGCGGTCGAGCTCAATCTGGATATCGTCCCGCGCAGCCAGCATGCGGACACCACGCTCAACGACGGTGATTCAGTCGAAGTGGTGCACGCCATCGGCGGCGGCTAGTCGCCCGGCCCAGGTGGCCATAGCATTATTGTGCAAGAACCTCACCCCAACAGAGGATTTCCCATGAGCATCGTTCGCACCGACAAGCCTTTCGTCCTGGCCGGTCGTACTTACCAGTCGCGTCTGCTGGTCGGCACCGGCAAATACCGTGACATGGAAGAAACCCGCCTGGCCATCGAGGCCTCGGGTGCCGAGATCGTCACCGTGGCCGTGCGCCGGACCAACATCGGCCAGAACCCGGGCGAACCGAACCTGCTGGATATCCTGCCGCCGGATCGCTACACCATCCTGCCGAACACCGCCGGTTGCTACGATGCCATTGAGGCCGTGCGCACCTGCCGACTGGCCCGTGAGCTGCTCGATGGCCACAACCTGGTAAAGCTGGAAGTGCTGGCTGACCAGAAAACCCTGTTCCCCAACGTGATCGAAACCCTCAAGGCCGCCGAAGTGCTGGTCAAGGAAGGCTTCGACGTGATGGTCTACACCAGCGATGACCCGATCATCGCACGGCAACTGGCCGAAATCGGCTGCATTGCCGTCATGCCGCTGGCTGGGCTGATCGGCACCGGCCTTGGGATCTGCAACCCGTACAACCTGCAGATCATCCTCGAAGAAGCCAAGATCCCGGTGCTGGTAGACGCCGGTGTCGGTACCGCTTCCGACGCCACTATCGCCATGGAACTGGGCTGCGAAGCCGTGCTGATGAACTCGGCCATCGCCAACGCGCAACAGCCGATCATGATGGCCGAAGCCATGAAGCACGCCATCGTTGCCGGTCGCCTGGCTTACCTCGCCGGTCGCATGCCGAAAAAACTCTACGCCAGCGCCTCTTCGCCGCTGGATGGTCTGATCAAGTAAGAGCCATTGATGACTGAATCAAACGAAACGCCAATCCAGACGGAAGAAGGCGACGAGCGCCAACACCGCCGCATCAAGAGCTTCGTGATGCGCGCCGGGCGCATGACCGAAGGCCAGCAACGCGGCCTGGAGCAAGGCGCGCCGCTGTTCGTGCTGCCGTTGGCCGACTCGCCGGTGGACTACGACCAGGTCTTCGGTCGCTCGGCACCGCGCTCGCTGGAAATCGGTTTCGGCATGGGCCACTCGCTGCTCGAAATGGCAGCCGCTGCGCCTGAACAGGATTTCATTGGTGTGGAAGTGCACCGTCCGGGTGTCGGTGCGTTGCTCAATGGCGTGCTGACCCAGGGCCTGACCAATCTGCGGGTCTACGATTGCGATGCGATCGAAGTGCTCAACCGTTGCGTGGCCGACAACAGCCTCGATCGCCTGATGCTGTTTTTCCCGGACCCGTGGCACAAGAGCCGACACCACAAGCGCCGTATCGTCCAGGCGTCGTTCGCTGAGCTCGTGCGCAGCAAATTGAAGGTTGGCGGTGTACTGCACATGGCCACCGACTGGGAGCCGTATGCCGAGTACATGCTGGAAGTGATGAACGTCGCACCGGGTTATCGCAACCTGGCCGAAGATGGCAAGTGCGTGCCGCGCCCGGCAGAGCGCCCGATCACCAAGTTCGAACGCCGTGGTGAACGGCTTGGGCATGGGGTTTGGGACTTGAAGTTCGAAAAACAGTCTTAAGCCACACGCGATAACACTGTGGGAGCGGCGGTGCGACGATTCGACTTGCCCGCGATGGCGTACGAACAGTCAACGAAGGTGTTGGATGTTATGGCCTCATCGCGGGCAAGTCGAATCGTCGCACCGCCGCTCCCACAGTTGTTTCTGGTTGGGGCAGAAATTACTTGCGGTCAGCCACTACGCCAATCAACACCAACACCACCAACAACACCGGCGCCAGGCTGTAGTTGTTGAACTGGCTCAGGCCGCGAACAATCCATGGCGTGGCGTAGATCAGTGCTGCGCCGCTGCCGATCATGCACAGCAATGCCATCAGCGGGACACGCAAGGCGCCGGCGATGCTGCCCAGGCGTTGCTCGACCCAGCCTTTGAAATCCGCACCGAACAGCACCAGCAGGCAGCCCACCAGGGCCAAGGCGATTTCCGAGAGATTGCTGCGGCTCCAGCGAGACACGGTGGCGAGCAGGTCGAGTACCAGATCCATTCGGTTTCCTTAGGTCAGAAAATTCTGCAGCAAGTCGTTGAGAAACAGTTGTCCGCGTTCGGTGGCCGCCAGACGTGACGGTTCGACCTGCATCAGGCCGCTTTGTTCGGCGTCGCGGCGGGCTTCGGCCAGGCTGTCCAGGGGCATACCAGTGCGCTCCGGGTAAAGGCACGCTTCGACCCCCTCGGTCAGCCGCAGGGCATTCATCAGGAACTCGAACGGCATTTCATCATCGGTCAGCGTCTTTTCGCCAGCCTTGAAGTTTTTCGCCAGGTTAAGGTAATCCTTCGGCAGACGCGTTTTCCAGGTGCGCACGATGCGCCCGTCCGGATGGCTGAGCTTGCCGTGGGCACCGGCGCCAATGCCGATGAAGTCGCCAAAGCTCCAGTAATTGAGGTTATGCCTTGCCGCACGGCCAGGCTGCGCGTAGGCCGAAACCTCGTATTGCGCGTAACCATGCTCGGCCAGCAGCGCCTGCCCGGCCTCTTGAATATCCCACAAGGTGTCGTCTTCCGGCAGCGTCGGTGGCTGGTTCCAGAACACTGTGTTGGGCTCCAGCGTCAACTGATACCAGGACAGGTGTGTCGGCTTCAGGGCGATGGCGGTGCGCAGGTCGGCCAGGGCGTCATCCAGGGATTGGTCGGGCAGGCCGTGCATCAGGTCGAGGTTGAAGTTATCGAACCCGGCCTGACGGGCCATTCCGGCGGCACCCACGGCCTCGTCGCCATTGTGGATGCGTCCCAGCGCCTTGAGCTTTTCCTGCTGGAAGCTCTGGATGCCGATCGACAGGCGATTGATCCCCAGTGCCCGGTAAGCCACGAACTTGTCCTGCTCAAAAGTGCCTGGGTTGGCTTCCAGGGTGATTTCGATGTCAGCGGCAAAGGGGATGCGCTGCTCGACCCCTTTGAGCAGACGACCCAGCGCCTGGGCACTGAACAGGCTCGGCGTGCCGCCACCGAAGAAAATCGAGCTCAGTTCACGGCCGTACACGGCATGCATGTCCTGGTCGAGATCGGCCAGCAATGCGTCGACATACGCCTGTTCCGGCAACTCGGGGCTGGCGGTGTGGGAGTTGAAGTCGCAATAGGGGCATTTGCGTACGCACCACGGGATGTGGATGTACAACGCCAGCGGCGGCAGCACCGGCAGGGGCGCCCGGAGAGAGGCTGCGCCGCCGCCGTGTATCAGCGGCAACGCGGATGATTCAGGGGTCATTTCAAGCCCAGACGCTGGCGCAGCAGATCCATTGCACGGGCGCGGTGGCTGATCTGGTTCTTGTCGGCCGGGCTCAACTCGGCACTGGAGCAGTCGCGCTCCGGCACCCAGAACAGCGGGTCGTAGCCAAAACCGTGTTCGCCGCTGGCCTGGTGCAGGATGCGGCCGTGCCACAGCCCTTCGCAGAGGATCGGCAGCGGATCATCGGCGTGGCGCACCAGCGCCAGTACGCAGACGAACTGCGCACCGCGCTCGGCGTCGGGCACGTCCTTGAGCGCTTCGAGCAGCTTGGCGTTGTTCGCCGCATCGCCCTTGCCATCGGCGTAGCGGGCCGAGTAAATGCCCGGCGCGCCGCCGAGGAAATCCACCGCCAGCCCCGAATCGTCTGCCAGCGCCGGCAAACCGGAAATACGCGCAGCATTGCGGGCCTTGAGAATGGCGTTCTCGACGAACGAAAGGCCGGTTTCTTCAGGCTCGATGTTGCTGAACTCGCCGATCGAGCGCAGTTGCACCGATTGACCGAGCATGGCCTGCAGTTCCTTGAGTTTGCCGGCGTTATGGCTGGCCAATACGAGTTGCGTGAAATTGATCATTCGCCGGGGAAGAGCTCTTGGTTGAAGTTGAGGGTGTTGATCTTGTCACCGGTCTGCACCTTGATTTCGAAGGTGCGGGTTTCCTGCTGCGGCACCGGATACTGTGCGATGTAGTAGATCGCGCCCTGCTCTGTGATCTGCTTGAAGGTCAGGGGCACGCTCTGGCTGGTCAAGTCCTTGACCGTACCGGTGACGTTGGCCATCAACGGCTTGCCGTCCTTGAGCACCGAGACGTTGATGACGCCCTGGTTCTTGCTGCGGATCAGCTCCGCCGACTTGGCAATGTCAGGCGTCAGGTACGTTGAATTGAAGGTGTTGTAGTGCACCGTCACATCACCGAACGTTTCCTGGCGATCGCTTTTGATCGCATCAGCGGCCATGGCCGTGACACTCAGGCAGGCAGTGAGTAAAAACAGCGCTAGACGACCCATGACCATTCTCCTTGCAATGGCGCGGTTCAGACCGCGATCTTGTGGTCAGCAAGCCCTGGGCTGCTGACACGATAGATACCAATTTCTCCTAATAGATTAGGCCATAGCTTACTGGCCCACCCATGGCGATGCTGTTGATCCACGGCAAGCCGATCAATGACCTTCGCTTCACGTTCGCGGCAAAGTGCCTCAAAGTCTTCGAAGGTGCAGAAGTGGATGTTTGGCGTGTTGTACCAGGTGTACGGCAGGAATTCAGAGACCGGCATCCGACCCTTGCTCGCCAGGTACCAGCGGCAGCGCCAGTGACCGAAGTTGGGGAAGGTGATGATGCACTGGCGACCGACCCTCAGCATTTCGTCGAGGATCTTGTCCGGGTAGTGCACGGCCTGCAGCGCCTGGGTCATGACCACGATGTCGAAGCTGTTACTGGCGAAGTTGCCCAGGCCCTTGTCCAGGTCCTGCTCAATGACATTGATGCCCTTGGCCACGCACTCGGCGATGTTGTCCGGATCATTTTCCAGGCCGTAGCCGGTGACTTGCTTGTTGTCGCGCAGCCAGGTCAGCAGCTCGCCGTCACCGCAGCCCAGGTCGAGCACGCGGCTGCCGGCGGGGATCCATTCCTGGATGATTTCCAGATCAGCTCTCATGGCTTTCTCACAACGCAATACGGTTCATGTAGTTGCCGAACGCTTGCAAATAGCGCGGGATCGGAATCAGGAAGGCGTCGTGGCCTTGCGGAGCGTCGATCTCGAGATAGCAGACGTCTTTCCTGGCCGCCATCAGCGCGTCCACCAGTTCCCGCGAGCGGGCTGGGGAGAAGCGCCAGTCGGTGGTGAACGACATCACGCAGAATTTGGCGGTGGCATTGGCGAAGGTTTTCGCCAGGTCATCGTTGAAGTCGGCGGCGGGGTCGAAGTAGTCCAGCGCCTTGGTCATCAACAGGTAAGTGTTGGCGTCGAAACGTCCGGAGAACTCCTCGCCCTGGTAACGCAAGTAGCTTTCGACCTGGAACTCGACGCTGTGGAAGTCGTAGTTGAGCTTTTCGCTCTTGAGGCCTCGGCCGAATTTCTCGCCCATGGAGTCATCGGAGAGGTAGGTGATATGACCGACCATCCGCGCCAGCATCAGGCCGCGCTTGGGGATCACACCGGCCTCCTGGAACGAGCCGCCGTGGAATTCGGGATCGGTCAGGATCGCCTGACGTGCCACTTCGTTGAACGCGATGTTCTGTGCCGACAGCTTGGGCGCCGAGGCGATTGCCAGGCAGTGTCGCACGCGGTCCGGGTAGGTGATGGTCCACTGCAAGGCCTGCATGCCGCCGAGGCTGCCGCCGATCACGGCTGCCCACTGCGCCACGCCAAGCGAGTCGGCCAGGCGTGCCTGGCTGTGCACCCAGTCTTCCACGGTCAGCACCGGGAAGTCGGCGCCGAATGGCTTGCCGGTTTCCGGGTTGAGGCTGCTCGGACCCGTGGAGCCGTTGCAACCGCCGAGGTTGTTCAGGCTGACCACGAAGAATTTGTTAGTGTCGATTGGCTTGCCGGGGCCGATGCAACTGTCCCACCAGCCAGGCTTGCGGTCGTCGGGGCTGTGGTAGCCGGCGGCGTGATGATGGCCCGACAGAGCGTGACAGATCAGTACGGCGTTGCTCGCCGTGGCGTTCAGCGTGCCGTAGGTCTCGTAAATCAGGTCATAGGCGGCCAGCGAACGGCCACAGGCCAGGGCCAGGGGTTCGCTGAAGTGCGCCACTTGCGGCGTCACCAGACCAACAGAATCGGGGGGAAAGGCAGCTGGCATCGACCCTGCTCTCGGTTAAATGAGGCGTAAGTCTAAAGACCGATGGGGTTAGCGGCAAGCGAAGGTAAACCCAGGGGTAGCCCCCTGTAGGAGCGAGCACGTCGAAACGTCGAACCGTCGCGATGGTCGTCAACGATAACGCTGGATGCCTGAATGCCTGCGGTGTCTGATACACCCATCGCCAGCAAGCTGGCTCCTACAGGAAGCATGCATTCCCCTGTAGGAGCCAGCTTGCTGGCGATCAGCGATCCATCAGATCAACAGACGCAAAATCTCCGGCATCATGGTCATGGCCGCCAGGTTGTTGATCACCAGCATGTCGATCAGCTTGAGCACCATGAAGGCGAGGATCGGCGAGATGTCCAGGCCGCCCATGCTTGGCAGGATGCGGCGAAATGGCGCCAGGGCCGGCTCGCAGATCTGGTTGACCAGTTCGGCGCCAGGGTTATGGCTACCCGGGGCGACCCACGACAGGATCACGCTGATGATCAGTGCAAAGAAGAAGATCTTCAGGAACAGCGCGGTCACGCCGATGAGCGACCAGATCAGCAATTGCAGCGGGTTACCGGTGGTGCCGTAGGTCAGCAGCAGGGTCAGGGCCATCAGTGCCATCTGCACAAGGATCGCCAGCACCAGCGAGGACATGTCCAGGCCAAACAGGCTCGGAATGATCCGGCGCAGTGGTTTGAGCAGTGGCTGGGTGGCCTTGACGACGAACTGGCACAGCGGGTTGTAGAAGTTGGCGCGCACCAGTTGCAGCACAAAACGCAGCAGCACGATCAGCAGGTACAGGCTGCCCAGGGTTTGCAGCACGTAGACCGCTGCGGTGTTCAATCCAATCATGTCAGGCTCCTTATTGACCCAGTTGTTCGGCCATCTCGGCCGAGCGGTGCTTTGCTGCGCCCAATGCTTTTTCGACCAGGGCTTCGAAGCCACCCGCCTGGAACGATTTGATTGCAGCTTCTGTGGTGCCGGCTGGCGATGTTACACGGCGGCGCAATTCGGCAGCGTCCACATCACTGGACACCGCCATGTGCGCAGCACCCAGTGCGGTTTGCAGGGTCAGTTGGGCGGCGATGTCGGCAGGCAGGCCGAGTTTCACCCCGGCGGCGGTCATGGCTTCGATCAGCAGGAAGAAATACGCCGGACCGGAGCCGGAAACGGCGGTGACCGCGTCGAGTTGCAACTCCTCATCCAGCCACAGGGCGATGCCCACGGCCGACAGCAGCTCTTGCGCCTGCTGGCGTTGCTCGCCGGTGACTTGGGGGGTGGCGAACAGGCCGCTCACGCCCTGGCGCAACAATGCCGGGGTGTTGGGCATGCAGCGCACGATCGGCTGTGCGCCCAGCCAATTGTTCATGCTGGCGCAGGTGATGCCGGCCGCGATGGACACCACCAGTTGGTTCGGCGCGAGGCTTGGGCGAAGGGCTTCGCACACGGCTTTCATGGCTTGTGGCTTGACGGCCAGCACGACCACGTCCGCGCCCTGAATGGCCGCTGCGTTGTCGGCGAAGGTTTCAATGCCGTGTTCGGCGCTCACTTTGGCGCGGGTTTCAGCGCCTGGATCGCTGGCGCGGATCTGCGCGGCGTCCAGACCCTTGGCGCGCAGGCCGCCGATCAGGCTGGCCGCCATGTTGCCGGCACCGATGAAGGCAATGCGAGTCTTGCTCATGTCAGGTCCTTATAAAAAGAGGTGTCAGCCATTGTTCAGGGCTGGCCTTGCATGTGTGGATAGTCGCGGGCGCCGAACAGGGCCGTACCGATGCGGACCCAGGTGGCGCCTTGGGCGATGGCGGACTCGAGGTCATGGCTCATGCCCATGGACAAGGTGTCGAGTGGCAGTTGAAGGCTGGCTTGCAGGCTTTTCACTGCAGCAAATGCGGCGTCCTGGGCGGCGCGATCTTCCGTCGGCTCGGGGATGGCCATCAACCCGCGCAACTTGAGGCGCGGCAGTTCGCTGATGGCTTGGGCCAGTGCGGGAAGGTCGGCCGGGGTGCAGCCGGACTTGCTGGCTTCACCGCTGACATTGACCTGGATACAGATGTTCAGGGGCGGCAGATCCGCCGGACGTTGCTCGGACAGGCGTTGTGCAATTTTCAGACGATCCACGGAGTGCACCCAGGCGAAGTGTTCGGCAATAGCGCGAGTCTTGTTCGACTGAATGGGGCCGATGAAGTGCCAGATCAAGGGCAGGTCGGCCAATTCGAGCTGTTTGCTCAAGGCTTCCTGCAGGTAGTTCTCACCAAAATCGCGCAGGCCTGCGGCGTGCGCTTCACGCAGCTCGTGTGCAGGCTTGGTCTTGCTCACTGCCAACAGCTGCACGCTGTGCTCGTCGCGGTGGGCGGCGAGGGCGGCAGCCCGGATGCGTGAACTAACCAGGGCAATGTTGTCTGCTATCGTGGACATTCAAGAGGCGCCAGCGGTCTGAGGTTGGCGGCATTCTACTGGAATTGAGGAGTGCTATGGATATCACTGAGCTGCTGGCGTTCAGCGCCAAACAAGGCGCGTCCGACCTGCACCTGTCTGCCGGGCTGCCGCCGATGATTCGCGTTGATGGCGACGTGCGGCGCATCAACCTGCCGGCCCTGGATCACAAGGAGGTTCAGGCGCTGGTCTACGACATCATGAATGACACCCAGCGCATGGAGTTCGAGAAGCACCTGGAAACCGACTTTTCCTTTGACGTGCCCGGTGTTGCGCGCTTCAGGGTCAATGCATTCAATCAGAACCGGGGGGCGGGGGCGGTGTTTCGGACCATTCCGTCAAAGGTCCTGAGCATGGACGACCTGGGCATGGGCGAGGTGTTTCGCCGGATCACCGAATCGCCCCGAGGCCTGGTGCTGGTGACCGGGCCGACCGGTTCGGGCAAGTCCACGACCCTGGCGGCGATGATCGATTACCTCAACAACAATCGACATCACCACATCCTGACCATCGAAGATCCGATCGAATTCGTCCACGAATCGCGCAAATGCCTGATCAATCAGCGCGAAGTCCACCGTGATACCCGCAGTTTCGCCACCGCCTTGCGCTCGGCGCTGCGGGAAGACCCGGACGTGATCCTGGTGGGTGAGATGCGTGACCTGGAAACCATTCGACTGGCGCTGACGGCGGCGGAAACCGGTCATCTGGTGTTCGGCACCCTGCACACCACGTCGGCGGCAAAAACCATTGACCGGGTGATGGACGTATTTCCGGGGGATGAGAAGTCGATGGTGCGCTCGATGCTGTCAGAGTCCCTGCTGGCGGTCGTTTCGCAAACGCTGGTCAAGAAAGTCGGCGGTGGGCGCATTGCGGCACATGAAATCATGCTGGGCACGTCGGCGATCCGTAATCTGATTCGCGAGGACAAGGTCGCGCAGATGTATTCGTCGATCCAGACGGGCGGGAGCCTGGGCATGCAGACCCTGGATATGTGCTTGAAGGAACTGGTGACCAAGGGCCTGATCACTCGCGATCATGCGCGGGAGAAGGCGCGGTCGCCGGATAATTTTTGAGGGAATGAGGGGCTTTCAAGGTACATCTCGCGAGCAGGCTCGCTCCCACGCTGGATCGTGATCGACACAAATCCTCTGTGGGAGCGAGCCTGCTCGCGATGGCGATGCATCAGATCACCGCTGAACCACCTGCAGGCCGCTCTTCTCTTTCGGCAGAACCCGCTTGGCAACAACGTAGTGCTGCTCCCAATACGGCTTCTTCAGCGTATCGATGGTCACAGACTTGCCACGACGCGGTGCGTGGATGAAGCGGTCGTTGCCCAGGTAGATGGCAACGTGATTGACTCGACGGCTCTTGATGTTGAAGAAAATCAAGTCGCCCGGTTTCAGGTCCTTGCGATCGACTTTCTCGCCATGAGCGCTGGCCATGGCGTTCGAGGTGCGTGGCAGGTCGAACGTGGCATCGTTGAATGCGTATTTCACCAGGCCGCTGCAATCGAAGCCTTTACTTGGGCTGCTGCCGCCCCAACGGTAAGGCGTACCCAGGACGTTTACGGCACGGCTCAGCACGTTGCTGCTTTCCTTGGTACCCATCGGTGGGACCAGGCCGCTTTTGCTGCTGAGCTGTGGAGCTGCTTTGACCGATTTCTTGCTTTTGCTCGCGGGAGCAGAAGCATGGGATTTTGGGGTGTAACCATTAACGTTCGGAAGACGTTGCTCACGATTGGTGGCGTGGGCGGCCAGTGGCAATAATAGGCAAATGGTTAGCCATGTCTTGAAAAATGGACGCATTAGGCAAGGCTCGTATGGATTAGCGCGAAACTTTATAACAGCTTTTTTTGGCTTCCCGAGGCCGTTGGTCGATTCCGCCAGGTTCTAAGGGAACCAAATGAGCGGCAAAAAGACGCAATTGTCCGACAGAAGTCCGCTGCTATAAGGGTTTGAAGCCATACAAGTCTGCACCTGCCATCCGTCGGGGACTCGTAAAAAAGTCACAAAGATTTAAAGAATATTTATCTATCGTGTGAATTGAGGTCATCCATGAACACCTATCAACAGCCCGTTTCGCATCACGACACCCATAGCAAGGTGGTCGGCTACCTGCTGTGGATTTTCGGTTTTACCGGCGCGCACCGCTTTTATTACGGCAAGCCGGTGACCGGGACGATCTGGTTTTTCACGTTCGGACTGCTGGGGATTGGCTGGCTGATCGACGTGTTCCTGATCCCGGCCATGGATCGTGAAGCGGACCTGCGTTTTACCTCGGGGCCCATCGAATACAACGTCGCGTGGATTTTGCTGACATTCCTCGGGGTGTTCGGCGTGCACCGGATGTACCAGGGGAGGTGGATCAGCGGCTTGGTGTACCTGGTAACGGGTGGGTTGTTCTTCCTGGGGGTGCTGTATGACTTCTGGACGCTTAATGATCAGGTATCGGTGCGTAACGCGCAGAACAGGGGCACCTTCCAATAACCCTTGCTGATACAGGGCGCCAAACCCTGTAACAGCCGGATGGGGGCAGATCAACGTTTTCAGTCCGGGGTCTCGCCGTACAGGCTGATGCGATGCTCGCCCGTTATTTCAATTTCATAGGTGTGTCCGTCAAACATTCTGCCAGCGGTGGTCAGGATCTCCAGTACAGGGGCCCTGTTGCCGGCGATGGAATCGAATTTTTTCGGGAGGGCGCTCACAACCGCAGTGAGTTCCCAACTGGCATCTGCATGACGGATAAAACTCCCTTCGGCTTTCAAGGTGATCTTGCCCAGATAGGTACCGGTTACCCGACTGCTGTCGAACGTGTCGTAGACGAACGCTTGTTCACTAAAACGGTAGCTGCCAGCCTCAGCGTTGTTGGCGATGGCGTCCGTCAGTGACGGGATATCCACAGCCTTGAGATTCAGTTCAATGTTGTTGATGTTGACGCTAAGGCTTTCGCCATTACCCCACAAGTAATGAGCGAATGCCTTGACCGGGCTGAACGTGCCCCCTGAGAGTTCGCCGGTGATTTTCTCGTAGCGGGTGCTGTAACCGCTTGCCGAAGCCTGCGCCAGGGCCTCCTCCGGGCTCATGTATTTCTGCGCTGCGAAGGCATCGGCCAGGCTGAAGTTGACCAGCTTATGTTTGAAATAGGCGTGGGTCACGGTCGGGCAACTATTGAGCAGGTAGTCATCGCATTCAGTGATTTCCCACAGTTCCTGTATGGCGCCGATGGCGTCACCGTACTTGATTGCCCTGTTTGCCAGTTTCAATTCATAACTGAAAGCGTCGAGGGTGCTTTTCATTTCCAGCCACACCAGAAACCTGTCCATGTCGCCGGAGGAAATGACCGGACCCTTGGCCAGCGGGAGCGAATAGCTGAAACCGTCAGTGGTGATCGTGGCCGTTGAAGGATCATCCCACTGCGCGGTGGCGGGTTTCTCCCACTTGAAGTTTTCATCCAGGGTGAGTCCACCGAATTCACCGCGGGTGTCGATTGGGGGTAATGTCAGCTCATATTTCATTGTTACTCCTTTGCCCTGTGGTGCAGAGCTCAATCGGGTTTCTTGGCCTGATTGATAGTAAAAGAGTAACTGACTGTCGGATCCAATATCTCTGTAGGCTAATTCCGATAAGCGTGAAAGATTGTTCAGCTCGCGGGGCAGTATATTTCCTGATTTAAAAGATATGCACTGTGGGTTTCGGCGATGTTTCCGGTATGTTTATGTCGCTTTCAAAATTATATGGGTTTTTAATGTGGGCGGATTTTAAGATTAACCATCTGGTGGGCGATTAAAAAAATTGCATTCAAACTGTAAAAAAATGAAATGGCCATATGGTTTGGTGTGAGCCAATAGATAGCGCTGACAACAGTCAGGATGAAAGATGCTGCAGGGGTGAAAGTTAATAAGGCTATTTGAAAAGCTTTTCCAGTTTTCGAAGTCGGAGATATTTTATTAAGGAGTCGTTGGGTGAAGTGGGTGCCGATGAGTATGAAAAATACAATAAATACTGAGGCTATCGGAATGATGGCGGAGTCTTGACTAGTGTTATATGTAGAGTCTGCATGGTTTTTTATTATCATGGCGATCGCGATCGCGACCGCAGCGGTTGCGAAGGTGACTAATGGATACGTCCAGTTCATCGATTTTCCTCCATTGACGTTTCTCCATGCTTTTTGAATTTTAATTGATAAACAGGCTGACAGAGTCCTGTAGTTCTGTAGGTTGGATCGGATAAGGAGGAAGGGAGTATCAAACTAGGAGCGATTACAGAATGTTTCGTACGCAAAGCTTTATAAAAGCTTATAGGCTTGGCAGAAATTTCTGACGAGGAATGTGCGTGTCGTATCTGATTTAAACGCGCGTCAATTCGGGTGGAGGGTAAGTGCCTGGTGTCTTTGAAGTGAGTTATGTTCGTGGATGTTTACCGCATGAGGGGGCAATCTGGTGCCCCCTATGCAGTATATTACGCTTGGTGACTGATCCGCCCATCCACCAGGGTGTAACGCACCACGCCCGGCAAGCTGTGTCCGATGAACGGGCAGTTCTCGCCCTTGGACAACCAGCGCTCACCGGCCACGGTCGAAGCCGTCGGGTCGAATAGCACGATGTCGGCGGCGCCACCCACCGTCAGTTTGCCGGCCGGCAGGCGCAATGCTTCGGCAGGGCCGGCACTCAGGCGCGCCAGCAGCGTCGGCAGGTCCAGCAGACCATCGTCCACCAGTGTCATCGCCAGCGGCAGCAGCAGTTCGACGCTGCTGATGCCTGGTTCGGTCGCGCCGAAAGGTGCGAGTTTGGCGTCGCGCTCGTGGGGTTGGTGATGACTGGAGATCGCCGAAACCACCCCCGACTTCACCGCCTCGCGCAGGCCGTCGCGGTCGGCGCGGGTGCGCAGCGGCGGCTGGACGTGATAGAGGCTGCTGAAGTCGATCAGAGCCTCGTCGGTCAGGATCAACTGATACAGGGCGACATCGGCGGTCACCGGCAGGCCGCGGGCCTGGGCCTGGGCAATCAGGGCCACACCGCGGGCGCTGGTCAGTTGGCTGAAGTGCGCGCGCACGCCGCTTTGCTCGACCAGCAGCAGGTCGCGGGCCAGGGCGACGGTTTCGGCGGTTTCCGGGATGCCCGGCAAGCCGAGGAAGCTGGCCGTCGGACCTTCATGGGCCAGACCACCTTCGGCCAGGTCATGGTCCTGTGAGTTGAAAATCACGGTCAGGTCGAAAGTCGCCGCGTATTCCAGCGCCCGGCACAGGGTGCGGGTATTGCGGAAACTCTCCAGGCCGTTGCCAAATGCCACGCAACCGGCATCGCGCAATGCCACGAGCTCGGCGAGCTGTTCGCCGTCCAGGCCCTTGCTCAAGGCGCCAATCGGGAAGACCTTGGTGTTGCCGGCCTCGCGGGCGCGGTCGAGGATCAATTCGGCCACGGCGGAGGTGTCCAGCACCGGTTTTGTCTTCGGCGGGCAGCACAGGCTGGTCACGCCGCCGGCAGCGGCTGCGCGCGTTTCGCTGACAATCGAGCCTTTGCGGCTGTAGCCCGGTTCACGCAGGGCGACGTTCAGGTCGACCAGCCCAGGGGCGGCCACCAGGCCCTTGGCATCGATGGACTCGACGGCCACGAAACCGGCGGGTGCGGCGCCGAGGGCGACGATCTTGCAGGCTTCGATATGAATATCGGTAACTTGATCCAGGCCGCTGGCTGGATCGATGACGCGGGCGCCGAGAATGCTGAGCTTCACTGGGCGTTCTCCTGTTCGAATTGGCGCTGCGCAGTCTGCCCGCTCATGGCCATGGACAGCACTGCCATGCGAATGGCGATGCCGTAGGTCACCTGGTTGAGAATCACCGAGTGCGGTCCATCGGCTACCGCCGACTCGATTTCCACCCCGCGGTTGATCGGGCCCGGATGCATCACGATGCAGTCCGGCTTGGCGCCGGCCAGGCGTGCGGTGGTCAGGCCGAACAGGCGGTAGAACTCGCCTTCGCTCGGCAGCAGGCCACCGGCCATGCGTTCGCGTTGCAGGCGCAGCATGATGACCACATCGACGTCTTTGAGGCCTTCGGCCATGTCGGTATAGACCTTCACGCCGTACTGTTCGATGCCGATCGGCAGCAGGGTTTTCGGTGCGATCACGCGGATGTCGGGGCAACCGAGGGTTTTGAGCGCCAGCATGTTCGAGCGCGCCACCCGCGAGTGCAGGATGTCGCCAACGATGGCTACCGACAGGTTTTCGAAACTGCCCTTGTGCCGGCGGATCGTCAGCATGTCGAGCATGCCCTGGGTCGGGTGCGCATGCCGGCCGTCGCCGCCATTGATGATCGCCACCTGTGGGCACACATGCTCGGCGATGAAGTGCGCGGCACCGGAATCACCGTGGCGCACGACGAACATGTCGGCGGCCATGGCTTCAAGGTTGCGCAGCGTATCGAGCAGCGTTTCGCCCTTGCTTGCCGACGAAGTGGACACGTTCAGGGTGATCACGTCGGCGGAGAGGCGTTGGGCGGCCAGTTCGAAGGTGGTGCGGGTGCGGGTGGAGTTCTCGAAGAACACGTTGCACACGGTCTTGCCGCGTAGCAGCGGGACTTTCTTGACCGCCCGGGCACCGACTTCGAGGAACGAGTCGGCAGTGTCGAGGATTTCCGTCAGCAGCTCGCGGCGCAAGCCGTCGAGCGAGAGGAAGTGGCGCAGCTGGCCCTGATCATTGAGCTGCAGCGGGCGCTTGGTGTCTAGAGGCGTCATCGCGAGGGGGACTCTCAATAGGGCGGATTAAAGGGCGAGGTCTTGCAGCTCGAGCTGAAGTTCCGGCCCGGACAGTTTCACCCTCTCATGGGCGGCAAGCGTCAGGGTGGCGCCGAGCACGTTCGGGCGGATAGGCAGCTCGCCAGCGTCCAGGTCCAGCAGGCAGACCAGTGTCACGCTGGCCGGGCGACCGTAGTCGAACAGTTCGTTCATCGCCGCGCGGATGGTGCGGCCACTCATCAGCACATCGTCGATCAACACCAGGTCCTGGCCTTCGATTTCGAAGGGCAGCGCCGAAGGACGCACTTGCGGGTGCAGGCCGTTCTGGCTGAAGTCGTCGCGGTAGAAGGAAACGTCGAGCGTGCCGAGCGGTTCTTCACTGCCCAGCTCTTTGAGCAGGGCCTGGGCCACCCACACGCCGCCGGTACGGATACCGATGTAGCGCGGTTCGCTGATGCCCCGGTGTTCCAGGTGTGCCTTGAGACGGATCGCCATCTGGCTGATCAGTTCGGCGGGATTTGGCAGGCTCATGGTTGCTCCTTCTTGGGCCCGAGACCGCTGAAGCTTGATGGGTTCGGGTTATCACTAAAAGAGCCGCTAGGCGGCTCTTCCGGGTTGAATGCATCAGGTGTCGAACAGCTCGCCGTTTTCGTCGAGCCAACCCTGCAACAGCAGGGCGGCGGCAATGGCGTCAACGGGGTTGTCACGGTAACTGCCTTTTTGCCCACCACGCGCCAGGCGTTCGCCCTTGGCCTCGAACGTGGTCAGGCGTTCGTCATGGGTATAGAAGGGCAGGTTGAAACGGCCATTGAGTCGCCGGGCGAATTTTTCTGCGCGGGCGCACATGTCGCTCGGCGTGCCATCCATGTTCAGCGGCAGGCCGACCACCACGGCGTCGGGCTTCCACTCTTTGATGAGGGCTTCGACCTGGTTCCAGTCGGGAATGCCATTTTGTGCCTTCAACGTGCACAGCTCGCGGGCTTGGCCGGTCACGACCTGGCCGACTGCCACGCCGATCTGTTTGGTGCCGTAGTCGAAACCCAGGATCAGGCGCAAAGCCATCAGGCGTGCCCCGCCTGGCTGGTGAGCAGGCTGAGGTTGATGCCCAGATGTTTGGCCGCGGCGTCCAGGCGCAGTTCGCTGCTGGTGTTGAACAGGATGTCTGCGTCGTACGGGCAGGTCAGCCAGGCGTTTTGCGCAAGCTCCGATTCCAGTTGCCCCGCTTCCCAGCCGGCGTAGCCCAGGGTGATCAGGCTCCTGGCGGGACCGACGCCGTCAGCGATGGCAAACAGCACGTCCTGGGAGGTGGACAGCGAGAGCTCGCCTTCCAGATCGACGGTCGCCTGGTATTTCTGCCCCGAGGGGTGCAGGACAAAACCGCGATCGGTCTGCACCGGGCCACCGATGAAAATCGGTACATGCTGGCACAGCGCCGGCGGTTCGATGTCTGGGCGAAGTTGTTCGAGAATGTCGGCCAGGTTCAGCTCTTGCGGGCGGTTGACCACCAGCCCCATGGCACCGTTGGCCGTGTGCTCGACGATATAGGTCAAGGTGTGCGCAAAGTTCGGGTCGGCCATATGTGGCATGGCGATCAGGAAGTGATGCTTGAGGTAGCTGGGGCTGACATTTTTCATGAGCGCTAGTGTGGCGTTCGGGGGGCGAACTGACAAGCTGGGGATGCACCGTAAAACGAATTCACCCTCAACTGTAGGAGGCAGGGGAGCAGCGATCAGTTGCTGGACAGGCGATCCCCACGGGCGAATTTCCAGGTGCGGATGATTTCCAGGCGGTCGATGTCCGACAGGTCGCCGGTGAACGGTGCGAACGGTGCGGCCAGCCTGACAATGCGCTGGGCGGCCTGGTCCAGCAGCGGTTGCCCGGAGGATTCGAGCACCAGCACTTCATACAGCGAGCCGTCGCGGTTGATCGAGACCATCAGTCGCAGGTTGCCGTAGATCTGTTTGCGCCGGGCTTCGTCGGGATAATTGAGGTTGCCGATACGCTCGACCTTCTTGCGCCATTCATCCTTGTACCAGGCGCCCTTGTCGCGCATGGTCGAGGCGGCGCTCAGGCGGTGGATGCGCGGGCGCTTGGCGTAGAGCTGTTGTTCCTGGGCCAGCTCCGCTTCCAGGCTGGCGATGTCGCTGGACAGTTGTTCACTGTCAAATGTCGGTGCGGCCACTGCAGGCTTGGTGACGGGTTTGGGTTCTTCGGTCTTGGCTGCTGCTTTTTTCGGCTTCGGCGCGACGGTGGTGACGGCGGCCTTGGGCGCAGTTTCCTGGACTTGTGGCTTGGCTGCCGGCGGCGGGGTGACCTTCTGCACCTTGTTGTCCTGGAACGGTGCGACCTCGGTGGTCTTGGGGATCGCCTTTTTGTCCAGGGTGCCGCTGCCTTCCTGGTTTTCCTGAGCGAGAAAATCGGCCTTTTGCGGCTTCTTTTCACTCTTGAAGGTGGCGAGGGTGATTTCCAGGGTCTTGCTGATCTGCTGGGGCTCGACCATGGTGAAGCCGACGCCCAGTAACAACGCCAGGTGAATCAACGCCGCCAGAAACAGGGTAAATCCGAGGCGATCGGCCGGGCGCACGCCACGATGGGCGAGTTCAGCGGGGAGATCGGACGGAAGTGTCATGGCAAAAAAAACCACCATAGCGTTTTCATGGGGCGGGCATGATAACGCAATGGTGGTTTTTAGCTGCAAGCTTCAAGGTGCAAGCGACAAGCTGTCGCTGCTCTTACGCTTGCGGCTCGCAGCTTGCAGCTTGCAGCTTCTTCTCAATGGCCTCCATCAGCATGCCGCCGATGTCGGTGCCGAAGGCATTATCGATCTCACGAATGCAGGTCGGACTGGTGACGTTGATCTCGGTCAGGTGCTCGCCGATCACGTCCAGGCCCACGAACAGCAAACCTTTGGCGCGCAGGGTCGGGCCGACTTGCGCGGCAATCCAGCGATCTTTCTCGCTGAGCGGACGGGCTTCGCCACGACCACCGGCCGCCAGGTTCCCACGGGTTTCGCCAGCGGCCGGGATCCGCGCCAGGCAGTAGTCCACAGGCTCGCCGTCGATCATCAGGATGCGTTTGTCGCCGTCCTTGATCGCCGGCAGGTACGCCTGGCCCATGATCTGCTGGTTGCCCAGGGAGGTCAGGGTCTCCAGGATCACCGACAGGTTCGGATCGCCTGCGCGGTGACGGAAGATCGAGGTGCCACCCATGCCGTCCAGCGGCTTGAGAATCACATCGCCATGTTTGGCGGCGAATTCACGCAATACGTCGGCGCGGCGGCTCACCACGGTCGGCGGCGTGCACTGCGGGAACAGCGTGGCGAACAGCTTTTCATTGCAGTCACGCAGGCTTTGCGGCTTGTTGACCACCAGCACGCCGGCGCTCTCGGCCTGTTCCAGCAAGTAGGTGCAATAGACGAATTCCATGTCGAACGGCGGATCCTTGCGCATCAGGATCACGTCGAGGTCGCTGAGCAGGGCGTCTTGCTCGGACTCCAGTTCGAACCATTTTTCCGGGTTGGCAAACACTTTCAGTGGACGCATGCGCGCCCGCGCCTGGCCCTCGAGCTGATAGAGGTCGCGCTGTTCCATATAGAACAGTTCCCAGCCGCGTTTCTGCGCGGCCAACAGCATGGCCAGCGAGCTATCCTTCTTATAGGAGATGCTGGCGATAGGGTCCATGACAATCCCGACGCGAACGCTCATGGGTCATTCCTCAAAAAATGGGGGCTGTTGATGACCTGTAGGAGCGAGCATGCTCGCGATGGACTGGAAAACACCGCGGGGTGTCAGGCTGCCAGCGTTATCGTTGGCGACCATCGCGAGCATGCTCGCTCCTACAGAAGATCAGAAGATCAGAAGATCGGCGTAAAAAGTGGCGTCAGATTGGCGCCGAGTGTGTCCCCGGTCAAGGAAAAACCATCGAGCAGGCTGGCCGATAGATTGCGTTTGGAGACTGTGCTAAAAAGGCTGCCATGTCGTACGGACCCTTGCTTATCAAGGGTTTCGAGCCACCGAAGGTCCGAAAACGGACAAAATGATTCGCAAAGGCGACGGTAGAGCATTTATGGATCAGCATTCCAGCGCCTTGAAGGTCATGGTGATCGACGATTCGAAGACGATTCGCCGCACCGCCGAAACGCTGCTCAAGAACGTGGGGTGTGAGGTCATTACGGCCATCGACGGTTTTGATGCCCTGGCCAAGATTGCCGACAATCATCCAGGCATCATCTTTGTGGACATCATGATGCCGCGTCTGGATGGCTATCAGACCTGCGCCCTGATCAAGAACAATCACGCGTTCAAGTCCACACCTGTGATCATGCTGTCCTCCAAGGACGGGCTTTTCGACAAAGCCAAGGGGCGCATTGTCGGTTCTGATCAGTTTTTGACCAAGCCATTCAGCAAGGACGAATTGCTGAGCGCGATCCAGGCCCATGTTCCGGGCTTCGCCGCCGTATTGCCGCAACAGGACATGCAGTGACGCTTGGCCAGCGGGCCCGGCGTCGACAAGAAAAATGGGGAAAACCATGGCACGTATTCTGATCGTCGATGATTCGCCGACTGAAATGTACAAATTGACCGGCATGCTGGAAAAACACGGTCACGAAGTGTTGAAAGCCGAGAACGGCGCCGACGGCGTAGCGCTTGCCCGCCAGGAAAAGCCCGACGCGGTGCTGATGGACATCGTCATGCCTGGCCTGAACGGTTTCCAGGCAACCCGCCAGTTGACCAAGGACCCGGAAACCGGGCACATCCCGGTGATCATCATCACCACCAAGGACCAGGAAACCGACAAGGTCTGGGGCACGCGCCAGGGCGCCAGGGATTACCTGACCAAACCGGTCGATGAAGACACCCTGATCAAGACGCTGAACAACGTGCTGGCCGGTTGATCGTCCGGCCATGACCGAGTCGCTGACCGCCTTCGAACTGTTGTTGCAGATCGACCAGCGCTGCCGCCTGCTGGCGGCGGACCTGCCGTCGCAACCAACTCGACAGGACGGCTGGAGTGGCATCGGCTTTCGCTTGGGGGAGCACTGGTACGTCGCGCCGATGGGCGAAGTCAGCGAAATACTCCACGAGCCAAGGTTCACCCCGCTGCCAGGGGTCAAGCCCTGGGTCAAGGGCGTGGCCAACCTGCGTGGGCGCCTCCTGCCGATGATGGATCTGTGTGGATTCTTCGGTCATGAACTCTCACCCGTACGCAAGCAGCGACGGGTGCTGGTGGTGGAGCATGCGGACGTATTTGCCGGGTTGTTGGTCGATGAGGTGTGCGGTTTGCAGCACTTCGAGCAGGACAGTTTCGAGCCGCTGCCGGTGGGGGAGCGACAGGGCGCCAAGGCTGAGTTCGTCAGCGGGCATTTCAAGCGTGAATATGACTGGCGGGTGTTCAGTCTGTTTGCGCTGGCGCGGTCTGCAAGTTTCATGAATGTAGCGGTGTAGTTGCAGCAACAGAGAACCCATTGTGGGAGCGGGCTTGCTCGCGAAAGCGGTGTGCCAGTCGAAACTTGTGTTGCCTGACACACCGCTTTCGCGAGCAAGCCCGCTCCCACAGCGGAGTCTTGAGCTAGGTCAAAAAGGCGAGGTTCAAATGGGCGAGGACCGATGACAAAAGCAAAACCAGGCAGGCCGGAAGGATCGCGCAGCCGATCGCAGATCATCGTGCTGTTCATCGCGCTGATCATCTTCATCATGCTGCTGTTTGCCAACTTCGCTTACCTCAATACGCAGGCCACGTACGACAAACAGTACATCGGCCACGCCGGCGAGCTGCGCGTGCTGTCCCAGCGCATCGCCAAGAACGCGACCGAGGCGGCCGCCGGCAAGGCGGCCGCCTTCAAATTGCTGAGTGATGCGCGCAACGATTTCGCCCAGCGCTGGGGCTACCTGAAGAAAGGCGACCCGGCCACCGGCCTGCCGCCGGCGCCGTCGAGCGTGCGCCCGGAAATGCGCGCGGTACAGATGGACTGGGAGCGCCTGCTGAAAAACACCGATGCGATCCTGTCCAGTGAACAGACCGTGCTGTCCCTGCATCAGGTGGCCGCGACCCTGGCCGAAACCGTTCCGCAGTTGCAGATCGAGTACGAAAAGGTTGTCGAAATCCTCCTGCAGCGGGGCGCCCCGGCTGCACAGGTGGCGATGGCTCAGCGCCAGTCGCTGCTGGCTGAGCGGATCCTCGGCGCGGTGAACACCGTGCTGTCCGGCGACGAGAATTCTCAACAGGCTGCCGATGCGTTTGGCCGCGATGCCACCCGTTTCGGCCAGGTGCTCACCGGCATGTTGCAGGGTAATCCGGCACTGAAGATCAGCCAGGTCGAGGACCACGATGCCCGCGCCCGGTTGCTCGAGATTTCCGAGCTGTTCGAGTTCGTCTCGGGGTCGGTGGATGAGATCCTCGAAACCTCGCCGGAACTGTTCAAGGTTCGTGAGTCGGCGACCAATATTTTCAGCCTGTCACAAACCCTGCTGGACGAAGCCTCGCAATTGGCCGTGCGCCTGGAGAACCTGGCCGGTGGGCGCGACACCGACACCATCGGCGGCTACGTGCTGGGTTTGCTGGCCCTGGCCTCGATCATCCTCATCGGCCTGGTGATGGTGCGTGAGACCAATCGCCAGCTGCGCGAGACCGCCGAGAAGAATGAACGCAACCAGAACGCGATCATGCGTCTGCTCGACGAAATCGAAGACCTGGCCGACGGCGACCTCACCGTGACCGCCTCGGTCACCGAAGACTTCACCGGGACCATCGCCGACTCGATCAACTATTCCGTGGACCAATTGCGCGATCTGGTGGCCACGATCAACCTCACCGCTGGCCAGGTTGCGGCTGCGGTGCAGGAAACCCAGGCCACCGCGATGCATCTGGCGCAGGCTTCGGAACATCAGGCCCAGCAGATCAGCGAAGCCTCCACCGCGATCAACGACATGGCGCAATCGATCGATCAGGTGTCGGCCAATGCTGCCGAATCCTCGGCGGTGGCCGAGCGCTCGGTGGAAATCGCCAACAAGGGAAACGAGGTGGTGCACAACACCATCCACGGCATGGACAACATTCGCGAGCAGATCCAGGACACCGCCAAGCGCATCAAGCGCCTGGGCGAGTCGTCACAGGAAATCGGCGATATTGTCAGCCTGATCGATGACATTGCCGATCAGACCAACATCCTCGCCCTGAACGCGGCTATCCAGGCGTCGATGGCCGGCGACGCCGGACGTGGTTTTGCGGTGGTCGCCGATGAAGTCCAGCGGCTGGCCGAGCGCTCATCCGCCGCGACCCGGCAGATCGAAACCCTGGTGCGGGCGATCCAGACCGACACCAACGAAGCGGTCATCTCCATGGAGCAGACCACCACCGAGGTGGTACGCGGCGCGCGCCTGGCGCAGGATGCCGGAGTGGCACTGGAAGAAATCGAAGGGGTCTCCAAGACCCTGGCGGCGCTGATCCAGAGTATCTCCAACGCCGCGCAGCAACAGACCTCGTCGGCCGGCCAGATTTCCCTGACGATGAACGTGATCCAGCAAATCACTACGCAGACCTCGTCCGGTTCCACCGCCACGGCTGACAGCATCGGCAACCTGGCGAAAATGGCCAGCCAGTTGCGCCGCTCGGTGTCGGGTTTCACCTTGCCGGCCGCCAAGGCGCAGACTGTGGATAAAGTGTGACGCGCGCTTGTATGGACAGTGATCGGAGTCGTTATGGCTGATCGGCACGACTATGTGGCCCTCGAGTGGGTCAAGGGCGAGATTGCCGAAACGTTGAAAGTGGCTCATCAGGCGATGGAAACGTTGCTCGATGACCCACAGGCGACGCACGCCCTGGATGAATGCCTGGCGTGCATCCATCAGGTTCACGGCAGCCTGCAGATGGTCGAGTTCTACGGTGCGGCCCTGCTCGCCGAGGAAATGGAACAGTTGGCCAGCGCTGTGCGGCAGAAACGCGTCAGCCATCGGGACGAGGCGATCCATCTGCTGATGCAGGCCCTCGGTCAATTACCGGTCTACCTGGACCGAGTGCAGGGCGCCCGTCGCGACCTGCCGTTGGCGGTATTGCCACTGATCAACGATCTGCGCAGCCTGCGCGGCGAGAGCCTGCTTTCGGAAACCAGCTTGTTCGCTCCGCAATGGCAAGACCTGCCGCCCCTCGATGAAGAGGCGCTGACGTTGCTGGAACCGACGGACTTGCCGAATGTGTTGCGCAAATGGCGTCAGATGATGCAAATGGCCCTGGTCGGGTTGCTGCGCGAACAGGATGACGAGACGCACCTGGCTTACCTGGCCAAGGTGTTTTCCCGTCTTGAAGGGCTGTGCGGCGATGCGCCTCTTGGCCCGTTGTGGCAAGTGGCGTCAGCGCTGGTCGAAGGCATGCGCGACGGTGTGATTGCCAACAGCCCGGCCTTGCGCAGCCTGTTGAAGGACGCCGACAAGGAACTCAAGCGCATGCTCGAACAGGGCATGTCCGCGATCAACCAGCCGGCGCCGCAGGAGCTGTTCAAGAGCCTGCTGTTCTACATCGCCAAGGCGGAACACCCTACCGGGCAAATGCAGACCATGAAAGATCGCTATGCACTGGACGACGCGCTGCCAGGCAGCGCAATGGCCGACGAAGAGCACGTGCGGTTGGCCGGTCCCGACCGCGATGCGATGCGTTCGGTCCTGGCCGCGCTGTGCGAAGAGTTGGTTCGGGTCAAGGAACGCCTCGACCTGTTCGTGCGCAGCGACCGCCAGCACACCGCTGACCTCGACAGCCTGCTCGCGCCGTTACGACAGATCGCCGACACCCTGGCGGTGCTCGGTTTCGGCCAGCCACGCAAGGTCATTATCGATCAGCTGGCGATGGTACTGAGCCTGGTCCAGGGCCAGCGCGAACCCGACGATGCGGTTCTCATGGATGTCGCCGGGGCCTTGCTCTACGTCGAGGCGACCCTGGCGGGCATGGTGGGCACCGTCGAGCCCCAAAGCCAGGAAGACACCCTGCCGACTATCGACCTGACGCAGATCCACCAGATCGTGATCAAGGAAGCGCGTATCTGTCTGCAACAGGCCAAGGACATGATCGTCGACTACATCGATGCAGACTGGGATCGCCAGACCCTGCAACCGCTGCCTGCGTTGCTCACCCAGGTGCGCGGCGCGCTGGCTTTGATCGCGCTGGGCAGGGCGGCGAGCCTGGTCGAAACCGCCAATCACTTTATCCGCGAGCATTTGCTGGTAGAGCCGGGGCAACCTGACTGGGAGGAACTGGACAGCCTGGCCGACGTCATCACCAGCATCGAGTATTACCTGGAGCGTCTGAGCGACGACCCCGAGGCGGCCAGCGAACAGTTGCTTGACGTCGCCGAAACCAGCCTGGCGTCGCTCGGCTTTTTCCCTCGCGAAAACGATGTGCCCGTACTCGAAGATGTCCTGAGCCCCAGCGAAGCGCAGGTCATGCAGGATTTGCAGGAGCTGGACGATCCCGACGTCGTCCAGACCCTCGCCGATGTACTGACCAGCCCTTCGACGGCGGTCAACCCGCCAGCGCTCAGCTCCCCAGGCAGCCTCCTGCCACCTCCCCCGGCGAAGCGCCGGTGGACGAGGAATTGCGTGAAGTGTTCCTTGAGGAAACAGACGAGGTCCTCGACATCCTGCGTGAATATTTGCCGCGTTGGCGGGCCGATCCTGCCGATGACACGAGCCTGGTTGAATTGCGCAGGGCCTTTCACACCCTCAAGGGCAGTGGACGGATGGTCCGCGCTCTGGTGCTGGGAGAGCTGGCCTGGACCGTGGAAAACCTGCTCAACCGTGTGCTGGAGCACAGCGTTCAGCCCGGCCCGGAGGTCCAAAAGCTGCTTGGGGATGTGTTGGAGTTGTTGCCGGGCCTGATCGAGGAGTACGCCGCTCATGCCCAGCGACAGCGCGCCGACGTCGACCAGTTGGCCGCCCGCGCTCACGCCCTCGCCAAAGGCGACGAGCCGCAGGCCGATGAAGACGTTCAGGACGTTGCAGCGCTGGACCCGTTGTTGCTGGAGATCTTCCGCAAGGAAGCCGAGACCCACCTGGCCAGCCTTGATCGTTACCTCGACCAGGCCGCCGAGCACGTGCCGTTGCCCGCCAGTGACGAGCTGCAACGCGCGTTGCACACGCTCAAGGGCAGCGCGTCGATGGCTGGCGTGCAGCCTATCTACGAGCTGGCGGTGCCACTGGACATGTTGGCCCGTGAGTACAAGGCGCACCTGATCGCCCTGGACCTGGACGAGGTCGAATTGCTGCTGGAGGCCGAGGGCCTGTTCCGGGTTGGCTTGCGGCAGTTGAAGGTCGATCCACTGGCACCGATTCCCGGT
The DNA here is from genome assembly GCF_054668365.1 of Pseudomonas sp. S2_E01. Lineage (NCBI taxonomy): Bacteria > Pseudomonadati > Pseudomonadota > Gammaproteobacteria > Pseudomonadales > Pseudomonadaceae > Pseudomonas > Pseudomonas sp. S2_E01. The sequence continues at coordinate 6,022,730 of NZ_CP162762.1, forward strand.
GCCGCCTCACTGGTCCAGCGAGCCCGAGCAATATTGGCCGAGCGGCTGGAAACCGCGTTGACCACTCCTAGCGCGGCGCAGCGAACCAGGCGCGACCCGCAGTTGATCAACAACTTTCTGGCCCAGGGCATGGATATCCTGCTGGACGCCGAGAGCCTGTTGCAGCGCTGGCAGCAGCATCCCGGCGAACGCCAGGAACTCAGTGCGTTGCTCGATGAACTCACCACCCTTGGAGAAGGTGCGCACCTGGCCGACCTGCACCCGGTGGACGAACTCTGCGAAGCCTTGCTCGACCTGTATGGCGCGGTGGAAGAAAGCAGTCTGGCCGTCAGCGAACGGTTTTTCCACGAGGCACAAGGCGCCCATGAAGCGCTGATCAACATGCTCGACGAACTGGCCGCTGGCCAGGAAGTCAGCCCGGCGCCTGCACGGATCCGGGCCTTGCGCGAATTGCTCGACGAAGGCCTCGACCCCTCCGCCATGGGCCTGATTCGCAGCGATGGCAGCCGAAGTCTGAGCATCCGCGAGTTGAGTGATGCCACGGCGCAACTCGAGCAAAGCGAACCGCCAGCCGGGGTGGACGAGGAGATCGTCACGATCTTTCTCGAAGAGGCGGTGGACATCCTTGAAAGCGCTGGCCAGGCCTTGCAGCGGTGGCTGGACGATCCGGAAAACGCCGCACCGCTGCTCTCATTGCAGCGCGATCTGCACACGCTCAAGGGCGGTGCGCGGATGGCCGAGGTCGAGCCGGTTGGCGATCTCGCCCATGAATTGGAAAGCCTCTATGAAGGGCTGGTAGATCGTCGCTATAACCACGCCGAGGCACTGGCGCTGCTGCTTCAACAAAGCCATGACCGGCTCGCGCAACTGCTTGAGCAGTTACAGACCCGAAAACCGTTGAGCGATCCGGCAGAGCTGATCGAAGCCATCCGCGAATTTCGCCAGGGCAAGGCCGGCGCGCCCGAAGTCGCCGAGCCGACACGGGTTGAGGAGTCGTCGGCGCATGATCCGGAATTGCTCGAAATCTTCCTCGAGGAAGGCTTCGACATCATCGAGAATTCCGGTGCAGCGTTAGTGCGCTGGCAGGCCGAACCTTCGAACCGCCAGGAAGTGGAAACCCTGCTGCGCGATCTGCACACGCTCAAAGGTGGCGCGCGGATGGTGGAAATCGCGCCCATCGGCGATCTGGCCCATGAGCTGGAATTCCTCTATGAAGGCTTGTCGGCCGGCGTGTTGAAACCCACCGACGCATTGTTCGGCCTGTTGCAGGGCAGCCATGACCGGTTGGCACAAATGCTCGACGCCACCCGCGCCGGGCAACCGCTGCCGCCGGCAGATCGGTTGATCGATGCGATCCGCAACTTCAGTCATCCGCAGGAAGCGGTGGCCACTGTACCGGTGGCTCCCAAGGTCGAGACGCCCGTGCCACAGGCCGATGCCGGCGCCGACATGGTCAAGGTTTCGGCGGAACTGCTCGACGATCTGGTCAACCTCGCCGGGGAAACCTCAATTTTCCATGGCCGCATCGAACAGCAGGCCAATGATGCGCACGTGACGCTCAACGAGATGGAAACCACTATTGAGCGCATGCGCGATCAACTGCGCCGGCTCGACACGGAAACCCAGGGGCGGATTCTCAGCCGCCAGCAAGTGGATGCCGAGCGTTCGGGCTACGAAGAGTTCGACCCCCTGGAAATGGATCGTCACTCGCAATTGCAGCAACTGTCGCGGGCGCTGTTCGAGTCCGCTTCGGATTTGCTCGATCTCAAGGAAACCCTCGACCGGCGCAATCAGGATGCACAGAACCTGCTGCAACAGCAGGGCCGCATCAACAGCGAATTGCAGGAAGGCCTGATGCGCACGCGCATGGTGCCCTTCGAGCGCATGCTGCCACGCCTGAAACGCATCGTCCGCCAGGTCGCCAGTGAGTTGGGCAAGGACGTGGCCTTCGTCGTGGGCAATGCCGAGGGCGAGATGGACCGCAACATGCTGGAGCGCATGGCGGCGCCGCTGGAACACATGCTGCGCAACGCCGTCGATCATGGCCTTGAGTCGGCCGAGGCGCGCGTGGCAGCGGGCAAGCCGGCGCAGGGACGGATTACCCTTGACCTGTCTCGGGAAGGCGGCGACATGATTTTCGACATTCGCGACGACGGCGCCGGCGTGCCGCTGGACGCGGTGCGGCGCAAGGCGATCAAGCGCGGCTTGCTGTCCCCGGACAGCGACCTCAGCGATCGCGACGTGCTGCAATTCATCCTGCAGCCAGGGTTTTCCACTGCCGAGAAAATCACCCAGATATCCGGGCGTGGCGTGGGCATGGACGTGGTCCATGAAGAGGTCCGGCAACTGGGCGGCAACATGAGCATCGAGTCCGTGCCGGGGCAGGGCGTTCATTTTCGCATTCGCCTGCCGTTCACCGTGTCAGTCAACCGCGCGCTGATGGTGCACTGTGGCGAGGATCAATATGCGATCCCGCTCAACACCATCGACGGCATCGTGCGTGTGCTGCCCGTTGAGCTCGAAGAGCATTACCGACTCGATCCGCCGACTTACCAGTACGCCGGGCAGCGCTATGAGTTGTGCTACCTGGGCGAACTGCTGAACACCGGCTCTCGCCCGAAACTGCTCGGCCAGAGCCAGCCGTTGCCGGTGTTGCTGGTGCAATGCAATGAACGTCACGTCGCCGTGCAGGTCGACGCCATGGCCGGCACCCGGGAAATCGTGGTGAAAAGTCTTGGCCCCCAATTTGCGGCGGTCCAGGGGTTATCGGGTGCGACGATCCTTGGCGACGGCCGGGTGGTGCTGATTCTCGACCTGCTGGCCCCCATTCGCGCCATGCAGGCGCGGGTGGCGCAACGCGCGCCAGGACAGGTCAGCGAGGCCGAGGCGCACAAGCCGTTGCTGGTGCTGGTGCTGGTGGTGGATGATTCGGTCACGGTACGCAAGGTGACCAGCCGCTTGCTCGAACGACACGGCATGAGCGTGCTGACGGCCAAAGACGGTGTCGATGCCATGCTGTTGCTCGAAGATCACATGCCCGACCTGATGCTGCTGGATATCGAGATGCCGCGCATGGACGGTTTTGAAGTCGCCACCCAGGTGCGCGCCGACGAACGGTTGCGGCATCTGCCGATCATCATGATTACTTCGCGTACCGGACAGAAACACCGGGATCGCGCCATGGCGATTGGCGTCAACGACTACCTTGGCAAGCCCTACCAGGAATCGGTGTTGCTCGACAGCATCGCGTTGTGGAGCAAAACCCATGCTTGAACACCGCACCAGCAACCTGACCGGGCTTTTGTTGCCCCTGGCCGACCGCACGCTGATCCTGCCGAACGTGGCGATCGCCGAGTTGATCGACTACCAGGCCGGCGCGTTCGATCTCGACACGCCACCGTGGTACCTGGGTCGTGTCACCTGGCGTAACCGGCAGATACCGCTGATCAGTTTCGAGTCGGCCTGTGGCAACAAGATCGTGATCGGCGAACGCGCCCGTATCGTCGTCCTCAACGCCTTGGGCGGCCGCCCGGAACTGAAATTCATCGCCATGCTGGTCCAGGGCATCCCGCGCTCCTACAAGCTCGACAGCCAGTTGAGCTATGTCGATGTGCCGTTGTGCCCGTTGGAAAAAGCGGCGGTGCAGGTGGCTGACCAGGTGGCGAAGGTGCCGGATTTGTTGGGGGTGGAAGAGATGTTGGCGGCGGCGGGGTTGGGCTGAGTCTTGAAGATTCCCAAAAAGGGACCTATCGTTCCTTTTTTGGGACCGATAGGTGGTTGTCGTGAATACGCTTTCCCTGAGTAATGCTCTGTTTACGGCTACCCAGCAAAAGGTGCTGGGGCTGATATTCGGGAAACCTGAGCGCAGTTTCTACACCAATGAGATCGCTCGATGGGCACAGATGGGAAAAGGTAGCCTCGTACGAGAACTGGACAGACTGCAGCGAGCGGGTGTGCTGACCATGTTCCGGCAGGGTAATCAGATTCACTATCAGGCCAATCCCGACTGTCCAATTTATGCCGAGTTGCTGGGCATCACCCGCAAGACATTTGGCATTGCCGATCCTGTTCGTGATGCACTGCAGCCGTTCTCCAGTCAGCTCATCTGGGCATTCATCTATGGGTCCGTTGCCAAGGACGAGGCAAACGCATCCAGTGACATTGATCTCATGTTGATCGGTCAGGGCCTGAACTACAGTGACGTGATGGAGCGGCTTTTACCTCTGGAAGAACAGCTGGGCCGCCCCCTGAACCCGACGCTGTACACCCCTGACGACTGGATGACAAAACTGTCCGCCGAGAATAGCTTCGTCGTGCGTGTAGCGCAGCAGGACAAAATCAACTTGATGGGCGCGAGCCTGTTGGAGTCCACGGATGGGCGGCAACGAGAATCTGGAGAATCTGTTACGTAGTGGTGGATTAAAAGCCGAACCACCAGATCGCAGGGAGTGCGAAGGGTTAATGCGCTCGGCAGCAGATCGTCTCAAGGATGCACAAACGGCGTCATTATCGTTCGCCGGTCGCTTCGACCTGGCCTATAACGCCGCTCATGCCATTGCATTGACTGCATTGCGCCTGAGCGGATATCGGTCCGATAAACGTTATCTGGTTTTTCAGTGTCTGGTGCATACCGCCGATGTGAACAGGGTCGAGGTACGGCTGTTAGCACTGTGCCATGAACGACGCAATTTGGCGGAATATGAGGGGTACATGGATGACGACGAGCCGTTACTGGCGCAGTTGCTGCAAATTGCCGAACAGCTGTCGAAGCAAGTGCGGGCACAGCTAACTTGCCTCTGATATGCATGATCATTTGAAGTACCCATCGCGAGCAGGCTCGCCCCCACAGTAAGTTTATGGTGTTCACGAGACCTGTGGGAGCGGGCTTGCCCGCGATGGCGTCAGCACAGCCAACCATTACCCTGACCGTAACGATCCGCCGCTGCGCTTGATTGATGCCCCCTACCCAACGCTCCTAAGGTGACCTCCACGACAGCGAACCCGTGGAGTGGTCATGACAACAACAATATCCCCCGACTCGCGATGGACGCGGCGGCGCAGTGAAAAGCAGCGGCGTCTTGAGTTGGTCAAGGGACTGGCTGACGGTGTGGTGCTGCCCACCGAAAACATCGTCGCGGCGCTCGAGGCGCTGATTCTTCCGGGCGACCGGGTGGTGCTGGAAGGTAACAACCAGAAGCAGGCGGATTTTCTTTCGCGCTCCCTGGCCAAGGCCGATCCGGGCAAGCTTCACGATCTTCACATGATCATGCCCAGCGTGGGTCGTGCCGAGCACCTGGACCTGTTCGAACGCGGCATCGCCCGCAAGCTCGACTTTTCTTTCGCCGGCACCCAGAGCCTGCGCATCAGCCAGCTACTGGAAGACGGGCTGTTGGAAGTCGGCGCGATCCACACCTACATCGAGCTCTACGCCCGCCTGGTGGTCGACCTGATTCCCAACGTTGTGCTCTCGGCCGGTTTCATGGCCGACCGCGCCGGCAACATCTACACCGGCCCCAGCACCGAGGACACGCCGGCGCTGATCGAACCGGCGGCCTTCAGCGATGGCATCGTCATCGTCCAGGTCAACCAACTGGTCGACGACGTCAGCGACCTGCCTCGGGTCGACATCCCGGCGTCCTGGGTCGATTTTGTGGTGGTGGCAGACAAGCCGTTCTACATCGAGCCGTTGTTCACCCGTGACCCTCGGCACATCAAGCCGGTGCACGTGTTGATGGCGATGATGGCGATCCGTGGCATCTACGAAAAACACAATGTGCAGTCGCTGAATCATGGCATCGGGTTCAACACCGCCGCCATTGAATTGATCCTGCCCACTTATGGCGAATCCTTGGGCCTGAAAGGCAAGATCTGCCGCAACTGGACGCTGAACCCGCACCCGACCCTGATCCCTGCCATCGAAAGTGGCTGGGTCGAAAGTGTGCATTGCTTCGGCACCGAACTGGGCATGGAGCAGTACATCGCCGCACGGCCCGACGTGTTCTTCACCGGGCGCGATGGCTCGCTGCGTTCCAACCGGATGTTTAGCCAGTTGGCCGGGCAATACGCGGTGGATTTGTTCATCGGCGCCACCCTGCAAGTCGATGGCGACGGTCATTCCTCCACTGTGACCCGGGGTCGCCTGGCCGGTTTCGGTGGCGCCCCGAACATGGGCCACGACCCACGCGGACGTCGTCACGGCACGCCGGCCTGGCTCGACATGCGTCATGGCGATAGCGACCAGCCGATGCTCGAACGCGGCAAAAAACTCGTGGTGCAAATGGTCGAGACTTTCCAGGAGGGTGGCAAACCGACCTTCGTCGAAACCCTTGATGCCGTGGAAGTGGCGAAGAAAAGCGGCATGCCGCTGGCACCGGTCATGATCTACGGCGACGACGTTACCCACCTGCTCACCGAGGAAGGCATCGCCTACCTGTACAAGGCACGATCTCTTGAAGAGCGTCAGGCCATGATCGCCGCCGTCGCCGGGGTCACCACCATCGGCTTGCGGCACGACCCGAAAGACACCGCACGCATGCGCCGTGAAGGCTTGATCGCCTTGCCCGAAGACCTCGGCATTCGCCGTACTGACGCCACCCGCGAATTGCTGGCGGCAAAAAGCGTGGCCGATCTGGTCGAGTGGTCGGGTGGTCTCTACAACCCGCCCGCCAAATTCAGGAGCTGGTAAATGCACGCCTTCAATCTGCAACCCAAACCTCTGTCCCTGGCCGAGCGGCTGGCGGACCTGGCGGTGGACGCGTTGATCGACGAAGCCGACCTGTCGCCAAAACCGGCGCTGGTGGACCGTCGCGGCAATGGCGCCCACACCGATTTGCACCTGGGCCTCATGCACGCTTCAGCGCTGTCGCTGTGGCCGACGTTCAAGGAGATGGCCGAAGCCGCCTTGGCGCTTGGCGAAACGGGTTTGCCGTTGCGCGAAGCCATCGGCCGGATTGGCCGGGAGGGCGAGCAAGCGATGCTCGCTACCACCGATGGGGTGAACACCCATCGCGGCGCCATCTGGGCCTTGGGCTTGCTGGTCACGGCGGCAGCGCTGGAACCTGAAGCCTGTTCAGCCGGCTCACTGACTTTGCGCGCCGCACGCCTGGCCTTGCTCGACGATCGCTACGCGCCACGCCCTTTCAGCCACGGCGCGCAAGTTGCCCAGCGTTACGGTGCCCACGGGGCCCGGGAAGAAGCCCAATTGGCTTTCCCCGCCGTGACGCAACGTGCCTTGCCGCAGCTGCAACGCAGCCGCGCCGCCGGCCATGGCGAACAGAACGCTCGGCTCGACGCCTTGTTGGCGATCATGACGGGGCTGGCCGACACCTGCGTGCTTTACCGGGCTGGTGAAGTGGGCCTGAACACCATGCAACAGGGCGCCCAGGCGGTGCTGGAGGCGGGCGGCAGCGCCAGCCTCGCCGGACGCCGCCGATTACATGAACTGGACGAACAACTGATCGCCTTGAATGCCTCGCCCGGCGGTGCTGCGGACCTGCTCGCGGCCTGCCTGTTCATCGACCGCGTCGGTTCGACTGACGGCATTCACCCGGGAGCGTATTGATGGAAACCTTATCCTTTGAATTTCCCGCCGGCCAACCGCCACGCGGACGCACCCTGGTCGGCTGTGTCGGCTCGGGCGACCTGGAAGTGCTGATCGAACCCGGTCAACCGGGAAAGCTGAGCATCACCGTGCAGACGTCGGTCAACGGCAGCGAGCAGCGCTGGCAGCATCTGTTCGCCCGGATGTTCGACGGCCAGACACCACCGGCCATGAGCATCGACATCCACGATTTCGGCGCCACGCCGGGGGTGGTGCGCTTGCGGCTGGAGCAGGGCTTTGAGGAGATCGGCCATGACTGATAACGCCGCACTCCTGCAAAAACGCAGTTTTGTTGAATTGGGTGCGCGGCAGCGGGCGAAAGCCTTGCTCGATGCCGGGACCTTCCGCGAATTGCTCGACCCGTTCCAGCGCGTCATGTCGCCATGGCTGTCGCGACAGGGCGTGGTGCCACAAGCCGATGACGGCGTGGTGATTGCCAAGGGCAGCATCGGCGGCTTGCCGGTGGTGCTGGCGGCTATCGAGGGCGCGTTCCAGGGCGGCAGTCTCGGTGAAGTCGGTGGGGCGAAGATTGCCGGCGCACTGGAGCTGGCGGCCGAAGACAACCGCAACGGCCTACCGACCCGCGCCGTGTTGCTGCTGGAAACCGGCGGCGTACGCCTGCAGGAAGCCAACCTCGGGCTGGCGGCGATTGCCGATATTCATGCAGCGATCGTCGATCTGCGCCAGTACCAACCGGTGGTTGGCGTGGTCGCCGGTAGCGTCGGCTGCTTTGGCGGCATGTCGATTGCCGCCGGGTTGTGCAGCTATCTGCTGGTGACCCAGGAAGCGCGGCTGGGGCTCAACGGTCCGCAGGTGATCGAGCAGGAAGCCGGGCTCGCGGAATACGACTCCCGTGACCGTCCGTTCATTTGGAGCCTCACCGGCGGCGAGCAGCGGTTTGCCAGTGGACTGGTGGATCGTTTTGTCGCCGACGACGTGGCACAGATCCAGCAGCAAGTCAGTGAGCTGCTGCAACAGGGACTTCCTGAACAACAACGCAGCCGTCAGGCCGAACTGTTCCTGCAACGGCTGGCCCGCCTGGACGCCGAGCCGCAAATCGAGCCGTCGACGGTTCGCGCGCTGTACCAAGGAGAACGCTCATGAGTTCGTATTCCCTGAGAGGGCTGCACTGGTTCAACGCCCTGAGTGCCGGCGCGCAAGCGGTCGATGGCTTGCCGGCGTCGCTGAAAGCCGCCGATGGCGTGTTGGGCCAACAAGCCGTGCGGTTCATCGCTGTCGTGGCGGACCCGGGCAACCGTTTTGTTCGGGCGCGCAGCGGCGAGGTCGGTCTGCTCGAAGGCTGGGGCCTGGCCAAGGCCGTGGATGACGTCATTGCTGCCGATGCGGATAAAACACACAAGCGTGCCCTGGTCGCCATCGTCGACGTACCCAGCCAGGCCTATGGCCGACGCGAGGAAGCACTCGGCATTCACCAGGCCCTGGCCGGTGCGGCGGACAGTTATGCCCGTGCTCGATTAGCCGGCCACGCGGTAATCGGGCTGCTGGTGGGCAAGGCCATGTCCGGCGCGTTTCTGGCCCACGGTTACCAGGCCAATTGCCTGATCGCGCTGCGCGATCCGGGGGTGATGGTGCATGCCATGGGCAAGGCGTCGGCAGCGCGGGTGACATTGCGCAGCGTTGAAGAACTCGAAGCGCTCGCCGCCAGCGTACCGCCGATGGCCTATGACATCGACAGCTATGCCGGCCTGGGCTTGCTGTGGGAAACCCTGTCGGTGGAACAGATTGAGCAACCGAGCGCCGCTGATCTGACCCGGGTGACCGAGTGCCTGGCTCAGGCGATCAGCGATGTCGCCGCCAATGGCCGCGACCTCAGCAGTCGCTTGGGTGCAAGCAATCGCGCGGCATCGAGCAAGGTGCGCCAATTGCTGAGAGCGCAGTGGTGAACACCTTTGAGGCCCACGACCTGCTCTGGGGAATGCCCCCTGAGCGGTTGCCCGCAAACGCGCCGGACTGGGTGCTTGACGCGCTCGCTGCCGGTCAGCCGGTGGTGGTGCGGCGCGCGCTGAGTGGGCAGGGCCTGGTTGCGGTGGGTGTACGCGGTCGTCTGCGTGAACAGCGGTACGCAACGTTCATGGCGGTTGATGCGGTCCAGCGCTGCGTGAAGCCAGAGGCGCTGTGTCAGGTCCCGGTTGACCGTGATCTGCCGGCCTTGCGCGCTCTGGATCAACTGCGTCCGCTGCTCGATGACTGCGGCTGGGTCTGGGGTGTCAGCGGTAGCGCCGGGTTCGAGTTGGCCTGTGGTGTGCAGGCCTTGCACGAGGGCAGTGATCTCGACCTGATCATGCGCACACCGCAATCACTGGATCGTCGGCAGGCGCAAGCCTGGGTGAAGATTCTGGACTCGGCGATGTGCCCGGTCGATATGCAACTGCAAACCCCCTTCGGTGCGGTCGCCCTGCGTGAATGGGCGGGTTCGCAACGCCGAGTGTTGCTGAAAAATGCCAGCGGAGCCTGCCTGGTCGCTGATCCGTGGCAGCCACTGGAGCACGTCGCATGAGCAGCTTGCTGGTGTTCCCCGGCCAGGGTGCGCAGCAGCCGGGCATGCTCCATCATTTGCCTAGGGAAACGGTCATCGAGGCAAACGACGTATTGGGCGAAGACGTCTTGTTACTGGACACCGCCGACGCGCTGAAATCAACACGGGCTGTCCAGCTATGCCTGTTGATCGCCGGGGTGGCCGCTTCGCGTCAGTTGGCGATGGCGCCGGACTACGTCGCCGGGTTGTCCATCGGTGCTTACCCGGCGGCGGTGGTGGCCGGCGCCTTGAATTTTAGCGATGCGTTGCACCTGGTCAGCCTGCGCGGTGAGCTGATGCAACGGGCCTATCCGCAAGGCTACGGCATGACCGCGATCATCGGCCTCGACCTGGCCACGGTGGAGGTGTTGCTGGCGCAGGTTCACAGCGCCGATTCACCGGTTTACCTGGCCAACATCAACGCCGATAACCAGATGGTGATTGCCGGCAGTGACGCCGCCATGAGAGCCGTGGCAGCGCTGGCCAAGGAACGCCTGGGTGCCTGCACCTGCGTGGTCAAGCGCCTGGCAGTCAGCGTACCTTCGCACTGCCCATTGCTGGATGAACCTGCGCAAGCCCTGGCCGAAGCCTTCGCCAGGGTGCCATTGAAAATTCCGACCTCGGGCTACCTGAGTGGAAGCCGCGCGAGGCCCGTCGTCAACACTGATGCCTTGCGTGACGACCTGGCGTTCAACATGTGCCGTGTGGTGGATTGGCGCGGTACGGTACAAAGCGCCTACGAGCGCGGTGTACGACTACAGATCGAACTGCCGCCCGGTGCGGTGTTGACCGGGCTGGCGCGCCGGGTGTTCGAGCAGGGCACCGTCATGGCCTTCGACGGGGCACGGCTCGATACCTTGCAGGCGCTGATGCGTGAGGAGGGAAGCCGCCAGAACTAGACATCCGACTCAGGCCTTCGAACAACAAAAACAACATTCGACGATGCACTTTGAGGACAACAACAATGATTATTTACGGTGTGGCGCTGTTGGCGATCTGTACGCTGGCAGGTGTGATCATGGGCGACATGCTTGGCGTGTTGCTGGGTGTGAAATCAAACGTGGGTGGAGTCGGCATCGCGATGATCCTGCTGATCTGCGCCCGGTTATGGATGCACAAGCGCGGAGGCATGACCAAGGAATGCGAGATGGGTGTCGGCTTCTGGGGTGCCATGTACATTCCCGTGGTTGTCGCGATGGCAGCGCAACAGAACGTGGTGACCGCCTTGCACGGCGGCCCGGTAGCGGTGCTGGCGGCCATTGGTTCAGTGGTGCTGTGCGGTTGCACCATCGCCCTGATCAGCCGGACCCACAAGGGTGAACCCTTGCCCGACGAACCGGAGCAGGTCTCTCCGGTCGGCACACCGGTAGGAGGTCGCTGATATGTGGGATCTCATCGAGAAAGGCCTGGAACACAATGGTTTGATCACGGCATTTGCCTTCGTGGGCGTGATCATGTGGGTGTCGGTCGTCCTGTCGAAGCGCCTGACGTTCGGACGTATTCACGGTTCGGCCATTGCCATCGTCATCGGATTGGTACTGGCCTGGGTCGGCGGCACGATGACCGGCGGGCAGAAAGGCCTCGCGGACCTGACGCTGTTTTCCGGCATCGGCCTGATGGGTGGCGCGATGCTGCGCGACTTTGCCATCGTCGCCACGGCGTTCGAGGTGCAGGCGACCGAAGCGAAAAAGGCCGGGCTGATTGGCGTGATTGCCTTGCTGCTGGGCACGGTGCTGCCGTTCATTGTCGGCGCCTGCATGGCCTGGGCGTTTGGTTACCGCGATGCGGTGAGCATGACCACCATCGGCGCCGGTGCGGTGACATACATTGTCGGTCCGGTGACGGGCGCAGCCATTGGCGCGAGCTCGGATGTCATGGCGCTGTCGATTGCGACCGGATTGATCAAGGCGATCCTGGTGATGGTTGGCACACCGATGGCAGCGCGCTGGATGGGCCTTGATAACCCGCGCTCGGCCATGGTGTTCGGCGGCCTGGCCGGGACGGTCAGCGGCGTGACCGCCGGGCTGGCGGCGACCGACCGACGCCTGGTGCCTTATGGCGCGCTGACGGCGACGTTTCACACCGGGCTTGGTTGCCTGATGGGGCCTTCGGTGTTGTACTTCATTGTTCGGGGGATTGTGGGTTAGGCCCCTGGATCGCCATCGCGGGCAAGCCCGCTCCTACAGGTTCTCATTGTGTGTAGGAGCGGGCTTGCCCGCGATGCAGGCGACTCGGTCTCAACCTTGCCGATTGGCATACATCCGACATTCCGCCAGCAACGCCAGCAAGTTCGGATCGCGCTCCTTGGCCTTGAGAAACACCACGCCAATGTGCTGCTGCAACCGGTACTTTTCCTGTAACGGGATCAGCTTCACCCGGTTCTCGTACACCGCCGCAATCCTCCCCGGCAGCAAGGCATAACCCACGCCCGAGCTGACCATGCTCAGCAGGGTGAAGATGTCGTTGACCTGCATCGCCACCTTCGGCTCGAACCCGGCCTGGCTGAACACGCGATTGCCGTCCTGGTGCGTGGCGAAGCCTTGGGTCAGGGTGATAAAGGTTTCGTCGCGCACCTCGGCCAGGTCGACCTCGGTGCGCTGGGCGAACCTGGAATCGGCGGGCGTTGCCAGGTAGATATCATCGGAAAACAGGGCAATGTGCTCGCAATCCGGGTCGTTCACGCTGTCGTCCAGCGACACCAGGATCGCATCGACTTCCATGTTCTTGAGCTTGTATAAGAGGTCGAAATTGGAGCCCAGGATCAGGTCGATATTCAGTTCGCTGCGGCGGATTTTCAGGCCCATGATCAATTGCGGCACGGTCTTCACCGTCAGCGAATACAGCGACCCCAGTTTGAAACGCTCGGCGGAGAAACCGGCGGCCTCGCGGGTCAGACGCACGCTTTCGACGACGTCCTGTATCAGCTTCTGCGCCCGTTCTTCCAGCACGTAGGCGCTCTCCAGCGGCGTCAGGTTGCGGCCCTCATGCTTGAACAGCGGGCAGCGCAGGGCGTTTTCCAGGGAGTGAATGGCGCGATGCACGCTGACGTTGCTGGTCTGCAACTCGGCGGCGGCCCGTGCCAGGTTGCCGGTGCGCATGAAGGCCAGGAACACCTCGAGTTTTTTCAGGGTCAACTCTTCGTCGATCAGCATGGGCCGTACTCTCTTGTAGTGCGCTGATTGTGCCCAATTATTGCTGTCGATGTCGTTTGGAAATATTGCGCTTTTAGGCTCAAGGCTTGAGCCTTGCGCAGTGCTTTTGGTTTTGGAGGTGAGACACCCATGTACCACGGGGAAAAATTTAACGCCTGGACGCATCTGCTTGGGGCGGTGGCCGCGACGGTCGGCGCCTTATGGCTGCTGGTGATTGCCGGGATGGACGGCAGTCCGTGGAAGATCGTCAGCGTGGCGATTTACGGGTTCACGCTGATTGCGCTCTACAGCGCATCGACCGTTTACCACAGCGTGCGCGGCCGCAAAAAAGCGATCATGCAGAAGGTCGATCACTTTTCGATCTATTTGCTGATTGCCGGCAGCTACACGCCGTTCTGTCTGGTGACCTTGCGGGGGGCTTGGGGGTGGACGCTGTTTGGGATTGTCTGGGGGCTGGCGCTGATAGGCATCCTGCAGGAAATCAAGCCACGCTCGGACGCGCGGATCCTGTCGATCGTGATCTACGCGGTGATGGGCTGGATTGTGCTGATCGCGGTCAACCCGCTGCTCACGGCCCTGGGTACGGCGGGCTTTGCCTGGCTGGCATCAGGAGGCGTTCTGTACACCGTGGGCATTATCTTTTTTGCCCTCAGTGATCGAATGCGGCATGCCCACGGGATCTGGCATCTGTTCGTGATCGCCGGGAGTTTGCTGCATTTCGTGGCGATCTGGTTCTATGTGTTGTGAACCCAAAATCTGTGGGAGCGCTGTCAAGTCGGTGCCGGAACCAACCGATCCAACTGCTCCTGCGCTCGACGACCGAAGATCTGCAACAAATCGTTCAATGTATGCGGCAACGGTTCCGTCGTGCGGGTCACGGCATACAGGGTGATGGGCAGCGGCGGGGCCAGCGGCCGGATGGTTGTCGTGAGAGCAGAGGCACCCAGGGCTGTGAACGGGTCGATCACCGCCAGCCCCGCACCGGATTCCACCATTGCCCGGGCCAATGAGTAGGTTTGCACGGCGACGCGCACTCGAGGTGGTGGCTCGACCGCTTCGAGGTAACTGTCGAGTCGCGCCGCCAAAGGGTCGGCGCTGGACAAGCCAATCAACGGTGCCCCCGCCAACGCCATCAACGGCAGCGGCTGGCCAAGTTCTTCGTCGGGCCAGTGGCCTTTCGGCGCCAGTGCGACCAGAACGCCGCTGGCCAGCGCTTCGGCCTTCAATCCCGGATGATCAGGGCGCTGCAACGTCAGCGCTACATCCACTTCGCGCATCAGCAGGTTTTGCACCAATTCCCGGCTATGGGCACTGGACAGTTCGCAGGCGATGTCCGGATAGCGTCCGGTCCACTCGTGGATGGCCGGCGGCAGCAAGGAAAGGGCCAGGGCCGGGGTGGCGCCGACCCGCAGGCTGTGGCCGGGCTCGCGACGCAGGCTCTGGGCCAGGCGCCGCACGCCTTGCAGACTTTCGCTGACCTTGTCGACTTCGCGCTCCAGCTCCAGCGCCTCGGGTGTGACCTGCAACTTGCCGCGCACCCGCAGGAACAGCGGGAAGCCCAGTTGCTGCTCGGCATGTTGCAGGACCTTGGTCACCGCCGGTTGCGAGACGTGCAGCAATTGTGCGGCGGCGCTGATCGAGCCGGTCTGGCGGATGGCCTGGAAAATCTCGATGTGACGAAGGCGCATGGCGAGTCCATAACCTTTGTTTATGGGATGGGCATCTTTATTCATTATTCATCGTCTGTCACCTGGCTCTAACCTCGCTCTGGTCTTCACAACGGTTTTAAGGACAGACATGGCTCAGCGTGTGTGCATCATCGGCGGCGGTGTGATTGGCCTGGCAACGGCCTACGCGCTGGTGCGCGACGGCTACGACGTGACGGTGGTCGAGGCTCGGGATGCGTTGGGCAGCCAGACCAGTTTCGCCAATGGCGGCCAGCTCTCGTACCGATACGTCGCGCCGCTGGCCGATGCTGGCGTGCCTTTGCAGGCCATTGGATGGATGCTGCGCGGTGACTCCCCGCTGAAGTTGCGCCCACGGTTCGACGCGGCGCAGTGGCGCTGGATGGCTTCGTTCCTCGGGGCGTGCCGCAGCTCGGTCAACCGGGAAAACGCCGCGCACCTGTTGCGCCTGGCGCTGTTGAGCCAAAGCACCCTCAAGCACTGGCGCGAGGACGACGGGCTGGCCGGTTTCGAGTGGCGGCGCAACGGCAAACTGGTGACGTTCCGCAATTCGGGCAGTTTCGACCACGCGCGCAAGGGCCTGGCCGATCCGCAACAGCAGCAGGTATTGTCGGCCAGCGAGTGCTCGCAGCTGGAACCGGCGCTGGCGAACGGCCCATTCGTAGGGGCGATCTACACCCCGGACGAAGAAGTCGGCGATTGCCATGCGTTTTGCCAGTTGCTGGCCGAGCGGCTGACCGCCTCCGGGCGTTGCGAGTGGCGATTGGGACAGGCCGTGACCGGCATCCGCCACGCCAACGGGAGCGTCAACGCCATCGAGTTGGGTGAGCAGGTGCTGCCGGTGGATCAACTGGTGATCGCGGCGGGCCACCGCAGCCCGTTGCTGCACCTGCCCGGCCTGCGATTCCCGCTGTACCCACTCAAGGGCTACAGCCTGACCGTACCGATAGGCGCCAACCACCAGGCGCCGGACGTGAGCATCACCGACTATGACCGCAAGATCGTCTACGCCCGTATCGGCGCGCAATTGCGAGTGGCGGCAATGGTCGACATCGTCGGCTTCGACCCGTCCATAGACCCCAAACGCCTGGCACTGATCAAGCGCCAGTCCCGCGACACTTTCCCGGATGCCGGCGACTACGACCGCGCCGTGGAATGGGCTGGCATGCGCCCGGCCACACCCAGTGGCGTGCCGTTGCTGGGCGCCACGGCGTATCGCAACCTCTGGCTCAACCTTGGCCATGGCGCGCTGGGCTTCACCCTGGCGTGTGGCAGTGGGCGCTTGCTCAGTGAGCTGATCGGCCAGCGCCAACCCTCCATCGACCTGCACGGTTTCACGCCTCGTGCGGCTTGAAATATCCATCTGACAAGAGGACTGCTTCATGACCATCGAACGTCTGCACAGCAACCCGCGCCTGTCCGGCGCCGTGACCTTCGGCGACCTGGTGTTTCTCTCCGGCCAAGTGCCGGGCGAGGCGCTGGATGCCGGCGGCCAGACCCGCGAAGTCCTGGCCAAAATTGACGCGCTGCTGGCCGAAGCCGGCAGTGACAAGGATCATCTGCTCAGCGCGACGATTTACCTGAAAAACATCGACGAGGATTTTGCTGCGATGAACGAGGTGTGGTCAGACTGGCTGTCGCCGGGCCAGGCACCCACCCGCACCACCGTGCAGGCCGAACTGGCCCGGCCGCAGGTACTGGTGGAAATAACCGTCATCGCCGCTCGCTCGTAAAACACACCCACAACGGAGAATAACAATGCAAAAAATCACGTTGCTCGGCTGCACCCTCGGGCTGTTGCTCGCCAACCAGGTTCAGGCCAACGAAGCGCCTTTGGCTGGCACCCTGGGCAAGATCGCCAGCAGCCAAAGCATCACCCTGGGCTATCGCGATGCGTCGGTGCCGTTCTCGTATGTGGGTGATCACACCGGCAAGCCCATGGGCTACTCGGTGGACCTGGCGAACAAGATCGTCGAGCGTATCCAGCAACAGCTGGCGCTGCCGGATCTGAAAGTAAAATACAACCTGGTGACTTCGCAGACCCGCATCCCGCTGGTGCAGAACGGCACCGTTGACCTGGAGTGCGGTTCCACCGGCGTCACCGCCGAGCGTCAGAAGCAAGTGGCGTTTTCCTACGGCTTTATTTACGTCAAAGGGCAGTTGCTGACCGCCAGGGACAGCGGCATCAAGGGCTTCGACGACCTGCGCGGCAAGAACGTGGTGACCACCGCCGGCACGACCAACGAGCGGTTCCTGAAAAGCTACAACGTCGACCACAAGATCGACATGTTCGTCATCAGCGCCAAGGATCACGGCGAAGCATTCCAGATGCTGCAATCGGGGCGTGCTGCGGCGTTCTACATGGACGACGCGCTGCTCTACGGTGAACGCGCCAAGGCCCACGACCCGCATAAGTGGGTGGTGGTCGGACAGGAACAATCGCGGGAGATCTACAGCTGCATGGTGCGCAAGGACGATCCGCAGTTCCTCGCGCTGGTCAACGGTGTGCTGGGCGAGCTCTACAGTTCGGGGGAGATCAACGGTATTTATCAGCGCTGGTTCGAGCAGCCGATTCCGCCGAAGGGTTTGAACCTTGAGTTTCCGATGACCAGTGAACTGAAGGCGATCATTGCCAAGCCGGTGAGTGATCCGGTGCAGTAGTTTTGGGTACCGCCGCAGACCGCGGCGCGGCCATCGCGGGCAAGCCCGCTCCTACAGGGGGGTTGTTTTTGTAGGTGCGGGCTTGCCCGCGATGGGGCCCTAGAAATCACCCCAAAGCTGCTGGGCCACCGACAAAGCCACCACCGGCGCCGTCTCAGTGCGCAACACCCTCGGCCCCAGGCGCGCCGCATGAAAACCAGCGCCCTTGGCCTGATCGACCTCCGCATCCGACAACCCGCCCTCAGGCCCGATCAGAAATGCCAGGCTCGACGGTTTGGTATGGCTGGTCAACGGCTCGGCCACCGGATGCAGCACCAGCTTCAAATCTGCCTCGGTCTGCTTCAGCCAGTCGGCCAGCAACACCGGCGGATGAATCACTGGCACCCGTGACCGGCCACATTGTTCGCAGGCGCTGATTGCCACCTGCCGCCAATGCAGCAGGCGCTTGTCGGCGCGCTCATCCTTGAGGCGCACTTCGCAGCGTTCGCTGAAGATCGGGGTGATTTCGTTCACGCCCAGTTCAGTGGCTTTTTGAATCGCCCAGTCCATCCGCTCACCCCGGGACAAACCCTGGCCAAGATGGATCTGCAATGGCGATTCGACCTGGCCGGCGAAGCCTTCATCGATCTGCACGACCACGCGTTTTTTGCCGACTTCGCTCAGCGTGGCGCGAAATTCCTGGCCCGAGCCATCGAACAACTGCAACGCATCGCCCTCGGCCATGCGCAGTACACGGCTGATGTAGTGAGCCTGTGCTTCAGGCAACTCGTGCTCGCCGGTGCTCATGGGGGTGTCGATAAAGAAGCGGGACAGTCTCATATCTTGTCTCTGCAAAGGTGTGAATCAGAGGTGGATCGGTGGTGCGGTCAGCCCGGATCGCGGAACCCCGGGTGAAAATCTTTCGGCACTGCCACGCTGACGCTGTCGCGGGTCGCGATGTCGATCCCTTCGCTGGCCACTTCAGCCAGGAAGTCGATCTGCTCCGGGGTAATCACATAAGGCGGCAGGAAATACACCACGCTGCCCAATGGCCGCAACAAAGCGCCACGCTCCAGAGCATGCTGGAACACCTTCAAGCCCCGGCGCTCCTGCCACGGATAGGGTTCGCGGCTCGCCTTGTCCTTGACCATCTCGATGGCCAGGACCATGCCAGTCTGGCGAATCTCGGACACGTTGGCATGATCGGCCAGGTGCGCGGTGGACGACGCCATGCGCGCGGCCAGCGCCTTGTTGTTCTCGATGACGTTGTCTTGCTCGAAGATATCCAGCGTCGCCAATGCCGCCGCACAGGCCAGCGGGTTGCCGGTGTAACTGTGCGAGTGGAGGAAGGCGCGCAGGGTCGGGTAATCGTCGTAGAACGCGCTGTAGACTTCATCGGTGGTCAGGCACGCCGCCAGTGGCAGGTAGCCGCCGGTCAGGGCCTTGGACAGGCAGAGGAAGTCCGGGCGGATGCCGGCCTGCTCGCAGGCGAACATCGTGCCGGTGCGGCCGAAGCCGACGGCGATTTCGTCATGGATCAGGTGGACACCGTAACGGTCACAGGCTTCGCGCAGCAGCTTGAGGTACACAGGGTGATACATGCGCATGCCGCCCGCACCCTGGATCAACGGCTCGACAATCACGGCTGCGACGCTGGCGTGGTGCTCTGCCAGGGTCTGCTCCATGGCGGCGAACATGTTGCGCGAGTGTTCTTCCCAGCTCATGCCCTCGGGACGCAGGTAGCAATCCGGGCTTGGCACCTTGAGGGTGTCCATCAGCAGGGCTTTGTAGGTTTCAGTGAACAGCGGCACGTCGCCCACCGACATCGCCGCCATGGTTTCGCCGTGGTAGCTGTTGGTCAGGGTGACGAAGCGTTTCTTGTTCGGCTGGCCGCGATTGAGCCAGTAGTGAAAGCTCATTTTCAGCGCCACTTCGATGCAGGACGAACCGTTATCGGCGTAGAACACCCGATTCAGGCCCTCCGGCGTCATCTTGACCAGGCGCTCGGACAGCTCGATCACCGGCTGATGGCTGAAGCCGGCGAGGATGACGTGCTCCAGTTGATCGACCTGATCCTTGATGCGCTGATTGATGCGCGGGTTGGCGTGGCCGAACACATTGACCCACCAGGAGCTGACGGCATCGAGGTAGCGTTTGCCTTCAAAGTCCTCCAGCCAGACGCCTTCGCCGCGCTTGATCGGGATCAGCGGCAGCTGTTCGTGGTCTTTCATCTGGGTACAGGGGTGCCACAACACGGCAAGATCGCGTTGCATCCACTGATTGTTCAGGCCCATGTTCAGTCTCCTCGAGGCGGTCCGTGGCAGGCGCGGACGTACAATCGCGCAAGCCTATGCAATGCGTCGCGCGGGAACAACCCATTGTGTCGATTGAGCTACTTTGTAGAGGGCGATAGACGTCGCTGGCGGCCTACTGATGGCTGACGTATTCTTCGCGACTCTCTGAGTCGCCTGACTCGTAAAACTGCCTTTTCCTACGTGTATTTCCGGAGTTCGCTGAATGTCTGCTGGTTGGCTGCGCGCCTGTGCGCTAGTGATGTTGGGGCTGTTCAGCGTGTCTGCGCTGGCCAAGGATAAAACGGCAATCGTGATTGGCGGCGGGCTTTCCGGCCTGACGGCGGCCTACGAACTGCAGGCCAAGGGCTGGCAGGTCACCTTGCTGGAGGCCAAGCCAGGCATGGGCGGTCGCTCCGGCATGGCCACCAGCGAATGGATCGGCAACGATAAGACCCAGCCGGTATTGAACAAATACGTTTCGACTTTCAAGCTGAGCACCACGCCAGCTCCCGAGTTCGTCCGCACGCCGGGTTACTTGATCGACGGTGTGTATTACAGCGCGTCCGACCTGGCCACCAAGGAGCCGGCGACCGCCGAAGCGCTCAAACGCTACGAGAAGACCCTGGATGACCTGGCGCGCTCCATCGAAGACCCGCTCAACCCGGCCGCCAACAACACGCTGCATGCGCTGGACCAGATCAACGTGTCCAACTGGCTGGATCGACTGAACCTGCCAGCCACCGCGCGTCAATTGGTGAACCAGCAGATTCGTTCGCGATATGACGAACCGTCGCGCCTGTCGCTGCTGTATTTCGCACAGCAGAACCGCGTTTATCGAGGCGTCTCTGACCGTGACCTGCGCGCCTCGCGTCTGGTCGGTGGCAGCCCGGTGCTGGCCCAGGCCTTCGTCAAGCAGTTGAAAGTCATCAAGACCAATTCCCCGGTCTCGGCCATTACCCAGGACAAGGACAGCGTGACCGTCAAGGTCGGCAGCGTCGGTTATCAGGCGGACTACGTCGTCGTGGCGGTACCGTTGCGTGCGCTGGCGAAGATCCAGATGACCCCCGCGCTGGACGCCCAGCACGTGGCCGCGATCAAGGGCACCAACTACGGCTGGCGCGATCAGATCATGCTCAAGTTCAAGACGCCGGTGTGGGAGAGCAAGGCGCGCATGTCCGGCGAGATCTACAGCAACACCGGCCTTGGCATGTTGTGGGTCGAGCCAGCCCTCAAGGGTGGCGCCAATGTGGTGATCAACCTGTCCGGTGATAATGCGCGGGTGATGCAGGCATTCGGCGACAAGCAGATGGCCGACCAGGTGCTGATCCGTCTGCATGCGTTTTATCCACAGGCTCGGGGTTCGTTCACGGGTTATGAAATCCGTCGTTACAGCGTCGATCCTTCGATGGGTGGCGCTTACCTGGCGTTCGGCCCGGGGCAGATCAGCAAGTTCTGGCGCCTGTGGGAGCGTCCGATTCAGCGCGTAGCGTTCGCCGGTGAGCACACTGACGCCTTGTACCCCGGTACCCTGGAAGGCGCTTTGCGTACCGGCCAGCGTGCCGCCAGTCAGGTTGAAGACCTGGCGGCCGGCAAATCGTTTGAACCGCAGAAAGCGGCCCCTGTAGCGGCAGCTGCCGCAGCTGCCGCAGCGGGCGCTGTGGCGGCGAAGAAGGGCAATTTCTTCAGCAATCTGTTCGGCGGCTCGGATGACGAGAAAAAACCGGAACCGGTCAAGGCGCCAGAGCCTGCTCCGGCACCGGTCGCACCCGCCCCGGCACCTGCGCCGACTCCAGCGCCTGCTCCGGTTGAGCCTGCCAAGCCTGCCGCACCGGCGAAAGCCGCGCCTGCCAAGAAGGCGCCGGCAAAAGCCCCGGTGAAAAAACCGGCGGCCAAGACCGAAGCGAAAAAACCTGCGGCCAAGGCGCCCGCCAAAAAAGCCGAGCCGGCCAAGAAGCCTGCGGCGACTGAGGCCAAGGCGCAGTAAGGCCTTGCGCTGAACCAAAAAGCGCGGCTCTTGAGCCGCGCTTTTTTTATTGCTCTTGAGATAGCCATCGCG
This sequence comes from Pseudomonas sp. S2_E01, assembly GCF_054668365.1. Taxonomy (NCBI): domain Bacteria; kingdom Pseudomonadati; phylum Pseudomonadota; class Gammaproteobacteria; order Pseudomonadales; family Pseudomonadaceae; genus Pseudomonas; species Pseudomonas sp. S2_E01. The sequence goes on from NZ_CP162762.1 coordinate 6,044,693, forward strand.
AGCAAGCTCGCTCCTACAGGGTGGCGGTGCGGATGCAAGAACCCCTGTAGGAGCGGGCTTGCTCGCGATGAGGCCCTGCCAGGCACAGCAAAAATATTGAGCCTGCCCCCTAACACCCCGTCACACTTTCGCCTTTAATCTTTCCTTAACGCGTCTATTTCAGACTCTTGATCGTATTTCTCGATATTTCAAAGCGAAATTTTCCGCTTTAATTCGATAGATAACTCGATAGTCTTGGTTCGCAGTTCTCACAGGATTTGGGCAATGCAGCTACGTAACTCTTCTTCACGCTATGGTTGGGTCAGCATCTTCATGCACTGGGGCGTAGCGCTGGCGGTCTATGGGCTGTTTGCACTCGGTCTGTGGATGGTGGGGCTGGACTACTACAGCACCTGGCGCAAAGACGCGCCGGACCTGCACAAGAGCATTGGGCTGGTGCTGTTGGGTGTGATGCTGCTGCGGGTGGTGTGGCGCTTTGTCAGTCCACCGCCACCGACGCTGCAAAGCTACAGCCGGATGACCCGCATTGGCGCCAAGTTCGGCCATGGGTTTCTGTATTTCGGTCTGTTCGCTGTGATGATTGCCGGTTACCTGATTTCCACCGCAGACGGTGTCGGTATCCCGGTGTTTGGCCTGTTTGAAGTGCCTGCATTGATCTCCGGACTACCGGACCAGGCAGATACCGCTGGGGTGATTCATCTGTATCTGGCATGGGCGCTGGTAATTTTTTCCGGTCTCCATGCGTTGGCAGCATTGAAGCACCACTTTATCGATCGTGATGCGACCCTGACGCGAATGCTCGGTCGCAAAGCCTGAAGTTCAACCTCGACTCAAAGGAAAAGAAAGCATGTTGAAAAAGACTCTGGCCGCTCTGGCAATCGGTTCTGCCGTACTGTCCGCCAACGTAATGGCCGCTGATTACGTTGTTGATAAAGAAGGCCAGCACGCCTTCGTTGACTTCAAGATCAGCCACCTGGGCTACAGCTACATCACCGGTACTTTCAAGGACATCGACGGCAAGTTCAGCTTCGACGCTGCCAAGCCTGAAGCCAGCAAAATCGAGTTCAACGTCAATACCGCCAGCGTGTTCACCAACCACGCCGAGCGTGACAAGCACATCGCCAGCGCTGACTTCCTGAACGCCAGCAAGTTCGCCAAGGCCACCTTCGTCTCCACCAGCGTCAAGTCCACCGGTGAGAAGACTGCCGATGTGACCGGCGATCTGACCATCCTGGGCGTGACCAAGCCAGTCGTGGTCAAGGCCACTTTCCTGGGTGAAGGCAAGGATCCATGGGGCGGCTACCGTGCCGGTTTCGAAGGCACGACCACCATCAAGCGTTCCGACTTCGGCAAGCAGAAAGACCTGGGCCCAGCGTCTGATACCGTTGAGTTGTACGTATCGTTTGAAGGTGTGAAAGCGAAGTAATTTTCGCCCTCACACAGTGCTCCCACCTGTTTGGGTTTGTGGTGAAGCATAAAAAATGCCCCGGCTTTTGCGAGCCGGGGCATTTTTTTGTTGCGATGAAAACTCAGCGGTTGCGGGTCAGCAGCGCTGGTTTTTCGCCGCGAGGGCGTACTGGCAATTGATCAAGCTGTTCAGGCGTCGGGAAGCGATCAGCCTTGGACTCCTTGTGAATGATCTTCGGTGCCGGGCTGCGGGTGTTCTGCACGGCCGGTTCCGAACGCGGCTGATCGTCACGGGCCGGACGACGGTTGCGACCTTCTTCGCGACGGGCCTGGCCGTCACGTGGTGCGCCATTGCGAGGGCCGCTGCGCTTGCCGGTCGAGGAGCCGCTGGCATCGCCGCCACGTGGGCCGCCTTGACGACCTTGAGGCTTGGCACCGTTGCGTGGTGCGCCGGCACCGCCAGCCGAGCCTTGGGCCGGAGCACCCGGGCGACGACCGCGACCCTGGGCCGGTTTGGCCTGGGGCACGTAGTCGACACGGTTACCGAAGTTATCGATGTCGTCATCGAGGAACTCGTCCGGGGCACGATCAGCGGCCGCGCGTGGCGCCGGGCGCTGCTGCTCGCGCGCTGTGCCTTCGCGGGGTTTCTGCTCACGCGCCGGGCGCTCGCCACGACCGCTGGCGGCAGGTTTTTCCTTACCGCCCTTGTCCTTGCCTTTGTCTTTACGACCGCCGCCACCGCCGCTGCCGTTCGGACCGTCGCCACGCGGGCCACGGGCATTGCGCGGGTTACGCACGTCCGGACGTTCGCGTACTTCCGGCTTCTCGGCTTCCACGGCGCTGGCATCGAAGCCCATCAGGTCGCCATCGGCGATTTTCTGCTTGGTCATGCGCTCGATGCTTTTGAGCAGCTTCTCTTCGTCCGGAGCGACCAGCGAGATCGCTTCGCCCGAGCGACCGGCACGACCGGTACGGCCGATGCGGTGTACGTAATCTTCGTCGACGTTAGGCAGCTCGAAGTTGACCACGTGTGGCAACTGGTCGATGTCCAGGCCACGGGCGGCGATGTCGGTGGCGACGAGGATGCGCACGCTGCCGGCCTTGAAGTCGGCCAGGGCCTTGGTGCGTGCGTTCTGGCTCTTGTTGCCGTGGATCGCCACAGCGCTCAGGCCGTGCTTGTCCAGGTACTCGGCCAGACGGTTGGCGCCGTGCTTGGTACGGGTGAACACCAGCACCTGTTCCCAGGCGCCTGCGGTAATCAGGTGAGCCAGCAACGAGCGCTTGTGGTTGGCAGGCAGGCGGAACACGCGCTGCTCGATGCGCTCGACCGTGGTGTTCGGCGGCGTCACTTCGATGCGTTCGGGGTTGTGCAGCAGCTTGCCGGCGAGGTCGGTGATGTCCTTGGAGAAGGTCGCCGAGAACAGCAGGTTCTGGCGTTTGGCCGGCAGACGGGCCAGGACCTTCTTCACGTCATGAACAAAGCCCATGTCGAGCATGCGGTCGGCTTCGTCCAGCACGAGGATTTCCACGTGGGACAAATCGACGCTGCCTTGACCTGCGAGGTCGAGCAGGCGGCCCGGACAGGCTACCAGGACATCGACACCGCGAGCCATGGCCTGAACCTGTGGGTTCATGCCGACGCCGCCGAAGATGCAGGCGCTGACGAACTTCAGGTCACGGGCGTAGACCTTGAAGCTGTCGTGAACCTGGGCGGCGAGTTCGCGGGTCGGGGTCAGGACCAGCACGCGCGGTTGGCGCGGGCCGTGACGCTGGGATTTGTCCGGGTGACCGTTGGGGAACAACCGCTCCAGAATCGGAAGGGCGAAACCGCCGGTTTTACCAGTACCTGTCTGAGCCGCAACCATCAGGTCGCGACCTTGCAACACGGCGGGAATGGCCCGCTGTTGCACCGGAGTAGGCTCGGTATAGCCCGCGTCTTCGATAGCGCGGACCAAAGCCTCGGAGAGACCGAGGGAAGCAAAGGACATGAGTAATCCTGTTGTGAGTTAGAGCTGGGCCCAAATGGGAGTCTTGCCTGGCGCGAATGGCGTTCAAGAGCAACGCAATCCCGTCCGGTCCTGCTGAGCCCTGGAAGCACATCTGGAGCACTCGCGCGGGCTGAAAAGCTGCGCTGTAGCGGGTCGAGATGCCTTGAACAGGTTCGAGCGTCCGGGCGTGAGCCTGGCGGGAACGCCGGAGTATAACAGAGCAATCACTGTGCGCTGCTTTCCTGCTGCTCAACGGTTTTATCCAGGACAGCCGTGGACTCGCTGACTTTGGGCGCCGCGCCGTAACGGGCACTGAGCTCGGCGTAGGCCGGCTCGCGTTTGAAACGTTTGAGCTCGGCACCAAACCGTTGGACCAGCAGGTCCATGCCGGCATTGCGCCGAACCGCCAGGAACTGGCTCTGCTGGCTGATCACAGTCGGGTTTTCGCTGATCTTGTCGCGGATGTTCAGCTCGTCGAGCAAATGCTGGCCCACGCGGCGGTCGGTGATCAGCAGGTCGATCCTCCCGCGCAGCAGCTTGCCGAAGTTGGCCTCATGAGTGGGCGCCGGCTCACGGATGAACAGAGGCGACTCCCGGAATTCCGGGTTGTACAGGTAGCCAGGTGAGGTGCCGATGGTCAGGCCCTTGAGATCTTCCAGGGTGCGAAACGGGTGAGGGCGCTCGTTGGCGTAGAACATCACGAACTGGACCTGCGAGAGCGGCTCGCTGGGGTAGAGCAAGGTGGCATCGCGCTCCTCGCTGTGAAAAATATCCAGCGCGCCATCGGCCTGCCCGGTTTCGAGCATGGACAGGCAGCGCTTCCACGGCAGGAATTGCCACTCGACTTCGATCCCCAATCGCTTGAAGACAATGGCCGTGGTTTCGTAATCCAGGCCCAGCGCTTTGCCATCTTCCTCAAAGACGTAAGGTGCCCAGGGCTCAGTGACAATGCGCAATTTCTCGCCCCGGGCGGCGAAGCTCAGGCAAGTGAAAAGCACCAGGGAGAGAAGTTGGGTGATCAAAGGCATGGCTTGAGATTACGACGAGAAACCGTAAATCGCCAGAAACCCTCGCCAGAAGCTCTGGCTCCGTGCATTGCTGCACAAAAAATGTGCATGAGAAGCAAAAAAATCGCCGTCTTCGGCGGTCTCTGCTATGGAGTGTGGCACTCGCAGAAACCGTCAAAAACGGCGATTTTTTGATCGATGCCTGGTTTGTCGCTTAACGCGGCAACTTCAGGTTATTCCAGATGGCCAGGCTAGGTTCGGCCTGGTTCATGGAATAGAAGTGCAGCCCTGGTGCGCCACCCTGCAACAGGCGTTCGCACATCTCGGTGACGACTTGCTCGCCGAAGCGCTGAATGCTTTGGGTGTCATCGCCGTAGGCTTCCAGCTGCTTGCGGATCCAGCGCGGGATTTCCGCACCGCAGGCGTCGGAGAAGCGCGCGAGCTTGCTGTAGTTGGTGATCGGCATGATCCCCGGTACCACTGGAATATCCACGCCCAGCGCCTGCAAACGGTCGACAAAATAGAAGTAGCTGTCGGCGTTGAAGAAATACTGGGTGATCGCGCTGTCGGCGCCGGCCTTGGCCTTGCGCACGAAGTTGGCGAGATCATCTTCGAAGTTGCGCGCTTGCGGATGCATTTCCGGGTAGGCGGCGACTTCGATGTGGAAATGATTGCCGGTTTCTTCACGGATGAATTCAACCAGCTCATTGGCGTGACGCAGCTCGCCGCTGGTCATACCCATGCCGGACGGCAGGTCACCGCGCAGGGCAACGATGCGCTTGATGCCGGCAGCCTTGTACTCGTTCAGCAGGCCGCGCAGGTCGTCCTTGCTGTCGCCGACGCACGAAAGGTGCGGGGCGGCCGGGATTTTGACTTCGCTTTCCAGCTGCAAAACGGTGTTGAGGGTTCGATCACGGGTCGAGCCGCCAGCGCCATAGGTGCAGGAGAAGAAATCGGGGTTGTAGGTAGCCAACTGACGGGCAGTGGCGATCAGCTTTTCATGCCCAGCGTCGGTCTTCGTAGGGAAGAATTCGAAGCTGTAGCGACGGTCTTGGGACATGGAGGGGGCCTCCAGCTTCAAGCTGCAAGCCACAAGCTGTAAGAGAAGCGCAGGTGCGCTCGTCTCTCGTGCCTGGGGTTTGCAACATGAGGCTGTATTCGCAAATGGGTGCAGAGCGCTGAACTTCGTGCAGCGAGGCCGGCTTTTGACCTTGCTTGCCGCTTGAAGCTCAAAGCTCGTAGCTGCTTTTAGTACCGGTACGCGTGCGGCTTGAACGGACCTTCGACGGCCACGCCGATGTAGTCGGCCTGGGTCTTGGTCAGTTGAGTCACGACACCGCCGAAACCGCGGACCATTTCCAGGGCCACTTCTTCGTCGAGTTTCTTGGGCAGTACTTCAACGGTCAGGCGCTCGGCTTTCTGGGCTGGCGACAGGTCGGCGTACTTCTGGCCGAACAGGAAAATCTGCGCCAGTACCTGGTTGGCGAACGAACCGTCCATGATGCGGCTTGGGTGACCGGTGGCGTTGCCCAGGTTCACCAGGCGGCCTTCGGCCAGCAGGATCAGGTAGTCGTCGTTCTGGGCGTCGAATGCACCAGCACCGGTACGGTGGATCTTGTGTACCTGTGGCTTCACTTCTTCCCATGCCCAGTTCTTGCGCATGAAAGCCGTGTCGATTTCGTTGTCGAAGTGGCCGATGTTGCAGACAACAGCGCGCTTCTTCAGGGCCTTGAGCATGTTTGAGTCGCAAACATTGACGTTACCGGTGGTGGTCACGATCAGGTCGATCTTGCCCAGCAGGGCCTTGTCGATGCTGGCTTCGGTGCCATCGTTGATACCGTCGATGAAAGGCGAGACCAGTTCAAAACCGTCCATGCAGGCTTGCATGGCGCAGATCGGGTCAACTTCGGAAACCTTGACGATCATGCCTTCCTGACGCAGGGATTGAGCGGAGCCTTTGCCCACGTCACCGTAACCGATAACCAGCGCTTGCTTGCCGGACAGCAGGTGGTCGGTGCCGCGCTTGATGGCATCGTTCAGGCTGTGACGGCAGCCGTATTTGTTGTCGTTCTTGCTCTTGGTCACCGAGTCATTGACGTTGATGGCCGGGATCTTCAGTTCGCCCTTGGCCAGCATGTCCAGCAGACGGTGTACGCCGGTGGTGGTTTCTTCGGTCACGCCGTGAACGCGCTCCAGCACCTGCGGGTATTTTTTGTGCAGCAGCTCGGTCAGGTCACCGCCGTCGTCGAGGATCATGTTGGCATCCCAAGGGGCGCCGTCCTTGAGGATGGTTTGCTCCAGGCACCACTCGTACTCTTGCTCGGTTTCGCCTTTCCAGGCAAAAACAGGGATGCCGGCTGCGGCGATGGAGGCAGCGGCCTGGTCCTGGGTCGAAAAAATGTTGCAGGACGACCAGCGCACTTCGGCACCCAGGGCAACCAGGGTTTCGATCAGCACGGCAGTCTGAATGGTCATGTGGATGCAGCCGAGGATTTTAGCGCCTTTGAGCGGTTGCTCTTCGGCGTACTTGCGGCGCAGACCCATCAGGGCAGGCATTTCCGACTCGGCGATGATGGTTTCACGGCGGCCCCAGGCGGCCAGGGACATGTCGGCGACTTTGTAGTCGGTAAAATCTGCGGGCGTGATTACAGCGCTCATGAGAGCCTCCATTCGTAATGTATGCGAATGGGCGCCGTTGTGCGTTTGGCGTCGGGCATAAGCCTGACAACGCCCCATCCGAGCCTGACAGGTCGAACCTGCTGCAGCGCCCCTCGGACAGGTGGCGGGAAAACGGTAGGAGCCGTTTTGAAATCGGCGGTGATTATAGCTTTCTTTATCCGCCTGGTGGCAAGCGACAAGCTACAAGCGGCAAGTAAATGCGGATCGACTTTTGACTTGTGGCTTGCAGCTTGCCGCTTAAAACTTGAAGCTGGGGGCCAAACCCCTATCGCCCCCACAACCCATGCCCGGAGCCCCCATGAATTTCCACACCCGCAAATGGGTCAAACCCGAAGACCTCAACCCCAACGGCACGCTGTTCGGCGGCAGCCTATTGCGCTGGATCGATGAAGAAGCGGCGATCTACGCGATCGTCCAGCTGGGCAATCAGCGCGTGGTCACCAAGTACATTTCCGAAATCAACTTCGTCAGCGCCTCACGTCAGGGCGACATCATCGAGTTGGGCATCACCGCCACCGAATTCGGCCGTACGTCGATCACCCTCACCTGCGAAGTGCGCAACAAGATCACCCGCAAAAGCATCCTGACGGTGGAGAAGATGGTCTTCGTCAACCTCGGCGAAGACGGCCTGCCCGCGCCCCATGGCCGGACCGAGATCAAGTACGTCAAGGATCAGTTCAAGGACGAGTGACTTTTCCCCCTCATTCTTCAGGATCGAGCAAGTCGAATTGTCTCACCGTCGCGATGGTGGCTCAGGCACCGCGGGGAGCCAGATTTCCCGCGTTATCGTTGACGACCATCGCGGGCAAGCCCGCTCCCACAGGTTCAGGTTCAGGGGGTACAGAACGTATTGACGGTGGCAGAGGTCGTAGCTAAATCATCCATCACTGATGTTTAGGCCATGACTACGCCAACAAACGGTACGACCCCCGATCTCACGCCCAAGGAACAGCATGAGGTCGAGAAAAACCAGCCGCCGCGCGCAGCGGTGCTGCATGAAATCATTCGCACCCAAGGCGATCAGGAACTGGAGCGCAGCATCGCTGCACTCTGGTGGTCGGCTCTCGCCGCCGGCTTGACCATGGGCCTGTCGCTGATGGCCATGGGATTGCTGAACTCACGTCTGCCGGAGGGCGACGGCTTCAAGGTGATCGCCAGTTTCGGTTACTGCGCGGGCTTCCTTGCGGTGATCCTCGCCCGCCAGCAACTGTTCACCGAAAACACCCTGACTGCCGTGCTGCCGATCATGAGCAACCCCACGCTTGGCAACTTCGCCCGATTGCTGCGGCTGTGGTCGGTGGTGTTGGTAGGTAACCTATGCGGCACCCTTCTGGTGGCGTATGTGATGCTGGAATTGCCGATTTTTGACAGCAAGACCGACATTGCCTTCCTCGACATCGGGCGCAAGGTCATGGAAGGCGATCCCAGCCAGATGTTCTCCAAGGGCATCATTTCCGGCTGGATGATCGCAACCATGGTCTGGATGATCCCGTCCATGGAAAGCGCGAAAGTGTGGATCATCGTGCTTATCACTTACTTCATGGCACTGGGCGACTTCACCCACATCGTGGTCGGGTCGCTGGAGGTTTCTTACCTGGTGTTCGCCGGAGAACTGCCCTGGAAGGATTTCTGGCTGGTGTTCGCCGGTCCCACGCTGGCGGGGAACATCATTGGTGGCAGCTTCATCTTCGCGTTGATCAGTCACGCGCAGATTCGCAGCGAGTCCGGCACGCCCAAAGACCAGAGCGTCGCGAGCGCTCCGGTCGATGAGGACGACGACCGGTGATGAGCCGGAGCGAGGCGTCGATGTTGGTTCACGCTTTCGGGGGGGGCGGTTACACCCCGGGAATCAGCCACGCGCGAGCCTGATCGACCGTTGTCGAGTTGAACGGCAGCGATGAGGACGGGAAAGTGCGCGAAACATATTGATCGGCGATCCGGCGCAACACGGCATTAAAACCATGGCTGTCCTGGGCTTCACGCAAATCGGCAATGGCGCCATTCAGCAGCTTGACGTTCGAATTCGGCTGGTCGAGTCGATACAGCGAGGGGTAGATCACCTCGCGAATGAAATTCTCGCTTTTGGTGACGATATCGCGCACGCCCATTTCCTTGATCGCCGCGCTCAACACCATCGACTTCGGCCCGGTTGCTCCGGCATCCAGGCGCTTGATGGTTTGAAGCAGCAACATATACGCCGGATCGTTGCCGTGGTTGAGCTTTCTGGCCAGCCAATCGATTTTCCCGGGGGCGTCACCGAGCTGATCCAGTGTGCGCATGGCATCGCGTGTAGGTGCGTCGAGTGCCAGGGAACCCTCCTTCGTTGTGGCGGTGGCATCGGTCAGGGCTTGCTTCAAGTTTTCCAGCGCCTGTTGAGCGTGCTGCCGGAACTCGATGACTGCCGCTGATTCCGGATCATCTAGCAGTTCGTCGGCGGCTGCTGCGAACATCGAATCGTCCAGTGCCAGCAGTGCTCCGCCTATGGAGCTGAAGCGGTAGGTTTCGCTGTCCTCATGGCGCTCCAGGTACCGTTGCACATCGATGTGCAGTTCTTCCTGCAAATGATTTTTCAGCTCTGTCGCCATGTTGAAATTGACGGTGCCTTGTAACGTACCCGTGAAGTTGCCCCGTTCGGTCTTCAGTCGAACGGTGACGATACTGTCGGCAAACCCTTTGATGGCATCGGTTTGGTGTGCGTGCCGGGCGGAATAGGGCGCGCCGATAAATTTGTCGGCCACTGCCGAGAGCAGTGTGCCGTGATCTTTCTTCTTGCCGGCGCCCCCACTCTGGAACTTGAGTATCAACTGTTCACTATCGGGAATCGCACTCATCGCGAATTGTGGTTCGTACAAATCCATGATCGGCGTGTTGAGCATGATGCCGCCGTCCTGAAACGACGTGTGCTCTCCATCCACCTGAAATGGCAGCTGTTGCTCAGACGGCTTGGCAAAGACAACCGGCAGCGAGCCTGAAATATGGGCTGCGCGAGCCACGTCCATGTCTGGGGTCAGGCTGGCGTTGAATACCACCATTTGCGGACGCCCGTCGAACATGGCGGTGCCGGTGATGTGCAATTGCTTGATTTCGGGCAGGTCCTTGCTCAGCGTCGCCAGGTCGCCAAAAGTTACGTAGCCGTTGGTTTTCATGTTCTCCAGGCAAGTGCGACTTGCCTGCGAAAGTGGCTGTCGGTCGTTGAGCGCCTGATTGGCACGCGACAGGACCGACTCGACCATTTTTTCGTGAATCAGAGCCTCCAGCGGCGAGGCCTTGGATTGCAGGCGGGGCATCAGGTCGCACAACAGCCGCCCGATACTGCCGACCTTGCCCGGAATCTTCACGATGCCTCGGCCAACCGTAGAGCTGGCGTGCTGTATCGGTCCCAGTACTTTGCTTTGACTGTCGAGCAGTGACACGAGGTTGGTTTCGTCCGACATCTTGTCGAAGTCCGCGTAAGTCATGCCGCTGGCCAGAAACGCCGCGGAAATTGCCCCGGCGGATGATCCCGAGAGGATGCGCAGGGTGCCTATGGTCTGGCTTTCCTCCAGTGCCTTGACCATTCCGGAGAATGCCACGCCTTTGGCGCCGCCGCCGCTGAGCACCAGGCGATCGATGGGTGGACGCTTGAGGTCCATTTCGATCACACCGTTTTCAAAACGGCGAATCGACAGGTTGCGATCGGTCAATGAGTGCACCAGGGTTTCAGATCGGCCCTGACCGACGTGTGCCGTCCCCTTGATGAAGTCACTCCAGTCGGTGTTCGTGGTGCCTGTCGATGGGCGCTGAACCGGTGTTTGCGGCAGAGAAATTGGGGGAATGGCGGGGGAGAGGGTGAGGCGGGGCATGGTGTCTCGTCCGTTGAGTGTGCTGGTAGAGGCGGCACTCTAGACGAGTTGAGAGGGGGTGAGCGCATGGAGCAATGAGTTGCTACATATGCCCGCATGCCGGTTCATGACGTCGCTGAAAAAGCGCTGAAAGGCTCTGGCCTGGGCCTTTCAGCAGTGGTTTAGCAGGCAGAGGCAGACGCCTTAGGACAGGTCATACAGCTTGCGTCCAGATTGCCTTGAAGTTGAGCAGCGCGTTTCTGACTGGCTGTCGGATGGTTTGCTCGCTCAACCGGTGACATCGAACGCCGCTGCGGTGCGACGTTGTCGATAAATGAAATACAACGCAGTCAGCACCGTGAGGCCGCTGACCAGCGCGCCGGTCCAGGGCAGGTCAGCCAGGTCGGCGCCGCTGGCAACCACCAGGCCACCGACCCAGGCACCCGCCGCATTGCCGAGGTTGAAGGCGCTCTGGTTCAGGGTTGAACCGAGATTCGGCGCCTCATGGGCCTGATCGATGATCAACAGTTGCAGGATCGGGCACAGGGCGAAGGCAAAAATCCCCCACAACACCAGGGTGATCGCTGCCGGGATCACCGAATGGCTGGTCTGGGTGAAAGCGGCCAGGACCAATACCACCGCCAGGGCCATGCCCACCAGCGAAGGCAGCAGGCGACTGTCGGCCAAGCGACCACCAAGCATGCTGCCGGCGGTCAGGCCGACGCCGAACAACAGCAACATGATCGTCACCCCGTGGGGGCTGACGCCGGTGATGTCCTGCAGGATCGGCGCGATGTAGGTGAACACGCTGAACAGGCTGGTCGAGGCCAATACGCTCATACCCAGGGCGAGCAGTACGTTGGCCTTGCCCAGCACCTTGAACTCGCTGGCCAGGTTGGCCTTGTCCATGGCGATGTGCTTCGGCAACCAGGCCCATTGCGCAATGGCGGCAATCACACCGATCACTGACACCGCCCAGAACGTCGAGCGCCAGCCGGCGTATTGTCCCAGTGCGGTGCCCAGGGGCACGCCGAGCACGTTGGCCAGGGTCAGGCCGGTGAACATCATGGCGATGGCCTGGGCTCGTTTGTTCGGTGCCACCAGCCCGGCGGCTACCACCGACCCAATGCCGAAAAATGCGCCATGGCACAGCGCGGTCACCACACGAGCCGCCATCAGCGTGGCGTAGTTGGGTGCCAGTGCGCAGAGCATGTTGCCGAGGATGAACATCAGTGTCATACCCAGCAAAGTGGCTTTGCGTGGCATGTTGGCGGTGCCGACGGCGAGGATCGGTGCACCGAACACCACGCCCAGGGCGTAGCCGGTAATCAGCAATCCGGCGTGGGGAATGCTGACTGCGAGGTCGCGGGCGACATCGGGCAGCAGGCCCATGATGACAAACTCAGTAGTGCCGATGCCGAACGCGGCGACAGCGAGGGCAAGCAAGGCGAGGGGCATGCGCAAGGTCTCTTTTCTATAGTCTTGACGCTACGATCAGGCAGGCGCATGCCCGGGGCCGTTAGCTTGAGAAAACGGACCGAGGCAGGAATTATTGGAATTGGTCTGTGCGTAACTGAGTGCGGCGTGGTCGCTTGCAGTATAAACAGCTGCTGAAATATGGCGAATCAATTCTCCCGTCTCGTTGTTCCTACAGGGAAGGGGTGGGGGCGAGCAAAAAGGAGTCTGCCGTGCTTGCAACGGCTTTGGTGTTGGTAGCGGCGCTGTTACATGCAGCGTGGAATACGCTGATCAAGTTCAGCGCTGAACGATTGCTGGTGGTGGCCTGCATGGACAGCGTGGCGCTATTGTTCGTCGCGCTGATGCTGCCTTTCGTGGCGTTGCCGCCGCTGCAAATCTGGCCATGGATCCTGGCGTCGGCGGCGTTCGAATTGCTCTATCGCTATTTGCTCGTCCAGGCCTATCGGGTCGGCGACCTGGGGCTGGTCTATCCATTGATGCGCGGCCTGTCGCCTCTGGTGGTGCTGGCACTGACGCTGATTTTCGCCGGGGAAGTGCTGACCCATCAGCAGATCTTCGGCATCCTGCTGATTCCCTTCGGCATGCTCTGTCTGCTGTGGCAGGGCGGGGGCGGGGCGCGGTTGCCATGGTCGATGTTGCCTGTGGTGGCGCTGATTGGCCTGTGCATCGGCTGCTACACCTTTATCGATGGCCAGGCCTTGCGGCGCTGGTCGTACCCGCTGGACTACCTGGCCTGGGTCAACCTGCTCAGCGCCTGGCCGTTTCCATTACTGGCACTGGTGCGCAAGCGTCCGGCCTTCATGCTGTTCTGGCGTGAGCAGTGGCGATTGGGCCTGGCGGTCGGGTTTTGCGTGTTGTTCAGCTACGCTCTGGTGCTGTGGGCGATGCAGTTGGGGTCGATTGCCGAAGCTGCGGCCTTGCGCGAGATCAGTGTGATTCTGGTGGTGCTGTTTGGTATGCGCTACCTGAAAGAACCTTTCGGTCGACCGCGGCTCTTAGCCTGTGGGCTGGTATTGATCGGCATGATGGTCATGAAGCTCTGACCCGCCAAATTATTGCCTCCATACCTGGAAGCCAACAAGGGATGACGTTTATGAATGTAGCGCTGTGGTGCGTCTTGATTGCGTTTTTATTGCCGTATCTGTGCACGCTGGTGGCCAAGGTCAGCGGGGGATACCGGCTGAGTGACAATCACGATCCCAGGGATTTTCTCGAATCGCTCGAGGGTTTCGCCCGGCGTGCGCATGCGGCGCAGTTGAACAGTTTTGAGATCGCCCCGGCGTTTGCGGCGGCTGTGGTCGTTGCGCACCTGGTGGGTAACGCCGAACTGGTAACGCTCAATGTCTTGTCGGTTCTGTTCATCACCAGTCGCTTGCTCTACATCATTTGCTACCTGGCGGACTGGGCGATCCTGCGATCGTTGGTATGGTTTGTGGGTATGGGTTTGATTGTCAGTTTCTTTGTGGTGTCTGCCTGAATCTTTGCTGTTGCGCGGAACCTCTCGCGAGCAGGCTCGCTCCCACACGGGTCCGGTGGATCCAGTACCCGTATGGGGCTAGCCCGCGAAGATTCAAGGCTTGGCCTTGACCTCGTCCGCCACCTGCGGCACCTGGGGCAATGCCGCGCCTTTGGGCCAAAGCATCCAGATCTGCCCTTGTTGTTTCATGTCGCCCGCCAGTTGTCCGGCTGCCTCACCGGTGCCCCAGAACAGGTCTGCCCGGACCTCGCCGGTAATTGCACCACCGGTGTCCTGTGCCGCCACTGGGCGAACCAGCGAGGTGCCGTCGGGTTTGGTGGTGGATAACCACATCAGGCTACCCAGTGGAATCACTTTGCGGTCAACGGCTGCGCTGTAGCCTGCGGTGAGCGGAACGTTCAGCGAGCCGCGAGGGCCCTCGTTGCTGTCCGGGTTGCGAGTGAAGAATACGTAGCTGGGGTTGCTGCCGAGCAGTTCGGGAATGCGTTGTGGATTGGCCTTTGCCCAGGCGCTGATCGCGCCCATGGTCACGTCTTCTTTTTTCAGTTCGCCCTGTTCCACCAGCCAGCGGCCGATCGGTCGATAGGGATGACCATTCTGATCGGCATAGGCAATTCGGAGCTGGCGACCGTCGTCAAGCTGGACGCGGCCTGAACCCTGGATTTGCAGGAATTGCAGGTTCATCGGATCGGTCAGCCACGCCACCACTGGCGCCTTGACCCCTTTGCTTTCAATCGTGGCCGCATCATCGTATGGCTTGAGCACGCGGCCTTCGAGTCTGCCGCGCAGGCGTTTGCCCTTGAGCTCCGGATACAGGCTGTCGAGCGCGACGATGATCATGTCCTCGGGCACGCCGTACACCGGGATGTTCGCCGCCGACGTCTGGGTCAGGCTGCCGGGGTAGACCGGTTCGTAGTAGCCGGTGATCAGGCCGTTGGGATTGTCATTGGCGGCGCGCAGGCCGTAGACGTCGAGGTGTTGCTTGAGAAAGCCGCGAATATCGTTGGCGGTTTGTGGCACGTTGGCGGCAGCGGCGCAGGTCGAGCCCCAGACCGCATCGGCCTTGAGTCGGGTGCAGGCGCTGCGCCATGAACCGAAACCCGCGATCAGATCGTCATCGGTGACGGCGGGCAGGGCTTCCCAAGAGGCGCTGGCGTATGTGGCCAGGGCGTGGGTCTTCGGCTGTTTGTTATCCCCGCCGGTGCAGCCCGCGAGTACGGCGACCATCGGCAGTGTCCACGCGAGGTGGGCTCGCCATGCCTTGAAACGGCTGTTCATGAAATCATTCCTGAAGCAGTTGCCCGGGCGCTTCGCACGCTCAGGCAACCCTTATTGTTAATAGGGGTATTGGTGTTTGACGGTGACGCGAGGATACTGGCCGCCGTTTTCAGCGACCTGAAGCCACCATGACTTTTAAAAAAATTTGCGTTGTATTGCTGGCCTGCCTGACGTTGTCCGCGTGCGGAGGCGTCGACCCGAATTCGCCGCTGGGTCAGCGTAAGGCGATCTTCAAACAGATGCTCAAGACCGGTGAAGACCTGGGCGGCATGTTGCGCGGGCGTATTGCATTCGACGGCGCCAAGTTCGCCGAAGGCGCCGTGAAGCTCGATGCGTTGTCCCACGAGCCGTGGAAGCATTTCCCGCAGGTGCGCGAAGAAGATCACACCAGCGCCAAGGATGATGTCTGGCAGAAACAGGCACGCTTCCAGGAAATGGCCCGCACCCTTGAGACGGCCACCGGTGAATTGGTGGTTGCCAGTAAAGTCCAGCCTTACAAGGCCAGTAACCTTGGCCCGGCGGTGCAGAAAGTCGAAGATGCCTGCAGTGCGTGCCATAAGGAATTCCGCGATCATTGACATGCGATGCGAGTGACACCTGCGACGAATGCCGTCACTCGCCATCTCATTTGTCCAGTTCATCCAGTGCGTCCTGCAGTTCCTTGCGGGACTCTGCCAGCTTGTCCTTGCGCTTGTTGATCTTCTCGGGATCACCCTTCTTCATGGCTTTTTCGAGGTCCGCCTGACGCTTGCTGACTTCGTGCCGTGCGTCCAGCACCTTGTTCTCCCGTTCTTTTTTCAGGGAGGTATCGGTGCAATGGGTGGTGACTTCACTCAGGGCCTTTTCGAGGCCCGCCTGTTGATCGGTATTGCCCTGGCTTTTCGCCAGTTCGAGCTGGTTGACGATGTTCTGTTTCTTGGCGGCGCAACCGGTCAGGTCCGGTGCTTGTTCGGCGGCCATCAGTGGAGCCGCCATCACGCCACAAAGGGTCAACAAGGCGAGCGGTGAAAGAAATTTCATAAAAGCTCCATGTGCAATATGCAATCAGTCGATGCGGCGATGGGCCTTTGAGCCCACCGGTAACGTTGGGTTCCCGGTAGGGGCGAGCTATCGCGGTCAATGGAAACCGTCGATCCCTGCCGCGCGCAATGTCTCGCTCAAGGCCAGCACCTGCGGGTCGCGAAAAAAGGCGTTTAACTGCGCCGCGCGTCCCGGGCCTATACCGGCCTCGGCCTGCCATTGTGCGGTGTTTCGTTGAGCCAACGCCTGCCATGAATCAGCAAGTCGTGCCTGGCCGGTCGGCGGTAATCCCAGGGCTTTGAGCCAGCGCCAAAAAGGACGCTGGCGGGCACTCTTGAAACTGTTTAAAAGACGAGCCGTTTGGCGCTCGCCGAAGCCATCAATGGTAGCAAGCTCCTGAGGGTCGAGGGTCAACCAATCCAGCAGGCCGCCGAGTTGACCCGTTTCGAAAAGTTTCTCCCAGGTGCCGGGGCCGACATGGGGCAAGTCCAGTCCCTGCTTGCCACTGAGCCAGGCCAGCCGAGCGAGAAACTGGCTCTCGCACCCTGGCGCCGGTTGCCAGCAACTCAGCGGATGAAAATCGGCGCTCAGCGGTACGTCCAACACCATGCGCTCGACCGCACGCAGTACCACGCCGTCCAGCCTTGGGATGGTGAGCCCGGCCAGGCTGATGGACACCCGGTCCCCGGGACGGATATCCAGTTCTTGCCAGCGTCGCAGGGAGCTGACGCTCACCCGCTTGATCTGCCGGTCATCGAGCATCACCGGTTTGATTACCAGCACCGGCGTGATTTTCCCGGTACGGCCGACCTTGAACTCGACTTTTCGCACTTCGGCCAGCGCCTGGGCGAAGGGGTACTTCCACGCGACGGCCCAGTAAGGCGGTGTCGCTTGCCAGCGCTCGGCCGAGGGACGACGGCTCTGGCGTAAAACCACACCGTCACTGGCAAAGGGCAGAGGCGAGCGATACCAGTGATCGCGCCAGTGCTCGGCATCGGCGAATGACCGGACGGGCTGGCTGTAAGATGCCGTGCCAGGGAAACCCAGTCGATCGATTGCGTCGATGCGCGAGGGCAAGTCGACGGGGCCTTTGGGCCAGTCCCACACAAACAGCCCGATATTGGTGGCTTGTCCAGGTGCGAGGGCCTTGCGGGCCATCAGGCCCGCCACGGTACTGCGGGCAAAGAGGCTGCCTGCACTGGCTTGGACATGGTTGGTCAGGCGCCAATAGAGCTCGCCTTGCACCAGCACATCCAGCGGCTGTGTCAGTTGGCTGGGGATGGCGGGGATTTTTCGTGCCGCAAGCGTCCAGTCCTGCCCGCTCTGGCCGTCGCCACGACTGATTACCTGATGCAGTGCGCCTTTTCGGTAGATCAGGGTCACAGCCACTCCATCCACCTTGGGTTGTATCCAGATGTCCTTGCGGTCGCGCAGCCAATCCTCGACCTCTCGAGCATCGTGGAGTTTTTCCAGGCCGGTATGGGCGATCGGGTGGGCGAGCTTGCCGCCGGCGGTGCGTAACGGTTGTGGTGCGGGGCCGGCGGCAAAACACTCACGCCATTCGGTCAGGCGCGAGCGGGCTTGATCGTAGAGTTCGTCGGCCACCATCGAATGGCCGTCGCGGTGGTAGCTGGCGTCCCACGTGTCGATCTGTTTTTGCAGGGCGGTGATTTCGCTGAGGCCCCGAGCGATTGGCCAGTCCGGGCAATCGGCCGCGTGGGTCGTTGTGCAAAGCAGCGGCAGGATGAAGGCGCGGAGCAGTCGTAGAAGCATCTTGAGCATCCTTGCTCGATGGGGATGCTTGAAGGTTAGTCAGGAAATTTGGCAGGGGACGGTGGGTGTTTTGCCTGGTGTTTCATTCGCCGGCACTGCTCGCTCCTGCAGTTCTGGAATGAAAAAGCCCCGCACGGCGAACCGTGCGGGGCTTTTGGTATCGCCGGGAAGGTCTTACAGGCCGGCAGCCGAACGCAGGTCGTCGGCGCGGTCGGTTTTTTCCCAGGTGAAGGTGGTGAAGGTGTCTTCGCCCACGGTCTTGGTCGCCGGGGTGCGGCCGAAGTGGCCGTATGCCGCGGTGTCCTGGTACATCGGGTGCAGCAGGTCGAGCATGGTGGTGATTGCGTAAGGGCGCAGGTCGAACACTTCACGAACCAGCTTGATGATTTTGTCATCGCTGATTTTGCCGGTGCCGAAGGTGTTCAGCGAGATCGAGGTTGGCTGAGCCACACCGATCGCGTAGGAAACCTGGATCTCGCAACGCTCGGCCAGGCCGGCCGCCACGATGTTTTTCGCCACGTAACGACCCGCGTAGGCTGCCGAACGGTCAACCTTCGATGGGTCCTTGCCGGAGAACGCGCCACCGCCGTGACGGGCCATGCCGCCGTAGCTGTCGACGATGATCTTGCGACCGGTCAGGCCGCAGTCGCCCACCGGGCCACCGATGATGAACTGGCCAGTCGGGTTGATGTGGAACTGGGTGTCCTTGGTCAGCAGCTCGGCAGGCAGCACGTGCTTGACGATCAGTTCCATCACGCCTTCGCGCAGGTCCTTGTACGACACTTCAGGGTTGTGCTGGGTCGACAGAACCACGGCGTCGATACCGACAACCTTGCCGCCTTCGTAACGGCAAGTCACTTGCGACTTGGCGTCCGGGCGCAGCCAAGGCAGCAGGCCGGATTTACGGGCTTCGGCCTGACGCTGCACCAGTTGGTGCGAGAAGGTGATCGGTGCTGGCATCAGCACGTCGGTTTCGTTGCTGGCATAGCCGAACATCAGACCCTGGTCACCGGCGCCCTGATCTTCAGGCTTGGCGCGGTCTACACCCTGGTTGATGTCTGGGGACTGCTTGCCGATGATGTTCATCACGCCGCAAGTGGCGCCGTCGAAGCCGACGTCGGAGCTGGTGTAGCCGATATCGCAAATCACATCGCGAACGATCTGTTCCAGGTCGACCCAGGCCGAGGTGGTGACTTCGCCTGCGATGATCGCCACGCCGGTTTTTACCAGCGTCTCGCACGCTACGCGGGCGAACTTGTCTTCAGCAATGATGGCGTCCAGCACAGCATCGGAAATCTGGTCGGCGATTTTATCCGGATGCCCTTCGGACACGGACTCGGAGGTGAAGAGGGAGTATTCGCTCATCTCGATGTTTTCCTGAATTTACCGATGGTGAGTGTCGCCAGTTGGCCGCTGAAAATGGCGGACCTGAATCTGGAAACCATTACGTAAGCCTACATAGAGGCTTTCCCCGGGAACGAGTCCCGCAGCGGTGGCCCAACGGGCCAAGTCGTCCTGTTCAAACCCCAACCAAAGATCACCGCAGGCCTCCCTGGCCCAACTCTGGTTGTGGCTGCATAACTCTGTCACGAGCAGGCTACCACCGGGTTGCAGCAGGCCAGCCATGTGCTTGAGCGCATCGGCCGGTGCGGCAAAGTGGTGCAGCACCATGTTCAGTACCACGCAATCGGCCTGCAGGCTGACGCCTGTCAGTGCATCGGCCAGTTGCAAGCTGACGTTAGCCAGCGTTTCACGTTCACACACCTGGCGTGCCAGCTCGAGCATGGCCGGGCTGTTGTCCAAAGCCGTCACATGATTGAAGCGGCGCGCCAGTTCCGGCAGGAAAGCGCCGTCGCCGGGACCGACTTCGATGGCGGTGGCGCCTTCGTTGAAGCTCAGCTTGTCGAGCAGGGCCACAACGCTTTCGCGGTACTGTGGCAAGCCGGCAATCAAATCCTGCTGGGCGCGAAACTTCTCCGCCACCCGAGCGAAAAAATCCTGACTGGCCGCTGCTCGCTGGCCATGGACCTGACCGATCCGTGACTGCACGTCGGCAGGCAGGGTCAGGATATCCACTTCGTCGAGCAGCGCGGCGTGCAGCTTGCCGCCCAATTGCTCGGTATGCGGCAGGGCGCGGCGATAGAAGATCGCGTTGCCCTCGCGGCGAGTTGCCACCAGACCGGCCTGGGCCAACACCTTGAGGTGATGGCTCATGCCCGACTGGCCGATGCCGAAGATCTGTGCCAACTCCAGTACGCCAAACGAATCGTTGGCGAGCGCGCGCAGTACATTCAAACGCAGCGGATCGCCGCCGGCCTTGCACAGGGCGGCCAGTTCGTCGCAATCGTCATGTTGAATGGAAGGCACGCGCAAGTTCATAGGGCCAGCAGTCTAGTGACGGTAAGTAAGTGTCGCAAGAGCAATATCAAAAAGTTTTGATATTGCTCGATAGATGGCACTTCTCCGGCTGGCCCTCACTCTACAAATGGTCAGCGGAAAGGTTTCACCAGGCGAATGAGAATTTATCCGGTGGAAAAACACGCCCGGATGCTTATCTGTCATTGCCCCAAGCGGGTCGGTGAGGGAAAATGCTCGCCTTTTTTCCGTTTCGTTTTATTCAAACCCTAGGAGATCAGCGATGCCCAGCCGTCGTGAGCGTGCCAACGCCATTCGTGCCCTCAGCATGGATGCCGTGCAAAAAGCCAACAGCGGCCATCCCGGTGCCCCGATGGGTATGGCGGATATCGCCGAAGTACTGTGGCGTGACTACCTGAAGCACAACCCGAGCAATCCATCGTTCGCCGACCGTGACCGCTTCGTGCTGTCCAACGGTCACGGTTCGATGCTGATCTACTCGCTGCTGCACCTGACTGGCTATGACCTGTCGATCGAAGACCTGAAAAACTTCCGTCAATTGCACAGCCGCACTCCGGGTCACCCCGAGCTGGGCTACACCCCAGGCGTCGAGACCACCACCGGTCCACTGGGTCAGGGTCTGGCCAACGCAGTGGGTTTTGCCCTGGCGGAAAAAGTGTTGGCGGCGCAGTTCAACCGTCCCGGCCATAACATTGTCGATCACCATACCTACGTGTTCCTGGGTGATGGCTGCATGATGGAAGGCATTTCCCATGAAGTTGGATCGCTGGCCGGCACACTGGGCCTCGGCAAGCTGATTGCCTTCTACGATGACAACGGTATTTCCATCGACGGCGAAGTCGAAGGCTGGTTCACCGACGACACACCCAAGCGCTTTGAGGCCTACAACTGGCAGGTGATCCGCAATGTCGACGGTCACGATCCTGAAGAGATCAAGACTGCCATCGAGACGGCGCGTAAAAGTGCACAGCCAACGCTGATCTGCTGCAAGACCACCATCGGTTTCGGTTCGCCGAACAAGCAAGGCAAGGAAGACTGCCACGGTGCTCCGCTGGGTGACGCGGAAATCGCCTTGACCCGTGCGGCGCTGAAGTGGAATCACGGTCCTTTCGAAATCCCGGCCGACATCTATGCCGAGTGGGACGCCAAGGAAGCCGGCCGCGCTGCCGAAGCCGAGTGGGATCAGCGTTTTGCTGCCTATTCCGCTGCTTTCCCGACCGAAGCCAATGAGCTGATTCGTCGCCTGAGCGGCGAGCTGCCGGCTGATTTCAGCGACAAGGCCGATGCCTACATCGCGGAAGTGGCCGCCAAGGGCGAAACCATCGCCAGCCGCAAGGCCAGCCAGAACACCCTGAACGCCTTCGGCCCGCTGCTGCCTGAATTCCTGGGCGGCTCGGCCGACCTGGCCGGTTCCAACCTGACCCTGTGGAAAGGTTGCAAAGGTGTCACCGCAGAAGACGCGAGCGGCAACTACATGTATTACGGCGTTCGTGAGTTCGGCATGACCGCGATCATGAACGGCGTTGCCCTTCACGGTGGCCTGGTGCCTTACGGCGCGACTTTCCTGATGTTCATGGAATACGCCCGTAACGCGGTGCGCATGTCGGCGCTGATGAAGCAGCGTGTGATCCACGTCTACACCCACGACTCCATCGGCCTGGGCGAAGACGGCCCGACGCACCAGCCGATCGAGCAACTGACGAGCCTGCGCAGCACGCCTAACCTGGACACCTGGCGTCCAGCCGACGCCGTTGAATCGGCGGTGAGCTGGAAGTCTGCGCTGGAGCGCAAGGATGGCCCGTCGGCGCTGATCTTCTCGCGTCAGAACCTGCAACACCAACCCCGTGATGCCGGCCAGATCGCCGATATCGCCCGTGGTGGTTATGTGCTCAAGGACTGCGCCGGC
Organism: Pseudomonas sp. S2_E01; assembly: GCF_054668365.1. NCBI lineage: Bacteria > Pseudomonadati > Pseudomonadota > Gammaproteobacteria > Pseudomonadales > Pseudomonadaceae > Pseudomonas > Pseudomonas sp. S2_E01. The sequence goes on from NZ_CP162762.1 coordinate 6,066,904, forward strand.
GAGCCGGAGCTGATCCTGATCGCCACCGGTTCCGAAGTCGGCCTGGCCGTTCAGGCCTGTGACAAACTGACTGAGCAAGGCCGCAAGGTGCGTGTGGTTTCCATGCCTTGCACCAGCGTGTTCGATGCCCAGGACGCCAGCTACAAGCAAGCAGTCCTGCCGTTGCAGGTGGGTGCCCGTATCGCCATCGAAGCTGCTCACGCGGACTTCTGGTACAAGTACGTGGGCCTGGAAGGTCGCGTCATCGGCATGACCACCTACGGCGAGTCGGCTCCTGCTTCGGCGTTGTTCGAAGAGTTCGGTTTCACCCTGGACAACATCCTGGGTCAGGCTGAAGAGCTGCTGGAAGACTGATCCAGAAAGTGTGGTGCCTGAACTGGCGCCGTCGCGGGCAAGCCCGCTCCTACAGGGGATTACACAGGACCTGTAGGAGCGGGCTTGCCCGCGATAGCGATCGGTCAGGCACCACAGTACTGACGGATTCACCACGGTAATCGAGAACCCCATGCCTCAACCGCGTCCCTACAAAGTTGCACTCAACGGCTACGGCCGGATTGGTCGTTGCGTCTTGCGTGCGTTGTTCGAACGAGGCGAGAAGGCTGGGTTCGAGATTGTCGCGATCAACGATCTGGCCGACATGGCCAGCATCGAATACCTGACACGCTTCGATTCCACTCACGGGCGTTTTCCCGGCGAGGTGAAGGTCGATGGCGATTGTCTGCATATCAATGGCGACTGCGTGAAGGTCCTGCGCAGTGCCACCCCCGAAGGGATCGATTGGGCGTCGTTGGGCGTCGATCTGGTGCTGGAGTGCTCCGGCGCTTACAACTCCCGCGAGGATGGCCAGCGTTTCCTGGACGCCGGCGCGCCTCGTGTGCTGTTTTCCCAACCGATGGCCAGTGAGACGGATGTCGACGCCACCATCGTCTACGGGGTGAACCAGGATTGCCTGACCGGGCAAGAGCTGCTGGTATCCAACGCATCCTGCACCACCAATTGCGGCGTGCCGCTGTTGCGGTTGCTGGACCAGGCCATTGGTCTGGAGTACGTGTCGATCACCACCATTCACTCGGCGATGAACGATCAACCCGTCATCGACGCCTATCACCACGAAGACCTGCGTCGCACCCGCTCGGCGTTCCAGTCGGTGATCCCGGTGTCCACTGGTCTGGCACGAGGCATTGAGCGCCTGCTGCCGGAACTTGCCGGGCGAATTCAGGCCAAAGCCGTACGCGTACCGACGGTGAATGTATCGTGCCTGGATATCACGATGCAGACCGTCAGCGACACCGACGCCGACGAGGTCAACCGGATACTGCGCGAGGCCGCCACCAGCGGCCCCCTCAAGGGCCTCCTGGCCTACACCGAGTTGCCTCACGCCAGTTGTGATTTTAACCATGACCCACATTCGGCGATCGTCGATGCCAGTCAGACCCGCGTTTCCGGCCCACGGCTGGTGAACATCCTGGCCTGGTTCGACAACGAATGGGGTTTTGCCAACCGAATGCTGGATGTTGCAGAGCATTATCTGCAGACAGCCGGCGCTCCAAAACACTGCTCTGCAAACCAGTAGGAAATGCGACCCATGACCGTGTTGAAGATGACCGACCTCGATCTGCAAGGTAAGCGCGTACTGATCCGCGAAGACCTCAACGTCCCAGTCAAGGACGGTGTAGTCACCAGCGATGCGCGAATCCTGGCTTCGCTGCCGACCATCAAGCTGGCCCTGGAAAAAGGCGCGGCGGTGATGGTCTGCTCGCACCTTGGCCGTCCGACCGAAGGCGAGTTCTCGGCCGAAAACAGCCTCAAGCCTGTCGCTGACTACCTGAGCCGCGCGCTGGGTCGTGACGTGCCGCTGGTGGCCGATTACCTGGGCGGCGTGGACGTCAAGGCCGGCGACATCGTGCTGTTCGAAAACGTGCGCTTCAACAAGGGCGAGAAAAAGAACGCCGACGAGCTTGCCCAGCAATACGCTGCCCTGTGCGACGTTTTTGTGATGGACGCCTTCGGCACCGCTCACCGTGCCGAGGGCTCGACCCACGGCGTGGCCAAGTTCGCCAAGGTTGCCGCTGCAGGTCCGTTGCTGGCCGCTGAGCTGGATGCCCTGGGCAAGGCGCTGGGCGCTCCCGCCAAGCCAATGGCCGCGATCGTTGCCGGCTCCAAGGTCTCGACCAAGCTCGACGTACTCAACAGCTTGAGCCAGATTTGCGACCAGTTGATCGTCGGTGGCGGCATCGCCAACACGTTCCTGGCGGCTGCCGGTCACCCGGTCGGCAAGTCCCTGTACGAGCCGGACCTGCTGGACACTGCCCGCGCCATCGCGGCCAAGGTCAGTGTGCCGTTGCCGGTGGATGTCGTGGTTGCCAAGGAATTCGCTGAAAGCGCTACGGCCACCGTCAAGCTGATCGCCGACGTGGCGGCCGATGACATGATCCTGGATATCGGTCCGCAGACGGCGGCAAATTTCGCTGAGCTGCTGAAATCGTCCAGGACCATTTTGTGGAACGGTCCGGTTGGCGTGTTCGAGTTCGACCAGTTCGGCAACGGTACCAAGGTGCTGGCCCAGGCCATCGCGGACAGCGCGGCATTCTCCATCGCGGGTGGCGGTGACACACTGGCGGCCATCGACAAGTATGGCGTTGCCCAGCAGATTTCCTACATTTCCACCGGTGGTGGTGCGTTCCTCGAGTTCGTCGAAGGCAAAGTGCTGCCGGCGGTCGAAGTCCTGGAAAGCCGTGCCAAGGCCTGAGGTCATTGAGTTGACCAGGCAAGGGAGTGTTCACATGGTCAGGTTGCTTGCGCTGTTGATGGTTGCAGGTTCGCTGGCGGCGTGCGGGAGTAACCCCAAGGCTGCGCCCGAACCCGCACCGCAAGCGGTGGACAAGGGCTGCTACCAGGCTGACTGGCAGGCGGAAACCAACCCGGTGCTCAACAAGCGTTCCGGGCCTGATGGCCTGGACAAATACGAAACTCAGACCCCCGCCAAGGAACGTGGTTGCCCTTGACGGGTCTGATTCCTTACTCGGGGCTGGCGGCGTGTGCCGTTGGTCGAGGAACACGGATGAAAGGTTTTATCGCCATTACGGCGCTGGCACTGCTGGCGGGCTGCTCGAATTTTGACCTGTTCAAGAGCGCCGAACCTGCGGGCAACTGGACCACCTGGACCTGTGACAGCCAGGCCCAGGTGCTCTGGCGTTTCGCTGACGACAGCCGCAAGGCCGTCGATGTGCGCCTCGGCGGTGCCGATCAGGTGTATCGCCTGAAGGAAGAGCCGGGTGCGTCGGGTGTACTGTACAGCAACGACATGCTGGCGTTTCACATGAAAGGTGAGGAAGGCCTGGTTTACTGGGTCGCCACCAATGATTTGATTGGCCGTGGTTGCAAGGCGCAATAAGGCCCTGCGCCATACCTGTAGGAGCGAGCATGCTCGCGATGGTCGTCAACGATAACGTTGGCTGCCTGACACCCCGCGGTGACAGGTCTTCCATCGCGAGCATGCTCGCTCCTACAGGGTTTCATTGAATTTGCGTTGCACCAGACCGGCCAACCCCCGATCTGCAAAAACTTGAATAGCCGCCGCCGCTCCGGCAGGCTGGCACGATTAACGACCCAAACCGGGAGAGAGAGACACAATGGCACTTATCAGCATGCGCCAGATGCTGGACCACGCAGCCGAGTTCGGCTACGGCGTTCCAGCCTTCAACGTCAACAACCTTGAGCAGATGCGCGCCATCATGGAAGCCGCTGACAAGACTGACTCTCCGGTGATCGTCCAGGCTTCGGCCGGTGCTCGCAAATACGCCGGTGCGCCGTTTCTGCGTCACCTGATCCTGGCGGCAATCGAAGAATTCCCGCACATCCCGGTGTGCATGCACCAGGACCACGGCACCAGCCCTGACGTCTGCCAGCGCTCCATTCAGTTGGGCTTCAGCTCGGTGATGATGGACGGTTCCCTGGGCGAAGACGGCAAGACCCCGACCGATTACGACTACAACGTACGTGTTACCCAGCAAACCGTTGCCATGGCCCATGCCTGCGGCGTTTCGGTAGAAGGCGAACTGGGTTGCCTGGGTTCCCTGGAAACCGGCATGGCCGGTGAAGAAGACGGCATCGGTGCCGAAGGTGTTCTGGATCACAGCCAGATGCTGACCGACCCGGAAGAAGCGGCCGACTTCGTCAAGCGCACCCAGGTCGACGCCCTGGCCATCGCCATCGGCACCAGCCACGGCGCCTACAAGTTCACCAAGCCGCCTACCGGTGACGTGCTGGCGATCGACCGCATCAAGGAAATCCACAAGCGCATTCCGAACACTCACCTGGTGATGCACGGTTCGTCTTCGGTTCCGCAAGAGTGGCTGGCGATCATCAACCAGTACGGCGGCGACATCAAAGAGACCTACGGCGTGCCGGTTGAAGAAATCGTCGAAGGCATCAAGTACGGCGTGCGCAAGGTCAACATCGACACTGACCTGCGCCTGGCGTCCACCGGTGCGATGCGTCGCCTGATGGCCACCAACCCGAGCGAGTTCGATCCGCGTAAGTTCTTCGGCGCCACCGTGACCGCCATGCGCGACGTGTGCATCGCACGTTACGAAGCGTTCGGCACCGCCGGCAATGCCTCGAAGATCAAGCCGATCTCGCTGGAAGCGATGTACCAGCGTTATCTGAAAGGTGAGTTGAACGCCAAGGTCAACTAAGCCTTCAGCGACTGCTCATGAAAAACCCGCAGAAATGCGGGTTTTTTATGCCTCAAATTTACTTGTCGTGATCGATGTCCAGCTTGCTGAAAGTCACCTTGCCACCTTCGCTCGTGTAGCCGGTGTTGTCCTGCACATAGACGCCTGCCTTGAAGTACAGCGGTTTTACCCGCCAGGTCGCGCTGATTTTGGTATCCCACTGGTAGCCCGCCGCGCTGATGCCGAGGGCGCCGCCGGGGCTCAGGTGAATGAGGTAGGAAAACTCCTGATCCAGTTTCACCCCGGTGGCGATGGTGATCACCCTGCCTTCACTATCATCGGGGCGCATGCGTACCTTGGCGACGATGTTGCCGGCCTTGGTGGCGTCCTTGTATTGGTACTCGACTTTGACCATGGGTTTTTGGCTTTGATAAGCATGAATCTGGCCGATGACGATCTTCCCCGAACTGGGCACCTGGTTGACCGCCAGCGTGGCACGCAGGGAGTTGTCGGCATCGGGGTAGTACCAGTTTTTCAGGGTGCCGTTGCTGTAGGTTTCGCGCAGTTCGGTGCGCGGGAATTTGGCGTTCTCCGTCCGGGTCCCCGTGACGGGCGACCAGAAAAAGAGGGTGCCCGTGTCGGAATGGAAGTATTGATTCTTGTAGCCTGTCACCAGTTTTCGGGTTTCAACTGTGTACGGCGGGCTGCCGACAGGAACACTGAGATTCCAGGATGCAAGGTCAATCATAGCGAAGCTTCCACGGTGTCTGGTTTCGGTACGCACGTGCCAGAAGCTCTAGCACGGGCGTTTGAGCGCGGCCTTTATAATAGTAGTGAACTCTTTTGTTAATGCTGGCCTGACAAATGGATGGCGTCAAAATCCTGTTAAAACGCCATCTTTCCCGTATTTAGCGGGCTGTAGAGGCTACCGTTAGTCGGTAAATGAATGCAGTGGGTAAATGATGGCGTACTGACAGCTTCTGCTTTCGCGGTTCCCGGTCTAGAGTGAACGCATTGTACTGTCCGATTTTCACGAGAAACCGGCCTGACGTCCCTACAAGAGAAGCAGCATGGAATGCGCGCAAACTACGCCAGTTGAAGGCAGCTCAACCCTTTTGATCGTCGATGATTACCCGGAAAACCTGGTCAGTATGCGTGCGTTGTTGCAGCGTCAGGATTGGCAGGTCATTACGGCTGCCTCCGGTTTCGAAGCCCTCAGTCTGTTACTTGAACACGATATCGACCTGGTGCTGCTGGATGTGCAGATGCCGGGTATGGATGGTTTCGAGGTCGCCCGCCTGATGCGCGGCAGCCAGCGAACCCGTCTGACGCCGATCATTTTCCTCACTGCCAACGAGCAATCCAAGGATGCGGTGATCAAGGGCTACGCCAGCGGTGCGGTGGATTACCTGTTCAAACCCTTCGACCCCCAGATACTCAAACCCAAGGTGCAGGCCTTGCTGGAGCACCAGCGCAATCGCCGGGCGTTGCAACGCCTGAGCCATGATCTGGAAGCGGCGCGGGCGTTCAATGCATCGGTGCTGGACAACGCGGCCGAGGGCATTGTGGTGGTTGATGAGGACGGGATGATCCGCTTTGCCAACCCGGCCATGTCGCGGCTGCTCAATGCGACGCAGCAGGATTTGCAAGGCAAGGAGTTTCTTGATTACCTGCAAAAACCGCACATTCCAGTCTGGGCCGATTCCGAGTTGTTCTGCGGTTATAAGCGTGGCGAAACCTTCCGCCTGCATGATGCCTCTCTGCGTACCGCCGCTGGGCAACAGGTGCCCGTGGCGTTGTCTTGTGCGCCGCTACCGGCCGAACAGCGCGCGATGGTGGTAACGGTGCTGGACATGTCGGTGGTGCGCCATCTACACCAGCAACTGGAATTCCAGGCCGTCACCGACCCGTTGACTGGCCTGCTCAATCGCCGGGGTTTCTACCAGACGGTGGAAAACCTGCTGGTGCGCGGCGAGCGCTCCGAGCGTGCGTGGGTTTTGTTGTACCTGGATCTCGATGGCTTCAAGCGGGTCAACGATTGCCTCGGTCATGACGCCGGCGACCGGGCGCTGCGCTGGGTTTCCGAGCAACTGAAGACCTGCTTGCGGCCTGTCGACATTCTTGCGCGCATGGGCGGTGACGAATTCACGGCGCTGCTGGACCTGGAGTTTCCCGAGCAAGCGGCGAAGATTGCCGAGAAAATCATCGAGCGTGTGTCCGTCTGTCAGCAGATCGACGGCCTGGACATCGCACTGGGCGCCAGTATTGGCATTGCCACGTTCCCGGACTGCGGGTCCAACCTCGATGGTTTGCTGCGAGCGGCCGACATCGCCATGTACGAGGCCAAGCGTGCAGGTCGCCAGCAATATCGGTTCTATGACCACGACATGAACGGCCGGGCGCGCTCACGGTTGATGCTCGAAGAAAGCGTGCGCACGGCCATCGAAAACCGGGATTTCAACCTGGTGTATCAGCCGCAGGTGGCCATCGGGGGCGGACGGATTCGTGGTTTCGAGGCGCTGCTGCGCTGGCAGCACCCGAGTGTCGGTGACGTACCTCCTGGGCTGTTCATGCCCTTGCTGGAGGAGGCACGTTTGATCAGCCGCCTGAGCACCTGGATCTATGAGCGTAGCGCCGGGCAACGTAAGGCCTGGGAAACCCTGTTCGGCGAGGATTTGGTGTTGGGCGTCAGCTTGAGCAGCACGCAGTTCGGCATGCCCAACCTGGTGACCGAGCTGCGCCTGGTGTTGGAGCGTCATGATTTGCAGGCGCGCCATCTGGAGGTCGAGGTCACTGAAGAGGCGCTGATGCAAAACCCGGAGGAGACGCGCAAGCAGCTGCGGTTGCTGCGAAACCTGGGGGTGCGCGTGGCTTTGGATGACTTCGGTTCCGGGCCTTGCTCGCTGTCGCATCTGCGCGATCTGGAGCTGGACACACTCAAGCTCGACCGCCACGTGATCGCCCGCTTGCCTGGCTCACCTCGAGATGCGGCACTGGTACACAATGTGATCGGCCTGTGCAGGGAATACGGGATTCTGGTGATCGCCGAAGGCGTGGAAACCGTCGAGCAGTATGAGTGGCTGCGCGCCAATGGCTGCGAGTACGTGCAAGGTTTCCTGGTGGCACATCCGATGGTCGCCGAGGACGCCGCAGGCTTTGCGCAACCCTTCGACTGGAGCGCGCTGACGGACTGAATTCGCTACACTGGCGGCCTGTCCGTAATTGATACCCTGCGCTGCGATGACTCCCTTGAAGTACCTACAGGCCTATCCTGCTGCGTTGCAGGAGCAGGTGCGCCAGCTGATCACGGAGGATCGCCTGGGCGACTACCTGAGCCGGCGTTACCCGCAAAAGCATGATGTGCAGAGCGACAAGGCGCTGTACACCTATGCCCTGGACCTGAAGCAGGCCCACCTGCGTAATGCCCCGGCCATCGACAAGGTGCTGTTCGACAATCGCCTGGATCTGACGCACCGCGCGTTGGGCCTGCACACCACGATCTCCCGGGTGCAGGGGGGCAAGCTCAAGGCCAAGAAGGAAATTCGCGTCGCCTCACTGTTCAAGGAAGCGCCCGCCGAGTTTCTCAAAATGATCGTGGTGCATGAGCTGGCGCACTTCAAGGAGTCGGATCACAACAAGGCGTTCTACAAGTTGTGCGAGCACATGTTGCCGGGGTACCACCAGGTCGAGTTCGACTTGCGGGTGTACCTGACGTGGCGGGAAATGCAGTAACCAAGGGGTGTGGGGATGGACGTGAGCAAGACCAAGAGCAGCTTCTATCGCCGTCTGTATGTGGCGTATCTGATCGACAGCGGTTTGGCCAGCAGTGTGCCGGCCCTGACCGACGTGACTGGCATGCCCCGGCGCACGGCCCAGGACACCATCGCCGCGTTGGCGGACCTGGACATTGTGTGCGAGTTCGAGCAGGAAGAGGGCGCGCGTAACCACGCCGGACGCTACCGTATTCGCGATTGGGGGGCGATTGATCGGGGGTGGATCGAGCGCAATCTGCGGCAGATCAAGGCGGTGTTGGAATACCCGTGATGGTTGTGGGGCCTGGTCTGGCCCCATCGCGGGCAAGCCCGCTCCCACAGGGGCGACGTGTACTTTGTGGGAGCCTGCTCGCGAGATGTTACTCAGGACCGCCGCATGCCTATGTGTGGAATCCCGTCCTCCAGGTACTCCTCGCCCGCCACCTCAAACCCGTAGCGCCCGTAATACCCCTGCAAATGCGCCTGGGCCGACAGATAGATCGGCATATCCGGCCAGTGCTTTTGTGCCTGTTTCAAGGCCTGGGCGATCAGCTCATGACCCAGCCCCTGGCCGCGATAATCAGGCGCCGTGATCACCCGGCCGATGACCACATCGCCGCCCTGTAGTTGCGGGTCGAGCAAGCGCAGGTAGGCCGCCAGCCGATCTGTGTCCCAAGCCATCAGGTGGAAGGTGTCCCCTTCCAGGTCCTGGCCGTCGATGTCCTGATACAGGCATTTCTGTTCCACCACGAACACGTCAGCGCGCAATTGCAAAATGGCGTACAGCTGCTCCTTGCCCAGATCGCTGTGATGTTTGCAGACCCAATCGATTGTCATCTTTGCGTTTTCCTTCACTCAGTGCTTGCGATACTAAGCGTCTGGAAGAGGGATGTCTGTATGGCGGAGAAATCTGTGACAAAGTCCAAAATGCCATCATTCATTTCGCGCGCAGTTGTCTTCTTTGTGTAATCTGGGATTGAAGCTGTGCAGCGATTTCGATGAGCTAAGGTTAGTACCTGGTGTGCCGGTAAGGGACCGTCGAGTTTTGGTTGAAAACACGTGGGCAACCTGCCCGCTAAGGATTTTCGAGCATGCCGCGATTGAATCGAGCGTGGGCCTTGATGGCTTGGTTGTTGCTGACCCAAAACGCGGCCGCTGAGAAGCTGCGACTGGTCGCCGACACCTGGCCACCCTTTACCGACGCTACGCTGGTCAACGGCGGACTGGCCACCGATATAGTCGCCACCGCGCTGACCCGCGCCGGCTTCGCTAGCGAGTTTGAGCAGGTGCCCTGGGCGCGTGCGCTGATGGGGATTGGAGAGGGGCGCTACGACGTGCTGGTGAATGCCTGGTACGCCGAGGAACGCACCAAGCTGGGGCAGTTCTCCGCCGAATACCTGATCAATCGCGTGCGCTTCCTGAAGCGCAAGGATGCCCCGATCGAATTCGATAACCTTCAACAACTGCACATGTACCCGATTGCCGTGGTGCGCGGTTATGCCTATTCGCCGGCGTTCGAGAACGATCCGTCGCTGCAAAAAGTCCCTGTGCACAGCTTTGCCATGGCGGTGCGCATGGTCGCCGCCGACCGGGTCAAGCTGACTCTGGAGGACGAATACGTTGCGCGTTACTACCTGGCTCGCGAATCAGCCAAGGTGCGCAACGCCGTGGAATTCCTGCCCAAGCCCCTGAGCGAAAACAGCCTGCACATTCTGGTTAGCCTGAAAAACCCCCAGCATGAGCAGATTGTTGCCGGGTTCGATCGCGCAATTGCCGGGATGAAGGCTGATGGCAGTTATGCGCGGTTGTTGAAGCAGCATGGGATGTAGGCATTAGCTTCAAGCTGCAAGCTGCAAGTTTCGAGCTTCAAGTCATGGGGTTTCGCTGGTGTCTTTGATCAGGTGTGCTGCCAACGTGCGTAGCGGCCCCAGTTGTCGGCAGATCAGCGCCAGTTGGGTTTGTACCAGCCGCTGGCCTTCGTCGATCTCATCCGGCATCTGTTCCAGTTCGTTGGCCATGGCTTCTTCTTCATCGCTCTGAATCGCGATGGGCATTTTGCTGGTCAGTCCTTGTGCGATTTCATCGATGCTGCTCGCCAGTTTCACTCCTGCACCTTCGATCAGGTGCTCACGCACTTCCGCTGGCAATTGGGTTTCCCGGTGGGCGCCCAGCCCTGAGAGATAGCTGAGCAAGGTGTGCGACAACACCAGAAAGCGGAATCCTATATCGGCCTCCTTACGGAAATGCCCAGGCTCCATCAGCATGTTGGCCAGCGTCGTCGACAGCGCCGCATCGGCGTTGTGGGCGTTGCGTCGGGCCAGGCGATAGGCGAGGTCGTCGCTTTTGCCGGCGGCGTATTGCTGCATGATCTGGCGCAGGTAGATGCTGTTGCAGGTCAGCGTGTTGGCCAGCACCTTGTTCAGGCGTCGGCCCTGCCAGTCTGGCAGGAACAGGAACACCGCGAGGCCGGCGATCAGGCTGCCCAGCAGGGTATCGAACAGGCGAGGCAGGAAAAGTCCGTAGCCGTCGCCCACCTGATTGAAGCAGAACAGCACCATCAGGGTGATAGCGGCGGTGGCGAGGGTGTAATGGGTGGTGCGGCTGATAAAGAACACCACCCCGGCAACGATGGCGATGCACGACTGCACCAGCGGGTTGGGGAACAGGTCGAACAGCGCCCAGGCCACGGTCAGGCCGATGGCGGTGCCGATGATCCGCTGCCCGAGCTTGCGTCGCGTGGCACCGTAGTTCGGCTGGCAGACGAAGAGGGTGGTGAGGATGATCCAGTAACCCTGGGAAGGGTGTATCAAGTGCACCATGCCGTAGCCGATGCTCAAGGCCAGGGGCAACCGCAGGGCGTGGCGAAACAGCAGCGACGTGGGTGTCAATTGCGTGCGCAGGCGAACCCACACGTCCTTGAGGTTACGCGGCGAACGGTCGAGCAGGCTGCTGTCGCTGGCGTCGGCGAGGGCGTCGGGGTTGCTGGCGTCGCTGAGCAGGCGATCCATGGTGCCAAGGTTGGCGGCCAGCGCGCGCAAGGATCGCAGCAATCCACGCCAGGCCGGGTTGCTCTGGATGCGCAGGTGTTCGAGTGAAGCGTGCAGGTCGCCCAAGGCCTCGGCGAAACTGGCGTCGTAGATGAACGGCTGGCGCATCTGGATCGACTCGGCCAAGGCGCGGCAGGCCTTGCCTTGCTGGCGCAGCAGGCGCTGGCAGCGGAACAGCACGTCGCTGTGGAAAAATGCTTCGGCCAGGGCGTTATACGGATAGTGCGAGGAACTGGCGCGTTCGTGAATGTCCTGGGCGAGGAAATAGAGTTTCAGGTAACGGCTGACTTTCGAGCCTGGCCGGCCGTTGCCGACCCGGTGCAGGATGATTTCCTTGGCGGCGTTCAGCGCGGCGACCACCCGGCCATTTTGCTGGGCGAGTTCCAGCCGGCGCGCTTCCACGTCCATCCCTCGGACCGGTTCGAGCAGCGACGATTTGAGCTTGAGGTAAAAGCCCAGCTCCCGGAACAGACGCGCCAGGCTTTGCTGTACGGGCTGGTTGGAAAACAGCGCCTGCCACAACACCGAGAGCAGGCCATACCACGCCGCCCCCGCGACCAGCAGCATCGGTTCATGCCAGAAATCGGTGACCGCACCACCGCGCTGGTCCACGCCGATCATGGTGTAGACCGACAGAATCAACGTGCCGGAAGCGATCGCTCCGTAACGCTCGCCCAGCGCGCCCAGCATGGTCAGGCCGAAACCGGCGAGGGCCAGGGCAACGACAAAAATGATCGGGTAGGGGAACAGCAATTCGACCGACAGCGCGGCGATGGTGAAACACACCAGCGTCACCGCCAGCGAGTTGAGGCGGCCTTGCCAGCTATCATCGGTCTCGGCCAGGGCGCAGGCGATGATGCCGAGGAACAACGGAATCAGCAGGCCCATTTCATCCTGATACCAGCACAGCGCCATGCTGCCGGTCAGGGCGATGAATACCCGCACGCTGTAGCTGAATTTATCCAGCGCCCAGATACGACGCAGAGACTGACGAAGAGGGGTCGATGACATGAAGTGCGAAGGCCTTCCGAGGCAATGCCGCTAAATTGAGCCACTAATGACGTCGGCGCAATGGCGCCGATCACATGTGACAGCAAAATCTGTTCCTTATCCCTGCATCGCGTCACCCCCCCACTGTAGGAGCGAGCATGTCGAGGCGTCGAACCGTCGCGATGGTCGTCAACGATAACGCTGGCTGTCTGACGCCCAGCGGTGTTCTTTTTCCATCGCGAGCATGCTCGCTCCTACAGGGGGGATGCGCTCAATCAGACGTACTGCGCAGCCGCATAGCCCGAGGCCCAGGCCCACTGGAAGTTGAAGCCACCCAGGTGCCCGGTGACATCCAGGACCTCGCCGATGAAATACAGGCCTGGGCTTTTAAGCGACTCCATGGTCTTGGACGACACCTCGTTGGTGTTCACGCCGCCCAGGGTCACCTCGGCCGTGCGATAGCCTTCGGTGCCCGCCGGCACGACTTTCCAGCTCGCCAGTTTCTGCGCAATGTCGGCCATTTCGGCGTGGGTGTACTGCTTCATCGGCTTGGATGCGAACCAGTTGTCCGCCAGCAGATTGGCCATCTTCTTGGTGAAAATCTCACCGAGCAGGGTCTTCAGCTCGCTGTTCGGGCGTTCGGCTTGCTGTTGTTGCAGCCAGCCCGGCACGTCGTGGTCAGGCAACAGATTGATTTCAACCGTGTCGCCTGGCTGCCAGAACGAGGAAATCTGCAGAATCGCCGGACCGCTGAGGCCGCGATGGGTGAACAGTATGTTTTCGCGAAAGCTCTGATCGTTGCAGCTCACCAGGCAATCCACCGAGGTCCCGGACAGCTCGCTGCACAACGCCTTGAGCTGGTCGGTGATGGTGAACGGCACCAGGCCGGCGCGGGTGGGGAGCAATTCGTGACCGAATTGTTTGGCCACCTGATAACCGAAACCCGTGGCGCCCAGGGTCGGAATCGACAGGCCGCCGGTGGCGATCACCAGTGATTGGCACGTCACCTGGCCGAGGGTGGTGTCCAGCAGGTAGCCGCGCTCCAGCTTCTCGATGCTCTGGATCGAAGTATCCAGGTGCAGGCTGACGCCGGCCTGGTCGCACTCGTTGAGCAGCATTTCGAGGATGTCGCTGGATTTGTTATCGCAGAACAACTGCCCGAGTTTTTTCTCGTGGTAGGGCACGCCATGCTTGGCAACCATCCCGATGAAGTCCCACTGGGTATAGCGGGCCAGGGCGGACTTGCAGAAATGTGCGTTCTGCGAGAGGAAATTGCCAGGTTCGGTGTACATGTTGGTGAAGTTGCAGCGGCCACCGCCCGACATCAGGATTTTCTTGCCGGCCTTGTTCGCATGGTCGAGCAACAGCACCTGACGCCCACGTCCGGCGGCGGTCAGTGCACACATCAACCCTGCGGCGCCTGCGCCAATGATCACGACTTCGGTAGAGCGCAAAACGGTGTCCTCTTCATTCACCACAAAACAACACGTACACACAAAACAAACTGTGGGAGCGGGCTTGCCCGCGATGAGGTCGGCACATCCAACAAAGTAGTTGTCTGTCAGGCCGTCATCGCGGGCAAGCCCGCTCCCACAGGGAATGCGGTCAGGTCTTAAAGGATCCGCACCCGCAACGATCTGCCCTTGATCTTGCCGTCATTCAGGCGCTGCAAGGCCTGTTTGGCGACGCCGCGTTCCACCGCGACGTAGGCCTGGAAATCGAAGATCGCGATTTTGCCGACCTGTGCGCCGGGAATGCCGGCGTCACCGGTCAGTGCACCCAGGATGTCGCCCGGACGCACCTTGTCCTTGCGCCCGGCGGCGATGCACAAGGTGCTCATCTGCGGCAGCAACGGGCCGCCGCCCTTGGCGGTCAGGTTGTCCACCTGGTCCCAGGTCAATGGCGACTTCTGCAGCGCTTCGATGGCCTGCGCGCGCTGTGCTTCGGCAGGTGCCACAAGACTGATAGCCAGCCCCTTCTCACCGGCACGGCCGGTACGGCCCACGCGGTGGATGTGGATTTCCGAATCGCGGGCCAGCTCGACGTTGATCACCATGTCCAACGAATCGATGTCCAGGCCGCGGGCAGCGACGTCAGTGGCCACCAGCACCGAGGTGCTTCGGTTGGCGAACATTGCCAGCACCTGGTCGCGGTCACGTTGTTCCAGGTCGCCATGCAGGCCGACCGCGGAGATGCCCTTGGCGGTCAGGTGGTCGACGGTTTCCTGTACCTGCTGCTTGGTGAAGCAGAACGCTACGCAGGACGCCGGGCGGAAGTGGCCAAGCACCTTGGTCACCGCGCTCATGCGCTCTTCTGGAGAAATCTCGTAGAAGCGCTGCTCGATCTGCGAGTCGTCATGGAACGCCTCGGCCTTGACCTGCTGCGGGTTGCGCATGAACTTCGCTGCCAGTTGCTTGATGCCGACCGGGTAGGTGGCGGAGAACAACAGGGTCTGGCGACGCTCCGGGGCTTGCATGATGATTTCTTCGATGGAGTCGTAGAAACCCATGTCGAGCATGCGATCGGCTTCGTCGAGGATCAGCGTGTTCAGGCCATGCAGCACCAGCGAACCCTTGCGCAGGTGCTGCTGGATGCGGCCCGGCGTGCCCACGATGATGTGCGCGCCGTGCTCCAGGGAGGCAATCTGCGGACCCAGGGACACGCCGCCGCACAGGGTCAGGACCTTGATGTTGTCTTCGGCGCGGGCCAGGCGACGGATTTCCTTGGCGACCTGGTCGGCCAGCTCGCGGGTCGGGCACAGGATCAGTGCCTGGCAACCGAAGTAGCGTGGGTTGATCGGGTTGAGCAGGCCGATGCCGAAGGCAGCGGTCTTGCCGCTGCCGGTCTTGGCCTGGGCGATCAGGTCCATCCCCTTGAGGATCACCGGCAAGCTCTGCGCCTGGACCGGCGTCATCTGGGCATAACCGAGGGATTCGAGGTTAGCCAGCATGGCGGCAGACAGCGGCAGAGTATTAAATTCGGTGGCAATGGTGGTCACGGGACGGGCCTGCAAAACAAAATGTCGCGCAGTGTACCAGTCCCGCCCACACTACCTGCAAATTCTGGACGAATAGCCTTTGGCCGCCATGCTCGCTCAGTGGTCGATATCGTGCTCGCGATTGACCACCCGGCGCCCGTCGTTGGGCGATAGCTGGGAAAAGATCGTCGCCGCGAGCATTGCCATGATGCCAACCGTGACGAATGTCAGTTGGAATGCGCCCAGCACCGTGTCCACACCGTCATTGCCGACTTGCGCTGTAAACCCGCCCAGCAATGCGCCCGCGCAGGCCACGCCCAGGCTCAGGGACAATTGCGCAACCACCGACAGCAGGCTGTTGCCGCTGCTGGCGCTGGCATCATCGAGGTCGATCAGGGTCACGGTGTTCATTGCAGTGAACTGCAACGAGTTGATCGCCCCCAACACCGCAAGCATGCCCAGCAGCAGCCAGTAGGGCGTCTGCTCGCTGACCAGGCCCATGCTCGCCAGCATCAGGCCCAGCGCCAGGGTGTTGCCGGTCAGAACGATGCGATAGCCCAGGCGCTCGATCATCGGCCGTGCGACCGACTTGGCGACCATCGCTGCGGCAGCCAGCGGCAGCATGCTCATCCCGGCCTGGGACGGCGAGTACCCGAGCGCCACTTGCAGCAGCAACGGCACCAGGAACGGTAGGGCCCCGCTGCCCAGGCGGGCAAACAGATTGCCGAGAATGCCGACGGCGAACGTTCGGGTCTTGAACAGCGACGGCGAGAACAAAGGATTATCAATGTGCCCGGCTCGCAGCCAGTAAGCCGCCAGGCACGCCATGCCGCCAAACAGCAGCAACATCACTCGCAAGTGCGGCAGGTGCAGCTCGCCCAAACCTTCCATGGCGATGGTGATCAGAATCATCGCCGCACCGAACAGCAGAAAACCGAGGCCGTCGAAGCGGGTACGTTCACTGCCGCGCAGGTCGGGGATGAATTTCCACACGGCGTAGCAACCGATGGCGCCGACCGGCAGGTTGATGAGGAAGATCCAGTGCCAGGTCAAGTACTCGACCATCCAGCCACCCATGGTCGGGCCGATCAAGGGACCGAGCAGGCCCGGGATGGTGATGAAGCCCATGATCCGCACCAGTTCCGAGCGCGGGTAAGCGCGCAGTACCACCAGCCGCCCAACCGGCAGCATCAGTGCGCCTCCCAGGCCCTGGATCACCCGGGCGCCAATCAGCATGCTCAGACTGCTCGACAGGGCGCAGAGCAGTGAGCCGATGCTGAACAGCAGGATGGCGCCAAAGAAGATTTTCTTGGTGCCAAAGCGGTCGGCAATCCAGCCCGAAGCGGGGATCAGCAAGGCGACCGTGAGCATGTAGGCGATGATCACGCCCTGCATGCGCAAGGGGTCTTCCGCCAGGTCGCGGGCCATGGCCGGCAGGGCGGTGTTGAGAATGGTCCCGTCCAGGGACTGCATGAAGAATGCAATCGCCACCACCCACGGCAACCAGCGGGCAGTGACAGCATCGAGAGCGGGGCGGTTGGGCATGGGGCCTCTTTTGAATGGTCGGGTAACCAGAAACTGTGGGAGCGGGCAAGCCCGCTCCCACAGTTTCTGTGTTTACAAGGTCAAGGTCAGTTTGCTCACCAACGCCCCCGGCAACAACGCCGAATCCGTTGCCCGCTGACTATAGGTGCTCGCTGACAGCAGTAGTTCCCGCTCCTGGGTCAGCGCTTCCAGTTGTGAGCCGAGCAGACTGAAGGCGCTGTCATCGAAACGCATGGTGCTGACGGGCGCCTGGATCTTGCCATTCTCCACCCAGAATGTCGCAAAGCGGGTCATGCCGGTCATGCGGGCACCCGGTTGATCCGAGTAGTTGAGGTACCACAGGTTGCTGATGTACAGGCCCGTGCCCAGTTGTTTGAGAACGTCTGCGTCAGGCAGCGTTCCGGCGGCCATGTTCAAGGCACTCGGTGCTTCGTAGCCGCTGGCGCCGTTGGCTGTCAGGCCGTATTCGGCGGCGCTGCGTGAACTCACCAGTTGCGCGTCGGCCCGACCTTGGGTGATCAGTTTCAGATCGCTGCGCGGATAACCTTCGCCAGAGAATGCCGGGCTCAACGAACCGCTGACCCGCTCATCGATGGACACCAGCGGGCTGAACGACTGGTCGCCGGCATAGAGTTTCTGCAACGGGCTGCTTTTGCTGGCGATCGACTGCGCCGAGAAACCACCCCAGCTCAACAAACCCATGATTTCTTCCAGCGCGGCGGGCGCCAGGTAGGCGCGGTATTGTCCGGGTGCCAGGGTGCGCAGGGGCCGACCCAGCAGTTCGAGTTGCTCGCGCGCCTGGGAGAAACGTCGGGTGAAGCTGTCAGCGCTCCAGTCGTGCCCGGCATAGCTGGCTTTCACTGCCTGGCCATTTTCATGGAACAGGCTGAAGTCGAAGTTGAAGCTGTTCGCCTGATGCCAGCCGAACGCGCCCGCCGAACTGGCGAAGCCCCGGCTGATCGGGCCTGCCGCATAGAAACCCACCAGATCCAGGCCTACGGCGGCTCGGGTAATCAGGCCAACGACGTGTTCGGTGTCCGGTAGCGGATGCGCCTGCACGTTGTTGCTTTGCCAGCCGTTGTGATTGAGCAGCAAATAAGGGTCCTGCGGTAGCAACGGCAGGGTCTCGCGCAGTTGTTGAAGGCCCTCGGCCAAGCGCTGTTGATCCACCTGCGCCTCACCTGTCAGCGTGATATCGAGGTCGGCATGCCGGCCTTCGCTGATCAGCTTCAATCCGATGCTCGCCTGCTGCACCTGGCCGGCCTGGCGCACTTTTCCATGGTTGAAACGCACGAAGGCTGACGATTCGGCACCATAGCTGAGGGTGAATTGTTCAGGCTCACGAATCGCTTCGCGCAGGCCTTTGACCAGCGCCTTGAACGACTCGGCCTGACTGTTGGCTGGATTGGATAGCGGCATCAGGCTTCTCCCCCGAATACATCAATATGGCTGAACACACAGGCCGGCGACGCGTGGCCGACGCGGATGACCTGGTTGGGCTCGCCCTTGCCGCAGTTCGGAGTGCCCAATACCTGGAAGGTGTCTGCATCGCCAACGGCGCTCAGGCTCTTCCAGAACTGCGCGGAAACGCCCCGGTAATTCGGGTTTTTCACCACACCCTTGAGTTCGCCATTCTCGATCAATTGACCCCACTCGCAGCCGAACTGGAATTTGTTGCGCGCATCGTCAATTGACCACGAGCGATTGGTGGACATCAGGATGCCGTGCTCGATGTTGCCGATCAGTTGCGCCAGCGGCTGATCGCCGGGTTCGATGTTGAGGTTGGCCATGCGGTCGATGGGCGGACGGTTCCAGCTGCATGCGCGGCTGTTGGCGACGCCGTCCATGCCGGCGCGAAATTGCGACAGCGCTCCGCCCAGTGGTCGCAGGAGCAATCCTTGCTTGATCAAAAACTGCTTGGTCGCAGCAACGCCGTCGTCGTCATGACCGTAGCTGGCCAATTGCTCGGGAATGTCGGGGTCGAAGGTCACGTTGAGCAGCTTCGAGCCGTACTGCAGATGGCCGAAGTCCTGCGCCTTGACGAAGCTGGTGCCGGCGTAATTGCGCTCGTCGCCGAGGATGCGGTCCAGCTCGAGCGGGTGGCCAATGGACTCGTGGATCTGCAGCATCATCTGATCGGGCATCAGCAACAGGTCCCGAGGGCCCTGTGGAGTGTTTGGCGCCAACAACAATTGCAGCGCCTGGTCGGCGACTTTCGGGCCAGCACCGATCAAGCCGCATCGGTTGATCACGTCCGCGCCGCCCTGCTGACCGAAGTTCTCGCGCCCCAGGCTGCGGGTCTGGCTGTCATTGCCGTCGTAGGCGGTGACGTCCAGGCCCGGGTAGACGAAACGTTGGGCCTGGCGCAGTTCGGCGCCCGCGCTGCTCAAGTAGATCTGCTCGACGTGGGTGATGCCGATGCTCACCTGCCAGTTCACCAGTCGCTCGTCCTTGGGCACTGCGGCGGATTCGGCGCCCAGCAACTCGTAGCATTCGCTCAAGGAAGGGAAGGGCTGGTCGAGGTTTGGCGAAAAGTAATCGGCGCGGTCACTGGACACGCGCTGCTCGCGCAGGTCGAGCAAGGCATGGGGCTTGAGCTGGCGCGCTTGCTGTTCGGCTTTTTCCAGTGCGGCCTGCAGGCCGGTTTGCGACAAGTCGTTGGTGGCGGCGTAGGCTTCGACGCCGTTCACGCGCACGGTCAGCATCGCACCTTCGTCACGCCGCAGGCTCGGCGGTTCGGCGACGTTCTTGCGCACCGACAAGTACTGGCCGGACTCGCGTACATAACGCAATGAAAAGAAGTCAGCGCCCGTGCGCAAGGCAGCGAAGCGCTGCTTGAGCTGGGGGTGGAAATCGAACATGCCTGAACCTCCTGGCGATGGAGTGATGGTGGAGCGGCGTTGCGGGGGGAGGGTGAAACGGTCGCGTGGCGCTAGAGTAGGCCTGCCAGGGGGAGGGATCAAGGTTGGTGCACTGCCAGAACGATCATGTTTGGTGCCTGTGAGGGCCTATTCGCGGGCAAGCCCGCACCCACAGTCTCTCGGCTGAATCACAAATTTGTGTTCCGACCGAAAACCTGTGGGAGCGGGCTTGCCCGCGATTGGGGCGACGCGGTCTTAAGCTGGCTGGCTGACTTCCCGCACCGCCTTGCCCTTCACTGGCGCATCGCCGGCCACATAGTAATCCGCCGTGCTGCGCGGCAATGGCTGGCGACCACGGATTTTGTCGGCAATTTTTTCGGCGATCATGATCGTCGGCGCGTTCAGGTTGCCCGTGGTGATGATGGGCATGATCGAGGCATCGATCACACGAAGGCCCTGCATGCCGTGTACACGACCCTGGCCATCGACCACTGCCATGTCGTCGGTGCCCATCTTGCACGAGCAGGACGGGTGGAACGCGGTTTCGGCGTGCTCGCGGATGAATTTATCGAGCTGCTCGTCGGTTTGCACTTCGATGCCCGGGCTGATCTCACGACCACGATACGCATCCAGTGCTGGCTGCTGCATGATTTCCCGAGTCAGACGGATGCCATCGCGAAATTCCTGCCAGTCCTGCTCGGTGGCCATGTAGTTGAACAGAATGCTCGGGTGCTGGCGCGGGTCCTTGGACTTGACCTGGATGCGCCCGCGACTCGGCGAACGCATCGAACCCATGTGCGCCTGGAAACCGTGTTCCTTCACACCGTTGCTGCCGTTGTAGTTAATCGCCACCGGAAGGAAGTGGTACTGGATGTTCGGCCACTCGAATTCCGGGCGGCTGCGGATAAAACCGCCGGCTTCGAACTGGTTGCTGGCGCCGATGCCGGTACCGTTGAACAGCCACTCGGCACCAATGGCCGGCTGGTTGTACCAGAGCAGCGAGGGGTACAGCGAGACCGGTTGGGTGCAGGCATATTGCAGGTACAGTTCGAGGTGATCCTGCAGGTTTTCACCGACACCCGGCAGGTCGTGGACCACTGGGATGTCCAGGCTTTGCAGCAGTTTGGCCGGGCCAACACCGGAGCGTTGCAACAGCTGCGGCGAGGCGATTGCACCGCTGCACACCAGCACTTCCTTGCGCGCGCGGGCTTCGACGCGCTCTTCGGCAGCACCCACCAGGTAGCGCACGCCGACGGCGCGCTTGCCTTCGAAAATGATCTTGTCGGTCAAGGCGTGGGTGACGATAGTCAGGGTCGAACGCTTCTTCGCCACGTCCAGGTAACCGCGGGCAGTGGAAGCGCGGCGGCCCTTCGGTGTCACGGTGCGGTCCATGGGGCCGAAACCTTCCTGCTGGAACCCGTTGAGGTCCTCCGTACGCGGGTAGCCGGCCTGCACGCCGGCTTCAACCATGGCGTGGAACAACGGATTGTTGCCAGCTTTGGGCGTGGTCACGCTGACCGGGCCATCGCCACCGTGGTAGTCATTGGGACCGATGTCACGGCTTTCCGCCTTGCGAAAATACGGCAGGCAATCGAGGTAGGACCAGTCGTCCAGGCCAGGCAGTTTGGCCCAGCCGTCGTAGTCCATGGCGTTGCCACGGATGTAGCACATGCCATTGATCAACGAAGAGCCACCCAGGCCCTTGCCGCGACCACACTCCATGCGGCGCCCGTCCATGTGCGGCTCAGGATCGGTTTCGTACGCCCAGTTGTAGCGGCGACCTTGCAACGGGAAGGCCAGGGCGGCCGGCATTTGTGTACGGAAATCGAGGCGGTAATCCGGGCCGCCTGCTTCGAGCAGCAGCACGGTAACGCCAGCGTCTTCGGTGAGGCGGGTGGCTAAGGTGTTGCCTGCCGATCCTGCGCCAACAATGATGTAGTCATATTCTTGAGTCATGGGGGCTCCTTGAGAGCTGCGAGCTCTAAGCTTCAAGCTGCAAGAAAAAGCAGCGAGCGGCGTATCGAAGAGATGCGGCAAGCCAAACTGCTTTTACTGGCAGCTTGAAGCTTGCCGCTCGGGGCTCATCAGAACACTGATGCGTAATCGCCCAGCTCGACCTGTACCGATTTGATACGCGTGAAGTTGTTCAGCGAGCTGATGCCGTTCTCCCGGCCCACACCCGACTGCTTGTAGCCACCGACCGGCATCTTGGCGTCGGATTCGCCCCAGGCGTTGATCCAGCAGATGCCCGCTTCCAGTTGATGGATGATGCGGTGGGCGCGGTTCAGGTCCTTGGTCACCACGCCGGCGGCCAGGCCGAAGTCGGTGTCGTTGGCGCGGCGGATCACTTCTTCTTCGGTGTCGTAGGTCAGGATCGCCATCACCGGGCCGAAGATTTCTTCACGCACGATCGTCATGTCATCCGTGCAGTCGGTGAACACGGTTGGCGCCACGAACGCGCCCTTGGCGAATTCGCCTTCGCTCAGACGGTGGCCACCGCAGAGCACGCGAGCGCCTTCTTCCTTGCCTTTGGCGATGTAACCCAACACGCTTTCCATGTGAGCGAAGCTGACCAGCGGGCCGAAGTTGGTGTTTTCGTCTTCCGGGTTGCCGATGCGAATGCGCGCCACACGCTCGGCGATTTTGGCTTCGAACGCGGCTTTGAGGTGGCTGGGCACGAACACGCGAGTGCCGTTGGTGCAGACCTGGCCGGAGCTGTAGAAGTTGGCCATCATCGCGGTGTCGGCGGCGCGATCCAGGTCGGCGTCATCGCAGATGATCAGCGGCGATTTGCCGCCCAGTTCCATGGTCACATCCTTGAGCGAAGAGCTGGAGGCGCTGGCCATGACTTTCTTGCCGGTGTCGGTGCCGCCGGTGAACGACACTTTTTCGATGCGCGGGTGCTCGGTCAGCCAGGTACCGACTTCACGACCGCTGCCAGTCAACACGTTGAACACACCGGCCGGAACGCCGGCTTCGGTGTAGATCTCGGCCAGTTTCAGGGTGGTCAGCGAGGTCACCTCGCTCGGCTTGAAGATCATCGCGTTGCCCGCGGCCAGGGCCGGTGCGGATTTCCACAGGGCGATCTGGATCGGGTAGTTCCACGCACCGATACCAGCCACGACGCCCAGTGGCTCGCGACGGGTGTAGACGAACGATGTGGTGCGCAGCGGGATTTGCTCGCCTTCGATGGCAGGCACCAGGCCCGCGTAGTATTCCAGCACGTCAGCGCCGGTCACGATGTCGACGTAGCGGGTCTCGGAGTAGGCCTTGCCGGTGTCCAGGGTTTCCAGCGCGGCCAGTTCGTCATTGCGCTCACGCAGGATTTCCACGGCGCGACGCAGGATGCGCGAACGCTCCATGGCGGTCATGGCGGCCCAGATTTTCTGGCCCTTTTCGGCGCTGACCACGGCGCGCTCGACGTCGTCCCTGGTGGCGCGTTGTACTTTTGCGAGGACTTCACCGTTAGCCGGGTTGATGGTTTCGAAGGTGGCATCGCTGCCAGCGTCACTGTAACCGCCATCGATGTAGAGTTTTTGCAGTTCGAAACGGGCCATAAAGTCCTCGCAAGTGCATCAGTGATTGGCTCGATCGGGGGTATTGAGCGTTCTAGGTGTGCTCTAACTCACCCGCTTGGCCAGTTGGAAATCCATGTATTCGTAAGCGATCCGGTGCGCCTGTTCGGTGTCGAAAGCATCTCCCGACAGCGCGCCGCGCAACCACAAACCGTCAATGAGTGCCGCCAGGCCCCGGGCTGCACTGCGCGCATCATCGAGCGGCAATTCGCGGCGGAACTGGCAGCACAGGTTGGAATACAGGCGGTGATCGTTGATCCGCTGCAACCTGTGCAAGGACGGGTGGTGCATGCTGGTGGCCCAGAAGGCCAGCCAGGTTTTCATTGCCGGGCCATTGACCTGGCTGGCGTCGAAGTTGCCTTCGATGATCACCTGCAGATGCGCCCGCGGGCTGTCATCTGTCAGCGCCTGACGACGTGCGGTGACGTTCTCGGCCAGGACCGTCATCAGGTACTGCGCGGTGGCAGCGATCAGGCCGTTCTTGTCCTGAAAGTAGTGACTGATGATGCCATTCGAGACACCGGCCAAACGGGCGATCAGCGCAATGCTGGCGTCCCCCATTCCGACCTGATCGACCGCCAGCAACGTGGCTTCGATCAATTGCTGGCGACGGATGGGTTGCATACCGACCTTGGGCATCTTGCGCATCTCCTTGGGCCTTTTCGGTAGACGTCAAACGACTACCGGCTTGCGGCCAGTCTATTTTGTTTTGATTGAACGTTCAATCAACAAAAAGTGAGCTCTACGACGAAACGTCGCTCCTTGCCGGCTTTTCCACTTTGCAGGTGGTGACAATCCGACATCCCCAAAAGCTCCAAACCTGCGTGCGCAAGCGCTTGCAGGGTTTTGGGCTTTTTCGGGATGTCTTTATAACACCCGCTGGTCGGGTATTTGTTCTTTCGCAGCACCGCGCCGCCTTCATCGCGAGCAAGCCCGCTCCCACAGTAGATTGGCGGTGGCCACAATATTTGGGAGCAACCACCAGAACTGTGGGAGCGGGCTTGCCCGCGGAGGGGACATGAGCCTCAAAGGTGAGTAACCGACGACCCCAAAATAAAAACGCCGCGATCTCTCGCGGCGCTTTCGTTTCTGTGGCCTCAGCCCAGGTTCTTGCCCAGCAGTGCGTGATACAGCTCACTGTCGCCCAGAATCCCCACCACCTTGTTGTTGTCGTGCAGCACCAGTTTGTTGCCGGTCTGGTAGCGGATTTGCAGCGCATCGCGCATGCCGATGTTCGAGTCCACCAGCGTAGGTCGGCGGCCCAACTCTTCCACGGCTTGCCCTGGCGCCCAGTTTTGCAGGTCCAGGCTTGAGCCATTCTGGCGGGCGCCCTTGATGGTGTTGCCTTCCGCCAGGTCCAGCCAGGAATCACCGCCCGGATCCAGGCATACCGAGCCGTTGATACGCTTGCAGTTGTCCAGGGTGCGCATCAGGCTGCGGCCGCACAACACGTTCAGCGGGTTGGTGTGGGCGACGAAGGTACGCACATAGTCGTCCGCCGGGTTCAGTACGATCTCTTCAGGCTTGCTGTACTGGATGATCCGTCCGTCTTTCATGATCGCGATTCGGCTGCCCAGCTTCAGCGCTTCGTCGAGGTCGTGACTCACGAACACGATGGTTTTGCTCAGCTTGCGTTGCAGCTCCAGCAGTTCATCCTGCAGGCCCTGCCGGATCAGCGGGTCGAGAGCGGAGAACGGTTCGTCCATCAGCAGGATGTCGGCGTCCATCGCCAGGGCGCGTGCCAGGCCCACACGCTGCTGCATGCCGCCGGACAGCTCATCGGGTTTCTTGTTGCGCCATTGGGTCAGGCCCACCAGTTCGAGTTTTTCATCGACCAGTTTCCTGCGGTCCTTCTCCGGGCGACCCTGCATTTCCAGGCCGAAGCTGATGTTCTCGCGCACTGTCAGCCAAGGCATCAGGGCGAATTTCTGGAACACCATCGCGATGCGCTTGGTGCGCATCATTTTAAGTTCCGCGGCGGAGCAGGAGGCAATGTCGATCTGCCGGCCTTCGTGCTCGACGAACAGCTTGCCCCGACTGACGGTGTTGAGGCCGTTGATGCAACGCAGCAGACTGGACTTGCCGGAACCGGACAGGCCCATCAACACGCAGATTTCGCCTTTCTCGATATCCAGGCTGGCCTTTTCAACGCCAACGATCTGCCCGGTTTTTTTCAGGATTTCGTTACGGGTCATGCCCTGATCCAGCAGCTTGAGTGCCTCGCGCGGATCCTTGGTGAAGATTACGTCGACGTCTTCGAAGCGAATTATGCTCATGCGTCACCCCCTACTTTGGCGTCGGGTTGTTTGCAGATACGGTCGAGCATGATCGCCAGCAGTACGATCGCCAGGCCCGCTTCGAAGCCCAGGGCGATATCAGCAGTGTTCAGTGCGTTGACCACCGGTTTGCCGAGTCCGTCGGCGCCCACCAGTGCCGCGATCACCACCATCGACAACGACAGCATGATGCACTGGGTGATGCCGGCCGCGATGCTCGGCATGGCGTGGGGCAGTTCGATCCTGGTCAGCAGTTGACGTCGCGAGCAGCCGAAGGCCTTGCCAGCGTCCATCAGTTCCTGTGGAACATCGCGGATACCCAGGTAAGTCAGGCGGATGGGAGCGGCAATCGCGAACACCACCGTCGAAATCAGGCCCGGGACCACACCCAGCCCGAAGAGGGTCAGGGTAGGAATGAGGTATACGAATGTCGGTACGGTCTGCATCAGATCCAGTACCGGTCGCATTAGAGTGTAGAACATCGGTTTGTGCGCGGCGACGATGCCCAGCGGCACGCCGATGAGTACGCAGACCAGGGTGGCGAACATCACCTGGGCGAGTGTTTCCATGGTTTCCTGCCAGTACCCCAGGTTGAGGATCAGCAGAAAGGAGGCAACGACGAAGGCGGTCAAGCCCCATTTGCGTTGGATGAAGTGCGCCAGTAGGGCGATAAGTCCGATCAAGACCAGCGGGTTGAACCAGGTGAGCGCGAACGTCACGCCGTGGATCATCGTTTCCAGTGACACGGCGATGGCGTCGAAGGTGTTGGCGCCGTGTTGCGTCAACCATTCAACGAAGCCTGCAATGTACTGGCCTAGAGGTATTTTCTGATCAATCAGCATGGTAGTGAACGTCCGCATGCAAGGAAATAAACAGCCTGGACGGCCGAGGCCGTCCGGCATAAGCGATGCCTCTTACATCAAGGCTGCGCAAGCTTGGCTTTCACGGCCTCCAGGCCAGGTTTACCGTCAGTGGTGGTCACGCCAGCGAGCCAGGTATCGAGCACCTGTGGGTTCTTTTTCAGCCACGCCTTGGCGGCCGCGTCAGGCTTCATCTTGTCGTCCAGGATGTTGCCCATGAGTTCGCTTTCCATGTCGACCGTGAACTCCAGGTTTTTCAGCAGTTGGCCCACGTTGCTGCATTCCTCGGCGTAACCCTTGCGGGTGTTGGTTGCCACGGTGGCGGCGCCGAAATCGGGGCCAAAGAAATCGTCACCACCGGTGAGGTACTGGATCTTGAAACGCTTGTTCATCGGGTGTGGCGCCCAGCCGAGGAAAACGACGGCGGTGTCGCGTTTCTGCGCGCGGTCGACCTGCGACAGCATCCCCGCTTCGCTGGATTCGACGACCTTGAAACCGGCGTCCTTCAGGCCGAAGGCGTTCTTGTCGATCATGCTCTGGATCAGGCGGTTGCCGTCATTGCCCGGCTCGATACCGTAGATCTTGCCGTCCAGCTCTTTCTTGAATTTGGCGATGTCGGCGAAGTCATGCAGGCCCTTGTCGTACAGGGCTTGAGGCACGGCCAGGGTGTACTTGGCGCCCTTGAGGTTGGTGCGCACGGTTTCGACGGTGCCCGCGTCGCGATAGGCCTTGATGTCGTTTTCCATGGTCGGCATCCAGTTGCCGAGGAAAACGTCCATGTTCTTGCCATCGGCCAGGGACTTGTAGGTCACCGGGACGGAAATCATGGTGGTCTTGGTTTTATAGCCCAGTGCGTTGAGCACGACGCTGGTGGTGGCGGTTGTTGCGGTGATGTCGGTCCAGCCGACATCGGAGAAGTTCACGGTATTGCATTGTGCGGGTTCAGCGGCCTGTGCCAGAAGCGGCAGGCTAAGCATGGCGGCCAACAACAACGACGGGGAACCTTTCATGAATGGACTCCTTGGTGTTTTTTTTTGGCAGTGTTCCGACTGGGACCACCGCACTTATGGGTTGCGGTTGGGTGGCGTTCTTGAGACAGCTCTTACCGCAGCGCCTGCAATCGAGTCGATTAAGATCATGTACCAGTGAAAATCTGACGCCTACAGGGGGCGTCGTATCCAGTACAGGGATGGTCGCATCCAGTGTTGGTGACGTCGTTTACAGATTTTTTCAGGTCCTTTTGCCGCGCTGAGCTGCAAAAAACCGGCGAAACATGGCGTAAAACGCCAGCGGCGTTTGTGGACATGAGTGCGTCGGTTCGAGACGTCGCACGACACCGTAAAAGCCCGATGATGCGGCCATCTCGGCGGATTGCAGCTTGAGCGTAGCAGCTCCGTCACCGGGCGCCTGTGCGCCTGGAATCGGCATATCCAGGAGTTCGGCAGCAATGGCTATCAGCGTTTTCGACCTGTTCAAAATCGGCATCGGACCGTCCAGTTCGCACACTGTGGGACCCATGCGCGCCGCAGCGCTGTTCGTGCAGGGTTTGCGTGAACAAGGGGTGCTGGAGCAGGTGCGGCGTGTCGAAGTCCAGCTGTATGGCTCGTTGTCGGCCACCGGCATTGGCCACGGCAGCGACAACGCGGTGATCATGGGCCTGATGGGCGAGTGGCCGGACGCGATCGATCCTTCGCAAATAGGCATTCGCATCGCCACCCTGCGCGAAACCGACACCCTGCTGCTCGACAGTCGCCTACCCGTGCCGTTCATCTGGACACGGGACATGCGCTTGATCGATGAAAACCTGCCGTTCCATCCCAACGCCATGACCCTGGTCGCCGAAGGCGATGACGGCGAGCTGCATCGCGACACTTATTATTCCGTCGGTGGTGGTTTTGTCGTCGATGAGGCGCAGGCCAGCAGCGGCGTGGTCGATCTGGACCGCACCGAATTGCCTTACGATTTTTCCAGCGCCGTGGAGCTGCTCGAACTCTGCAAGCGTCACAACCTGCGGGTTGCCGAACTGATGATGGCCAACGAACTCGTCTGGCGCAGCGAGGAAGAAATCCGCGCCGGCCTGATGAAGCTCTGGCGGGCCATGCAGGACTGCGTTGAGCACGGCCTCAAGCACGAAGGCATCCTGCCCGGCGGCTTGAATGTGCGTCGGCGCGCGGCCAAGTTGCACCGCAGCCTGCAGGAGTTGAACAAGCCCAATGTCATCGGCTCCACCTTGAGCGCCATGGAGTGGGTCAATCTGTTTGCCCTCGCGGTCAACGAAGAAAACGCCGCCGGGGGGCGCATGGTGACGGCGCCGACCAACGGCGCTGCGGGGATCATTCCGGCGGTGTTGCACTACTTCATGAAGTTCAGCGAAGCGGTCACGGATGCCAACGTGGTCGATTATTTCCTGGGTGCGGCAGCGGTGGGCATCCTGTGCAAGAAAAACGCATCGATTTCCGGTGCCGAAGTCGGTTGTCAGGGCGAAGTCGGTTCGGCCTGCGCCATGGCGGCAGCAGGCCTGGCGGAGATTCTGGGCGCCACGCCGGAGCAATTGTGCAACGCGGCGGAAATCGGCCTGGAACACAACCTTGGGCTGACGTGCGACCCGGTGGGCGGACTGGTCCAGGTTCCGTGCATCGAACGCAATGCGATTGCCGCAGTGAAAGCGATCAACGCGGCGCAAATGGCGCTGCGTGGTGATGGCCAGCATTTCATTTCCCTGGATCGGGTGATCCGCACCATGCGTGACACCGGGGCGGACATGCATGACAAATATAAAGAAACATCGCGCGGTGGCTTGGCGGTGAGTGCGGTGGAGTGTTGAGTCTTCAGGACCAAGTCACCTGCATCGCGGGCTTGCCCGCGATAGTGGTAGACCAGTCAAAACTGCGCGCAAATCGAACACCCTCGGCCTATCACGCCACCTTTTAGCGCGTCGCTCACAGATAAATGCCCCCACTTACGGTGAGGTATGTTTGCCGCTCAGGCCACCCGTCATCCCGTGCCAGGGGTGACACTCCCCTCAGATCGCCCACAGCCCCTTCCCACAAGTGCTACCGAACTGCTCACGCCGCTCGCCACACGGCGCTTTGCCCCCCTGATGGCACTTATTAACCTCTTCATGACGCGGCTTATATAGACACGCCCATAGGTCGTTTTCAGGATTTATTGAACGCGTATTCAAGTTTAGGCATGGCATTTGCTCTGTCATTACAAAGCCCGTCTCCCGAGCGAGAACGATGGCCATAACAAGAGCCTCCGCCTGAGGCCATCACCTGCTTTGTGTGAGGAGATACCGCGATGACGTCGTTCAACTCCGGGGCTCAACCCCAGAACCGTGCGCCTCAATCCATCGGCTTTCTGCTGCTGGACAATTTCACGCTGATTTCCCTGGCCTCTGCCGTAGAACCCCTGCGCATGGCCAACCAATTGTCCGGTCGCGAGTTGTATCGCTGGACCACGCTCACCGTCGATGGCGGCCAGGTCTGGGCCAGTGACGGCCTGCAGATCACCCCCGACGCCTCCATGCACAAAGCACCGCCCATGGACACCATCATTGTCTGCGGCGGTATCGGTATTCAACGCACCGTAACCCGTGAGCACGTGTCGTGGCTGCAAAGCCAGGCGCGTCAGTCCAAGCGCCTTGGCGCGGTCTGCACCGGCAGTTGGGCCCTGGCCTGCGCCGGTTTGCTGGACGGCTTCGATTGCAGCGTGCACTGGGAATGCCTGGCCTCGATGCAGGAAGCCTTCCCGCGTGTGGCCATGAGCACTCGCCTCTTCACCCTGGACCGTAACCGCTTCACCAGCTCCGGTGGCACCGCGCCGCTGGACATGATGCTGCACCTGATCAGCCGCGACCACGGTCGTGAGTTGTCGGCAGCAATTTCGGAGATGTTCGTCTACGAGCGTATCCGTAACGAACAGGATCACCAGCGCGTACCGCTCAAGCACATGCTGGGCACCAACCAGCCGAAGCTGCAGGAAATCGTCGCGCTGATGGAAGCCAACCTTGAAGAGCCGATCGATCTCGACGAACTGGCGGTGTACGTCGCCGTATCCCGTCGCCAGCTCGAACGGCTGTTCCAGAAATACCTGCATTGCTCGCCATCGCGTTACTACCTGAAGCTTCGTCTGATCCGCGCCCGGCAGTTGCTCAAGCAAACGCCGATGTCGATCATCGAAGTGGCGTCGGTCTGCGGTTTTGTGTCCACACCGCACTTCTCCAAGTGCTACCGTGAGTACTTCGGCATCCCGCCGCGTGACGAACGCGTCGGCTCCAATACCACCCAGCAAGTGGCACTGATGCCGCTGCCACAAGCGCTGGTGCTGTCGCCACTTTCCGGACCGCTATCGGCGTTGAGCCAGGCGCGCAACGAGTCGACATTTGCCAGTGTGAGGCTCTAGAAACCTCATCCTCTTCTGTAGGAGCGAGCTTGCTCGCGATTGTCGTTAACGATGACGCGGGGTGTCTGGATGCCCGCGGTGTCTGGGCTACCATCGCGAGTAAACTCGCTCCTACAGGGGGGCGAGTTTTTACACCGCACGACCTTGCTGATACGCCGCCAACGCCGGCAGCAACTGCCGATCAATCGCCTGGCGTACGGCCGGGAGAATGGTGGCGCTGCTGGTGTACATCTGCTTGACCATGGTACGCAGGGTCATCGCACGTTCGTCGTTCAAACCGCGTACGGCGCACTCGCAGGCTTGTTCGGCGGTGGAGCCGTTAGGGACCTGGAAACCCAGTGATTTGAGTTGCCCCAACAGGTCTTCCTGATCGATCAAATCGGCATGCATCATGGCGTAAGTCCTTCTTCCGGGAACGATGTCGTGGCTCGATTCTGGTAGGGGTGAGGGGGCTCGGCAAGGGCGATTTGTCGTTATGGCCGCATTGACTATGAACATGTCGTTTTCGGCTAACTTGCCTTGCCCGGGAGCCGGCACACTGGACCCAGCTTGCTTCACGAAGGTTTGGTCACCCTCGCATGGCGGCTCCTCAACAGTACCCTCTTCCCCGATTCAGTCACGGCTTGTATCGGGGCTTTTTTTGTCTGTGAATTCTTGGGTTTTGTGTTGTCTGGGAGGGCCTCATCGCGAGCAAGCTCGCTCCTGCAGTGGATCAGTGGCTGGCACAAATCTTCTGTAGGAGCGGGCTTGGTCCGGGCGGCGTTCCGACGATGAAGTCGATGCGGTCTAACGTTGCAACACCAGGATGCGCGACAGCAACTCATCCCGATCCACATAGCATCCCTGGAAATGCCGCGCGCCGGTGGCCGGGTCGAACGCATTGCGCGCATGCAACGTGCGCCGGTTGTCAAAGCACCACAGCTCACCGGGCTGGAGCCTTTGCATCAGGCGAAACCGGTTTTCGCGGGTCATGGCGATAAATTGGCGATAGGCCCGATACAGCCTGGGCATCTGCTCCACCGAGGCATCGAACGGCCCACGCAGAAAGTTGGCCATGCGGATTTCCGAAACCTGCCCCAGAGCGTTCAATGCGATGATCGGTGCCAGGCAGCGATAGTCGCTGTGGCGGTCCTTGTTGCGAAACTCCACGGGAATGTCACACAGCGTCTGGAACGACTCAGGGTCTTCCTGGCGCAGTGCCTCGGCGATGGCAAAACCATCGACGAAAATGCTTTCGCCCCCCTCGGCATCGTTGACCAGGCAATGCAGAAATTGCAGCCCCGGTTGCAACTCGCGGGTCGGCAAATCGCTGTGCAACGGCAAGTTGAAAGCGGTATAGGCATTGCTGTCGGCGTCGGCTTTGGATTGCACGTTGAACAACACGCCGAAGTTGCTCTCGCGGATGAAGGAAATGCGTTGCGCGATCAGCTTCAGCGAGCCGGGTTCGACGGGCACCCCTCGGACCTGGGTCAGGCCGATATCACGCACGGCCAACAGCCATTGCAACAGGGCGTCGTTGTCGTTCATCAGCTTTTGATAGTCGAACACCGGCAGTTTCAGATCGCTGTGCCAGAGCTTCGCCCTGGGCTTGGTCGACAGGCGTTCGGCTCGGGATTCATCGTCATAGGCATGGGCGCGTAACCAGCCTGGATCGAAGCGGCTCTGATGGCCGTCCTGCCAGTCGATATTCAGGCAACCGTGCTCGTCGATGCATACGTTGGTCACCGCCAGGTCCTGGGCGACATCGACAATCTCCAGTACCTGCTCGCGGGTGACGCTGTAAACGCATTGGGTGCACGGGCAATTGTCCCGCAGCCATGGATGATGGAAGGGGCTGAATCGCTGGTCGGCCCAGGTCACCACGATACGATCCGTCAGGGTTCGCACGCTACCGAGCGCGCTGATCAACGGATACGTACGAAAATCGGCTAAAGCGGCAGCGGTGTTCATGGCGTGTCCTTGTTATTTTTTTGCAGGTAAGGCGATCACTCGGCCGATGTACGCGGGGGCCGGAAGATCGGCCTGATCGGCGACGATGGCTTGCAGTTTGCCCAGGGTCAATTCGCTGAACGGCGCGGAGTGCGGGCCGGCGAGGTCGACGTGCAGCAACATTTGTTCGTTCCCCGACAGCTCCTTGTCATCACCCGCCAAATGCAAGCTGTGATAGAGATGCAGGCGCTTGCTGTCGTAGCCGATGATCTGCGTGCGCACTTCAACGTCAGCGTCGAGTTTCACTTCGTGCAGGTAGTTGAGGTGCAGTTCCAGGGTGAACAGCGAATGGCCGCTGGCTTCTCGGTTGTCGCTGTCGAGCCCCAGGCGATCCATCAGGGCATCGGTGGCGTAGCTGAAGATCAGCAGGTAGAACGCATCGCGCAGGTGGCCGTTGTAATCGACCCAGTCGGGGATGATGCGGGTCTGGTAGGTGGTGAGGGTGGGCATGGTGATTGATCCGAAGTGTGGGGGGATTCAGAGGCCGTCATCGCGAGCAAGCCCGCTCCCACAGGATTCGTGAGCACCGCAAAACCTGTGGGAGCGGGCTTGCCCGCGATGAGGCCAGACCTGCTATTCGCTGAAACTCATGCCATGCTTGGCCTTGGTCGCCTTCACCGCCTCAAGCACCGCCATCAGGCAATCATCACGATAGCGCTCCAGCGCCGAAATGCTGTGTGATCCCAGTTGATCGCTGGTGCCATCGACCACATCGTCGATCAGCTTGTCGGTCAGCTCCGGCGCAGGAAGGTAAGTCCACGGCAACTGCAACGCCGGGCCGAACTGCGCCATGAAATGGCGCATGCCCGCGTCGCCCCCGGCCAGGGTGTAGGTGAGGAACGTACCCATGAATGACCAGCGCAGACCTGCGCCAAAACGGATGGCGTCGTCGATTTCGCCGGTGGTCGCCACGCCGTCGTTGACCAGGTGCAGTGCCTCGCGCCACAGCGCTTCGAGCAGGCGGTCGGCAATGAACCCCGGCACTTCCTTGCGCACATGCAGCGGGCGCATCCCCAGGGATTCGTAGACTTGCATGGCGGCCTGCACGGCTTGCGGGGCGGTGTCCTTGCCGCCGACCACTTCCACCAAGGGCAGCAGGTACACCGGGTTGAACGGGTGACCGACCACGCAGCGTTCCGGGTGAGTGGCGCTCTCGTAGAACTCGCTGGGCAGCAGGCCCGAAGTGCTGGAGCCGATCAGGGCATTGGGCTTGGCCGCCGCACTGATCTTGCTGTGCAGGTGGAGTTTGAGCTCAAGGCGTTCCGGGGCGCTTTCCTGGATGAAGTCGGCGTCTCGCACGCATTCTTCGATCGTGGCAACAAAGCGCAGGCGATCTTGCGACGCACCGGGCGCCAGGCCTTGTTTCTCCAGAGCGCCCCAGGCATTGGCCACGCGTTTGCGCAACGCCGCTTCGGCGCCGGGGGCCGGGTCCCAGGCGATAACGTCCAGGCCATGGGCGAGGGCGCGAGACACCCAGCCGCTGCCGATGACACCGCTGCCGAGGGCGGCGAAGGTTTTGATTTCTGTGATGAAGCTCATGATCGCATCCTGAATTTGGCTCAAAAAAACTGTAGGAGCGACGGTTCGACGCTTCGACTTGCTCGCGATAGCGGCGGGCCAGTCGACATCAATGCTGAATGTGCTGACGTCATCGCGAGCAAGCTCGCTCCTACAGGGGGAAGGTGAAAAGTGGTCAGCCGCGCTGTTTCAGCCCCATCTTCTTGCGGCCCTCAGCCGGGGTCAGGACGCGGGCGCCCAGGCGGCTGAGGATTTCGCTGGCGCGTTCCACCAGTTGGCCGTTGGTGGCCAGGACACCCTTGTCCAGCCAGATGTTGTCTTCAAGGCCGACCCTCACGTTCCCGCCCAGCAGCACCGCTTGCGCCGCCATCGGCATCTGCATGCGCCCGATGCCGAAGCCGGCCCAGACGGCGTCTGCCGGCAGGTTGTCGACCATGGCCTTCATGGTGGTGGTGTCCGCCGGCGCGCCCCACGGGATGCCCAGGCACAGTTGGAACAATGGATCGTCGAGCAACCCTTCCTTGATCATCTGCTTGGCGAACCACAGGTGTCCGGTGTCGAAGATTTCCAGTTCGGCCTTAACACCGAGCTCCTGGATGCGCTTGGCGCCCGCGCGCAGTTGCGCCGGGGTCGAGACGTAAATGGTGTCGCCATCGCCGAAGTTGAGGGTGCCGCAGTCCAGTGTGCAGATTTCCGGCAGCAGTTCCTCTACGTGGGCCAGGCGGGTCAACGGGCCGACCAGGTCGGTGTTGGGGCCGAACTCCATGGGATTCTCACCGGCGCCGATTTCCAGGTCGCCGCCCATGCCCGCAGTGAGGTTAACGATGATGTCGACGTCGGCCTCGCGGATGCGCTCCATGACTTCGCGGTACAACGCCACGTCGCGGCTGAACTTGCCCGTCTCGGAGTTACGTACGTGGCAGTGGACCACGGTGGCGCCAGCCTTGGCGGCCTCTACGGCTGCGGCGGCAATTTGCTTGGGGGTGACCGGCACGTGTGGGCTCTTGGCGGTCGTGTCGCCAGCACCGGTGAGTGCGCAGGTGATGATGACGTCATGGTTCATTGGGCGGTTCCTTACAGGCGAGTACTTTTCAGGTGGCGTATGGGCGCCGTTCGCAGTCCTCGGGACTGCGAATCGGTGGTTCGGTTGTGGGGTTATTTGCTGGTCAGTTGCAGGTTCTCAGCCGCCGGCTTGCCATCGAAGGTGGTGACGCCTTCAAGCCAGCGCTCCTTGTCCTGCGGGTGATCCTTGAGCCATTGGCGGGCCGATTCGAGGGCGTCCTTGTGATCCAGCAGCGGCTGCATCATCCGGCTCTCGTCTTCGGCGGTGAAAGTCAGGTTGGTCAGCAGGCGCCCGATGTTCGGGCACTGCTCGGCATAGGTTGGCGCAATCACGGTCCACACGGTGGCCATGCCTTCGTTCGGGCCCAGGGCATCGTCGCTGCCGGTCAGGTAAGTCATTTGCACATTGACGTTCATCGGGTGCGGCGCCCAGCCGAAGAACACCACGGCTTCCTTGCGGCGCACGGCGCGATCGACGGCGGCGAGCATGCCGGCCTCACTGGATTCCACCAACTGGAACTTGCCGAGGCCAAACTGATTCTTGGCGATCATTGCCTTGATCTGGGTGTTGGCGCCCGACCCCGGCTCGATGCCGTAGATCTTGCCGCCCAGTTCTTTTTCGAACCTGGCGATGTCGGCGAAGGTTTTCAGGCCCTTGTCCGCCAGGTAGGTAGGCACCGCCAGCGTGGCGCGTGCATCTTTCAGGCTTGGTTCTTTCAATACCTTGACCTGATTGGCCTCGACGAACGGGGTGATGGTCTGGGTCATCAGCGGGTTCCAGTAGCCCAGGAACAGGTCCAGGCGTTGGTCGCGGATCCCGGCGAAGATGATCTGCTGGGAGGCGCTGGTCTGTTTGGTCTTGTAGCCGAGGCCGTCGAGCAGGGCCTGGGTCATGGCACTGGTGGCGATTACGTCGGTCCAGTTCACCACGCCCATGCGCACGTTCTGGCACGACGCAGGTTCGGCCGCCATGACGCTGGCGTTCAGCAAAGCGGTACCACTGAGTGCAAGAACACAGCTGCTGATCAGTCGTTTCATCACAGGTTTCCTCGGCAGATCGTTATTGTGGGGCCCGGTGTCTGTGCGCCGGTGATGCCAACGTTACGCAGCCTTGGCCCCCTGAAAACGCACTGCGGCGACCAGCTCTTGCACTGCAGCGACCTGTGCTCTTGAATGCTGGGTACAAGTGGCGTATCAACGTCCACACGCTAGCGGTCTCACGTTACTGGCTGATCGAGTGCGCCATGTCCCAGGATTTCTACTTTTTGTTGATGCCGGGTTTTTCGGCCATCGGTTTCATCTCGGCCATCGAGCCGCTGCGGGTGGCCAATCGCTTTCGCGGCGAGCTGTACCGCTGGCATGTCCTGAGCGCCGATGGCGGCGCGGTCCTGGCCAGCAATGGCATGTCGGTCAACGCCGATGCCGCGCTGGAGCCTTTGAAGAAAGGCGCGACGCTGTTGGTGGTCGCTGGCTTCGAACCGCTGAAGTTCGCCACGCCCGCACTGGAACACTGGCTGCGCCGGCTGGACATGGAAGGCGTGACCCTCGGTGCCATCGACACCGGCAGTTTCGTCCTCGCCGAAGCGGGCTTGCTTGACGGCCATCGCCTGACCTTGCACTGGGAAGCCATCGACGCGTTCAAGGAGTCTTATCCACAACTGAGCGTCACCCAGGAGCTGTTCGAGATCGACCGTCGGCGCATCACCTCGGCGGGCGGCACCGCTTCCATCGACCTGATGCTCGACCTCATCGCCCAGGCCCACGGCCCGGAACTGGCGATCCAGGTCAGCGAACAATTCGTGCTCGGCCGCATCCGTCCGCGCAAGGACCACCAGCGCATGGAAGTCGCCACGCGGTATGGCATCAGCAACAAAAAACTGGTGCAAGTCATTGGCGAAATGGAGCAACACAGCGAACCGCCGCTGACCACCCTGCAACTGGCCGAATCGATCAAGGTGACGCGCCGGCAACTGGAGCGGCTGTTTCGCCTACATCTGAACGACACACCGAGCAATTTCTACCTGAGGTTGCGGCTGGAAAAGGCCCGCAAGTTGTTGCGCCAGACCGACATGAGCGTGCTGGAGGTGAGCATTGCCTGCGGGTTTGAATCGCCGTCGTATTTCACCCGCAGTTATCGGGCAAAGTTCGAGCGCTGCCCGCGGGAGGATCGGCGCAACGGTGTTGGGCGACAAGTCGCAACCATCGCATTGGCGACCGTCTCCAAGCCGCCCATGGTTCAGTGAATCTATCGATGCCTGAACTGAAGCATCAAAGCAGTCAAGCTATCAGCGTTGTGAGTTGTGATTGCGATGCGTGAAGCCCACCTTTGGCGTTCTAAGTCCGGGTACATTCGTTTCGCCTGGTCAATATGCCGTTGTATGGAATCACGTTCCCTCTGGCCCAAGTCTGAAATATTGGGAGTTAAGTGAGTCCCCAAGGAATTTTCAATGTTTGACTGCACGATTGAATCAGATGTCTCTGATGTAGCATCACGTGAGGTTAAAGAAAACACCGGCCAGTAGTCATAAGCATCGCCGTGAACATGGGAGAGCTCATGAAAGATTATTCCCGGTCGCAATGTCGCCGACTCCTGATGATAATGAGGGGTGAGGTAAACGAACTTGTTCCTATCCGAAGTTTGAGCGTAGGTAAATCCACGCTCGAAAGGTCCATCAGGAAGTATCTCGACAAATACAAAACGCTCACCGCTTTCGTAATCCTGTAAGGCTCCGGAAAGTATCCATTTCAGTTTTTCTTTAGCTGCCATTGCAGCCATTTCCAAGTATTGCGGGCTCGCTTGCTCTCCATAAATGTATTTCAATTTTTGCAGAGTTTCCGCCGATAGAGGGCTTTGGCGCAAATCCGTAAGCGCAGCAGTGGTGAAGCGGATCATGTTCAATAAATCGTGTTTGAATTCGTTTCTCTTTTCGTCAGGCAAAGCGCTGGCCCGGCGATGCAGTATCTTCTGCCCCCAGCCGACAAATGTTGTTTCGATCTCATCAACGGGTTTCAGTTCATCCATCGGATTCAAACCCTCACTGTCCTTTAATCGCAGCGGGTTATTGCGAACCATCCGATAGCGATTGAAGCCATCGATATCACCCGCCGGATCCGGGTTGATCCACCGCTGTAACCAAGGCGCGTAATAACGAAACCCATAGTAGTAAAGCCCGGTGGCATCCCGTTCCTTCGCGCAATACCGAAGGGTCTTGTAGCTTCCCTCCACTTCACTTCGCGCCGACCAACAGGCCGTTTCGCCGAAGGCGTAGTACCACTCCTGGCTGATCAGCGCTGCATTTTCGTCCAGTTCCAAAGTGCAGGAGCCAAGGTGGTCCCCCAGGCTATAGCGGATCTGATCGTTGGCGATATTTTCCGGGGTGGCTGATGCCAATGCACAGCCCGGACGATGCAGTTGCCGGTGTCGACACTGATCACATAGTGCACTTCGTTATTGCCGGTGTCATGGATCTCCAGCCCTGGCAAGTAACGCACTTCGCGGGTTGCAGTTGCCGTTTTAGTCTTGCGCTGGAGCACCTTGCGCAGCCGCTGGCCGCCAGCGTCGTAGCGATAGAGTTCATCGTCGTTCTGTTCATCATTCCTGATGACTTGAATGACTTTGCTCAGTTGGTTGCGACAATCCCAGAGCATCGCCTGCGCACCAGGTGCCAAAACCCGCAAGTTGCCGTTTTCGTCAAAACTGTTGATGAAATCCGCTTCGCCCGCCTGCGGTTTCAGCAGGCTTCGGTTGCTTGAGGGCGCGATGACCATGTCACGGGTGTAACCCTGAACGCCTTCATGGACAAGCCTCAGCAAATTCCCCGCCTGGTCATATGAAAAGGTCTGTGTATACGCCGTCATCGCGTCCGCGCTGGCGATACATTCTCGTCCGCTGGCTTGAACCAGTTGTGACAGCGAGTCATAGCGGTAGTGGTTGATGGCGTCAGTGCGTTGGTTTTTGAAGTAACGCGTGGCCGGGACAAAGTCGTGGATCCGGCTGATGTTGCCCCCGGGGTCGTAGTCGTAGACAAGGTCCTGGAAGGTGCGGCCCGAGCGAGCGGACGTGAGTTGCAACAGGCGACCGTCCTGAGCGTCATGACGACGGGTCGTTTCG
The DNA here is from genome assembly GCF_054668365.1 of Pseudomonas sp. S2_E01. NCBI lineage: Bacteria > Pseudomonadati > Pseudomonadota > Gammaproteobacteria > Pseudomonadales > Pseudomonadaceae > Pseudomonas > Pseudomonas sp. S2_E01. The sequence continues at coordinate 6,106,547 of NZ_CP162762.1, forward strand.
ACGCCATTGCCGGCGGTTTCATGTTCTATCTGGCCCGTTGCGCTATAGCGCCTGTCACTGAGCAAAGGGGCATCGGGCAAACCGTCGCGCTTGAGATTTATCCGTAGCAACTGGCCTGCCATGTCGTAGGCGAACAGGCGTCGGTTTTCCCGTGCATCGGCCAGGGACAGAAGAGCGCCCAAGGCGTCGAATTGCCAGATCGTGGTTTCGCCATCGGCGACCAGTTTTTGATCACGCTCATTTAGACTGACTGGCCAATCGGGCTGCGAGAGGTCATTTGTGAAGTGCCTGGACTCGCTGACTCTTGAACCTCGGAGGTCGTAGGCGTCGGCATGCAGGCTACCGGCCGGATCGTCGTGGCGAATCAGGCGCCCGCATTGATTGCGTGAGGCGAATTCAACGCCGTCTTCGCCATAGACCATTCGTTCGCTGACAACAGGCGGGGCGCCGTCGACCTGCTCGGTAATGGTCGTCGGACGTAGCTGATCGTCGTAGTCGACTTGTCGAAGAAGCTGCCGGCCATCCCATTCGAAGCGCAGTTCGTTGGCGTTGCCCAACATGCCGGCTTTCCAGCCTGCGTCAGCACTGCTGCTCAGCAAAGATCCCCCAGAGAGGGCATGCACATTTGTCGACGAAGGATCGCCCTCCGTGACCCACTGACGCGGGTCCCAGCCAGCCACCAAATGCCCGCTGGCGTTGTAGGCCTGACGAGTAATGTGCGATTGCGGCGTTTCATCCGGCTGGGCGCGGTGGTAAGCCACACTGCGAATCGCCTGGCTGCGCGGGTCGTAAACCGCCAGGGTGGGCGTATTGTGGTGCAGGTTGGCGGTCATCATCGGCGGCTCTGATGAAAGTTGCCAACCTATGCGCCGATTTTCCCCTGCTGGCTACTGTCACAAGTAACAGGTGCGTGACGGGGTTACTTCTTCATCAACGCCGAACAGGCCGCTTTGTAGGCCTCATGCTGATACTTGTTCAGCGTCGCCGGCAGTTCAAAACCGTGCTTCCTGGCCTGCGCATTAATCGTCTGCGGCGACAGCAGCGACACCTCGCAACTCTCCAGCAACTGGAAGACGCCCTCGATCTTGAACGTTGTCGGTCCACCAGCGAATTCGCCTTTCTTGCTGCGCTTCTTGATCGCGATCCGGTCGATGGAGTTTTCACGTACAAACGACGCAACCTGAGCGGCAAAGACTTTGACGTTCGCCGCTTCGTCGTCATCTTCAAGGGCGATCTTCTTGGTGTTGAGCGCGACATGGCGCAGCGCCTGACCGTCGAGCGCCGCCACGGCAATAATGGCTTCGCTGCCTTTGATTTCGATGCCGCAGATTTTCATGTCGATCCTTTTCACAATGGTTGGAGTGCAGCTCAAAGCTCAAGCTGATTGGCCGTGATGCCAAACGCCGCCGCAATTTTCTCGCGGGTGGCCCGACGCGGCTTCGCGACGGTTTCCTGCTGGGCAAAGGCCGGTTGCGAAATACCCATGCGTTGGGCCACTTCATCCTGGGTAAGGTTCAAGTGTTCGCGCCAGGCGCGAATCGGTGTCGCCCCGTCGACGATACGACTGACCACTTCGTGGGGAATCAGATCGGGTTCGACCTTCTGTGCCACATATTGTGCGTAGGGAATGACCACGAAGGCAGGATTTCCGTCTGCGTCGTTGATGATTTGAACGTCAGTAGGTGCGTTCATCACGTTTTTTGACCTCTTGAATACTGACCACTTTGATTGCTCCATCCCAATCGAACATAACTCTGTAATGGCCTACTCGAAGTCGATAGGCATACAGATGGCCGACGAGTGCTTTGACGTTGCCCGTATCGGGCATGTCAGCCAGCGACGTCACGGCATCGCGAACCTGGCTCTGATGAGAGGAATGCAATTTCAGGAGTTGCTTAACGGCCTTTCGAGTCCAGTGGATACTGTTCATGAGAGAATATAAGTCTTTTATAAGATTTCCAATATTTACTTATATTTCTCTGCGGGCCAATCAACAAAACATGTCGGGGTGTTGCCCAAGGAGAGGGTCCGACACGGGGTGATGCGGGGTCTGTAGGCAGGCTCTGCAAGGTGTGTAGGAGAGAGCTGGCAAGAATGCCAGCTCTCTGTAAAAGCGTCATTTCACTCCTGCCCAATCGACTCCAAAAACTCCGACCGCTCGTCGCTCATGCGCGCCACGCAATCGTTTTGCACGATGGTGAACGCCTTGCTGCCGCTGGTCGCCGGAAAGGCCTCGACGGCGCAGTCGGCGTCGCGGGTTTTCAGCCATTGTTGCTGGGCGTTCTTGAGTTTGGCGGTGATGTCGGCCAGTTGCGTCGGGTTTTTGCCGTACAGGCCTTGCAGCCGCTCCGTCAGGCTCTGGAGGTTGTCCTTGAGCAGGTCTTCGGCGGTGGTGCGGCCGTACACCGAGCATTCCAGGGTCTGCACGTCGTTTTCGACGGTATCGCAAGGGTTGGTGTCGGACTCCTGCGCCGCGTGTGCGCCGGTCGTTATCAGTAGCAAGGCCAGCAAAACAGATTTCATCGCATCACCCCCAAATTCCGTAATGGCGCGAATTCTGGCCCATGCGCAGGCCCTTGAACAGGTGGCCTGTGTCGGCTTGCGATGACCCTTTGTCGCGGATTGACGCTTTCGGCAATTCCCCTGTCGTTTTTGCACCCGGCTGCCAAGGCACCGAGGCATATGCTGGCCCCAAAGCGCCGGCACACGATTCGGCGCATGAATCGACAATAGGGGACAGCCTGATGAGCCCAGCCGAACTGCACGCCGACAGCATCGTTATCGACGGGCTGATTATTGCCAAATGGAACCGTGAGCTGTTCGAAGACATGCGCAAGGGCGGTCTGACCGCGGCCAACTGCACCGTGTCGGTGTGGGAGGGCTTCCAGGCCACTGTCAATAACATCGCCGCCAGCCAGAAACTGATCCGCGAGAACAGCGACCTGGTGATTCCGGTCCGCACGACGGCTGACATCCGCAAGGCCAAGGAGCAGGGCAAGACCGGCATCCTCTTCGGTTTCCAGAACGCTCACGCATTCGAAGACCAGATCAGCTATGTCGAGATTTTCAAGCAGCTCGGCGTCGGCATCGTGCAGATGTGCTACAACACCCAGAACCTGGTGGGCACCGGTTGCTACGAGCGTGATGGTGGCCTGTCGGGCTTCGGTCGTGAAATCGTTGCCGAGATGAACCGCGTCGGCGTCATGTGCGATCTGTCCCACGTTGGCTCGAAAACCTCCGAAGAGGTCATCCTCGAATCCAAGAAACCGGTGTGCTACTCGCACTGCCTGCCATCTGGCCTGAAGGTTCACCCGCGCAACAAATCCGATGAAGAACTGAAGTTCATCGCCGATCACGGCGGTTTCGTCGGTGTGACCATGTTCGCGCCGTTCCTGGCCAAGGGCATCGATTCGACCATCGACGACTACGCCGAAGCGATCGAATACACCATGAACATCGTCGGCGAAAACGCCATCGGCATCGGCACCGACTTTACCCAGGGCCATGGCCAGGACTTCTTCGAATACCTGACCCATGACAAGGGCTACGCCCGCCGTCTGACCAGCTTCGGCAAGATCATCAATCCGCTGGGCATCCGCACCGTCGGCGAGTTCCCGAACCTGACCGAAACCCTGCTCAAGCGCGGCCACTCCGAACGGGTGGTGCGCAAGATCATGGGCGAAAACTGGGTGAACGTCTTAAAAGACGTTTGGGGCGAATAAACCGCCGCGCGCTGAATCCTTTTCCCCCGGCCGTCCGCGCCGGGGGCAACACCAAAATTCTTCTGGAGTTAAGTTTCCATGGCCAAGATCGCCCCGCAATTGCCTATCGAAGTCGACAGCGAGACCGGTGTCTGGACGTCCGACGCCCTGCCGATGCTGTACGTGCCACGTCATTTCTTCGTGAATAACCACATGGGCATCGAGGAAGTGCTGGGCGCCGACGCCTATGCCGAGATCCTCTACAAGGCCGGCTACAAGTCCGCCTGGCACTGGTGTGAAAAAGAAGCCGAATGCCACGGCCTGGAAGGCGTCGCGGTGTTCGAGCACTACATGAAGCGCCTGTCGCAACGCGGCTGGGGCCTGTTCAAGATCCAGGACATCGACCTCGACAAAGGCACCGCCAGCGTCAAGCTCGAACACTCCGCATTCGTCTACGTCTACGGCAAGGTCGGGCGCAAGGTCGATTACATGTTCACTGGCTGGTTCGCCGGTGCCATGGACCAGATCCTCGCCGCACGCGGCAGCAAGATCCGCACCGTGGCCGAGCAGGTCTACGGTGGCTCCGAAGAAGGCCACGACGACGGTTTGTTCACCGTCAAACCTAAACAATAAGCAAATCGTTGAAAAAACGTAGCGAGCGAAGGCCAGGCAAGGCGAAGTCAGGCGAGAAAGCACAGTTGACTTTAGTCAATGAGCATTTCGAGTCTGATTTCAACGCAGCATGGTCGAGCGCAGTAGTTTTTTAACGATTTGAGGAGACCGCCATGGCTTTCGAAGCTATGTTCCAGCCGATCCAGATCGGTAAATTGACCATCCGCAACCGCGTGATCAGCACCGCCCACGCCGAGGTCTACGCGACCGACGGCGGCATGACCACCGACCGGTACGTCAAGTACTACGAAGAGAAAGCCAAGGGCGGGATCGGCCTGGCAATCTGCGGCGGTTCGTCGGTGGTGGCCATCGACAGCCCGCAGGAATGGTGGAGTTCGGTGAACCTGTCCACCGACCGCATCATTCCGCACTTCCAGAACCTGGCCGACGCCATGCACAAGCACGGCGCCAAGATCATGATCCAGATTACCCACATGGGGCGACGCTCGCGCTGGGACGGCTTTAACTGGCCGACACTGATGTCGCCGTCCGGCATCCGTGAACCGGTGCACCGCGCTACCTGCAAGACCATCGAGCCGGAAGAAATCTGGCGGGTGATCGGCCACTACGCACAAGCGGCCCGCCGCGCCAAGGCCGGTGGCCTCGATGGCGTCGAACTGTCGGCCGTGCACCAGCACATGATCGACCAGTTCTGGAGCCCACGGGTCAACAAGCGCACCGACGAATGGGGCGGCAGCTTCGAGGGCCGCATGAAGTTCGGCCTGGAAGTGCTCAAGGCTGTGCGCGCCGAAGTTGGCGACGACTTCTGCGTGGGTATGCGCCTGTGCGGTGACGAGTTCCACCCGGACGGCCTGTCCCATGAAGACATGAAACAGATCGCCAAGTATTACGACGACACCGGCATGCTCGATTTCATCGGTGTCGTGGGTTCGGGTTGCGACACCCACAACACCCTGGCCAACGTGATCCCGAACATGAGTTATCCGCCGGAGCCGTTCCTGCACCTGGCGGCCGGTATCAAGGAAGTGGTCAAGGTTCCGGTGCTGCACGCGCAGAACATCAAGGACCCGAACCAGGCGACGCGGATCCTGGAGGGCGGTTACGTCGACATGGTCGGCATGACCCGTGCGCATATCGCCGATCCGCACCTGATCGCCAAGATCAAGATGGGCCAGATCGACCAGATCAAGCAATGCGTCGGTGCCAACTACTGCATCGACCGTCAGTACCAGGGCCTGGATGTGTTGTGCATCCAGAACGCCGCGACCTCCCGTGAATACATGGGTGTGCCGCACATCATCGAAAAAACCACCGGCGTAAAACGCAAGGTGGTGGTGGTCGGCGCCGGGCCTGCGGGGATGGAGGCGGCGCGTGTGGCCGCCGAGCGTGGCCATGACGTGACCCTGTTCGAGAAGAAGGAATTCATCGGCGGGCAGATCACAACGGCGGCGAAAGCCCCGCAACGGGATCAGATCGCGGGTATTACCCGTTGGTATCAACTGGAGCTGGCTCGTCTGAAAGTCGACCTGCGCCTGGGCACGGCGGCGGATGCGCCGACCATCATGGACCTGCGTCCGGATGTGGTGGTGCTGGCGGTCGGCGGTCATCCGTTCCTCGAACAGAACGAGCACTGGGGTGCGGCTGAAGGCCTGGTGGTCAGCAGCTGGGACGTGCTTGACGGCAAGGTTGCACCGGGCAAGAACGTACTGGTGTACGACACCATCTGCGAGTTCACCGGCATGTCCACCGCCGACTTCCTGGCGGACAAGGGCAGCCAGGTCGAGATCGTCACCGACGACATCAAGCCGGGTGTGGCAATCGGCGGTACGTCGTTCCCGACCTACTACCGCAGCATGTACCCCAAAGAAGTGATCATGACCGGCGACATGATGCTGGAGAAGGTCTACCGCGAAGGCGACAAGTTGGTGGCGGTCCTGGAAAACGAATACACCGGCGCCAAGGAGGAGCGGGTAGTGGACCAGGTTGTCGTCGAAAACGGCGTGCGTCCGGACGAGGAAATCTACTACGCGTTGAAGGAAGGTGCGCGCAACAAGGGCCAGATCGACGTCGAGGCGCTGTTCGCTATCAAGCCGCAACCATGCCTCGAGCAGAGCGGCGACGGCTACCTGCTGTTCCGCATCGGCGACTGCGTGGCACAGCGTAACGTGCACGCTGCCATCTATGACGCACTCCGGCTCTGTAAGGATTTTTGACGGCGTAGCTGCAAGCCGCAAGCTACAAGCGACAAGTAAAAGCACAGCCTCATCGCGGCTCTTTCTTGCAGCTTGCAGCTTGCAGCTTGCACCTCGCCAGAGGTGACTCTGATGTTAAACACCCTTCTTCCAATCCTGTTGTTCGCCGCCCTGGGCCTTGCGGCCCTGGGTGCGCTGCGGCGGGTGGCCATGTGGCGTCGGGGTCGAGCCTCCAAGGTCGACCTGATCGGCGGCCTGTTCGCCATGCCCAAGCGCTACATGGTCGATTTGCACCATGTGGTGGCGCGGGACAAATACATTGCCAACACCCACGTGGCCACGGCCGGTGGCGCGGTGGCGTCCATCGTCCTGGCGATCCTGGTGCACGGCTTTGGCCTGCATAACCGCTGGCTCGGCTATGCACTGCTGTTGATGTCAGCGGTGATGTTCGTCGGGGCGATCTTCATGTACCTGCGTCGGCGCAACCCGCCGTCGCGGCTGTCGAAAGGCCCGTGGATGCGCTTGCCGAAAAGCCTGCTGGCCTTCTCGGCCTCGTTTTTCCTGGTGACCTTGCCGGTGGCCGGCATCCTGCCGGAAAACTTCGGTGGCTGGCTGCTGACGGTGATTCTCGGTATCGGCGTGTTATGGGGCGTGTCGGAGCTGTTTTTCGGCATGACCTGGGGTGGGCCGATGAAGCACGCCTTCGCCGGTGCCTTGCACCTGGCCTGGCACCGTCGTGCCGAGCGTTTTGGCGGCGGCCGCTCCACCGGTTTGAAACCGTTGGACCTGGGCGACCCGACCGCGCCGCTGGGCGTGGAAAAACCCAAGGATTTCACCTGGAACCAGTTGCTCGGCTTCGATGCCTGCGTGCAGTGCGGCAAGTGCGAAGCGGCGTGCCCGGCCTTCGCCGCCGGCCAGCCGCTGAACCCGAAAAAACTCATACAGGACATGGTCGTCGGCCTCGCGGGCGGTACTGACGCGAAGTTTGCCGGCAGCCCCTATCCGGGCAAACCGATTGGCGAACACTCGGGCAATCCACATCAACCGATCGTCAACGGTCTGGTCGACGCTGAAACCCTGTGGTCGTGCACCACCTGCCGCGCCTGCGTCGAGGAATGCCCGATGATGATCGAGCACGTCGATGCCATCGTCGACATGCGCCGGCATCTGACCCTGGAAAAAGGCGCGACCCCGAACAAGGGCGCCGAGGTGCTGGAAAACCTGATCGCCACCGACAACCCCGGCGGTTTCGCCCCGGGTGGGCGGATGAACTGGGCGGCGGACCTCAATCTCAACCTGCTCAGCGAGAAGAAATCCACCGACGTGCTGTTCTGGGTGGGTGATGGCGCCTTCGACATGCGCAACCAGCGCACACTGCGCGCCTTCGTCAAAGTGTTGAAAACGGCCAAAATCGACTTCGCGGTACTCGGCCTCGAAGAGCGCGACAGCGGCGACGTGGCCCGTCGCCTGGGCGATGAAGCGACCTTCCAGTTGCTGGCGAAACGCAACATCCAGACCCTCGCCAAGTACAGCTTCAACCGCATCGTCACCTGTGATCCGCACAGCTTCCACGTGCTGAAAAACGAGTACGGGGCTTTCGATGGCAACTACCGGGTGCAGCACCACAGCACCTATATGGCGGAAATCATCAAAACCGGCGCACTGAACCTCGGCCAGCACAAAGGCGACAGCGTGACCTATCACGACCCGTGTTACCTCGGTCGCTACAACGGTGAATACGAGGCGCCGCGCGAAGTGCTGCGTGCCCTTGGGATCGAAGTGAAAGAGATGCAACGTTCCGGTTTCCGCTCCCGGTGCTGCGGTGGTGGTGGCGGCGCGCCAATCACCGACATTCCGGGCAAGCAACGGATCCCCGACATGCGCATGGAAGACATCCGCGAAACCGGCGCCGAACTGGTCGCCGTGGGCTGTCCGCAGTGCACCGCGATGCTCGAAGGCGTGGTCGAGCCCCGGCCGTTGATCAAGGACATTGCCGAACTGGTGGCTGATGCGCTGCTTGAAGAAGACGCGCCGAAATCCGCCGCGCCGGCCAAACGCGAACCTGCGGAGGTGCACTGATGAGCGACATTATCCGCCGCGACCCCCGCGCCGAATGGATTGCCCGTAACCGCCTGCACCCGCTGCACGCGGCCATGCAACCGGCGCAGCACAGCTGGATGGGGCCCAATGGCGTCATTCGCAAGAATCCCCATGGCATGGGCTTCATCGGCCCCAACGGCATCAAGCGCATCGATCGCAGCGGCGCGCAACAGGGTGGCTCGGCCAAACGTTCGGCCGCCGTAGAGGTGCAACTGCCGCTGCATCAGGTTCCACAACCGGCGTTCTACATCAGCGTGGTGCCGGACATGGTCGGTGGCCGTCTGAGCAGCCACGACCGCGACTTGCTCGGCCTTGCCCATCAGTTGGCGGGCAAGGAGGGTGCGGTGTTGGCGGTGGTATTTGGCGAGCACAAGGAAAATGCGTTTGCCAGCGCTGGCGTCGATCGCCTGCTGGTACTCGAAGGTGACGAGTTCAGCGGTTATGCACCGGAGCAACGCATCCAGGGTCTTCGGGCTGTGGATAACCAGTTCAACCCCCGGCACTGGCTGCTGCCGGACAGCCGCACGGGTGGCGGCGAACTCGGCCGGCGTTTCGCTGCTGCCTTGGGCGAGCGCCCGGCAACACGGGTCTGGCAGGTCAAGGATGAGCAATGCGTCGGCCGCGCCGGTGCGGGCTTGCAGGACCTTGCGCGTCCGCTCGCGCGTCTGATTCTGGGCGCCGTCGAATGCGCAGAACCGGTCAGCGAAACTCGTCACGAAGTGTTGCCGGTGGAGTTATCCACAGCCGTGGCGCGCAGCTTGTCGCGTATCGAGGATCTGGGTTCGGTGGCGGTGGATCCGGCGGCGATTCCGATGGCCGAAGCCGAATTCATTTTCTCCGGCGGCAACGGGGTCAAGGACTGGGAGCTTTTCCACAGGACGGCCCAGGCACTTGGCGCCACCGAGGGCGCCTCGCGGGTCGCGGTGGACGATGGCTTCATGGCGCGCGACCGTCAGGTCGGTGCGTCCGGCACCTGGGTCACGGCACGGGTCTACGTGGCGGTGGGGATTTCCGGGGCGATCCAGCACCTGCAGGGCATTGGCGCCTGCGACAAGGTGGTGGCGATCAACCTCGACCCGGGCTGCGACATGATCAAACGGGCCGACCTGTCGGTGATCGGCGAAAGCGCCGAGCTTCTTCAAGCCTTGATCGATGCAATAGCGGCTTATCGCAACGACGCCAAGCGCGATGCGGCTTAAGGGAAGGAAAGGGTTATGAGCACGAAAATCGTCAGCCTGGTGTCCATCGGCGCCCACCCGACCTCCGGCCGTCCACGCCGTGCGGAGCAGGATGCGCGGGCAGTGGAACTGGGCCTGCAACTGGCTGGGGATAACTTGCAGGTGCTGCATGCCGGGGACGTCGCAGAACCTGCGTTACGGGCCTACCTGGGCATGGGGCTGGAACAGATGCATGTGCTCGAGCAACCGGCGGGTGCCGACGCGCTGCCGGCGCTGACCGCTTACCTGCGTGAAGCAGGCGCCCAGGTGGTGCTGACCGGCAGCCAGGCGGAAACCGGCGAAGGCTCGGGCATGCTGCCGTTTTTGCTGGCGGAGGGCCTTGGTTGGCCGCTGGTGGTGGGGCTGGCGCAGGTGGAATCCATCGACGGCAGTTCGGCCCTGGTGCTCCAGGCGTTGCCACGTGGTCAACGTCGTCGCCTGAAGGTGCGTCTGCCATTCCTGGCCACTGTGGATAACGCGGCGCCCAAGCCACGCCAGAGCGCCTATGGTCCGGCGCGGCGCGGTGTGTTGCAGGCCGATGACGTAGAAGTGGTCGACGATGAGCTGCTGGCGGTGGCGACCCTGCAACCGGCCAAGCCGCGACCCAAACGCCTCAAGGTGATCAAGGCCAAGAGCGGCGCCGACCGCATGAAAGCCGCCACGGCCAAGGCCAGCGGCGGAGGCGGGCAGGTGCTCAAGGGCGTGAGTGCGCAGGCCGGTGCCGAGGCGATTCTCAAGTTGTTGATCGAGGAAGGTGTGGTGCGCTGATTGCTTTGACGTTGAATATCCAATGTGGGAGCGGGCTTGCCCGCGATGGCGGCGTATCAGTTACACAGCCTTGGACAGGCACACCGCAATCGCGGGCAAGCCCGCTCCCACAGGGATCCCCATAAAGTCTCCCACTTGGAAACACCCAATGACCGTCGAATTCCGTCCAGCCCTGCGCAGCGACGCGCGGGAGATTGCCCGTCTGTTTCAGATTTCCTCTGAAGGTGCCTCCGATTACATCTGGAGCCAGCTCGCCGAACCCGGCCAGGACCTGCTGGACGTGGGCGCTGTTCGCTACGCCCGCGACGACGTGGACTTCTCGTACCAGAACTGCCTGATTGCCGAAGCGAACGGCGAAGTGATCGGCATGATGCACAGCTATGTCATGCGCCATGACCCCCTGGCAGAACCCACCACCGATCCGGTGCTCGCGCCCTATGCCACCATGGAAATACCCGACACCCTCTACATCTCCAGCCTGGCGCTGCATGAGGGCTGGCGCGGCCAGGGCCTGGGCAAGGAGTTCCTCGCCTACGCCTACGACCGCGCCAACCAGCTCGGCCTCAACGGCCTGAGCCTGATCGACTACGCCGCCAACACCGGGGCCCGGCGTTTCTACGAGCGCCACGGCTTTCGCATCGTCGATACCTGCCAGATCACGCCGCATCCGATGATTCGGGTGACCGGTGAGGCGTACTTGATGTATCGGCCATAGAACTCCAGTTTAGGCAGCTATTCGTCGGGGCTACGACTGCTCGACATGGATTACTCACAAACGCTGTTGGCGCATCTGTGGATAAGATGTTTGCTATCGCCCCAAAGCCTCTAAAAACGGGTCTTTCACGAAGTTGATCAAAAAATAGCCAAAGTGGCTTATTTACTCTCCGAACACACTGAAAACCTTTGTTTTTCAATGTCCGTGGCACTTTTCCACAGCGGCGCTAAAGTTGCCCCCAAAGTCTGTTGGTGCTTCTGTGGATAACGTGTTCGCCATCCTCTACAGGCCTTGTATATAGAGGGCTACATAGGGTTGATCAAAAAGTAGCCATTGGTTATCCAAAGACATGCTTTTGGATAAGTCACGGATTTTCTTCAGTTTCTGTGAATGGAAATGGTCAGGTATCCACAGTTGTCCCCAGTTGCTGTGGGTGGAGGTGTGGATAACTTGTTTGCGGAAGGCTGGGAGGTGCGGCGGGCTTAGTGCTGAATGGAATAGGTTAAATTTCGTACAGTTCTATCCCTTGAGATGTTTGGTGATTGGAAAGATGCCATCGCGGGCAAGCCCGCTCCTACAGGGGGATTTTCGCAGAACCTGTGGGAGCGGGCTTGCCCGCGATGCTTTTTGCGCTTAACCGCTGACCGCCACCCCTTTGAGGTAAGGCGCAGGCTCAGCCCCGAGGTTGTTGAGCATGCGGCCGCTGTACCAGTCGATGAAGTTCACCACACCGAACTCATAGGTCTTGGAGTAGGGGCCTGGCTGGTAGGCCGACGAGTTGATACCGCGCTGGTTCTCTTCGGCCAGACGACGGTCTTGGTCATTGGTGGCGTCCCAGACCTGGCGCATGCGCTCCACGTCATAGTCCACCCCTTCGACCGCGTCCTTGTGCACCAGCCACTTGGTGGTGACCATGGTTTCCTGGGCGCTGATCGGCCAGACGGTGAACACGATGATGTGGTCGCCCATGCAGTGGTTCCACGAGTGCGGCAGGTGCAGGATGCGCATCGAGCCCAGGTCCGGGTTCTTGATGCGGCCCATCAGCTTGGCGCAGCCCTGTTTGCCGTCCATGGTCATCGACACGGTGCCTTTGAGCAGCGGCATGCGCACGATGCGGTTACGCAGGCCGAAGCTGGCGTGGGCGTAAGGGATCTTTTCCGCTTCCCAGGCGGCCGCGGAGGCGGCAACGTGGTCCTTGAACGCCTGGTCGGCACGTGGGTCGGTAACGTCGTCCCATTCCAGCAGGGTTTTGAGCAGTTCCGGGTGCGATGCGTTGCAGTGGTAGCACTCGCGGTTGTTTTCCAGCACCAATTTCCAGTTGGCCTTCTCCATCAAGGTGGTTTGCACCGCCACCTTGGTGTTTTCCATGTCGTACGGTTCCATGTAGTGGTTGAGTGTCGACAGGAACTCGTCGATGGCCGGCGGGTTTTCCGCCAGGCTGATGAAGATATAGCCGCCGGCGGTTTTCACGTTCACAGGCTTGAGGCCGTATTGCTTCATGTCGAAGTCGGCACCCATTTCGGTGCCGGCGAACAACAGGCGACCGTCGAGTTCGTAGGTCCACTGGTGGTAGTGGCAAACCAGTTTGGCGACCTTGCCCTTGTCGCTGGTACACAGGCGCGATCCACGGTGGCGGCAGACGTTGTGGAAGGCATGAACCACGCCTTCAGCGCCACGGATGACGATGATCGGGTTCTTGCCGACCTGCAGGGTCAGGTAGTTGCCCTTGGCTGGGATTTCGCAGGTCATGCCGGCGATCAGCCACTCTTTCTGGAAGATCTCCTGCATGTCGATATCGAACAGGCGCTCGTCGGAGTAGAACGGCTGGGGCAGCGAGAAGGTGCGCTCACGCTCTTGCAGCATCTGGGCGGTGGCCTTGCGTGCGGGTTCCAGCGGATCGCCCAGGCTCAGGGTAGTGGTGACGTCCATCATTGTGATCCTCAAGGCCATTCTGTGTGGCCAGCGAAAGTGGCTAATCAGGGTTGCTACGCAAGGGTTTGAATGTCTGTCTTGGTATGGGGCGAGTGTGGGGCCGGCGTTGCTCGCAACCTTATCCATGGGCGACATGGCCCAATCTGTTCCCGACGCGCAACCCCCGGTGGTTATGGGCTGGTCGCGATAAGTATGTGAATGTCGCTGGTAGGTAAATGGGCGGTTTGCGCTATACGCAGAATCGCCACCATACGGCCGACCATCGGCTACGGAGAACAGCATGTCCAATAACTTCCTGAACACGGTAACCACCCAGACCTGGGCCAACGGCCGTCATATCGTGCGTTGCGTCAAAGTCATCCAGGAAACCTGGGACGTGCGCACCTTCTGCTTCATGGCCGACCAGCCGATCATGTTCTTCTTCAAGCCGGGGCAGTTCGTCACCCTGGAACTGGAAATCGAAGGCCAGCCGATCATGCGGTCGTACACCATTTCAAGTTCGCCATCGGTGCCTTACAGCTTCTCGGTGACCATCAAGCGCGTACCGGGCGGCAAGGTATCGAACTGGTTGCACGACACCCTGCATGAAGGACAGGAGCTGGCGGTGCACGGGCCGGTCGGGCTGTTCAATGCCATCGACTTCCCGGCGCCGAAAGTGCTGTACCTCAGCGGCGGTGTCGGCATCACGCCGTGCATGTCCATGGCCCGCTGGTTCTATGACACCAACGGCAACGTGGACATGGTGTTTATCCACAGCGCCCGCTCGCCCAAAGACATCATTTACCACCGCGAGCTGGAACACATGGCGTCGCGCATCGATAACTTCAGCCTGCACCTGATCTGCGAAAAGCATGGTCTGGGTGAACCCTGGGCCGGTTATCGCGGTTACCTGAACCACAAGATGCTCGAACTGATGACCCCGGACTTCATGGAGCGCGAAGTGTTCTGCTGCGGCCCGACGCCCTACATGAACGCGGTCAAGCGCATGCTCGAGTCCGCTGGCTTCGACATGAAGCGTTATCACGAGGAATCCTTCGGCGCGACGCCGGAAGAGGCCCGGGCCGACGCGGTGGAACAGGCCGAGCAGGCGGCGGATGCGCCGGAAGTCGATGCCGCGGACCTGCATCAGGTGGAATTCATTTCCTCGGGCAAGAGCATTCGTGTGGCGCCGGGCGAAACCGTGCATGCGGCGGCGGCCAAGGTTGGCCTGCTGATCCCAAAGGCCTGCGGCATGGGCATCTGCGGCACCTGCAAAGTGCTGAAGCTGGGCGGCGAAGTCGAGATGGAGCACAACGGCGGGATCACCGAGGAAGACGAAGCTGAGGGGTATATCCTGTCGTGCTGCAGCGTGCCCAAAGGCGATGTGCGGATCGAATTCTGATAGTCCCCTGCTTTCTGTAGGAGCGAGCATGTCGAGGCGTCGAACCGTCGCGATGGTCGTCAACGATGACGCTGGCTGTCTGAATGCCAGCGGTGCCTGGGCTTCCATCGCGAGCAAGCTCGCTCCTACAGGGTTCGGGGTGTTCAGTCGATGAATAAATCCGGCATCAACGGGGCGCTGCTGCCCGGTTCGAATCGGTAGTGTTCGAACTCGGTTACGCCGCTGTCGCGCAATACCTGCTCATCGATCAACAAACGCCCGGTCAGTGTTCGGCCAGAGCTGCCGAGAATCACGTGGGCGGCATCGGCCATGATCGCCGGGGTCCTGGCGTGCTTGAACGATTCGCGCGAGCCCAGTTGGAACTCGATGGCCGCGGTGGCGATCATGGTTTGCGGCCACAGCGAATTGACGCTGATCCCGACGTGACGAAATTCCTCGCTCATCCCGAGGGTCAGCATGCTCATGCCGTATTTGGTCACGGTGTATGGGCTGTATTGGGCGAACCATTGGGTATCCAGGTTCAGCGGCGGGGACAGGTTGAGGATGTGCCCGGCGGATTTCTTCAGGTAGGGCAGGGCAGCCTGGCTGCATAGCAATACCGCGCGAGTGTTGATCTGATGCATCAGGTCGAAGCGCTTGAGCTCCAGGTGCGCAACGCCAGTCAGCTTGATGGCGCCTGCGTTGTTGACCAGCGCATCGATACCGCCGAAATGTTCATTGGCCTGCGCCAGGGCCTGATGCACGGCGACCTCGTCACGCACATCCACTTGCAGGGCCAGCGCCCTGCCGCCGGCGGCCTCGACTTCCTCGGCCACGCTGTAAATCGTCCCGGGCAACTTGGCGTGCGGCTCGGCACTCTTGGCGGCAATCACGATGTTGGCGCCATCGCGCGCAGCGCGCAGGGCAATCTCACGACCAATCCCACGGCTGGCGCCGGTAATGAACAGGGTTTTGCCTTGCAAGGACATGCGCGTGCTCCTGATTATTGTTATTCGAGCAAAGGCTCGAGAAACAATGTAGACGAAGTCTTCAGTCGCACCGCCGCTCCCACAGGGATGAGTGATTTCTCAGTTAGTGCTCAGCGAGTCATCACTTCGCGGATATCGGCGGCCAGTTCGCGGACACGGTCTTCCTCGGTGTCCCAGGAGCACATGAAGCGAGCGCCGCCCTTGCCGATGAAGGTGTAGAAACGCCAGCCCTTGGCAGTCAGGGCAGCGATGGCCGGTTCCGAGAGTTGCAGGAACACGCCGTTGGCCTGCACCGGGAACATCAGTTCTACCCCTGGAATGTCGCTGACCAGTTCGGCGAGCAATTGCGCGCAGCGATTGGCGTGGCGGGCATATTTGAGCCAGGCGTCGTTTTCAAGGATGCCGACCCAGGGCGCCGAGAGGAAGCGCATTTTCGAGGCCAGTTGCCCGGCCTGTTTGCAGCGGTAGTCGAAGTCTTCCGCCAGTTTGTGGTTGAAGAACAGAATGGCCTCGCCCACCGCCATGCCGTTTTTCGTACCGCCAAAACACAGCACGTCGACGCCGGCCTTCCAGGTCAGGTCGGCGGGCGTGCAGCCCAGGTACGCGCAAGCGTTGGAGAAACGGGCACCGTCCATGTGCAGGTTCAGGCCCAGTTCCTTGCAGGTGGCGCTGATGGCGCGGATTTCTTCCGGGGTGTAGACGCTGCCGACTTCGGTGGCCTGGGTCAGGGTCACCACCCGCGGTTTGGGGTAGTGAATGTCCTGGCGCTTGAGGGCGACCTCTCGGATCGATTCCGGGGTCAGCTTGCCGTTTTCGGTGCCGGCGATCAGCAGTTTGGAGCCGTTGGAGAAAAACTCCGGCGCACCGCATTCATCGGTTTCGACGTGGGCGGTTTCCGAGCAGATCACGCTGTGGTAACTCTGGCACAGCGACGACAGGGCCAGGGAGTTGGCAGCGGTGCCGTTGAAGGCGAAAAATACTTCGCAGTCGGTTTCGAACAATTTGCGGAATTGATCAGACGCGCGGGCGGTCCATTCATCGTCGCCGTAGGCGCGCTGATGGCCATGGTTGGCCTGCTCCATCGCCGCCCAGGCTTCAGGGCAGATACCGGAATAGTTATCGCTGGCGAATTGTTGGCTCTTATCGGTCATGGCCCTGCTTTCCGTGGTCGAGACGCCTATGGTGAAGCGGCTCAAGGTCATTGATGGTGCGCACTCTACCGAAGATCATCCGGGGAGCACACGGGATGCGTCAGACAAACAAACTCAAGGACGACGGCCAATTATGCACATGACGCACAGGGATGGGGCACTGGATTTGCTCAAGTGGCTGGCGCTGCTGAGCATGGTGCTCGATCACCTGCGATATGTCGGGTTCTCCGCCGATTGGCTGTACGTGCCGGGGCGATTGGCGTTCCCATGGTTCTGCCTGGCGATGGCAACCAATTTGGCGCGCGGGCCGGCCGTCGTCACCGGGCAATGGCGCTACCTGGGCTGGCTGGTGCTGTTCAGTGCGGTGAGCGAGATCCCCTATCGGCTGTTCATCGCCGATGCCGACACCTTGAACGTACTCCCCACCCTGTCACTGGGGCTGTTGGTGGCGCGGGGCTGGCAGGCGCCGGGTTTACAGGCAAGGGTATTGGGGGTGTCGGCCATGGTGCTGGCGCTGCTGTTTTCGGGGCATTTGATGTTCGGCGTGTTTGGCGTGCTGTTGCCGCTGGCGACGCTGCTGGTGTATCGCAAACCCTGGTATTTCGCCCTGTTGCCGGGGCTGGTGTGCCTGGCGGCCAACCAGTGGTCGGTGCTGTATCACTCGATCCGCCTGGGCAGCCCCGTCGCGATGGCGGCCGTTATCACGTGTCTGATTGCGCCATGGCTGGGACTGTTCCTGTTGCGACATGCACAGGGCGTAAAACCACCGCCGATGCGCCGGTGGGCGTATGCGCTTTATCCGGGGCATTTCCTGGTTCTCTATGCAGTACGAGCCTTTGTGGGAGCGGGCTTGCTCGCGATAGCGGTGTATCAGCCAACATAGATGCAGCTGACCCACCGCAATCGCGGGCAAGCCCGCTCCCACAAGGTTTTGAGTTGTTCCCGGTGTCACGTTCTGTCTCGGCTGTTTACGCCATGTCGTAAACGCGCCTTTGCGTGGCGTCCGTAGGCATTTGGCCTCTCGACGCCGGCCATACCATCGCATTCAAAGGGCACTGCCGAAAAACCGGTGCCTCACCGAGACGAATGGCGCACAGATGCCGCTGGGAGAGACGCGATGTTCAGCAAGCAAGACCAGATCCAGGGTTACGACGATGCACTGCTGGCGGCGATGAATGCCGAGGAGCAACGTCAGGAAGATCACATCGAGCTGATCGCGTCGGAGAACTACACCAGCAAACGCGTCATGCAAGCCCAAGGCAGCGGCCTGACCAACAAATACGCCGAAGGCTACCCGGGCAAACGCTACTACGGTGGCTGCGAGCACGTGGACAAGGTCGAAGCTCTGGCCATCGAACGCGCCAAACAACTGTTCGGCGCCGATTACGCCAACGTGCAGCCGCACTCCGGTTCCTCGGCCAACAGCGCCGTGTACCTGGCCCTGCTGCAAGCCGGCGATACCATCCTGGGCATGAGCCTGGCCCACGGTGGTCACCTGACCCACGGCGCCAAAGTCTCGTCCTCGGGCAAGCTGTACAACGCCGTTCAATACGGCATCAACACCGATACCGGCCTGATCGATTACGACGAAGTCGAGCGTCTGGCCGTTGAATGCAAGCCGAAGATGATCGTTGCCGGGTTCTCGGCCTACTCCAAAACCCTGGATTTCCCACGCTTCCGCCAGATCGCCGACAAGGTGGGGGCGTTGCTGTTCGTCGACATGGCCCACGTGGCCGGCCTGGTCGCTGCTGGCCTGTATCCGAACCCGATTCCGTTCGCTGACGTGGTCACCACCACCACCCACAAGACCCTGCGCGGTCCACGTGGCGGCCTGATCCTGGCCAAGTCCAACGAAGAAATCGAGAAGAAGCTCAACGCCGCCGTATTCCCCGGCGCCCAGGGCGGCCCGCTGATGCACGTGATTGCGGGCAAGGCCGTGTGCTTCAAGGAAGCTTTGGAACCAGGCTTCAAGGCCTATCAGCAACAAGTGATCGAGAACGCCCAGGCCATGGCCGGCGTGTTTATCAAACGCGGCTACGATGTAGTGTCCGGCGGCACCGATAACCACCTGTTCCTGGTCAGCCTGATCCGTCAGGGCCTCACCGGCAAGGACGCAGACGCCGCCCTCGGTCGCGCCCACATCACCGTGAACAAGAACGCCGTGCCGAACGACCCGCAGTCGCCGTTCGTCACCTCCGGCCTGCGTATCGGCACCCCGGCGGTGACCACGCGCGGTTTCAAGGTGACCCAGTGCGTCACGCTGGCCGGCTGGATCTGCGACATCCTCGACAACCTCGGCGATGCCGATGTCGAGGCCAACGTCGCCGAGCAGGTATCGGCCCTGTGCGCAGACTTCCCGGTTTATCGCTGAGTGCAGTTTTGGAGTAAATGACTATGCAACGCTACTCAGGCTTCGGCCTCTTCAAGCACTCTCTGAGCCATCACGAAAACTGGCAGCGCATGTGGCGCACGCCCACACCCAAGAAGGTCTACGACGTGGTCATCGTCGGTGGTGGCGGGCATGGCCTGGCGACTGCCTACTACCTGGCCAAGGAACACGGCATCACCAATGTGGCCGTGGTCGAAAAGGGCTGGCTGGGCGGCGGTAACACCGCGCGCAACACCACCATCGTTCGCTCCAACTACTTGTGGGACGAGTCGGCGCACCTGTACGAACACGCGATGAAACTGTGGGAAGGCCTGTCCCAGGACCTCAACTACAACGTGATGTTCTCCCAGCGCGGCGTCTACAACCTGTGCCACACGCTGCAGGACATTCGCGATTCCGAGCGCCGGGTCAGCGCCAACCGCCTCAATGGCGTGGATGGTGAGCTGCTCGATGCCAAGCAGGTCGCCGACGAAATTCCGTACCTGGACTGCTCGAAAAACACCCGCTACCCGGTGATGGGCGCCACCGTCCAGCGTCGCGGCGGCGTGGCCCGTCACGATGCGGTGGCCTGGGGCTTTGCCCGGGCTGCCGACGCCCTGGGCGTGGACCTGATCCAGCAGACCGAAGTGATCGGTTTCCGCAAGGAAAACGGCGTGTGCATCGGTGTCGAAACCAACAAGGGTTTCATTGGCGCCAAGCGCGTCGGCGTGGTGACCGCCGGAAACTCCGGGCACATGGCCAAGCTGGCAGGTTTCCGCCTGCCGATCGAATCGCACCCGCTGCAAGCGCTGGTGTCCGAGCCGATCAAGCCGATTATCGACAGCGTGATCATGTCCAACGCCGTGCACGGTTACATCAGCCAGTCCGACAAGGGCGACCTGGTGATCGGCGCCGGTATCGACGGCTACAACGGCTACGGCCAGCGCGGTTCGTACCCGGTGATCGAGCACACCATCCAGGCCATCGTCGAGATGTTCCCGGTGCTGTCGCGGGTGCGCATGAACCGTCAGTGGGGCGGCATCGTCGACACCACTCCGGATGCCTGCCCGATCATTTCCAAAACCCCGGTCCCGAACATGTTCTTCAACTGCGGTTGGGGCACCGGTGGCTTCAAGGCGACACCTGGCTCGGGCAACGTATTTGCCGCGAGCCTGGCCAAGGGTGAAATGCACCCGTTGGCCGCCCCTTTCTCCATCGACCGTTTCCACAACGGTGCGTTGATCGATGAACACGGCGCTGCTGCGGTTGCCCACTAACAGGAGAAATCCCCATGTTGCATATCTTCTGTCCTCACTGCGGCGAACTGCGCTCCGAAGAGGAATTCCACGCATCCGGCCAGGCGCACATCCCGCGTCCACTGGACCCCAACAGCTGCACCGACGAGGAGTGGGGCGACTACATGTTCTTCCGCGACAACCCTCGCGGCCTGCACCATGAACTGTGGATCCACGCCGCCGGTTGCCGTCAGTACTTCAACGCCACCCGCGACACCGTGACCTACGAGATTCTGGAAACCTACAAGATCGGCACCAAGCCCCAATTCACCGACAAGACCGAGAGCCCGAAAGCGGCCGCCACGGCTCTGGGAGAGAAGGTATGAGCCAGACCAATCGCCTGTCCAACGGCGGACGGATCGACCGCAACAAAGTCCTGAGCTTCACCTTCAACGGCCAGAGCTACAAAGGTTTTGAAGGCGACTCGCTGGCCGCAGCGCTGCTGGCCAACGGCGTTGACATCATCGGTCGCAGCTTCAAATATTCGCGCCCACGCGGCATTTTCGCTGCCGGTGCCGAAGAGCCGAACGCGGTGCTGCAGATCGGCGCCACCGAAGCCACGCAAATCCCGAACGTGCGCGCCACTCAACAAGCGCTGTACCAAGGCCTGGTCGCCACCAGCACCAACGGCTGGCCAAGCGTGAACAACGACATGATGGGGATTCTCGGCAAGGTCGGCGGCAAGCTGATGCCTCCGGGCTTCTACTACAAAACCTTCATGTACCCGCAATCGTTCTGGATGACTTACGAAAAGTACATCCGCAAGGCGGCGGGCCTCGGCCGTTCGCCGACCGAGAACGATCCGGACACCTACGACTACATGAACCAGCACTGCGACGTGCTGATCGTCGGCGCCGGCCCCGCAGGCCTGGCCGCTGCACTGGCGGCTGCGCGCAGCGGCGCCCGGGTGATCATCGCCGATGAACAGGAAGAGTTCGGCGGCAGCCTGCTCGACTCCCGCGAAAGCCTGGACGGCAAGCCGGCCATGGAATGGGTCGCCAGCGTCATTTCGGAACTCACGAACACCCCGGACGTGCTGCTGTTGCCGCGCGCCACCGTCAACGGCTACCACGACCATAACTTCCTGACCATTCACGAGCGCCTGACCGATCACCTGGGCGATCGCGCCCCGATTGGCCAGGTTCGCCAGCGCATCCACCGGGTTCGCGCCAAGCGCGTGGTCCTGGCGACCGGTGCTCACGAGCGTCCATTGGTTTACGGCAACAACGACGTGCCGGGCAACATGCTGGCCGGCGCGGTGTCGACTTACGTCCGTCGTTACGGCGTGGCACCGGGCAAGAAACTGGTGCTCTCGACCAACAATGACCACGCCTACCGCGTGGCCCTGGATTGGCTCGATGCCAGCCTGCAAGTGGTGGCCATCGCCGACGCCCGCAGCAACCCGCGCGGTGCGTTGGTGGAAGAAGCGCGCGCCAAAGGCATTCGCATCCTGACCGGCAGCGCCGTGATCGAGACCCGTGGCACCAAACGCGTGACCGCTGCCCGCGTGGCCGCGATCGATGTAAAAGCCCATGCGGTGACCAGCCCGGGCGAATGGCTCGATTGCGACCTGATTGCCAGCTCCGGTGGTTACAGCCCGGTGGTTCACCTGGCCTCGCACTTGGGTGGCAAGCCGATCTGGCGTGAAGACATCCTCGGTTTCGTACCGGGCGAAGCACCGCAGAAGCGCGTGTGCGTCGGTGGCATCAATGGTGTCTACGCGCTGGGTGATTCCCTGGCCGACGGTTTTGAAGGAGGCGCTCGTGCGGCCAGCGAAGCCGGTTTCGCCGTGGTCGAAGGCACCTTGCCCAAAGCCCTGAGCCGTCTCGAAGAACCGACCCTGGCGCTATTCCAGGTGCCGCACGAGAAGAACTCGGCGCGTGCACCGAAGCAATTCGTCGACCTGCAAAACGATGTGACGGCGGGGGGTATCGAACTGGCGACCCGCGAGGGCTTCGAGTCGGTCGAGCACGTCAAACGCTACACCGCGTTGGGCTTCGGTACCGACCAGGGCAAGCTCGGCAACGTCAACGGCCTGGCCATCGCTGCCCGTTCGCTGAACGTGACCATCCCGCAGATGGGCACCACCATGTTCCGTCCGAACTACACGCCGGTGACCTTCGGCGCCGTGGCCGGTCGTCACTGTGGGCACATCTTCGAGCCAGTGCGTTTCACCGCGCTGCATCACTGGCACGTGAAGAACGGCGCCGAGTTTGAAGACGTCGGTCAGTGGAAGCGTCCGTGGTACTTCCCGAAAAACGGTGAAGACATCCACGCGGCGGTCAAACGCGAATGCAAAGCCGTGCGCGACAGCGTCGGCCTGCTGGACGCCTCGACCCTGGGCAAGATCGACATCCAGGGGCCGGACGCGCGTGAGTTCCTCAACCGCATCTACACCAACGCCTGGACCAAGCTGGACGTGGGCAAGGCGCGTTACGGCCTGATGTGCAAGGAAGACGGCATGGTGTTCGACGACGGCGTAACCGCCTGTCTCGCCGACAACCATTTCGTCATGACCACCACCACCGGCGGCGCGGCACGTGTGCTGCAATGGCTGGAAATCTACCAGCAGACCGAATGGCCTGACCTGAAGGTGTACTTCACCTCCGTGACGGATCACTGGGCGACCATGACCCTGTCCGGGCCGAACAGCCGCAAGCTGCTCAGCGAAGTCACCGACGTTGATTTGAGCAACGAAGCGTTCCCGTTCATGACCTGGAAAGAAGGCCTGGTGGGTGGCGTGCCGGCGCGTGTGTTCCGGATTTCGTTTACCGGTGAGCTGTCGTACGAAGTCAACGTGCAGGCCGATTACGCGATGGGCGTGCTCGAGAAAATCGTCGAGGCTGGCAAAAAGTACAACCTGACGCCGTACGGTACCGAAACCATGCACATCCTGCGGGCCGAGAAGGGCTTCATCATCGTCGGCCAGGACACCGACGGCTCGATGACCCCCGACGACCTGAACATGGGCTGGTGCGTGGGTCGCACCAAACCGTTCTCGTGGATCGGCCAGCGCGGCATGAACCGTGAAGACTGCGTACGTGACCAGCGCAAGCAACTGGTGGGCCTCAAGCCGGTCGACCCGACCAAATGGCTGCCGGAAGGTGCGCAACTGGTGTTCAACACCAAGCAGTCGATCCCGATGACCATGGTCGGCCACGTCACCTCCAGCTACCTGCACAACTCCCTGGGTTATTCGTTTGCCATGGGCGTGGTCAAGGGTGGGCTGAAGCGCCTGGGTGAGCGCGTGTTCGCACCGCTGGCCGACGGCAGCGTGATCGAGGCAGAGATTGTTTCTTCGGTGTTCTTTGATCCGAAGGGTGAGCGCCAGAACGTTTAACACCACAGTCCCTGTGGGAGCGGGCTTGTCGGCCCGCCGCATCGCCGCGATAGCGTCAGGCCAGACAAAACAACTGTGACTGACATACCGCTATCGCTGGCAAGCCAGCTCCCACAGAGAACACAGAATTCAGAAAGGGTGCCTTATGACCGCAGCCAACGTTTACCAACAACGCCCAACCACCGGGGCTAAAGCCGAGTCGTCGCTGCATCATGCCGACCTCGCCAGCCTGGTGGGCAAGGGTCGCAAGAGCGCCGGCGTGACCGTGCGCGAGAAAAAACTGCTCGGCCACCTGACCATTCGTGGCGATGCTCATGACGCCGCGTTCGCCGCCGGCGTGCACAAGGCCCTGGGCATCGAACTGCCGGGTGCGCTGACCGTCATCGTCAAGGGCGAGACCAGTCTGCAATGGATGGGCCCGGACGAATGGCTGCTGATCGTGCCGAGCGGTGAAGAATTCGAGGCCGAGAAAAAGCTGCGTGAAGCCCTGGGCGACCTGCACATCCAGATCGTCAACGTCAGCGGCGGCCAGCAGATACTTGAACTGAGTGGCCCCAACGTGCGCCAGGTGCTGATGAAGTCCACCAGCTACGACGTACACCCCAACAGTTTCCCAGTGGGTAAGGCCGTTGGCACCGTGTTCGCCAAGTCGCAACTGGTGATCCGCCACACCGCCGAAGACACCTGGGAACTGCTGATCCGCCGCAGCTTCTCGGACTACTGGTGGCTGTGGCTGCAAGACGCCTCGGCCGAGTACGGCCTGGCCGTGCAGCCCTGATGACTGCTCTTCCTGTAGGAGCGAGCATGCTCGCGATGGTGGCCCAGACACCGCTGGTATTCAGAAAGCCAACGTCATCGTTGAAGACCATCGCGAGCATGCTCGCTCCTACAGGCCACTTTCGCTTCTGGAGTCACCCGCTATGAGCCGCGCCCCAGACACATGGATCCTGACCGCCGACTGCCCCAGCGTACTCGGCACCGTGGACGCGGTGACCCGCTTTCTGTTCGAGCAGGGCTGCTACGTCACCGAGCACCATTCGTTCGATGACCGGCTCTCGGGCCGCTTTTTCATTCGAGTGGAATTCCGTCAGCCCGACGGCTTCGACGAACAGTCTTTCCGCGCCGGCCTGCAAGAGCGTGGCGAGACGTTCGGCATGGTCTTCGAACTGACGCCGCCGCATTACCGGCCGAAAGTGGTGATCATGGTCTCCAAGGCCGATCACTGCCTCAACGACCTGCTTTATCGCCAGCGCATCGGCCAGTTGTCGATGGACGTGGCGGCGGTGGTGTCCAACCATCCGGATCTCAAGCCGCTGGCCGACTGGCACCAGATTCCGTACTACCATTTCCCCCTGGACCCGAACGACAAGCCGTCGCAGGAGCGCCAGGTATTGCAGGTGATCGAAGAGGCCGGTGCCGAACTGGTGATCCTTGCGCGCTACATGCAGGTGTTGTCGCCGGAACTGTGCCGCAAGCTCGATGGCAAGGCGATCAACATCCATCACTCCCTACTGCCCGGTTTCAAGGGCGCCAAGCCTTACCACCAGGCTTACAACAAGGGCGTGAAACTGGTCGGCGCGACGGCGCATTACATCAACAACGACCTGGACGAAGGCCCGATCATCGCCCAGGGCGTGGAGGTGGTGGATCACAGCCATTACCCGGAAGACTTGATCGCCAAGGGGCGGGATATCGAAGGCCTGACGTTAGCGCGGGCGGTGGGGTATCACATCGAAAGAAGAGTGTTCCTCAACGCGAACAGGACAGTCGTTTTATAGCTGCAAGCCTTTAGCTCCAAGCCGCAAGAAAACGCGGTGTGTACACTTCTTGCGGCTTGTAGCTTGCCGCTGGAAGCTCAACCACGCTCTATCCAACAACAATTACAGAGGTGATGGCATGTCTGGCAATCGTGGTGTGGTGTATCTCGGCGCTGGCAAGGTCGAAGTACAGAAAATCGACTATCCGAAAATGCAGGACCCGCGCGGCAGGAAGATCGAGCACGGTGTCATCCTGCGTGTGGTGTCCACCAACATTTGTGGTTCCGACCAGCACATGGTGCGTGGCCGTACCACCGCTCAAACCGGTCTGGTCCTGGGTCACGAAATCACCGGTGAAGTGATCGAGAAGGGCAGCGACGTCGAGAACCTGAAAATCGGCGATCTGGTGTCCGTGCCGTTCAACGTGGCTTGCGGGCGCTGCCGTTCCTGCAAGGAGCAACACACCGGCGTGTGCCTGACCGTCAACCCGGCCCGTGCCGGTGGCGCTTACGGCTACGTCGACATGGGCGACTGGACCGGCGGCCAGGCCGAATACGTGCTGGTGCCGTACGCTGACTTCAACCTGCTGAAACTGCCGGACCGCGACAAGGCCATGGAGAAAATCCGCGACCTGACCTGCCTCTCCGACATCCTGCCCACCGGCTACCACGGTGCCGTCACCGCCGGTGTCGGCCCAGGCAGCACCGTGTACATCGCCGGTGCCGGCCCGGTCGGCCTGGCCGCTGCCGCTTCGGCGCGCCTGCTGGGTGCGGCGGTGGTGATCATCGGCGACGTCAACACCATCCGCCTGGCCCACGCCAAGGCCCAGGGTTTTGAAATCGTCGACCTGTCCAAGGACGCGCCGCTGCACGAGCAGATCGCCGCGCTGCTGGGCGAGCCGGAAGTGGATTGCGCAGTGGACTGCGTGGGCTTCGAAGCCCGTGGCCACGGCCATGACGGCGTGAAACACGAAGCCCCGGCTACCGTGCTCAACTCCCTGATGGGCGTGGTACGCGTTGCCGGCAAGATCGGCATCCCTGGCCTCTACGTCACCGAAGACCCGGGCGCTGTCGACGCTGCCGCCAAAATGGGCAGCCTGAGCATCCGCTTCGGCCTGGGCTGGGCCAAATCCCACAGCTTCCACACCGGCCAGACCCCGGTGATGAAGTACAACCGTGCGCTGATGCAAGCCATCATGTGGGACCGCATCAACATCGCCGAAGTGGTGGGCGTGCAGGTGATCAGCCTGGACCAGGCACCGGAAGGCTACGGCGAGTTCGATGCCGGCGTGCCGAAGAAGTTTGTGATCGACCCGCACAAGATGTTTAGTGCGGCGTAAGTAATACGCGCAAGGAAAAGGGCGACGCAATGTCGCCCTTTTCTATTGGCCCGCCCCCGCCCCTGTAGGAGCGAGCATGCTCGCGATGGACTCGAAAACGCCACGGGGTGTCAGGTACCCAGCGTTATCGTTGAGGGCCATCGCGAGCAAGCTCGCTCCTACAGGGTTTTTTTCAGGCAATTGGGTCGAGTTGATCCAGCACGCGGTTCACCGAGATTTCCGCCAGCATTACGATTTGCGCGATGCCCAGCAGGGTGTTGCGGCCGGCGCCGGTTTCGCGGTCGGCGAGGTCCAGGGTGATGACGTTGGCCGAGGCCAGTGATTCGCTGATACTGCCGAGCAGGTCCTGGACGTGGACGTTGGGATTGACGCTGTACATCGAACACGGTTTGCGGGGTTTGGCTTTGATGTCGGCGGCGGAGAGTGGGGTTTCGTCGGTGTCGGGTGAATCTGGTTTGGCCTTGCGCATCGGAGGGACCTCTGTTGGATGCCTTCCCCTGTGTGCCGCTAAGCGAAGTGGGGTGGCAGCTGCACGCAGGTTAGCGGACCGGGATCCCTCAGCCGGTGCGCCCGAAGGCGCCCTGCGTGCAGCCACCATGAAACCGCAGGCATGGGGAGATGCCTGTTCGGTGGACGCATGTGCAAGCTGGGGGATCGTCGGCCGCTAAGCCCGACCACTGAGGTGTCAGTGGCGAGTCAACGATAAAGCCGGCCGTCCTGGCTGCACTAGCCGGCGGATTCTGGGTGGGGCGTAGGGAACGACGCAAGGTTTTGTGGCTTTCAGGAAGTAACTGGAGGTGGTTTTAAACATCACCGATAAACAGGGAGGGTTTCTGACGGGTTTTGCCTTTGGGTGATTGTTTCCAGAGGGTTATCGGGAAAGCTCTGACAGCTTCGGTGTGCTGGCGGCCGTCTTCGCGGGCAAGCCCGCTCCCACAGGGAACAATACCTGCCGATCCCAGTCCAACGAACTGTTTCAACCGCCCATTCCCGGGCGGTTTTTCGTTGAGGGTGTCTGGATGAAGGTTTCACGCGGTTTGGTACTGGCATCGCTCATGACTCTGGCCGCCGGGCCGGTGTTTGCGCAGTTCAGCCTGGGCGATGCGGCCAATGCCATTGCGGGCATGAAGGGTGACAACGCTGCCACAGAGGCCGCGCCGACCTCCGAGACGGCTGATCTGCTCGGCGCGCTCAGCCAGTTGGACGTGACCCCGCAACAAGCCGTCGGCGGCGCCGGGGCGATGCTCGGTCTGGCCAAAAATCAATTGAGCACCACCGACTACGCCGAACTGGCCAAGAGTGTGCCGGGCATCGACAAGTTGTCGGGCGGCGGCGAGCTGGGCGCGCTGGCCAGCCTGCTCGGTTCCAATGGCAAGGCCGCCGGCCTCGACAACGCCTTGGGCAACGTCAAGGACACCAACGACCTGAACAATGCATTCAGCGCGCTGGGCATGGACAGCGGCATGATCGGCCAATTTGCCCCGGTCATTTTGCAGTACCTCGGTCAGCAGGGCGTTGGCGGCTCGCTGCTGCAAAGCCTGGGCGGTATCTGGGGCACCGGCAGCTGATTCAGCGGCTTTCGCTGCGCAGGGCGGCGATGCGCTGGTCTTTCTCGGTCCAGAGCTGGTTGACCCAGTTCTGCACCGATTCGCGAAACACCGGGTCATTTTCGTAATCGCCCTGCCACAGCACCGGGTCGAGTTCGCGGGTCCGGATGTCGATGATCACCCTTGGCACGTTGCCGCTGATCAGGTCCCAGAACCCCGGGATCTTCGCCTGCGGGTAAACCACCGTCACATCGAGAATCGCGTCCAGCTGTTCACCCATCGCCGCCAGTACGAACGCCACGCCGCCCGCCTTGGGCTTGAGCAGGTGGCTGAACGGTGATTGCTGCTGGGTGCTTTTTGCCGGGGTGTAACGGGTGCCTTCCAGGTAATTCACCACGGTCACCGGCTGGCGCTTGAACAGCTCACAGGCGGCTTTGGTGATTTCCAGGTCCTTGCCTGCCAGTTCCGGATTTTTCGCGATAAACGCCTTGGTGTAGCGCTTCATGAACGGGTAATCCAGCGCCCACCACGCCAGCCCCAGGAACGGCACCCAGATCAGTTCTTTCTTGAGGAAGAACTTGAAGAACGGTGTGCGTCGGTTGAGTGTCTGGATCAGCGCCGGGATATCGACCCAGGATTGATGGTTGCTGATCACCAGGTACGAAGTGTCGCGCTGCAGCCCATCGTCGCCGCGAATGTCCCATTGGGTCGGGATGCACAGGTGAAAGATCAGTTTGTCGATTTCCGACCAGGTCTCGGCGATCCACATCACCGCCCCGGACGCGTAGTCGCGAAAGCGGCCGGGCAGCACCAGCTTGAGCAGGGCAAACACCATCAACGGCCCGATCAGGATCAGGGTGTTGAGCAACAGCAGCAGGGCGACGAAACAGCCAGTGAGCAGGCGGCGCATGGGTGACTCTTGAAAGCGGTTGAGCGGGCCATGATAAGCAGGTTCGGGTGGGAGGCCAAATTCGTGGTGACGAATGTTTCACCTGGCAATCGGTAAACTCACAGAAATTTGGCCTGACATGTCGGCCCCTTCGCGAGCAAGCCCGCTCCCACAGGGGCGGCGCGATACCTGTGGGAGCGGGCTTGCCCGCGATAGCGATTTCAGAGCGAACCAATCCCTCGCTGACGGTCTAAAATCCCGCTGCCCCTTTCTAAAGGACACCGATCACGTGAAATCTTTACTCGCCATTTTGTCCCTCGTCGCCCTGCCAGTCATGGCCGCCGAACCCACCCTGTACGGCCGCTACGAATACATCGCCCTGCCGGAAATCGGCGGTGAAGTGCTCAAGGCGAAAATGGACACCGGCGCCCTGACCGCCTCCCTGTCGGCCAAGGACATCGAAACCTTCACCCGCGACGGCGAAGACTGGGTGCGGTTCCGCCTGGCCACCAAGGGCGCGAGCAACAAGGTGTACGAGCACAAGATCGCGCGCATCAGCAAGATCAAGACCCGCTCCGAAGAGGATGACGACGAAGAAGTGGCGTCACCGACCAAGCGCCCGGTGGTCGACCTGGAACTGTGCCTGGGCAACGTCAAGCGCACCGTCGAGGTCAACCTCACCGACCGCAGCAGCTTCAATTATCCTCTGCTGATCGGTGCCAAGGCACTGCGCGAGTTTGGCGCGGCGGTGAACCCGGCTCGGCGATACACTGCGGATAAGCCGGATTGCTGAATTCATTCCGTTCGATTGACGTGATGTGAGGCTTGCGTCACCGTTCGCCCACTCCACTGACCGGGCTCGGACGCCATGCCTCATATCCTGATTGTCGAAGACGAAGCGGCGATTGCCGATACGCTGATTTTTGCCTTGCAGGGCGAGGGTTTCAGCACCACGTGGCTGACCCTTGGAGCGGCGGCGCTGGAGCATCAGCAACAGACGCCGGCGGACCTGATCATTCTTGACGTCGGCCTGCCTGACATCACAGGTTTTGAAACCTGCAAGCAATTGCGGCGTTTCTCCGAGGTCCCGGTGATTTTTCTCACGGCGCGGGACGCGGAGATCGATCGGGTGGTGGGCCTGGAGATTGGCGCTGACGATTACGTGGTCAAGCCGTTCAGCCCCCGCGAGGTGACGGCCCGGGTTCGGGCGATCCTCAAGCGCGTGGCGCCGAGAACGGCCGCTGAAACTGATTCCACACTGTTTCGCATCGACCCTGAGCGGGTGCAGATCAGTTATCGCAGCCAGCCGCTGACCCTGACCCGTCACGAATTCCGCCTGCTGCAATGCCTGCTCGAGCAACCCGAGCGGGTGTTCAGCCGCGAGCAGTTGCTCGATGCGCTTGGCGTGGCTCCTGACGCCGGTTACGAACGCAGCATCGACAGCCACATCAAGAGCGTGCGCGCCAAGTTGCGCGGGGTGAAGGCCGACGCCGAGCCGATCCAGACCCATCGCGGGCTCGGTTACAGCTACAGCCCGGGTAACAGCTGATGTCGCTGGGCATCCGGATTTTCCTGGTGTATGTGCTGTTCGTTGGCCTGACCGGTTATTTCGTGCTGAGTACGGTGATGGAGGAAATCCGCCCCGGCGTGCGCCAGTCCACGGAGGAAACCCTGGTGGACACGGCCAACCTGATGGCGGAGATCCTGCGCGACGACTTCAAGGCCGGCACCCTCAACCAGAACCGCTGGCCGCAGTTGCTCAAGGCCTACGGCGAACGGCAGCCGAAGGCGAGCATCTGGGGTTTGCCGAAAAATCAGGTCAACCATCGCATCTACGTCACCGACGCCAAGGGCATCGTGGTGCTGGATTCCAGCGGCACGGCTGTCGGCCAGAATTACTCGCGCTGGAACGATGTGTACCTGACCCTGCGCGGCGAGTACGGTGCGCGTTCGACTCGCAGCGATCCGAACGATGCCAGCTCTTCGGTGATGCACGTGGGCGCGGCGATTCGCGACAACGGCCAGATCATAGGCGTGGTCACGGTGGCGAAGCCCAATAGTTCGCTGCAGCCCTATGTGGATCGCACCGAGCGTCGGTTGTTGGCCTATGGCGCCGGGTTGATCGGCTTGGGCCTGTTGTTCGGCGCGTTATTGTCGTGGTGGCTGAGTGCAGCATTGCGACGCCTGACCGCATATGCGCAGGCGGTGAGCGAGGGGCGACGGGTTGAGGTGCCGCACTACCGTGGCGGCGAGCTGGAGCAACTGGCGACGGCCGTGGAACAGATGCGCACCCAGCTCGAAGGCAAGGCTTACGTGGAGCGCTACGTACACACCCTTACCCATGAATTGAAAAGCCCGCTGGCGGCGATTCGCGGTGCGGCGGAGCTGTTGCAGGGCGAGATGCCGTTGACGCAACGCCAGCGTTTTGTCAGCAACATCGACAATGAAAGCGTGCGGATGCAGCAGTTGATCGAGCGGTTGTTGAATCTGGCGCTGGTGGAACAACGTCAGGGGCTGGAAGAGCGCGTGGCGGTGCCGCTGGCGGGTCTGGTGGATGAGTTGCTGGGTGCTCAGGCCGGGCGTATCGAAGGCAAGCAGTTGCGCGTGGAACGGGCTATTCCTGATGATCTGCTGGTGAACGGTGAGCCGTTCCTGCTGCGCCAGGCGCTGGCGAATCTGCTGGAAAATGCCCTGGATTTCACGCCGGTTCAGGGGCTGTTGCGTTTCAGTGCCGCACGAGTTGGCGGGCAGGTCGAATTCAAACTGTTCAACCAGGCTGAAGCGATTCCCGACTATGCATTGCCGCGTTTAAGTGAGCGTTTCTATTCGCTGCCGCGTCCGGACAGTGGGCGCAAGAGCACCGGGTTGGGGCTTAATTTTGTCGAGGAAGTGGCCAAGTTGCATGGTGGAGTGTTGAGGATTGGCAATGTTGAGGGTGGGGTGGAAGTCATCTTGTGCTTGCCTTGAGACCGAGTTGCCGCCATCGCGACGGTTCGACGCTTCGACAAGCTCGCTCCTACAGGTGAGCGCGGTTCCTGTAGGATCAGACCCACCCTGTCTCCACACAATCTCCATAAACCCCACATAAAGCGCCCACACGCAAACGCCAGACTTTCCCCATCCAAACAGGGAGAGTCCCATGAACCGCAATCTGACCTTGAAACTCGGGGCCATTGCCCTGCTGATTTTGCTGCTGCTGATCCCGCTGTTGATGATCAACGGCGTCATCCAGGAGCGCCAGCAACTGCGTGACGGTGTGCTGGAAGACATCGCCCGCAGCTCCAGCTACAGCCAGCAATTGAGCGGGCCGCTGATGGTGGTGCCGTATCGCAAGGTGGTGCGCACCTGGAAACTCAACGAAAAGACCAACAAGCGTTATCAGGAGGTGGGCGAGGAGCGCGGTCGCCTGTACTTCCTGCCGGAGCGCTTCGAACTCGACGGCGAGGTGGCCACCGAACTGCGCGCCCGGGGTATTTATCAGGCGCGACTGTTCCATGCTGACAATCGCATCAACGGGCATTTTTCCCTGCCGGCGCAACTGGGCATCAAGGAGGACTTTGCCGATTACCAGTTCGACCAGCCGTTCCTGGCGGTGGGCATCAGCGACATTCGCGGCATCGAGAACGCCCTGAAACTCGAACTCAACGGCCAGCGCCTGGACTTCGTGCCGGGCAGTCAGGTGGGGTGGCTGGGCGAGGGTGTTCACGTGATGTTGCCGGCGCTGGATGCGAAACAAAACACCGAGCTGGCATTCGCGTTCAACCTGAAGCTGCAAGGCACCGGGCAGTTGCAGGTGCTGCCTGTGGGCAAAACCAGCAGCGTATCCCTGACCGCCAACTGGCCGCACCCCAGCTTCATCGGCAACTACCTGCCGGCCAAGCGTGACATCACCGACCAAGGCTTCTCCGCCGAATGGCAAACAACGTTTTTCTCCACCAACCTGCAAGAAGCCCTGAACGATTGCGTGCTGCGCCGCAGCTGCGAAGCGTTCAATGGCCGCAGCTTCGGGGTGAGCTTCATCGACCCGGTGGATCAGTATTTGAAAAGCGACCGGGCGATCAAGTACGCGCTGCTGTTCATCGTCCTGACCTTCGCTGGCTTCTTCCTCTTCGAAGTGCTGAAAAGCCTCGCGGTGCACCCAGTGCAGTACGCGTTGGTGGGGGTGGCCCTGGCGTTCTTCTACCTGCTGTTGCTGTCGTTGTCCGAACACATCGGCTTCGCCCTGGCCTATCTCGCGTCGGCCAGTGCCTGTGTGGTGTTGATCGGCTTCTACGTCTGCCACGTGCTGCACAGCGTGCGCCACGGCCTGAGTTTTTCGGCGGGACTGGCGGCGTTGTATGGCCTGCTATACGGGCTGTTGAGCGCCGAGGATTACGCGTTGTTGATGGGCTCGGGGTTGTTGTTTGGGGTGTTGGGGGTGTTCATGGTGCTGACCCGGAAGCTGGATTGGTATGGGGTGGGGCAGAAGGTGGGCAAGCCGGTGGCGTTTGATCTGGGAGAGGTGAAATGAGCCGGTGGGTGGGGTTGCGGGAGGATCAGCGAGAAGGGGAGAGGCTGGTGGTATTGGTCTGTGAGTTGTTTGCGTCGGAGCCGGTGGGATGGCATCGCGAGCAGATCGAATCGTCGCCCCGTCGCTCCCTCCTTAGATCGAGCCGTGAGCAACAACGCGATCAACTGTGGGGGCGACGATTCGACTTGCTCGCGATGAGGCCAACCCGGTCAGCGAAAACCTAAACCTTGGGCATCGTCGCCAGCATCGACGGCCGTTGGCTGACTTCGAAAAACCAGGCGGCCAGTTGCGGGTTGGCCTCGCGCCAGGCCAGGTCCGGGTGGCGCAGATCGATGTAGCCCAGGGCACACGCGACGCTGATGGCGGCCACGTCGAAGTGGCTGGTCAGTTCGGCGATCGCGTCTTTTTCCAGCAGGGCCAGGGCGCGGCGGATTTTGTCGCGCTGGCCATCGAGCCACTCGGCCCAGTGTTTTTGCGGGGCACGCAGGGCGACTTCGTAGCGGACCAGCACGGCGGCGTCCATGATGCCGTCGGCCATCGAGGCCAGGGTCAGGCGGCGCCAGCGGGCCGAGCCCTCGCGGGGGATCAGCGGGTTGCCGACGTGCTGGTGGTCGAGGTAGTCGAGGATCACCCGGCTGTCGTGGATGACGCTGCCGTCGGCGAGGCGCAGGGCCGGGATTTTGCTCAGGGGGTTGTCGTCGATCAGCGCCTGGTCCGGGTCGACCGGCGTGAGTACGCAGTTTTGCAGGGCGACGCGGTCCTGCTGGCCGGTTTCGTGCAGCAGCACCATGACTTTGCGAACGAAGGGCGAGAGGGGGTTGTGGTACAGGATCATGCTCGGGGTGGACATGGCTGCGTCTCGGGCGGTGGCGGAGGTGGGCAGCATAGCGTGTTGGGGCAGGGGCTTGAATACTCCATTCCCCCTGTAGGAGCAGCCGGTCGACGCTCGATTGCTCGCGATGGCGGTGTGTCAGCCAGCATTGCTATCAACTGATACACCGCATCGCGAGCAAGCTCGCTCCTACAGGGGGCGGTTAGTGTCGACGCAGCAGGCCGCGCAGGGCCAGGGCGGCGGGAATGCCCAAGCCGAGCCAGCTCAGCGCATCCCAGGCGCCGTCGCCGAGCAACGCGGCAAACAACCCTGCGGCGGTCAGCAAGGCGATCACCGTGGGCGTGGCGAAGACTTTCCAGAAGTTCGATTGCCGGGGCCTCATGCGCTGGCCTCGGCTTTTTCCAAGACGGGTTTGGCGGCCTTGCGCCGCACTACCCACAGGTAAACACCGCTGCCGAGCACGATGATGGTCAGCACGTCGAGGGTGGCCCAGAGGATTTTCATCGGCATGCCGCCGTAATCACCGAAGTGCAGGGGCTGCGACATGCCCATGGCGTCCATGTACCAGGGGCGCTCGACCACGGCGGTGACCTCAAGATTGCTGGCGTCGATCAGGATCGGCGTCAACAGGTGCGAGGTCAGGTGCGTGCTGCCTTTCATGAACACCGCGTAATGGTGCTCGCTGGAAAAACGCGTACCGGGGAAGGCGATGAAATCCGGACGCATGCCAGGTGCAGCATCGCGGGCGATGTCGAGCAGGCGGGTGGCCGGGGCCAGTTGGGTCAGCGGCGGCGCATCGCGGTACGGCGCGATCATCGTGCTGAGCGTGTCGTTGCGCCATTGGGCGATGAGCAAGTCGGCGCAGGCGCTGATCACGCCGGTAACGCCCACCACCAGCGCCCAGGTCAGGGTGACCACGCCTATCAGGTTGTGCAGGTCGAGCCAACGCAGGCGGGTGGATTTGTCCTGGCGCACGGTGGCGAATTTCAGCCGTCGCATGAACGGCAGGTACAACACCGTCCCGGAGACAATCGCCACCACGAACAGGATGCCCATGAACGCCAGCAACAGCTTGCCCGGCAAGTCGGCAAACATGTCCACGTGCAGGCGCAGCATGAACATCATGAAACCGCCGTTGGCCGACGGCATTTCCAGCGCTTGCCCGGTGCGGGCGTCGAGCATGAACGTGTGCGACGAGTTGGGCTCGGTGCCAGCGGTGGCTGCCATGATCGCAATGGCGCCATTGGGTTCGTCTTCGTCGAAGCCGAAATACTGCATGACTTCGCCGGGACGATGTTTTTCTGCTGCCTGCACCAGTTGCTGCAAATTAAGCTGCGGGGTATCGGCCGGCATGACCTTCAACTCCGGTGCATCACCCAGCAGATGATCGATCTCGTGATGGAAGATCAGCGGCAGGCCGGTGAGTGCCAGCATCAGCAGGAATACCGTGCAGATCAAGCTGGTCCAGGTGTGGACGAAGGACCAGCGGCGGATTGTTTTGCTTTTCATAACCCATCCAAATGCCAAAAGGTCACGGCTGACCGTGACCCCTGGGTGGTTGCGCACCGCTCAGTGGCTTACCACTTGTAGTTCACGCCCGCGATGACGTTACGTTCGTCGCCGTAGTAGCACCACGTGCCGTCACAGGTCGACAGATAATCCTTGTTGAACAGGTTCTTCGCGGTGACATCCACCGAGATCCCTGCCAGCGCCGGGTTCAGGCGGCTCAAGTCGTAATGCACGGCGGCGTCGTAAACGGTGTAGGAACCTACATGACCGTTGGCGGTGTTAGCGGTGTTGCCGTAAGTGTCGCCGACATAACGCACGCCAGCCCCTACGCCGAACCCGTCGAGCACGCCCGCGTGCCACGTGTAGTCGGACCACAACGAGGCCTGGTTACGCGGGACCAGTTTCATCCGGTTGCCCTTATCGTCGCCCTTGAGGATCTCGGTATCGGTGTAGGTGTAGGAACCCACCAGTTTCAGGTTGTCGGTCACGTCGGACGTGGCTTCAAGCTCAATACCGCGCACTTTCAGCTCGCCGATCTGGCTGGTGACGTTGTTCTGCGAAACCGATACGTTTTCCTGGCGCAGGTCGAACGCGGCAGCGGTGAGCAGGGTGCGGCTGCCCGGCGGCTGGTACTTCACGCCGATCTCGGTCTGCTTGCCTTCAGTGGGCTTGAATCCCTCGGTCGCACGGGCGTCGGCACCCATCGACGGCTGGAACGACTCCGTGTAGGAAATGTAGGGGGTGATACCGGAGTCAAAGACATAGCTCAGGCCGGCATTACCGCTGAAGGCCTTGTCGCGCTGGGTGTTGGTCGCATCGTTCTGGTTGTTGAATGTCGTCGCGCTGTGAATCCAGTCCTCACGGCCACCCAAGGTCAGGCGCCATTTGTCCAAGGAAATCTGGTCCTGAGCATAGAGGCCGGTCTGGTTGGTCTTCTGGTTGTAGTCGTAGAACGTGGCGTAGGAAACATTTGAGAAGTCCGCACCACGAATCGGGTGAATCACGTTGCTGGTTGGCGCAGTGCCTTCCAGCCATTTGTAGTTGGTGTTTGTGCGCTGGTGATCCAGGCCCAGCAGGACGACGTGGCTTAGCGCACCGGTCTGGAAGTCAGCCTGAAAGTTGTTGTCGACGGCGAACTGGCTGATGTCCTCGTCGACCTTGTCGACCAAGCGGCTCAGGGTGCCGTCCGGCGCTACGACGTCACCGAAGGACGCGTAGGCTTGCTGGAAGGACAGATCGCTTTTGGTATAGCGCAGGTTCTGTTTGAACTGCCAGACATCGTTCAGGCGATGGTCGAAGGCGTAGCCCAGGGCGTAGTAGGTGCGATCATAGTGATCGGAGTCCGGATCACCCAGGTTCTTGTGGTGGGAAATTTTCGCCCCGGCCGGCGAGGCCAGCTTGGTGCCTTGCAATGGCAGGAATTGACCGCTGACCCCGGTATCGTCGCGAGTGAACTGCGAGAGGAATGTCAGGTGCGTGTCATCGTCGACATTCCAGGTCAGGCTCGGTGCCAAGTTATAGCGCTTGTCATCGGTGTGGTCGACCGGCATACCGCTGTCACGCACCACGCCGTCGACGCGGTAGAGAAACTGACCTTCGTCATCGATCTTGCCGGTGCTGTCGAAGCTCATCTGCTTGCGGTTATTGCTGCCCACTTCAGCGCGTACTTCGTGGCTGGCAATGGCATCTGGACGGCGGCTGACCATATCGAGCATGCCGCCCGGTGGAGTCTGGCCGTATACCGAAGAGGCAGGCCCGCGCAGGAGCGTGATGCGTTCCAGGTCCCAGGTTTCGGCCTTGGGGTTGGCGTAGGAACCTTTTGGCAGCGGCAGGCCATCAAGGAACTGGGTCGGTTCGAAGCCACGTACGCGCAGCCAGTCGGCCCGCGAGTCGCTGCCGTAGCTACTGGCGATCACGCCTGGCATGTAACGCACGGCGTCATCGAGATTCTGCACGCCACGATCTTCCATCTGCGCGCGGGTGATCACCGACATCGAGCGTGGTGCTTCGACAATGGGCGTATCGGTTTTTGTGCCGGCAGCCGTGCGGGTAGCCACATATCCCTCCACCGGCCCCCAAGCGCTTTCGGTGTTCTCGACACCGATGATCGCCGTTTCCGGCAGCGCCATCACGCCCTCTGGTGCGGCCACAAGGCTGTAGGTGCCGGTGCCGCTCTGTTCCAGTTGCAAGCCGGTGCCACGCAGGGCAGCGCGCAAGGCGCCAACGGCGTCGTACTGGCCGCTGACCGGAGCCGATGTCTTTCCCGCCGCCAGGGATGGGTTCAACGAAAGGGCAAGGCCCGACTGGCTGGCGATCTGGTTCAGGGTGCTGGCCAAAGGCGCAGCCGGCAGGTTATAGGCGCGAACGTTGGACGCTTGCTCAGCGGCGATCAGTGGGCTGCTGGCCAGCGGGGTACAGAGGGCAATGGCTACCGCCAGCAAACTGGGGCGCAACAAGGTGTCGAGCGAACGGGACATGGGATGGCTCCTGAAAGGGAATACTTCTCAATTGCCTGTGTGCCGAACGAGATGTGCAAAGTGATAGGGGTGGATGAAAATAATTTTTATTCAGGGGGTTCGGTGGGGCTGATAGGCCGCCATCGGGGGCAAGCCCGCTCCTACAGGGGGCTTGCCCCCGATGGCGCCGCACTTTCAGACGCCAACGCTCTCAAGGCTTCGCATCGGCCTTCGCCACCGTCACCCACCAAGCCGTGCGCTGCTCGATCTGCACCGGCAACGTCGGCAGCAGGGCGCTCAACGCCAGGTCGGTGTCGTTCAACGGAAAGCTGCCGGTAATCCGCCAATCTGCCACTTCTGGCGCGACCCCAAGGTGTCCACGACGGTAGCGACCCAGTTCATGTACCAGGTCCTCCAGGCGTGCGTTGTCCACCACCAGCATGCCCCGGGTCCAGGCGTCGGCGCCGAGGTCCAGCGCGGCGATCGGCCCCAGGCCGTTGCTGCGCATCAGCACTTGCTGGCCTTCCTGCAGAATCTGTTCGTCGGGGCTGGACTCGGGATGCGCCGCCACGGCGGACTTCAACACGCTCAGGCGCGTGCCTTCCTCTTCGCGCTTGACCAGGAAGCGCGTCCCCAGTGCACGCATGCTGCCTTCACGGGTTTCGACGATGAACGGCCGGGCGTCGCCGTGACCCGTCTCGACGAGGATTTCGCCGTCCTGAAGTATTACCCGCCGTTGCTTCTCGTCGAAGCGCACATCCACCGCGCTGTGGGTGTTGAGGTTGATCACGGTGCCGTCGCTCAGGCGCAAGGTGCGTTGCTCGCCGGTGGCGGTACGTTGATCGGCCAGCCAGTAATCGACTGGCAGGTAGCGCTCACCGGCGAACAGCGCCAGGCCGATCACCGCTACGACGGTTGCCAGGCCATTGCCCAGCTTGCGCACCCGCCGTCGAATGCCTTCGCGTGATTGCAGCAACGCGGTGCGCGCCGGCCCGCTGACCACGCTGAAACGCTGATCGAGCATGCCCAGCTGGCGCCAGGCGCGGGCGTGTTCCTCGTGGGCGGCGTGCCACTTGGCGAACTCTTCGCGCTCCACCGGGTTGTCAGAGTCCAGCGACAATTGCCAGGCAATCGCCGCGTCCAGCACCTGTGCCGAGACGGGTCTGGAGCTGGCCGGGGTCATACGGGCTCCCCGTACAAGGCGATGTAGCACTGGCGAATGCCTTGGGCCAGGTATTGGCGCACCCGTGGCACCGAAACGCCGAGGCGCTGGGCGATTTCTGCGTGGCTCAAGCCGTCGAGACGGTTGTAGAGAAACGCCGCTCGCGCCTTGCTCGACAGCTTGCCGAGCAGGCGGTCGATGTTTTTCAGGTCTTCGAGGATCATTTGCTGTTCTTCCGCCGAAGGGTGTTCTTCTTCGGGAATCAGCATCAATTCGGTGAGGTAGGCCTGTTCCAGCGCGGCCCGTCGGAAGTAGTCGAACAGCAGGCCCTTGGCGATCGCCACCAGGAACGCCCGGGGTTCGCGCGGCGCTGTCAGTTCCTCGCGGCCCAGCAAGCGTACGAAGGTGTCCTGGCTCAGGTCCTCGGCCCGCTGCGGGCAGGCGACGTTGCGCCGAAGCCAGGCCAATAGCCAACTGCGATGGTCACGATACAACGCACCGACGAGTTCACTTTGAGGGCTGGGGACTGACGCCACGACGCATCACCGATTAAGAAGTGTTAACTAACGAGAATTGTTCGCGATTGTGGCAGAGGCGCGGGAGGGAAGCAATTGGCCGCTGGTCGGCTGGTGGACAAGGCGATGGACCGCGTTATCGTTCATCGCGGGCAAGCCCGCTCCTACAGAGATCTCTGAGCGCCGACCATCCTGTAGGAGCGGGCTTGCCCGCGATGGCGCCCGATCAGGCGCCGCAAATCAAAACGACGGCGAATTCTGCCGCCGCTTCCACTGGCTCAACCGCTGTTGCAGGTTCAACGGGCTATGAATCTGCTGCTGCCGTGCCCGGCTGAACAGGATCAGAGCCAATTCTGCGGTGGCCAGCGCATCGGCACTGGCGTTGTGGCGTTCGATCACTTCGAGCTTGAACCAATTGATCCACTCATCCAGGCCGGCCTCGCGAATGTTCGCCTGCGGGCACAGCAGCGGCGCGATGTCGGCCACGTCCAGAAACGGATGCTGCAACTTGTACCCCAGATGATCTTTCAGCGCGCGCCCGAGCATGTGCTGGTCAAAGGGCGCATGGAACGCCAGCAGCGGACTGTCGCCGACAAACTCCATGAACTCGATCAGTGCCTGCGCCGGATCCGTGCCGGCGGCTATCGCGCTGGGTCCCAGGCCGTGAATCAGCACACTGGGCGCCACTTTCATGTCGGCGCATTGCAGGGTGCGTTCGAACTGTTGGCTGAAATCGATGGCGCCGTCTTCGATCACCACGGCGCCGATGGACAGCACACGGTCCTTGTTCAGGTTCAGCCCGGTGGTTTCCAGGTCCACCACCACCCAGCGCTGTTCGCGCAGGCTGCACTCACCCAGCGCGGCCTCCACCGGCAAGTCCTTGAGGCGTTGCTGCAGTTGGCCAGATAACATCGGACCTGCCGGGCGCAGCCAGGAAAACAGACTCATAGTTGATACCGCAGGGTCAGGCTGCTTTGCAGGCGTTGTGCCTGGCGCAGGGACTCACGCAGGATCCGGCGGTCCAGGTGGTTGAGGCTGTCGGGATCGACCCGGTTGGAGTAGGGCAGGTTCTCCCGCGTCTGTCGCTGATGTTGCTGCATGCGGGTTTGCTGAATGAAGTGGTACGCCTCTTCGTAGGCCGCACCATCGAGCTGATCGATCACCTGCTTTTCCACCAGTTGACGAAAACGCTCCAGGGTATTGTTTGCCTCGATGCCGTGGGCCAATGCGAGCAATCGAGCGCCCTCGACGAACGGCCCCAGCCCTTGGACCTTCAGGTCCAGCGTGGCTTTCTCGCCATTCTTGCGCGCCAGCACGAACTCGCGGAACCGTCCTACGGGCGGGCGATTGCGCAGGGCGTTTTCGGCCATCATGCGCTGGAACAGACGATTGTCGGCGACCTGGTCGAGAACTCCCCGACGCAATTGATCGCAGCTTTGCTCGTCGCCCCAGACCACCCGCAGGTCGAAATAGATGCTTGAGCCCAGCAGGTTCTCCGGCGTCGCTTCACGGATGAACGCCGAAAAGCGGCGCGCCCATTCGGCGCGAGACAGGCACAGCTCGGGGTTGCCGGCCATGATGTTACCCTTGCACAGGGTGAAGCCGCACAACGCCAGGCTCTGGTTGATGTGTTGTGCGATGGGCAGCAGCTTGCCGCGAATCTCGGCGGCGTGCGCCGCATCACGGGCTTCGAAGAGGATGCCGTTGTCCTGGTCGGTGTGCAGCGTCTGCTCGCGACGGCCTTCGCTGCCGAAGCACAACCAACTGAACGGCACGCCGGGGTCGCCTTTTTCGGCGAGCGTCAGTTCGATGACCCGGCACACGGTGTGATCGTTGAGCAGGGTGATGATGTGGGTGATCTGGGTCGACGACGCGCCATGGGCGAGCATGCGCTCCACCAGCTGGCCGATCTCGCCGCGCAGCACCACCAGGTTTTCCACGCGCTGGGCACTGCGGATGGTGCGAGCCAGGTGCACCAGATCGACCCGTTGCAGGGAGAACAGATCACGCTCCGACACCACACCACACAGGCGCTGATCCTTGACCAGGCAGACGTGGGCGATGTGCCGCTCGGTCATGGCAATCGCTGCATCGAACGCGCTGTGATCCGGGCTCAGGAAGAACGGCGCGCGGGTCATGTGTCGCTCGATGGACTCGTTGAAATCGTTGGTGCCGCCTGCCACCACCTGGCGCAGGTCACGCAGCGTAAAAATCCCCTGGGGCGCCTTGTGTTCGTTGACCACCACGATGCTGCCGACCTGCTGCTCGTGCATCAACGTCACGGCTTCGCGCAGGGGGGTGTCGGGGCCGCACGTCACCGGGTGACGCATGGCCAGTTCGCCCAGGCGAGTGTTGAGAGAGTACTGGGTGCCGAGGGTTTCCACGGCTTTTTGCTGCACTTGCTGGTTGACTTGGTCCAGCAGGCTGCTGACGCCACGCAGGGCAAAGTCGCGAAAGGTGGTGGACAGGGCAAACAGCTTGATGAAAGCGAGCTTGTTCAGTTGCAGGCAAAAGGTGTCTTCGGCCGCGAGGTGTTCGGTACGGGTCGCACGTTCACCCAACAGGGCGGCGAGGGGAAAGCATTCGCCGCCGGTGATTTCGAAGGTGGTTTCGGTGCCGCCCTTGGCGCTGTGGGGACGCTCACCCACCACGCGGCCCTGCTTGACGATGTAGAAATGCTCGACCGGGCCATCGGCGGGCTTGATGATGCTCTCGCCGGGCGCATAGAAACGCAGCTGACATTGTTCAACCAGGTACGCCAGGTGAGCGTGTTCCATCTGATTGAAAGGGGGGAAGCGCTGGAGGAATTGCAGGGTTCCCTGGATGTTCTGCAACACCGCGGTTTTCCCTGCCTGGGTGAAGGCGTCCGCTTTACTCATAACCATTACCGCAGTCTTTTTTGAAATTGTTGTTGTCGGATGACTCGGCCATGGTCAGCTTCTGA
The DNA here is from genome assembly GCF_054668365.1 of Pseudomonas sp. S2_E01. NCBI lineage: Bacteria > Pseudomonadati > Pseudomonadota > Gammaproteobacteria > Pseudomonadales > Pseudomonadaceae > Pseudomonas > Pseudomonas sp. S2_E01. The sequence goes on from NZ_CP162762.1 coordinate 6,149,768, forward strand.
ACGCGCAGTGCCCATTGGACGTAAGTCTAGGATGGCTTTGTGAGGTGAGATTTGGGAAAACCCTTACGAAAATCGAGGGAGAACCTATCCTTTCCCTTATAGGCAAAAAATCCGACGAAGTGCACATTAGAAGGTCTGCTCGGCGATGTCTCACCACTGTGCCAGGGAAAGAACTCGATCACTTAGAGAAAGCCATGTCCGACCACGATATTTTGAGTGACGCCGAACGCGAAGCGCTGAGTGCCGTCATGCTGGAGCCCGATTTGCCCCCGCAACGGGTGCTGATCGTCGATGACGACAAGGACGCTCGCGAGCTGTTGTCGGAAATATTGGGTTTGGATGGCATTCGCTGCATGACCGCCGCCAGCGGCGAAACGGCGCTGAAGATGCTGAGCGAAAAACCTTCGATCGGTCTGGTGATCACCGATCTGCGGATGGGGCACGTCAATGGGCTGGATTTGATCCGCCAGGTTCGCGAATCGGTACGGGCGGCGATGCCGTTCATTATTGTTTCCGGCGATGCCGACGTGAAGGACGCGATCGCCGCGATGCATTTGAGCGTGGTGGACTTCCTGCTCAAACCCATCGACACCGGCAAGTTGCTGGCGCTGGTCAAGCATGAGTTGGGGATGGAGCCCTGACCGAATCGGTACACACATTTCTGTAGGAGCGAGCATGCTCGCGATGGTCTTCAAGGCACCGTTGGGCATCAGTTTGCCAGCGTTATCGTTAACGTCCATCGCGACGGTTCGACGTTTCGACATGCTCGCTCCTACAGACATCAAGACAGCACATACAAAAAAGCCCTGATCGACAGATCAGGGCTTTTTCATGGGCTTCAGTTACACGCCATTGGCCGCCTTGAACTCGCGGCGGCGACGGTGCAGGACCGGCTCGGTGTAGCCGTTCGGCTGCTGGGTGCCTTCGATCACCAATTCGACCGCCGCCTGGAAGGCGATGTTGCTGTCGAAGTTCGGTGCCAGAGGCCGGTACAGCGGGTCGTTGGCATTCTGACGGTCAACCACCGGCGCCATGCGCTTGAGGCTTTCCAGTACTTGTTCCTGGGTGACGATGCCGTGACGCAGCCAGTTGGCGATGTGCTGACTGGAAATGCGCAGGGTGGCACGGTCCTCCATCAGGCCGACGTCATTGATGTCCGGCACCTTCGAGCAACCCACGCCCTGATCGATCCAACGCACCACGTAACCGAGAATGCCCTGGGCGTTGTTGTCCAGTTCGTTCTTGATCTGTTCGGCGCTCCACTGCGGGTTGACCGCCAGCGGGATGGTCAGGATGTCGTCCACCGACGCCGGCGCACGCTTGGCCAGTTCGGCCTGGCGCGCGAACACGTCGACCTTGTGGTAGTGCAGCGCATGCAACGCGGCGGCGGTTGGCGATGGAACCCAGGCGGTGTTGGCGCCGGCCATTGGGTGAGCGATTTTCTGTTCGAGCATCGCTGCCATCAGGTCAGGCATGGCCCACATGCCTTTACCGATCTGCGCACGACCTTGCAGGCCGGTGCTCAAACCGATGTCGACGTTGGAGTTCTCGTAGGCGCCGATCCATTTTTCCGCCTTCATGTCCGCCTTGCGCACCATTGGGCCGGCTTCCATGGAGGTGTGGATTTCATCGCCCGTGCGGTCGAGGAAACCGGTGTTGATGAACACGACGCGCTCGCTGGCCGCCTTGATGCAGGCCTTGAGGTTGACCGTGGTACGGCGCTCCTCGTCCATGATTCCGACTTTGAGGGTATTGCGCGGCAGGCCCAGTACGTCTTCGACGCGACCGAACAGCTCGTTGGTGAACGCTGCTTCTTCCGGACCGTGCATTTTCGGTTTGACGATGTAGACCGAGCCGGTGCGCGTGTTTTTGCGCGAGGTGTTGCCGTTGAGGTTGTGCATGGCGGCCAGGCACGTCACCAAACCGTCGAGGATGCCTTCCGGCACTTCGTTGCCTTGGCTGTCGAGAATCGCATCGATGGTCATCAGGTGGCCGACGTTACGCACGAACAGCAGCGAACGACCGTGCAGGCTCAACGGGCTGCCGTCGACGGCGGTGTAGGTCCGGTCGGCGTTCATGGTGCGGGTGAAGGTCTTGCCGCCCTTGGCGACTTCTTCCGACAGGTCGCCCTTCATCAGGCCGAGCCAGTTGCGGTAGATCACCACCTTGTCATCGGCATCGACAGCAGCGACGGAGTCTTCGCAGTCCATGATGGTGGTCAGCGCGGCTTCCATCAGGATGTCTTTGACGCCGGCAGCGTCGGTCTGGCCGACGGGGGTGCTGGCATCGACCTGGATTTCGAAATGCAGGCCGTTGTTTTTCAGCAGGATTGCGATGGGTGCCGAGGCATCGCCCTGGAAACCGATCAACTGGGCATCGTTGCGCAGGCCGCTGTTGCTGCCACCTTTGAGGGCGACCAGCAGTTTGCCGTCCGCGATGCTGTAACGGGTGGCATCGACGTGGGAGCCGGCGGCGAGTGGTGCGGCCTCGTCGAGGAAGGCACGGGCGAAGGCGATGACCTTGTCGCCGCGAACCTTGTTGTAGCCTTTGCCTTTTTCCGCGCCGTCAGCTTCGCTGATGGCGTCGGTGCCGTAGAGCGCGTCGTACAGCGAACCCCAACGGGCGTTCGAGGCATTGAGCGCGAAACGGGCATTCATCACCGGCACCACGAGTTGCGGACCGGCCATGTGGGCGATTTCTTCATCGACGTTTTGCGTCGAGACCTGGAAATCGGCCGCTTCTGGCAGCAGATAACCGATGTCTTGCAGGAACGCCTTGTAGGCCACGGCGTCGTGCGCCTGGCCTGCGCGCTCCTGGTGCCAGGCGTCGATACGAGCCTGGAAATCATCGCGTTTGGCGAGTAGGGCTTTGTTCTTCGGCGCCAGGTCATGAATGACCTTGTCGGCACCGGCCCAGAACGTTTCGGCAGTCAGGCCGGTTCCGGGAATGGCTTCGTTGTTCACGAAGTCGAACAGGACTTTGGCGACCTGCAGGCCACCGACTTGAACGTGTTCAGTCATTGCTTGCCTCACTCTGCTCAGCTATTTCGCTTTTATTCTTCAAATGACAATGAAGCCTCGGCTATTTAAACCACAAACCCCTTCCCCCAGTACATGCCATTTCAGGCGGCTGGGATGGAACCGATCAACGGCTTTGAGGCCTTGCTGACAGGGCTTTGGGGGTTGCGAACGTGCCTGCGGCAGACATCGATCCAACGTTATGTAGTGCGCGCTGCGGCATACTACATGATCAGTTGCGCTTGTGAAAATTAGACTAATTACGTCGTTCTGCGACCTCGTGACGCATTGCAGTCACGGCGGGGTACGGGATGTTCTCAAAAAACTTATGGATTGTTCCAGTTAAATATCTGAGTTGTACACGATTTGTTGTTCACCCTTGCTTTGGGGTGTCCCGATCCCTGTAGGAGCGGGCTTGCCCGCGATGAGGCCCGCCCAGACAACACACAACCCCCTCTTGCCTATACTTCCCTCTCAACGACAAAAATCATGACCAGAGAGGGCTGCGCCATGGACCACCTCGTACTGACTGTTTTTGCTCCAGACAAGCCCGGCCAGGTCGAGCGCATTGCTCAGTGCATCGCCGAGCAGGGTGGTAACTGGCTGGAGAGCCGCATGTCGCGCATGGCCGGGCAGTTCGCCGGGATTCTTCGGGTGGGCGTACCGGCAGAAGCCTACGACGCCTTGGTCGATGCCCTGCAAGGGTTGTCGGGCCAGGGCATTCGCGTGTTGATTGCCGAAAGCTCGATCGAACAGTCCTGCACCTGGAAGCCGATTGCGATGGAGTTGGTGGGCAATGATCGCCCCGGGATCGTGCGCGACATCACGCGCTTGTTGAGTGAACAAGGGGTGAGCCTGGAACGACTGGTTACCGAAGTGCGTCCGGCGCCCATGAGCAGTGAGCCGCTGTTCCACGCCGAGGCGATTCTCGCCGTGCCGCTGACCTTGTCACTGGATGTGCTGCAATCGCGCCTGGAAACCCTGGCGGATGACTTGATGGTGGAACTGGTTTTGCGCAGCGAAGCCTAAACGGCTTATCCAGTTTTAACGTGCACCTGCCTGTGGATAACCTGTAGAGACTGCCCGCCAGGCCACGTAATACGGGGGTTGGCCAGTATTGCTCAAAAAACCGCCAACATTCAGTGACTTGCGCACAAACATCGGGGATCAGGTTGTGGATAACCTTGGGAAGGATGGATGCAGGCCACGCGGAATGTGGCCTGTAGCGTTCTGTACGATTTTTGATCAACTGCGGCGGCGCAGACTTATCCACGCATCGACGCTGTAAACCGCCAGGCCCGCCCAGATGAACAGGAAGGCGACCAGCGTGGTGGACGAAAGGTGTTCGCCAAACAGCAGCACGGCTTGCAGCAGCACCAATGTCGGCGCCAGGTACTGCAGGAACCCCAGGGTGGTGTAGGGCAGGTGCCGTGCGGCAGCGTTGAAACACACCAGCGGCACCAGGGTGACCGGCCCAGCGGCGATCAGCCACCAGGCTTCATTGGTTGTCCAGAATTCGGGCTGGGCGGTCATGGCTGTCTGATTGAACAACAGCCACGCCATGGCCAGCGGTACCAGCATCCAGGTTTCCACCACCAGGCCAGGCAAGGCCTTGACCGGTGCCTGCTTGCGGATCAGGCCGTAGAAGCCGAACGTCAACGCCAGTACCAGCGAGACCCACGGCAAGCTGCCGACCTGCCACACCTGCTGCGCCACGCCGACTGCGGCCAACCCCACCGCGATCCACTGCATGCGACGCAAGCGTTCGCCGAGGATCAGCATCCCCAGCAGCACGTTCACCAGCGGGTTGATGTAGTAGCCGAGACTGGCTTCGAGCATGCGACCGTTGTTCACTGACCACACATACGTCAGCCAGTTGGCAGCGATCAGCGTGCCGCTCAGGGCAAGTATGGCCAGGCGTTTGGGGTTGTCGCGCAACTCGCGCCACCAGCCCGGGTGCTTCCAGACCAGCAGCAACAGGCTGCCGAACAGTGCTGACCAGATCGCCCGGTGGATGATGATCTCGACGGCGGGCACGCTGGCGATGGCTTTGAAGTAGATCGGGAACAAGCCCCAGATGATGTAGGCAGTCAGGCCCAGAATGTACCCGCGACGCGGGTTGGCAGCTTGCATGCAGAATCCTTGCTTAGGCAGCTAACAAAAGAGTGATTGTAAGGAAGTTTGTCTACAAATGTCCCATATACAAAGGTAGGCACATTAACTGTCGGAGCGAGCATGCTCGCGATTGCGGTGGGCCAGCCGACATTGATGCCGACTGATACACCGCAATCGCGAGCAAGTTGAACTGGTCAAGTAATCTTGGACACTGATTACGGTTCACGCCGCCAATCTTTCCTTCACGACCGGCGACCTGTAGTCGTTATAGCTGTGAGGCCTGCTGATGTTGTAGCGCGAGACATAGCGCTGCACATCTGCCCGGGCCTCATGCTCCAGTTTGTAGCCCGTTTCAGGCACCCACTCGGACTTCAAACTACCAAAGAAACGCTCCATCGGGGCATTGTCCCAGCACTCGCCTTTACGGCTCATACTTTGCCTGAACCGATGTTTCACAAGCGCATTTCGGAATTTATGGCTGGTGTACTGGCAACCTTGATCAGAATGAAACAACACATCCTGGGGATGGCCGCGCAGCTCAACCGCCATGCGTAGCGCTTCGCAGGTCAGGTTGGCATCAGAAATCATCGAAAACGACCACCCTACGATCCTGCGAGCGTACAGATCCAAAACGGCGGCGAAGTACATCCACCGCTTGCCGACCTTGATGTATGTCACGTCGCCACACCACACCTGATTAACCGCCGTCACATCAAATTTTCGCTTGAGCACGTGCGGCGCCACCAAGGCCTCCACACCCGGCGACTTGTACTTATGGCGCCGGCGCTGACGACTAGCGATGCCAGCTTCGCGCATCAAACTGCGAGCCATATAACGCCCGATACGATGCCCTTTGGCTTGTAGCTCCTTGGACAAAGTACGTGCGCCGGCCGACTCTCTGGACGCCTTGTGGTGCCTGACCAACGCGGCTTTGAGCTTGTCCCGTTCAGGATTTGCTCTGCCTTGGCGCTGGCGCCAGGCGTAAAAGCTACTGCGGTTGCCCCCAAACGCCCGGCAACACTTTTTAACGCCGTACTGCTCGCCCAGCTCATCGATCAGCGTGAATGATCTTTGGCGTCCAAAAGCAGGAGAGCACTGGCCTTTTTTAGGATTTCGATATCCAGGTCTTTCTCTCTGAGCAGAGCTTTGAGTCTCTGGATTTCTCGTTGATCAGCGGTAATCGCCTTGGCCCCCACCGGAGTCGAGCCCAAGCGCTCTTTTTGCACTTGATCAACCCAACGGCGCAGGGCTGTGGGGCCGATATCCAGGCTGGCACAGACTTCGGTAACCGGCTGACCTTCATCCAACACCATGCTGGCAGCCTTGAGCTTGAACTCACTCGAATAGGATTTACGCATATCCAAACACCTCAGATTTGGGCGCTATCATAGCGCCCGATTGAAGTGTCCAAAATCATTAGGCCAGTTCAAGTTCGCTCCTACAGGGGGTGTGGCGATGATTAGAAGAGTTTTAATGGCTCTTCGTTCAACGCCGCCAACTGCTCGCGCAACGCCAGCACCTGATCGCCCCAATACCGCTCGGTGCCGAACCACGGAAAACTGTGCGGGAATGCCGGATCGTCCCAGCGGCGGGCCAGCCACGCGCTGTAGTGCATCAGGCGCAACGCACGTAAAGGTTCGATGAGCGCGAGCTCCCGCGGGTCGAAGTCGTGAAACTCGTTGTAGCCGTCCATCAGTTCTGACAACTGCCCCAGGCAGGCCTGACGATCACCGGCAAGCATCATCCAGATGTCCTGTACCGCCGGACCCATGCGGCAATCGTCAAGGTCGACGATGTGGAAGACTTCGTCGCGACACATCATGTTGCCGGGGTGACAATCGCCATGCATGCGGATGTTCTGGTGCGGTGTGGCCTGGTAAACCTCCTCCACGCGCTTGAGCAGGTCGCGCGCCACCGACTCGTAGGCCGGCAACAGGCTTTTGGGGATGAAATGGCCTTCGAGCAATGTGTTCAGCGAATCATGACCGAAGTTCTGCGGCGCCAATGCTTCGCGGTGTTCGAACGGCTTGGTCGAGCCAACGGCGTGCAAGCGTCCGAGCAACTGGCCCAAGCGATACAGTTGATCGAGATTGCCGGGCTCGGGCGCGCGTCCGCCACGGCGTGGAAACAGGGTGAAACGAAACCCGTTGTGTTCGTGCAGGCTGGTGCCGTTGTGGATCAACGGTGCCACCACCGGCACCTCGCACTCGGCGAGTTCGAAGGTGAATTGGTGTTCTTCCAGGATCGCTTCGTTGGTCCAGCGCTGCGGACGGTAGAACTTGGCGATCAGCGGTTCCGAGTCTTCGATGCCGACTTGATAGACGCGGTTCTCGTAACTGTTGAGCGCCAGGATGCGCGCGTCGCTGAGAAAACCGATGCTTTCGACGGCATCGAGCACGAGGTCTGGGGTAAGGGTTGCAAACGGGTGGGCCATGCTGACTCCTGCGCGCAGCAGGCTGCTGCGTCCGGCCAGGCATGGTAGCGCAGACTGCCTTGCAAGGGTTGTGGCTGTGCTGAAGCCATCGCGAGCAGGCTCGCTCCCACAGGATTTTGATGGTCCCGTGGGAGCGGGCTTGCCCGCGGTGAGGGCCTGTCAGGCGCCGACGATCCCGCCATCCTCACGGGTGATCGCCATCACCGAGGAGCGTGGCTTGCCGTTCGGCAAATGCTCGGGGAAGGTCGATCCGCCGTTTTCCCCCGGATGCTGAATCCCCACGAACAAGGTCTTCTGATCCGGCGAGAAGCTGATCCCCGTGACCTCGCAACCAATCGGTCCGACCATGAAGCGGCGGATCTCGCCGCTCACCGGGTCGGCGCAGAGCATCTGGTTATTGCCCATGCCGGCGAAGTCACCGGTGTTGCTCGAGTCGCCGTCAGTGAGGATCCACAACCGGCCGGCCTTGTCGAAACCCAGGCCGTCGGGGCTGTTGAACATGTTCTGTGGGGTGATGTTGGACGAGCCTCCCTTGGGCGTGCCCGCGTGGACGCCAGGGTTGCCGGCCACCACGAACAGGTCCCAGCCGAAGGTGTTCGAGGCGTGATCGTCGCGATCGGTGCGCCAGCGCAAAATCTGTCCGTAGACGTTCTTTTCACGCGGGTTTGGCCCGCCCACAGGCTGACCGTCTTCGCCGCGCTTGGCATTGTTGGTCAGGGTGCAATAGACCTGGCCATCCTTGGGGCTGACGACAATCCACTCCGGGCGGTCCATGCGCGTGGCTTTCACCACAGAGGCCGCCAGGCGTGCGTTGATCAGCACTTCGGCCTGACTGGCGAAGCCGCTACTGGCGTCAATGCCGTTCTTGCCGTGGGTCAGCTCGACCCATTGGCCTTTGCCTTTCGGGTGATCCGTGTTGCCATCGCCGGCATCGAAAATCGCCACGTACAGGGTGCCGTGGTCCAGCAGGTCGCGGTTGGCCTTGGGGTTTTTGTGGTTGATCTTGTCGCGGCTGACGAACTTGTAGATGAACTCGCCACGTTCGTCGTCGCCCATGTACACCACGGCGTGACCGTCGCGGGTCTCGGCCAGGGCGGCGTTTTCATGTTTGAAACGGCCCAGGGCCGTGCGCTTGACCGGCGTCGACTTCGGATCGAACGGATCGATTTCCACCACCCAACCGTGACGGTTGAGTTCGTTGGGGTTTTTCGCCAGGTCAAAACGTTCGTCGTGAGGGTGCCAGTTGATCTCCTTGCTGGCGGCCACCACCCCGTAGCGTTTCTGCGTGGCATCGAATTTTTGCTCGGCATTGCTGCTGCCAAAGCAGTCGGTGAAGTTCTCTTCGCAGGTCAGGTACGTGCCCCACGGCGTCTTGCCGTTGGCGCAATTCTGGAACGTACCGAGGACGTTCTTGCCTTGCGGGTCTGCGCTGGTCTTGAGCAGGTCATGGCCGGCAGCGGGGCCGCTGAGTGTGATCGGCGCATTGCCGTGGATGCGCCGGTTGTAGCGCGAACCCTGGACGAACTTCCATTGGCCATTCTTGCGCTGTACTTCGATCACCGTCACGCCTTCGCAGGCCAATGCCTTGCGCACTTCTTCCGCCGACTGCGGCATACCGCCGTGGGGGTAGAGGTAGCGGTAGTTGGTGTATTCGTTGTTGATCGCCATGAGCGCACGGTCTTTCTCGCCGGGGAACTCGAACAGGCTCATGCCGTCGTTGTTGTCGCCAAACTGCACTTCCTGCTGGGCAGCGGTGCCGTTGCCGCTCGGATCGAATGCCGGGCCGTCCTTTTGCAAGGGCTGGCCCCAACTGATCAGCACCGAGGACTTGTAGCCCGGAGGCAGGGTGATAGCGTCGCTGGTAGCAGCAGGGATGCTGGCAAAGCCCAGCAGTTGGCTGTTGCCGGCGCTGACGCTGGCGGCCATTACGCTGCGACTCAGCAGGTTGCCGCCGAGGAACATCGCGGCACCGCACAAGGCACCGGCGCTGATGAAGCCACGGCGGCTTAGGCCGACCATCTTCTCGAGGTCGGTGGATTGGTTCTCTTCTAATAGGCTCACGTCAGGCTCCCTGCGGTTTTTGCAGTCACCTTAAAGCGCTTAAATGACGCTTGTGTTTCAGAGCTGTGTACCGAGCAGCACGTGTGACGCGGCAAACTGCACTCGCACCGGTTTGTCGACGCTCAGGCCACGGGCGCGCAGGTCCTGGGATTCGGCCAGAGCGCACAATGTCTGGCCATTGGGCAGGCCAATGCGCACTTCACTGGGGCCGTCCTGTGCGTCGAGGATCTCTTCGATGATGCCGGTCAGGTCATTGTGTCCCGGTGTTGCCGGGGCTTGGACCGCCAGCAAATCGAGCCAGCCTGCCTTGATCAGCGCAACCACTTCGCTGCCGGGCTCCAGTGCCAGGCGCACGGTGCTGTCATGGGTGATCTGTGCATCGAGCGCCAGCCCTGCAGCCAGCTCCAGGCGAATCAGGTCATTGCGGCCCTGTGCTTCGATCGTCCTGACTTTGCCGTGCAACTGATTGCGCGCGCTGGTCCTGAGCATGAGCCGCCCGAGCAGGTCGAGGTCGCTGGCTTCTTCGGCAGCTTCCAGCACCTGTGCCTGCAATGTTTGCAGCTTCTGATACAGGCGCAACACGCGCTCACCCTCGCTCGACAGCTTGGCACCACCACCGCCCTTGCCACCGACACTGCGCTCCACCAGCGGCTTTTGCGCCAAATTGTTCAACTCATCGATGGCGTCCCACGCCGCCTTGTAGCTCAGCCCCGCACTTTTTGCGGCACGGGTGATCGAGCCCTGTTCGGCAATGTGTTGCAGCAACGCGATGCGCTGCGGGCGGCGAATGATGTGTTGGGACAACAGGGTGGACAGAGGCATGGCGGGTTGCTTCGGTGGGTGAATGATTGAGTGACTGCAGGAGCGAGCTTGTCGAACCGTCGCGATGATCTCTGAAACGCCGCGCAGTGTCAGGGAGTCAACGTTATCGTTGGCGACCATCGCGAGCAAGCTCGCTCCCACAGGAACACCGATCAGGCCGGTTTTGGTGTTCGCGCCAGGCAATACACATCGACCCGCGCCGCACCGGCCTCCATCAACAGGTGCGCCAACGCCTGGGCGGTGGCGCCGGTAGTGAGCACGTCATCCACCAGTGCCAGGTGGCGGCCCACCACCTGCGCACCAGGCATCAAGGCAAAGGCATGGCGCAGGTTCTTCTTGCGCGCCTCGGCCTTGAGTTCCTGTTGGGCACTGGTGTCTTGCACGCGCTTGAGCAGGTGTTCGTCGCTGGCGATTCCCAGGCTGTCGCCCAACCAGCGGGCCAGCATCGCCGCCTGGTTGAACCCGCGCTGACGCAATCGCTTGACCGCGAGCGGCACCGGCACCAGGGCGTCGGGGCATGCCAGCCCTTCGTCAAAGCGGTGCTGCAGGAACTGGGCGAGAAGTTCGCCGAGCAGGCGACCGTAGGGCCACTTTGCGCTGTGTTTGAAGCGGGTGATCAGGCTGTCCAGCGGAAAGTCGTACAGCCACGGTGCGATCACCCGCTGGAACGGCGGCGGCTCGTGCAGGCACTGGCCACAGGTCAGCCCCGGAGCCGGCAGGGGCAGGGCGCAGGTTTGGCAATGATCGCCAAGCCACGGCAATTCGGTTTCGCAATCGGTGCAGATGGGCGTGGCTTCATCGGCTGGCTCGCTGCAAAGCAAACATATTTGTTTGTTTTTTAACCAGATGTAAACCGGTCCATCGTAGTGCGGTTGACAGCGCATCGCTCTTCCTTAAATATGCCAAACATCCGTGTAGCGCCTGTGGTTATTCCCTGCCGCAGTCGCCAGCCTTGCCCCGTTCAGAATAAAGGTAACGCCCATGAGCGCCAGCACCTCTGCCACTTTGCGTCATGACTGGTCTTTGGCCGAAGTCAAAGCACTCTTCGTACAGCCATTCAATGACCTGTTGTTTCAGGCGCAGACCGTGCACCGCGCGCATTTCGACGCCAACCGCGTGCAAGTGTCCACGCTGCTGTCGATCAAAACCGGCGCTTGCCCGGAAGATTGCAAATACTGTCCGCAGTCCGGTCACTACAACACCGGCCTGGAAAAAGAAAAACTGATGGAAGTGCAGAAGGTCCTCGAAGAGGCCGCTCGCGCCAAGGCCATCGGCTCGACCCGTTTCTGCATGGGCGCGGCGTGGAAACACCCGTCGGCCAAGGACATGCCCTACGTGTTGAAAATGGTCGAAGGCGTGAAAGCCATGGGCCTGGAAACCTGCATGACCCTGGGTCGCCTCGACCAGGAGCAGACCGAAGCGCTGGCCAAGGCCGGCCTCGATTACTACAACCACAACCTCGACACCTCGCCGGAGTTCTACGGCAGCATCATCACCACCCGCACCTACAGCGAGCGCCTGCAAACCCTGGCCTACGTGCGTGATTCGGGGATGAAGATCTGTTCCGGCGGCATTCTCGGCATGGGCGAATCCCTGGACGACCGCGCCAACCTGCTGATCCAGCTGGCCAACCTGCCAGAGCATCCGGAATCGGTGCCGATCAACATGCTGGTGAAAGTCGCCGGCACGCCGCTGGAAAACGCCGAAGACGTCGACCCGTTCGACTTCATCCGCATGCTCGCCGTGGCACGCATCCTGATGCCGCAATCACACGTGCGCCTGTCCGCCGGCCGCGAGGCCATGAACGAGCAGATGCAGGCCCTGGCGTTCTTCGCGGGCGCCAACTCGATTTTCTACGGTGAAAAGCTGCTGACCACCGCCAACCCGCAGGCCGACAAGGACATGCAACTGTTCTCGCGACTGGGCATTCAGCCCGAAGCGCGGGAAGAACATGCCGACGAGGTGCATCAGGCGGCGATCGAGCAGGCACTGGTGGAGCAGAAGAGCAGCGAGATGTTTTACAACGCGGCTGTTTGATCTCGCTGGTTGAGTACAACCCCACACCTTGTGGGAGCGGGCTTGCCCGCGATGGCTTTGTCACATTCAACACAGATGTCGACAGACTGATTGCTATCGCGGGCAAGCCCGCTCCCACATGTCCGGTTTTACATTGATTGCTGTCTGAGGCCTGCATGTCTTTCGATCTCGCTGCACGCCTGGCTACCCGCCGTGCCGAAAATCTTTACCGGCAACGCCCCCTGCTCGAAAGCCCGCAAGGCCCTGAGGTGGTTGTCGATGGCCAGCCGTTGCTGGCGTTTTGCAACAACGATTACCTGGGCCTGGCCAATCACCCCCAGGTGATCGAGGCCTGGCGCGCGGGTGCCGCAAAGTGGGGCGTCGGTGGCGGCGCTTCGCATCTGGTGATTGGCCACAGCGGTCCTCACCATGCGTTGGAAGAAGCCTTGGCGGACCTGACCGGCCGCCAACGTGTCCTGTTGTTCTCCACGGGTTACATGGCTAACCTCGGCGCGGTGACGGCGTTGGTGGGGCAGGGTGATACGGTGCTGGAAGACCGCCTCAATCACGCCTCATTGCTCGATGCCGGCCTGTTGTCCGGTGCGCGTTTCAGTCGCTACCTGCATAACGACGCTGCAAGCCTGGCCAGTCGTCTGGAAAAGGCCACTGGCAACACGCTGGTGGTCACCGATGGCGTGTTCAGCATGGATGGCGATATCGCCGACCTGCCGGCGCTGGCCCGTGCGGCCAAAGCCAAAGGCGCGTGGCTGATGGTCGATGACGCCCACGGTTTTGGTCCGTTGGGGGCCAATGGCGGTGGGATCGTCGAGCATTTCGGCCTCAGCCAGGACGATGTGCCCGTGCTGGTCGGCACCCTCGGCAAGGCATTCGGTACGGCGGGTGCCTTCGTCGCCGGTAGCGAAGAGTTGGTCGAAAGCCTGATCCAGTTCGCCCGCCCCTACATTTACACCACCAGCCAACCGCCGGCGCTGGCATGTGCGACCCTCAAAAGCCTCGATCTGCTGCGCACCGAGCATTGGCGACGCGAGCATCTGGACCGGCTGATTCGCCAGTTCCGCCACGGCGCCGAGCAAATCGGCCTGGAATTGATGGATAGCTTCACCCCGATCCAGCCGATCATGATTGGCGATGCCGGGCGTGCGGTGCGCCTGTCGCAGATGCTGCGCGAGCGCGGCTTGATGGTGACTGCGATCCGCCCACCCACCGTCCCCGCCGGCAGCGCGCGCTTGCGCGTGACCCTGACCGCGGCTCACAGCGAGGCGCAGGTGCAGCTATTGTTAGAAGGACTGGCCGATTGTTTTGAAAAACTGGGAGCGGAGCCAAGCCATGCGTGATCGCCTGATTCTGTTGCCTGGCTGGGGCCTCGGCATTTCACCGCTGGAACCCTTGGCCGCTGCGCTGCAAGGGCTGGATGAACACCTGCGCGTGGAGATCGAACCGCTGCCGGAACTGGACTCCAGTGATCTGGAAGACTGGCTCGACGAACTCGACTCCAGCGTGCCCCAGGATGCCTGGCTCGGCGGCTGGTCGCTGGGGGGCATGCTCGCTTCTGAACTCGCGTCGCGGCGCGGTGATCGCTGCTGTGGCTTGCTGACCCTGGCGAGCAATCCTTCTTTCGTTGCCCATGAGCTGTGGCCGAGCGCGATGCCCGGTGAGACCTTTGACGCTTTTCTGGCGGGCTGCAACGCCGATCCACGATTGACGCTCAAGCGCTTTTCGCTGCTTTGTGCCCAAGGTGCCGAAGACCCGCGCGGCCTGTCACGGCTGCTGCTCGGTGGCGCGCCAAACACGGCAACATCGGTGTTGATGAGTGGCCTGGAGTTGCTGGCGCAACTGGATACCCGTCAGGCGTTGCAAGGGTTTCGCGGTCCGCAACTGCATTTGTTCGCCGGACTCGATGGACTGGTGCCCGCCGAAACGGCCGGCGAGTTGCTGGCGTTGTTGCCGGATGTCGAAATCGGTCTGATCGAACAGGCCAGCCACGCGTTTCTCCTGGAGGACCCGCACGGAGTGGCGGGGGCGATCCAGGCCTTTTTGCATGAGAGCGGTGATGACTGATTTATCCATTCCCAACCTGCCCGGTGCCTTGCCGGACAAGCGCCAGGTGGCGGCATCCTTCTCCCGCGCAGCGGCCAGTTACGACAGCGTCGCCCAATTGCAGCGTGATGTGGGCAACCAGTTGCTGAGCCGATTACCAGGCGACTTCGTACCGGACCGCTGGCTCGACCTGGGGTGCGGCACCGGGTATTTCAGCCGGGCGTTGGATGAGCGTTTTCCTGAGACGAAAGGCGTTGCGTTGGACATCGCCGAAGGCATGCTCAATCACGCCCGTCCGTTGGGTGGCGCCACGCACTTCATCGCGGGTGATGCCGAGCGCCTGCCGTTGCAGGATTCGACCTGTGACCTGATTTTCTCCAGCCTGGCAGTGCAGTGGTGTGACGACTTCGCTGCGGTACTCAGTGAAGCCCGGCGCGTACTCAAACCTGGTGGTATTTTTGCGTTTGCTAGTCTGTGCGTGGGCACGCTGTCAGAGCTGCGCGAAAGCTGGCGTCAAGTGGATCGCATGGTCCACGTCAATCGTTTTCGCGAGTTCGCCGGATATCAACAGCTGTGCGGGGGCAGCGGTCTGCGGGTTGTAGGGCTGCAAACCCGACCCCATGTGTTGCACTACCCGGATGTACGCACCCTGACACACGAACTCAAGGCGCTGGGTGCGCACAACCTCAACCCCGGGCGACCGGGAGGATTGACCGGGCGGGCGCGGATTCTCGGCCTGGTCGAGGCTTATGAGCAGTTTCGTCAGGCCAGTGGCCTGCCGGCGACTTATCAAGTGGTGTACGCCGTTTTGGAGAAACCCTTATGAGCGCAGCGTATTTCATCACCGGTACCGATACCGATGTCGGCAAGACCACCGTCGCCGCGGGCCTTTTGCATGCTGCTCGGTTGGCGGGGCTGAGTACGGCGGCGGGCAAACCGGTGGCCTCGGGTTGCGACGTGACGCCCAAGGGGTTGCGCAACGCCGATGCACTGGCACTGCAGGCCGAGTGTTCGTTGCCGCTGACCTATGCCCAGGTCAATCCGGTCGCGTTCGAGCCGGCCATCGCTCCGCATCTGGCGGCGCGTGAGGCGGGCGTGGCGTTGACGGTGCAGTCGCTGCTTGCGCCGATGCGTGAGATTCTGCAGATGGAGGCGGATTTCACCCTGATCGAAGGCGCGGGTGGCTGGCGTGTGCCGTTGGCGGACCAGGACAACCTGTCGGACCTGGCCATGGCGCTGGACCTGCCGGTGATCCTGGTGGTCGGCGTTCGGTTGGGGTGTATCAGCCACGCGTTGCTGACGGCCGAAGCAATTGCCCATGACGGTTTGCAGCTGGCGGGCTGGGTGGCCAATGTCATCGATCCGAAAACGTCGCGCCTGGAGGAAAACCTGGCGACTCTCGCCGAGCGCATTCCCGCACCCTGCCTGGGCCGAGTGCCCAAACTCAAGCTGGTGACGGCTGAGGCGGTTGCCGAACATCTTCAGTTGGACCTGCTCGACTGACGTTTGGTTTTTGCTATGACAAGGCACTGTGCCATTAGTGTTTTTGTCGGGCGTAATAGGGTCATCTCTGCTTCAATAGGCGCTGTTGATCCTTTTTCAGGACGAGTTCTCCCATGGAAATCTCAGGAAATACCGCTTTCTACGCCGGTCTGAGTACTATTCAGACAGGGCAGAACCGCGTCGATCAGGCTGCGGGCCAGATCGCCAACAATACGATCGAGCGTTCGGTTACCAGCC
The DNA here is from genome assembly GCF_054668365.1 of Pseudomonas sp. S2_E01. Lineage (NCBI taxonomy): Bacteria > Pseudomonadati > Pseudomonadota > Gammaproteobacteria > Pseudomonadales > Pseudomonadaceae > Pseudomonas > Pseudomonas sp. S2_E01. Next base: position 6,166,031 of record NZ_CP162762.1, read on the forward strand.
AGTCCTCCGAAGTTCAGGTCGATCGCCTGCGTGGGGTTGATCGCAGCCAGCAGTCGGATCTCGCCAGCAACGCGATCGAAATGGCTCAAGGCAAGTTCCAGGTCGAGGCGGGCGTCAAGGTGGCCAAGGCTTCCGACGAAATGCTCGGTACGCTGATCGATACCTTCGCCTGATTTTCTGCTGACTCCGCACCGTCATCGCCGCGACCTTTCGCGGCGTTTTTGTCTGTAAGTCTTTCTCTGCCAACTAAACTTTTCCGCACGACGGTCCGCCTGTGTCGCCGTGTCGCATCTTCGTGCGTCCGGCATTTGCATGCGGCGATGACGAACGGCAAAAGATCGATGCTTGACAAGATTTAGGCGTAAACGTATGTTTCAAACAACTGTTTGACCGTTACAACAATTCCAGCGGTCGTCCATCCCCGGTTACATCAGCAGAGGTTTATCGCTATGCCTGACTACAAGGCCCCCTTGCGTGATATTCGCTTCGTTCGTGACGAACTGCTCGGCTACGAAGCGCACTATCAGAGCCTTCCGGCCTGCGCAGACGCCACGCCGGACATGGTTGACGCCATTCTCGAAGAGGGCGCCAAGTTTTGTGAGCAGGTGCTGGCACCGCTGAACCGCGTGGGCGACCTTGAAGGCTGCACCTGGAGCGAGTCCGGTGTGAAAACCCCGACCGGCTTCAAAGAAGCCTATAAGCAATTTGTCGATGGCGGTTGGCCGAGCCTGGCCCACGACGTCGAGCACGGCGGTCAGGGTCTGCCTGAGTCGCTGGGCCTGGCGGTCAGCGAAATGGTCGGCGAAGCCAACTGGTCGTGGGGCATGTACCCAGGCCTGTCCCATGGTGCGATGAACACCATCTCCGAGCACGGCACCCCTGAGCAGCAAGAGGCGTACCTGACCAAGCTGGTTTCCGGCGAGTGGACCGGCACCATGTGCCTGACCGAACCGCACTGCGGCACCGACCTGGGCATGCTGCGTACCAAGGCCGAACCTCAGGCCGACGGTTCTTATAAAGTTTCCGGCACCAAGATCTTCATCTCGGCCGGTGAACACGACATGGCCGACAACATCGTCCACATCGTGTTGGCGCGCTTGCCGGATGCACCGGCTGGCACCAAAGGTATTTCGCTGTTCATCGTGCCCAAGTTCCTGCCGAACGCAGACGGCTCGATCGGCGCGCGTAACGCCGTGTCCTGCGGTTCCCTGGAACACAAGATGGGCATCCACGGCAACGCCACTTGCGTGATGAACTTCGACGCGGCCACCGGTTTCCTGATCGGCCCGGCGAACAAAGGCCTGAACTGCATGTTCACCTTCATGAACACCGCTCGCCTGGGCACCGCGCTGCAAGGCCTGGCCCACGCCGAAATCGGCTTCCAGGGCGGCCTGAAATACGCTCGCGATCGCCTGCAAATGCGCTCGCTGACTGGCCCGAAAGCACCGGACAAAGCCGCTGACCCGATCATCGTGCACCCGGATGTGCGTCGCATGCTGTTGACCATGAAGGCGTTCGCCGAAGGCAACCGCGCGATGGTTTACTTCACGGCCAAGCAGGTCGACATCGTCAAATACGGTGTGGACGAAGAAGAGAAGAAAAAGGCTGATGCGCTGTTGGCGTTCATGACGCCAATCGCCAAGGCCTTCATGACCGAAGTCGGTTTCGAATCGGCCAACCACGGCGTGCAGATCTACGGCGGCCATGGCTTTATCGCCGAGTGGGGCATGGAGCAGAACGTTCGCGACAGCCGCATCTCGATGCTGTACGAAGGCACCACCGGCATCCAGGCACTCGACCTGCTGGGTCGTAAAGTACTGATGACCCAAGGTGAAGCGCTCAAAGGCTTCACCAAGATTGTCCACAAGTTCTGCCAGAACAACGAAGGCAACGAAGCCGTTCAGGAATTCGTCGCACCGTTGGCTGCACTGAACAAGGAATGGGGCGAACTGACCATGAAGGTCGGTATGGCTGCCATGAAAGACCGTGAGGAAGTCGGCGCGGCCTCCGTGGACTACCTGATGTATTCCGGTTACGCCTGCCTGGCCTACTTCTGGGCTGACATGGCGCGCCTGGCAGCCGAGAAGCTGGCAGCCGGCACCAGCGACACGGCGTTCTACACCGCCAAGCTGCAGACTGCGCGCTTCTACTTCCAGCGCATCCTGCCGCGTACACGCACTCACGTGGCAACCATGCTGTCGGGTGCCAACAATCTGATGGACATGAAAGAAGAAGACTTCGCTCTGGGCTACTAAGCCTGTACGCGGCCTCGCAGAAAACCGCTGCTCCTTTGGGGGTAGCGGTTTTTTTTTGCTCGTTTTCCCCCGAAGTCGGGTGCCTTTCCCCAGCATGCTCAACGCTCGGCTTCCGAAAACGTTGAGTTAATTGATTCAAAATGTTTCTACATGGAGTGGCAAATTAATTGCACCGCACCCATCAACCGGTGCTGCAAAGAACTGTCTCGCTCGAACAAGCCTCACGCCCGGCCACTTAACAACAACAGTCAGGGTGAAGCTCATGAACATCAGTCGCCTCGTTCGTTTGACCTTCTGGTTACCCATCGCACTGTCCGCTCACGGCGTCATGGCGGCCACTGTCGCCGAAGTGGATCCGCCCGTGCCGGAGGTCCCCAGCCTGCAATCGTTGCGTGGCATGCAGCCGCCCGACCCATCAGGCACCGAGGGCGGACGCAAAGTCGACCTGATGACCGATTACGTCCTCAATCGCGGTGCTGCAATCCTGTTGGGCAAGGCGTTGTTCTGGGACATGGAAGTCGGCAGCGATAGCGCCACGGCGTGCGCGTCCTGCCACTTTCACGCCGGGGTTGATCATCGGATCACCAATCAGGTCAACCCTGGCCAGGCGCACACCAACGCCAACGTGGCCTCGATATTCAACAAACCGTTCACCGCATCCGACATCCCCGGTGACGTGGCGTCCTACGCGACGCTGTCCGGTGGCAAGGGCGGCCCGAACTACACGCTGAAGAAAACCGATTTCCCCACCCATCTGCCGGTCAACCCGTTGGACCGTGACTCGCCCATCGCTTATTCAACCGACGATGTGATCGGCTCGCAAGGCGTGTTCGACGCCAATTTCGTCAAGCCCAACCAGCCGCGTTTCGATAAGTGCACGCAGCAGCCGGATGGTATTTTCCAAGTTGGCGGGATCAACGTCCGTCGTGCGACCGGGCGCAACGCGCCGTCGGTGATCAACGCCGCGTTCAACGTGCGCAACTTCTGGGATGGCCGGGCCAACAACGTGTTCAACGGCTTTTCGCCTTTTGGTAATCGCGATCCCGATGCCGGAATTTTTGTCACCAGCGATCGCAGTGGCGTGGCGACCAAAGTGCGCCTGGCGCTCAATGATGCGTCTGCCGCCTCGCAAGCCGTAGGACCGCCGGGGAGCGCGGTGGAAATGTCCTGCGGCGGGCGCACCTTCGCCGACATTGGCCGACGGATGCTCGACACGCTGATGCTCAAGCAGCAGCGTATTTCCTCCACAGACTCGGTGCTTGGCCCGGTGTCCGGCGCACGCCGGCCAACGTACCGCGAGCTGATCAAGGCCGCTTTCCACCCGCGGCTTTGGAATGCCACACAACCGGTTTCGCTGGGCGGTGCCTCGTACACCCAGATGGAGGCGAACTTTCCCTTGTTCTTCGGACTGGCGATCCAGATGTACGAATCCACGCTGATTTCCGACCAGGCTCCGCTCGACGCCTATCTGCAAGGTGATCATCAAGCATTGAATGCGCAGCAGGTCGAAGGGATGAACCTGTTCCTCGGCAAGGGCAAATGCGTCAGTTGTCATGGAGGTGCGGAGCTGACCAACGCTGGCAGCCGGCTGCTGTTCCATCCGCGTGAGCGAATCGAGCGTATGGTCATGGCGGACAACCTGACCACGCTGTACGACAACGGCTTTTATAACACCGGGGTGCGCCCGACTTCCGAAGACCTGGCGCTCGGCGGCACCGACGCCTGGGGCAATCCGCTGGCCTTCACTCGCGAGTACAACAGCCAGATTCAGGGTGCCAGGGTGCCAGATCCGCTGGATGTCGATGTGTGCACATTCGAAGCGCCGTTGAGCGCGGCGATCCCCTGCGACGCGACGCTCAAGCCCACTGTCGGATTCCGCGACGCAGTCGATGGCGCCTTCAAGACGCCGACGCTGCGCAACATCGCACTCACCGGGCCTTACTTCCACAACGGCAGCCGGTCGACACTCAAGCAGGTCATGGAGTTTTACAATCGCGGTGGCGATCGGCGGGGTTCGGATGCCAACAACACCAGCGGCTTCGATCATGCCAGTGTCAATCAGCACAACACCTCAAACCTCGATCCGGACATGACATCATTGAACCTGACCCCCGATGAGATCGATGCATTGGTCAAGTTCATGGAGGTCGGCCTGACCGATCCTCGCGTGGCCTGGGAGCAGGCGCCTTTCGATCACCCGTCGCTGGTCATCCCCTTGGGGCACGTGGGAGATGAGAACGCTGTGACTCCGAAACCGGTCAGCCCGAAGATCACCACTCGCCAGGCAGCCGATGCGTTGCTGACGCTCAAGCCGGTGGGGGCGGAGGGGCGTGGTGTTTCGGAGGGGCCATTGCGGACGTTTGACAACGACCTTTAAGACTTCGATGCGAGTGACGGGCTGCGCAGTTGCATCCCGTTACATAGCCGCAACAAAAAAACCTGACTAAATAACTCAGAAAGTCAGGGGGACTGCCGTTACAGTATGTGGGCACATTGCCATCTATTGATCAGACGGGTCGGAGCTTTACCCTTGCCGCGTTCTTCCGCAGTACGTTTCAGTCATTTTCTGCCGTCACTTCTGCTGTTGTTCTCGGGACTGGCGGCGGCGTACGTCAAGGATCTGAACGTCTTCTTCACCTCACTGTTCAACGTGCTGCCCACGTTGGTGCTGTTGCTCGGCGGTGCCTACTGCGGGGTTTACCGACGCCAGCGTGAGCTGTTTCTGATGGTCACGGTGTACATCGCCTACTTTCTGCTCGATACCCAGACCGATTATTACCGTGACAATGGCCGCGTGCGTGAAGACGCTGCGGTGGTTTTCCACCTGTGTTGCCTGCTGCTGCCCCTGATGTTCGGCCTGTTCGCAGCGTGGCAGGAGCGAACCCATCTGTTCCAGGACATGGTGGCGCGGTTTGCGGTGCTGCTGGCTGTCGGCAGCGTGGCGTTGGGCCTGGAGCAGAGTTATCCGCAGCCCTTGCTGATGTGGTTGTCGGAAATCCGCTGGCCGGCCTTGCATGGCGCCTGGATGAGCCTCATCCAATTGTCCTATCCGGTATTCTTCAGCGTGTTCGTGCTGCTGGGCTGGCAATACTGGCGCAACCCGCGCCCTTTGCACGCGGCTCAACTGGTGGGGCTGCTGGGGTTGTTCTGGGCGTTGCCGAAGACCTTCATCCTGCCCTTCACCCTCAACATCATGTGCAGCCAGGTGATGTTGATGATCGCTGCCGCCGTCGCCCACGAAGCCTATCAAATGGCGTTCCGTGATGAGCTTACCGGCTTGCCGGGTCGCCGTGCCTTGAACGAGCGCATGCAGCGATTGGGGCGCAACTACGTGCTGGCCATGAGCGACGTCGATCACTTCAAGAAATTCAACGATACCCACGGTCACGACGTCGGCGATCAGGTGCTGCGGCTGGTGGCCAGCAAGTTGTCGAAGATCGGTGGCGGCGGTAGGGCGTATCGCTACGGCGGTGAGGAATTTGCCCTGGTGTTCGCCGGCAAGACGCTTGAGGAATGCATGCCGCACCTGGAGGTCATTCGCGAATCGATCGAGACTTACAGCATCCATTTGCGCAACCAGGACAACCGTCCCCAGGACGACCAGCAGGGGCGCCAGCGCCGCTCCGGCTCCGCAGCCTCCACGGTATCGGTCACTGTCAGCATCGGCGTCGCCGAGCGCGTAGACCAACGTAACCCGGAAAAAGTGCTCAAGTCCGCTGACGAGGCGCTTTATGCCGCCAAGGGCGCCGGACGCAACTGCGTGGTCGCCTATGGGCAGAATCGGCGCGGTGCGGTGCGCACGGAGGCGGCTGCCGGTTGAGTGATGACGGCGCATTCAGCGTCTGGACTGTGATTGTCGGTGTGGGTTCGGTGGCAGTAGGTTTAGGGCATCTGCTACCGGAGAAGTCACCATGCCCGAGTACAAGGCACCCTTGCGCGACATGCGCTTTCTGATCAATCACGTGTTCGATTTTCACAGCAATTACGCTGCGCTGGGCGCCACGGAGGCCAGCCCGGACATGGTCGATGCGATCCTCGAAGAGGGGGCGAGGTTCTGCGAGAACGTGCTCGCCCCACTCAATAGAAGCGGTGATGAGGAAGGCTGTCATTTCGACAATGGTGTAGTGACGACGCCGGCCGGTTTCAAGCAGGCTTTCGCCCAGTATGTCGAAGGTGGCTGGCATGGCCTGGCCGCCGACCCTGGGTACGGTGGCCAGGGACTACCCACTTCGTTGGGACTGGTCATCAGCGAGATGGTCGGGTCCAGCAACACCTCGTGGGGCATGTACCCGGGCTTGACGCACGGGGCGATGTCGGCAATTCACGCGCATGGCACGCAGGCGCAGAAAAACACCTACCTGAGCAAACTGACCGCCGGCCAATGGACGGGCACCATGTGCCTGACCGAAGCCCATTGCGGCACCGACCTGGGCATCATCAAGACACGCGCCGTACCCACTGCGGACGGCAGCTATGCGATTTCCGGCAGCAAGATCTTCATCTCCGCCGGAGAACACGACATGAGCGAAAACATCGTTCACCTCGTGTTGGCGAAACTGCCGGATGCTCCGCCGGGCACCAAGGGCATTTCGTTGTTCATCGTTCCCAAATTCCTGCCCGATGCACACGGTGAGGCCGGCGAGCGCAACGGTGTTTCCTGTGGCTCCATCGAACACAAGATGGGTATCAAGGCGTCTGCCACCTGCGTGCTGAACTTCGATGACGCGAGGGGCTTTCTCATCGGTGAGCCGAACAAGGGCCTGAACTGCATGTTCACCATGATGAACCATGCGCGGCTGGGCACCGGGATGCAGGGCCTGTGTCTTGGTGAAGCGAGCTTCCAGGGAGCGATCAAGTACGCCAATGATCGCTTGCAAATGCGCGCGCTGACCGGCGCTAAAGCACCGGAAAAAGCCGCCGACCCGATCATCGTTCATCCTGACGTACGACGGATGTTGCTCACCATGAAGGCCTTCAACGAAGGCAACCGCGCGCTCACCTACTTCACCGCCCAGTTACTGGACGTCGCGCATTTGAGTGCGGACGAAACGGCACGTCAGAACGCCGAAGACTTGCTGGCCTTCCTGACGCCGATCTGCAAGGCCTTCATGACCGACACCGGGCTGGAAGTGACCAACCTCGGCATGCAGGTGTTCGGCGGCCACGGTTTCATTCGAGAATGGGGCATGGAGCAACTGGTTCGCGATTGCCGGATTGCACCTATCTATGAAGGCACCAACGGTATTCAGGCATTGGATCTGCTGGGGCGAAAAGTGCTCGGTAGCCAGGGCAAGCTGTTGCGTGGCTTCACCAGGATCGTCCACAAGTTCTGTACGGCGAACGCCGGGCATCCGCAACTGGGCAGTTACGTGGCGCAGCTCAATGAACTCAACCAGCAGTGGGGCGAGGTGACGACTCGGGTGGGCATGGCGGCAATGAAAAACCCGGATGAGGTCGGCGCTGCATCCGTGGACTACTTGATGTACAGCGGCTACATCGTGCTGGGCTACCTGTGGCTGCGCATGGCCCTTGTGGCGCAGGCACGCCAGGAATCGGGCGAGGGCGAGGCGGAGTTCCATCGAGGCAAGCTGGCGACCAACGAGTTTTACTTCAAGCGTTTGTTGCCGCGTACCGCTTCTCACCGCGCCGCCATCGAAGCGGGCAGCGATTGCCTGATGTCGCTGTCGGCGGAATCATTTGCGCTCTGACGACTGGCGGTGAACGCTTCGTGAGCCTTCGCTAATCCGGCAGGCTCACAAGCTCGCTGCAGGGCTCATGAAATACTGGTGACCAAAAATTACAAAAGGGTCACTAGTTGACCCTATGTGTCGCAAAAGTTGTTGGGGTACACTCGGGCCCAACGAGACACTCTTCCTACACATCACCTGTAAAAGATCTTGCGAGGTTTGCCATGGCTGACTACAAAGCGCCCCTGCGTGATATGCGCTTCGTCCTCAATGAAGTGTTCGAGGTTGCCAAATTGTGGGCCGAGTTGCCTGCACTGGCCGAGACCGTCGACGCGGAAACGGTCGAGGCCATTCTTGAAGAAGCCGGCAAGGTCACCAGTAAAAGCATCGCGCCGCTGAGCCGTGGGGCCGACGAAGAAGGTTGCCATTGGGCGGATGGCGCTGTTACCACGCCAGCAGGTTTCCCACAGGCTTACCAGACGTATGCCGAAGGCGGCTGGGTCGGTGTGGGCGGTGACCCGGCTTACGGCGGCATGGGCATGCCCAAGGCGGTCTCGGCCCAGGTCGAGGAAATGGTCAACTCCTCGAGCCTGGCGTTCGGTCTGTACCCGATGCTGACGGCGGGCGCTTGCCTGTCGATCAACGCCCACGCCAGCGACGAGCTGAAGGCGGCTTACCTGCCGAACATGTACGCCGGTATCTGGGCAGGTTCCATGTGCCTGACCGAGCCGCATGCCGGCACGGATCTGGGGATCATTCGTACCAAGGCCGAGCCTCAAGCGGACGGTTCCTACAAGGTCAGCGGCACCAAGATCTTCATCACTGGCGGTGAACATGACCTGACCGAGAACATCATCCACCTGGTGCTGGCGAAACTGCCGGACGCACCGGCAGGGCCCAAGGGTATTTCGCTATTTCTGGTGCCCAAGTTCCTGGTCAACGCCGACGGCAGCCTGGGTGAGCGCAACCCTGCAAATTGCGGCTCGATCGAACATAAAATGGGTATCCAGGCGTCCGCCACCTGCGTGATGAACTTCGATGAAGCCGTGGGTTATCTGGTCGGCGAGCCGAACAAGGGCCTCGCGGCAATGTTCACCATGATGAACTACGAGCGCCTGGGCGTAGGCATCCAGGGGCTCGCGACGGGTGAGCGTTCCTACCAGAACGCCGTCGAGTATGCCCGCGATCGCCTGCAAAGCCGTTCACCGACGGGTGCGCAGAACAAAGACAAGGTTGCAGACCCGATCATCGTGCATCCGGACGTGCGCCGCATGCTGCTGACCATGAAAGCTGCGAACGAAGGCGGCCGCGCGTTCTCCACTTACGTGGCCATGCAGTTGGACACCGCCAAGTTCAGCGAAGACGCCGCCACCCGCAAGCGTGCAGAAGACCTGGTGGCGCTGCTGACTCCGGTAGCCAAGGCATTCCTGACCGACCTCGGCCTGGAAACCACCGTTCACGGCCAGCAGGTGTTCGGCGGCCACGGTTACATCCGTGAGTGGGGCCAGGAGCAGTTGGTGCGTGACGTGCGCATCACCCAGATCTACGAAGGCACCAACGGCATTCAGGCGCTGGACCTTGTGGGGCGCAAGGTCGTTGGCAGCGGCGGAGCTTTCTACAAGCTGTTCGCCGATGAGATTCGGCACTTCACCACAACGGCCAGTGCCGATCTGGGCGAGTTCACCCAACCGCTGAATGACGCGTTGACCACGTTGGATGAACTGACCGCCTGGCTGCTGGACCGGGCTAAGAACAACCCGAATGAAATCGGCGCGGCTTCGGTCGAGTACCTGCAAACCTTCGGTTATGTTGCCTACGCCTACATGTGGGCATTGATGGCCAAGGCGGCGCTGGGCAAGGAAACACAGGACGATTTCTATGCGAGCAAAGTGGGTACAGCGCGCTTCTATTTCGCACGCTTGCTGCCACGAATTCACTCGCTCAGCGCATCGGTGCGGGCAGGCAGCGAGTCGCTGTTCCTGCTGGATGCCGCACAGTTCTGATTGTGAAACGCCGTGTAAGCATTCTCTTACACGACGTGCTGCTCATCTCCCATAGATGCAGATTGGATCCACGGCTAATCTACTTCACATGGACGTCGCGCAGGAAAGCGCAAGTTACAACACGGACACGTAGGATTCTGCCAGGACGGCGGAGTGAAATGGATGTCAGGGAAACAGTCTGCAAAGCCCCGCTTCGGCGGGGTTTTCTTATGCCCGCAGAAAAGTTATCCGCTCAGCCCGTCAGGGTTTATCGAGCGATCATCCGTGGCACTCATCACTTCTTCCAGCAAATTGCGTAACAACGTCATTGATGCCTGTTGACGTTGTACGTCACGACATACCAGCCCGACTTTCAGCGGTACTCGCGGTTCGGTCAGAGGCTTCCACAGCAGCTCATGGCTGCCCAGTACTTTTTGTGATCGCCCCGGCAGCACGGTTGCCAAGCGGGTGTGGGGCAGGCTGTCGAGAATCCCCGCCATGTTATTCAACTCCGCCTGCACTTGCGGTCGCCGCCCCAGGCTGGCCAGTTGCGTCTGCCAGATCTGCCGCACCTGAAACTCCTCGCCCAGCAGCAACATCGGCAGTTCGGCTGCCTGCCCCATGGAAACCTTCTTGAATTCGCGCAACGGATGATCAGCCGGGATGACGAGAGTCAGTTCGTCTTCGTACAGCATCACGCCATGCAATCCCGGTTGGCGTGGTGGCAGGTAGCTGATGCCGATGTCCAGGGTACCACTGAGCAGGCGTCGCTCAATCTCCAGACCCGAGAGCTCATAGATCTGCACCACCAGATGCGGCTGCGCCTTGCGCACACGCTCGAGCAGCTGCGGCACTAGGCTGCTGTGCACCGTTTGCAGCACGCCGATGGCCAGTGTTCGCAGGGCCTGACCCTTGAAGTTGCCCATCGCTTCACGGGCCCGTTGCAAGCCGTCGAGCAAGGGGAGGGCGTGGTTGTACAGCGTGTGGGCAGCCAGGGTCGGCAGCAGGCGTTTGCTGCTGCGCTCGAACAAGCTGAGATCGAGGTTCTGCTCAAGCTGGCGAATCTGTTGGGACAGCGCTGGTTGAGAGATCGACAGACGCTCGGCGGCCCGTCCGACATGGCCCTCTTCGTAGACCGCGACGAAATAACGCAGTTGTTTGAAATCCATAAGTTTTACTTATTGAAAATACTGGAAAAACGAAATGGTCCAGGGACCGGCATAGGCCTAGTCTAACCGCATTCACTAGGCTTACAGGGCCAGAGAGCGCGATGAATACCATTCACCGAAAGGGTGTTTGCATAGGTAAGGCAAAAAACCTCAATGAAGGTTTTTTTGTATGAATTTGTTCAGTTTGCGGCGGAGTACCCCCAGCCTCGAAGACCTGAGTGAGGAGGCGTTCATGCCGTCCACGGACGACGCCTCGTCCAGCGAATACCTGATGCCCAGCGTCGAGCGGCCCAAGCAGGTCTTTGTGCGAGGGCAGGGTTCATGGTTGTGGGACAGCGATGATCGCGCTTACCTCGATTTCTCTCAGGGTAACGGCGCCAATAGTCTTGGGCACAGCCCATCAGTGTTGGTCAACGCCATTTCTGCTCAGGCTCAGTCGCTGATCAATCCAGGCTTTGGTCTGCATAACCGCGGCATGCTCAATCTCGCTGAACGTCTTTGCGCCAGTGCCGGCAGCGATCAGGCGTACCTGCTCAACACTGGCAGCGAGGCGTGTGAGGCGGCGATCAAGCTGGCACGCAAGTGGGGCCAACTGCACCGCGGAGGCGCTTCGGGGATCATCGTCGCCAACAATGGGTGCCACGGCCGCAGTCTCGGGACTATTCCGGCGTCAGACAGTGTCAACCTGGCCAACCGTTTCGAGCCACAGCTGCCGGGCTTCAGCCATGTGCCGTTCAACGATCTGGCCGCGTTGCATGCCGCCGTCGACGCACAAACCGTCGCGATCATGCTTGAACCGGTCCAGAGCGAAGCCGGGGTTATTCCCGCCACCGAGCATTACCTCAAGGGCGTTGAGCGCCTGTGCCGTGAGCTGGGCATTCTGTTGATCCTGGATGAAGTGCAAACCGGCGTCGGTCGTCTCGGCACCTTGCTCGCGGAGCAATCCTACGGCGTGCGGGCAGATATCGTCGTGCTCGGTAAAGGGCTGGGTGGCGGAGTACCGGTTGCGGCACTCCTGGCCCGGGGCAAAGCCTGCTGTTTCGATGTGGGCGAGCTGACGGGTACTCATCACGGCAATGCTTTGATGACGGCGGCCGCGCTTGCCGTACTCGGCAGCGTGCAGGACAAGGGGTTTCTCAAGCATGTCGGGGAGACTGGCGAGCATTTGCGCGAAGGCCTGGCGCGACTGGCGCATCGCTATGGCCATGGCCAATTGCGAGGCCAGGGGCTGCTTTGGGGCCTGACCCTGTCCGACGCTTCGGCTGGGGCAGTGGTCAAGGCCGCCATGTCCGAAGGCCTGCTGCTCGACGCCCCGCAACCCGATTGCTTGCGTTTCACCCCGGCGCTCACGGTCAGCAACGCCAACATCGACGAAATGCTCCTGCGCCTGGCCCGTGCCTTCTCCCGCGTGCGGACGGCACAACTGCAATGCCGCAAAGGGATTGCCGTCTGACAGCAACGTCCTGCACGAATTTCCGAACCGTCTCGCGGTATAACGCGTCGCCCCACGTTTGATTCTTTTGACGTGGGGCGTTTTTTTGTCTCTGCATTTTTCCAGATGCCAATCGGTGCTTGAGCGATGGCGCGATCGGTGGTTTTTTAGTGCACGTCGGCAAGGAGTGCCGATGCCCGCAGAGTGACAGAGTCATTCAGCAGGCTTTGATTTATATACCACTAAGTGGTATGTTTTTTTAGGAAGGGATGCCGATGAGACCCCGGTTGTTCAAGACCAAGCGTTTTGCCGTGCAGGCTGGCAAGGCATGGATTGGCGATGACGAGCTTCGCGACGCTTTTGCGCAAATGCTAAGGGGCCAGGCCGAAAGCCTCGGCGGTGGGGTTTGGAAGAAACGCTTGAATGCCAATCGACATCGCTCGATTGTTGTGGCCAAGGGTGAGCGTTACTGGGAGTATCAATTCCTGTACGCCAAAAAAGATCAAAGCAATATCAGTCAAGCGGATTTGATCGGCTTTCGGAAAGTGGCGAAGACCTACGAGATGCTGACAGAACTGCAACTCCAGTCCCTGCTGGATACAAAGGAGTTTTTGGAGGTTTTTCATGAGTAGAAAGTTCAAAAGTGAGGCATTGGAATCGGTACACGAATCCGCCGGCGCCCTGTACGCCATCGGCGCAATCAGCAAGGCAACCATGCGCGAGTTCGATGAGTCCTGCCTTGCAACCGTTCCCGATGCGATCCCGGCGGAGCAGATCAAGGCGCTGCGCGAGCGCAACAATGTCAGCCAGCCGGTGTTCGCACGTTATCTGAACACCAGTGCATCGACGGTAAAGCAATGGGAAGCCGGCGCCAAACATCCCAGTGGCATGGCGCTCAAACTGCTGAGCATCGTGCAGAAACACGGGCTGGAAATACTGGCCTGAATTCGCGAACTGAACCCTGACGAACGGCGCAGGTCGATTAGCTGTAGGGCGCACGCGCCCACTTCAAATCAGGAGCTGCCCCATGGATTTCATTCGCATCATCATCGCTATTCTTCTACCGCCACTGGGTGTGTTTCTTCAGGTCGGCTTCGGTGGGGCGTTCTGGCTGAATATTCTGCTGACGTTGTGCGGTTACATTCCGGGGATCGTGCACGCGGTCTACATCATCGCCAAGCGCTGAGAGTCGCTGCGACCGATAGGTAGTTTTCGCTGGCAAGCCAGCTCCTACAGGGGATTGCGTATCTTGTAGAGCTGGCTTGCCAGCAATTGGAACGACGCTATCTCAAGTGGATGATTTCATCACCCGCTTGTAAAACAACCACTCGTGCTCCAGTGCATGGGCTTGGTTCCCCGCCTTGCGGAAACCATGGCGTTCGTCGGGATAGTAATGGGCTTCAACCAGGATGCCGTTTTCCTGTAGAGCCTCGACCATGTCGCGGGTCTGTTGAGGCACCACGACGGCGTCGAGTTCACCCTGGAAGAAGATCATCGGTACGCGGATGTTTCCTGCATGAAGCAGAGGCGTACGGGCGGCGTAGCGTTCGGCGTCCCTGTCGGGATCGCCGATCAGCCAATCCAGGTAATCACCCTCGAACTTGTGGGTGATCCGGCCCAGCGCCACGGGATCGCTGACCCCGTAGAGACTCGCACCGGCGCGAAACACCGTGTTGAACGCCAGCGCGCACAACGTGGTGTAGCCACCGGCACTGCCACCGCGGATGAACGCTCTGTCGCCATCGATCAAGCCACGGTTGGCGAGATGTGTCACCACCGCGCAAGCATCCTCTACATCCACTTCCCCCCAGCTCAAATACAGCGCTTGGCGGTACGCCCGCCCATAGCCGCTGCTGCCACGGTAATTGAGGTCGGCCACGGCGAAACCGCGTTGCGCCCAATACTGAATGCGCGGATCCAGTATCGGGTAGCACGCTGACGTCGGGCCGCCGTGGATGAATACCACCAGCGGCGGTTTCGCCTCGCCGGACATCGCGGGATAAAAGAATCCGTGTGCCTCGCCCGAGCCGCTCGGGTAACGCAGGGTTTGCGGGACGCTGATCCGTTCTGCCGGCAATGGTGCCACGCCGCCCGCCAGCACTTTCGCTTGTCCGGTAGTGCGCTCGATGGCGATGATCGCGGATGGTCTGACGGGGGAGGCAGCGATGCAGTAGATGAAATCTTCATCCATGGCCAAATGTCGGAAACGGCTGTAGTCGCCGGTGAAGTCTTCAACGGTTTCCGTGCAGATGGCGAGTCGGCCGAAACCGTCTTCGGTCCAACTGGCCAGAAAAGCGTTATCTGCGAGTGGCAGCCAGGTGCAGCCACCCAGTTGCCAAGGCGCGGGGCCGTGGTCGGCCGCAACGCTGGGCAACGCTCGCAAACCGTCCGGTGACTCCCCCCAAGGCTGCCAGTACCCGGCGCGATCCGTCAGGCAATAAAGACGACCATGCTCATCGAAACGGGGCTGTTGTACCGATTCCTGAGTTTCTTCGCCGGCCACGCAGCGAGCAGGGGGAAAAACGCCGCCGTTTGTGCGCTCGGCGACCATCAGGCGCGTAGCGGTCCAGGGCTGATCCGGACGGCTCCATTCGATCCAGGCCAGGCGCTGTCCGTCGGGGCTCAGCGTCGGCGCGGCATAGAAATCAGCACCCTCGGCCAACAGATGGCGGTTCCCGCTCGCCAGATCAATGGCCACCAGACGGTGGTGATTGCGCTGTTCTTCCACGGCCAGAACCTGACCCTCGGCGAACTTCAGATCGCCATACCGGCATTCACCGGACGTCAGCGGCACGGGTGTTTCGCCCTGCAGCGATTGGCGATACAACTGTTGGTCTGCTTCGTTGACGAACACGATTCCATCGTCTGTCAGGCAAAACGCTCCACCGCCATATTCGTACACGCGACTGCGTACGCTGAAACCGTCGGGCGTCAGGCAATGTGCCTGGTCGTCACGCCAATGCCAGATGCGGCATGCGGCGTCTTCGGGGCGGTATTCATTCCAGAACAGGCCATGCTGCCCGACCAGCAGTTCGGCAAAGTCGACGCCAGCGGCCACGGCATTGGCGGCGCTCAGCGGTTCAGCTTTTGGCGATGAGGTGTGAGTTTCGTTCATTGCGAAAGGCCAGTTGTTCGATGGTTTCGGTGGCGTGCTCGGCCTCTTCGCGGGCCTTGAGAATCATGCCGTGATGCTGCGATTTGCTGCACACCGGGTCGGCGTTGCTGGCGTCACCGGTGAGCATGAACGCCTGACAGCGACAGCCGCCAAAGTCCTTTTCTTTTTCGTCGCAGGAGCGACAAGGCTCGGGCATCCAGTCGTAGCCGCGAAAACGGTTGAAGCCAAAGGAGTCGTACCAGATGTGTTGCATGCTGTGATCGCGCACATTGGGAAATTGCACCGGCATCTGTCGGGCACCGTGACAGGGAAGGGCTGTACCGTCGGGTGTCACTGTCAGAAAAATACTGCCCCAGCCGTTCATGCAGGCCTTCGGGCGTTCTTCGTAATAGTCCGGAGTGACGAAAATCAGCTTGCAGGGGTGTCCTTCTGCTTCCAGTTTGGCGCGATATTGGTTGGTGATGCGTTCAGCGCGCGTCAGTTGTTCCTGGGTCGGCAGCAGGCCCACCCGATTGAGTTGTGCCCAACCGTAGAACTGGCAGGTGGCGAGTTCAACGAAGTCGGCTTCGAGGGCAATGCACAGCTCGATGATGCGGTCGATTTTATCGATGTTGTGCCGATGGGTAACGAAGTTCAGCACCATTGGATAGCCATGGGCCTTTACTGCACGGGCCATCTCCAGTTTCTGCGCGAACGCTTTTTTTGAACCGGCCAGCAGGTTGTTCACTTGCTCGTCGCTGGCCTGGAAACTGATCTGGATATGGTCCAGGCCGGCCTTTTTGAAGTCACTGATTTTCTGCTCGGTCAGACCAATGCCCGAAGTGATCAGGTTGGTATAGAAACCGAGCTTGCGCGCCTCGCCAATCAACTGCGCAAGGTCCTGGCGCACGAGCGGTTCGCCACCGGAAAAGCCCAGTTGCGCCGCGCCCATTTCCCGCGCTTCACGAAACACCTTGATCCACTGCTCGGTGCTCAGCTCTTTGCCTTGCTCGGCGAAGTCCAGCGGGTTGGAGCAGTAGGGGCATTGCAATGGGCAACGATAGGTCAGCTCGGCCAGCAGCCACAGCGGCAGGCCGACGTCCGGCTTGGGCGGTAACTTATCCGACACGTCGTCAGGCAAGTTCGATCCAGTGCTGAGCACGGGCAACCTCCATGAATTGCTCGATGTCGTCACCCAGTTCCGGTACCCCGGGGAACTGCTTGTCGAGCTCGGTGATGATCGCCGCGACGTCGCGCTGGCCGTCGATCAAACCACCGATCAGCGCGGCACTGTCATTGAGTTTGATCATGCCTTCGGGGTACAGCAGCACGTGACCTTTTTGCGCCGGTTCGTACTGGAAACGGTAGCCGGGACGCCAGGTCGGGGTTTTGCTGCGGTCGAAACTCATAGGTTGATTCCTTTATGCCAGACCCGTTGTTCGGTCACGCTGTGATACGGCGGGCGTTTCAATTCGTAGGCCATGCTCATGGCGTCGAGCATGCTCCAAAGAATGTCCAGTTTGAACTGGAGAATTTCCAGCATGCGCTCCTGGCCTTCCCGTGTCGTGTAGTGTCGCAGGGTGATCGCCAGTCCATGCTCGACATCGCGCCGCGCCTGGCCCAGGCGAGTGCGAAAGTATTCGTAGCCGGCCGGGTCGATCCACGGGTAATGCTGGGGCCAGCTGTCCAGGCGCGACTGGTGTATCTGTGGCGCGAACAGTTCGGTCAGCGAGCTGCTGGCGGCTTCCTGCCAGCTCGCACGGCGGGCGAAGTTGACGTAGGCGTCCACGGCAAAACGCACACCGGGCAGGACCAGTTCCTGGGAACGCAATTGGTCAGGGTCGAGGCCGACAGCCTGGCCCAGGCGCAACCAGGCTTCAATTCCGCCGTCTTCGCCAGGGGCGCCATCGTGATCGAGCAGGCGCTGAATCCACTCGCGGCGGATTTCGCGGTCCGGGCAGTTGGCCAGGATGGCCGCGTCCTTCAGGGGGATGTTCACCTGATAGTAGAAACGGTTGGCGACCCAGCCCTGGATTTGCTCCCGGGTCGCCCGGCCTTCGTACATCGCCACGTGGTAGGGGTGATGGATGTGGTAATAGGCGCCCTTGGCCTTCAGGGCGGCTTCGAATTCGGCGGGGGAGAGCGGGGTGTCAGTCATTTCGGGGCTCCAGCGGTGTCGGGTAGGGCCTCATCGCGAGCTTTGCTGTAAATGCAGGCAGCCCGTCATCGTATGGGAGCGAGCCTGCTCGCGATAGGCCGCGAAGCGGTCTTGGCCTCTTACAAAACAATACTCATCCCGTCATACGCCACTTCGACGTCACGCCGAACCAGCTCCGCGCGCTCCGGCGAGTCTTCATCGAGAATCGGGTTGGTGTTGTTGATGTGGATAAGCACCTTGCGCTGCTTGGGCAACTGATCCAGCACCTCGAGCATGCCGCCGGCGCCGTTCTGTGCCAAGTGTCCCATTTCACGGCCGGTGCGGGTGCCGACGCCGCGGCGTTGCATTTCGTCGTCATCCCATAACGTGCCATCCACCAGCAGGCAGTCGCTGCCTGCCATGATCTGCATCAGCGGCGCGTCCACCTTGCCCAGGCCGGGGGCGTAGAACAGCTTGCCGCCGGTGTTCAGGTCCTCAACGATGAGCCCGATGTTGTCGCCAGGATGCGGGTCGAAGCGATGCGGTGAATACGGTGGCGCCGCACTGCGCAGTGGCAGTGGGATGAAACGCAGGTTCGGGCAAGCGGGAATGGTGAAGCTGCGGTCCAACTCGATGCGGTTCCAGCTTAGCCCGCCGTTCCAGTGGGTAAGCATGGTGAACAGCGGGAAACCGGTGCTCAGGTCTTCATGGACCATGTCGGTGCACCAGACGTTGTGCGGGCATCCCTCACGCAGACTGAGCAGGCCGGTGGTGTGATCGATCTGGCTGTCCATCAACACAATGGCGCTGATGCCGGTGTCGCGAAGGGCCCGGCCCGGTTGCATTGGGGCGAAGCTCTGGAGCTGGGCACGGATGTCCGGCGAGGCGTTGCACAGGACCCAGTTGATACCGTCATCGGAAATCGCAATGGATGACTGGGTTCGGGCCTTGGCATTCAGGCTGCCGTCGCGAAAACCTGCGCAGTTCACGCAGTTGCAGTTCCACTGGGGGAAACCGCCGCCGGCAGCGGAACCTAGGATCTGGACAAACATGGGCGCTCCGTCATTCAACTCTGAAAATAAAAACGCCCCGGTAAACCGAGGCGTTGCACATCGCTTTGAGTCTACAACCTTAGCGGCTGGCGAAGTACATGGTGACTTCAAAGCCGATACGCAGGTCGGTGTAAGCAGGCTTGGACCAGGACATGGGAGCGCTCCTTGTGGTGATGGGACGGTTGATAGCTATACATATAGTCCACCTCCAACCGGAGATGTTCAGATAGTTAGGTGGCTATGTTACTCAAATTTACAAATGAATGGCCGGCAATCTCGGAAAAAGCTCATTGCACCAGCGGTAAAGATCCTCGCGTCAAGCGCCAGGGAGGCGGCGGTTCAGAATGGGTGGCCAGGCATCGCCAGCCACCTTCGGTATCGTTCAGTCGGTGGGCGGCGGCGATCAAATCGCTGTGTTGGAGGGCCTGAATCGCCAATGGCAACTGAGCCAGGTAATCCGACGAGTGGCCTGCCTGTTTACCCTGCCAGAGCTGTTCGGCGGCCTGGGCCAGCGGCAATAGGGCTGGATCGAATTGCTCGGCGAGCGACTGGCGCTGGGAGATGAATGTGGCGGCATCGATCGCCTCGATCATGGCGGGTAGCTCGCCGAAGAAGCGTTCAATGTGTTCCAGCAATTGCAGGGGTGGGGTACTTGGCGACTGTACGCCTATCAGCAGTCCGGTCCGCCCATGGATCTGGCGCAGAGAGCTGAAGACGGCATAACCCAATTGCAGTTCAACACGCAGACGCTGATAGATCGGCGTCTGACAGACCAACCCTAAGAGGCGCCAGGCAGCCTCGTCGGAGATTTCCCGCGTAGCTGTCGGACAGAACAGCAGAATCGCGTGTTCGCTGGAGCCGGTATCCAACGTTGTCCACAGACGCTGCCCGTTGATCGAGCGTGCGGTTGCCACTTGGCCATCGGCAATACCGGGTGTGCGGCTCAGGGCTAACCCCAATGCGGCCTGCGTCTGCGCTGAGAGACCGACGGCCAGGCCTTCCCACCGTGCGGTGGACCACAGCTGCTGCGCATCATCGCAGAGCGCCGTCGGCTCAAGGCAATGATCGGGCAAGACTTTGAGCAACTGCTTGATTGGGATCGGCGCAGGATTTTTCGACACCTCAAGTGAGCAGCCACTGACGGGCGTCGTCAGTTCTTTCAGCGCGTGTTCCAAAATACTCGGCATCGACTCCTGCAGCCCCGTCACTCTCAGCAGCCATTCATTGCCCGACGCGCTGAATGATATCTCGACGCCGGCTTGGCGGGCTTCTTCGCACAGCGGTTGCAGTCGGTCCTCAAGATGTTGTTGCAGACGTGGCTGAGGCGAGGCCTGCAGTCGCCAGCGCAGGTAGATTGCCCCTTGTGCCGTGTTGTCTGGCAGGGCCTGGCTGAATTGCATCGGCGAAGTTTCACGACGGTTGCGCGAGCGATCCTGGGCAAAGGTTCTCAGGCCACGGTGTTTGCTGGTTTGACCGCGAATAAGGCCAGCATTCTGGGCGGGAGCTTCGAGGTGCAGGAACGGATTGGGTGCGGGCAACTGCCATTCACCGCTGAAGTTATCCACAGCGCCCATAGTCTTCAGAATGTGTTCAAGCGCGACGACACCTTGATTGGATAAACCGATTTCGAGCTGTTCACTGTCCAGGCGGGCCAATTGCAGGGCGCTGCTCATCTGTTGCTGACGCGCCTGCAATACCGTGTATTCGTCACGCAGAGCCGACCAATCCTGCTTGGCAAAGAAGCCCAGCCAGTCGAGGAGGTTCTCGCGGACTACGTTCGGCGGGGCTGTTGTGGCGACCTCGATATGCAGCACGGCTTGTTCGGCAAACCGATACAGCACCTGCGCCTTCAAACGCTCCGCCAAGTCACTGGCACGCAACTGTGACAGCAACCCTCCGTGTCTTCCGAGGTTCAGCCAGTGACACAGGAACGCCAGCGCCTCACCCGAGAAAGGAGGCAGCGATTCAAACGTGAAGAGTAGATCGAGCCGGCGCTCGCTCACCTGTTGATACGTGCTGTCTGAGGACGCCATCAGCGCCAACGGTTTTGTCTGTGGGATGTTTTCTCCGGTTGTAATCACTGCACCGAAACCCAGCGCCAGTTGCCGCAGATCTTCGATACTCTGTGGCCCCGCCAGGCTCAAGGTCATCTGTCCGGTCTGGTAGAAACGCTGATGGAAATCCTTCAGTGCCAGTTGAAAGTCCGCTTCCGGCACCGGCAACGTGTCGCGATTACCAGCGTGAAACCCTCGTAATGGATGACCCGCCGACAGCCCATCGAACAGCGCCAGCTGCTGTTGCGCCCGCGCATCCTGCGACCAGGCGACAAATTCAGCGTGCAACACCTCGCGTTCACGCTGTTGATCGTCCGGACTCATTCGCGGATGAGCGAGCATGTCTGACAGTCGTTCAAGCCCTGCGCTGAAATGCTTGGGGGGCAGCTCGAAAAAGAAGTCGGTCGTGCGCTCACTGGTTCGCGCATTGACCTGCCCGCCGTGACATTGAACGTAGGCCATCAACCCTTGATTTCCAGGGAAGCGGTCTGTGCCGAGAAACAGCAGGTGCTCAAGGAAATGCGCCAGGCCCGGCCAGGCCAGCGGCACATCATGACTGCCTGCCGCGACCCTTAATGCCGCCGCGCAGCGCTTTAAGTCAGGGGCATGACGTAGCGTCACCCGCAAGCCGTTGGCCAGGGTTTCCGTGTGGGGGCGAGAGGGAATCGGCGCAGGCATGAGCACTTCCAGGACAGAGAAGCGCCCATGCTAGCGGATAACGATGGATCAGCGCTTGTTCAGCTCGCCGTATAGCTCCGGGCGACGATCGAGCAAGTAGCGATTGGCTGCGCGGGAGTCGTTCAGCAACGGGCGATCAAGCTCCCCGACGATCAGTGCTTCATCCAGGCCAGCCTGGGCGACGCGGCTTCCATCCGGCGCGGCGATGCTGCTCTGTCCGCAATACTGAATGTCGCCTTCGCTGCCGCAATAGTTGGCGTAAGCCACGTAGCACTGGTTTTCGAAGGCCCGAGAGCGCACGGTCACGTCGGCGACAAAGTCGTAGGGAATCATGTTCGCCGTTGGCACCAGAATCAGCTCGGCACCCGCCAGGGCCAGGCGCCGCGCGTTCTCTGGAAACTCCAGGTCGTAGCAGATCAGGAAACCGAGCTTCCAGCCGTTAATCTCCACGATTGGGAAATCGTCGCGACCGGCGCTGAACATCGAGCGGTCGAGGTCGCCGTACAGGTGAGTCTTGCGGTAGTTGCACAGGCGCTCGCCGTTAGCGTCGATCAACTGTACCGCGTTGTAGATCTGCCCATCCTCGGTGCGCTCGGGATAACCATACAAAATGGCAATCCCGGCGGCTTTGGCGATGCGCGCGATTTGCTGGGCCGACTCACCGTTGTACACCTCGGCCAGCACGCTGACCGCATCGACGCCGATGTTGTAGCCGGTCAGGAACATCTCCGGCACCACCAGCAGGTCGGCGCCCTTGGCCTCCAGCGCCAGCTGATGCAGGCGTTGCAGGTTACCGGCGACATCCAGGGGCAGCGGTGGGCATTGGTAAAGAGCTACGCGCATTTGGGATTCCTCTTACTCGGGCAGGGCGATCGGACCGATCTCTTTGAACACATCTCCTGGACCCGGGTTCTCGGCGTGAGTTTCACCGCCGAAGTGTTTCATGATGCCCCAGACCGCATTGAGTGAGGTCTGCACCGCGCCTTCGACCCATGCTGGCGTCCACGATACATCGTCGCCCGCAATGAAAATCCCGCGCTGTTCTGCCGGCATTTCGTCCTGCATGAAGTGCGCGTACATGCGTTGGTTGTAGCGATAGTGACCGGGCAGCGCACCTTTGAAGGCCCCGAGGAAGTGCGGGTCGGCCTCCCAGGAGACGGTGATCGGGTCGCCGATGATCCGTGCGGCAATGTCGACTTTCGGATAGATCTTCTTGAGGGCGTCGAGCGCCAGCTTCACGCGTTTCTCCACCGGGTGTGGGAGCATTTTCAGCGCGTCGCTCATCCACGAGTACGACAGGCAGATGACCCCGGGTTTGTCGTCGCCGTTGTCGAACAGGTACGTGCCACGGGTCAGGCGGTCGGTGAGGGTCATGCTCATCAGGTCGCGGCCGGTTTCCGGGTCCTTGTCCTTCCAGAACGGGCGGTCGACCATCACGAAGGTCTTCGAGGATTGCATGTAACGGGTACGGTCCAGGGCCATCCACATTTTTTGCGAGAACAGGGTTTCGTCGCATTCGATCTGGGTCGTCAACAGCCAGCTTTGGCAAGTGGTCAGCACCGCCGCGTATTCGCGGGTATCGCCGTTGTTATCGGTGACGGCAAATCGGCCATCGGCGGCGTGAGCTATTTTTTTCACCCCGGAGCGCGGTGCTCCACGGTGCAGTGACTTGAGGCTGGTGCCTTGCGGCCAGTGTACGCAACGCTCTGGAGCATGCCGCCAGATACCCTGTGGGACTTGCTCCACGCCGCCGACCACCAGGTGTTGGTGATCGTCGCAGTTGGTCATGACCACGCGGAAAATTTCCAGCATCGAGTTCGGGAAGTCCGAGTCCCAGCCGCCCGTGCCGAATCCAACCTGGCCGAACACTTCCCGATGGTGGAAAGATAGCTTGGCGAACGCTTCGGAAGTCGCAACGAAGTCGTAGAAGGTGCGGTCGTCCCATAATGGGACAAGGGTGTTCCACAGCTCTTTGAGGCGCGGTACGTCGCGGTCGCGGATCGCTTGCTGGATGTCGGAGAATTGCGATCCAGCCTCCAGCGCGTCAGCCCAGGCGTCAGCCACTTCCTGGAACAGTGCGGGAAGGTCAGCCAGTTTCTGTGCGTAGTGAGTGGTGCCTTCCAGGTCGATGACGGTGCTGCCGGAGGCAGGCGTCAGGGGGTTGGGGAAAGGCTTGGTCTGAAGACCCAGTTTGTCCACATAGTGGTAGAACGCGGTGGAGGACACTGGAAACCGCATGCCGCCTAACTCGGCGACGATCCCGTCGGTGCCGTTGAACGCTTGCGAGCGCAGGCGCCCACCCAATTTCGAGGCTTCGTAGACGACCGGTTTAAGCCCCAGCTTCATCAGCTCGTAGGCCGCCACCAGACCAGCGATGCCCGCGCCGACGATCGCCACTTCGGCGCCGTGATGGTGTGCAGGAATGCTGCCCAGGCCCGCCGGGTGTTCGATCCAGTCGTCGAAGGCGAATGGGAAATCCGGGCCGAAAATGGTGACTGGTTTCTTACCGTCTGCAGGGTGGCGATTGTTCTTGTTCATGGCTGACCTTACTGGCGACCGGACACGGGATGCGCGTCTGAGTATAGGAAAAGATGCCAGCCATTCTAGAGAGCGCAGAACACGTTAATAAGGCGCAAAGTGTCGTCATTCTGGTTGTTATTGAGTCAATATGACGAATGACGACATCATAGTTGTTGCTTTACGAACCCTTCAAACCGGCTGGCCCCGATCAATTTTGCTGCTCAGGATGATCGAGGTGGTGGTCTTCTCTACCCCGTCGACCGAGCCAATCTGGTCCAGCAATTGATCCAGTTGCTCCGGCGAGTCCGTGCGCAGCCACGCCACATAATCAAATTCGCCACTGACCGCGCACAACTGTTGCACCTGCGCCATGGCGCTGAGACGACGCAGTACTTCCTTGCCGGAGCGTGGTTGCACGGTAATGCCGACATAGGCCTGCAAGCCGCCGTCCACCACCCGCTGACCCAGGCGCACACCGTATCCGGTAATCACCTTGGCCTTTTCCAGGCGCGCCAGCCGGGACGTGACGGTGGTGCGCGCGATACCCAGTTGCCGGGCAAGCATGGCCACGCTCTCGCGGGCATTGATCTGCAGGGCTGCGATCAGTTGGCGGTCGATTTCGTCAAGAACGGGCGGACGGATGTCGTGCAATGGGTGGGCTCCAGCGGTACAGATCCAGGATTGAACATGTTACAGGCACCGCAGACGCTGGCGGCAGTAAATGCTTGATATCGGGTCTGGACAGTCATGTATTGCCCATAGTGGAATGCAGAATCGAAGGAAGCGAGGCGCAGAAATGTCCAGGATCATGCCCAGCGCGGTACGCGAACATGCTTTGCAGATCGCTCATCACGAAATGGGCCACTATGTCGTGGCGCGCACCCTGGGGTTTGCAACCGGCGGTGTGACCCTGGCCGTGACCATGGACTTGAGGCATCACGGAGGTGCCACCATCACCCTGGCGAAGCCAATTGCGTCGATGGCGGTCATGAAAGCGCACCTGGAAGCGCGGATGATGGTGCTCTTTGCCGGCGTCATGGCGCAGACACTTTCTCCGGCTGGGGTCGACAAAACGAAGGCAATCGCCATTCTCAAAGGTGCGTTGGGAGCGGAACAGGATTACGCGAAGGTCAAAGAACTACAGCATTTGCTGCGCAACATCTGCTATCCCGAAACGGATCCAGGGTCGCCCGAGCGCATCGCGACCGAGCTGAAGACCCTGACGGATGGGATCTGGGTTCGAACTCAAACCGTCGTCGAGGACCAGGCCGACACGATCATCGAACTGGGAAGCTTGCTGGTTGGCGGCATGGCGATCGTCGAACAGTGGGGGAGGGCGGCGGATACCTACGAGGTGGTGTTCGGCCGAGACTCGCTGGAAAGATTGCCGATAGTTCAGGCCATTCCATTGTTGCGCGTGTGAGCGCGGCACTCAGGTTGGGAGGCTGGCGTAGGGTTCCAGACTGTTCTTGAGGAATTTTTCCCGGTCCTGGTGCATCTGTAGGTGGGTTTTGCCAGTCGCGTATTCCAGACCGGCCAGCCCCATTTTCAATGCCAGTTCGGGATGCCGGGCGATATGCCGAATGCTGTCTGCCAGGCTGGACGAATTGCCCGTTTCAAAGATCAGGGCGTTGTCCTCATTGGTGATGTCCAGAATTCCCGAGGTGTCGGAGGCGATGACCGGCACGCCCTGGCTGAAGGCGTCAAAAATGATCCGGGGCTGCTCCTGTTTCAGGGTCGGGACGAGCAACCAGTCATATTGGGAAATGACGTTGAAAAAGTCCTCCCCATAATTGACGGCGTCCTGAAACCGGACTTTTACGCCCCCGTGATCTTCTTCGGCAAATCGCTGGCAATGCTCTTTAAGATCGCCTGAACCCATGACGGTTACATTAATGTTCAAGTTGTCATGTTTCAATTTTTTTATGGCATCGAGTACAACGAGTACACCTTTATCCTCCGCCAGACGCGATGGGTAAAAGATATTGAGTGCGCCATCGAGCCGGTCTCTGAATTTGTTTTCGACCGCCTCTTGATTGGTGACGTGTTGTTTGTCCACCCAAGTGGCATGGTTTATCAAAGCTCGGCTGTCATCGTCGCCCAGAAAATATTCCCGATAAAATGACTGGGTAAATATCCTTGCGTTTGCCCGCTTCAAACAGCGTTTCAACAGAATCTTGTGCGCGTAGTGTTCAATGGCCTTTCTAAAGGTCCTGGGCTCCCCCTGACTGAGCATCCAGAATGAAGACTCAATGACAATGATCCATTGGAAGCGCATGAGCGGCTTGAGTGGCAGAAGATAAAAAGACAACGGGAATGCCCAGCCTGCCCCATCGGAATGAACAATTCGGGCGGTTCTACAGGCTTTTATGACGGTTATAAAGTTTGGAACAAGATTTTTAACAACGGACACTAGCCCGTAGTCGTTTTTTAGTCCGTAGAGCCATTGTATGTTCAAGCTGGTGATGTTTTTCAAGCCGTCGACTTTATTGCTTTTTTCAACAGGGCAGCAAATTCCAAAGCTCTGGATGTAGTCCAGATGCAACTCTATATCTTTGGCCCAAAGAGGGTCGGCGAACAGGTTGCCATGATCATCCTTTTTGATCGGGATTCTTGTGAACAGGATGTATGGCTCGTTGATCATATTCCCCTCACAGGAATCCTTGACGGCTAAGTGGTATTTCCTGCCGGGCGCGTCCTACTACTGGCGCCATTTTTTTGCTGCCCATTGAAAATAACACTGCAGGCGTTCGGGGGAATTGTAGCAGTCCGAAACATCTTTTTTTCACCTGCGGATTGAGATTTTTATAGGTCCTTATCCTGTAAGGTAAAAGGGTTTTTTTAACGCAGAATTTCGACCGCGTGAGTGTGCGGTGATCAATTTTTTCAGGTAGGCGGGATCCGTAATCAGCGCTGGAGGGGGGTACTGAATCGATCACTCGAGCGGAGTGAGCGGGCGCCGAATGTGACAGGAGCGATCCGGCGATGCGCCGGACCCTTTATACAAAGTTTCGGCTAGCGCGTTCTCATGTAGATCGGCCTATTCATAAAAACGCAAAAGCCGCGCAGTGCGCGGCTTTCTTGTTTGGTGGGCCCACACGGACTTGAACCGTGGACCAAAGGATTATGAGTCCTCTGCTCTAACCAACTGAGCTATAGGCCCTCAGTAGGTCGCGGATTATAACGACGGTTTCTCGGCTGTGCTATCCGAAAAATCCGATATGGCTATGCGAAGAAACGTCGCGGCGAATTCGTCGGCGGGCATGGGGGGGCTGACGATGTAACCCTGGATTTGTTCACAGCTTTCCTGGGCCAGGAATTGCTGTTGTGCCAAGGTCTCGACACCTTCGGCGATGACGGTGAACTGCATGCTGCGCCCCAGGGCGATGATGGCGCGCACGATTGCCACGTCGTGGGGGTCATCCGGCAGGCCGCGAACGAATGATTGGTCGATCTTGAGGATGTCCAGCGGCAGTCGCTTGAGGTAGCTGAGGGACGAATAACCGGTGCCGAAATCATCGATGGCCAGTTGCACGCCCAGGTGCTTGAGTTGATGCAACACCGCCAGCGCTTCCTCGGCCTGGCTCATGATGAAGTTTTCGGTAATTTCCAGTTGCAGTAATCCGGGCTTAAGTCCGTTGTCCTTGAGCAGTTGGTCGATCCGTCCGAGCAGGTTGGGCTGGCGCAATTGGGCGCCCGCAAGATTGACCGACAATGGCCCGAGGCTTTCATACGTCAGGCTCCATTCGTACATCTGTCGGCAGGCGGTTTCGAGTACCCAGTCGCCGATTTGCAGGATCATGCCGTTTTCTTCGGCCAACGAAATGAAGTGTTCTGGCGGTACTTCGCCAAAGGTCGGGTGGTGCCAGCGAATGAGAGCCTCGGCGCCGACCAGGCGATTGTCCTCAAGGCTGATTTTTGGCTGATAGTGCAGCAACAGCTCATTACGCTCGATGGCGCGGCGCAGTTCATACTCCAGAGCGATGCGCTCGCTGGCCTGGGCGGTCAAGTCGCGAGTGTAGCTCTCGACTCGATTGCGACCCTTGGCCTTGGAGCGGTACATCGCCGCGTCGGC
This sequence comes from Pseudomonas sp. S2_E01, assembly GCF_054668365.1. Classification (NCBI taxonomy): domain Bacteria; kingdom Pseudomonadati; phylum Pseudomonadota; class Gammaproteobacteria; order Pseudomonadales; family Pseudomonadaceae; genus Pseudomonas; species Pseudomonas sp. S2_E01. The sequence goes on from NZ_CP162762.1 coordinate 6,194,166, forward strand.
GTTCTTGACCAGGGTGGCCACGTCACAGCCGTCTTTTGGATACAGGCTGGTCCCGATGCTGGCGCTGATAAAGAACTCATGCTCGCCAGCCTGGAAGGGGGCGCAGAAACAGTTGAGGAGTTTGATCGCGATGTTGTCGGCGTCGCTGCACTGTTGCAGGCCGGGCAGCAGGATGATGAACTCATCGCCGCCCAGGCGCGCCACGGTGTCGATGTCGCGCAACTGCTCCTTGAGGCGCACCGCGATACCTTTGAGGAGCAGGTCGCCGACCGGGTGACCCAGGCTGTCATTGATGTGTTTGAATCGGTCCAGATCGAGAAATAGCACCGCGCCCTGGCCCCCGTTTTCACGTTGGTTGTTCAGTGCTGTTTGCAGCCGGCTTTCGAACAGCGTGCGATTCGGCAAGCCGGTCAATGGGTCGTGGTGGGCCTGGTAATCGAGCTTGGCCTGGGCGTGCTTGAGGCTGGAAATATCCGCGAACACGGCAACGAAGTGGGTGATGAATTTGTCGCGGTTGCGCACCGCGCTGATGGTCAGCCAGCTGGGGTACAGCTCGCCATTTTTGCGCCGGTTGGAAATTTCCCCCTGCCAGTGTCCCTCGGCAGTCAGTTGATGCCACATGGCTGCATAGAACGCACTGTCGTGCAGGCCGGAGGCGAGCAGGCGAGGGGTGTGGCCCAATGCTTCACTTTCGCTGTAGCCGGTGATTTCAGTGAAGGCGCGATTGACCGCGCTGATGTGTTGCTGGGTGTCGGTGATCAATACGCCCTCGGCGGTGCTTTCGAACACGGTCGCGGCCTGTTGCAGTTTTTCCTGCATCAGGTGTCGTTCGGTGATGTCCCGGGCGATGGTGAGCATGCAGTCTTCATCGCCGATGGGCAGTGGCCGGCTCGACACTTCGCAAAGCCGGATCTGACCGTCGCTGCGGCGAATGTGGCAGCTGAAGTCACGAACGAAACCGTCGCGGTGCAGCAGGTCAAGCATCTGCTTGCGCTCATTGAGATTGACCCAGATGCCCAGTTCCAGCGATGAGCGGTCCACCGACATGGCACTGTTAAAACCGGTGATGCGGCTGAAGCCTTCGTTGACCTCCAGTAGCAGGCCGTCGCTCTGTCGCGACAGTAGCAGACCGTCGGGCGAGGCGTGGAAGGCCTTGGCAAATTTTTCTTCAGAAGTTTGCAGCTGTTGCTGGGTTTCCTTGAGTTGGTGGATGTCACGCACGACCACCACCAGCGCCGGCGTGGTATCGAGGTCGAACGGTTCGGCCGAGATCAGGCCGGTAAACACCTGACCATTGTTGCGCCTGAAAAGCATCTCCAGATTGCGGATACTGCCGGCCTGCAAGCGTTGCAACAGCCCCGGCCCCACCCCGGGAATGCCCCAGATGTTCAGGTCGGAGGCGGTCTGGCCAATGACATCTTCAGCCTTGAGGCCGATCTGTTCTTCGAAGGCTTCGTTGACCTCCAGCAGGCAGCCGTCGCAGAGTCGTGCGATGACCAGGATGTCCGGGCACTGCTGGAATACCGAGGCAAACTTCTGCTCGGACAGGCGCAAGGCCTCCTCGGTGCGTTTGGCCTCGCTGATGTCGATCATCAGCCCGCGCATTACGGGTTCATGCCCATGCTCGATCAAGCTGACAATGTCGCGCACCCAAATGCAGCGGCCGTCGGCGGTGATGACCCGGTAATCGAGGCTGTGATCGCGACCGGCCAGCACTTCGTGATCGCAGAAGGTCTGGGCACGGGTCAGGTCGGCGGGGTGGATGATGTTGCGCCAGAAGCCTGGAATGAGCCAATGGGCCAGTGGGTAGCCGAGCAGCTCTTCGGCATGGGGTGACACGTAGCTGTAAGTAAAATCGGTAATCCGAGCTTCCCAGGCAATGGCCGAAAGACTCTCCACAAGCCCACGGTAATGGTATTCGCTGCTGCGCAGCTCCTGTTCAAGGTCGACACGACGAGCAATTTCTGAACTCAGGCGGCGGTTGATGCGGATGACCACGGCCAATATGGTGACCAGTAGCAGCAGCCCGGGGAGGCCGTAAACCAGCAGGTCGGACCAAAACGTGCGATGGTCCAGCACGTTGCCGATCCAGCGTTCCTGGATCGAACTGATTTCTTCCGGGGCCATATCGGCCAGCACCTTGTCCAGAATGCCCACCAGAGTCTTGTTTTCGCGGGGAACGCCCATCGCCAACTGATAGCGATAAGGCGTTTCACCGCTGACGTACAAGCCGTCGAGCTTGAGCTGGCGCAGGCTCCAGACGCTGGATGCCAGGTCACCCACCACGGCGTCCACTTCATCGGTTGCCAATGCCTGTAGCGCCGAGGCAACGTTGGGCATGCCCACAAGGTTCAGGTCTGGATGATGGGTGCGCAGCAGTTCATGGGGGGCGTAGTCCTCCACTACAGCGATTTTCAGGCCGTACAGGTCTTCGATTTTGCGCGGCTGAGCACCCCCCACGTGGGCTAGGATGACAATCGGGAAGTCGAGATAGGGTCGCGTAAACGATAGATAGGTCTGGCGTTCCGGGGTCGACATGATGCCAGGCAACAGGTCGAGTTTGGCCTGTCTGGCCTGCTCCAGTACGACCGTCCAGCTGACGGGCTCGATGGGCGTGAGGTTGATGGCCAGTCGTTGTCGGATCAGGTCGATATAGTCCGCTGCAAGCCCCTGATAACGGCCTTGGTCGTCACGAAACTCAAAAGGTGGCCATGAGGCATCGACCCCCAGGCGCAAGTCCGGGTGGGCGGTCAGCCAGCTACGTTCTTCGTCGGTCAGAGTCAGCGCGCCAGCCGTTGCAGTCCAGGTCATCAGCGACAGCAAAAAAAGCACGGTCGGCAGTCTGGTCATAACGGTCTCGTTATGGCTCGGGGAATGTTTCGAGTGTAGACGGGCTATACGGCGGGAGCGAAGTGCGGGGGATTTTATCTGCAAAAAGCAAAACCCCCGGCCTGGGCCGGGGGTTCTGGATTACTCGTCGAGGAAGGAGCGCAGATGCTCGCTTCTCGTCGGGTGGCGCAGCTTGCGCAACGCCTTGGCTTCGATCTGACGAATCCGCTCGCGGGTGACGTCGAACTGCTTACCAACCTCTTCGAGCGTGTGGTCGGTGTTCATGTCGATGCCGAAGCGCATGCGCAGGACCTTGGCTTCACGTGCCGTGAGGCCGGACAGTACTTCGCGAGTCGCTTCCTTGAGGCTCTCAACGGTGGCGACATCGATAGGCGACTGCATGGTCGAGTCTTCGATGAAGTCGCCCAGATGGGAGTCTTCGTCATCACCGATCGGGGTTTCCATGGAAATCGGCTCTTTTGCGATCTTCAATACCTTGCGGATCTTGTCCTCAGGCATTTCCATGCGTTCGCCCAGCTCTTCCGGAGTCGGTTCACGACCCATTTCCTGCAACATCTGGCGGGAAATACGGTTGAGCTTGTTGATCGTCTCGATCATGTGCACCGGAATACGGATGGTGCGTGCCTGGTCGGCGATCGAGCGAGTGATCGCCTGACGGATCCACCAGGTGGCATAAGTCGAGAACTTGTAGCCGCGACGGTATTCGAACTTGTCTACCGCTTTCATCAAGCCGATGTTGCCTTCCTGGATCAGGTCGAGGAATTGCAGGCCACGGTTGGTGTACTTCTTGGCGATGGAAATCACCAGACGCAAGTTCGCTTCGACCATCTCTTTCTTCGCGCGGCGGGCTTTGGCCTCACCGATCGACATGCGACGGTTGATGTCCTTGATCTCGGCGATAGTCAAGCCGGTTTCGGCTTCCAGCGCGGACAGCTTCTGCTGGCAACGAACGATGTCCGGTTGCAGGCGAGCAATGGCTTCGGCGTACTTGCTTTTGCCTTTGGCCAGCGCGTCGGTCCAGCTTTCGTCGATTTCGTTGCCCGGGAACTGGCGCAGGAAATCGGCACGCGGCATGCGGGCATCACGAACGCACAATTGCATGATCGCACGCTCTTGCTGACGCAGACGATCCAGGGCACTGCGAACACGCTCGACCAAGCCTTCGAATTGCTTGGGTACCAGCTTGATCGGCATGAAGAGCTCAGCCAGGGCCAACAGCTCGGCAATTGCCTGCTTGTTGTCGCGACCGTGCTTTTTCAGCGCCTTGCGAGTGATCTCCATCTGATCGGAGACAGCACCAAAACGCTGGGCTGCGACGATCGGATCCGGACCGCTTTCGGCTTCTTCTTCGTCGTCCGAAGATTCGCCCTCTTCGTCATCGCTGTCGTCGTCGGCTTTTTCAGCTTTCGCGTCGACCGGTGGCGGCACTTCCGCGGCAGGCGGCGTAATACCGTCATCCGGGTCGATGTAGCCACTCAGAACGTCGGACAGGCGTCCACCTTCGGTGGTGACGCGAGTGTATTCGGAGAGAATATGGTCGACCGTGCCAGGGAAGTGCGCGATAGCGCCCATCACTTCACGGATGCCTTCCTCGATACGCTTGGCGATTTCAATTTCGCCTTCACGAGTGAGGAGCTCTACCGTACCCATTTCACGCATATACATGCGCACAGGGTCGGTGGTGCGACCAATGTCGGTCTCGACCGCTGCCAACGCTGCTGCTGCCTCTTCGGCAGCGGCTTCGTCGGTATCGGCGTCGGCCAGCATAAGGGCGTCCGCATCCGGAGCACTCTCGTGTACGGGGATCCCCATGTCATTAATCATGCGGATGATGTCTTCCACCTGCTCTGGATCTGAAATATCCTCGGGCAGGTGGTCGTTGACCTCGGCGTAAGTCAGATACTTCTGCTCACGGCCCAGTTTGATCAACTCAATAATACGAGACTGCTGTTGCGCTTTTCCGGACATAACACCCTATCCACTGAAGGTCTTGGCGGGCAAAAAACAAGCCGAGGATTATACCTGAGCTATGACCTCACGCGCCAGTTGAGGTCGGGTTTGATGCGCAAACGTTCTGTTTTAAGAGGTCGCGCATCTGTTTTGCTATCTGGATTTGCTCGTCAGCCGATAAACCCGGCTGCCTGGCTTTCTTGATAAGTTCGTCGAGGGTCTGCGTATGTTGACCCGCAGATAACCTGTTAATGGTGTCTAAAAATTGCTGTTCAAGGTTATCGCCATCAATCAACCACTCCTTTTCTGCAAGGGCCTTCAACAAACGCCCCTGTTCGGTGCCATGCCAGCGCGCCATCAACTGAATAGAGTTTAGCTGAGGATTTTTCTGCACCGCTTCGATCAGGGCGATCAGCACCTGGGCGTAAACGTTGCTCTCGTTGGCAAAGTGATCGGCACTTTCAACCTTGCCGGCCAATTGGGGGTGGTGAATAAGCGTGCGCAGGGCAATAAGCGTCGGGGCTTCCACCGCCACGGGCGTGCGCGGGGCGTACTCTTCGCGATCGCCACGCTTGCCGTCCTTGCTCCACGGTTTCTTGTCCCATTTTTTTTTGCCGCCGGTAGCGGATTTTTTCGGCGTCCATTCCTGCTGGGGGGCGTAGGCCTCCTGAGGTTGATGGAAGTCGGAGTAATCGGGCATGGCGTCGTAGTCCATGCCGGGGTCATAGACGGGCGGCGCGTCCTGTGGTGCGCTGTGTACCAGCTGGCTGACGGCTTCACCGCTCAGCCCGGTGATTTCCAGCAGGCGCTGGCGCATCAGGGTGCGCAGGTTGGCACCCGGAACCTTATCGATCAGCGGCGCGGCAAGCGTGGCCATGTGCGCCTTGCCCTCGAGCGAGCGTGGATCGGCTTCTTCAGTCAGTTGCTGGAAGAAGTAATCCGCCAGGGGCTGTGCGTGCTGATTGATCCGTGCGCGGAAGGCATCGGTGCCTTCAGAGCGAACCAGGGTGTCCGGGTCTTCGCCCTCGGGCAGGAACAGGAAGCGTGCGCGGCGTCCATCCTGCAAGCTCGATAGCGTCGCTTCGAGGGCTCGCCACGCAGCATTGCGGCCTGCCTGGTCGCCGTCGAAGCAGAACAATACGTTCGGTACGACGCGGAACAGCCGCTTCAAGTGCTCTTCGCTGGTGGCCGTACCCAGCGTGGCGACGGCATTGCGCAGGCCTTGCTGGGCGAGCGCAATGACGTCCATGTAGCCTTCGACGACGATGATTTCGTCGAGGTTGCGGTTGTTCTTGCGCGCTTCATAAAGGCCGTAAAGCTCCTGGCCCTTGTGAAAAACCGGGGTCTCCGGTGAGTTCAGGTATTTGGGCTTGTCATCGCCCAGTACCCGACCGCCGAAGGCGATGATGCGACCCCGGCTGTCGCGAATCGGGAACATGACGCGATCGCGGAAACGATCATAGCGTTTGCCGGTTTCGGCGTTCTCGATCAGCAGGCCAGCATCGATCATGGCTTTCTGTTGCAGGGTGTCGCTGCTCAAGTGCTTGAACAGGTTGTCCCAACCGGGTGGGGCGAAGCCGAGGCCGAAGTCCCGGGCGATTTCCCCTGTCAGTCCACGACCCTTCAGGTAATCCACCGCGGCTTTGCGCGATGGGTGGCTTTTGAGTGCTTGGCGGTAAAAGTCGGCGGCGGCTGTGAGCAGCGGATACAGCGGCGAATCGGTCGGCTGCCGCGGTTTGCGCGCCCTGCCACTTTCCTCGCGGGGGATTTCCATGCCGGCGGCTTTGGCCAGTTCCTCGACAGCCTGGGGAAAGTCCAGGTTGTCGTGGTCCATGATGAAACCGAGGGCGTTGCCGCCGGCGCCGCAGCCAAAACAGTAATAGAACTGTTTGTCGGGGCTGACGCTGAACGACGGGGTTTTTTCCTTATGAAACGGGCAGCAGGCGGTGTGGTTCTTGCCGGCTTTTTTCAGTTGCAGGCGCGAGCTGACCACGTCGACGATGTCGGTGCGGTTCAGAAGGTCGTCAATGAAGCTCTGGGGGATCAGCCCGGCCATGGCGTTCTCGTCGTCTGCGATGAAAGGGTACCGTAGCGGTGGGCGGCCGAACGCGGGTATGAAGCGCACAAGGTGTGCGGCTCGATCGGTGTCGTCTGCGTAATCGCTGTCGGGAAGTGTATCTGCCGAAAATCCACTGACGTTAATTCCAATCAGTATTCGACTATTTGAAAGTGTTTCGCTGAATCCGGCTGCGACCAGTCATCGGTCTCGGATAGCTCATCATGCGGCACGCAAGCGGCGCCTTGGGCTGATCGTCGTGAGAGGAATCAGTGGGTGTGCTCGTCAGTAGCCTTGAAAGGCTCGTCAGAAAAGACGTGCACCGCTGGCAAAAAAGCCAGGTCTGACGCGGTGAAGCAGTTTGTCTCGGTCGCGTGTGCGGCTTCGACGTTGAAGCATCAAGCGTTTTCCGCAAATGCCATTAGCCCGGCTGAGGGCCGGGCTTGGCAGAAGCTTGCTACGATCGTCTGTGTATTAGTACAGACGAACGGCGCGGCGCTGTTCGCGCTGAACTTTCTTGGCGTGACGCTTAACAGCAGCAGCTGCCTTGCGCTTACGCTCAGAAGTTGGCTTCTCGTAAAATTCGCGGCTACGAACTTCAGCCAGTACACCGGCTTTTTCGCAGGAGCGCTTGAAACGACGCAGAGCTACGTCGAAGGGTTCGTTCTCTTTTACTTTGACGGCTGGCATCCAGAGCTACCTTCATTCATTACCGGGGTCAACATCCTCGCGGCAAAAGAGCACTTGAAGACGTCGGTTTTTAAGGGTTGCGGATGTTAACCCCTCATCGCTCGGAATGCAAAGCCTCTGATCGAAAACCGCTGGTCGGCGCATCACGCGGCGACTATTATGCGCGCCTTCGAATTCGGCCTAAACAAGGCGCAAACCCATGCTAGTACTGGGAATGGAAACTTCCTGCGACGAAACTGGAGTCGCATTATACGACAGTGAACGGGGCCTGCTGGCCGACGCGCTGTTCAGCCAGATCGACCTGCATCGAGCCTATGGTGGTGTGGTGCCGGAGCTGGCCTCGCGTGATCACGTCAAACGGATGCTGCCCTTGATTCGTCAGGTGCTGGCCGAAGCTGACTGCGTGCCAACGGAAATCGACGCGATCGCCTACACCGCGGGACCCGGGCTGGTCGGTGCGCTGCTGGTGGGGGCTTCATGCGCCCAGGCGCTGGCCTTCGCGTGGGGCATTCCGGCGCTGGGCGTGCATCACATGGAAGGCCACCTGTTGGCCCCGATGCTGGAGTCTCATCCGCCGGAATTTCCGTTCGTCGCTTTGTTGGTGTCCGGGGGGCATACGCAGCTGGTTCAGGTCGACGGAATCGGCCAGTACACGCTCATGGGCGAGAGCCTCGACGATGCGGCGGGCGAAGCGTTCGACAAGACGGCGAAGATGATGGGTCTGAATTATCCGGGCGGTCCGGAAATCGCACGCCTGGCGGCGCGTGGGGTTGCAGGACGTTTCACCTTCCCGCGTCCGATGTGCGACCGTCCAGGCCTGGCATTCAGCTTCAGTGGCCTGAAAACCTTTGCCCTCAACACCTGGCAGCAGAGCGTCAGCGCCGGGGACGACAGCGAGCAAGCCCGTTGCGACATCGCGCTGGCGTTCCAGGAGGCCGTGGTAGAGACTTTGACCATCAAGTGCAAGCGTGCCCTTAAACAAGCGGGTATGAAGCGCCTGGTGATTGCCGGCGGCGTCAGCGCAAACAAGGCACTGCGCTTATCGCTTGAGAAAATGCTCGGGGATCTGAAGGGTGATGTGTTCTACGCTCGCCCCGAGTTCTGTACCGATAATGGCGCGATGATAGCGTTTGCTGGTTGCCAGCGTTTGCAGGCCGGCCAGCACGAAAGCCTCGCAATCAGCGTGCAGGCGCGTTGGCCGATGGAGCAGTTGTCGGGGCTATGATGAGCGGCGCTCACCTGCGGCATCTAGAAATGCCGTTCGCGCCCGGCGAGCAGGTCGCGTAGATTGCCGCGATGGCGCCAGACGATCAGCCCCGTGAGCGCGCTCATGGGCAGCAGGGCCGCCGGTTCCTGCCAGGCCAGCAGCGGCAGGGTAAGCGGGGTGGCGATAAGGGCAGCCAGTGAGCTGGTGCGGGTCAGATAAAACGTCAGCAGCCATGCGCATACCGCCAGCAGGGCTGCCGGCGGATAAAGGCCCAGCAGCATGCCGGCGGCGGTGGCGACACCCTTTCCACCACGAAAGCGAAAGTACACAGGGAACAGGTGACCGATGACGGCGCAGACGCCGATCCAGGCCTGTTCTTGCAACGACAGGCCCGCAAGCCCAGCGATCAATACCGGCAGCAGGCCTTTGCAGAGGTCGCCGAGCAAGGTGAGGATGGCGAGCTTTTTGCCGGCCAGGCGCAACATGTTGGTGGCGCCGGCATTGCCCGAGCCACTCATTCGCGGGTCGGGATTTCCGGTCAGGCGGCTGAGCAAAATGGCGAAGGACAGCGAGCCGAGCAGGTAGGCGAGAGTCGCCAGTAACCAAAACATGCTAACTATTCCGGGCGGGGACGCCCTGATTCTAACGGCGCATTGCGCCCTTGTCGTGCAGCGGAGAAAAGTGCTTGGACAGAGTGTTTATCGAGGGCCTGGAAGTTGACACCGTAATCGGTGCCTACGACTGGGAGCGAGGCATCCGACAGTGTCTGCGTCTTGATCTGAGCTTCGCATGGGATAATCGACCGGCCGCTGCAGGTGATGACCTGACCCTGGCCCTCGATTACGCAAGCGTTTCAACGCGCATCCAGGCGTTTGCCGAGCAGGCGCAATTCCAGTTGGTCGAGACCTTTGCCGAGCGTCTGGTGGCGGTGTTGATGAGTGAGTTCAATATCTCCTGGGTCCGCCTCAAGCTGACCAAGCCAGGTGCCGTCCCGGCGGCTACCGGTGGTGTGGGCGTGGAGATCGAGCGCGGATGCCTCTGACCCAGGTGTACCTCGGCCTCGGTAGCAATATCGAGCGCGAAACCCATTTGCAGGCTGGCCTGGAAGCCCTGGCGGGTTTTCTCTCGGATATACGCTGTTCGGCCGTATTCGAAAGCCAGCCGGTGGGCATCAAGAGCGGCCCTTTTTTCAATTTTGTGGTCTCGGCCTACACCGATCTGCCACTGATGGAGCTTGATCGCCGGCTCAAGTTCATCGAAGCGGACAATGGTCGCTATGCACCGGACCGCAAAGGGCTGCCGCTGGATATCGATGTCCTGCTGTTTGGCGATCTGGTGGGCAACTTCGACGGCCTTGTCCTGCCGCGGGCGGAGATTCTCAAGAACGCTTTCGTCCTGTGGCCTTTGTCGCTGATTGCGCCGGATCGTGTGCATCCGGGGGTTGGCAAAACCTTTGCCCAATTGTGGGAAGAGGCGCAGATTGACCAAGTGCTGGCGCCGGTGGCGTTTGAGTGGCGTGGGGGGCAGTTGACGCCTTCAAATTTACTGGGCGGCTGACAACAATCCCGAGCAGGCTCGCTCCCACAGTGGCCGGTGGTTATCCGGCCCTTCTGTGGGAGATTTTCAGTTGGGCGCCGCCTGCTTGTAGGCTTTCAACGCCTTGAGCCGCTCGCACTTTATCGCCTCGCCCAGCTCGGGCCCCTTGAATCCCTTCTCCAACAGCGGCTGAACCGCGACCCCGCGAGCCGCGTCAGCCGCGCCGCGCAGGTAGTCGGCCTGTGGATAACTTCGCTCTTCGAAACCTTTGCGGCCCCGCGCGTCCATCTCGCACGCCGCAATGAACTCTTCGAATCGTTGCGGCCGACGGTAAACATCAAAACTCTGCAGCAGCTCCAGTAGCGTCGATGGCTTCAAATCCAGGGCCCGGTGGCCATGGGTGTGGTACTGACCCACCAGTAGCGCCAATTCCTGGCAATCCTTTGGCGCCTTGAAGCGCTCGTTGACTGCCTTGATCAGCTTCAGGCCCGTGTGTTCGTGGGCAATGTGCCTGGGCCATTGGTCTTCAGGCGTGAGGCCCTTACCCAAGTCATGCAGCAGGCAGGCCCACCGCACGGTCAGCGGTTGGCGGTGCCGGGCGGCTTGTTCCAGCACGCTCAGGGTGTGAACGCCTGTATCGATCTCCGGGTGGTGAGCCTCCGGTTGCGGGACGCCAAACAGCGCGTCGACTTCCGGCATCAGTACCTTCAAGGCAGCGCAGTCGCGCAATACCTGGATGAAAACCTGAGGTTGATCTTCCATCAGCGCCCGGGAAATCTCCTTCCAGCTGCGCTCTGCGGTCAGTGCCTCCAGTTCTCCCGACCCGCTTAGCTCGTGCATCAGTTCCAGCGTTTCAGGTGCGACGGTAAAGCCCAGGCAGGCGTAACGCGCCGCAAATCGGGCAACGCGCAGGACGCGGAGCGGATCTTCGGCGAAAGCAGGCGAAACGTGCCGAAGCAGGCGAGCTTCAAGGTCGCGTTGTCCATGGTAAGGGTCGGTCAAGTTCTGCTGATCATCTTCGGCCATGGCATTGATGGTCAGGTCGCGGCGGATCAGGTCTTCTTCAAGGGTGACCTCAGGGCTGGCGTGAAAGGTGAACCCGCCATAACCACGGCCACTCTTGCGCTCGGTGCGGGCCAGAGCGTACTCCTCGCCGGTTTTGGGGTGCAGGAAAACGGGAAAGTCAGACCCTACCGGACGAAATCCCTTGGCGAGCATTTCTTCAGTGGTGGCACCGACCACCACCCAATCAATATCGGTAACCGGTTTGCCCAGCAGGCGATCACGAACCGCTCCACCGACCTTATAGATCTGCATAAAAAACCTCCGTTAGCCCGACAGGATAACCGTTGTGCCGGGCTTTCGGAGGCGAAAACAGGTTCAAAGATGAATGACGGCCAGGTCCAGTCGGCCGTAGTCGCCCTCGCTTTGCTCGTTTCGCGGTGGAACATGGTGGGTTTTCATCACCTGATCCCCTTGCAGGGTTTCCAGGTGAATGTCGAAGCCCCACAGGCGATGCAGGTGCTTGAGTACTTCCTCGGTGGACTCGCCCAAAGGTTTACGGTCATGTTGCTGGTGACGAAGGGTCAGGGATCGGTCACCCCGGCGGTCGATGCTGTAGATCTGCACGTTGGGTTCGCGATTGCCCAGGTTGTACTGCGCGGCCAGGATTTCGCGGATGGTGCGGTAGCCTTCTTCATCATGAATCGCGGGTACCAGCAAATCGTCCTTCTGATCGTCATCGAGAATGCTGAACAGCTTCAGGTCGCGGATCACCGTAGGTGACAGGTACTGCAGGATGAAACTCTCATCCTTGAAACTGCTCATGGCGAACTTGATGGTGGACAGCCAGTCGGAGCCGGCGATGTCCGGGAACCAGCGATGATCCTCCTCGGTAGGGTTTTCGCACATGCGTCGGATGTCCCGGTACATGGCGAAGCCCAGGGTATAGGGGTTGATGCCGCTGTAGTACGGGCTGTCGAAGCCGGGCTGGAAGACCACGCTGGTGTGCGAGGTGAGGAATTCCATCATGAAGCCGTCGGTGACCAGGCCTTCGTCGTACAGGTCGTTCATCAGGGTGTAGTGCCAGAAGGTGGCCCAGCCTTCGTTCATCACCTGGGTCTGGCGTTGCGGGTAGAAGTATTGGGCGATCTTGCGCACGATTCGTACGATCTCCCGCTGCCAGGGTTCCAGCAGCGGCGCATGTTTTTCGATGAAGTACAGGATGTTTTCCTGCGGCTCTGCGGGGAAGCGTGCGTTGTCCTTGTCGCTGAACTTGTCGGCGCCTTTGGGAATGGTTCGCCACAGGTCGTTGATCTGTTTCTGCATATGCTCTTCCCGATCCTTTTGCCGGCGGCGTTCCTCCTCGGCAGAAATCGGGTAGGGGCGTTTGTAACGGTCGACCCCGTAGTTCATCAGCGCATGGCAGGAGTCGAGCAGGTCCTCGACTGCGTCTATGCCGTGGCGCTCCTCGCATTGCATGATGTACTGCTTGGCAAATACCAGGTAATCGATGATCGAGCTGGCGTCTGTCCAGGTGCGGAACAGGTAATTGCCCTTGAAGAAGCTGTTGTGTCCATAGCAGGCATGCGCCACTACCAAAGCCTGCATGCAGATGGTGTTTTCCTCCATCAGGTAGGCGATGCAAGGGTCCGAGTTGATCACGATCTCGTAGGCCAGTCCCATTTGGCCTCGCGAATAGGATTTTTCAGTGCTCAGGAAGTGTTTGCCGTAGGACCAGTGGTGGTAGCCCAGCGGCATGCCGACCGAGGCATAGGCATCCATCATCTGCTCGGCGGTGATCACTTCGATCTGGTTGGGGTAGGTATCGAGCGCGTAACGAGCCGCAATACGACTGATTTCCCGGTCGTAGGCCTGGATCAGCTCAAACGTCCACTCGGAACCGGTGGAAATGGGTTGGCGCTTCTGCTCTTTGGCGGTCATGTCACTAACCTGCGCTGGAAGAGTTCACGGAAGACCGGATAGATATCCCCGGCCGAGACCAGTTGTTGCTGGGCAAAAGTGTCGGAAAAGGCTTCGGCGATGCGCTCGTACTCGAACCACAGTGCCTGGTGTTCGCGGGGGGTGATCTCAACGTAAGTGTAGTACTGCACAAACGGCATGATCTGGTTGATCAGGATGTCGCGGCAAATCGGCGAGTCATCGTTCCAGTTATCCCCGTCGGAAGCCTGGGCCGCGTAGATGTTCCATTCGTTGGCCGGATAGCGCTCGGCCATGATCTCTTGCATCAGCTTCAACGCGCTGGAGACGATGGTGCCGCCCGTCTCGCGAGAGTAGAAAAACTCCTCCTCGTCGACTTCCCGGGCGCTGGTGTGGTGGCGAATGAATACCACGTCAATCTTGTCGTAGTTACGCTTGAGGAACAGATAAAGAAGAATGAAGAAGCGCTTGGCGATGTCCTTGGTCGCTTGTGTCATGGAGCCGGATACGTCCATCAGGCAGAACATGACGGCCTTTGAGCTGGGATTGGGCTGCTTGATCAGCAGGTTGTACTTGAGGTCGAAAGTGTCGAGAAACGGAACGCGGTGAATGCGCGCGCTGAGTTTTTCAATTTCCGCTTCAATTTCCAGAATATCGCCGAGGTTGTCGGGTTCATCGCGCTTGAGTCGCAGAAGTTCTTCTTTAGCGTCGCGCAGTTTCGCCCGGCTGCTGCCAGACAAGGCTATGCGCCGCGCATGGGCTGATCGCAAGGTGCGGATGATGTTGATTCGTGAGGGATTGCCTTCGTTGCTGATCCCTGCGCGAACGGTCTTGAACGCGTCCGTGCCTGTCAGGTTACGTTTGACCAGGTTCGGTAGCTCGAGGTCCTCGAACATGAATTCGAGGAATTCTTCCTGGGTGATCTGGAAGACGAATTCGTCCATGCCTTCGCCGGAGTTGCCTGCTTTGCCGGGCCCTCTGCCGCCACCACCTCCTGGCGGACGGGCGATGTGTTCGCCGGTGGTGAACTCCTTGTTGCCGGGGTGTACGACGGTTTGCTTGCCCCCGCGACCATGATGAAGCACCGGCTCGTCGATGTCGCGGCCGGGAATACTGATCTGTTCGCCGTGTTCCATGTCAGTGATGGAACGGCGGCTGACTGCCTCTTCGACAGCCTTTTTGATGTGATCACGATAGCGCCGCAGAAACCGCTGGCGGTTTACCGTGCTCTTGTTCTTGCCATTGAGACGTCGGTCGATCACATAGCTCATAGGCCCCTCCGGGGAGCTTCAAGTTGTAAGCTTCAAGCTGCAAGTGGAAGCGCCTTCAACTCCCGAAACCGGGACTCAACCGCTTTTTCCTTGCAGCTTGTAACTTGTAGCTTGCAGCTGCTTCACTGAGATTTCCTGACTCGCAGGTACCATTCGGACAGCAGCCGTACCTGTTTGTCGGTGTAACCGCGCTCGACCATTCGTGTGACGAAGTCGTTGTGTTTCTGCTGATCCTCTTTGCTGGCCTTGGCGTTGAAGCTGATGACCGGCAGGAGGTCTTCGGTGTTGGAGAACATTTTCTTCTCGATGACCACCCGCAGTTTTTCGTAGCTGAGCCAGGTCGGGTTCTTGCCGTTGTTGTTGGCTCGGGCGCGCAGCACGAAGTTGACGATTTCGTTGCGGAAGTCCTTCGGATTGCTGATGCCGGCCGGTTTCTCGATTTTTTCCAGTTCTTCGTTCAATGCTACGCGATTGAGGATTTCGCCGGTTTCCGGGTCGCGGTATTCCTGGTCCTGGATCCAGAAGTCGGCGTAGAGCACGTAGCGATCGAAGATGTTCTGGCCGTACTCGCTGTAGGACTCGAGGTAGGCCGTCTGGATTTCCTTGCCGATGAACTCGATGTATCGAGGAGCCAGGTATTCCTTGAGGTAGCGCAGGTAGCGCTCGCGGGTTTCAGCCTGGAATTGTTCCTGTTCGATCTGCTGTTCCAGCACATACAGCAAGTGGACCGGGTTGGCGGCGATTTCGTGTGGGTCGAAGTTGAACACCTTGGACAGGATCTTGAACGCGAAGCGCGTCGACAGGCCGTTCATGCCTTCATCGACACCGGCGTTGTCGCGGTATTCCTGGATCGACTTGGCCTTCGGGTCGGTGTCCTTGAGGTTTTCGCCGTCGTACACACGCATCTTCGAATAGATGTTCGAGTTTTCCGGCTCTTTCAGGCGAGAAAGCACAGTGAACTGGGCGAGCATCTTCAAGGTGTCGGGCGCGCAGTGCGCCTTGGCCAGCGAGCTGTTGAACAGCAGCTTGTCGTAGATCTTCACTTCGTCGCTGACGCGCAGGCAGTACGGCACTTTGACGATGTAGATCCGGTCAATGAAGGCTTCGTTGTTCTTGTTGTTGCGGAAGGTGTGCCATTCCGACTCGTTGGAGTGGGCGAGCAGGATGCCGGTAAACGGAATGGCGCCCAGGCCTTCGGTACTGTTGTAGTTACCTTCCTGAGTGGCCGTCAGTAATGGGTGCAGCACCTTGATCGGCGCCTTGAACATTTCGACAAATTCCATCAAGCCCTGGTTGGCCCGGCACAAGGCACCCGAGTAGCTGTAGGCGTCGGCATCGTTCTGCGGGAATTCCTCCAGTTTGCGGATATCGACCTTACCCACCAGTGCCGAGATGTCCTGGTTATTTTCATCTCCCGGCTCGGTCTTGGCCACGGCGATCTGGTTGAGGATCGAAGGATAGAGTTTCACCACGCGGAACTGGCTGATGTCTCCACCGAACTCGGCCAGACGCTTGGTCGCCCAAGGCGACATGATGGTATTGAGGTAGCGCCGTGGAATGCCGAAGTCTTCCTCAAGGATCGCGCCATCTTCGGTGGCGTTGAACAGACCCAGGGGCGATTCGAAAACCGGCGAGCCCTTGATGGCGTAGAAGGGCACCTTTTCGATCAGTTGTTTGAGTTTCTCGGCCAGGGACGATTTACCGCCGCCGACAGGGCCAAGCAGATAGAGAATCTGTTTCTTCTCCTCCAGGCCCTGAGCGGCATGGCGGAAATACGACACGATCTGGTCAATGCATTCTTCCATCCCGTGGAAGTCTTCAAAGGCCGGATAACGCCGGATCACCTTGTTGGAGAAAATTCGCGAAAGCCGCGAGTTGGTGGAAGTATCCAGCAGCTCCGGTTCTCCGATGGCCAGCAAAAGTCGCTCGGCGGCGGAAACGTAGGCACTGCGGTCCGTTTTGCACAGCTCCAGGTACTCTTGCAGCGAGAGTTCTTCCTGGCGTGTGGACTCGAAGCGTTGTTGGAAGTGGCTAAAGATACTCATGACGTCACCTCGCTCGATACGTGGAGCCGACGCCGGATCACTCAGTCGATGCTGGCAGCAACCGAACAGGCAGTTGCTGTTTACCCCCCAGAAACCCCTCGCTACTGACAATTGCGAAGGCTACTCCCGATGATCCGCGCGCCGGTGTACCGGCTCTCCCCTGTTTTGGATGGCCTGCGCTTAAGGATAGTTGGGAATTCGGGAGGTAAAGGGCGGATACGTAATTAGTTGTGGCAGACCGTTCGTCTGGTGTCGCGCAAGCCCGCGGGAGCCGGGGCTTGCGTGTTACAAAAAAATTATTCGCCAGGGTCTTGGGATGTTTCTGTCGGGTAGGTCGTACGCCACAGCTCAAAACCGCCATCCAGGCTGTAGACATCCGAGAAGCCCTGGCCGACCAGATAGGCGGCCGCTCCCTGGCTGGAGTTGCCGTGATAGCAGACCACCACCGTCGGCGCGTCCAGGTCAGCACCCTGGACGAAAGCGTGGAGGGAATGATTGTCCAGATGCTTCGAGCCACTGATGTGCAGGGCGGCGAATGTCGCAGGGTCTCGGACATCGACGACCACCGCGCCTTTTTCGCGCAGGGCCTGGGCCTGTTCTGGGGGGATGCGTTTGAATTCGCTCATGGCGGGTTCCTGTGGCTCGGCTGAACGCGCAGTCTAGCGCTGGGCGCTGGCTGGCGTAGATACGGAAGTGGATGGGACGACTGGCGGCAGGGCATGGCCGTGATCGTCACATTTGCATTGAAGGCGCTCGAGGGTGTCGACGTTCATCAGGGTCATCGATCCACCCCAGACGCAACCGGTATCGAGGGCAAAGATTCCAGGCTCGCTACACCGGCCTTCAAGCGCTGCCCAGTGGCCGAAGACGATCTTCACGTCCTTGGTCTTGCGCTCTTTGTGGCTGAACCAGGGGGCGTAGCCGGGCAGGGCGGTATCAACGCCTTCCTTGCTCTTGAGATCCAGCTTGCCCTCGCTGGTGCAGAAGCGCATGCGGGTGAAATAGTTGGTGATCACTCGCAGGCGAGACACGCCTTTGAGGTTGTTGTCCCATTTCAACGGTTCGTTGCCGTACATGCCGTCGAGGTAAGGCGTCAGGCGGTTGTCGTCACGCAGCACTTCCTCGACTTCTGCCGCGTACTTGAGGGCCTTGCGCAAGGACCACTGTGGCGGGATGCCCGCGTGTACCAGGGCAATGTTGCGCTGCTCGTCGTAATGCATGAGCTTCAGCTGGCGCAGCCACTCAAGCAAATCTGCACTGTCAGGAGCCTGAATGATTTCGCGCAGGGTATCGGATTTCTTCAGGCGCTCGATGTTGTGCCCGGCCGCCAGCAAGTGCAGGTCGTGGTTGCCGAGCACGCACACGAGGGACTGGCGAATGCCATAAAGGAAGCGCAAGGTTTCCAGGGACTGTGGGCCGCGGTTGACCAGATCGCCCACGAGCCATAATTTGTCACGGATCGGGTCGAAGGCGACCTGCTCAAGCAAGCACTTGAGCGGTTCGAGGCACCCTTGCAAGTCTCCGACGGCGTACGTTGTCATCAGTGCAGTGCTCCCGGCACGGCCAGCCGGAAGGGGGCGATGATGGCGTCGAAGTGTTTCCCATCGTCGGCAATCATTTGATAGGTGCCTTGCATGGTGCCGACCTTGGTCGTCATCACCGTGCCACTGCTGTAGGTATGGTTATCACCGACCGCAATCAACGGTTGCAGACCCACGACCCCGGCGCCACGCACTTCCTCGACATGACCGTCACCATCAGTGATCACCCAGTGCCGAGACAGCAATTTGGCGGGTAATTCGCCATTGTTGTGCACGGTAATGGTGTAGGCGAAGGCAAAGCGGTTGTGCTCGGGTTGCGATTGTTCTGCCAGATAGCGGGTGACGACGCTGACGTCGACCTGATAACGAGGATCGGACATTCAAAAGGCCTTAAAAACGAAGCGGGACGCGGGGCGTAGCTGATGAGACTCAGTCTAGGCCAAGTATCGGGTAGTAAACCAGACATGATGGCTGGTGTCCTACCCGATGGCGTTCGAAGCCTGTCAGTCGGCGGCGGGCTTTTGCGGGGATTGTTCGCTGAGTTTGTCGGCCAGGCGCACGAAGGCGGCCAGGTCGAGCTGTTCCGGACGCAAGCTGCCGTCTACGCCGGCGGCAGTGATGTCGTCGCTGCTCAGCAGTAATTTGAGGGTGTTGCGCAGGGTTTTGCGGCGCTGGTTGAAGGCTTCGCGCACGACACGCTCCAGCAGGCGATGATCCTTGGCCGGATGCGGCAGGACGGCATGCGGCACCAGGCGAACGATGGCCGAATCAACTTTCGGTGGCGGGTTGAATGCACCCGGCCCGACATTGAACAGGTGCTCTACACGGCAGTGATACTGAACCATGATCGACAAGCGACCCCAGTCGCCGCCGCCAGGACCCGCAGCGAGGCGCTCGACCACTTCCTTTTGCAGCATGAAGTGCATGTCACGGATGATCCCTGCGTTGTTGAGCAGGTGGAAAATCAGTGGCGTGGAGATGTTGTACGGCAGATTGCCGACGACTCGCAGGCTGTTCGGCGCGGCGTTCAGGCTGTTGAAGTCGAACTTCAACGCGTCGCCCTGATGCAGGTTGAAATTGCTCTTGCCGGCGAACTGCTGGTTGAGGATCGGGATCAGGTCCTTGTCCAGCTCCACCACGTCCAACTGGGCTCCGCTGCCCAGCAAACCCTGGGTGAGGGCACCCTGACCTGGGCCGATTTCCAGCAGCCGGTCATCGGGTTTGGCATGAATGGCGCGCAGGATGCGGTCGATAACGCCGGCATCGTGCAGGAAGTTTTGGCCAAAGCGTTTGCGCGCCTTGTGTTGGTAGTGCTCGGTCATAAACGGGTCTCGGCCATCTGGTAGGCGGTTTCCAGGGCGACCTGCAGGCTGCCGGTGTCGATCTTGCCGCTGCCGGCCAGGTCCAGGGCGGTGCCGTGGTCGACTGAGGTGCGGATGATCGGCAGCCCCAAAGTCACATTGACTGCCGCGCCGAAACCTTTGTATTTCAGTACGGGCAGACCCTGATCGTGGTACATCGCCAGCACCGCGTCGCAGTGCTCCAGATATTTTGGGGTAAACAGCGTGTCGGCTGGCAGGGGACCACGCAGGTCCATGCCGTCGCCGCGCAGGCGCTCAAGGGTGGGTTCTATGATGTCGATTTCTTCATGGCCCAGGTGACCGCCTTCACCGGCATGGGGGTTGAGCCCGCAGACCAGGATACGTGGCTGGGCGATGCCGAATTTTTGTTGCAGGTCGGTGTGCAGGATCCGCGTGACCCGCTCCAGGCGCTCCGGCGTGATTGCATCGGCAATGTCGCGCAGGGGCAGGTGAGTGGTTACCAGTGCCACGCGCAAGCCGCGAGTGGCGAGCATCATCACCACCTGTGCGGTATGCGTCAGGTCGGCAAGAAACTCGGTGTGGCCGGAAAAGGCGATCCCCGATTCGTTGATCACGCCCTTGTGCACCGGCGCGGTGATCATGCCGGCGAAATGCCCGTCCAGGCAGCCCTGGCCTGCGCGGGTCAGGGTTTGCAGAACGAATGGGGCATTGACCGTATCGAGCTGGCCTGCCGTCACGGGCGCCGCGAGCGGCGTGTCCCAGACGTAAAGGCTGTTAGCTGGCGCGGGTACATTCGGCCAGTTGTCCGGCGTCACCGATAGCAAATCGACGGCCACGCCCAGCTGCGCGGCCCGCTCAACAAGCAGGTCGCGGCTGGTAATGGCAATCAGGGGGTGTGGCTGGGGTTGCGAGGCGAGCAACAGGCACAGGTCTGGACCGATGCCCGCTGGTTCGCCGGGTGTCAGCGCGAAACGTTTGGGTTTCACTGCGCTGCCTGGTCTGCGCCAGGAAGTTTGATTTCTACATAGGCTTCGTCACGGATCTGACGCAGCCAGGTTTGCAGCTCTTCGTCGTACTTGCGGTTACGCAGCACGGTCATGGCTTGCTGCTCCCGCGCCTGGTTGGTGCTGTCGGTAGCGCGACGGCCTAGGACTTCCAGTACGTGCCAGCCGTATTGGGTCTGGAACGGCTTGGACAACTGACCTTGCGGGGTCTTGGCCATCACTTCGCGGAATTCGGGTACCAGTGCATTTGGATCGATCCAGTTCAAGTCACCGCCGTTGAGGGCGGAACCCGGATCTTCCGAATAGCTTTTGGCCAGCTCACCGAAATCTTCACCCGCCTCGATGCGGCTGTAGAGTGACTCAACCAGCGCCTTGGTTTTTGCCTCGTCGCGGATCGGGCTTGGCTTGACCAGAATATGCCGCACGTGAACTTCGTCACGTGTCTGGGTTTCGCCGCCACGCTTGTCGAGGATCTTCAGGATGATGAAACCGCCCGGGGTGCGCATCGGCGGAGTGATATCACCGACTTTCATGGTGCTCAGCATACGATCGAACGGAGGTGGCAACTGGGCAGCCTTGCGATAGCCCATGTCGCCGCCTTCCAGTGCGGTTTCGCTGGCGGATTTGGCAATTGCCATTTGACCAAAGTCAGCGCCTTGCTGCAGTTGCTGGTAAACCGCGTCTGCCTGTTTGGCTGCATTCTGAATCGCGTCGGAGTTGGCGCTTTCCGGCGTAGGGATCAGGATGTTGGCCAGGCGGAACTCTTCGGACAGCTGCATTTTACCCAGGTCAGAGGCGAGGAAGTTCTTCACTTCTTGCTCGGAAACCTGAATGCGCTCGGCCACACGACGCTGGCGCACACGGCTGATGATCATCTCGCGACGAATCTGCTCGCGAGCGTCCTCGTAGGACAGGCCATCACGCGACAGTGCGGCGCGGAACTGTTCAAGCGACATGTTATTGCGCTGGGCAATGGTGCCAACCGCCTGGTTCAGTTCTTCGTCAGTGATGCGAATGCCGGAACGTTCGCCGATCTGCAGTTGCAGGTTTTCGACGATCAGGCGCTCCAGCACCTGCTGGTCCAGCACGCCGGCCGGCGGTATGGCAGAGCCGCGCTTGGCGATGGTTTGCTGAACTTCATGAACACGCTGGTCCAGTTGGCTCTGCATGACCACATCGTTATCGACAATGGCCACCACTTTATCGATGGACTGTACTGCGGCATTCGCCGCAGTACCCAGGAACAGCGCGCCCAGTACGAGCGGGCGCAGACAATCAGAAAGCTTGGTCTTCACGTTCACGATAACCTTGGATGCCTTTGTCGAGGAAGCTCTCTACTTTGGCGCCGGTGAGGCCGCCGAGACCTTTCAGAACGATTTGTAGGAAGACGCCGTGGTCGCCTTTTTCGTTTTGTGGCGCTTCCTGACTGAATTCGTCGTAGGAAACCCAGTAACGGTTGATCAGGCGCAGTTTCCAGCAGCAATTGTCGTACTCAAAACCACCAAAGGCTTCCAGGGTACGGTTGCGGTTGTAGTCATACTGCCAGCGGCTGATGGCGTTCCACTGCGGCACGATCGGCCAGATAACCGAGAAGTCGTGCTGCTGGATCTTGTAGTAGTCCTTCACGTAGCCAGGTTGGCCCGGTGTGCCGTAGTCACCACCACCCACCGACCATTTACCGGTGTTCTGGTCGTAACGGACCTGGTCATTACGATAGCGATAGCCGGCGTTGATGACCTTGTTCGGGTTGTCTTCTGGCTGGTAATGGAACATCGCGCTGCCGGAGCGAGGGCTGCGGCTGTCCGGGTCCCAGTTGTAATCGGCAGTGGTGCGCCAATCACGGTTCCAGCGGTATTCGTATTCCAGCGCGTAGGGCGAAACGTCCGACTGCGAGTCTTTGCGGGTTCGTGCATCGATACCCGGCAACTGTACTTTGCGGTCTTTAAAGTAGTAGGCCTGGCCCACGCTGATGCGCTGACGTTCGAAGCCATTGTCTTCGATCCAGCGGTTGGTCACACCCAACGACAGTTTGTTCTCGTCACCGACGCGGTCAGATCCTGAGAAGCGGTTGTCGCGGAACAGCGACGAGTAGTTGAAGGTGTACTCGCCGGTGTCGAACACAGGGATATCGCTCTGGTCTTTCTCCGGAACATAGAGGTAGAACAGACGAGGTTCGAGGGTCTGGCGATAGTCTTTGCCGAACCAGTTGGTGTTGCGATCGAAGTACAGGCCGCTGTCAATGCTGGCAATCGGCACGCCACGGTTCTGGTTGCTGCTGAAGGTGCCGTTGAGGCGATTGCCTTCGGCGTCCTGGCCGGCGATGTCGGCTTTGCCCTGTGCGTCGAGATCCAGTTGGTACTGGGTGTATTGATACTTGAGCGATGGCTTCACGAAGCCATAGGTCCAGTTCATTGGCAGGCTGACACCCGGCTTGAGGTTCAGGCGGTCACCGTTGGCACGAGCCAGGCCGAACACGTTGGTGTCCAGGCGAGGCGACAGTGTGCCATTTTCATCGGAGAACTGACCGGTCTTCAAGTCACGATCAAACCGTACGAGCTCGGTCTCGTAGTCGAAATTCAGGCCGTTAGGGTGCATCGGCAACTGACCAACGAAGGTGATCTGCGGCAGACGATCATACGGAGTGATATTCGAAACGGTCGCCAGTTGATAGGCCTGTGCATTTATGCGAGCGGTATAACTGTCGCCACGGTAGCTGACCGAGCCCTGCTGGTTGACGTAGTCCTCACTTTTCACGCCAATCTGGTCAGTCTGCAGATCCTGGAAGTAATACGGATCGCTGATCTTGGTGTAGTCAACCTGGGTGTAGACGCGAGAGTCCAGACCACCCTGGTGCTGCCAGTTGTACATGTAGCGGGTTTTTTCGTAGTCGGTCTGCTTGCTGCGATCGGTATCCTCGTCGTTGAGGTACGCGGCGCCGAACTGACCTTCGCTGGACTTGGTCAGGTAGCGGAACTCGCCTTCCATCAACAGGCCGCGCTTGCTCATGTAACGCGGATACAACGTGGCGTCGTAGTTCGGTGCCAGGTTGAAGTAGTACGGCGTGACCAACAGGAAGCCGGTATCGCTGCCGCTGCCGATGGTCGGCGGCAGGAAGCCGGACTGGCGACGGTCGTCGATCGGGAAGTAGATGTACGGCGTGTACAGGACTGGAATGTCCTTGACCCGCAGTGTCACGTTGGTCGCGGTACCAAAACCGGTGGCCGGGTTCAAGGTGATGTTGTTGCCCTTGAGCTGCCAGGCGTTACTGTTCGGTTCGCACGTGGTGTACGTACCATCCTTGAGGCGGATGATCGCGTTCTCGGCACGCTTGGCGTACAGCGCATTACCGCGAATACGCGACTTGTGCATCACGTATTCGGCGTTGTCGACCTTGGCTTCGCCGGTGTCGAGTTGCACTTCGGCGTGGTCACCGACGATCAGCGCGCCGTTGTCGCGAATGCGCACGTTGCCGTCCAGTTCACCACGGCTTTCAGCCTGGTAGAGGTTCGCTTCGTCGGCTTCCGCCTGCATGCTGCCCTGGCGAAGGACCACGTCGCCGGCGAGGGTAGCAATCTGCTCATCCTGCTTGTAACGCGATGCCTTGGCGCCGACGAAGGTCGGGGCGTCACTTTTATTCGTCTTGTCATTCATGCCAGGACGAATCGGTTCGATATAGGAACCAGAGCAGTAAGGACCGGTTTCGGCCAATTGCGCTGCGGTGAGCTTCTCGCGCGGAACCCAGTCAAGGTGGCTGTAGTCTTCGCTACGGGACTTGAGGCCGCGACCTTTTGATTCGGTAACCAGCACAGGCTTGGTGCCTGTTTCTTCGCTTGAGCCGGTCTGCGCCGGAGCGTCGCCACTGGAGCTGACTGCGCTGCCGTCATGGACGGGACGCGGTGGCAATGCCGCCGCCGGCGTCTTGGGCGCACAGTCCCAGGCACCCGAAGCAGAGACGGAGCAGTCATACTGTTCCGCAGCGACCACGTACGAAGTGGCTAAAGGTTGCAGGGCCAGCAGACTGCCGGTAACCAACAACGGAAATTTTTTACGAAACGCGGGGGATTTCAATGCCATCTTATTAGTCCGGGCTTCCTGCGTGCCATCTGCCCGCGGTGTGGGCCGCACGCCTCTCGATGGTCTGAAAAAGATGCTGGATAATAAAGCATGACCCGCTTGACGGCTAGGGCCGTCGGAGACCCTTGTAATGCCTGACCAAGATGTACGTTTGCAACACCTGAAAGTTTGGCTCGATGAGCAATTGGCGGTCCTCTTTGCAGAGCAGGGTTGGGGCGCCGTACCCCCGGCCACGTTGACTGCGGCCAGTAGTGACGCGAGTTTTCGACGCTATTTCCGGTGGGAGGGAGCGGGAAGAAGTTTTATCGTCATGGACGCTCCTCCACCCCAGGAAAACTGCAAACCCTTCGTGGATATCGCTTTTTTATTGGCGAAATCCGGAATAAATGTGCCGAAAATTTATGCCGAAGACCTCGAGCGCGGGTTTCTTTTGCTCAATGACCTGGGCAACAAGACGTATCTGGACGTCATTGACAATGAAAATGCAGACGGTTTGTTCAGCGATGCGTTGCAAGCCTTGCTCGCTTTTCAGCAGTTGCCGATGGTTGCGCCGCTTCCCAGTTATGACGTAGCGCTGCTGCGTCGCGAATTGGAGTTGTTCCCCGAGTGGTACGTGAAGCGCGAGTTGGGCATAGAGTTCGACCCGGCTCAACAAGTGCTCTGGGATAACTTGACGCAGTTGTTGATCGACAGTGCCCTGGCCCAGCCCAAAGTGCTGGTTCATCGCGACTACATGCCGCGCAATCTGATGCTCAGTGAACCCAACCCCGGCGTGCTGGATTTCCAGGACGCGGTCTACGGCCCCGTGACCTATGACGTCACTTGCCTGTTCAAGGATGCTTTCCTCAGTTGGCCGGAAGAGCGGGTGCTCGGCTGGTTGGAAAATTACTGGAAGCAGGCCGCTACCCTGGGCATTCCGGTACAGCCTGACTTCGAGGACTTCCTGCGGGCCAGCGACCTGATGGGCGTTCAGCGTCATTTGAAGGTCATCGGCATTTTCGCCCGCATCTGCCACCGTGACGGCAAACCACGTTACCTGGCTGACGTGCCGCGATTCTTTGCTTATATAGAGGCGGTGATCGCTCGCCGGCCAGAACTGGCCGAACTGGATGTGCTACTTCTCAGTCTGCGTGCCGGAGCCAATGCATGAAGGCAATGATTCTCGCGGCTGGCAAGGGGGAACGCATGCGCCCCCTGACACTGACGACACCCAAGCCCCTGGTGCGAGCCAACGGCGTTCCGTTGATCGAGTATCACCTGCACGCACTGGCTGGTGCAGGATTCACCGACATCGTGATCAACCATGCGTGGCTGGGTCAGCAGATTGAAGACTATCTGGGTGACGGCTCACGGTATGGCGTGAACATTGAGTACTCGCCGGAAGGTGAGCCGCTGGAAACTGGCGGCGGAATCTTCCGTGCGTTGCCGTTGCTCGGCGATGAAGCGTTTGTGGTGGTTAATGGCGATATCTGGACCGATTACGATTTCAGCGTGTTGCACCAGCCAATCACCGGCTTGGCTCATTTGGTGCTTGTGGATAACCCGCTTCATCACCCGGGCGGTGATTTCCTGCTGGTCGATGGTGAAGTACAGGACGGTCAACCGAAAGGGTCGAACCTGACCTACAGCGGTATCGCTGTGCTGCATCCGCAATTGTTCGATGGCTGTTCGGCCGGAGCGTTCAAGCTGGCGCCGCTGTTGCGCAAGGCGATGGCTGAAGGGCAAGTGACTGGGGAGCGGTTGTGTGGTCGTTGGGTGGATGTCGGCACGCTCGAGCGACTTGCGCAAGTCGAAACCTTGATCGAATCGGGTCGCTGACATGTTGTGGCCAGGGACTCTGATTGGAGCCGGAGCAGGCTTTTTTGTCGCCAGCATTCCGGGGGCCTTGCTTGGCGCTTTACTGGGCCAGGCACTGGATCGACGCTTGCAATTGCACAGTTGGGCGCAGTTGCGCGAAATGCTCGGTGGTCGGTCGGCCCTGCGTAACGATGAATTGTTATTCGTGCTGCTGGGGCGGTTGGCCAAGAGTAACGGAAGGGTGATGGACGGCCATATCCAGCAGGCGAGACGGGAAATGGAGTCGCTGGAGATGACTGAGGCGGCCAGGCAGCGGGCCATCGCGGCATTCAACCGGGGAAAGTCAGGTCATGACCCATTACGCCGCTACCTGCGCCGACTGAGTGTTCAGCCTCATGCGGCCGAGGGCGTATTGCGCGCCTGCTGGCGAATGGTCTGGGCTGACGGTCGCGCCGGTACTGCCGAGCGCAAGCTGATCGCACAATGGGGCAAGTGGCTCGGCTGGAAGTCATATCAGGTGCAGGCACTGGCGGCGGATTACGAGCCCGCCAGACGCTCAATGCCCAACAGTACCCAGGTTTACAAGGACGCCATGCAGTTACTGGGGGTGGCCGCTGACACAGAGCCGGCGCAGATCAAACGCGCCTATCGACGCATGCTCAGTCGGCATCATCCCGACAAGGTCGCCGGCAGCGGCGCCACGGCAGCCCAGGTGCGAGAGGCCACTGATATGACGCGTGAATTACATAGTGCCTACACGTTGATTCGTCAGAAACGGGATTTTTAGCAGGGAGATTGTTGGTGCGCCCATCGCGAGCAGGCTCGCGATGGAGGCGACTCGGTCTATCAATCCGTTTGGGACTGAGGATTCAACCACCCTCGCACCCGACGCACCAATTGTTCCTGTTGGTCTTTATCGTTGCCCGGTATCGTCTTGAGCGACACCTGGCTGTATGCCGACGCCTTCAGGCGCTTGCTGGCCTGCAAGCGTTCCAGCGCTGCGTTGCGATCCAGCCGCTTGTCCATGTAGAAGATGTCGGCCGTTGGCAGTTTCAGGGTTGGCGTCAACTCCACCAGCTCAGGCTTCACCGCCGTGGGTGCCTGGGCCGCAACCATCACGAACTTTTCCACCTGCGAGGGCTGTTTCTCGCTCAGATAACGCGCCGCCCAATAGGCGCCCGTGCCATGGCCGAGCAGCACGATGCTGCGAGCGCTTTGTTGTTCGGCGTAGGCCATGGCGGCATCGATGCGTGCGAAGATCCGCTCGGCATCGGCTTTGGCTTGTTCGTCGCTGGTTTCGACAACCGCCTTGTCAACCATATCGGTTTCACCGCCGGCCGCCTGCTCGATGGGGGCGGCAGTGGTCGAGTCCTTGCTGCCGACATCAGGCGCTTTTACCGTGGAAGGGACTTCGATAACCCGGGGCGCGATGACATCGCTTTGTTGATCGGGCAGAGTGATACTCAGGCTGCTCCACTGCGCGTCCGGAAGTTTTTGGCGCAGTGGACTGATTGCTTGCGGCCAGTCAACGGTTTCACCGGCGCCCGGGATGATAATGACTGCACCCTTGGGTTCGGCAGTGTTGGCCGGTTTCCACAAGGCCAGAAACGTATCGCTGCCGGCCTGCAGTTGTTGCTGTTCCTGCGGCGGGATTTTTCGTTCAAGTGCTGTCGATTCTTCCTGGCTACGCTCAAGCAGCGGCTGACGTTCCACCGGCTTCTCGTCGGCGGGTTGTTGCGCAGCAGCGGGTGTCGGGTCAGCGGCCTCGACGGAAAAGGCACAAGGCAGGATCAGCGACAGGCACAATGCTGGCAGTGCCAGGCGAAAGACAGGGGGCATCGGATATTCCAGGCCAGAAGTTATTCCGGCAGCCTAATGGGTTGGTCAGTATTTGTCAGTGTGTGAGATTTCGATGAAGCGTTTTCGCTGCCTGTGGGTTATCGGCTGTTTGTGGTTTCCCTTGATGAGCTGGGCCACGCCTGCGCCACCTGTGCAGGTCGCGCCGCTGTCTGCCAGCCAGCAACAATGGCTGGCGCAGCACAATGAACTCCGCGTCGGCGTAGTCTTGCAGGCTCCCTTTGCCCAATACGATCGCCGTTTGCAGCGTCTGTCCGGGGTGAACATCGAGCTGATGAAGTGGTTGGCGAAGTCGCTCAAGGTCGAGCTGAGTTGGCGCAACTTTCCCGATCTGGCGCAACTGGAGGCCGCCCTCCGCGAAGGCGAAATCGACATCGCCCCTGGGCTGGCGCAAACCCCCGGCGGCCTGCGCCTGTGGCAATTTTCCGACCCGTACATGCGGGTGCCGCAACTGGTGGTCAGTGACCAGAAAGCCACGGGGTTGGTGGAGCTGGAAAAACTCGACAGCCAGGTGCGCGTTGCCGTGCGCATGCCCAGCGCCACCGCCGACTACCTGCGCAGCAATTACCCGCATTTGAATCTTCAGGGCGTTCCCCTCGAGCGCCAGGCCTTGCAGTTGCTCGTCAGCCAGCAGGCCAGCTACGCGGTGATAGACGAAGCGCAGCTGGGGCGGCTGTCGGTTGAGCCGGATTTTGCGGGCTTGGTGGTGGTCGGCGACATCGGTTTGCCCCAACTGCTGCGCGTGGCCACGCGGCGCGACTGGCCGGAACTCGCCGGCATTGTTGAAAGCGCACTGCGGGTGATTCCTGCCAAGGACCTGGAGCAGTTGCACAATCAATGGCTGCAACCCAAGTATCCACGCCTGACCGAATCTCGGGGGTTTTGGCAGAACCTCAGCCTGCTGTTGGCCGTGTTGATGTTGAGCAGCATGGCCATCGTGTTCTGGCAGCGTCGGCAGCAACACAGCCTGGAGCAGCGCCTGCTCGCCGCCCGGGAGGACATTGCCCTGCGCGTCGCCAGTGAAGAAGCGCTGCGCCTGACTCAGTTTTCCATTGACCAGAGTACTGTCGGTATCCTCTGGGTGAACTGGGACAGCCACGTGCGCTATGCCAACCGCGCGGCCGAAGCCATGCTCGGCTATCCCGTGGGAGGCATCATCGACCGGCCGCTGATCGACTTCGAACCCGGACTGCACATGGACCGCTGGTTGAACCTGTGGAAACGTGCGCGGGCCAGTGAGGAAGGACCGCTCAGCTTCGAAACCAATTGCTTGCGGGCCGATGGCAGCATACTCCCAACCGATGTTTCCCTGAGCTTCCTGCGTTTTCGTGGTGGCGAATACCTGGTGGTTTACCTCAACGATGTGACCGAGCGCCGTCGCGCACTGGCTGCCTTGCAGGAAAGCGAGGCTCGCCTGCAAGGGATCGCCGCCAACGTACCGGGACTGGTCTTTCGCCTGGAGCGTGCACCGGTCACCGGGCAGATCGACTTTGCCTACATCAGTGAGGGCAGTGAAAGCTTGGTGGGTTACTCGCCGGCAACCCTGGCCCATCGCGACAAGGGCTTGCGCAGCCTGGTTTACCCGGAGGACAAGGCCAGTTACCACCAGACCCAGGATCAGGCGCTGGACACTGACAGCGACTGGTCGTGGCAGGGACGGATTCTCACGCGTCTGGGTGAGTTGCGCTGGGCCGAGATCAAGGCCATTACCCGTCGACTCGAGGATGGCAGCTCGGTGTGGGACGGTATTGTCTGGGATATCAGCGAGAGCAAGCGTATCGAACTGGAGCTGGCCAGTTCACGCGAACAACTGCGCGAGTTGTCCGCGCATCTGGAAAGTGTGAGGGAAGAGGAAAAGGCGCGGATCGCTCGCGAAGTTCATGATGAATTGGGCCAGATGTTGACGGTATTGAAGCTCGAAACGTCCATGTGCGAACTGGCCTACGCCCAGTTGGACCCGGGTCTGAACGAACGCCTCAATAGCATGAAGCGCCTGATTGCCCAGTTGTTCCAATTGGTGCGTGATGTCGCGACGGCGCTGCGTCCACCGATTCTCGATGCAGGGATTGCCTCGGCCATCGAATGGCAGGCGCGGCGCTTCGAGGCGCGCACACAGATCCCGTGCCTGGTGCAAGTGCCGGAGAGTCTGCCAGTGCTCAGTGATGCCAAGGCCATCGGCCTGTTCCGAATCCTTCAGGAGGCGCTGACCAATGTCATGCGCCACGCTCAGGCGCATACTGTCGAATTGACACTGACTCTAGAAGGCGACGAGTTGTGTCTTACGATCAGCGATGATGGCGTAGGATTTATCGCCGCCACTGGTCGGCCAACATCCTTTGGTTTGGTCGGCATGCGCGAGCGGGTGCTGATCATGGGTGGACAGTTGTTGCTGGAGAGTGAGCCGGGGGAGGGCACGACGTTGAGTGTGCGCGTACCGGTGGATAAGGCCTGATCTGGAGAAGAAAGTGATCCGTGTACTGGTAGCCGAAGACCACACCATCGTTCGCGAAGGCATCAAACAGTTGATTGGCCTGGCCAAGGATCTGCAGGTGGCGGGGGAGGCGAGCAATGGCGAGCAATTGCTCGAGACCTTGCGTCATGTCCCGTGTGAAGTGGTGCTGCTGGACATCTCCATGCCCGGGGTCAATGGCCTGGAGGCGATTCCGCGGATCCGCGCGCTGAACAATCCGCCGGCTATCCTGGTGTTGTCGATGCACGACGAAGCGCAAATGGCGGCACGGGCCTTGAAAGTTGGCGCGGCGGGTTATGCCACCAAGGACAGCGACCCGGCGCTATTGCTGACGGCGATCCGTAAAGTTGCCTCCGGCGGGCGCTACATCGACCCGGAACTGGCCGACCGCATGGTCTTCGAAGTCGGTCTGACCGATTCGCGGCCTTTGCATTCGTTGCTCTCGGAGCGTGAGTTCTCGGTGTTCGAACGCTTGGCCCAGGGCGCCAACGTCAATGACATCGCCCAGCAACTGGCCCTGAGCAACAAGACCATCAGCACCCACAAGGCGCGGCTGATGCAAAAACTCAACATCACCTCCCTGGCCGAATTGGTGAAGTACGCGATGGAGCATAAGCTCCTCTAAGGCCTACGCATCCCGCCCTGTAGGAGCGAGCATGCTCGCGATGCGGTGTGTCAGATCTCAATGTGCAAGCCCGCGCTACGCAATCGCGAGCAAGCTCGCTCCTACAGGGTATATGCGGTGTTCATATCCATTTGCGACACGCCCGCGCACCGCTTTTGCCATTGCTTGCGGTTTGCCGCTTGAAGCTCACAACTGCGGATGCCAATGCGCGCCATCCTTGTAGGGCAATCCCTACCCTCGACCTTCCGTCCTGCTGAGGCGATTCTCTCCTGCGCCCCGATTTGCGTGCTCCAAAGCGTCCACTAGGCTTAGTCCACAGCAGTCATCAATAACAAAGGTGTGGGTATGAGCCAGGTTGATTCAAGCGCAGGGGCCAGTGACATTCTGGTCAGCTTTCGTGGAGTGCAGAAGAGCTACGACGGCGAGAACCTGATCGTCAAAGACCTCAACCTGGACATTCGCAAAGGCGAGTTCCTCACCTTGCTCGGGCCCTCGGGCTCGGGCAAGACCACCAGCCTGATGATGCTCGCCGGTTTCGAAACCCCGACCGCCGGTGAAATCCTTCTGGCGGGGCGCTCCATCAACAACGTGCCGCCGCACAAACGTGACATCGGTATGGTGTTCCAGAACTACGCGCTGTTCCCCCACATGACCGTGTCGGAGAACCTCGCGTTCCCGTTGACCGTGCGTGGCCTGAACAAAAGTGATGTCAGCGAACGGGTCAAACGTGTCCTGAGCATGGTGCAATTGGATACCTTCGCCCAACGCTACCCGGCGCAACTGTCGGGTGGACAGCAACAGCGTGTAGCCCTGGCTCGCGCCTTGGTATTCGAACCGCAACTGGTGCTGATGGACGAACCGCTCGGCGCATTGGACAAGCAACTGCGTGAACACATGCAGATGGAGATCAAGCACCTGCACGAGCGCCTCGGCGTAACCGTGGTTTACGTGACCCACGACCAGGGCGAAGCCCTGACCATGTCCGACCGCGTGGCGGTGTTCCACCAGGGCGAAATCCAGCAGATCGCCCCACCGCGCCACCTTTATGAAGAACCGAAAAACACCTTCGTCGCTAACTTTATCGGCGAGAACAACCGTCTCAATGGCCGTTTGCACAGCCAGACCGGCGACCGCTGCGTCGTCGAGTTAGGTCGTGGTGAAAAGGTTGAAGCCCTGGCGGTCAATGTCGGCAAGACCGGCGAACCCGTCACGCTGTCGATTCGTCCGGAGCGCGTGAGCCTCAATGGTTCGAGCGAGTCCTGCGTCAACCGCTTCTCAGGGAGGGTGGCGGAATTCATCTATCTGGGCGACCACGTCCGAGTTCGCCTGGAAGTCTGCGGCAAGACTGACTTCTTCGTGAAACAACCGATTGCCGAGCTCGATCCGCAGCTCGCCGTCGGTGACGTGGTACCGCTTGGCTGGCAGGTCGAACACGTTCGCGCGCTCGACCCTCTTTTAGAGGCGAATTAATCGCCCCCCTGCTTCAACCAACCCTGCACATGGAGAAAACAATAAATGTTGAGATCCCTGAAATTCACCGCCCTGGTCATGGGCATGATCGGTGCGGCACACGCGATGGCGGCGGGCCCGGACCTGACCGTCGTCTCCTTTGGTGGGGCGAACAAGGCGGCGCAAGTCAAAGCCTTCTACGCACCGTGGGAAGCGGCGGGTAACGGCAAGATCGTAGCGGGCGAGTACAACGGTGAAATGGCCAAGGTCAAGGCCATGGTCGACACCAAGAGCGTGTCCTGGGACCTGGTGGAAGTTGAATCGCCGGAACTGTCCCGTGGTTGCGACGAAGACATGTTCGAGCAGCTCGACCCTGCGCTGTTCGGCAAGACCGAAGACTACGTCAAGGGCGCCATCCAGCCTTGCGGCGTGGGCTTCTTCGTGTGGTCCACCGTGTTGGCCTACAACGCCGACAAACTGAAAACCGCACCAACCAGTTGGGCGGACTTCTGGGACACCAAGCAATTCCCGGGTAAGCGCGGCCTGCGTAAAGGCGCCAAGTACACCCTGGAATTCGCCCTGATGGCCGACGGCGTTGCGCCAAAAGACGTCTACAAAGTGCTGGCCGGCAAAGATGGCCAGGACCGCGCATTCAAAAAGCTCGATGAACTCAAGCCAAACATCCAGTGGTGGGAAGCGGGCGCACAACCGCCGCAATACTTGGCCTCTGGTGACGTGGTCATGAGCTCGGCCTACAACGGTCGTATCGCTGCGGTGCAGAAAGAAAGCAACCTGAAGGTCGTGTGGAACGGCGGCATCTATGACTTTGACGCATGGGCCATTCCACGTGGGCTGGACAAGGCGCGTGCCGAAGCGGCGAAGAAATTCATCGCCTTCTCGGTGCAGCCGCAACAGCAGAAGACCTACTCGGAAAACATCGCCTACGGCCCGGCCAACACCCAGGCTGTGCCGCTGTTGAACAAGGATGTCCTGAAAGACATGCCGACCACCCCGGAAAACATCGCCAACCAGGTGCAGATCGATGTCAGCTTCTGGGCTGACAACGGCGAGCAACTGGAACAGCGCTTCAACGCCTGGGCTGCCAAATAAGCAACACCTGCCGGGGTGGGCTAACCACTCACCCCTGTAGGAGCGAGCTTGCCCGCGATAGCGGTCTGCCAGTCGCCATTGCTGTTGAATTCGCCGACACAATCGCGGGCAAGCCCGCTCCTACCGTTCGTTTGAATTAGAACAATAGATTTCCGGAGTACGCCATGGCTATCGCCGTTCCCGCGAACGCGGGCACTGACCCCACTTTGAAGCAGCGGCTCAAGCACGCCGAGCGTGTCAACCGCTGGAAAGCCCAGGCGTTGATTGCGCCGCTGGTGCTGTTTCTGTTGCTGGTGTTCCTGGTGCCGATCGTGGCGCTGCTCTACAAAAGCGTTGGCAACCCTGAAGTGGTCGGCGGCATGCCGCGCACGGTCGAGGCCATTGCCAGTTGGGACGGCCGCGGCCTGCCCGCAGAACCTGTGTACAAAGCGGCCGCCGAAGACCTCGCCGAAGCCCGCAAGAATCAGACCCTGGGTGACTTGTCCAAGCGCCTGAACATGGAGTTGGCCGGCTATCGCAGCCTGCTGACCAAAACCGCCCGTGCCTTGCCATTCGCCGATGTGCCGGCTTCTTATAAAGATGCGCTGGAAGGCCTCGATGAGCGCTGGGGCGATCCGGCCTATTGGCAAGCGGTGCGCCGCAACACTAGCAGCATCACGCCATATTACCTGCTGGCTGCGGTCGATCATCGCATCGATGACCTTGGAGAGGTGGCACCGGCCACCCCCGATCAAGCGATCTATCTCGACATTTTCGCCCGTACGTTCTGGATGGGCCTGATCATCACTGCGCTCTGCCTGGTGCTGGCGTATCCATTGGCCTATCTGCTGGCAAACCTGCCAGCGCGCCAGAGCAACCTGTTGATGATTCTGGTGCTGTTGCCGTTCTGGACGTCGATCCTGGTGCGGGTCGCCGCGTGGATCGTTTTGCTGCAGTCGGGCGGCCTGATCAACAGCGCGCTGATGGCCATGGGCATCATCGATAAGCCGCTGGAGCTGGTGTTCAACCGCACCGGGGTCTACATCTCCATGGTGCACATCCTGCTGCCATTCATGATTCTGCCCATCTACAGCGTGATGAAGGGCATTTCGCCGACTTACATGCGCGCAGCGATTTCCCTCGGCTGCCATCCGTTCGCGAGTTTCTGGCGGGTGTACTTCCCGCAAACCTATGCCGGTGTCGGCGCTGGTTGCCTGCTGGTATTCATCCTTGCCATTGGCTACTACATCACCCCGGCACTGCTGGGCAGCCCGAACGATCAGATGGTCAGCTACTTCGTCGCCTTCTACACCAACACAAGCATCAACTGGGGGATGGCGACCGCACTCGGTGGGCTGCTGCTGTTGGCAACCGTCGTGCTTTATCTGATTTACAGCTGGCTGGTGGGCGCCAGTCGCCTGCGTCTGAGCTAAGGGGAGATTGAAATGCTGAGTCCTTATATGTCGCCCATCGAGCGGGTGTGGTTCTACAGTTTGCGGATTCTGTGCGGCCTGATCCTGTTGTTCCTGGTGCTGCCGGTGCTGGTGATCATCCCGTTGTCGTTCAACTCCGGCAGTTTCCTGGTGTATCCGCTACAGGGCTTCTCGTTGCAGTGGTACCACGATTTCTTCGCCTCGGCGGAATGGATGCGCGCGCTGAAGAACAGCATCATCGTCGCCCCGGCGGCTACGGCACTGGCGATGGTTTTCGGCACGCTGGCGGCGATTGGTCTGACGCGCGGGGACTTCCCGGGCAAATCCCTGGTAATGGCGCTGGTGATTTCGCCGATGGTGGTGCCGGTGGTCATCATCGGTGTAGCGAGTTATCTGTTTTTCGCGCCACTGGGCCTGGGCAACAGCTTCTTCTCGCTGATCGTGGTGCATGCGGTGCTGGGAGTACCGTTCGTGATCATTACCGTGTCGGCGACCTTGCAGGGCTTCAACCACAACCTGGTGCGCGCCGCTGCCAGCCTCGGGGCTTCGCCGCTGACGACGTTCCGCCGGGTGACGTTGCCGCTGATTGCGCCGGGCGTGATCTCGGGGGCGCTGTTTGCCTTCGCTACCTCGTTCGATGAAGTGGTGGTGACGCTTTTCCTCGCCGGTCCTGAGCAAGCGACCCTGCCACGGCAGATGTTCAGCGGCATTCGCGAAAACCTCAGCCCGACCATCGCCGCCGCCGCAACGCTGCTGATCGCTTTCTCGGTGATCCTGCTGCTGACCCTGGAATGGCTGCGTGGCCGTAGCGAGAAATTGCGGACCGCGCAGGTGTAAATGCCGCCCCTGTCTCCCATTCACAACCTGAATGGGAGACAACCCCAATTCCCCAGCTACTATTGTGCCCAGCTCCCCTAGCTATAAGAGGCTGCGCACGATGAGTCTTTCCTCGTTCAAAATCGCTCACAAACTGATCACGGGCGCCGCTGCCATCGAGCAGTTGTCCGCCGAACTCAACCGTCTGGACATCGACAACCCGCTGATCGTCACGGATGCGGCGTTGGTCAAGTCCGGCACGGTTGCCCTGGCGCTGGCACAGCTGGGTGATCGTACTTACGAGATTTTTGACCGTGTGCTGCCCGATCCGGAAATCGCCATCGTCGAAGACTGCATGCGGGTTTACCGCGAAGGCGGACATGACGGCCTGATCGGCCTCGGGGGTGGCAGTGCCATTGACATCGCCAAATGTGTCGCGGCGTACGCCGGTTATCACGGCGCATTGGAAGATCTGTTCGGCGTCGACCAGGTGCCGCGCAAGGGTCCACCGCTGATCGCGATCCCAACCACCGCCGGCACCGGCTCTGAAGTGACCAACGTTGCGATCCTCTCCGACAAGGCCGCGCAGCTGAAAAAAGGCATCGTCAGTGACTATCTGTTGCCCGACGTGGCGCTGGTCAGCCCGCAAATGACCCTGACCTGCCCGCGCAGCGTGACCGCCGCCAGTGGCGTTGATGCGCTGGTGCACGCCATCGAGGCCTATCTGTCGATCAACGCCTCGGCGATTACCGATGCGCTGGCCATCGGTGCGATCAAGCTGATCGCCAAGGCGCTGCCCAAGGCCTATGCCAACCCATCCAACCTGCAAGCGCGCGAAGACATGGCCACCGCCAGCTTGATGGCCGGCATGGCCTTCGGCAATGCCGGTGTTGGGGCGGTGCATGCGTTGGCGTATCCGCTGGGTGGGCGTTTCAACATCGCCCACGGTGTCAGCAACGCCTTGTTGCTGCCCTATGTCATGACCTGGAACAAGATGGCCTGTGTCGAGCGCATGCAGGATATTGCCGAAGCCATGGGGGTGAAAACCGCTCACCTGAGTGCCCACGAATCGGCCGACAAAGCCGTCGAGGCGATGACCGAGTTATGCGCGGCAGTGGAAATTCCGCCAGGTTTGCGCAGTTTCGGGGTCCCGGAGGATGCCATTCCCGCCATGGCGGCGGAAGCCGCAGGTATCGAGCGCTTGATGCGCAACAATCCGCGCAAGTTGAGCGCCATTGATATCGAGAAGATCTATCGCTCGGCCTACTGATCATCGCGCTCACGGTGCGCACGCCAAAGCATGAGGTATACAATGCGCGCCATCGTGATTTAGCTCAGAAAAGGTGCGTCATGCAGCCCTTCGTAATTGCTCCGTCGATTCTCTCCGCCGACTTCGCCCGTCTGGGCGAGGAAGTGGACAATGTCCTGGCCGCCGGCGCCGACTTCGTACACTTCGATGTCATGGACAACCATTACGTACCGAACCTGACCATCGGCCCGATGGTCTGCGCTGCGCTGCGCAAGTATGGCGTGACCGCGCCGATCGACGCGCACCTGATGGTCAGCCCGGTGGACCGCATCGTCGGTGACTTTATCGAAGCGGGCGCGACGTACATCACCTTCCACCCCGAAGCCACTCAGCACATCGACCGTTCCCTGCAACTGATCCGCGAAGGCGGCTGCAAGTCGGGCCTGGTGTTCAACCCGGCGACTCCGCTGGACGTGCTCAAGTACGTGATGGACAAGGTTGACATGATTCTGCTGATGAGCGTAAACCCGGGCTTTGGCGGGCAGAAATTCATCCCGGGCACCCTCGACAAGCTGCGTGAAGCCCGCGCGCTGATCGATGCGTCCGGTCGCGATATCCGCCTGGAAATCGATGGCGGCGTGAACGTCAACAACATCCGTGAAATCGCCGCCGCTGGCGCCGACACCTTCGTGGCGGGCTCGGCGATCTTTAATGCGCCGAACTATCAGGAAGTGATCGAGAAGATGCGCGCCGAACTGGCGCTGACTCGCCCATGAGTGGCTTCGAGCAGCTGTTCCCCGGCCGCCTGCCGCGTCTGGTGATGTTCGATCTGGATGGCACTCTGATCGATTCCGTCCCTGACCTCGCGGCGGCGGTGGACAACATGCTGCTCAAGCTCGGGCGCCCACCGGCCGGTATCGATGCGGTGCGCCAGTGGGTTGGCAATGGCGTACACATGCTGGTGCGCCGCGCCCTGGCCAATCACATCGATGCCGAGGGTGTCGATGAGGTCGAGGCCGAGCATGCCCTGCAGTTATTCAACGGTTTCTATGAGGATGGCCACGAGCTGACAGTGGTTTACCCCGGTGTGCGTGACACCCTCAAGTGGTTGAGCAAGCAAGGCGTGGAAATGGCCCTGATCACCAACAAGCCGGAGCGCTTCGTCGCGCCGCTGCTGGATCAGATGAAAATCGGCCGTTATTTCAAGTGGATCATCGGTGGTGATACCCTGCCGCAGAAGAAACCCGACCCGGCTGCGCTGTTTTTCGTGATGAAAATGGCCAACGTCCCGGCGTCGCAATCGTTGTTTGTCGGCGATTCGCGCAGCGATGTGCTGGCGGCGAAGGCGGCGGGGGTCAAGTGCGTGGCCTTGAGCTATGGCTACAACCACGGTCGCCCGATTGCCGAAGAGTCGCCAGCACTGGTCATTGACGATCTGCGCACGTTAATTCCCGGTTGCCTGGATCCGGCTGCTGAGATAACGTTGGGCGACGCTGTTCAATCCCCTTCTGGAAACGCCATCGTGGTGGTCACTCGCAAACTCTGGATGAAAGTTATCAAGGCCCTGGCCCGCTGGCGTTGGCGCGCCTGACTTTTTCCTGGCCGGTATGTCCGGCGCGTTTGCATACCTGACTGTTCGCACCTCAAGCCACGAGGCTACACCATGATCCGCGAAGAATTCCTGCGCTTGGCCGCTGCCGGCTACAACCGCATTCCGCTTGCCTGCGAAACCCTGGCCGACTTCGACACGCCGCTGTCGATCTACCTGAAACTGGCCGACGAACCTAATTCCTACCTGCTCGAATCGGTGCAAGGCGGTGAGAAGTGGGGCCGATACTCGATCATCGGCCTGCCATGCCGTACCGTGCTGCGGGTACACGATCATCACGTCAGCGTGACCCATGACGGTGTCGAGATCGAAAGCCATGACGTGGACGATCCGCTGGCGTTCGTCGAAACCTTCAAGGCCCGTTACAACGTCCCGACCATCCCGGGGCTGCCGCGCTTCAATGGCGGACTGGTGGGCTACTTCGGTTACGACTGCGTGCGTTACGTGGAAAAACGTCTCGGAAAATGCCCCAACCCGGACCCGCTGGGCGTGCCGGATATTCTGCTGATGGTCTCCGATGCCGTGGTGGTGTTCGACAACCTCGCCGGCAAGATGCACGCAATCGTCCTGGCCGATCCGGCGCAGGAAGACGCCTTCGAGCAAGGGCGCGTGCGCCTGGAAGCGTTGCTGGAAAAACTGCGTCAGCCGATCACCCCGCGCCGGGGCCTGGATTTCAGTCAGCAGCAAGCCGCTGATCCTGTATTCCGCTCCAGTTTCACCCAGCACGATTACGAAAAAGCCGTCGACACCATCAAGGAATACATCCTCGCCGGTGACTGCATGCAGGTCGTGCCGTCCCAGCGCATGTCGATCGACTTCAAGGCTGCGCCTATCGATCTGTACCGGGCGCTGCGTTGCTTCAACCCGACGCCTTATATGTACTTCTTCAACTTCGGCGACTTCCACGTCGTCGGCAGCTCGCCGGAAGTGCTGGTGCGGGTCGAGGACAACCTGATCACGGTGCGCCCGATCGCCGGTACTCGGCCGCGCGGCGCCACTGAAGAGGCGGATCTGGCCCTGGAAAAGGACCTGCTGTCCGACGACAAGGAAATCGCCGAACACCTGATGCTGATCGACCTGGGGCGCAATGACACCGGTCGCGTGTCGGAAGTCGGCTCGGTAAAACTCACGGAAAAGATGGTCATCGAACGTTACTCAAACGTCATGCACATCGTTTCCAACGTCACTGGCCAGTTGAAGGCCGGGTTGACGGCGATGGACGCATTGCGCGCCATCCTGCCGGCGGGCACCTTGTCCGGTGCACCGAAGATTCGCGCAATGGAGATCATCGACGAGCTGGAGCCGGTCAAACGGGGCGTCTACGGCGGCGCGGTCGGGTATTTCGCCTGGAACGGCAACATGGACACCGCGATCGCCATTCGGACCGCGGTGATCAAGGACGGCGAACTGCACGTGCAGGCCGGGGGCGGCATCGTCGCCGACTCGGTGCCGGTGCTGGAGTGGGAAGAAACCCTGAACAAGCGTCGGGCGATGTTCCGTGCAGTCGCCCTGGCTGAGCAAACCCCGCAAAGCTGACCGATGAGCGCGGCCCGTATGCCATGCCGCTCTGGTTGACGGAGTGCTGGACGCTGCGGGTCACTCCTTCGAAGGCAGCCTTTAAAGTCAGTGAATTCAAGAGGTTTTCCAGCCATGTTGCTGATGATCGATAACTACGACTCTTTTACTTACAACGTTGTGCAATACCTCGGCGAGCTCGGTGCCGAGGTCAAGGTCGTGCGCAACGATGAGCTTACCATCGCCGAAATCGAAGCCCTGAACCCTGAGCGGATCGTGGTTTCCCCTGGTCCCTGCACGCCGACGGAAGCGGGCGTTTCTATCGACGTGATCAAGCATTTTGGCGGTAAATTGCCGATTCTTGGCGTCTGCCTGGGTCACCAATCCATCGGCCAGGCGTTCGGTGGTGACGTGGTCCGCGCCCGTCAGGTGATGCACGGCAAGACCAGCCCGGTGTTCCACGAAGACAAGGGCGTGTTCGAAGGGTTGAATCATCCTCTGACAGTTACTCGCTACCACTCCTTGATCGTCAAGCGCGAAACTCTGCCTGACTGTTTGGAGTTGACCGCCTGGACCCAGCTGGAAGATGGTTCGATCGACGAGATCATGGGCCTGCGTCACAAGACACTGAACATCGAGGGCGTGCAGTTTCACCCTGAGTCGATCCTGACCGAACAAGGGCACGAACTGTTTGCCAACTTTCTTAAACAAACCGGCGGCACGCGCTAAGGACTTTCAATGAACATCAAGACTGCCCTGAGCCGTATCGTCGATCACCTCGACCTCAGCACCGAAGAGATGCGCGATGTAATGCGCGAAATCATGACCGGGCAATGCACGGATGCGCAGATCGGCGCGTTCATGATGGCCATGCGCATGAAGAGTGAAAGCATCGACGAAATCGTGGGTGCCGTGTCGGTCATGCGCGAGCTGGCGGACAAAGTCGAACTCAACACCCTTGATGGCGTAGTCGATGTGGTGGGCACCGGTGGTGACGGCGCCAATATTTTCAACGTGTCGACCGCATCTGCGTTCGTGGTGTCGGCCGCCGGCTGCACCGTGGCCAAGCATGGCAATCGCGCGGTGTCGGGCAAGAGCGGCAGTGCCGACTTGCTGGAGGCGGCCGGTATCTACTTGAACCTGACTCCGGTGCAAGTGGCGCGCTGCATCGATAACGTCGGCATCGGCTTCATGTTTGCGCAGACGCACCACAGCGCGATGAAGCATGCTGCCGGCCCGCGCAAGGAGTTGGGCCTGCGTACCCTGTTCAACATGCTCGGCCCGCTTACGAATCCGGCCGGCGTCAAGCATCAGGTGGTAGGTGTTTTCACCCAGGCCTTGTGCCGGCCTCTGGCCGAAGTATTGCAGCGCCTGGGCAGCAAACACGTGCTGGTGGTGCACTCCAAGGACGGCCTGGATGAATTCAGCCTGGCCGCGCCGACATTTGTGGCTGAACTGAAAAACGACCAGATCACCGAGTATTGGGTCGAGCCCGAAGACCTGGGCATGAAGAGCCAGAGCCTGCATGGGTTGGCGGTGGAAAGCCCGGCAGCCTCCTACGAGCTGATTCGCGATGCCCTGGGCAAGCGCAAAACTGAAAACGGTCAGAAAGCTGCCGAAATGATCATGCTCAACGCGGGTGCTGCGCTGTACGCCGCCGATCACGCCAGCAGTCTGAAAGAGGGCGTTGCCCTGGCGCATGACGCGCTGCACACCGGTCTCGCTCGAGAAAAACTGGAGGAGTTGGGTGCGTTTACGGCGGTATTCAAAGTGGAGAATGAGGGATGAGTGTACCCACGGTTCTGGAAAAAATTCTGGCGCGCAAGGTCGAGGAAGTCGCTGAGCGTAATGCTCGTGTGAGCCTCGCGGAGCTGGAAACCCTGGCCAAGGCGGCCGACGCCCCGCGAGGCTTTGCCCAGGCATTGATCGCACAGGCCAAGTCGAAACAGCCGGCGGTGATTGCCGAAATCAAGAAAGCGTCGCCAAGTAAAGGCGTGATCCGCGAGCACTTTGTGCCTGAGGAAATCGCCAGGAGCTATGAGAAGGGCGGCGCGACCTGCCTTTCCGTGCTCACTGACGTCGACTACTTCCAGGGCGCCGATGTTTACCTGCAACAGGCACGTGCCGCCTGCAAGCTGCCAGTGATCCGCAAGGACTTCATGATCGATCCCTACCAGATCGTCGAGGCGCGGGCATTAGGCGCTGACTGTGTGCTGTTGATCGTCTCCGCGCTGGATGACGTGAAAATGGCCGAACTGGCAGCGGTGGCCAAGAGCGTTGGCCTCGATGTGCTGGTGGAAGTTCATGATGGCGACGAACTGGAGCGGGCATTGAACACCCTCGACACGCCGT
Organism: Pseudomonas sp. S2_E01; assembly: GCF_054668365.1. Classification (NCBI taxonomy): domain Bacteria; kingdom Pseudomonadati; phylum Pseudomonadota; class Gammaproteobacteria; order Pseudomonadales; family Pseudomonadaceae; genus Pseudomonas; species Pseudomonas sp. S2_E01. The sequence continues at coordinate 6,236,913 of NZ_CP162762.1, forward strand.
TGGTGGGTGTGAACAACCGTAATCTGCACACCTTCGAGGTCAGCCTGGAAACCACACTGGACCTGTTGCCGCGAATCCCGCGCGATCGCCTGGTGATCACTGAAAGCGGCATTCTCAATCGGGCGGATGTGGAACTGATGGAAATCAGCGACGTATACGCCTTTCTGGTGGGCGAAGCGTTCATGCGCGCCGAGCAACCGGGCATGGAGTTGCAGCGCCTGTTCTTCCCGGAACGTGGTGTTCCGGTGAGTGGTTCCACGCTCGACTGATCGAGTCGACCCCATCGCGGGCTTGCCCGCGATGAGGCCTTCAAATCCCCCAAAGAACTGAAGCCTGCCGGAGCCACCCATGTCGCGAGCCCTGTCCCTGACCATCGACGCCGGCCTGCAAGCCGAACAGGACCTGCTCGCCTCGGTCTGCGCCGGCGCTTCAGAGTTCGGCCTGCTGTTCTGGCAACCCAGCGACCGGGCATTGGTCATGCCGCGCCGCCTGAATCGTCTGCCCGATTTCGATCATGCCTGCGAAGTCAGTGCCGCTGCCGGCTGGCCTGTGCTGCTGCGCGAAACCGGTGGTGAGCCGGTTCCCCAATCGGCGTCCACCCTCAATATCGCCCTCGTCTACGCACCACCGCGCAGCGAAGGGGATTTGAACCGAATCGAGTCCGGCTACCTGCGCCTGTGTAATCCGATCTGTGAATTGCTCGACGAACTGGGTGGCGCGTCGTCACTTGGGGAAATCGACGGTGCATTTTGCGACGGCCGCTTCAACGTCAACCTGGACGGACGCAAGATGGTCGGCACCGCCCAGCGCTGGCGCCAGAGTCAGGGTGGACAGCGTCCGGTGGGGCTGGTGCACGGGGCGATGCTGCTGGATGACGAGCGTGAATCGATGGTCACGGCCGTCAATCGCTTCAACGAGGCCTGTGGCCTGGAGCAACGCGTCCGTGCGCAGAGCCACATCGCCCTGCACGAGAAATTCACGGCGCCGGATGCGCTGACACGTCTGGACGAACTCTATCGGCAACTGCTGGGAGAGATGTTCGGCGGTTGAGTTTTGGGCTTATCGAGTCCCGAACACCACCATGGTCTTGCCTTTGACGTTCACCAGGTTGCGCTCTTCCAGATCCTTGAGCACACGCCCGACCATTTCCCGAGAGCACCCGACAATCCGCCCGATCTCCTGACGCGTAACCTTGATCTGCATGCCATCGGGGTGAGTCATGGCGTCGGGCTGTTTGCACAGTTCCAACAGGCAGCGGGCAACACGGCCGGTCACGTCGAAGAAGGCCAGGTCGCCGACCTTGCGTGTGGTGTTACGCAGGCGTTGTGCGATTTGTCCGCTAAGCGCGTAAAGAATGTCGGGGTCTTGATGGGAGAGCTCGCGAAATTTCGTGTAGCTGATTTCCGCGACCTCGCACTCGACTTTCGCGCGAACCCAGGCACTGCGTTCCTGTTCCTGGCCGGCTTGCTCAAACAGGCCCAACTCACCAAAAAAGTCCCCGGTGTTGAGGTAGGCGATGATCATTTCGCGGCCGTCGTCATCCTCGATCAGGATGGTGACCGAGCCCCTAATGATGTAGAACAGCGTTTCTGAGCGGTCGCCTGCACAAATGATATTGCTCTTGGCGGCATGACGCCGACGCTGGCAATGCATCAACAACTTGTCGAGGTTCTTGATTTTGGGGGTTGGGGCAATAACAACCATGGTTGTATCTCGAAAAGACTGCACGGTGTGTTTGGTTTTTTTATGAGGCGCTGAGGTTGCTGCAAAGCTGGCTAAGCGCCAGCTATTTGGCGTCAGCTTAACAGACACTCCCTGCTATATTCGAGAATTTACCTACAAAGCGACCGGTTATGTCCTAGGAAGGCGGGCGCTGTCAATCCTGGGCCCTGTGCTAAGCTGGCGACCCTTTTTTAGACAGTGGAGTCTTGGCGATGAAGGCACGCATTCAATGGGCTGGCGAAGCCATGTTCCTCGGCGAGTCCGGTAGCGGTCATGTCGTGGTCATGGACGGTCCGCCCGATGCCGGTGGTCGTAACCTGGGCGTGCGGCCGATGGAAATGCTCCTGCTGGGTGTAGGTGGATGCAGCAATTTCGATGTGGTCAGCATCCTCAAGAAATCCCGCCAGGCCGTTGAAAGCTGCGAAGCCTTCCTCGAGGCCGAGCGTGCGAGCGAGGATCCAAAGGTCTTCACCAAGATTCACATGCACTTTGTGGTCAAGGGCCGTGGGCTGAAAGAAGCCCAGGTCAAACGCGCCATTGAGCTGTCTGCCGAGAAGTATTGCTCGGCGTCCATCATGCTCGGCGCCGCCGGCGTTGCGATTACCCACGACTACGAAATCGTCGAGTTGGGTTGAATCGACATTCAACTATCATAAAAGCAGTGCAGACTCTGGCGATCCATGGCTGACGTCTGCATAATGCGCCACTTTTTTCAGGGTGGTGGCCCGTCAGCCGACAGGCCGCTTACCCGATCAGACAACCAAAATCGCCATCGCGAAGAGGTGTTAACCGTCCTACGCAGGTGCGTCGTTCGCATCTGACGGGCATGCTTGATCACGCGGCCGGGCCGCAATACATAGAGAGTTTTTAACGGTGAAAAGCAAACTCAAGCTCCACGGGTTCAATAACCTGACAAAGACCTTGAGCTTCAACATCTATGACATCTGCTACGCGGAAACCCCGCAAGACCAGCAGGCCTACGTCGAGTACATCAATGAAGAGTACAACGCGAAACGTCTGACGCAGATCCTCACGGAAGTTGTCGATATCATTGGTGCCAACATCCTGAACATCGCCAGTCAGGACTACGAACCGCAGGGCGCCAGCGTTACGATCCTGATCTCTGAAGAACCGGTGACCCCGACCGAGAGCCAGATCGAAGAGTCCCCGGGCCCGTTGCCGGAAATCATCCTGGCCCACCTCGACAAGAGCCACATCACGGTGCACACCTACCCGGAAATCCATCCGGACGATGGTATTGCTACCTTCCGTGTCGATATCGACGTATCGACCTGTGGCGTCATTTCACCGCTCAAGGCGCTCAACTTCCTGATTCACCAGTTCGATTCGGACATCGTGACCGTGGATTATCGCGTACGCGGTTTCACCCGTGATGTCGAAGGCAAGAAGCACTTCATCGATCACGAGATCAACTCGATCCAGAACTACCTGTCTGACGACACGCGCGACGCGTATCAGATGACCGACGTGAACGTGTATCAGGAAAACCTGTTCCACACCAAAATGCTGCTGAAGAACTTCGAACTGGATAACTACCTGTTCGGCGACGCCACCGGTAGCCTGTCCCCTGAGCAGCGCGCCCAGGTGACCGAACGTGTGAAGCACGAAATGCTCGAAATCTTCTACGCGCGCAACATGCCGAACTAAGAACTTCGAACACAAAAAAGGCGACTCCCTCACGGCAGTCGCCTTTTTCATACCTGGGTCACGGCTCGCTCCTGTAGGAGCGAGCTTGTCGAAGCGTCGAACCGTCGCGATAAGGCCCGCCCAGTCAACCTAAACCTCAAATTCGATAAGTACTCTTGGTCATCACCTTGGCCAACAAACTCATCCCGAACTTCACCGGCGCCGGAAAACGGAAACCACCCGCTTCCAGAGCACTCTCGGCATGATGCTCCTCATCGATACGCATCTGCTCGAGAATCGCCCGGGACTTCTCATCTTCTGCCGGCAACTGTTCCAGGTGCTCGTTCAAATGCTTGCACACCTGATGTTCGGTGGCGGCAACGAAACCCAGGCTGACTTTGTCGCTGATCAGCCCGGCCACCGCACCAATCCCGAACGACATGCCATAGAACAGTGGATTGAGAATACTGGTATGGCTGCCCAACTGATGAATGCGTTGTTCGCACCACACCAGATGGTCGATTTCTTCCTCGGCAGCATGCTCCATGGCAGCGCGAACCTGCGGCAGCTTGGCCGTCAGCGCTTGCCCCTGGTATAGCGCCTGGGCGCACACTTCGCCGGTATGGTTGATACGCATCAGGCCGGCGACATGCCGGGTGTCTTCGTCGCTCATTTGCGCTTCCGGCTGCACGATGGCGGGCGACGGACGGTACGGCTGGCCGCTGAAAGGCAGCAGGGTACGCATGGCGGCATCGGCTTGCAGCAGTAGACGATCAATGGGCGAGTAGTGACGTTGGGTAGTCATGCTGACCTCCGGGAAGAATCTCGGCGCCAGTTTAACCCAATCGGCCGGGGAAGGTTTGCGCTGGGTCATTGCACGACGGTTTCGTCTGTATCTGTAGGAGCCAGCTTGCTGGCGATGGTGGTTCAGGCGACGCGGGCTGTCTGGCATCCCGTATATCGTTCTCGACCATCGCCAGCAAGCTGGCTCCTACAGACAGGCGAGGAGCAATCAGCCCGGTGGCCAGTTCATCTGGCGTTGACCCAGGACGTGCATGTGAATGTGGTAGACGGTCTGCCCACCCAATTCGTTGCAGTTCATCACTACGCGGAAACCCTCTTCACAGCCCAGCTCCAGCGCCAGGCGCTGGGCAGTGAACAGAATATGCCCTGCCAGTGCCTTGTCGTCCTCGGTGAGGTCGTTGAGGGTGCGCACGGGTTTCTTCGGGATCACCAGAAAATGTACCGGCGCTTGTGGGGCGATATCGTGGAAGGCCAGTACCTGGTCGTCCTCGTAGATAATCTTCGCCGGGATTTCCCGGTTGATGATCTTGGTGAACAGAGTATCCACAGCTGTTTTCTCCGTTGTTTGGGCTGGCCTGAGTGTACCCATGGGGATTGTTCGAGCCCAGCCTTTTGCCTTGCGGCCGTCAGCGTGGGCAGTAAGCCTTGTTGACCATGCCAGTGATTGTCCGATTCAACCAGCGCGTCCCGAGCCGCGACAGACAGGCGACCCAGCGGTTGCGGCGACCGGGAATAATGATGGCGCGGTTTTTTTCCAGGGCGCGCACGGTGTAGAGAGCGACCTCCTCGGGGCTCATCAGCAGATTGCTGTTGGCCAATTTGTCGGTGTCCATCTGTGCTGTGCGGTAGAACGCGGTGCGGGTGGGGCCCGGACAGAGCACCGAAACCTTGACTGCGCACTTCTTCAGCTCGACGCGCAGCCCTTCGGAGAAATGCAGCACGTAGGCCTTGCTGGCGTAATAGGTGCTCATCCAGGGACCGGGATGGAAAGCTGCGAGCGATGCGACGTTGAGGATCTGTCCGCCCCCATGCAGCGCCATGCTGTTGCCGATGGCGTGGCAAAGGCGGGTGAGGGCGAGAATGTTCACTTCGATCAGGTCCTGCTCGGTCATCCAGTCTTGCGCGAGGAATGGGCCACAGGTGCCGATGCCGGCGCAGTTGACCAGCAAGTCGATTTGCCGATCGCTTTCTTCCAGCTCCAGCAGGAACCCGGACAGCCTCAGCGGCTCGCCCAGGTCGCAGGCTCGGAACAACACTTCCACGCCAAATCGCTGCGTCAGTTCAATGGCGATGCTTTCCAGCTGATCACGTTGTCGTGCCACCAGAATCAAGCTGCGGCCACGGCGAGCCAGCGCCTCGGCCATCGCCAGGCCGATGCCACTGGAAGCGCCGGTGATCAGTGCGTAACGGGTCATTCAGTTCTCCATCGCAGCAGCTGCGCGCCGCGACGCAGGTGTCACGAGCGGGGAGCGCCGTTCATTCTTTGGCAGATTCTACAGGGGCCGGGACTTGTTCGGTTTCTTCGTCTGCGGTATCCGGCATTTCGATGGCCTGGGCCGGCTCGACTTCCACTTCGTCGATCACACTGCTGTCGTAGCTGGCTTCGGCGGCACTTTCGTATTGTTGCTGCAGCGTACTGAAGCCGCCGGCCAGTGCACCAATGAAGACGACGGCAATCAGTACGAGCCACAACGATGAGAGGACTTTGACGGCGGTGCTGTTGGGCGGAGGCGGAGGGCCGTAGCGGTTGACTGCCTGGTTGCCCGGCACGCACATGATCACGAACGGAAAGACGCTGCCTACGATTGGAACGAGGTGCAACAACCAGAGCCAGCCGGACCAGCCGATGTCGTGCAGACGCTGAACGCAGATCTGGATGCTGACGAGCCCAATGGCCAGGCACAGGAAGAACGCCAGTAGCCCGCCAAGAATCAACCCGGCAGATGAGTCGCTGCTGATCAGCCCGATGGCGAAAACAGCTGCGGTCGTGCCGGCGCCGATGACCACGAGGATCAGGACCATGGTCCAGGCCAGGTACCGCAGGCGGCCGATGCGTCCTGCGAAGCTGAAGGGTTTGAGCTCGGCAAACTCTGGGAGCTTATCGCCAACGCTGGCGCGGGGCGGGGCATAGGGCGACTCGGGGTCAGCGAATGCGGGCGCCTTGCTGGCAGGCGCATGTTGAATGTCGGCCAGGCTCAACTCAATCGCAGGTTCGGCTTCAATCCGGGCATCGATCCCGGTTTTGGCCAGCGCCTCCAGGTAGGTTTGCGCTTGCTCCTGTGACAGGCCCTGTTTGAGGGTCACCGCCTGCCCGGTGAATAGCCGTTCCACTGCCGCAACATCACTTTTGTACAACGCCGCCAGGTTGAGTTTGGCCGTGGTGATTTCGACACCCGGTCGTAGCGCGCCGTTGAAAACGATCTTGAAACGGTTGTCACTCATTGCGAGGCATCCTTGTCGCGAGGTTTTGAATAGTGGGGGGTATGCGTCGCAAGTTTACGGCCAGCCGGGGATGACTGGCCAAGTTTTCCGCTTAGCGTGGCCAGCGTGTCGCAAGCTGTGCCGAAAGCTCAAGGGCCTTGCGGTACTCCGCGTCCAGCCGTGCGACCAGTTGATCTACGCCAGGCACGTCGCTGATCCCGCCAACTCCCTGTCCGGCGGACCAGACAGTTTTCCAGGCCTTGGCCTCGTCGCTTATGGGTTTGAGCTTGGAACCGAAATTGACGTCTCCCTTGTTTTGCAGCGCCGTCATGTCGAAACCGGCGGCTTCCAGGCTTTGCCGCATGAAGCTTGCAGGCACACCCGACACCGCAGGCGTATGAATGATGTCCGCGGCGCGGGACGCCAGAAGCATGTCTTTATAGGCGTCAGGTGCATGACTTTCGGTGGTGCCGATAAAGCGCGTACCAAAGTAGGCCAGATCCGCGCCGAGCAATTGCGCGGCGAGAATCTCGTGTCCATGGTTCAAGCAGCCGGCGAGCAATAGTGTTTTGTCGAAGAACTGACGGATTTCGGCGACCAGCGAAAACGGGCTCCAGGTGCCGGCATGGCCTCCAGCGCCCGCCGCGACAGCGATCAAACCGTCGACGCCGGCCTCGGCGGCTTTCTCGGCATGCCGACGCGTCGTTACGTCATGGAAAACCAGTCCGCCATAGCTGTGAACCGCATCGACCAGCTCTTTCACCGCGCCAAGGCTGGTGATCACAATCGGCACTTTGTGCTCGATGCAGATTTGCAGGTCCGCTTGCAGTCGTGGATTGCTGTTGTGGACGATCAGGTTCACCGCATAGGGTGCGGGATTCTCCAATGTCGCCAGGCCGGTTTCGATTTCTTCCAGCCAGGCCTCAAATCCGCTGCTCTCGCGCTGGTTCAGCGCAGGAAAGCTGCCGACAACGCCGTTGCGACAGCAGGCGAGTACCAATTGAGGATTGGAAATCAGAAACATCGGCGCCGCCACGACGGGCAGGCGCAGGCGTTGTTCGAGCAAGGCAGGCAGCGACATTGGCAGTACCCCGGGGTGGCTGATTAAAGTTAGAACGGTCGAACGACGACCAGAATTACGATAGCCAGCAATAGCAGAACCGGCACTTCATTGAACCAGCGATAAAAGACATGGCTGCGGGTGTTCTCGCCACGGGCAAAGCGTTTCACCTGCGCGCCGCACATGTGATGGTAGCCAATAAGGATCACCACCAGCGTCAACTTGGCGTGAATCCAGCCGCCTTGACTGAAGATGCTCGGGTTCAGGCCAATCAGCGCGATGCCGAAGATCAGCGTGGCAATCATCGCCGGCCCCATGATGCCGCGGTACAGCTTGCGCTCCATGACGCTGAAGCGTTCCTGGCTAATGGCGTCTGCGCTTTGCGCGTGATAGACGAACAGGCGCGGCAGGTAAAACAGGCCGGCAAACCAGCAGACCATGCTGACGATATGAAGCGCTTTGAGCCACAGATAAAGCATTTTTGATTATTCCCAGGTTCACGGTAGCCCGAATAGTAGAGGCTTGAGCGCCCGCACGTCACCTTGACGGTTGTCGCAGGCGCTCGCCGCCCCTATCATCGACGGCTTTCCAGTGGGTTCGTTGAGGGCAGTTTTATGGTCAAGGTCGGTATCGTCGGCGGCACGGGTTACACCGGTGTCGAACTGCTGCGTCTGTTGGCACAGCATCCGCAAGCTGAAGTGGTCGTCATCACTTCCCGATCCGAGGCCGGCCTGGCCGTGGCAGATATGTATCCCAATCTGCGCGGTCATTACGACGGCCTGGCATTCAGCGTTCCGGACGTGAAGACCTTGGGCGCCTGCGATGTGGTGTTTTTCGCCACGCCTCATGGGGTGGCCCATGCACTGGCCGGCGAGCTGTTGGCGGCCGGGACCAAGGTTATCGACCTGTCGGCGGACTTCCGTCTGCAGGACGCTGACGAGTGGGCCAAGTGGTACGGCCAGCCGCATGGCGCCCCGCAACTGCTGGAAGAGGCCGTCTATGGCTTGCCGGAAGTCAATCGCGAGCAGATCAAGCACACTCGTTTGATCGCCGTGCCGGGTTGCTATCCAACCGCCACCCAATTGGGTTTCCTGCCATTGCTTGAAGCTGGCCTGGTCGATACCACGCGCTTGATCGCGGACTGCAAATCCGGCGTCAGTGGTGCCGGTCGTGGTGCTTCGGTAGGTTCGCTGTATTCCGAAACGTCGGAAAGCATGAAGGCGTACGCCGTCAAAGGTCACCGTCACCTGCCCGAGATTCGCCAGGGCCTGCGGCGTGCAGCGGGTAAGGACGTCGGTCTGACCTTCGTGCCTCACCTGACTCCGATGATCCGTGGCATTCACTCGACGCTTTACGCGACAGTGGTTGACCGCTCGGTGGATTTGCAGGCGTTGTATGAAAAACGTTATGCCAATGAACCTTTCGTTGATGTGATGCCGGCGGGCAGCCACCCGGAAACCCGCAGCGTGCGCGGCGCCAACGTTTGCCGTATCGCTGTGCATCGTCCGCAGGACGGTGACCTGGTGGTGGTGTTGTCGGTGATCGACAACCTGGTCAAGGGCGCGTCCGGTCAGGCGGTGCAAAACCTGAACATCCTGTTCGGTCTGGATGAGCGTCTGGGCTTGTCCCATGCAGGTATGTTGCCTTGACATCAGCCTCAAGCTGCAAGCTGCAAGTTGTCGGCGAGCAGCTTGAAGCTTGCAGCTCAAAGCTTGCCGCTGCTCCCCAAATAGTTGACCAATTTTCTCGGAGAAGCGGATAATGCGCGTCATCACGCATTATGGCGGCGTAACGTCGGGAGATAGTTAGCATGAGCGTCGAATCCTTCACCCCCACGGCTTTGCAATTCACCCACGGTGCCGCGCACAAGGTGAAGAGCCTGGTCGATGAAGAGGGGAATGATCGCTTGAAGCTGCGCGTATTCGTTACGGGCGGTGGTTGTTCAGGTTTCCAGTACGGCTTCACCTTCGATGAGGAAGTGGCCGATGATGACACCATCGTCGAGCGCGAGGGCGTGAGCCTGGTCGTTGACCCGATGAGCTTCCAGTACCTGGCAGGTGCCGAGGTGGATTACCAGGAAGGTTTGGAGGGTTCGCGTTTCGTCATCAAGAACCCGAATGCCACCACCACTTGTGGTTGCGGTTCTTCGTTCTCGATCTGATCGCATTTCAAGGCAGTATCCAGCGCCGCAAGACTTCCGGGTCCTGCGGCGTTTTGCTGTCTGGCTTCAGGCCGGGTAGATGGCGCCGAGTACCCGCAGGCCGCGAGCACCGGTGACGCTCGGGCGATTGGCCGCGATGCCTTCCAGGCAGCAATGGGCCAGCCAGGCGAAAGCCATGGCCTCGACCCAGTCCGGGTCAACCCCGTGCGTAGCGGTGCTGCTGACCGTTGCGTTCGGCAGCAGGCTGGCCAGGCGCGCCATAAGCTTAGCGTTGTGCGCGCCACCTCCGCACACCAGCAGCTCCCGGGTATCCGCTTGGGCGCTTTGCAGCGATTCAATGATGGTCAGCGCGGTCAGCTCCAGCAGCGTCGCCTGCACATCTTCAGCGGCAAACGGTGGCAGACCGGAAAGATGCTGTGTCAGCCATGGCAGGTTGAACACTTCGCGGCCGGTACTCTTAGGGCCTTTGGTCACGAAGAACGCGTCACTGAGCAGTGCTTTGAGCAGCACAGGTTTCACTTTGCCGCTGGCGGCCCATTGGCCGTTGCGGTCGAAGTTTTCCCCTCGTTGCTGGTGAATCCAGGCATCGAGCAGCACATTTCCAGGTCCGCAGTCGAAGCCGGCCACCGGTTTGCCGGGCTCGATCAGGCTGAGGTTGCTGAACCCGCCGATGTTGAGCACAGCACGATTGCCTGCCTGTTCTTCAAAGAGTGCTTCGTGAAATGCAGGAACCAGAGGTGCGCCTTGGCCGCCGGCCGCTACGTCTCGACTGCGAAAGTCGCTTACGACCGTAATGCCGGTCAGTTCTGTCAGCAGGGCAGGGTTGCCAATCTGGACGGTGAAGCCGCGTGCCGGCTCGTGGCGGATGGTCTGGCCATGGCTGCCAATCGCCAGGATGTCCTGGGCTTTCAGGTTGTGTTGATTCAGAAGGGCATGAATGCCATCTGCCGCGAGCTTCACCCAGTGCTGTTCGGCAATGGCTGAGCGGGCAATCTCGTCAGGCCCGCTGGCGCACAAACCCAGCAACTCGGCGCGCAGGGATTCAGGCATCGGAGTGTAATGCGTGGCGATCAGCTTGATCGCCCCATTCAGTTCGATCAGCGCAATGTCCAGGCCATCGAGGCTGGTCCCGGACATCACACCTATATAGAGCGGCATTGCTTAGCGCTTCGAAGCCAGCATGGTGGCTTTCTCTTGATCCATGCGCGCCATCAGTGGCTGGCTTTGGGCGAGGAAGCGCGAGCGCTCGCCCTTGGAGATGGGGTCGGCCATCGCGAGTTTCTGGCTCAGCGGGTCTACGTGTACGCCGTTGACCTGGAACTCGTAATGCAAATGTGGACCGGTGGAAAGACCGGTGGTGCCGATGTAGCCAATGACCTGACCCTGCTTGACGGAGCTGCCGGTCTGTACGCCTTTGGCGAAACCCTGCATGTGTCCGTATAGCGTGCGGTAGGTGTTGCCATGCTGAATGATCACGGTGTTGCCGTAACCGCCACGACGGCCGGCCAGCAATACCTTGCCGTCTCCCGCTGCCTTGATTGGCGTGCCGCGCGGTGCAGCATAGTCAACGCCTTTGTGGGCGCGGATCTTGTTCAGGATCGGATGCTTGCGTCCCATGGAGAATTTCGAACTGATGCGGGCGAAGTCTACCGGCGTGCGGATGAACGCCTTGCGCATGCTGTTGCCGTCAGCTGTGTAGTAGCTGCTGTTGCCTTGTTTATTGGTGTAGCGAACGGCAGTGTAAGTCTTGCCGCGGTTTGTGAAGCGCGCGGAGAGGATCGGCCCGTTGCCAATCGACTTGCCATTGACGACTTTCTGTTCGTAGATCACGTCGAACTCATCGCCCTGGCGAATATCCTGGGCGAAGTCGATGTCGTAGCCGAAGACGCTGGCCATGTCCATGGTCAGGCTATGCGACAAGCCGGCCCGTGCAGCCGATTGCGACAGCGAGCTGTTGATCACGCCATGAGCGTAGGCCGAGCGCACAGTTGGCTTGGTAGTGATGCGGTTGAAGACATAGCCCTTGTCATTTTTGGTCAGGGTAATGCTTTCCAGGTCGCTGACCTTGCTGTGCAGGTTGGTCAGCTGGCCTTGCGGGTTGAGTTCGAATTCGAGCTTCTGGCCGTGCTTGAGCTGGCTGAACTGCTTGGCCTGTTTGTCGCTGGCGAGCACTTCATGCACTGCGGTGGCAGGGAGGCCGACCTTTTCGAACAGAGTCGAAAGCGTGTCGCCTTTTGCGACGATCACTTCCCGATGGTTCGGGTTTTTGATCTCTTCAGTTGCAGGTGCGGCCTGAGCTGTTTCCTGAACCTCTTCGGTGCCGTTATCGATCTGGGCGAAAGGAGAAGTTACCGCCTCATTTGTGGCTTGAGCTGCATCGGCAGCGTCTTGATCTTGTGTCAGTTGTTCAGCAGGGCTTTCCAGTTCAAGACTCAAGGTTGTCTTTTTGGCTTCTACATCACTGGAAGGGAATACCAGAAGCGCCAGGCTCAAGAGGGCAGCGATGCCGCTTGCTGCGAGCAGATGGGTCTTCGGGTAAAGCGGCGGCGCTTTAGACGATTCGTTGGTCATAAGTAGTTTTGACTTTGAAAAAGATGAATTGGAAAAGATGAATGACATGATGAAGATGAAATAACTGTATAAAATATAACCAAATCATCTGTGAAGCAAGTCTGCGGACGTTCTGCCGGTGGATTGGCGTCATTGCGCTGGCCAAATTTTGTATTTGACGCGTGATCTTGTATGGTTGGTTCCCTTTGAATTCGAGCCTTGCGGGTCTGTTATGAAGTCGGTTGAAGAGCAGCTAGCGCTGATCAAACGTGGTGCAGAAGAATTGTTGGTCGAGTCCGAGCTGGTAGAAAAGCTCAAGCGCGGCCAGCCACTCCGTATTAAGGCTGGCTTCGATCCGACTGCGCCGGATTTGCACCTGGGACACACCGTGCTTATTAATAAGCTGCGCCAGTTCCAGGAGCTGGGGCATCAGGTGATCTTCCTTATTGGTGACTTCACCGGGATGATCGGTGATCCGAGTGGCAAAAGTGCCACGCGTCCTCCGCTGACTCGCGAGCAGGTTCTCGAGAACGCCGAGACCTACAAGACTCAAGTGTTCAAGATTCTCGATCCGGCTAAAACCGAAGTAGCCTTCAACTCCACCTGGATGGATCAGATGGGGCCAGCGGACTTCATACGGCTGACCTCGCAATACACCGTCGCTCGCATGCTTGAGCGTGACGACTTCGACAAGCGCTATACGACCAATCAGCCCATCGCCATCCATGAGTTCCTTTATCCGCTTGTCCAGGGTTATGACTCGGTTGCCCTGCGCGCGGATGTCGAACTGGGTGGCACCGACCAGAAATTCAATTTGCTGATGGGGCGCGAATTGCAGCGTGGTTATGGTCAGGAGCCCCAGTGCATTCTGACTATGCCGCTGCTCGAAGGTCTGGATGGCGTGAAAAAGATGTCCAAGTCCTTGGGCAACTACGTCGGTATTCAGGAAGCGCCGGGCGTGATGTACAGCAAGCTGGTTTCCATTCCGGATGCACTGATGTGGCGTTACTTCGAGCTGCTCAGCTTTCGGTCCATGGACGAGATCAATGCGTTTCGTGCCGAGGTCGAGGCGGGTGCCAACCCGCGTGACATCAAGATCAAGTTGGCCGAAGAAATCGTTGCGCGCTTCCATGGGGAAGAGGCTGCGGCGAATGCGCATCGCGGTGCTGGCAACCGTATGAAGGATGGCGAGCTGCCGGATGATCTGCCGGAAATCGAACTGTCTGCTGCTGAGGATATGCCGATCGCTGCTGTGCTTAATAAAGCAGGCCTGGTGAAGAACTCGGCTGTTGCGCGTGACCTGCTCAATTCCGGTGGTGTGCGTGTGGATGGTGAGGTTGTCGATCGCACCTTTATATATGCACTGGGTGCCACTCACGTTTGCCAGGCAGGCAAGAAGGCATTTGCGCGTATTTCGCTCAAATCCGAATAAAGCTGAAATTAGGGGTTGACGGCGAATTTCAGGAGTCTATAATTCGCCCCACTTCCGGCGCAGTCGAAACGGAAAACTCCTTGGTAAACAACGAGTTACGCGGTTTTCGGCAGTGTTCAGCTTCAGGTCATCGAAGCCTGGAAGGAGTCGGTCAGGCAGGAAGTTGTCGCTTGATAGGCGGTTCGATCTTCTCGGTCGAAAGCGGTGAAAAAGAGGTGTTGACAGCAGCGTGTAACGCTGTAGAATTCGCCTCCCGCTGACGAGAGATCGGAAGCGCAAGTGGTTGAAGTTGCAGAGGAAACTTTGAAAACTTCTTAAAATAACCGCTTGACAGATACAGCAGGCGCTGTAGAATGCGCGTCTCGGTTGAGACGAAAGCTCTTAACCAACCGCTCTTTAACAACTGAATCAAGCAATTCGTGTGGGTGCTTGTGGAGTCAGACTGCTAGTCAACAGATTATCAGCATCACAAGTTACTCCGCGAGAAATCAAAGATGTAACCAACGATTGCTGAGCCAAGTTTAGGGTTTTCTCAAAACCCAAAGATGTTTGAACTGAAGAGTTTGATCATGGCTCAGATTGAACGCTGGCGGCAGGCCTAACACATGCAAGTCGAGCGGTAGAGAGAAGCTTGCTTCTCTTGAGAGCGGCGGACGGGTGAGTAATGCCTAGGAATCTGCCTGGTAGTGGGGGATAACGTCCGGAAACGGACGCTAATACCGCATACGTCCTACGGGAGAAAGCAGGGGACCTTCGGGCCTTGCGCTATCAGATGAGCCTAGGTCGGATTAGCTAGTTGGTGAGGTAATGGCTCACCAAGGCGACGATCCGTAACTGGTCTGAGAGGATGATCAGTCACACTGGAACTGAGACACGGTCCAGACTCCTACGGGAGGCAGCAGTGGGGAATATTGGACAATGGGCGAAAGCCTGATCCAGCCATGCCGCGTGTGTGAAGAAGGTCTTCGGATTGTAAAGCACTTTAAGTTGGGAGGAAGGGTTGTAGATTAATACTCTGCAATTTTGACGTTACCGACAGAATAAGCACCGGCTAACTCTGTGCCAGCAGCCGCGGTAATACAGAGGGTGCAAGCGTTAATCGGAATTACTGGGCGTAAAGCGCGCGTAGGTGGTTTGTTAAGTTGGATGTGAAAGCCCCGGGCTCAACCTGGGAACTGCATTCAAAACTGACAAGCTAGAGTATGGTAGAGGGTGGTGGAATTTCCTGTGTAGCGGTGAAATGCGTAGATATAGGAAGGAACACCAGTGGCGAAGGCGACCACCTGGACTGATACTGACACTGAGGTGCGAAAGCGTGGGGAGCAAACAGGATTAGATACCCTGGTAGTCCACGCCGTAAACGATGTCAACTAGCCGTTGGGGACCTTGAGTCTTTAGTGGCGCAGCTAACGCATTAAGTTGACCGCCTGGGGAGTACGGCCGCAAGGTTAAAACTCAAATGAATTGACGGGGGCCCGCACAAGCGGTGGAGCATGTGGTTTAATTCGAAGCAACGCGAAGAACCTTACCAGGCCTTGACATCCAATGAACTTTCCAGAGATGGATTGGTGCCTTCGGGAGCATTGAGACAGGTGCTGCATGGCTGTCGTCAGCTCGTGTCGTGAGATGTTGGGTTAAGTCCCGTAACGAGCGCAACCCTTGTCCTTAGTTACCAGCACGTTATGGTGGGCACTCTAAGGAGACTGCCGGTGACAAACCGGAGGAAGGTGGGGATGACGTCAAGTCATCATGGCCCTTACGGCCTGGGCTACACACGTGCTACAATGGTCGGTACAGAGGGTTGCCAAGCCGCGAGGTGGAGCTAATCCCACAAAACCGATCGTAGTCCGGATCGCAGTCTGCAACTCGACTGCGTGAAGTCGGAATCGCTAGTAATCGCGAATCAGAATGTCGCGGTGAATACGTTCCCGGGCCTTGTACACACCGCCCGTCACACCATGGGAGTGGGTTGCACCAGAAGTAGCTAGTCTAACCTTCGGGAGGACGGTTACCACGGTGTGATTCATGACTGGGGTGAAGTCGTAACAAGGTAGCCGTAGGGGAACCTGCGGCTGGATCACCTCCTTAATCGACGACTCAGTTGCTCCATGAGCTCCCACACGAATTGCTTGATTCATTGAAGAAGACGAAAGAAGCAGCCCGAAATTGGGTCTGTAGCTCAGTTGGTTAGAGCGCACCCCTGATAAGGGTGAGGTCGGCAGTTCGAATCTGCCCAGACCCACCAATTTTGTGTGGGAAACGCCTGTAGAAATACGGGGCCATAGCTCAGCTGGGAGAGCGCCTGCCTTGCACGCAGGAGGTCAACGGTTCGATCCCGTTTGGCTCCACCACTACTGCTTCTGTTTGTAAAAGCTTAGAAATGAGCATTCCATCGAACTGATGATGAATGTTGATTTCTAGTCTTTGACTAGTTCGTTCTTTAAAAATTTGGGTATGTGATAGAAAGATAGACTGAACGTTACTTTCACTGGTAACGGATCAGGCTAAGGTAAAATTTGTGAGTGACTCTTAAGAGTTTTGCGAATTTTCGGCGAATGTCGTCTTCACAGTATAACCAGATTGCTTGGGGTTATATGGTCAAGTGAAGAAGCGCATACGGTGGATGCCTTGGCAGTCAGAGGCGATGAAAGACGTGGTAGCCTGCGAAAAGCTTCGGGGAGTCGGCAAACAGACTTTGATCCGGAGATGTCTGAATGGGGGAACCCAGCCATCATAAGATGGTTATCTTAAGCTGAATACATAGGCTTAAGAGGCGAACCAGGGGAACTGAAACATCTAAGTACCCTGAGGAAAAGAAATCAACCGAGATTCCCTTAGTAGTGGCGAGCGAACGGGGACTAGCCCTTAAGTGGCTTTGAGATTAGCGGAACGCTCTGGAAAGTGCGGCCATAGTGGGTGATAGCCCTGTACGCGAAAGTCTCTTAGTCATGAAATCGAGTAGGACGGAGCACGAGAAACTTTGTCTGAATATGGGGGGACCATCCTCCAAGGCTAAATACTACTGACTGACCGATAGTGAACTAGTACCGTGAGGGAAAGGCGAAAAGAACCCCGGAGAGGGGAGTGAAATAGATCCTGAAACCGTATGCGTACAAGCAGTGGGAGCAGACTTTGTTCTGTGACTGCGTACCTTTTGTATAATGGGTCAGCGACTTATATTCAGTGGCGAGCTTAACCGAATAGGGGAGGCGTAGCGAAAGCGAGTCTTAATAGGGCGTTTAGTCGCTGGGTATAGACCCGAAACCGGGCGATCTATCCATGGGCAGGTTGAAGGTTAGGTAACACTGACTGGAGGACCGAACCGACTACCGTTGAAAAGTTAGCGGATGACCTGTGGATCGGAGTGAAAGGCTAATCAAGCTCGGAGATAGCTGGTTCTCCTCGAAAGCTATTTAGGTAGCGCCTCATGTATCACTGTAGGGGGTAGAGCACTGTTTCGGCTAGGGGGTCATCCCGACTTACCAAACCGATGCAAACTCCGAATACCTACAAGTGCCGAGCATGGGAGACACACGGCGGGTGCTAACGTCCGTCGTGAAAAGGGAAACAACCCAGACCGTCAGCTAAGGTCCCAAAGTTATGGTTAAGTGGGAAACGATGTGGGAAGGCTTAGACAGCTAGGAGGTTGGCTTAGAAGCAGCCACCCTTTAAAGAAAGCGTAATAGCTCACTAGTCGAGTCGGCCTGCGCGGAAGATGTAACGGGGCTCAAACCATACACCGAAGCTACGGGTATCATCTTCGGATGATGCGGTAGAGGAGCGTTCTGTAAGCCTGTGAAGGTGAGTTGAGAAGCTTGCTGGAGGTATCAGAAGTGCGAATGCTGACATGAGTAACGACAATGGGTGTGAAAAACACCCACGCCGAAAGACCAAGGTTTCCTGCGCAACGTTAATCGACGCAGGGTTAGTCGGTCCCTAAGGCGAGGCTGAAAAGCGTAGTCGATGGAAAACAGGTTAATATTCCTGTACTTCTGGTTATTGCGATGGAGGGACGGAGAAGGCTAGGCCAGCTTGGCGTTGGTTGTCCAAGTTTAAGGTGGTAGGCTGGAATCTTAGGTAAATCCGGGATTCTAAGGCCGAGAGCTGATGACGAGTGTTCTTTTAGAACACGAAGTGGTTGATGCCATGCTTCCAAGAAAAGCTTCTAAGCTTCAGGTAACCAGGAACCGTACCCCAAACCGACACAGGTGGTTGGGTAGAGAATACCAAGGCGCTTGAGAGAACTCGGGTGAAGGAACTAGGCAAAATGGCACCGTAACTTCGGGAGAAGGTGCGCCGGTGAGGGTGAAGGACTTGCTCCGTAAGCCCATGCCGGTCGAAGATACCAGGCCGCTGCGACTGTTTATTAAAAACACAGCACTCTGCAAACACGAAAGTGGACGTATAGGGTGTGACGCCTGCCCGGTGCCGGAAGGTTAATTGATGGGGTTAGCTAACGCGAAGCTCTTGATCGAAGCCCCGGTAAACGGCGGCCGTAACTATAACGGTCCTAAGGTAGCGAAATTCCTTGTCGGGTAAGTTCCGACCTGCACGAATGGCGTAACGATGGCGGCGCTGTCTCCACCCGAGACTCAGTGAAATTGAAATCGCTGTGAAGATGCAGTGTATCCGCGGCTAGACGGAAAGACCCCGTGAACCTTTACTATAGCTTTGCACTGGACTTTGAATTTGCTTGTGTAGGATAGGTGGGAGGCTTTGAAGCGTGGACGCCAGTTCGCGTGGAGCCATCCTTGAAATACCACCCTGGCAACTTTGAGGTTCTAACTCAGGTCCGTTATCCGGATCGAGGACAGTGTATGGTGGGTAGTTTGACTGGGGCGGTCTCCTCCTAAAGAGTAACGGAGGAGTACGAAGGTGCGCTCAGACCGGTCGGAAATCGGTCGTAGAGTATAAAGGCAAAAGCGCGCTTGACTGCGAGACAGACACGTCGAGCAGGTACGAAAGTAGGTCTTAGTGATCCGGTGGTTCTGTATGGAAGGGCCATCGCTCAACGGATAAAAGGTACTCCGGGGATAACAGGCTGATACCGCCCAAGAGTTCATATCGACGGCGGTGTTTGGCACCTCGATGTCGGCTCATCACATCCTGGGGCTGAAGCCGGTCCCAAGGGTATGGCTGTTCGCCATTTAAAGTGGTACGCGAGCTGGGTTTAGAACGTCGTGAGACAGTTCGGTCCCTATCTGCCGTGGACGTTTGAGATTTGAGAGGGGCTGCTCCTAGTACGAGAGGACCGGAGTGGACGAAC
This sequence comes from Pseudomonas sp. S2_E01, assembly GCF_054668365.1. Classification (NCBI taxonomy): domain Bacteria; kingdom Pseudomonadati; phylum Pseudomonadota; class Gammaproteobacteria; order Pseudomonadales; family Pseudomonadaceae; genus Pseudomonas; species Pseudomonas sp. S2_E01. Next base: position 6,255,976 of record NZ_CP162762.1, read on the forward strand.
CTCTGGTGTTCCGGTTGTCACGCCAGTGGCATTGCCGGGTAGCTATGTTCGGGAAAGATAACCGCTGAAAGCATCTAAGCGGGAAACTTGCCTCAAGATGAGATCTCACTGGAACCTTGAGTTCCCTGAAGGGCCGTCGAAGACTACGACGTTGATAGGTTGGGTGTGTAAGCGCTGTGAGGCGTTGAGCTAACCAATACTAATTGCCCGTGAGGCTTGACCATATAACACCCAAGCAATTTGAGTCGAAAGGCCAGATTGCGGTGTTGTGAAGACGAAACGAACCGAAAGTTTGCAGCTCACAAAGCACCGAAAGCCATCACATACCCGATTCGCTGGAATGTCGAAAGACACGTCAGCTCAAGAATTTCTTGACGACCATAGAGCATTGGAACCACCTGATCCCATCCCGAACTCAGCAGTGAAACGATGCATCGCCGATGGTAGTGTGGGGTTTCCCCATGTGAGAGTAGGTCATCGTCAAGATTAAATTCCGAAACCCCAATTGCGAAAGCAGTTGGGGTTTTGTTTTTGTCGCTCGCAAATCTGCCTGACACGCTTTCTATGCAAGGGATCAAGGCGTGGCTATCATGCGTGCCTCATTGTGAGGCGAGACCTGCATGCTGACGTTGTTAGAGCTTCTTAAGGATGGTCGATTTCATTCGGGGCAGGCGCTGGGTGCTGCGTTGGGTGTCAGTCGCAGTGCCGTATGGAAACAGCTTCAGCTTTTAGAGGCTGAACTGGGTCTGTCTATCCATAAGGTGCGAGGTCGTGGCTATCAACTGGCTGCGCCGTTGACCTTGCTGGATTCGGACGCGATCACGGAGCACTCGCCTGCTTGTAATTGGCCCATCCTGGTATTTGACTCAATTGACTCTACCAATGCCGAAGCGCTGCGCGCGGTAGAGCGGGGCGTGGCCGCACCATTTCTGGTGCTCGCCGAACGGCAGACCTCAGGGCGCGGGCGTCGAGGGCGCCGATGGGCGAGCCCGTTCGCGGAGAACATCTACTACAGCCTGGTGTTGCGTATTGACGGCGGCATGCGACAGCTGGAAGGGTTGAGTCTTGTTGTCGGGCTTGCAGTCATGCAAACCTTGCGAGGCCTGGGTGTGTCGGGTGCTGGTTTGAAGTGGCCTAACGATGTTCTGGTCGGACGCAAGAAAATCGCCGGGATCCTGCTTGAATTGGTCGGCGATCCCGCTGATGTCTGTCACGTCGTTCTCGGTGTGGGAATCAATGTGAACATGCAGGTGACCGATGAGGTTGATCAGCAATGGACATCCATGCGGCTTGAGTCGGGAGTCGCAGTCGATCGCAATCACCTGGTCGCGAAATTAGGGCAAATGCTACGGCTTTACTTGGATCGTCATCGTAATGGCGGATTTGCTGCGATCCAAGTGGAGTGGGAACAGAGTCATCTGTGGCAGGGACGGGCGGTGTCGTTGATCGCTGGAGTCAACCAGGTCGATGGCGAAGTGCTTGGTATTGATAGTCAGGGTGCGCTGCGCTTGAAGGTGGAAGGTGTGGAAAAAGTCTTTAGTGGTGGTGAGCTCAGTTTGAGGTTGCGCGATGATTCTTGAGCTCGACTGCGGAAACAGTTTCATCAAGTGGCGGGTGCTTGCTGCTGACAAGTGCCGCACGATAGGTGAAGGTGTCGTCGATTCGAATCTCGCGCTTCTAGAAAGTCTGGGAGCGCTCGCCGGGCTGGATCTCAAATTCTGCCGGTTGGTCAGTGTGAGGACGGATGAAGAGACTGCTGCGCTGGTCGCCCTGTTGACCGGCGCCTTTGGCGTTTCAGTGGCATGTGCGGCCCCTGCGCGCGAAATGTCGGGGGTCCGCAACGGCTACGAGGAATTCGAGCGCCTCGGTCTGGATCGCTGGCTGGCGATGCTTGGCGGATATCATTTGGCTGCCGGTGCATGCCTGGTGCTGGATTTCGGGACCGCCGTCACGGCGGATTTTATTGCCGCTGATGGTCAGCATCTTGGGGGCTTCATTTGCCCTGGAATGCCGCTTATGCGAAATCAACTGCGCACCCATACTCGTAAAATTCGCTATGGAGACTTGGCTGCCGAGCGCGCCCTGGAGAGCCTTGTGCCGGGGCGGACGACTGTCGAGGCGGTAGAGCGTGGTTGCTCCCTGATGTTGCGGGGGTTCGTTCTGACTCAACTGGAACTTGCGCGTACCTATTGGGGGGCAGATTTTTCGTTGTTCCTGACAGGAGGGGACGCGGAGTTGGTGTCCGGGGTCGTGCCTGAAGCCAGGGTGGTTCCTGATCTGGTATTCGTGGGTTTGGCTATGGCATGTCCTTTGTCCTGAGGTTCTTATGCGTTGGTTGTTCCTGCTGCTGCTCGTTCTCAATGTGTTCTATTACATATGGCATCAACAAGAGGCTCCCCTGCGCGCGAAGGACGTTACCCCTTTGAGTCTCTACAAAGGAAATCAGCAGGATATTCGCTTGCTGAGCGAGGCGACTGATGCGTCTCGGGCCAAGGGAAAGCCTGTGCAGTCGGACAATGAATGTCTTTACCTGGGTGGTTTCGCGCGACAGGAGTCGCTCCAGGCGGTGGAAGCGCGCTTAAAAGGTATGGAGATCAAATATCAGCCTCTCTCGAGGAGCAACCCGGAACTCGCGGGTTTCTGGGTGCAGGTGGCCCCTGAAAGCCGACGCTGGCTTGACGATGTGCAGCTCCAAAACCTTTCTAGAGAATTCAATGACTTAAAACATAAAATAATGCCCTGCGAGGGGGTTGCGTCCGCCGAGTAGTTTGCATAGAATGGCGCCCGCTTCGCAGTGAAGACCTTTAAAGGGCTACGGTGTGAAGTGAGGTCAACGCAGCTAAGCTCAGGTTTTTAATGAGAAAAATGCTTGACAGAAGGCTGGCATGATGTAAAATGCCGGCTCGCTTAGGAGGGGTTCCCGAGCGGCCAAAGGGATCAGACTGTAAATCTGACGTCTACGACTTCGAAGGTTCGAATCCTTCCCCCTCCACCATTTTTAGCGAGAGCTGCAAGCTCCGCGGGTATAGTTTAGTGGTAGAACCTCAGCCTTCCAAGCTGATGATGCGGGTTCGATTCCCGCTACCCGCTCCAAACTTGCAGGTTTTGCAAGGTGTTACGCTCTTGTAGCTCAGTTGGTAGAGCACACCCTTGGTAAGGGTGAGGTCAGCGGTTCAAATCCGCTCAAGAGCTCCATATAACAAGGCAGATATGAAAATATCTGCCTTTGTTTTAATGGCTTGCTTGGTTTGTTCTGCTCCTTTCCTGGGAGGGTTTTTGCTCAGGAGGGTAGTCATCCCGCCGGTGTTGAGGGCTGGGTTGTCGAGTAAGTTGTTGTAATGTCTTTTTCAGGCCGGCATAATGGTCGGCCTGATTTTGTTTTAGGTCAGTAGCTCAATTGGCAGAGCGACGGTCTCCAAAACCGTAGGTTGGGGGTTCGATTCCCTCCTGACCTGCCAGATTCACTCGGTGCATCTGGCTTTCTTTTCACAGGATCTTCATAGATGACTCCTAAAGCTGAAGCTCAAGGCTCTCGCTTCGATCTGCTCAAGTGGCTAGTAGTAGTCGCTTTGGTGGTTGTTGGCGTTGTTGGTAATCAGTATTACTCTGCTTCGCCGATCCTGTACCGCGTACTAGCGTTGCTCGTCATTGCTGCTGTAGCTGCCTTTGTAGGCCTGCAGACCGTCAAGGGCAAGTCTTTCTTTGTACTGGTTAAGGAAGCTCGCACCGAGATTCGTAAAGTCGTATGGCCAACGCGCCAAGAGACCACGCAGACCACGCTGATCGTTGTGGCTGTGGTGCTGGTTATGGCGCTGCTGTTGTGGGGTCTTGATTCCCTGCTCGGTTGGCTTGTCTCCTTGATTGTCGGCTAAGGGTGTCCCGTGGCTAAGCGTTGGTATGTTGTGCATGCTTACTCCGGTTACGAGAAGCATGTCATGCGCTCGCTGATTGAGCGCGTAAAGCTGGCTGGCATGGAAGATGGCTTCGGCGAAATTCTGGTTCCCACTGAAGAAGTGGTTGAAATGCGTAATGGCCAGAAACGCAAAAGCGAGCGTAAGTTCTTCCCAGGTTATGTGCTGGTTCAGATGGATATGAACGAGGGTACTTGGCACTTGGTCAAGGATACTCCTCGTGTGATGGGCTTCATTGGCGGTACCGCCGACAAGCCTGCACCTATCACAGATAAAGAAGCGGAAGCGATTCTGCGTCGCGTTGCTGATGGTAGCGACAAGCCTAAGCCGAAGACGTTGTTCGAGCCGGGCGAGTCGGTGCGTGTCAATGATGGTCCGTTTGCCGACTTTACCGGCACCGTTGAAGAAGTTAACTACGAAAAGAGCCGGATCCAAGTGGCGGTGCTCATTTTCGGTCGCTCTACTCCGGTAGAGTTGGAGTTCAGCCAGGTCGAAAAGGTCTAGCTGTACAAGCATCCCAACCCCGCAGCCCCAGGCTGTGGGGTTTTGTCGTCACTGGGATAAACGCGCAAGTAACCGGGGAGCCTTTCGAGGCGTTCGAACCCGTAATTGGAGTGCCTCATGGCCAAGAAGATTACCGCTTACATCAAGCTGCAAGTGAAGGCCGCTCAGGCTAACCCAAGTCCACCTGTTGGCCCTGCACTGGGTCAGCACGGCGTGAACATCATGGAATTCTGCAAGGCTTTCAATGCCCGTACTCAGGGTCTTGAGCCAGGTCTGCCGACTCCAGTGATCATCACTGTCTACAGCGACCGTAGCTTCACTTTCGAAACCAAATCCACCCCTGCTTCGGTTCTGCTGAAGAAGGCGGCCGGTCTGACCAGCGGTTCCGCTCGTCCGAACACCGTTAAGGTTGGCACTGTGACTCGTGCTCAGCTGGAAGAAATCGCGAAAACCAAAAACGCGGATCTGACTGCAGCTGATATGGATGCGGCTGTGCGTACCATCGCCGGTTCTGCTCGTAGCATGGGCCTTAACGTGGAGGGTGTGTAATGGCTAAGCTGACCAAGCGTCAAAAGGCTATCGCCGGCAAAATCGAAGCAGGCAAGGCCTACAACTTTGTAGACGCTGCTGCTCTGCTGTCTGAGCTGTCGACTGTCAAGTTCAGCGAGTCGTTCGACGTTGCTGTAAACCTGGGCGTTGACCCGCGTAAATCCGACCAGGTCGTTCGTAGCGCTACCGTGCTGCCACACGGCACTGGCAAGACCGTACGCGTTGCTGTGTTCACCCAGGGTCCAGCTGCCGAGGCCGCTCTGGCTGCCGGCGCTGACCGTGTAGGTATGGACGAACTGGCTGCCGAAATGAAAGGCGGCGACCTGAACTATGACGTAGTTATCGCATCCCCGGATGCCATGCGCGTTGTAGGTCAGTTGGGTCAGATCCTCGGTCCACGTGGCCTGATGCCTAACCCTAAAGTCGGCACCGTTACTCCAGACGTAGCTACCGCAGTCAAGAACGCGAAGGCTGGTCAGGTTCGTTATCGCACCGACAAAAACGGCATCATCCACACTTCCGTTGGCAAGATCGGCTTCGATGCCGTCAAGCTGAAGGAAAACGTTGAAGCCCTGATCGCTGATCTGAAGCGTATCAAGCCAGCTTCTTCGAAAGGCATTTACGTCAAGCGCGTTACCCTGAGCACCACTATGGGCCCAGGTCTGGTCATCGACCAAAGCTCGCTCGACGCGTAAGACATAAATTGGCGCAAGTGATTGCGCCAATTGAAAAATTGGGGTCCCTGCCTGGCGGGGGCTATCCAAGACCGTAGGCGACGCAAGTCTTAAACCACAAGCCTACGCAGATGGTGCTCCCGGTTCCTTACCGAATCAGACACCAAAACGACATCCGGTTCCGACTGGATGAAACGGTAACAAGCAGGAGTTAAACCCGTGGCAATTAAACTCGAAGACAAGAAGGCCATCGTCGCTGAAGTCAACGAGGCTGCCAAAGTCGCTCTGTCCGCTGTCGTGGCTGATGCCCGTGGCGTAACAGTAGGCGCAATGACCGGACTCCGTAAAGAGGCTCGTGAAGCTGGCGTTTACGTACGTGTTGTACGTAACACCCTGCTCAAGCGCGCTGTTGCTGACACTGAATTCAGTGTCCTCAACGACGTGTTCACCGGCCCTACCCTGATTGCATTCTCCAAGGAACATCCAGGCGCTGCTGCCCGGATTTTCAAAGAGTTCGCCAAGGGTCAGGACAAGTTCGAGATCAAGGCAGCTGCGTTTGATGGCAAGTTTCTTGCCGCTAACCAGATCGACGTGTTGGCTACCCTGCCGACCCGCGACGAAGCTATTGCGAAACTGATGAGCGTGATTCAAGGCGCTACCAGCAAGCTGGCTCGTACTCTGGCAGCCGTTCGCGACCAGAAAGAAGCTGCTGCAGCCTAAGGCTCAGTCGAATCTTTCCAAATCATATGTTTAATTTGATGGCTGCGTAAGCTGTCACCCCAATACAGGATTCAAGTCATGTCTCTGACTAACGAACAAATCATCGAAGCAATCGGCCAGAAAACCGTTCTGGAAGTTGTTGAGCTGATCAAAGCAATGGAAGAAACCTTCGGCGTGACCGCTGCTGTTGCTGCTGCTGGTCCAGCTGCTGCTGCCGCTGTTGTTGAAGAGCAAACCGAATTCAACGTTGTTCTGCTTGAAGCCGGCGAGAAGAAAGTAAACGTGATCAAGGCAGTTCGTGAACTGACTGGTCTGGGCCTGAAAGAAGCCAAAGAGAAAGTCGACGGCGCTCCTCAGGTTGTAGCTGAAGGCGTTTCGAAAGAAGCTGCTGAAGACGCTAAGAAGAAGCTGGAAGAAGCAGGCGCTAAAGTCGAGCTGAAGTAAGCATCGACTTTGCTCCTCCAGCCCGAGCGTTAAGCGACAGGCTGATGGCTGGTGGCTCTTGCCACCGGCCTTTTTCCGTTATTGGCAGCCGACTGGGTCGGTGCTGATAACGAGCTGTAACCACCCGATATGGTGGCGCAAACCATGGGGTTTGCACGATTTTCTGGCTGCTCCCGTCGGGAGGGGCCAAACAAGCAGGTGACCAAGCTGGGGAACGCTGATGGCTTACTCATATACTGAGAAAAAACGTATCCGCAAGGACTTTAGCAAGTTGCCGGACGTCATGGATGTGCCTTACCTCCTGGCCATCCAGCTGGATTCGTATCGTGAATTCTTGCAAGCGGGAGCGACTAAAGATCAGTTCCGCGACGTGGGCCTGCATGCGGCCTTCAAATCCGTTTTCCCGATCATCAGCTACTCCGGCAATGCTGCCTTGGAGTACGTCGGTTATCGCCTGGGCGAACCGGCATTTGATGTCAAAGAATGCGTATTGCGCGGTGTGACTTACGCCGTACCTTTGCGGGTAAAAGTGCGCCTGATCATTTTCGACAAAGAATCGTCGAACAAAGCGATCAAGGACATCAAAGAGCAAGAAGTCTACATGGGTGAAATTCCCCTGATGACTGAAAACGGTACCTTCGTAATCAACGGTACTGAGCGTGTAATCGTTTCCCAGCTGCACCGCTCCCCTGGCGTGTTCTTCGACCACGATCGTGGCAAGACGCACAGCTCCGGCAAGCTGCTGTACTCGGCGCGGATCATCCCTTACCGCGGTTCGTGGTTGGACTTCGAGTTCGACCCGAAAGACTGCGTGTTCGTGCGTATCGACCGTCGCCGCAAGCTGCCAGCATCGGTATTGCTGCGCGCGCTCGGTTACACCACTGAAGAAGTGCTGGACGCGTTCTACACCACCAACGTATTCCATGTGAAAGGCGAAAACCTGAGCCTGGAACTGGTGCCTCAGCGTCTGCGCGGTGAAATTGCGGTCCTGGACATCCAGGATGACAAAGGCAAGGTTATTGTCGAGCAAGGTCGCCGTATCACTGCTCGCCACATCAACCAGCTGGAAAAAGCCGGGATCAAAGAGCTGGAAGTGCCTCTGGACTACGTCCTGGGTCGCACCACCGCCAAGGTCATCGTGCACCCGGCTACCGGTGAAATCCTGGCTGAATGCAACACCGAGCTGACGACAGAAGTGCTGGCAAAAATTGCCAAGGCTCAGGTCGTTCGCATCGAGACGTTGTACACCAACGATATCGACTGTGGTCCGTTCGTCTCCGACACCCTGAAGATCGATTCCACCAGCAACCAATTGGAGGCGCTGGTCGAAATCTATCGCATGATGCGTCCAGGCGAGCCGCCAACCAAGGATGCTGCCGAGACCCTGTTCAACAACCTGTTCTTCAGCCCTGAGCGCTATGACCTGTCTGCGGTCGGCCGGATGAAGTTCAACCGTCGTATCGGTCGTACCGAAATCGAAGGTTCGGGCGTGTTGTCCAAGGAAGACATCGTTGCGGTACTGAAGACGCTGGTCGACATCCGTAACGGCAAAGGCATCGTCGATGACATCGACCACCTGGGTAACCGTCGTGTTCGCTGTGTAGGCGAGATGGCCGAAAACCAGTTCCGCGTTGGCTTGGTGCGTGTTGAGCGCGCGGTCAAAGAGCGTCTGTCGATGGCTGAAAGCGAAGGCCTGATGCCGCAAGACCTCATCAACGCCAAGCCAGTGGCTGCGGCGGTGAAAGAGTTCTTCGGTTCGAGCCAGCTGTCCCAGTTCATGGACCAGAACAACCCGCTGTCCGAGATCACCCACAAGCGTCGTGTTTCCGCACTCGGCCCAGGTGGTTTGACTCGTGAACGTGCAGGCTTCGAAGTTCGTGACGTACACCCGACTCACTACGGTCGTGTATGCCCGATTGAAACGCCGGAAGGTCCGAACATCGGTCTGATCAACTCCCTGGCTGCGTATGCGCGCACCAACCAGTACGGTTTCCTCGAGAGCCCGTACCGTGTGGTGAAAGACGCTCTGGTCACTGACGAGATCGTATTCCTGTCCGCCATCGAAGAAGCTGATCACGTGATCGCCCAGGCTTCCGCCACGATGAGCGACAAGAAAGTCCTGATCGACGAGCTGGTAGCTGTTCGTCACCTGAACGAGTTCACCGTCAAGGCGCCGGAAGACGTCACCTTGATGGACGTGTCGCCGAAGCAGGTAGTTTCGGTCGCAGCGTCGCTGATCCCGTTCCTCGAGCACGACGACGCCAACCGTGCGTTGATGGGTTCGAACATGCAGCGTCAAGCTGTACCAACGCTGCGCGCTGACAAGCCGCTGGTCGGTACCGGCATGGAGCGTAACGTAGCTCGTGACTCCGGCGTTTGCGTCGTGGCTCGTCGTGGCGGCGTTATCGATTCCGTCGACGCCAGCCGTATCGTGGTTCGTGTTGCAGATGATGAAGTTGAAACTGGCGAAGCCGGTGTCGACATCTACAACCTGACCAAATACACCCGCTCCAACCAGAACACCTGCATCAACCAGCGTCCGCTGGTGCGTAAGGGTGATCGGGTTCAGCGTAGCGACATCATGGCTGACGGTCCGTCCACCGATATGGGTGAACTGGCTTTGGGTCAGAACATGCGTATCGCGTTCATGGCATGGAACGGCTTCAACTTCGAAGACTCCATCTGCCTGTCCGAGCGTGTGGTTCAGGAAGATCGCTTCACCACGATCCACATTCAGGAACTGACCTGCGTGGCTCGTGACACCAAGCTTGGCCCAGAGGAAATCACTGCGGACATCCCGAACGTGGGTGAAGCTGCGCTGAACAAGCTGGACGAAGCCGGTATCGTTTACGTCGGCGCCGAAGTTGGCCCGGGCGACATTCTGGTCGGCAAGGTCACTCCGAAAGGCGAGACCCAACTGACGCCAGAAGAAAAACTGCTGCGCGCGATCTTCGGTGAGAAGGCTAGCGACGTTAAGGACACTTCCCTGCGCGTACCAACCGGTACCAAAGGTACTGTCATCGACGTTCAGGTCTTCACCCGTGATGGCGTTGAGCGCGACAGTCGTGCCCTGTCCATCGAGAAGAGCCAGCTCGACGAGATCCGCAAGGATCTGAACGAAGAGTTCCGTATCGTTGAAGGCGCTACCTTCGAACGTCTGCGCTCCGCTCTGGTTGGCCACAAAGCCGAAGGCGGCGCTGGTCTGAAGAAAGGCCAGGACATCACCGATGAAGTGCTCGACGGTCTTGAGCATGGTCAGTGGTTCAAGCTGCGCATGGCTGAAGATGCTCTGAACGAGCAGCTCGAGAAGGCTCAGGCTTACATCGTCGATCGCCGCCGTCTGCTGGACGACAAGTTCGAAGACAAGAAGCGCAAACTGCAGCAGGGCGATGACCTGGCTCCAGGCGTGCTGAAAATCGTCAAGGTCTACCTGGCAATCCGTCGTCGCATCCAGCCGGGCGACAAGATGGCCGGTCGTCACGGTAACAAGGGTGTGGTCTCCGTGATCATGCCGGTTGAAGACATGCCGCACGATGCCAATGGCACGCCGGTCGACGTCGTACTCAACCCACTGGGCGTACCTTCGCGTATGAACGTTGGTCAGATCCTCGAAACCCACCTGGGCCTCGCGGCCAAAGGTCTGGGCGAGAAGATCAACCGCATGGTTGAAGAGCAGCGTAAGGTTGCCGAGCTGCGTAAGTTCCTGCACGAGATCTACAACGAGATCGGTGGTCGTCAGGAGAGCCTCGATGACTTCTCCGACCAGGAAATCCTGGATCTTGCGAACAATCTGCGTGGCGGCGTTCCAATGGCCACTCCGGTATTCGACGGTGCCAAGGAAGTTGAAATCAAGGCCATGCTGAAACTGGCAGACCTGCCGGAAAGCGGCCAGATGCAACTGACTGACGGCCGTACCGGCAACAAGTTCGAGCGCCCGGTTACCGTTGGCTACATGTACATGCTGAAGCTGAACCACTTGGTAGACGACAAGATGCACGCTCGTTCTACCGGTTCGTACAGCCTGGTTACCCAGCAGCCGCTGGGTGGTAAGGCGCAGTTCGGTGGTCAGCGTTTCGGGGAGATGGAGGTCTGGGCACTGGAAGCATACGGTGCTGCATACACTCTGCAAGAAATGCTCACAGTGAAGTCGGACGATGTGAACGGTCGGACCAAGATGTACAAAAACATCGTGGACGGCGATCACCGTATGGAGCCGGGCATGCCCGAGTCCTTCAACGTGTTGATCAAGGAAATTCGTTCCCTCGGCATCGATATCGATCTGGAAACCGAATAACACGTGACGCGAATCGAGAGCGGGGCAGGATTGCCCGCTCTCTGCTCCGCCAGGAGGAAAGGCCTTGAAAGACCTACTGAATTTGCTGAAAAACCAGGGTCAAGTCGAAGAGTTCGACGCCATCCGTATCGGGTTGGCATCGCCTGAGATGATCCGTTCGTGGTCGTTCGGTGAAGTTAAAAAGCCGGAAACCATCAACTACCGTACGTTCAAACCTGAGCGTGACGGCCTGTTCTGCGCCAAGATCTTTGGCCCGGTGAAGGATTACGAGTGCCTGTGCGGTAAGTACAAGCGCTTGAAGCACCGTGGTGTGATCTGCGAAAAGTGCGGCGTTGAAGTCGCACTGGCCAAAGTTCGTCGTGAGCGCATGGCGCACATCGAACTGGCTTCGCCGGTTGCTCACATCTGGTTCCTGAAATCGCTGCCGTCGCGTATCGGCTTGCTGATGGACATGACCCTGCGTGATATCGAGCGCGTTCTCTACTTCGAGAGCTATGTCGTTATCGATCCAGGGATGACCACCCTTGAAAAAGGTCAGTTGCTCAACGACGAGCAGTACTTCGAAGCGCTGGAAGAATTCGGTGACGATTTCGATGCCCGCATGGGTGCCGAAGCTGTCCGCGAACTGCTGCACGCTATCGACCTGGAGCACGAGATTGGTCGTCTGCGCGAAGAAATTCCGCAAACCAACTCCGAGACCAAAATCAAGAAGCTGTCCAAGCGTCTGAAGTTGATGGAAGCCTTCCAGGGTTCCGGCAACTTGCCAGAATGGATGGTGCTGACCGTTCTGCCGGTTCTGCCGCCAGATCTGCGTCCACTGGTCCCGCTGGATGGCGGTCGCTTCGCGACTTCCGACCTCAACGATTTGTATCGTCGAGTGATCAACCGTAACAACCGCTTGAAGCGCCTGCTCGATCTGTCCGCTCCGGACATCATCGTGCGCAACGAAAAGCGTATGTTGCAGGAAGCTGTCGATGCACTGCTCGACAACGGCCGTCGTGGACGCGCCATTACCGGTTCGAACAAGCGTCCTCTGAAATCCCTGGCTGACATGATCAAGGGTAAGCAAGGTCGTTTCCGTCAGAACTTGCTCGGTAAGCGTGTTGACTACTCCGGTCGTTCGGTAATTACCGTAGGTCCGACCCTGCGTCTGCACCAGTGCGGTCTGCCGAAGAAAATGGCTCTCGAGCTGTTCAAGCCGTTCATTTTCGGCAAGCTGGAAATGCGTGGTCTGGCGACCACCATCAAGGCCGCCAAAAAGATGGTCGAGCGCGAGCTGCCGGAAGTATGGGACGTTCTCGCTGAAGTCATTCGCGAACACCCGGTACTCCTCAACCGTGCACCGACCCTTCACCGTCTGGGTATCCAGGCGTTTGAACCAGTACTGATCGAAGGTAAGGCTATTCAGCTGCACCCGTTGGTTTGTGCTGCGTACAACGCCGACTTCGACGGCGACCAAATGGCCGTGCACGTACCGCTGACGCTGGAAGCCCAGCTGGAAGCGCGTGCGTTGATGATGTCGACCAACAACATTCTGTCGCCAGCCAACGGTGAGCCAATCATCGTTCCGTCGCAGGACGTTGTACTGGGTCTGTACTACATGACTCGTGAAGCGATCAACGCCAAGGGCGAAGGTCGTGTGTTCGCGGATCTGCAGGAAGTTGACCGTGTGTTCCGTGCCGGCGAAGCCGCACTGCACGCGAAAGTCAAAGTGCGGATCAACGAAACCGTCAACGATCGTGACGGTGGTAGCGTGACCGGTACCCGTATCGTCGACACCACTGTCGGCCGTGCGCTGCTGTTCCAGGTTGTGCCAAAAGGTCTGTCCTTCGACGTCGTCAACCTGCCGATGAAGAAAAAGGCGATCTCCAAGCTGATCAACCAGTGCTACCGCGTGGTCGGTCTGAAAGAGACCGTGATCTTCGCTGACCAGTTGATGTACACCGGTTTTGCCTATTCGACCATCTCCGGCGTTTCCATCGGTGTTAACGACTTCGTTATCCCGGATGAAAAAGCTCGAATCATCGGTACCGCTACCGACGAAGTGAAAGAGATCGAAAGCCAGTACGCCTCCGGCCTGGTAACCCAGGGCGAGAAGTACAACAAGGTGATCGACCTCTGGTCCAAGGCGAACGACGAAGTTTCCAAGGCGATGATGGCCAACCTCTCGAAAGAGAAAGTCATCGACCGTCATGGCGACGAAGTCGACCAGGAATCCTTCAACTCGATGTACATGATGGCCGACTCGGGCGCACGGGGTTCTGCTGCGCAGATCCGTCAGCTCGCCGGTATGCGTGGCCTGATGGCCAAGCCGGACGGTTCCATCATCGAAACGCCGATTACTGCGAACTTCCGTGAAGGTTTGAGCGTACTCCAGTACTTCATTTCCACTCACGGTGCTCGTAAAGGTCTGGCGGATACCGCGTTGAAAACTGCGAACTCCGGTTACCTGACTCGTCGTCTGGTAGACGTGGCGCAGGATCTGGTCGTGACCGAGATCGATTGCGGGACCGAGCAAGGCTTGCTGATGACGCCGCACATTGAAGGCGGTGACGTTGTCGAGCCGTTGGGTGAGCGCGTATTGGGTCGTGTCATCGCCCGTGACGTATTCAAGCCGGGTACCGAGGACGTCATCGTTCCTGCTGGCACCCTGGTAGACGAGAAGTGGGTCGAGTTCATCGAGCTGAACAGCATCGACGAAGTGATCGTGCGTTCGCCGATCAGCTGCGAAACCCGCTATGGCATTTGCGCCAAGTGCTACGGCCGTGATCTGGCTCGTGGTCACCAGGTGAACATCGGTGAATCGGTCGGCGTTATCGCTGCACAGTCCATCGGTGAGCCGGGTACCCAGCTGACGATGCGGACGTTCCACATCGGTGGTGCGGCAAGCCGGACCTCCGCAGCCGACAGCGTTCAGGTTAAGAACGGCGGTACCGTCCGTCTGCACAACCTGAAGCACGTTGAGCGAGTGGATGGTCACCTGGTTGCTGTCTCCCGTTCCGGTGAGCTGGCTATCGCTGATGACTTCGGTCGTGAGCGCGAGCGTTACAAGCTGCCGTACGGTGCTGTGATTTCGGTTAAAGAAGGTGACAAGGTCGACGCTGGCGCAATCGTTGCCAAGTGGGATCCGCACACTCACCCAATCGTTACCGAAATGAAAGGTACCGTGACCTACGTGGGCATGGAAGAAGGCATCACGATCAAGCGTCAGACTGACGAATTGACCGGTATGACCAACATTGAAGTACTCGACGCCAAAGATCGTCCAGCTGCCGGCAAGGACATTCGTCCAGCCGTGAAGATGGTCGACGACAACGGCAAGGATCTGTTGCTGCCAGGCACTGACGTTATCGCTCAGTACTTCCTGCCAGCCAACGCCCTGGTCGGTGTAGCGGATGGTGCGAAGATCGCGATCGGTGATGTTATCGCTCGTATCCCGCAAGAGACCTCGAAGACTCGTGACATCACCGGTGGTCTGCCGCGTGTTGCCGACTTGTTCGAAGCCCGTCGTCCGAAAGAAGCGTCGATTCTGGCTGAAGTCAGCGGCACCATCGCGTTCGGTAAAGAAACCAAGGGCAAGCGCCGTCTGGTCATTACTCCGAACGACGGTAGCGATCCGTACGAAGAGCTGATTCCGAAGTGGCGTCACCTGAACGTCTTCGAAGGCGAACAGGTAAACCGTGGCGAAGTTATCTCCGACGGCCCGAGCGATCCACACGACATCCTGCGTCTGCTGGGTGTGAGTGCGCTGGCCAAGTACATCGTGAACGAGATCCAGGACGTTTATCGCCTGCAAGGCGTGAAGATCAACGACAAGCACATCGAGACCATCCTGCGTCAGATGCTGCGTAAAGTTGAAATCGCTGAATCCGGCGATTCCAGTTTCATCAAGGGCGACCAGATGGAACTGACTCACGTACTGGTAGAGAACGAGCGTCTGGCTGCGGAAGACAAGTTTGTCTCCAAGTTCACTCGCGTACTGCTGGGTATCACCAAGGCGTCGTTGTCCACCGAATCGTTCATCTCGGCGGCTTCCTTCCAGGAAACCACCCGTGTACTGACCGAAGCGGCGGTAACCGGCAAGCGCGATTACCTGCGCGGCCTGAAAGAAAACGTGGTCGTGGGTCGTCTGATCCCGGCGGGTACCGGCCTGGCCTATCACAGCGAGCGTAAGCGTCGCCGTGAAGCCGACAAGCCGTTGCGCGTAAGCGCCAGTGAAGTAGAAGCTGCGCTGACCGAAGCGCTGAACTCGAGCGGTAACTGAGTTCTGCGATAAACGAGCGTAAGGCCCTGGCCATTCCGTTCATCGAATCGAGACAAATTGTCGAGGTTGGATGAGCGGGGAGGTCGGGGCCTTGCCTTGACTGGGGCCAAGATCCTCTTTAGACTCTTGTACCCCTAAATTTGGCGGGAACTCGTTCCTGCCATTTTGCTTTTCTTGCAAGACAATAGCGTCGCAAGACAACAGTGGAGCTAGTAGATGGCAACTATCAACCAGCTGGTACGTCAGCCGCGTAAGCGTATCGTCGAGAAATCCGACGTGCCTGCGCTGCAGAACTGCCCGCAACGTCGTGGCGTGTGCACCCGTGTGTACACCACCACGCCGAAAAAACCTAACTCGGCACTGCGTAAAGTATGCCGTGTGCGCCTGACCAACGGTTTCGAGGTTTCCTCGTACATCGGTGGTGAAGGTCACAACCTGCAAGAGCACAGCGTGGTACTGATCCGCGGCGGTCGTGTAAAAGACTTGCCAGGTGTTCGTTATCACACCGTTCGCGGTTCGTTGGATACTTCCGGTGTCAAAGGTCGTAACCAGGGTCGTTCGAAGTACGGTACCAAGCGTCCGAAGTAATTGGCCGCTTTGCAGTTTTCTAATTTATTGAGTCGATAAGAGTAAGGTCGGGCACGTATCTCTCGAGATCTGTTCCGAACTAACCTGAAGACCGTTTGAGGGCTTATCAATGCCAAGACGTCGCGTAGCAGCAAAGCGTGAGATTCTGGACGATCCGAAATACGGAAGCCAAATCCTCGCCAAATTCATGAACCACGTTATGGAAAGCGGCAAGAAAGCCGTTGCCGAGCGTATCGTTTATGGTGCCCTGGAAACCGTTGCGGCTCGTAAGGCTGGCACCGATCCCCTGGAACTCTTCGAAAAAGCACTCGACGCCATCGCTCCGCTGGTCGAAGTGAAGTCGCGCCGCGTTGGTGGTGCTACTTACCAGGTTCCGGTCGAGGTTCGTCCTTCCCGTCGTAACGCTCTGGCAATGCGCTGGTTGGTAGACTTCGCCCGCAAGCGCGGCGAGAAGTCCATGGCTCTGCGTTTGGCTGGCGAACTGCTGGATGCTGCTGAAGGCAAAGGTGCTGCAGTTAAGAAGCGTGAAGACGTGCACCGTATGGCCGAAGCCAACAAGGCTTTCTCGCACTACCGCTTCTAATTTAAGCTTCACTAATTTTGCGAGGGCTTTATGGCTCGTACTACTCCGATTAGCCGCTACCGTAACATCGGTATCGTCGCTCACGTGGATGCTGGTAAAACCACCACCACCGAGCGCGTCCTTTTTTACACCGGCAAAAGTCACAAAATGGGCGAGGTGCATGATGGCGCCGCGACCACAGACTGGATGGTGCAGGAGCAGGAGCGTGGTATTACCATTACTTCTGCTGCCATCACCGCCTTCTGGAAAGGTTCCGAGAAGCAGTACTCGCACGAGCATCGCTTCAACGTTATCGATACCCCGGGCCACGTAGACTTCACCATTGAAGTAGAGCGCTCCCTGCGCGTACTCGACGGCGCTGTCGTTGTGTTCTGCGGTACTTCGGGCGTTGAGCCGCAGTCCGAAACCGTATGGCGCCAAGCCAACAAATACGGTGTTCCACGTCTTGTTTACGTAAACAAGATGGACCGTGCCGGCGCTAACTTCCTGCGCGTGATTGGTCAGATCAAGCAGCGTCTGGGTCACACTCCGGTGCCGATTCAGTTGGCTATCGGTTCCGAAGACAACTTCCAGGGTCAGATCGATCTGATCAACATGCAAGCTGTCTACTGGAACGACTCCGACAAGGGTATGGTCCCTGTTCGCAAGGACATCCCTGCCGAGCTGCAAGAGCTGGCTGAAGAGTGGCGCAACAACATGGTTGAAGCTGCTGCCGAAGCCAACGAAGAGCTGATGAACAAGTACCTGGAAGGCGAAGAGCTGTCGATCGAAGAGATCAAGGCTGCTTTGCGTCAGCGTACTATCGCCGGCGAAATCGTTCTGGCTGTTTGCGGTTCTTCCTTCAAGAACAAGGGTGTTCCCCTGGTTCTCGACGCCGTTATCGACTTCCTGCCTGCTCCAACCGACATTCCTGCTATCAAGGGTTCCAACCCTGATAACGAGGAAGAGGAAATGGAGCGTCATGCAAACGACGAAGAGCCGTTCGCAGCACTGGCGTTCAAGATCGCTACCGACCCGTTCGTGGGTACTCTGACCTTCGTCCGTGTTTATTCGGGCGTGTTGAACTCCGGTGACGGCGTGATCAACTCGGTCAAAGGCAAGAAAGAGCGCGTGGGCCGTATGGTGCAAATGCACGCAAACGCCCGTGAAGAAATCAAGGAAGTACGCGCTGGTGACATCGCGGCCTTGATCGGCATGAAGGACGTCACCACTGGTGAGACTTTGTGCAGCGCTGACAAGCCAATCATCCTGGTTCGCATGGACTTCCCGGAGCCGGTTATTTCGGTTGCCGTTGAGCCTAAGACCAAGGATGACCAGGAAAAAATGGGTATCGCTCTGGGCAAGCTCGCTCAGGAAGACCCGTCTTTCCGCGTCAAGACTGATGAAGAGACTGGTCAGACGATCATCTCTGGTATGGGTGAGTTGCACCTGGACATCCTGGTTGACCGGATGCGCCGTGAGTTCAACGTTGAAGCCAACATCGGTAAGCCTCAAGTTTCGTATCGTGAGCGCATCACGAAGAACTGCGAAATCGAAGGCAAGTTCGTTCGTCAATCCGGTGGTCGTGGCCAGTTTGGTCACTGCTGGATTCGTTTTGCCCCTGCTGACGAAGGTCAGGAAGGTCTGCAATTCGTGAACGAAGTAGTGGGTGGTGTGGTTCCTAAGGAATACATCCCGGCTATCCAGAAAGGTATCGAAGAGCAGATGAAAAACGGCGTAGTTGCCGGTTATCCGCTGATCGGCCTGAAGGCTACTGTGTTCGATGGTTCCTACCACGACGTCGACTCCAACGAGATGGCGTTCAAGGTGGCTGCTTCCATGGCGACCAAGCAACTGGCCCAGAAGGGCGGTGGTGAGTTGCTCGAGCCGATCATGGCGGTAGAGGTTGTTACGCCTGAAGACTATATGGGTGATGTGATGGGCGACCTTAACCGTCGCCGTGGCATGATTCAGGGTATGGAAGACACGGTCTCCGGCAAAGTTATCCGCGCCGAAGTTCCGCTGGGTGAGATGTTCGGTTATGCGACCGACGTTCGTTCCATGTCCCAGGGTCGCGCAAGCTACTCTATGGAATTCAAAAAATACGATACAGCTCCGTCGCACATCGTCGAAACTGTAACCAAAAAACAAGGCTGATTCAGCCCCTTTAGGCTAGGAGTTAATTGTCGTGGCTAAAGAAAAATTTGATCGTTCCCTTCCGCACGTCAACGTTGGCACCATCGGTCACGTTGACCACGGTAAAACCACTCTGACCGCAGCTCTGACTCGCGTCTGCTCCGAAGTTTTCGGTTCGGCCGTAGTTGAATTCGACAAGATCGACAGCGCGCCAGAAGAAAAAGCTCGTGGTATCACCATCAACACCGCGCACGTTGAATACAACTCGCTGATCCGTCACTACGCTCACGTTGACTGCCCAGGTCACGCTGACTACGTGAAGAACATGATCACCGGTGCTGCCCAGATGGACGGCGCGATTCTGGTTTGCTCGGCCGCTGATGGTCCGATGCCACAAACCCGTGAGCACATCCTGCTGTCCCGCCAGGTAGGCGTTCCGTACATCGTGGTTTTCCTGAACAAGGCTGACCTGGTAGACGACGCTGAGCTGCTGGAACTGGTTGAGATGGAAGTGCGCGACCTGCTGAGCACTTACGACTTCCCAGGTGATGACACTCCAATCATCATCGGTTCTGCTCGTATGGCGCTGGAAGGCAAAGACGACAACGAAATGGGCACTACCGCTGTCAAGAAGCTGGTAGAGACTCTGGACAGCTACATCCCAGAACCAGTTCGTATGATCGACAAGCCGTTCCTGATGCCAATCGAAGACGTATTCTCGATCTCCGGTCGCGGTACTGTGGTAACCGGTCGTATCGAGCGCGGTATCGTTCGCGTTCAAGATGCACTGGAAATCGTTGGTCTGCGTGACACCACTACCACCACCTGCACCGGTGTTGAAATGTTCCGCAAACTGCTCGACGAAGGTCGTGCTGGCGAGAACTGCGGCGTTCTGCTGCGTGGTACCAAGCGTGACGACGTTGAGCGTGGCCAGGTTCTGGTTAAGCCAGGTTCGGTTAAGCCGCACACCAAGTTCACCGCAGAAGTTTACGTTCTGAGCAAGGAAGAAGGCGGTCGTCACACTCCGTTCTTCAAAGGCTACCGTCCACAGTTCTACTTCCGTACTACTGACGTGACTGGTAACTGCCAGCTGCCAGAAGGCGTTGAAATGGTAATGCCAGGTGATAACATCCAAATGGAAGTTACCCTGATCAAAACCATCGCGATGGAAGACGGCCTGCGTTTCGCTATCCGTGAAGGCGGTCGTACCGTCGGCGCTGGCGTCGTAGCTAAAATCATCGAGTAATCTCTTTTTGAGATAGCTTCGATGCTTTGAAAAAGCCCCCGCTCAGCGGGGGCTTTTTTATTGGGTTGACACCTATCTGGGGCGTCTATAGAATTGCGCCTCCTTTTAACGGGCGTATTGCGCCCGGTGGGAATAGCAGCCGGAGTCTGAAATCCAATGCAAAATCAGCAAATCCGTATCAGGTTGAAGGCTTTTGACCATCGCCTGATCGACCAATCAACCCAGGAAATCGTGGAAACCGCGAAACGTACTGGTGCTCAAGTGCGTGGTCCAATTCCACTGCCTACCCGTAAAGAGCGGTTCACCGTTCTGGTCTCCCCGCACGTCAACAAAGACGCGCGTGACCAGTACGAGATCCGTACTCATAAGCGCGTTCTGGACATCGTCCAGCCAACGGATAAAACCGTTGATGCTCTTATGAAGCTTGATCTTGCGGCCGGTGTGGAAGTGCAGATCAGCCTCGGCTAAGACTCGGTCTTGGTCGTGTAACGCTCTGAAATGGGCGGCCATAGCGGGTGAAAGCCCCGTACACTCATGAGGTTTACAACATGACTATTGGTGTAGTCGGTCGTAAATGCGGTATGACCCGTATTTTCACCGAAGAAGGTGTCTCCATTCCGGTCACGGTCATTGAGATCGAGCCGAATCGCGTCACCCAGTTCAAAACTGAAGAAACCGATGGCTATCGTGCAGTGCAAGTCACTGTCGGCGAGCGTCGCGCTTCGCGTGTAACAGCAGCTCAGGCTGGCCACTTCGCCAAGGCGAACGTAGCCGCTGGTCGTACCGTAATGGAATTCCGCCTTGAAGAAGGCGAGTACCAGGCCGGCGATCTGATCAACGCTGAACTCTTCGCCGCTGGTCAACTGGTTGATGTAACCGGTCAGTCCAAGGGTAAAGGCTTCCAGGGTACGATCAAGCGTTGGAACTTCCGCGGGCAAGATAACACCCACGGTAACTCCGTATCCCACCGCGTTCCAGGCTCTATCGGCCAGTGCCAGACTCCTGGTCGTGTATTCAAGGGCAAAAAAATGTCCGGTCATATGGGCGCTGAGCGCGTGACCGTGCAGTCCCTCGAAGTAGTGCGCGTGGACGCTGAACGCAATCTGTTGTTGGTCAAGGGTGCTGTTCCTGGCGCTACTGGCGGCAACGTGGTTGTACGTCCAGCAGCCAAGGCTCGCGGTTAAGGGGAAGCTGACATGCAATTAAATGTAAATGACGCTCAAGCGATCGAAGTTTCCGAACTGACATTTGGCGGCGAATTCAACGAGACGCTGGTTCACCAAGCAGTCGTGGCCTACATGGCCGGCGGCCGTCAAGGTAGCAAGCAGCAAAAGACCCGTTCCGACGTTTCCGGTGGCGGCAAGCGCCCATGGCGTCAGAAAGGTACTGGCCGTGCTCGTGCCGGTACCATTCGTAGCCCAATCTGGCGTGGCGGCGGTACCACTTTCGCAGCTCGTCCTCAGGATCACTCCCAAAAGCTGAACAAGAAGATGTATCGCGCAGCAATGCGTTCCATTCTTGCTGAGCTGGTGCGTACTGATCGTCTGGTTGTGGTTCAGGATTTCGCTGTTGAAACCCCGAAAACCAAAGACCTGCTGGGCAAACTGACCAACATGAGCCTGACCGACGTTCTGATCGTGTCGGACGCTGTTGACCAGAACCTGTACCTGGCTGCTCGCAACCTGCCACACGTCGATGTACGTGATGTGCAAGGTTCCGATCCAGTTAGTCTGATCGCATACGACAAGGTGTTGATCACCGTGTCGGCCGTGAAGAAATTCGAGGAGCTGCTGGGATGAACCAGGAACGCGTATTTAAAGTTCTGCTTGGCCCGCACGTTTCCGAAAAGGCTACGGTTCTGGCTGACAAAAAAGGCCAGTTCGTTTTCAAGGTTGCTACTGACGCAACCAAGCTGGAAATCAAGAAGGCCGTCGAAAGCCTGTTCAGCGTGAAAGTAGAGCGTGTTACTACCCTGAACGTTCTGGGTAAGAGCAAGCGCACTGCTCGCGGTCTGGGCAAGCGTAATGACTGGAAGAAGGCAGTTATCTCCCTTCAGCCAGGCCAAGATCTCGATTTCAGCAGCAGTGCTGAGTAAGGAAGGGGTGCATCATGGCAATCGTTAAATGCAAACCGACTTCCCCTGGCCGCCGTTTTGTGGTCAAGGTGGTCAACCAGGAGCTGCATAAAGGCGCTCCTCACGCACCGCTGCTCGAGAAAAAATCGAAGTCTGGTGGTCGTAACAACAATGGCCGTATTACCACGCGTCACGTTGGTGGTGGTCATAAGCAGCATTACCGTCTGGTCGACTTCCGTCGCAACGACAAAGATGGCATCGCTGCCACTGTCGAGCGTATCGAATACGATCCAAACCGTACTGCTCACATCGCTCTGCTGCTGTACGCAGATGGCGAGCGTCGCTACATCATCGCCCCTAAAGGCGTGAGCGCTGGCGACCAGCTGATCGCAGGTGCCTTGGCACCGATCAAGCCGGGCAACGCTCTGCAACTGCGCAACATTCCAGTTGGTAGCACCGTACACGGCATCGAATTGAAGCCAGGTAAAGGCGCACAGATCGCTCGTTCCGCTGGTGCTTCGGCTCAGCTGATCGCTCGTGAAGGTGTCTACGTGACCCTGCGTCTGCGTTCTGGTGAGATGCGTAAAGTGCTGGCTGAATGCCGTGCGACCCTGGGCGAAGTCTCGAACTCCGAGCACAGCCTGCGTTCGCTGGGTAAAGCTGGTGCCAAACGCTGGCGTGGCGTTCGCCCAACCGTTCGTGGTGTTGCCATGAACCCGGTTGACCACCCACATGGTGGTGGTGAAGGTCGTACCTCTGGTGGTCGTCATCCGGTATCGCCATGGGGCTTCCCGACTAAGGGCGCGAAGACTCGTGGTAATAAGCGTACCGACAAAATGATCGTCCGTCGTCGCAAGTAAATAGAGGGATACGACAGTGCCACGTTCTCTGAAAAAAGGTCCTTTTATCGATCTTCACCTACTGAAGAAGATCGAAGTGGCGGCGGAAAAGAATGATCGCAAACCGGTGAAAACCTGGTCGCGTCGTTCGATGATCCTGCCACAAATGGTCGGTCTGACCATCGCAGTACACAACGGTCGTCAGCACGTCCCAGTTCTCGTGAACGAAGACATGGTCGGCCACAAACTGGGCGAGTTCGCCGGTACCCGTAACTATCGCGGGCACGTGGCTGACAAGAAAGCCAAGCGTTAAGGGGTTAGGAAATGGAAGTAGCCGCTAAGTTGTCGGGCGCTCGAATCTCCGCCCAGAAAGCCCGCTTGGTCGCCGACCAGATCCGCGGGAAGAAGGTGGGCGAAGCGCTCAACCTGTTGGCTTTCAGCAGTAAGAAAGCCGCCGAGATCATGAAGAAAGTGCTGGAGTCGGCCGTAGCCAACGCCGAGCATAACGAAGGCGCAGACGTTGATGACCTGAAGGTCAGCACCGTTTTCGTCAACGAAGGGCGTTCGCTGAAGCGCATCATGCCACGTGCCAAAGGCCGTGCTGATCGCATCGTCAAGCGGTCTTGCCATATCACTGTCAAGGTTGCTGACAAGTAACGGAGTCGAAGAGATGGGTCAGAAAGTACATCCCATTGGCATTCGCCTGGGAATCGTCAAGGAGCACACCTCCGTCTGGTACGCAGACGGTCGGACTTATGCGGACTATTTGCTCGCAGATCTGAATGTGCGTGAGTACCTCCAAGACAAACTAAAAAGCGCGTCCGTAAGCCGTATCGATATCCATCGTCCGGCCCAAACTGCACGCATCACCATCCACACCGCTCGTCCAGGTATCGTTATCGGGAAGAAAGGTGAAGATGTTGAGAAACTGCGTCAGGACCTGACCAAGCAAATGGGTGTGCCTGTGCACATCAATATCGAAGAGATCCGCAAGCCGGAGCTCGACGGTATGCTGGTTGCGCAGAGCGTAGCTCAGCAGCTGGAGCGTCGTGTAATGTTCCGTCGCGCTATGAAGCGCGCAGTACAGAACGCCATGCGCATTGGTGCCAAAGGCATCAAAATCCAAGTGAGCGGTCGTCTCGGCGGTGCTGAAATCGCACGTACTGAATGGTATCGCGAAGGTCGTGTGCCACTGCACACCCTGCGTGCCGACATCGACTATGCCAACTACGAAGCTCACACCACCTATGGTGTGATCGGTGTAAAGGTTTGGATCTTCAAAGGCGAAGTAATTGGTGGTCGCCAAGAAGAGCTGAAGCCACAAGCACCAGCGCCTCGTAAAAAAGCTGCTAAGTAAGGGGTACGCCAAATGTTGCAACCTAAGCGTACGAAGTTCCGCAAGCAGATGACCGGCCACAACCGTGGTCTGGCATTGCGCGGTAGCAAAGTCAGCTTCGGCGAGTTCGCGCTGAAGTCTGTTGCTCGTGGTCGTCTCACCGCTCGTCAGATCGAGTCAGCGCGTCGTGCTCTGACCCGTCACGTAAAACGTGGCGGCAAGATCTGGATCCGTGTATTCCCGGACAAGCCTATTTCCAAGAAGCCACTCGAAGTTCGGATGGGTAAAGGTAAGGGTAACGTCGAATACTGGGTTGCCCAGATTCAGCCAGGCAAAGTCCTGTATGAAATCGAGGGTGTTTCTGAAGAGCTGGCGCGTGAGGCTTTCGCCCTGGCTGCTGCAAAGCTGCCGCTCGCCACCTCCTTTGTTAAACGGACGGTGATGTGATGAAAGCGAATGAACTTCGTGAAAAATCCGCACAGCAGCTGAACGAGCAACTGCTCGGCTTGCTGCGCGACCAGTTCAATCTGCGCATGCAGAAAGCAACTGGCCAGTTGGGGCAGTCGCATCTGCTCTCGCAAGTTAAGCGTGACATCGCTCGCGTGAAGACTGTGCTCAACCAGCAGGCAGGTAAGTGATCATGGCTGAAGCCGAAAAGACTGTCCGTACGCTGACTGGCCGTGTTGTCAGCGACAAGATGGACAAAACCATCACCGTACTGATCGAGCGTCGCGTTAAGCACCCGATCTACGGTAAATACGTTAAGCGTTCGACTAAGCTGCACGCGCACGACGAAACCAATCAGTGCCACATTGGCGACAAAGTCACTATTCGTGAAACTCGTCCTTTGGCCAAGACCAAGTCTTGGGCGCTGGTTGATGTTCTCGAACGCGCTGTGGAAGTCTAAGGACTAGGGGTCGGAGAAATTATATGATTCAGACTCAATCCATGCTCGATGTGGCCGATAACAGCGGCGCTCGCCGTGTTATGTGCATCAAGGTGCTGGGTGGCTCCCATCGTCGTTACGCTGGTATCGGTGACATCATCAAAGTTACCGTCAAGGAAGCAATTCCTCGCGGTAAAGTGAAAAAAGGCCAAGTGATGACTGCTGTTGTAGTCCGCACTCGTCACGGCGTACGTCGTGCTGATGGCTCCATTATCCGCTTTGATGGCAACGCTGCTGTTCTTCTGAACAACAAGCAAGAGCCGATCGGCACCCGTATCTTTGGGCCAGTGACCCGTGAACTTCGTACTGAGAAGTTCATGAAGATCGTCTCGCTCGCCCCAGAAGTGCTGTAAGGAGATCCGACATGCAAAAGATTCGTCGTGACGACGAGATCATCGTGATCGCCGGCAAAGACAAAGGTAAGCGCGGTAAGGTGCTGAAGGTTCTTGCTGACAACCGTCTGGTTGTTGGTGGTCTGAACCTGGTCAAGCGTCATACCAAGCCTAACCCGATGTCGGGCGTACAGGGCGGTATCGTCGAGAAAGAAGCGCCACTGCACGCTTCCAACGTCGCCATCTTCAACGGCGAAACCAACAAGGCTGACCGCGTTGGTTTCAAAGTAGAAGACGGTAAGAAAATTCGTGTCTTCAAGTCGACCCAAAAAGCGGTTGATGCTTGAACACTGCTAGGTAGAAGACCATGGCACGACTAAAAGAGATTTACCGGAAGGAAATCGCTCCGAAACTTAAGGAAGAACTTAAGCTTTCGAACGTGATGGAAGTTCCGCGCGTTACCAAGATCACCCTGAACATGGGTCTGGGCGAAGCGATCGGCGACAAAAAAGTCATCGAGCACGCTGTTGCTGACCTGGAAAAGATCACCGGCCAGAAAGTCGTTGTGACCTACGCTCGTAAATCCATCGCTGGCTTCAAAGTCCGCGAAGGATGGCCGATCGGCGTCAAAGTGACCCTGCGCCGTGAGCGTATGTACGAGTTCCTGGATCGTCTGCTGTCGATCTCCCTGCCTCGGGTCCGCGACTTCCGCGGTCTGAATGCCAAGTCCTTCGATGGTCGTGGTAACTACAGCATGGGCGTTAAAGAGCAGATCATTTTCCCGGAAATCGACTACGACAAGATCGATGCTCTCCGCGGTCTGGACATTACCCTGACCACCACTGCCAAGAACGATGACGAAGGCCGCGCTCTGCTGCGTGCTTTCAAATTCCCGTTCCGCAACTGATTGGAGTAGGAAAATGGCCAAGAAGAGCATGAAAAACCGTGAGCTGAAGCGTCAGCTCACCGTTGCCAAGTACGCCACCAAGCGTGCAGCGCTCAAAGCGATCATCGTGGATCTGAACGCAAGTCCAGAAGCACGTTGGGAAGCTACCGTAGCTCTGCAGAAGCAACCACGTGACGCAAGCGCTTCGCGCATGCGTAACCGTTGCCGCCTGACTGGTCGTCCGCACGGCGTTTACCGCAAGTTCGGCCTGGGCCGTAACAAACTGCGTGAAGCGGCAATGCGTGGTGACGTTCCAGGTCTGGTTAAAGCCAGCTGGTAAGCACTGTCAAAGTCTCGGCGTTCAGGGTTGCAAGAACCTGACCGCCGGTGACCTTGTACTTGAATCAAGCCCCTATTGGGGCTTGATTCATTTCTGGGGTGTGTCTAGAATACCCGGCTCGCCTGAGCCCGTGCTTTTTTGTACGGATGTATTCGGCGACACGTAGTAGTCGAAAGGCTAATTTTTTGTGTATTAGGAGCGTCTAGCCCATGAGTATGCAGGACCCGTTAGCGGACATGCTAACTCGAATCCGTAATGCCCAGATGGCTGAAAAGTCCGTCGTAAGCATGCCATCTTCTACTTTGAAGGTAGCTGTTGCCAAAGTCCTGAAGGACGAGGGTTACATTGCGGGTTATCAGATCAGCAGCGAAATCAAGCCACTGCTGTCCATCGAGCTGAAGTACTTCGAAGGCCGTCCGGTCATCGAGGAAGTGAAGCGCGTCAGCCGCCCAGGCCTGCGTCAGTACAAGTCCGTCGAGGATCTGCCAAAAGTTCGTGGCGGTCTCGGTGTGTCTATCGTCTCCACCAACAAAGGTGTGATGACGGATCGTGCTGCGCGCGCTGCCGGTGTCGGCGGCGAAGTTCTTTGCACTGTGTTCTAAGGGGGGATAAGCATGTCTCGCGTCGCTAAGAACCCCGTTAAGCTGCCAGCCGGTGTCGAAGTCAAATTCGCAGGTCAACAGCTTTCGGTGAAGGGTGCCAAGGGCACTCTCGAACTGAACGTCCATTCGTCCGTTGAGATTGTTGAAGAAGCTGGTGAGCTGCGTTTTGCTGCTCGCAATGGCGATCAACAGACTCGCGCAATGGCCGGTACCACTCGTGCGTTGGTAAACAACATGGTCCAAGGCGTAAGCCAAGGCTTCGAGCGCAAGCTCCAGCTGGTCGGTGTTGGTTACAAAGCGCAAGCAAAAGGCACAGTGCTGAACCTGGCTCTTGGCTTCTCGCACCCAGTGGATTATGAACTGCCGGAAGGCATCACCGCTGAGACTCCTAGCCAGACCGATATCCTGATCAAGGGCATCGACAAGCAGCTGGTAGGTCAAGTGGCCGCCGAGATCCGCGACTTCCGTCCACCAGAGCCGTACAAAGGCAAAGGTGTGCGCTACGCGGACGAAGTCGTCCGTCGTAAAGAAGCCAAGAAGAAGTAGGGCATAGCAAATGACCGACAAAAAAGTTACTCGACTGCGTCGCGCTCGCAAAGCACGCCTGAAAATGCACGAACTCGAAGTCGTGCGTCTCTGCGTGTTCCGCTCGTCGCAGCACATCTACGCCCAGGTCATTTCGGCCGACGGCAACAAAGTCCTGGCAAGTGCTTCGACTTTGGATAAAGAACTGCGTGATGGTGCTACCGGCAACATCGACGCGGCCACTAAGGTTGGCCAGCTGGTCGCTACGCGTGCTAAAGCCGCTGGCGTCTCGCAGGTGGCTTTCGACCGCTCTGGCTTCAAGTACCACGGTCGCGTCAAGGCGCTGGCTGATGCTGCTCGTGAAGCTGGGCTGGAGTTCTAAGTTATGTCAAATAACGACCAAAAGCGCGACGAAGGCTACATCGAGAAGCTGGTTCAAGTTAACCGCGTAGCCAAAACCGTTAAAGGCGGCCGTATCTTCACCTTCACCGCGTTGACCGTGGTAGGTGATGGTAAAGGGCGTGTTGGCTTCGGCCGTGGCAAGTCGCGTGAAGTGCCTGCTGCGATCCAGAAGGCAATGGAAGCTGCTCGCCGCAACATGATCCAGGTTGATCTGAACGGCACCACCCTGCAGTACGCAACGAAGTCCGCCCATGGCGCTTCGAAGGTATACATGCAGCCTGCTTCTGAAGGTACCGGTATCATCGCTGGCGGCGCTATGCGTGCCGTTCTCGAAGTTGCTGGCGTTCAGAACGTTCTGGCCAAGTGCTACGGCTCGACTAACCCGGTAAACGTGGTTCACGCCACTTTCAAGGGTCTGAAAGCCATGCAATCTCCTGAATCCATTGCCGCCAAGCGTGGCAAAAGCGTCAAGGAGATCTTCTGATCATGGCTACCGTTAAAGTAACGCTGATCAAAAGCATGACCGGCCGCATCCCTAACCACAAACTGTGCGTTAAGGGTCTGGGTCTGCGTCGCATCGGTCACACTGTAGAAGTCCAGGATACTCCCGAGAATCGCGGGATGATCAACAAGGCTTACTACATGCTGCGTGTCGAGGGTTAATCGATGAAACTCAATGATCTGAGTCCAGCGCCGGGTTCCCGTCGCGAAAAGCATCGTCCGGGCCGTGGTATCGGTAGTGGTTTGGGCAAGACCGGTGGCCGTGGCCACAAAGGTCAGACCTCCCGCTCCGGTGGCACCATTGCTCCAGGCTTTGAAGGCGGTCAACAGCCGCTGCATCGTCGCCTGCCGAAGTTCGGTTTCGTTTCCCTGAAAGCCATGGACCGCGCAGAAGTGCGTCTGTCCGAGCTGGCCAAAGTGGAAGGCGACATCGTCACCGTGCAGTCCTTGAAAGATGCCAACGTGATCAACGTCAACGTACAGCGTGTGAAAATCATGCTGTCCGGTGAAGTGACTCGCGCTGTAACCATCGGGAAGGGAATCGGCGCCACCAAAGGTGCGCGTGCGGCTATCGAAGCAGCTGGCGGCAAGTTCGAGGAATAAATGGCTAAGCAAGGTGCTCTCTCTGCGCTCGGCAAAGGCGGTATGTCTGAACTCTGGGCTCGTCTGCGTTTTCTGTTCCTGGCGATTATCGTCTACCGAATAGGCGCACACATCCCGGTTCCAGGTATCAACCCGGACCGACTCGCGGACCTGTTTCGACAGAATGAGGGGACCATTCTTAGCTTGTTCAACATGTTTTCCGGCGGCGCGCTGGAGCGGATGAGCATTTTTGCACTGGGGATCATGCCGTACATTTCGGCATCGATCATCATGCAATTGATGACCGCCGTCAGCCCGCAGCTGGAGCAGTTGAAGAAGGAAGGTGAAGCTGGCCGTCGCAAGATCAGCCAGTACACCCGCTACGGCACTGTCGTCCTCGCTCTCGTTCAGGCAATTGGCATGTCCATTGGTCTGGCAGGGCAGGGCGTTGCGTTCACTGGTGACTTTGGCTTCCATTTCGTCGCGGTATCCACTTTTGTGGCTGGTGCGATGTTCATGATGTGGCTGGGTGAGCAGATTACTGAGCGTGGTGTTGGCAACGGTATCTCGATGTTGATTTTTTCGGGTATCGTCGCCGGTCTTCCGAGAGCAATCGGGCAGTCTTTCGAGTCTGCGCGTCAGGGTGATATCAATATCTTCGCCCTGGTTGCCATCGGTTTGCTGGCAGTAGCGATTATCGGTTTCGTGGTGTTCATTGAGCGTGGTCAGCGTCGTATTGCTGTTCACTACGCCAAGCGTCAGCAGGGCCGCAAGGTTTTTGCTGCGCAGACCAGCCACCTGCCGCTGAAGGTGAACATGGCCGGTGTTATTCCGGCCATTTTCGCGAGCAGCATTCTGCTGTTCCCGGCTTCGCTGGGTGCCTGGTTTGGTCAGTCTGAGGGTATGGGCTGGTTGCAGGACATCTCGCAGTCGATCGCTCCTGGTCAGCCGTTGAATATTCTGCTGTTTAGTGCAGGGATTATTTTCTTCTGCTTCTTCTATACGGCGTTGATGTTCAATCCGAAAGACGTAGCGGAAAACCTGAAGAAGTCCGGTGCCTTTATTCCGGGCATCCGTCCAGGTGAGCAGTCTGCGCGCTACATTGATGGTGTTCTGACTCGCTTGACCATGTTCGGTGCTCTATACATGACGGCCGTGTGCCTGTTGCCCCAGTTCCTGGTGGTTGCGGCAAACGTTCCGTTCTACCTTGGCGGGACCTCGTTGCTGATCGTCGTCGTGGTTGTGATGGACTTCATGTCCCAAGTACAATCGCACCTCGTTTCGCACCAGTACGAATCCCTGATGAAGAAAGCCAACCTGAAGGGTTACGGCAGCGGCATGTTGCGCTGAGTACCCATAAGGTTCGAGGAGTTGGTGATGAAAGTTCGTGCATCGGTGAAAAAGCTGTGCCGTAACTGCAAGATTATTCGCCGCGAAGGTGTTGTTCGAGTAATTTGCAGCGCGGAACCGCGTCACAAACAGCGCCAAGGCTGAGTGTGATTGTGCTTCAAACCCGGTAGCTAGTGTGCTACCGGGTTGATTATTTGTTATTACAGCGATATTATCTCGCGCCCTATTTCTTGGCTTCCGGGGCGTAGGTAGCTGTCAATTGGAGTCCCACTGAATGGCCCGTATTGCAGGCGTTAACATTCCAGATAACAAGCATACTGTTATCTCGCTGACCTACATCTATGGTGTTGGTCGCACAACTGCGCAGAAAATCTGTGCAGAGACTGGGGTAAACCCAGCCGCTAAGATCAAGGATCTGAGCGACGAGCAAATTGAACAGCTGCGTGGCGAAGTGGCGAAGTTCACCACTGAAGGTGACCTGCGTCGCGAAATCAACATGAAAATCAAGCGCTTGATGGACCTCGGTTGCTATCGCGGTCTGCGTCATCGTCGCGGTCTTCCAGTACGCGGTCAGCGTACCAAGACCAACGCGCGTACCCGTAAAGGTCCGCGTAAGCCGATCCGCAAGTAATCGCCCCAGCGAATCGACAGGAATTTAATCATGGCAAAACCTGCTGCTCGTCCTCGTAAAAAAGTTAAAAAGACAGTGGTTGATGGCATCGCCCACATCCATGCTTCTTTTAACAACACCATCGTGACCATCACCGACCGTCAAGGTAACGCTCTTTCCTGGGCTACCTCCGGTGGTTCGGGTTTCCGCGGTTCCCGTAAGTCCACCCCGTTCGCTGCTCAAGTAGCTGCTGAGCGTGCTGGTCAAGCTGCGCTGGAATACGGTCTGAAAAACCTCGACGTTAACGTCAAAGGTCCAGGCCCAGGTCGTGAATCTGCAGTCCGTGCTTTGAACGGCTGTGGCTACAAGATCGCCAGCATCACCGACGTGACGCCAATCCCGCACAACGGGTGCCGTCCGCCGAAGAAGCGCCGCGTGTAATCCAGGAGATTGTGAAGAATGGCTCGTTACATTGGTCCAAAATGCAAACTCGCTCGTCGCGAAGGCACCGATCTCTTCCTGAAGAGCGGCGTGCGCGCGATCGAATCGAAGTGCAACATTGAAGCAGCACCTGGTATCCACGGCCAACGCCGCGGTCGCCAGTCCGACTACGGCACCCAACTGCGTGAAAAGCAGAAAGTCCGTCGTATCTACGGCGTTCTCGAGCGTCAATTCAGCGGCTACTACAAAGAAGCTGCTGGCAAGAAAGGTGCAACAGGCGAAAACCTGCTGCAACTGCTCGAATGCCGTCTGGACAACGTTGTATACCGTATGGGCTTTGGTTCGACTCGTGCCGAATCCCGTCAGCTGGTATCGCACAAGTCGATCAGCGTAAACGGCAAAACCGTTAACGTTCCGTCTTACCAGGTTCGTGCTGGTGACGTGGTTGCTGTTCGCGAGAAAGCAAAAAACCAACTTCGCATTGTCCAAGCTCTCGATCTGTGTGCCCAACGTGGCCGCGTAGAATGGGTAGAAGTAGACACTGAGAAGAAGTCGGGCGTTTTCAAGAACGTTCCAGCTCGCAGTGATCTGTCCGCCGACATCAACGAAAGCCTGATTGTCGAGCTCTACTCCAAGTAAGGGCTAGAAAATAGGTGCATCCATGCAGATTTCGGTAAATGAGTTCCTGGCACCACGCCATATTGATGTGCAGGTTGTCAGTCCAACCCGCGCCAAGATCACGCTCGAGCCTCTCGAGCGTGGTTTCGGCCACACCCTGGGCAACGCGCTGCGCCGCATCCTGTTGTCCTCAATGCCCGGCTGTGCAGTAGTCGAGGCCGAGATTGACGGTGTACTCCACGAGTACAGCGCCATCGAAGGCGTACAGGAAGACGTAATTGAAATCCTGTTGAACCTTAAAGGTCTGGCTATCAAGCTGCACGGTCGTGACGAAGTTACGCTGACCTTGTCGAAGAAGGGTTCGGGGGTGGTTACCGCTGCCGATATTCAGCTGGATCATGATGTCGAGATCGTTAACCCCGATCACGTAATCGCTAACCTGGCGTCTAACGGCGCCCTGAACATGAAGCTCACCGTAGCTCGTGGTCGTGGTTATGAACCGGCAGACTCGCGTCAGAGCGATGAAGACGAAAGCCGCAGCATTGGTCGCTTGCAGCTCGACTCTTCGTTCAGCCCGGTTCGCCGTATCGCATACGTGGTGGAAAACGCCCGTGTCGAACAGCGTACTAACCTGGACAAGCTGGTTATTGATCTGGAAACCAACGGTACCCTGGATCCTGAAGAGGCTATCCGCCGTGCTGCAACCATCCTGCAACAGCAGTTGGCTGCGTTCGTCGACCTCAAAGGTGACAGTGAACCAGTGGTTGTCGAGCAGGAAGACGAGATCGATCCGATCCTGCTTCGCCCGGTTGACGATCTGGAACTGACTGTACGTTCGGCTAACTGCCTTAAGGCGGAAAACATCTACTACATCGGCGACCTGATTCAGCGCACCGAAGTAGAGCTGTTGAAGACTCCGAACCTGGGCAAGAAATCCTTGACTGAAATCAAGGACGTTCTGGCCTCCCGCGGTCTGTCCCTCGGCATGCGCCTCGACAACTGGCCGCCTGCAAGTCTTAAGAAGGACGACAAGGCGACTGCCTGATCGTCGTAATCACCGAACGTTGTGTTTGGTAAGGAATGAACCATGCGTCATCGTAAAAGTGGTCGTCACCTGAGCCGCACCAGCTCGCACCGCAAGGCCATGTTCCAAAACATGGCGGTGTCGCTGTTCGAGCACGAGCTGATCAAAACTACTCTGCCAAAAGCCAAAGAACTGCGCCGCGTTGCCGAGCCGCTGATCACTCTGGCCAAGACAGACAGCGTTGCTAACCGTCGTCTGGCTTTCGACCGTACTCGTTCGAAAGCTATCGTTGGTAAGCTCTTCAACGACCTGGGCAAGCGTTACGCTACCCGTGAGGGTGGCTACCTGCGCATCCTCAAGTGCGGTTTCCGCGCTGGCGACAATGCGCCTATGGCGTACGTCGAGTTGGTTGATCGTGCTGTCGGCGGTGAAGCTGTATCCGCTGAGTAAGACGTCAGTCTGAAACGAAAAACCGGGCCTTGTGCCCGGTTTTTTGTTGGCGCTCAAAAAGTTTTGCGTCTGAAGTGATGGATTAGATATTTCTATCGAATATCAAAAGTTAATGAATTTGTACGTGTAACATTTGTGGTCAATACTCTCCACCAAGCCGATTAGCCGGCAGACCGAAGAGGAAGAGATCGCATGAGCCAAAATAAAATACTCACCACCGCCAGTGGCGCTCCTGTCGCTGATAACCAGAATTCTCGCTCCGCCGGCCCTCGCGGTCCGCTGCTTCTCGACGACTTCCACTTGCTGGAAAAACTGGCCCACTTCAACCGGGAAAACATTCCTGAGCGCCGTGTGCACGCAAAGGGTTCGGGCGCCTACGGTACGTTCACGGTGACGCGCGACATCACTGAATACACCAGCGCCAAACTGTTTGAATCGGTGGGTAAGCAAACTCCAACCTTCCTGCGTTTTTCTACCGTTGGCGGCGAGCGCGGCTCGGCTGATACCGAGCGAGATCCACGGGGCTTCGCGTTGAAGTTCTACACTGAGGAAGGTAACTGGGACATCGTGGGCAACAATACGCCCGTGTTCTTCATCCGTGACCCCCTCAAATTTCCGGACTTTATCCACACCCAGAAACGTCTGCCGCAGAGCAATCTGAAAAGTGCTCAGGTCATGTGGGATTTCTGGTCGCACTCTCCTGAGGCGCTGCACCAGGTCACTATTCTGTTTTCGGATCGCGGCATCCCTGACGGCTACCGTCACATGCACGGCTTCGGGAGTCACACTTATAGCCTGATCAATGCCAGCGGCGAGCGCCGGTGGGTGAAGTGGCACTACAAGACCAAGCAGGGGATCAAGAACCTGGCGCCGGCAGAGGCTGCTCGGCTGGCCGGTACCGATCCAGATTACGCACAGCGTGATCTGTTCGAAGCGATCGAGCGTGGCGACTTTCCTAAATGGAGTGTCTGCATCCAGGTCATGACCGAAGCCCAGGCTGAAGGGCACTACGAAAACCCGTTCGACGTGACCAAGACCTGGTCGCAGAAAGAGTTTCCGCTGATTGAAGTCGGCGAACTGGAGCTTAACCGCAACCCGCTGAACTACTTCGCCGAGGTTGAACAGGCGGCGTTCGGGCCGAGCAACATGGTGCCGGGTGTAGGCTTGTCGCCGGATCGCATGTTGCAAGGTCGGGTATTCGCCTATGCGGATGCGCACCGCTACCGTGTCGGTACCAATCACCAGCAGTTGCCAGTGAATGCACCGCGTAGCCCGGTCAACAGCTATCAACGTGATGGTTCGATGGCGTTTGGCAGCAATGGCGGCGCCGCACCGAACTACGAGCCGAACAGCTACGTAGAATCGCCGAAGCAAGCGCCTCGTTATGCCGAACCAGCACTGAAATTGAGTGACGTGGCTGATCGCTACGATCACCGCGAAGACACCGACTACTACAGCCACGCCGGTGCGCTTTTCCGCCTGATGAGTGATGAGCAGAAATCCCTGCTGGTCAACAACATCGCCGGCGCCATGGGTGGTGTGTCCGGGGATGTGGTAGACCGCCAATTGCAGCATTTCTACAAAGCCGACCCGGCGTATGGAGAAGCAATCGCGAAGGCGTTGGGTGTACAGCTTAACGAAGTCTAAACGAGAAGCAGAACCGCCCTCATTCGGGCGGTTTTTGCGTTATTTCAGCTGCTTTTCTCAGAATATCTTCGCTTTTGTTGCGTCAAGTGAGTGACCTCCCGGTCAGGTTGGTTCAAACTACAGACTTTCAAGCAGGGAGATGTAGGGCGATGCAAGGCCACCCAGACGTAATCGATTACCTCAACACGTTGCTGACCGGAGAACTGGCAGCGCGTGACCAATATTTCGTTCATTCGCGCATGTATGAAGACTGGGGTTTCACCAAGCTCTACGAGCGAATCAACCATGAGATGGAAGAGGAAGCCGGCCACGCTGACGCCCTGATGCGCCGCATTCTGATGCTCGAAGGCACGCCACGTATGCGTCCGGATGATGTAATCGTTGGAGTGACGGTGTCCGACATGCTTGCTGCGGACCTGCAACTGGAATACAAAGTCCGCGCTGCACTCTGCAAAGGCATCGAGTTGTGCGAAAAGCACCAGGACTATGTCAGCCGCGAGATCCTGCGCGTTCAATTGAACGATACCGAAGAAGATCACACCTACTGGCTGGAAAAGCAGTTGGGCCTGATCAAACTCATCGGTATCGAGAACTACCTGCAATCCCACGCCTGATTTGCAGCGGCTACAAAAAAGCCCCTGTCACCGATAACGTGACAGGGGCTTTTTCATGCGCAGGACTTAAGCCCTGTCGCGTTCCAGCAACGGCTTGAGGTAGAAACCGGTGTGTGACTGCTTCATCTCGGCAACCTCTTCCGGGGTACCCACGGCGATGATCTGCCCCCCTTTGGAACCACCTTCCGGCCCGAGGTCCACCAGCCAATCGGCGGTCTTGATCACGTCCAGGTTGTGCTCGATTACCACCACCGTGTTGCCGTGGTCGCGCAAACGGTGCAGCACGTCCAGCAGTTGCTGAATATCCGCGAAGTGCAAACCGGTGGTCGGCTCGTCGAGGATGTACAGGGTCTTGCCGGTATCGCGCTTGGACAGCTCGCGGGACAGCTTCACTCGCTGCGCTTCACCACCGGACAGCGTGGTCGCTGACTGCCCCAGCTTGATGTACGACAGGCCGACGTCCATCAGCGTCTGGAGCTTGCGCGCCAGGGCAGGGACGGCATCGAAGAACTCCCGCGCTTCCTCGATGGTCATCTCGAGGGTTTCGTGAATGCTCTTGCCTTTGTATTTGATCTCCAGCGTTTCGCGGTTGTAACGCTTGCTCTTGCAGACATCACACGGAACGTAGATGTCCGGCAGGAAGTGCATCTCAACCTTGATCAGGCCATCTCCCTGACAAGCTTCGCAGCGCCCCCCCTTGACGTTGAAGGAGAAGCGCCCCGGGCCGTAACCACGCGAACGGGACTCCGGAACCCCGGCGAACAGCTCGCGAATCGGTGTGAACAGCCCGGTGTAGGTCGCCGGGTTGGAGCGCGGCGTGCGGCCGATTGGGCTTTGGTCGATGTCGACGACCTTGTCCAGGTGCTCCAGTCCTTTGATGCTGTCGTGCGCGGCCGCTTCAAGCGTGGTGGCGCCGTTAAGGGCGGTGGCGCTCAACGGGAACAACGTGTTGTTGATCAACGTTGACTTGCCGGAGCCGGAAACCCCGGTAACGCAGGTCAGCAGGCCAATCGGGATATCCAGGTCGACGTTACGCAAGTTGTTGCCGCGAGCCCCTTTCAGAGAAAGCGACAGCTTCTTGTTGCGCGGCGTGCGCTTGGCCGGTACTTCGATTTTCACCCGGCCCGAGAGGTACTTGCCCGTCAGCGAATCCGGGTGGGCCATCACTTCCTTCGGTGTACCTTCGGCAACGATGTTGCCGCCATGTACGCCAGCGCCCGGGCCGATATCCACGACATAGTCCGCCAGGCGGATGGCATCTTCATCGTGCTCGACCACGATCACCGTGTTGCCGATGTCGCGCAGGTGCTTGAGCGTACCGAGCAAACGGTCGTTGTCGCGCTGATGCAGGCCGATCGATGGTTCATCGAGGATGTACAACACACCCACAAGCCCGGCGCCTATCTGGCTCGCCAGGCGAATGCGCTGGGCTTCACCGCCCGACAGGGTGTCCGCGCTGCGGTCCAGGGACAGGTAGTCCAAGCCGACGTTGACCAGGAATTGCAGGCGCTCGCGGATTTCCTTGAGGATCTTGTCGGCAATCTCGCCACGGCGCCCGCTGAGCTTCAGTACGCCGAAGTAGTCGCAGGCATCACCGATTGGCAGATTGGTGACCGCCGGCAGGTTCTTCTCGCCAACCCATACATGCCGCGCCTCGCGACGCAGGCGGGTGCCACGGCAATCCGGGCAAGGCTGGGTGCTGAGGAACTTCGCCAGTTCCTCGCGCACGGAAGCCGACTCGGTTTCTCGGTAGCGACGTTCCAGGTTGGGAACGATGCCTTCGAACGGGTGCGAGCGTTTGACGATGTCGCCACGGTCGTTCAGGTACTTGAAGTCGACGCTTTGCGAGCCGCTGCCGTGGAGGATGACTTTCTGTTGCTCGGCCGGCAGTTCGTTGAACGGCACTTCCAGGCTGAACTTGTAGTGTGAAGCCAGCGAGCCGAGCATCTGGAAATAGTAAACGTTACGCCTGTCCCAGCCGCGAATAGCGCCTTCAGCCAGGGTCAAATCACCATTGACCAGTCGCTTGATGTCGAAGAATTGCTTCACCCCCAGACCATCGCATGTCGGGCAGGCGCCGGCCGGGTTGTTGAAGGAGAACAGCTTGGGTTCCAGCTCGCTGATGGCATGGCCGCAGATCGGGCAGGCGAAACGTGCGGAAAAGATGATCTCCTCGCCCGGTTCGTCATCCATCGGTGCCACCAGTGCGATGCCGTCCGCCAGTTTCAGCGCCGTCTCGAAGGATTCGGCCAGGCGTTGCTGCAGGTCGGCGCGGACCTTGAAGCGGTCGACCACCACGTCGATGGTGTGTTTTTTCTGCTTGTCGAGCTTTGGCGCTTCGTCCAGCTCGTAAAGCTTACCGTTGATCCGGGCACGCACGAAACCCTGGGCGCGCAGCTCTTCGAAGACCGACATGTGTTCGCCTTTACGCTCGCGAATCACCGGGGCCAGCAGCATCAGCTTGCTACCTTCCGGCTGGGCGAGCACCAGGTCGACCATTTGGCTGACGGTTTGCGCTTCGAGCGGAATATCGTGGTCCGGGCAACGCGGAATGCCCACCCGCGCATAGAGCAGGCGCAGGTAGTCGTAAATTTCGGTGATGGTGCCGACG
This sequence comes from Pseudomonas sp. S2_E01, assembly GCF_054668365.1. Lineage (NCBI taxonomy): Bacteria > Pseudomonadati > Pseudomonadota > Gammaproteobacteria > Pseudomonadales > Pseudomonadaceae > Pseudomonas > Pseudomonas sp. S2_E01. The sequence goes on from NZ_CP162762.1 coordinate 6,294,598, forward strand.
GTCGAGCGCGGGTTGTGCGAGGTCGACTTCTGTTCGATGGAGATGGCCGGTGACAGGCCTTCGATGGTGTCAACGTCGGGTTTTTCCATCATCGACAAAAACTGCCGGGCATAGGCCGACAGCGACTCGACGTAGCGGCGCTGGCCTTCGGCATACAGCGTGTCGAATGCCAGGGAAGACTTGCCGGACCCGGACAGGCCGGTGATGACGATCAGTTTGTCCCGTGGCAGGGTCAGGTCGATGTTCTTCAGGTTGTGGGTTCGGGCCCCACGAATCAGGATCTTGTCCAAAGTGGCCTCGCTCGGCGGGCGTCGAAAACGTGGAGTATACGGGCAAATACTGGATGGATAAACACTATGGAGCGAGTGGATAATGCGCGTTCATGAAGAGTCTGTCAGCGGAACGCGTCAAAGCGTCGCGATTTACCCTGTCATTCGATGGGACTGGTAGAATCGCGGCCGGTTCACACGAGGTTTTTCCATGCACGATCCCCACAGCGAACGCATGAGTGGCAGTGAGACCCGCGCGGCAAGCGGTCTGGCCCTCGTGTTCGCCTTCCGTATGCTTGGCATGTTCATGGTGTTGCCGGTATTGGCGACCTATGGCATGGATCTGGCGGGAGCGACCCCGGCCCTTATCGGGCTGGCGATTGGCGCTTACGGCCTGACCCAGGCGATTTTTCAGATTCCTTTCGGGGTCATATCCGACCGCATCGGTCGCCGCCCGGTGATTTACCTGGGCCTGATCGTCTTTGCCCTGGGCAGCGTGCTGGCCGCCAGTGCCGACTCGATCTGGGGCGTGATCGCCGGTCGCATCCTGCAGGGTGCCGGGGCGATTTCCGCTGCCGTGATGGCGCTGCTGTCCGACCTGACCCGAGAACAGCATCGTACCAAGGCCATGGCCATGATCGGGATGACGATCGGCCTGTCGTTCGCCGTCGCGATGGTGGTCGGTCCGTTGCTGACCCGCGCATTCGGCTTGTCCGGACTTTTTCTCGCCACCGGCGGCATGGCCCTGGTGGGCATTCTGATCGTCGCGTTCATGGTGCCGCGCGCCAGTGGGCCGTTGCAGCACCGGGAGTCCGGCGTCGCGCGCCAGGCCTTGATACCGACGCTCAAGCACCCGGACCTGCTGCGACTGGACCTGGGCATCTTTGTGTTGCACGCGATGTTGATGTCGAGCTTCGTCGCATTGCCCCTGGCCCTGGTCGAAAAAGCCGGGCTGCCCAAGGAGCAGCACTGGTGGGTCTACCTGACTGCGCTGTTGATTTCATTCTTCGCCATGATCCCGTTCATCATCTATGGCGAGAAGAAACGCAAAATGAAACGAGTTTTGTTGGGCGCGGTGCTGACGCTGATGCTCACTGAGCTATTCTTCTGGCAGTTCGGCGATAGCCTGCGAGCCCTTGTGATCGGGACGGTGGTGTTCTTTACCGCGTTCAATTTGCTGGAAGCTTCGCTGCCATCGCTGATCAGCAAGGTTTCACCAGCGGGTGGCAAGGGTACGGCGATGGGCGTTTATTCCACCAGTCAGTTCCTCGGATCGGCACTGGGCGGGATACTCGGCGGCTGGATGTTCCAGCACGGCGGTCTGTCGGTTGTGTTCCTTGGATGCGCCGCCCTGGCTGCCATCTGGCTGGCCTTTGCTGTTACCATGCGCGAACCTCCCTACGTGACGAGCCTGCGCTTGCCGTTGTCGCCCGAGGCGATCCGCGAAGCGGGTCTGGTCGAGCGCCTGATGGCCGTTGTAGGGGTAACAGATGCAGTGATCGTTGCAGATGAGGCGGCGATTTACATCAAATTGGACACCGAACTATTGGATCGCACTACCCTCGAGCGTCTGGTGAACAACCCGGCCGCGACAGCGTGCGAAGCCTAGGAGAACGTTATGGCCCGTGGGGTTAACAAAGTCATATTGGTCGGCACTTGCGGCCAGGATCCCGAAGTTCGCTACCTGCCTAACGGTAACGCCGTGACCAACCTGAGTCTGGCGACCAGCGAACAGTGGACCGACAAGCAAACCGGCCAGAAAGTCGAAAAGACTGAATGGCACCGTGTTTCGATGTTCGGCAAGGTGGCTGAAATCGCCGGCGAATACCTGCGCAAGGGTTCGCAGGTCTACATCGAAGGCAAGTTGCAAACCCGCGAGTGGGAAAAAGACGGCATCAAGCGTTACACCACCGAAATCGTGGTCGACATGCAAGGCACCATGCAACTGCTGGGCGGCCGTCCACAACAGGGCGACCAACAAGGCGGTGGCAACAACTACCAGCAATCGGCCCCACGCCAGCAGGCTCCGCGTCCGCAGCAGTCGGCACCGCAGCAGCGCCCTGCGCCTCAGCAGGCCGCCCCGCAACCGGCTCCGGATTTCGACAGCTTCGATGACGATATTCCGTTCTGAGGCAGCGATAAGCCGCAAGCTTCAAGCGGCAAGCTGAATCAAAAACCCGCACCTGGACAGAGGGTGCGGGTTTTTTTATGGGCGGTGGGTTCAGGCCGCGATGAACTCGTCTGTAGACACGACCTTGGCATAGGCAAAACCCAGCGCAGCCATGAAGGCGGCGTGCACGTGCGAGGCGGGTACCGTCAAACCGTTGAACTCCAGGTCCCGGGAGGCGCAGGCATCGTGAATCACGGTAACTGCATAACCCATGTCGGCGGCGGCGCGGGTGATGCCGTCGATGCACATGTGGCTCATGCTGCCGACCACTACCAGCTCCTTGATGCCCTGCTCGTCGAGGATCGATTTGAGTTCAGTTTCGCGGAACGAGTTGACGAAGTGCTTGAGCACGACGGGTTCGTCGGTGCGATTGAGGACTTTGGGGTGCAACTGGGCGCCTTCGGAGCCGGGGGTGAAGAAGGGGGCCTCATGGGACGTAAATTCGTGGCGGATGTGTACCACCGAATCGCCAACACTGCGAAACGTCTCGATCAATCGTGCTGCGTTGTCTGCCGCCGCGTCTGCTCCGGCCAGCGGCCACTTGCCTTGTGGGAAGTAGTCGTTTTGGATATCGACTACGATGAGTGCTTGCTTGGCCATGGCTGTTTCCTCTAAGTGCGGATTGGGTGTGGAATGAAGTATCGGCTCGGGCCGACCCTCCGAGGATTGGCGGCACCGACAATAGAAAGGGGAAAACTGACAATGGACGTACAAAGGCCAGTCGCCGAACTCGGTGTGCTGATTTACCCTGGCGCGCAGATGGCGGCGGTGCATGGGTTGACGGACCTGTTTGGCGTCGCCAACCGGATTGCAGCCGACCAACAGGCGGCGCAGCTACCGCTATTGAGGGTCAGCCATTGGCAGGTTGACGAGCACCAGGCGCCTCGGCGGGGCTACGACAGCCATCCAGCGGCAGATGACGGTTTGGTGGCATTGCTCATTCCGCCGTCGATTGCCGGATTTTCCGAAGGTCAGGCGTCCCAGGCGTTACTGGACTGGATTTGTCAGCAACACGCCCGGGGCGCGACCATCGGCGGCGTGTGTGTGGGCTCGATTCTGTTGGCCGAAAGCGGCTTGCTCGACGGGCGTAGTGCCACCACTCATTGGACTTCCGCCAAGTCCTTCGCCGAGCGTTACCCCGACATCAAACTCAAAGCCGATACACCCATTGTCGACGATGGCGACCTGATTACTACTGCTGGCTTGATGGCGTGGTCCGAGTTGGGGCTGCGCCTGGTCGACCGTCTGATGGGGCCAAGCATTGCCACCGCTACCGCGCGTTTCCTGGTGGTGGAGCACAGCGACAGTGCCAGTGAGTGCGGCAGTAACTTTGCACCGATCCTCAGCCATGGCGATGCCTCGATTCTGAAGGTTCAGCATTGGTTGCAGAGCACCGGTGCCACTGATGTCTCGCTGACGGCGATGGCCGAGCGGGCGGGGTTGGAAGAGCGCACGTTCCTGCGTCGTTTCCGTGCGGCCACCGGCCTCAAACCCACCGAATACTGCCAACACCTGCGGGTCGGCAAGGCCCGGGAGATGCTTGAGTTCACTAACGGCACCATCGACCACATTGCCTGGACCGTGGGCTATCAGGACCCCAGTGCATTTCGCGCCACATTCAGGAAAATCACCGGCTTGGCGCCGAGTGATTACCGGTCGAGGTTTGGCAGTCGCTAACCGATGAACTGTAGGAGCGAGCTTGCTCGCGATAGCAGTGTGTCAGCTGCAAATCTTCCGACTGACACGACGCAATCGCGAGCAAGCTCGCTCCTGCAGGGGGCATTGCACCTGGCAAGAATCGTGCAATTTGCACGGGGCGTCGTGCAGAATAAAACGGCGCCTGTCCTGGAGCACACCCGAAAGCTCCTGATCTACAACGGCGTTTCCTCACAAGGTCAATTGGCCTGATCTCTGCACCCCTTCAATGACATTCATCCAGCGCCGATTGAAGGGGGACGCATGACCCCAACAAGCCGCAAGAAACTGGTAGTCGCCCATTCCGTGCGACCCGATGCTCCACAGCACGAAGTCGAGACCAATCGTGCACTGGCTCGATGGCTGGCGCAGATCCTCGGTTACAAGTACGGCGGCAGTTACGACCCCGAGCGCCATCAGGGGCGAGACCTCTACCTGTTGCCGACCCAGACTCTGGTGGGCGCTGCAATTGCCCGACAACTGGGGGTCATGGGACCCCAGGATCTCTGGGGTGGTTATGTCGAACATGATTTCATCTGCACCAAGGCCATCAGCCACGGCCTGCGCGACAAGAACGCCTTGGCCCCGCCGGGTTGGTCGCCGTTGTTTTCCGAGCGGGTGCGCGGCGTGGTGCTCGACGGGCTCAGCGTGTTTTCGTTCGACGATGCACGATCAGCGGCGGAGCACTTGCTCTACGCCGGCCCGATTCGCCTGAAGCCCATTCATGCCTGCGCCGGACGTGGCCAAGAGGTGATCAAGAGCCTGGACGAGTTCGACGCGGTCCTCACTCGGTCCGAGGCCCGGGCGTTATTCACTGAAGGCGTGGTGCTGGAGCAGGATCTGTCTGAGGTGGTCACTCATAGCGTCGGGCAGAGTTTTTTCGGTGACATCGTGCTGAGCTACTGCGGCGATCAATACCTGACCCGCGATGCTCAAGGCGAAGAGGTCTACGGCGGTTCGAACCTGATCGTGGTGCGCGGTGATTACGATGATTTACTGGAACTGAAGCTGCCCGACGACGTGCGGCTGGCCATCCATCAGGCCCAGGTGTTCGACTGTGCTGCGGATCAAGCGTATCCCGCGTTCTATGCTTCGCGACGCAATTACGACATCGCCCAGGGCCTGGACACCAACGGCAGGCGCCGCAGTGGTGTGCTCGAACAATCCTGGCGCATGGGCGGTGCCAGCAGCGCGGAAGTGGCGGCGTTGCAGAGTTTCATCAATGACCCGCAAATGCGTGCGATCCGTGTGTCCTCGGTGGAAACCTACACCGACACCGCGCTGCCGGCGGACGCCATCGAGGTGTACCGCGGGCCGGCCCAGAACAGTGAGTTCCTACTCAAATATGTAACGGTCCAATCCTATGACGGCTAGAAGCGAAAGCATTCAAATCGACATCGATGACGAACAGATGAGCGGGACGTTTCTGAGTCCCAAGTCCAAGGTACCCGGCGTGTTGTTCGTGCACGGTTGGGGCGGCAGCCAGGAGCGTGATCTTGAACGGGCCAAGGGCATTGCCGGCCTGGGCTGTGTGTGCCTGACCTTCGATTTGCGCGGGCACACCGGCGGCACCGGCATTCCACTGACGCGGGTCACCCGTGAGGATAATCTGCGCGATCTTCTGGCGGCGTATGATCGGTTGCTCGCGCACCCGGCGCTGGACACTTCAGCGATTGCCGTGGTCGGTACCAGTTACGGCGGTTATCTGGCGTCGATCCTGACGTCATTGCGTCCGGTGCGCTGGTTGGCGCTGCGGGTGCCGGCGCTGTACCGCGACGAGCAGTGGCATACGCCCAAGCGTGAACTGGACAAACAGGATCTGCGTGATTACCGCAGCACCCTGGTCCGCGCCGACAGCAACCGCGCATTGCACGCCTGTTCGCAGTTCACCGGGGACGTTTTACTGGTTGAATCCGAAACCGACGATTTCGTGCCTCACGCGACAATCATGAGTTACCGCGCGGCGTGCCAGCAGACGCATTCGTTGACCCACCGGATCATCGACGGCGCCGACCATGCGCTGAGCGAACCGGTTTCTCAGCAGGCCTACACCTCGATCCTGGTGGACTGGATTACCGAGATGGTGGTGGGGGAGCGGTTGAGCATCATTCAGTCGAAGTGATGGGGTGGCCTTACTGGCGCCTTCGCGGGCAAGCCCGCTCCCACAGTGTTCTCCAGTGTTCTTGTATTTGTGGAACGCCGAAGAACCTTGTGGGAGCGGGCTTGCCCGCGAAGGCGTCCTTGCCGTCACACCCATTACTGAGGCTTCTTGGCAATGCGCAACGACTTCGCCTTGGCCTCCACCACCAGATACATCACCAACGTAATCAACAACGGCAGGATGAAGTAAATCGCCCGATACGCCAGCAAACCCGCTACCAGACTGCCACGCGAGGCTTCGTGTTGCAGCAGCGCGACAAACACCGCCTCCAGCACCCCAAGCCCCGCCGGAATGTGCGTAATGACCCCGGCGATTGCACTGATCAACAACACCCCGAGCACCAATGGGTAATCCAGTTTGCTCGGCAGCAGAGTAAAGATCACCGCCGCCATCAGCGACCAGTTGAGCGCTCCCAACGCCAATTGCAGAATCGCCATGCGCACCGATGGCAGGTTGATCTCCACGCCGCGTATCGACCACTCCCGCCGCTTGGAAAACCGGCATGCGGCCAGATAACCCGCGCTCACCAGCAACAGTAAAAAGCCCACACCCTGCAATGCATCGCTGCTGAGTTTCCAGCCTGGCGGCATGCGTACCAAGCCGCTGCTGAACACCGCACCGGCGATGAGCATGTAGCCGAACCAGTTTGTCGTCAGGCTAAGCCCGAGGATCTTCGCGATGTTGCCCTTGCTCACGCCAAGCCGCGAGTACAGGCGAAAACGCATAGCGATGCCGCCGACCCAGGCACTGAGGTTGAGGTTGAAGGCGTAGCTGATGATGCCCACGGGCAGGATCTGCTTCCAGGTCAGGTCCTGTCGGATGTAGGTGCGGCCGATCAGGTCATAGCTGGCGTAGGTCAGGAAACTCAGCAGAGTCAGACCGGCAGCGATGACCAGGGTGCGCACCTTGAAGTCGGCGAGGGTGTCGAACACCTCGTTCCATTCGATGCGCTGGGCCAGCATCGTCAACAGCACGATCAGCGCCAGAAAGAACAACATCGTCAGCGGTTTTTTCCACTTGGCCCAGCGTGATGAATGTTGGCCGTCAGTGCGCGTGGGCGATTGAGTATCAGTGCGTTCCATGGCGATCGCCCCCGGTGGCGTGAGTAAACAGTTTCAAACGTGGCTTGTGCGCCGGCAGCCACCCCGCCCAGGACGGGAAATGGCGAAGGAAGTGAAACACCAGGAAACCCACGGTCATGTGCCAGATTCGTCCGCGCGGCGCCTTGTCCGGATCCATGGCTTTGCAATGGTTTTCACTGAGGATTTCCAGGCGATCGAACAATTCCTGGTTGAACACACGATCACGGATCAGCACGTTGGCTTCCAGGTTCATCGACAGGCTCAGCGGGTCGAGGTTGCTCGAACCGACGGTGGCCCAATCCTCGTCGACCAGCGCGACTTTGCCGTGCAGCGGGCGCTCACAGTATTCGTGGATCTGCACACCGGCCTTGAGTAGGTAGTCATAGGTCATGCGCGCCGCCAGTTTGGCCACCAGCATGTCCGGCTGGCCTTGCAGGATCAGGCGTACCTCAACGCCCCGTCGGGCGGCATTGCGGATTTCGCGCAGCAAACGGTATCCGGGGAAAAAGTACGCGTTGGCAATCACCACCCGGCGCTGGGCCGTGCGCAGCACCTGCCGGTAAACCTCTTCGATGTCGGTGTTGTGATCGCCGTTATCGCGATAGACGAGGCGTACCTGGCCATCGTGGTCGCTGATCGCCAACTCTGAGCGCCGCTGCCGGCGCCGTTGCCACCAGTATTTGGCGCGCGCCGGCCGGCCGCTTTGCAACAGGGCGAAATGATGAATATCCGCCACGGCCGGTCCCTGGATTTCGACGGAGTAATCCTGCTTGGCCTCCGGCCCGAAATCAGCGAGGTGGTCAGCGGAAAAGTTGATGCCGCCGATGAATGCAATCGTGCCGTCCACTACCACGATCTTGCGATGCAGGCGGCGGAACCAGTTGGTGCGAAAGCCCAGGTGCTTGGGTGCGGGGTCGAACATCTGGATGTGTACGCCGGCCTGGCTCAACGCGGTCAGGTAGCCGGTGGTCAACTCTCCGCAGCCGAAACCATCGAAGTTTGCGGTGACGCGCACGCCGCGTTGCGCCGCCTCGATCAGCACTTGCTGCAGTTCGTGTCCGACCTTGTCCTCGAACACGATGAAGGTTTCCAGGAGGATTTCGGTCTTGGCTTCACGCATCGCCTCGAACACCCGTGGAAAATAGGCTTCGCCATTTTCCAGCAGCCTCACCAGGTTGTTGCCTTGCCAACCGTACTCGACATCGACCACGCCGGGGGCTCTGACGCCCGGCTCCATGGCCACATGCTCCACGCGGGTCTCTTCCAACGGGGCGCTGCTCATAACTCGATCTCCACCGAAAGGGGGGCGTGGTCGGAAAGGTGCGACCAGGGGCGCGTTGACAATACTTGCGGGCGGCTGGCCTTGAGGTTGCGCACATAGATGCGGTCCAGGCGCAAAGCAGGCAAGCGCGCCGGGAAACTGCGTGCCGGTTTGCCGTGGTGCTCGGCGAATACTTCGCGCAGGCCGCACGGCTTGAGTAATGCGTCGGCACGCTGGCGCCAGTCATTGAAGTCACCGGCGACGATCACCGGCGCATCGGCGGGCAATTTGTCGAGAAGTCGGGCCAGCAGTTTCAGCTGTTCGTTGCGATGGGTTTCGCGCAGTCCCAGGTGAACGCAGATCGCATGCACCTGCGGACCATCGCCCGGCAGGCGCAACACGCAATGCAGCAGGCCGCGGTTCTCGTGGCCGCTGATGGACACGTCGAGGTTGTCATGCTGGATGATCTGGAATTTCGACAGCAGCGCATTGCCGTGATCGCCTGCCGGGTACACCGCATTGCGCCCGTAGGCAAACTGCGGCCAGAGCGTGTCGGCGAGGAACTCGTATTGCGGCATCGCCGGCCAATTGCTGTAGCGCTGGGGGTGATGTTCGTGGGCGCCGTGGACCTCCTGCAGGAACACCACGTCGGCCGACACGCTGCGCACGGCCTCACGCAACTCAGGCAGAATGAAACGCCGATTGAGCGCCGTGAAGCCCTTGTGCGTGTTCACGGTCAGCACCGTGAAACGATGCACCGGCGGCGGGGTTGGCGTTCCCTGTACGGGGGGGCTCAACGGCAAGGATTCACTCATGAAAGCACCCCATCGGCCACCGGTTCGCCCGGCGTGGTCTCAAGGTTCTTGTCCAGGCCGAACCGCTTGAGCAAATGGCGGGCGTCGTAAGGCGCATGCACTTTGACGTCGTTGTCGAAAAAGCAGAACACGTCGCGAGATTTGCGCGGTTTTGGTTTCTGTCGGGGCGCGATCAGGTGCGGGTCCGAGGGTTGCTGGCCGTGGTGCCAGGCCTCGATCCGATCGCCCCAGCGTTTTAGGGCCTCTGGCGTGTAGCCACTGGCATAGAGCTCCTCGGCTCCGTGCAGGCGCACATAGACGAAGTCGCTGGTAATGTCTTCACGGTGAGGCCATTTGCCGGCCGTGTCGGCGACCACCAGGGCGACGTTGTAGCGCTTGAGCAAGCGTACGAACTGTGGGTCGATGAAGCTGTCGTTGCGGATCTCCACGGCATGGCGTAGCGGCTTCTTCCTGTACGCCCGGGTGCTGGCCTGGCCGTGCAGGTGGTCGTCATGCTGGCGGGCGAGGGCCGCAGCCTCGGAGGTGTCGCGGGGCAGTTGTTCAAGAAAATGCTCAAACAGTTCGGGGTCGAACTTGAAGTTGGGTGGAAACTGCCAAAGGAACGGGCCGAGTTTTTCCTTGAGCTCCAGTACCCCGGAGGCGAAGAAGTTGGCCAGGGGCAGGTGGATGTCACGCAGACGCTTGATGTGCGTGATGAAACGTGGGGCCTTGACGCTGAAGATGAAGCCTCGCGGAGTTTCGTCATACCACTGGGCATAACGCTCCGGGCGTTGCAGGGCGTAAAACGATCCATTGATCTCGATACTGTTGACGGCCCGTGAGGCGAACTGCAATTCACGCTTCTGGGTAAGCCCCTTTGGGTAGAAATCCCCCCGCCAGGGCGTATAACGCCAGCCTGAAATTCCGATGTGAATCGCCGCCATGTCGCCTCCTGTCCGAGTGCCCCAATTACAGGCTGACTGCGCGAGGGCGGCGAAAGTTTCGAGCGAGTGACGCATGACCTGTAGGAGCGAGCATGCTCGCGATGGACGCAAGATCACCGCGGGGCATCAGGCCGCCAGCGTCATCGTTCAAGACCATCGCGAGCATGCTCGCTCCTACAGGCTGCTTAGCAAAAACCGAACTTGCCGGGCAAATGCTGATCAGTTCCTTACAGACCCTTGTCGAGGAGCTCTCCGTTTTGCTCAAGTTCAGGATCATGATGTTACTGGGGGCGTTGCTGTGTTTGGGCAGCAACGGGTTGCAAGCCGCTGCGCTGCCGGGCGTTCCCGCAGCTGCCGAGGAACCGGCGAAACCCGAGCCGCTGGTCCAGGGTGGCCTGCTGGGCGCCATCAGTTCCAGCATCGATGACGTGCAGGACAAACTCGACCTCAACGAAAACCTGGTCGACGCCTGGCGCCTGCGCGCGGACCGGGCGGCGGACGAGGTCGGTAAGCTGGTGAACCAGCCGTCGTCGCGATCACCCATGAGCGTGGCGGGCGACTTCATGCTCTTGTCCGGTGTTTGGCTCGGCGTGTTCGCCTTGCTCACGGTGCTCGGCGGCTTGCTGGCGCGGCGCTTGAGTCAGGGACGTTGGCTGCGCGAGCGTCATCGTGCGCAGGATCTGCTTGGCTACGTGTTGCCGTACACGTTACCCGCGCTGGTCTGCCTGCCGTTGACCCTCTATGCCAGTCATTTCATGCCCGTCTCGGTAGGCAGGGCGCTGGCGCTGTGTTTTGCCTACGCCACCAGCAGCGGCATTTTCTCTACGTCGATGTTCTTGTGCGTGGTGGTGTTGTTCAAGACTGGCCACAAGCGCCCGGCCGTGCAGATTATCCGTGATTACTGCCCCAGACCGCTGTTCCTCATCGGCTTCCTCGCTGCCCTCAGCGATGCCTTGACCAGCCCGCAAATCGCCCGGCAAATCGGTGGCAATCTCACCAGCAGTATTGCGGTGTTCACCGGCCTGTTCGCCTCGGTCATCTTCGGACTGCTGGTGATTCGCCTGCGCCGGCCGGTGGCACACCTGATTCGTAACCGCTCGCTGGCGCAGCGCTTGAAACAGCCCTCATTGCAGGAGTCACTGCGAATATTTTCCGGACTCTGGTATCTGCCGATCCTGCTGATGGTGCTGGTCTCGGTGATCAACCTGATCGGTGTTGGCGAAGACAATCAAAAAGCCCTGCGCTGCGCGCTGTTCACGACCATCTTGCTGATCGCCACCGTGTTCCTCAGCACGGTGTTCCAACACCTGTTCAAATCCCGCAAAGCCGAAGCGATCCAGCGCAGCAGCGCCTACAAGGAACGTTTTCTCAGTTTGCTGCATGCCTTGCTGCGGATCGTCATGGCCGTGGCGTTCATCGAAATTCTCGGACGCATCTGGGGTGTCTCGCTGTTTGAATTCGCCGAGCGCAACTCAGTGGGACGGGCGATCAGTGATTCGCTGAGCAGCATCGGCCTGATCCTGCTGGTGACCTGGCTGCTGTGGGTGGTGCTCGACACGGCGATCCAGGAAGCCTTGAAACCACCGGTCAACAAGCGCTCGGCGCGACAGCCGAGCACGCGGGTCAAGACCATCCTGCCGCTGCTGCGCAACGCGATCAAAATCATTCTGGTGGTGATCTGCGCGATTACCACCATGGCCAATCTGGGCATCAATGTCGCGCCGCTGCTGGCGGGTGCCGGTGTGGTCGGCCTGGCCATCGGTTTTGGTTCGCAACAACTGGTGCAGGACGTGATCACCGGTCTGTTTATCATCATCGAGGACACGCTGTCGGTGGGTGATTGGGTGGTGCTCGATTCCGGTCACGCCGGTACGGTCGAAGGCCTGACCATCCGTACCTTGCGCCTGCGTGACGGCAAGGGTTTTGTCCACTCCGTGCCGTTTGGCCAGATCAAGGCCGTTACCAACCAGTCGCGGCAATTCGCCTTTGCGTTTTTCTCCGTGCAGTTCACCTATGACACCGATGTCGACCAGGCCATCGCGCTTATCCGAGAGGCCGGGGATTCGATTCGCGAGGACGCGTTTCTCAAGTACAACCTGCAAGGCCCGCTGGATGTATTCGGTGTCGACAAGATGGACCTCAACGGCGTAGTGCTGACGGCGCAATTTCGCACGGTGTCCGGCGGGCAATATGCAGTGAGCCGGGCGTTCAACCAGCGCTTGAAAAAGCTTGTGGATAACAACCCATCGGTGCATTTCGCGCAGACTTATCCACAGCAGGTTTTCATGCCGAAGCGGCAGGCGGCGCAGGAGGATGTGCAGGAGGAGAGTGCGGGGGTGGTGTTGCCGGATCCTTCGAGGACTTAGGCAGGGTTTTTTAGTGTACGAACGCCCTCTGTAGGAGCGAGCACGCTCGCGATGAAGGTCCGGACACCGCGGGGCTCCAGACAGCCAGCGTCATCATTGACGACCATCGCGAGTAAACTCGCTCCTACAGGGGGCTTGTGTAGGAGCGGGCATGGCCCTCAAAACGGTCGGATCAGCTTGTCCTGCAACGCCACATCTGCCTCCACCCAATAAACGGGCTTGCCGGCAACCACCGCCGCGACCGGCAACCCATCGCGGTACACCAACCGATTACTTGCCAATGCTGGCACTTTCGCCCCCGGCAGCAATGTGCCAGCCAGGTTCAGCGGGTCAACGCCGCACACCACGATCAGACTGCCGTCATGTCCACGCCGGCGGACTTCGCGTAGTAAGGGAATCGCCTCCGGCAAGGCGAACTGCTCACCGGCCAGGCCACTGACAAACCGTCCGCCGCGAATCTCGCCCCTGGCTTCCAGGCGATGAAAGGTGCGTAGCAACTCACGCCAACTCGGCAGCCAATCCGCCTCGCGCTCCAGCAGACGCCAAAACACCACGCCGTAACGCCGAAGCAAGGTCATGGCGATGTGTTCGAGAGTGTCACTGGGGATGGGCTGGTTTTTATCCCGCGCGCCGGCTGTCGGCCCGCGTCGCAGTAAAGCCCAACGCCCGGCATCGTCCATGCCGCCGATGAATGCCCCCCGTCCGCGTCGACTGCTGCGGGTTTGGCGTTTGCTGGCGGGTGTGATCAGGGCGCGCAACCCGGCAAAACTGTCAGCATTCACCAACCCGGCACCCACCAGTTCCTGCAAGGCGATTTCCAGCTCGGTACGCAGCAGATGGGCCTCATGCATCAGCTCATCGAAAAACAGTGCGCCGTGCTGGTTGAAGGCGTCGTAGACCTTCTGCGCTTTAGGCGACAGTTCACTCACCGGCGTTTGTTCCGTCAGGCCGCTCCACAACCCGACCTGGCTGCGCGGCAGCAGCACAATCGGAGTGCTGCGTAAGGCGCTGCTGGCGCTGTGCGCGGTCAGGCGCGTCCACACCAGTTTGCCGCTGCGGCACAGCTCATCCAGCCAGCTCGGCGAATAGTCTTTGATGCGCGCCGGCAGGATGTCGCTGTCCCAGGCTGAAGCAGCGGCGGGGTAGCCTTCGAACTGGCCGATAATCGCCGGCAAGACCGCGCTGCCCTTGCCTTGAGCGCTCGCGGACGCATGCTGCCAGTCGAACAGAAAACGCATGAAGTCCTGCAACGCCACCGGTTCGATTTCACGGCGCAGACGCTTGACCGTGTAACGATGAATTCGGGCAAGCAGATGCCGCTCGCACCATTGTTCCTGGTCCGCGCCCGGAGTGAAAAATCCGCGCAGCACATAACCTTCGCGCTCCAGTTGCGCCAATGCCTGGGCGACTTGCGCCGATGGCAATTGCAGAGGATCGGCAATCGCCTGCAACGGCAACGGACCAAAAGCACCGAGCCGCGCGCGGATGACTTCCACCACTGCGTCGTCTGCGTCCCAGGCTTCATCGAACCCCGGCAGCGCCTGTAGCGGCGGTCTTAGAATCGCCTGTGGATAAATCGCTTGCAGGCACGTCAGCCGCTCCACGGGTAACCACAACGATTGCCCGTCATCCAATTGCAAAAGGCTGGCGCGACCACGTTCCGCGAGGGTGGCCAGCCAGTCGTGCCATTGGAGATTGGCCTGCGCCTCCACTGCGCTGATGCAGGCCAGGCTCATCAGCGTTTCGTGCATTTCATCGACACTGGCCGGTGTCGGCCAGGCTTCGTCGCACACCGCTTGAATCGCCTTGGCATCCAGGGCCCCGAGGTCGTCGGTGGATTGCGCATCGGTCCAGCGGCGGTTGATCACCGCTTGAGTGCGCCGCTCTTCCAGCGGTGCGTCGTCGAGAAAGGTGTAAGGCCGTGCACTGAGGATTTCTGCCGCCAGTGGCGAGGGCGCCGGCAGATCGCGGCTGATCAGTCGAATCTCGCCGCGTTCCATGCGCCGCAACAGCGTGAGCCAGCCTTCGCAGTCCATGGCTTCGTGCAGACAGTCGTCGAGAGTCTGCTCCACCAAAGGATGCTCGGGCACCTCGCGCTCGCCAGCGAGGTTTTCAACGCAGGCGATCTGGTCGGGAAATACGCTGGCGATCAGGTCTTCGCTTTTCATCCGCTGGATCTGTGGCGCAACCTTGCGCCCGCCGGTAAAACGCGGCAGCGCCAGTGCGACCCCGGCGTTCCAACGCCAACGCACACCAAACAGTGGCGCCTCGAGCACGGCTTGAATCAGCAGGTGTTGGGCGCTGTTGCTGTGCAGATAGCGCCAGACTTCGTCCAGTTCAAAACTGTGGCTGGTGGACAGTGACAGCACGATGGCATCTTCACTGGCGGCGGCCTGCAGTTCGAAGTTGAAGGTGCGGCAGAAGCGCTTGCGCAAGGCCAGGCCCCACGCGCGGTTGACGCGGCTGCCGAAGGGCGTGTGGATGATCAATTGAGTCCCACCGGACTCGTCGAAAAAACGCTCCATCACGAGCGTATCCTGCGAGGGCAGGGCACCCAGTGTCAGGCGCGCCCGGGCCAGGTAGTCGACCAATTGCTCGGCGCTGGCGAGGTCCAGGCCGAGGGTGCCGGTCAGCCAGTCGACGGTGGGTTGCAAGTTGCCGGGGGTGGCGCTCAGCAACTCATCGATGTGCCCTTGCAGGCGCGCCACGGCAAACGACAACTCGCTACTGCGTCCCGGCGCTTCACCGAGCCAGAACGGAATGGTCGGTGGCTGACCCTGTGCGTCCTCGACCCTGACCTTGCCCGTCTCGACCCGCAGGATGCGGTACGAGGTGTTGCCCAGCTGGAAGACGTCGCCAGCAATGCTTTCCACGGCGAAATCTTCATTGACGCTGCCAATGTTCAGGCCCTGGGGTTCGAGCAGCACGCTGTAGTCGGCATTGTCGGGGATCGTGCCGCCGCTGGTCACGGCGGTCAGCCGACTGCCGCGACGGGCGCGCAGTGTACGGGTCACGGCGTCGCGGTGCAGGAACGCGCTGCGGATACCCTGGCGCCCGTTGTAGCCTTCGGCGAGCATTTGCAGCAGCGCCTGATAGTGCTTGTCATCGAGTCCGGCGTAGGGCGAAGCCTGCCGGAACATGTCCAGCAACGCCTGTTCGTGCCATTCCTGGCAACTGACCTCGGCGATGATCTGCTGGGCCAGCACATCCAGCGGCGCGAGTGGAATGTGCAGGATGTCGAGCTCGCCACGCCGCACGCAGTCGAGCAGGGCGGTGCATTCGATCAGGTCGTCGCGGGTGGTGGCGAACAAGCGGCCCTTGGGCGTGCCACCCACCTGGTGGCCGGAACGGCCGACCCGTTGCAGAAAGCCTGCAATCGACCGTGGCGACGCAATCTGGCACACCAGGTCAACGTCGCCAATGTCGATACCCAATTCCAGCGAAGCGGTGGCGATCAGCACTTGCAGTTCGCCGCGCTTGAGCCGTTGTTCGGCGTCCAGGCGAAACTCCTTGGCCAGGCTGCCGTGGTGGGCCGCGACGGCCTGTTTGCCCAGACGCTCGCTCAGATGCCGGCTCAGGCGTTCGGCCAGGCGCCGGGTGTTGACGAATATCAGCGTGGTGCGGTGCTCCCGGGCGAGCGTGGCGAGGCGGTCGTAGACCAGCTCCCACACGTCATTGGCCATCACCGCCGACAACGGCACCGGCGGCACTTCGATGGCCAGGTCTCGGGGACGGGCGTGGCCGATGTCGATGATCTCGCAGGGGCGGTCGCGTCCGACCAGGAAGCGTGACACCGCCTCGATGGGTTTTTGCGTGGCCGACAGACCGATGCGCATCAACGGGGTCGAACTCAACGCCTGCATACGTTCCAGGCTCAGGGCCAGGTGACTGCCGCGTTTGCTGGCGGCGATCGCATGGATTTCGTCGACGATGACCGTGCGCGTGGATTTGAGCATGTGCCGGCCGGAATCGGAGCCGAGCAGCACGTATAGCGATTCCGGGGTGGTCACCAGAATGTGCGGCGCGGTCTTGCGCATGGCCGAGCGCTCTTTTTGCGGCGTGTCACCGGTACGTACGGCGGTGTTGATGCGCAGCTCGGGCAAACCCATGGCGCGCAGTTGCGCGGAGATGCCGGCCAGCGGGGTTTGCAGGTTGATCTGGATGTCGTTGGACAGGGCCTTGAGCGGCGACACGTAGACCACCAGCGTTTCGTCGGGCAACCCTTCGCCGCTCTCCAGCCCGCGATGGACCAGGTCATCGAGCACGGCGAGAAACGCGGTCAACGTCTTGCCCGAACCGGTGGGCGCGGCGATCAAGGTCGAACGGTGCTGGCGGATCAGCGGCCACGCCCGGGCCTGGGCGGCTGTGACCGTTGGGAAGGTGCTGCTGAACCAGGCGCTGACGGCAGGGTGGAAGCCGTTCAGGGCACTGTCTGAGGGGATGGGCAGGTTCATGGGGCAGTTATGCGGGTGTGGGCGGGAAGATGCAAGACCCGGACATCGACACTTTACGGATGACGGTTGCGCACTAAAGCCGCAAAATGCAACGATTCCGACAACTTTCATTTTTTTCCACCAAGACTGGGCCTGCTGACTCTATGCGAATGCGCCTTATGTTACTGGGCGGCGGAAATGCCCTTGGGCAGGCGCTGATTCGCCTCGGTGCGGAGGAAGACATCGGCTTCCTCGCCCCCCGCCCTCCCCAAGACGGCTGGGATGCCGCGAGCCTGACGCAACTGCTTGACGATACCCGCCCGGATGCGGTGATCAACCTTGCCTACTACTTCGACTGGTTTCAGGCGGAGGCCGTCAGCGAGCTGCGTCTGGCCGGGCAGGAGCGGGCCGTCGAGCGCCTGGCCGAATTGTGCCAGCATCACGACATCGTCCTGCTGCAACCGTCGAGCTATCGCGTATTCGACGGCTCTCGCGCCACCGCCTACAGCGAAAAAGACGAACCCGTACCGCTTGGCCTGCGCGGCCAGGCGTTATGGCGAATCGAGCAGAGCGTGCGTGCCACGTGCCCGCAACATGTGTTGCTGCGTTTCGGCTGGCTGCTCGATGACAGCCCCGAAGGTACACTCGGACGATTCCTGGCTCGTGCCGAAAACCCCGAAGAGCTCTTGATGGCCGATGACCGTCGGGGCAATCCGACACCGGTGGACGATGCGGCCCGGGTGATCATTTCGGTGCTCAAGCAACTCGACTGTGCGGCGCCGCTGTGGGGCACCTATCACTACGCCGGGCACGAGGCGACCACGCCGCTGGCACTCGGTCAGGCGATTCTCACCGAAGCCCGCGCGCTGCATCCGCTGGCCATCGAAGAGCCCACCGCCCAGGCTCACGCCGCGCGCCCGGACGCTGCCGAAGAGCCGCAACACGCGGTGCTGGCCTGCAAGAAAATTCTTCACACCTTCGGGATCAAACCACGCGCCTGGCGTGCGGCACTCCCGGGTTTACTGGACAGGTTTTATCGCCATGGCTGACGGCCCCGTTCTCATTACCGGTGGTGCCGGTTTCATCGGCTCGCACCTGACCGATGCCTTGCTCGCCAAGGGCTACTCGGTGCGGATTGTCGATGACCTGTCCACGGGCAAGCGCAGCAATCTGCCGCTGGATAACCCCAGGGTCGAACTGATCGTCGGCGATGTCGCTGATGCGACGCTGGTTGCGCAGGCGATGAGTGGTTGCAGCGCGGTGGCGCACCTGGCAGCGGTCGCGTCGGTGCAAGCTTCGGTGGACGATCCGGTGAGGACCCACCAAAGCAATTTCATCGGCTCGCTCAACGTCTGCGAGGCCATGCGCCAGACCGGGGTCAAGCGTGTGCTGTTTGCCTCGAGCGCAGCGGTCTATGGCAACAACGGTGAAGGGGAGTCGATTGACGAGGACACGCCCAAGGCGCCGTTGACGCCCTACGCTTCGGACAAACTGTCCAGCGAACATTACTTCGATTTCTACCGCCGCGCGCACAAACTGGAACCGGTGATTTTCCGCTTCTTCAACATTTTCGGCCCGCGCCAGGATCCGTCCTCGCCGTACTCCGGGGTCATCAGCATTTTCAGCGAGCGTGCGCAGAAGGGCTTGCCGATCAGCGTGTTCGGCGACGGTGAGCAGACGCGGGATTTTGTCTACGTCGCTGACCTTGTCGACGTGTTGGTGCAGGCGATCGAGCAACCGCAGCCCGAGGCGGGAGCGGTCAATGTTGGCTGGAACCAGGCCACCAGTCTCAAGCAGATGCTCGATGCCCTGAAAGAAGTGGTCGGCGAACTGCCACCGGTGAATTACGGTCCGGCGCGTTCTGGCGATATCCGCCACTCACGGGCGAATAACCAACGCTTGCAGGCGCGTTTTGTCTTGCCTGCCCGCACGTTGATGAGTGTCGGTTTGGCGCGTTTGCTCGGACGTTGAACGGCCGCCGCGTCAATAGAAAAAGGCGCCTTCACAGGCGCCTTTTTTTGCAGCTCGTTCCCACCACGTGAACGATTTTAGAACTTGTAGCCCAGGCCGACCATGTAGATGAACGGGTCGACATCCACGTTGACCTTCGCCCGAGTACCCGGTGCGACGGCATTGTTTTCAACGGTCGCCTGGGTATCGATGTCGATGTAACGCACTTGGGCGTTCACCAGGATGTTGTCGGTGATCATGTAGTCGGCACCGACCTGGAACGCCATGCCCCAGGAGTTTTTCGCCTTGAAGTTGCTGAAGCCACTGGACTTGGCATCGCTGCTCAGCTCTTCATCGAAGATCCAGGTGTAGTTGATGCCGGCGCCGACATAAGGCTGGAACGCCGACTTCGAATCCAGAGGGTAGTACACGACACTCAGGGTAGGCGGCAGGTGTTTCAGGCTGCCGAGTTTGCCGTTGGCTGCGTCCAGCGCGGTGTTCTTGAGTTTCACGTCATGCTGGAACGGGGTAGCGGCCAGCAGCTCGATACCCCAGTGGCTGTCGAGCATGTAAGCGAAGTTCAGACCCAGTTGGGTGTCGCTGTCCATGGTTGCCTTGCCGCCCAGGTCAGCACCTTTGAGCGGGCCCTGATCGACCTTGACGCTGGAACTGTCGGCTTTCGGGTTGACGGTGATGGCACCGGCCCGGATCAGGATGTCGCCCGCTTCGTGGGCGTGTGCGATCGGGGCGGCGAGTGCGAGGGCGAACAACGAAGCGCTGAGCAAAGACTTGTGCATGGAGGCTCCCAAAGGACGTTTTAAATGTTTGATGTCCCAATGGTACGGAGCCGCCTGATACGGTCTTTTGATTCAGCTCAATGAAACAGTGATGGGTGAAATTTTTGCGGAACTTCGAGGGCCCCATCGCGGGCAAGCCCGCATCTACAGAGGATACCGGCGCCTCGATTCACTCCGGCAACTCATACATGTAAATCTTGTCCGCCTCCATCTGATATCCAGCATCGGCCAGTTCACTGGTGGACGCTTTCACTTGCATCGCTCCTTCCACCCAGTACGGCTGATACAGCTCGTCGACCTTGACCCCCACTTCGCTTTTCACGTGCACGATCTGGTTCGACGGCGGTGGCGGCACGTGGATGCAGGCGCCGAAATACGGCACCAGCAGGAACTCCGTGGTGCGGCCCTCCTCGCTGACTTCCAGCGGCACGATGTAGCCCGGTAGTCGAATGTTCTGTCCATCCAGACTCATCACCACCGGTGCGTTGGGCATCGCCTGTTTGGCCGCTGGCGCCGACTCGGCGGACAGCGCATTGCTCATCTGCGAAAGGTCGTGCAGGGGTCTCATGTCCGGCACTTCGGGCATGGCATCCGGCGGGATCATTTCCGACCAGGTCAGTTCTTTCGGCTCGGCGGCCCAGAGCGGCAGGGCGACCAGCATCAACAGCGCAAGCAAAGCGCGGGGCATGTTCAACTTCCTCATAAACGGATCGACAGGCCATCGGCCAGGGATTGGCGATACGCGCGCCAGGCCGGCACGCTGCCCATCAGCAGAGCAGCGATCAGGATGCCACCGAGCAGCGTCCATTCATATTCGCTTGGCCAGGCCAGCGGCAGATACAAACCGTAATTGGCCTGCACGTAACCCTGTGCAGCGGCGATGCCCACGTACAGCAATGCCACGCCGGCAATCACCCCCGACAGCGCCAGGGCGAACGCCTCCAGCACCAGCAATGTCGCGACGTGCCATGGCCGGGCGCCAACCGAGCGCAAAATCGCCATCTCGCGACGGCGCTCATTGAGACTGGTGAGAATTGCCGTCAGCATGCCGATCAACCCGGTCAGCACCACGAACAACGACACCACGAACAAGGCTTTTTCCGCGGTGCTCATCAAACTCCACAGCTCTTGCAGCGCCACGCCCGGCAGGATCGCCAGCATCGGCTCGCCGCGAAATTCGTTGATCTCGCGTTGCAGGGCGAAGGTGGAAATCTTGCTGTTGAGGCCCAGCATGAACGCTGTGATCGCCTGGGGCGTCAGGTCCATGTTGCGTGCCTGATCGGCGCTGATCCGTCCGTTGCCCCGTGCCGGGACACCGTTGTGCCAGTCGATGTGAATCGCCTCCATGCCACCGAGGCTGATGTGCAACGTGCGGTCTACCGGGGTGCCGGTGCGTTTGAGAACGCCCACCACGGTGAAGGGTTTATCGTCGTGCTTGACCAGGCTGATCGCGGCAACACCGTGGGCCAGCACCAGTTTGTCACCGAGTTTGTAATGCAGTGCCTCGGCCACTTCGGCGCCCAGTACCACTTCAAACGGATCGGTGGCGAAGGCGCGTCCGTCCGCTAGCTCCAGATGCTGCTGGCGCCCATATTGATAATGCTCGAAGTACGCCTCGGTGGTGCCCATGACGCGATAGCCGCGGTGGGAATCGCCCAGGGACATCGGGATCGCCCACTTCACTTTCGGGTTGTTGGCGAAGTGTTCGAAGCTGTCCCAGCGAATGTTGTTGGTGGCGTTGCCGATGCGGAACACCGAATACAGCAGCAGGTTCACCGAGCCCGAGCGGGCGCCGACAATCAGGTCGGTGCCGCTGATGGTGCTGGCGAAGCTGGCCTTGGCCTCGGTTCGCACACGCTCCACTGCCAGTAGCAGGCAGACCGACAGGGCGATGGCGAAGGCGGTGAGGATCGCGGTGAAACGGCGGTTAGCCAGGCTGGCCATCGCTAGACGAAACAAATACATCTCAGACCTCTGCGGGCGTGGCGGCGCGATTGAGTTCGGCCAGCGACAGGTTGCGATCGAACAGCGGCGCGAGGCTCTGGTCATGGCTGACGAACAGCAGGCTCGATCCCGCTTCACGGCACTCGGCAAACAGCAGGCGGATGAAATTTTCCCGCGCGTCGTAGTCCAGGGCCGAAGTGGGTTCGTCCGCGATCACCAGTTCCGGTTGACCAATCAACGCGCGAGCGGCAGCCACCCGTTGTTGCTGGCCGATGGACAGCGAGTCGGCGCGCCGACCCAGGATGCTTTCATCCTTCAAGCCCAGATGCGCGAGCAGCGTCGCTGCGGCCTGGTCGACGCTGCCGTGGCGCTGCTTCGCGCGTTCGGCGCGCAGCCTGGAAAAGTGGCAGGGCAACTCGACGTTCTCGCGCACCGAAAGAAACGGCAGCAGGTTGAACTGCTGGAAGATGTAGCCGGTGTGGTCGACACGGAAGCGATCACGGGCTCCGGCGCCCAGTTCAGTGAGTTCCTGGCCGAGCAGGCGGATGCTGCCGCGATCCGGCTTCTGCACGCCGCCAAGCAGCCCGAGCAGGGTGGTCTTGCCACTGCCACTGGGGCCCTTGAGGAACAGGGTTTCTCCGGGCTCCAGGCGAAACGCCGGGATGTCCAGCAGTGGCGGGTGACCGGGCCAGCTGAAGCCCAGGTCTGACAGTTCGATGAGTGCTTGGGTCATGTGAAACCGATTGGGTGAATGACTCGTTACTTACCCTGTAGGAGCGAGCTTGCTCGCGATGGACTCAAGACTTGCGCAGGGCATCATTCCAGCCCGCGTTATCGTTGACCTCCATCGGGAGCATTCAAGCGTCAGGAGTTAGAACTTCAGCGCCGCTGCCTTGGACGTCACTTCAACACCTTGCTGGCCGCTCGGGCTGATCAGTTGTACCTGAATTTTCTGGGTGGCTGGAAAGGTATTGAAGATGTTTGCCAGATCCAGGGTGTTCAGCGCGCCAGGCGTGGCGCAGGTGAACTGGTAGTGAGCGTGGATTTCGCTGTGCTCGTGGTGGTGCTCGCCCTTGGCGTCCTCGTCGTGGTCGTGATCATCGTCGGCCTCGGGTTTGTCACCGAACAACGGGCTTTCCAGTGCCTGGCTCGCGACCACACAACCGGCAGCTTTCGGCAGACTGAACAGGGCCAATGGCTTTTCAAGCTGTGCGCGGACAGCAGCGACCTTGGCCTTGTCGGCGTCGGTCGTGGCGGCGTGTTCGAACCCCACCAGGTTCATCGCAGGGCTTTCCAGCTCAAGCTCCAGGGTCTGACCATCGAGCGCGGCATTCAGGCGGCCGACGCCATGTTCGTGGGCACCGAGGCTGCCGTGCTCATGGTCGTGGTCATGTTCTTGCGCCGCCTGAGCGACAGCAAGTGGCAACAGGGCGAACGGCAAAGCGAGGAGCAAACGACGCATGGGGAAGTCTCCGGAACCTGAGATGAATAATTTGTTATGTAATCTTATAACGTTGGTGCGCAGAGTTTGACTGTCTGCTTGGCGTTGCACAAGTCCCATGGGAGCATGTGAGCCAGAAATGTGCGGGAGCAGACTTATGGTGCGGATACGCGGAACCATCGGCGACTGGCCGGTGGATTTGACCCTGGAGATGGACGACGCCGACTGGGCACGGCTCGGAGCACAGGTTCAGGTGGACAAACCTGAAGCCAGTGCGGCGCCGACCCGAGCGCAAAGCCAGGACGACACGCAATGGCAAATCGCGAAGGATCTGCTGCGCAAGGCAGGGCAATTGACCGGGCCGGATTTGCTCGATCAGTTGCAAGGGCTGACCGGCAACGGGGCGTCAGGCAAACGCCTGCTGGTGCGCCTGCGCCATTGTGCCGAGGTGAAAGTGTCGAGCGGCGGGGACACGCCGCTCTATAGCTGGATCGGTCAGGCTTAATACAAGGCAGCGAACAGTTTGCGGCGATAAGTGGTCACCAGTGGGTGATCATTGCCCAGCAGTTCGAACACTTGCAGCAAGGTCTTGTGTGGCAAGCCCTCGCTGTAGCTGCGGTTACGGATGAACAACTTGAGCAGCGCATCCAGGGCCGC
The DNA here is from genome assembly GCF_054668365.1 of Pseudomonas sp. S2_E01. Taxonomy (NCBI): domain Bacteria; kingdom Pseudomonadati; phylum Pseudomonadota; class Gammaproteobacteria; order Pseudomonadales; family Pseudomonadaceae; genus Pseudomonas; species Pseudomonas sp. S2_E01. The sequence goes on from NZ_CP162762.1 coordinate 6,318,562, forward strand.
GTCGTACTGCTGGCGCGCCAGTTGCTGGATCGCCAGTTGATACACCGCTTCATCGTCCTGCGGATTTTTCGCCAGGCGCGCCTTCAGGACCGCGGCGTCCGGCAGATCCCTGGCCTGGCCGAGGAACTTGATCTGCGCCTTTGCACCTGCCAGGGCCGCTTTGTGCTCATCGGTCTTGACCGCGTCGAGCACGGTTTGAGCCTCGCCCAGCTCACCGCGCTCGGTCAGGCAGCGGGCGTAGAGAATCAGCGCCCTGGCGTTGGTATTGTCTTCACCCAGCAGCACGGTGAGCACGGCTTCGGCATCAGCGAAACGGCTCTCGTCGAACAGCGCCTGGGCCTGTTCGAGCGGGTCGGCTGCGGCCGGAGGCGGCATCTGCACATGCGGCTCGAGCATCGCCCGCACGGCCGACTCCGGTTGAGCACCGGCAAAACCGTCTACAGGCTGGCCATCCTTGAACAGCACCACGGTCGGCAGGCTGCGAATACCGAAGCGGGCCACGATGTCCTGTTCGACATCGCAGTTCACCTTGGCCAGCAGCAACTCGCCCTGATAGCTCTCGGCAATGGTCTGCAGCATCGGCATCAGCACTTTGCAGGGCGCACACCACTCGGCCCAGAAGTCCACCAGCACCGGCTTGTGAAAGGAGTTCTCGATCACCGACTGCTCGAAGTCGGCGGTCGTGGCGTCGAAGATGTAGGGCGTTTCCTGACTCATGGGGGATCTCTTGGCAAGCTAGATTGGGTTCACTATACGGCTTGGCGGGGGGTGGCCGGAAGCGCCCCTGTAGGAGCGGACTTGTCCGCGATGGTGGCCAACGATGACGCGGGGTACCTGATGCCCAGCGGTGGTGCTGAATCCATCGCGGACAAGTCCGCTCCTGCAGGGGGATTTTAACGCCGGCGTGCGTGATACAGGCTCACATGCCGAAACTCCTCGGGTTCGGCCAGGTCCGGCAGGGTTAATGCCTGCAACATCTCGATGCGCTGATACATCGGGTGACGAAAGTCCCGGACGCGCGAATCAGCCACCAGTGCTTCCTTGCCGCGACTCAGGAACTGATCGAGCAGCGGCAGGTTGGCTCGGTCATACAGCACGTCGGCCACCAGGATCAGGTCGAAGCGGTCGGTTTCGGCGAAAAAGTCCGCCGAATATTCCAGCTGCACGTTGTTGAGTTCGGCGTTCGCCCGGCAAGCGGCCAGTGCCAGCGGGTCGAGGTCGCAGGCCACCACTTCCAGCGCACCCGCTTTCACCGCCGCTATCGCCGCGACCCCGGAGCCTGCGCCGAAATCCAGCACGCGCTTGCCCTTGACCCAATGGGGGAACTCGGCGAGGTAACGGGCCACCGCCAGCCCGCTGGCCCAACAGAAACTCCAGTACGGCGGTTCATGCAGAATCCGTCGCGTTTCTTCGGGACTGAAGGCGCGGTCCATGCGGTCGCCGTCGATCAGCCAAAGCTTGAGCTCGGTGTCCGGCAACTCACACGTCACCAGTCGGGCATCGCCCAACAGTTCACTCAATGCCTGTTGCAGGTCCTGCGGTGCCGTCATGGTGCTTTGACAAATTGCAGTTCGCCCAGGGCCTGGGTCGTCGGCTGGGTAATGAGCTGCGAGGGCAGATGCAGAATCAATTGGCCAGATTGGCTGGCGCGACCGCGCAGTTCAACCCGGGCTCCGACGGGAAAGGCATCCGGGTTGAAGCGCAGGTGAAAGGGCAGCACCTGGTTGGTGCCGATCAGGCTGGAACTGGCGAGCAATTGTTGCGGACGGTCCTTTTCGTCGATCACCAGCAGGGCCAGTTCTACCTCGGCGCCCTCCGGGACGCCTTGCAGCGTGCCGCTCAGTTCGCGTTGGTAAGCGGGCAGCGGGCCGAGCTCTGTTGCCTGTCGGGCTTTCTTCTGTGCCGCCTGGGGGGCAGGGCCGGGAGTGGGCGGCTGGGGCTTGGGGGCGTCACTGCCGCAGGCCACCAGCAAGCTGAAAACACTGAGCAGTACGAGCGGTTTTAGGGGCATTAGGTGCTCCAGCAAGATGAAATCCATGAATTGACACGATTGCCAGTCTGTATACCGCAAACCCTATGGCTTGTCTTGCCACGGGGATGCGCTACCATGGCCCTCCCTTTTTTTGTTGCCTGCCACCATGCACTGTCCCTTCTGCGGTGCCAACGACACCAAGGTCATCGACTCGCGTCTGGTCGCCGAGGGCGAACAGGTGCGCCGCCGGCGCGAATGCCTGGCCTGCGGCGAGCGTTTCACGACGTTCGAAACCGCTGAGCTGGTGTTGCCGCGCCTGATCAAAACTGACGGCAGCCGTCAGCCATTCGACGAAGATAAACTGCGTGCGGGCATGCAGCGGGCGCTGGAAAAGCGCCCGGTGAGTGTCGAACGCCTTGAATCGTCATTGGTGCACATCAAGCACAAACTGCGCGCCACCGGCGAGCGCGAGGTCAAATCCCTCGTAGTCGGCGAACTGGTGATGACCGAGCTGAAAAAGCTCGATGAAGTCGCCTACATCCGTTTCGCCTCGGTGTATCGCCGCTTCCAGGACCTCAACGAGTTCCGCGAAGAGATCGATCGCCTGGCCAGTGAGCCGGAGAAAGAATGAGCGCGTCTGCCGAGCAAGCCATCCTCGATGCCCATTACATGGCTCGCGCCCTCGAACTGGCGCGCAAGGGTCATTACACCACTCACCCCAACCCAAGGGTCGGCTGTGTGGTGGTGCGTGATGGGCAGATTGTCGGCGAAGGCTGGCACGAGCGCGCTGGCGAACCCCATGCCGAGGTTCACGCCCTGCGCGCGGCGGGTGACAAGGCCAAAGGCGCCACCGCCTATGTGACCCTTGAGCCGTGCAGCCACCACGGTCGCACGCCGCCTTGCGCCGATGCGCTGGTGAATGCCGGCGTCGCCCGCGTGGTGGCAGCGATGCAGGACCCGAACCCGTCGGTCGCCGGACGCGGCCTGCAGCGCCTGGCAGAGGGCGGGATCGCTGTCGAAAGCGGCGTGCTGGAAAGCGAGGCACGACACCTCAATCAAGGTTTCCTCAAGCGCATGGAGCACGGACTGCCTTTTGTGCGGGTCAAGTTGGCCATGAGCCTGGATGGCCGCACGGCGATGGAAAACGGCGAGAGCCAATGGATCACGGGCGCAGCCGCACGTTCGGCGGTGCAACGCCTGCGTGCCCAGGCCAGCGTCGTCCTGACTGGCGCCGATACCGTGCTGGCCGATAACGCCCGCTTGACCGTGCGCGCCGATGAGCTGGGCCTCGATGCCGGGCAAACCGCGCAGGTCATGAGTCGTCCGCCGCTGCGGGTGTTGATCGATGGCCGTCTGCGGGTGCCGCTGGATGCGCCGTTTTTCAAGGCCGGCCCGGCGCTGGTCGCTACCTGCATGGCCGTTGAGGAACAGTACGCCAACGGTCCGGAGTGCCTGATCGTGGCCGGCGGCGATGGCTTGGTCGACTTGCATCAGTTGCTGGTCGAACTGGCCCGTCGAGGTGTCAACGAAGTGTTGGTCGAGGCCGGCCCGCGCCTGGCCGGTGCCTTCGCTCAACAAGGCCTGGTGGACGAATTCCAGATATTCATTGCCGGCAAGTTTCTCGGGTCCACGGCCAGGCCGCTGCTGGACTGGCCACTGGTGCACATGAAGGATGCACCCGAGCTCAAAATCACTGACATTCGCGCGGTGGGCGATGACTGGCGAGTCACTGCCATTCCTGCACCCAAGGCGAGCGTATAATCCCCGGCTGCGCCACACGACGGCCCTGTTCTCGAGGAGAACTCCATGTTTACCGGCATCATCGAATCCATCGGCAGTATTCGTGCATTGACCCCAAAAGGCGGAGATGTGCGGGTACATGTAGAAACCGGCAAGCTCGATCTGAGCGACGTCAAACTGGGAGACAGCATTGCGGTAAACGGTGTGTGCCTGACCGCAGTCGAACTGCCGGGCAATGGTTTTGCAGCAGACGTCAGCCGCGAAACCCTCGACTGTACCGCCATGAACGATCTGAAAAGCGGAAGCCCCGTCAATCTGGAAAAAGCCCTGACACCCACCACTCGCCTCGGCGGGCATCTGGTCAGCGGTCACGTCGATGGCGTGGGTGAAGTGGTTGCCCGCACCGAGAACGCGCGCGCCGTGGAGTTCCGCATCCGCGCACCGAAAGAACTGGCCAAATACATCGCCCACAAAGGCTCGATCACCGTCGACGGCACCAGCCTGACGGTAAACGCAGTCGATGGCGCCGAGTTCCTGCTGACCATCATCCCGCACACCCTCAGCGAAACGATCATGGCGTCTTACCAGCCGGGTCGCCGGGTGAATCTGGAAGTCGACTTGCTGGCCCGTTACCTGGAGCGTCTGCTGCTGGGCGACAAGGCCGCCGAGCCAAACGCTTCAAGCACCATTACCGAAAGCTTTCTGGCCGCCAACGGCTACCTCAAATCCTGAAAGAAGGGGGTGCCCTGTGGCGCTCAATAGCATCGAAGAACTGGTTGAAGACATCCGCCAAGGCAAGATGGTCATCCTCATGGATGACGAAGACCGCGAGAACGAAGGCGACCTGATCATGGCCGCCGAGTGCTGCCAGCCCGAGCACATCAACTTCATGGCCAAGCACGCCCGTGGCCTGATCTGCATGCCGATGAGCCGCGAGCGTTGCGAGTTGCTCAAGCTGCCGCTGATGGCGCCGCGCAACGGTTCCGGTTTTGGCACCAAGTTCACCGTGTCGATCGAGGCCGCCACCGGCGTGACCACTGGCATCTCCGCCGCCGACCGCGCGCGCACCGTGCAGGCTGCCGCTGCGAAGGATGCCAAGGCTGAAGACATTGTCAGCCCAGGTCACATCTTCCCGCTGATGGCCCAGGCCGGTGGCACGCTGGCTCGCGCCGGCCACACCGAAGCGGCCTGCGACCTGGCGCGCATGGCCGGTTTCGAGCCAAGCGGCGTGATCTGCGAAGTGATGAACGACGACGGCACCATGTCCCGTCGCGCTGAACTGGAAACCTTTGCCGCCGAGCACAACATCAAGATTGGCACCATCGCCGACCTGATTCACTACCGGATGATCCATGAACGTACCGTTCAGCGGATTGCCGAGCAGCCGCTGGACAGCGAACTGGGCCAATTCAACCTGGTGACCTATCGTGATTCCGTGGAAGGCGACGTGCACATGGCCCTGACCCTGGGCAATGTCTGCGCCGAGGAGCCAACCCTGGTGCGGGTGCACAACATGGACCCGCTGCGCGACCTGTTGATGGTCAAGCAACCCGGCCGCTGGAGCCTGCGTGCCGCCATGGCCGCGGTAGCCGAAGCCGGCAGTGGCGTGGTACTGCTGCTCGGTCACCCGCTCGATGGTGACGTGTTGCTGGCGCATATTCGCGAAAGCACCGATCAGGCCGTCGTGAAAAAACCGACCACCTACAGCATCGTCGGTGCCGGTTCTCAGATCCTGCGGGACCTGGGTGTGCGCAAAATGCGCCTGATGAGTGCGCCGATGAAGTTTAATGCGATATCCGGTTTCGACCTGGAAGTTGTAGAATACGTGCCCTCCGAATAAGGACCGGTTGTTCCCGGCCCTGTATTCGCGGTTCAAATATCACTGAGGGACGCGCATTAGACGCGTCCCGGCTCTTTAAGAGATCTATCGAATGACCCTGAAGACCATCGAAGGTACGTTCATCGCCCCTAAAGGCCGCTACGCTCTGGTAGTAGGCCGTTTCAACAGCTTCGTCGTTGAAAGCCTGGTCAGCGGTGCCGTTGACGCCCTGGTTCGCCATGGCGTGAGCGAAAGCGACATCACCATCATCCGTGCCCCTGGCGCCTTCGAAATTCCGCTGGTTGCGCAGAAAGTCGCTCAGAAGGGCGAATTCTCGGCAATCATCGCCCTGGGTGCGGTCATTCGTGGCGGTACTCCGCACTTCGAATATGTGGCTGGCGAATGCACCAAGGGCCTGGCCCAGGTGTCCATGGAGTTCGGTGTACCGGTCGCTTTCGGCGTACTGACCGTTGATTCCATCGAGCAAGCCATCGAACGTTCCGGCACCAAGGCCGGTAACAAAGGTGCTGAAGCTGCCCTGTCCGCTCTGGAAATGGTCAGCCTGCTGGCGCAGTTGGAGGCCAAGTGATTAGCGACGATAGCGATCGTTTCAACCCGCGCGATCCCAAGCCTGCGGATGCTGGCAAACCATCGAAAAGCGCCAAGCGTCGCGAAGCTCGTCAGCTCGCGACCCAGGCGCTGTATCAATGGCACATGGCCAAGCAGTCGTTGAACGAGATCGAAGCTCAGTTCCGGGTCGATAACGATTTCACCGATGTCGATGGCGCGTATTTCCGCGAAATCCTCCACGGGGTTCCGCAGTTCAAGACTGAAATCGACACCGCGCTCAAGCCTTGCCTGGACCTGACCATCGAAGAGCTGGACCCGGTTGAACTGGCCGTTCTGCGCCTGTCCACCTGGGAGCTGCTCAAGCGCGTCGACGTGCCGTACCGCGTTGTCATCAACGAAGGTATCGAGCTGGCGAAAGTCTTCGGTTCCACCGACGGCCACAAATTCGTCAACGGCGTACTCGACAAGCTGGCCCCAAGCCTGCGTGAAGCTGAAGTGAAGGCGTTCAAGCGCTGATCCGCGCTTGCATCTGCGATGGGTGAGTTTGAGCTGATTCGCAACTTCTTCGCCGCCGCGCCTTGTGCGCAGGGCGGCGAAGGTGTTGCCCTCGGGATCGGCGATGACTGCGCCCTGCTGGCTGTTCCCGCCGGGGAACAACTGGCGATTTCCACCGACACCCTGGTGGCCGGTGTGCATTTTGCCGATCCTTGCGATCCGTTTCTGCTCGGCCAGCGCTCGCTGGCCGTGGCCGTCAGCGACCTGGCGGCCATGGGCGCCGCGCCCGTTGCCTTTACCCTTGCCCTGACCTTGCCGACGGTGACCGCCGATTGGCTGCAAGCCTATGCCCGTGGTTTGAACGTGATGGCGCAGCAATGCAGCGTGGCGCTGGTGGGCGGCGATACCACATGCGGGCCGTTGAGCCTGACCGTGACCGTGTTCGGTCGCGTGCCTGCCGGCCAGGCGTTGACCCGCAGCGGCGCCCGGGTGGGCGATCTGTTGTGCGTTGGCGGCGATCTGGGTAATGCCGCAGGCGCGTTGCCACTGGTGCTCGGCCAACGCATGGCGCCCGCTGAGGTAGCCGATGCCCTGCTGGCACATTACTGGTCGCCAAGTCCGCAACTGGCGCTGGGGCAGGCACTGCGTGGCAAAGCCACTTCAGCGCTGGACATCTCCGATGGCCTGCTCGCCGACTGCGGGCATATCGCGCTTGCGTCGGAGGTCGGCATTCAGGTTGAACGGGACCGATTGCCGTTGTCGAAAGCCTTGGTGGCCTTTCTCGGCGCGTCTGGTGCGCAAGAGGCGGCACTGAGCGGTGGCGACGATTACGTGCTGGCCTTCACCTTGCCGTCCGTCGAGTTGCCGCGCCTGTTGGCAGATGGCTGGCCAATCCATGTGATCGGGCAAGTCATAGCGGGGCAGGGCGTTGTGCTGCTCGATACCGATGGACAAGACATCACCCCGCAGACACGGGGTTATCAACATTTTCGGGAGACAACGTGACAGATCATCCCAAACAGGTGCCGGCAGAGTTCGTTCCGCCGTCGGTCTGGCGCAATCCCTGGCATTTTCTCGCGTTTGGCTTCGGTTCGGGCACCTTGCCCAAGGCGCCAGGCACTTGGGGGTCGCTAGTTGCGCTACCCTTCATCCCGTTGTGGCAAATGTTGCCAGACTGGGGTTACTGGCTGATGTTGGGCATCACCATGCTGTTCGGCTTCTGGCTGTGCGGCAAGGTGGCCGACGATTTACGAGTGCACGACCACGAAGGCATCGTCTGGGACGAAATGGTCGGTATGTGGATCACCCTTTGGCTGGTGCCTGAAGGCTGGTACTGGTTGCTCGCGGGTTTTGTCGTGTTCCGTTTCTTCGACATCCTCAAACCGTGGCCGATACACTGGGTCGACCGGCATGTGCATGGCGGCGTCGGGATCATGCTCGACGACGTACTGGCCGGGGTGTTTGCATGGCTGGCGATGCAAGGGTTGGTATGGATCTTCGCCTGATTGGCGAGAAAAGGAGGGCTGGGATGGCTCGGCGCTGGTTGGCGGTGATGGTATTTGCGGTGTTCGGCGCTCTCGCCCAGGCGGGAGAGGACATGACGACGCCCACGGTCATTCATCTGGCCAGCGAAGACTGGGAGGACTACACCGCCGCCGACGGCCATGGCCTGGGCTGGGACGTTCTGCGCGAGGTGTTCGAACCGGCCGGGGTCAAACTGGACATCCGCACCGAACCCTACACCCGCTCCATCGGCCTGGCTCAGCACGGCGAAGTGGACGCGTGCGTGGGTTCCTACCATAAGGAAGTCAGCGACCTGCTGTACCCACGCTGGAACTTCGATACCGATCACATCTATGCCCTGGGCCTGGCGAGCAGTCCGGTGCCAACAGCGCAGACCCTGGGCAATTATCGACTGGCCTGGGTTCGTGGCTACGATTACCAGGATCGCTTGCCCAACGTGACTCGTTATAACGAAGTCGTGCGCCGTACCGGCATTCTTTCGATGCTCCTGCACAACCGCGTGGACTACTACATCGACGCGCTGACAGAGGTGGATTACGTGATCCGCCGGGCCAAGGACCCGTCGCTTTTCCGGCGTACGCACGTTGCCGAGCTGCCGCTGTACTTGTGCTTTGCCGACAACCCCAAGGCGCGAAAATTGATGGCGCTGTTCGACCAACGTATGGACTTGTTGGTGAAAAACGGCCAGTTGAAGCCGATCTTCGAGCGCTGGAAGCAGCCATACCCCTTTGAATAGCCCGCCATCCCTGTAGGAGCGATGAGCGAGCAGCGATCAAACATTTGGATCGTTATGCCCCATAATTCAGCCTAAGCGTCTCTCGGAACGTGCTGTTACAATGCCGCCTCTGTGAAACTCCAGTACCTAGATCAGGAGCACCCCGGTGTCCGTCGTTTTTGTCGCCGCTTGCAAGCTGCCAATGCCCTTTGCGCAATTCACCATGCATGGTTTCCTCGATGAGGAAAGTGGGCGAGAGCACGTCGTGCTGAGCCTGGGTGAGTTCGACGACGGCACGCCGGTACTCGGGCGTTTGCACTCCGAATGCCTGACCGGTGACGCTCTGTTCAGCCAGCGCTGCGACTGCGGCTCGCAACTCGAAGCCGCGCTGCGGGCCATCGCCCGTGAAGGCCGTGGCGTATTGCTGTATCTGCGCCAGGAAGGCCGTGGCATCGGTCTTTTGAACAAGATCCGCGCCTATGAATTGCAGGATGGCGGCGCCGATACCGTGGAAGCCAACGAGCGCCTGGGTTTCGCCGCCGACCAGCGTGACTACGCCATGTGCCTGCCGATGCTTGAACACATGGGGGTGAAGTCCCTGCGCCTGATGACCAACAACCCGCGCAAGGTCAAAGCCCTGACCGACATGGGCATCGTGGTCGCCGAGCGTGTGCCGCTGCACACCGGCCATAACCCGCACAACAAACTCTATCTGGCGACCAAGGCGACAAAGCTCGACCATATGATGGGGAACGAGCACCAAGGCGAGGTAGATCGGGCGTGACCCGTGGCCAAGTGCGACGGCGACTGGCCGTCAGTTGGTGGCAATACCTGGCGCTGGGTCTGTTGCCACTGTTCGTGATCAATGGCGTGTTTGGCACCAGTGAGCCATTTCTGCCGGTGCTGGCGATGCCAATGTTCATCGCCGGCATGGCATCGATGTTTGTCAGCTTGAAGTTTTTCAATCGCTACAAACATGCATTGATTGCCACCGGGAAAGCCCTCGATACGCCTGAAGAGCCCGCTGCCTGGATCATCCTGGCCGCCCGACGTCGCGCGGCCTTTCTCGCGGCTGGCCTGCCCGCCTGGATCGGCGCCCTGGCCGTGTTCGTGGGGTTGGAGGCGGTGCCCCTGGTGCTGTTGGCCATTTCGACTGCCGTGCTGTTTTACCTCTACCGCATCCCGCGTCAACTCAGCTGATGCCGCGTGCCTGGCTGGCGGTTCTGTTACTGGCTGCCAGCGGTTTGGCCAGCGCTGCCGAGCGTGTCGTCAGCCTTGCGCCGTCATTATCCGAAATCGTGATTGAACTGGGCTCCGCCGACCTTCTCGTTGGTGTGCTGGATGCTGGAGAGCGCCCGGTTGAAATCAGGTCGCTGCCGTCCGTGGGTCGTTATGGCCAATTGAACATCGAGCGCCTGCTCAGCCTGCAACCCGACTTGCTGCTGCTTTGGCCTGGCAGCGTGGGTCCGGCCCAACTTGACCAGCTCAAGCGCCTGGGTATCCCCACCTACGTCGCCGAACCGCACGACCTTGAGCAAATGACCGCGCAAATCGAATCCATTGCCGTGCAACTGGGTCGACCCGAGCGTGGCGCTTCATTGGCCAGCGGCTTGCGCGAACGCCTGGCATCGCTGCGCCAGCGGTATCGGCGTGATGAGCCACTGCGAGTGTTTTATCAGGTCTGGGATCGCCCGCTGTATACCGTCGGCGGCGGACAGATCATCAGTGATGCGCTTCAGGTTTGCGGGGCACGCAACGTGTTCGCCGACCTGACGCTGCCGGCGCCGCAGGTCAGTGTCGAGGCCGTGTTGCAGCGTAATCCCGAGGTGATCCTGGCCGGTGATCAGGCGCAGCTCAATGCGTGGCGGGCCTGGCCGCAGGTGGCTGCGGTGGCGGGTGACAGGTTGCTGCTGGTGACTGACAAAGGCCTGGAGCGGCCGAGTGGGCAGATGGTTGAGGCGACGGCCAGGTTGTGCCGGGTGATTGCGCCTGACCGTTGAACCGAGGTGCGGCTATCGCGAGCAAGCTCGCTCCTACAGGGGGTTGTGGCGCTCTTGAAATCTGTAGGAGCGGGCTTGCCCGCGATGAGGCCAGTCAATACACCGAACAATCCGGATCAGAGCTGCGGCGTCCAGGTCACCCCAAACATCCACGCCCGACCTTCCTCACGATACCCGTACTCACCGCCGTCATGGCTGTAAAGCGCCCGGCTGTAACCCTTGTCCAGCAGGTTATCCACCTTCAGCTCCAGCGTGACTTCGCGATTGAGCGCCCAACTGCTGCGCAGTCCCAGCAGCGCGTAGCCTCCCAGCGGCTGCCGATTGTTCTCATCGTCAAAACTGCTGCTCACCGCTTGCCAGCTGGCACCGAGACCCAGGCGACCGAACTGACGGTCCAGGTCCAGGCTTAAGGTGCGTCGCGCACGCCGGGCCAGGGTGTGGCCGCTGTCGCGGTCGCGCGGGTCGATGATCGCGACCCCGAGATTACTCTGCCAACCGAACAGTTCTTGCTTTAATCCCGCCTCAAAGCCGTTGATCCGCGCCGAGGCGACGTTCTGCGGGCGATTGTTACTGCCGAAGATGATCGCGTCCTTGAGGTCGGTGCGGTACAGCGAGGCTTCGAGCCGGCTGGTATCGGTCAGTTGGCTGCGCCATTGCAGCTCGTAGCTTTTCGAGGTTTCCGGCTTGAGGTCCGGGTTGCTGAAATCCGGGTAGTACAGGTCGTTGAAGGTCGGGGCGCGGAAGCCCTCGCTGTAGGTCAGCAGCAGGTCATTGTCCGCGTTCAGCGGCAGGGTGAAGGTGCCGCTCCAACTGTTCTGGCTACCGAACTGCTGGTTCTGGTCGCGGCGCAGTCCCAATTCCGTGGAAAAACTGTCGGCCTCGAAGCGATGTTGCACAAACGCAGCACGGTTCCAGCGACTGTCTTCATCGAAGGCAGTACTGCTATTGATGCGGTCCTCGTACCAGTCCCCGCCCAGGATCAGGCTGTTGCGGGCGTCGAGCGTGAGATCGTTCTGCCAGGTCACCGAATCGCGGTAAGTGTTGAATACGCTGCGTTCGTCGCTGAGCTCATCGAAGGTTTTTTCACGGTTTTCGCTGTGGCCGAATTCGACTCGGGTTTTCCACCTTTCGTTGACACGCCCATCGATGTAACTGCTCAGGCTGCTGACGGTGAAGCGGTTGTAGGGTTGCTGCTGGACAAAGGGGCTGTCGAACGCGCTTTTACCGCGGTTATCCAGGAGGTTGGCGCCCACTTCCAGGTCTTCGTTGACCGCATGGCTCAAGGAAAGGCTGATGGATTTGTTGCGGTACTCATCATGATCGCCATCGTTGGGATAGGACTCCCGGGTGCGATCGATCCCGGCGGTTTCATCGAGACTGGCGCCGAGATTAAAACGGGTTTGCTCGTCACCTCCGGACAAGCCCACGCTGCGTTCCCAGGTCTGGTTGCTGCCCCAACCCACGTGAAGGCGCGGCTGCAGGCCCTGCTCGCCACCGCGCCGGGTGAATATCTGAATCACCCCGCCAATCGCGTCACTGCCATAGATCACCGAGCGCGAGCCGCGCAGCACTTCGACGCGCTCGACCTGCTCAATGTTGATGTGTTGCAGGTTGCTGTCGCCGGAGGTCGAGTTGCCGATGCGTTGGCCATCAACCAATACCAGGCTCTGTGCCGATTTGGTGCCGCGAATGTAGACGCCCGGCAGGCTGCCGCGACCGCCGGTTTGCCCTACCTGCACGCCCGGCACGCGTCGCAGCAGATCAGTCACGCTACTCGGTTGCAGGCGGTCGATGTCTTCGCGGGTAAATACGGTATTGGCGGCGCTGCTGTCATTGCGTGCCTCGACCTGGCGATTGGCGCTGATCAACACGTCTGGCAGCTTGAGGGCCTGGTCGCGTTCGAAGGTGTCGGCCAGCAGCGGGGCGGATGGCACGAGGGTCAACGCCAGGGCGAGGCGGGGGAGGTTCATGGGTAATCCATTTGGCACTAAAAACAAATGTCGAACCGTCGCACCGCCGCTCCCACAGGTTTTGCATTGGGTGTGAAATTTAAGTGTTCAACAATGCGAGGCGCTTGCGCACCGACGCCTCGATCCCCGCTTCGTCCAGGCCGCACTCAGCCAGCATCTGCGCCGGTTTGGCGTGCTCGACATACGTGTCCGGCAGGCCCAGGTGCAGGATCGACTTGAGGATGTTTTCCTGGGCGAGGAATTCGCTGACCGCGCCACCGGCGCCACCCATGATCGCGTTTTCCTCGATGGTCACCAGCAGATCGTGGTTGCCGGCGATTTCGCGCACGAGGGCTTCATCCAGCGGTTTGACGAAACGCATGTCGACCACGGTCGCGTCCAGCGTCTCGGCGACTTTCAGGGCTTCGGCCAGTTGTACGCCGAACACCAGCAGCGCGACTTTTTGACCGCGGCGACGAACCACCCCCTTGCCGATCTCGATCGGTTGCAGGTCTTTCTCGATGGTTGCGTTCGGACCGGTGCCGCGCGGATAGCGCACCGCCGCCGGGCCGTTGTACAGATGGCCGGTCGTCAACATCTTGCGCAGTTCGTTTTCGTCGCTTGGGGTCATCACCAGCATGCCGGGAATGCAGCGCAGGAACGACAGGTCAAAACTGCCTGCGTGGGTCGGGCCGTCTTCGCCTACCAGGCCGGCGCGGTCAATGGCAAACAGCACATCGAGGTTTTGCACCGCGACGTCATGCACCAACTGGTCGTAACCGCGTTGCAGGAACGTCGAGTAAATCGCCACCACCGGTTTGGCGCCTTCGCAAGCCATGCCGGCGGCGAGGGTCACGGCGTGTTGCTCGGCAATCGCCACATCGAAATAACGCAGCGGGAAACGTTCGCTGAACGCCACCAGGTCGGAGCCTTCCTTCATCGCCGGGGTAATGCCCACCAGGCGAGGGTCGGCGGCGGCCATGTCGCACAGCCATTCGCCGAACACACCGGAATACTTTGGCCCGCCGGCCTTTTTCGGCGCGGTGGCCGGGGCATCGACCGGCTCAAGCTTGGTGATCGCGTGGTAACCGATCGGGTCGACTTCCGCCGGGGCGAAGCCTTTGCCTTTCTTGGTGACCACGTGCAGGAACTGCGGGCCCTTGAGGTCACGCATGTTGCGCAGGGTGGCGATCAGCGTCGGCAGGTCGTGGCCGTCGATAGGACCGATGTAGTTCCAGCCCAACTCTTCGAACAGGGTGCCGGGGACCAGCATGCCCTTGGCGTATTCTTCGGTGCGGCGGGCGATTTCCCAGGCGCCCGGCAGGCGCGACAGGACCTTTTTGCTGCCCTCGCGCATGCTGGCGTAGGTGCGGCTGGAAAGGATTTTCGCCAGGTAGTTCGAGAGGCCACCGACATTGCGCGAAATCGACATGTCGTTGTCGTTGAGGATCACCAGCATGTTGGCGTCCACTTCCGGCGCGTGGTTCAGCGCCTCGAAGGCCATGCCGGCGGTCAACGCGCCGTCGCCGATCACCGCAATCGCCTTGCGCTCGCTGTTTTGCAGGCGAGCGGCAATGGCCATGCCCAGCGCGGCGCTGATCGAGGTGCTGGAGTGACCGACGCCAAAGGTGTCGTACTCGCTCTCGGAGCGGCGCGGAAAGGCGGCTACGCCGTCCTTCTGGCGAAGCGTGCCCATGCGCTCGCGACGGCCAGTGAGGATCTTGTGCGGATAGGCCTGATGACCGACGTCCCACACCAGCCGGTCGTCCGGGGTGTCGAAGACGTAATGCAGCGCGATGGTCAGCTCGATGACGCCCAGGCCGGCACCGAAATGCCCACCGGTCTGGCCGACCGTGTAGAGCAATTCCAGGCGCAACTCATCGGCCAGGGTTTCCAGCTCGGCTTCACCTAGCCGGCGCAGGCCGTCCGGCGTGTTGGCGCGGTCGAGCAGGGGCGTGGTCGGGCGCTTGCGGGGAATCTCATGAAACGTCGTGGGCATCAGGCGAATCGTTATAGGTATAAAAGATGCGGCAGTTTACCTGATGCATCGCCCCCTGCCCACGCGTTGGTCTTTTTTGGCCGATACGCCGTCAGCTGCGGCGGCCGACGATATACCGGGCCAAGTCGCGCAATGGTTCTGCGTCCGCGTCAAACGGTCGCAGCGCGTGCAGCGCCTGATCGCGCAGTTCCAAGGCGTAGGCCTTGGCCGCGTCGAGCCCCAGCAAGGCCGGGTAGGTCGGCTTGTCGCGGGCGATGTCGGCACCCTGGCGTTTGCCCAGGGTCTCGGTATCGCTTTCGACGTCGAGAATGTCGTCCTGCACCTGGAACGCCAGGCCGATGGCCTGTGCATAAGTCTTCAGCGACTTCAGTTCGTCTTTTTCGGCACGGCCGCTGGCCAGGGCACCGAGTTTGACGCTGACCTCGATCAGCGCGCCGGTCTTGTGCCGGTGCATGTATTCGAGGGCTTTCTGGTCAAGTTTCAAACCCACCGAACCGAGGTCGATGGCTTGACCGCCAACCATGCCCGCGGGACCTGCGGCCAATGCCAGCGCGCTGACCATTTGCAGGCGGATTTGGGCATTGACCGAGCTAAGGTCCGGATCCAACAAAGCGCTGAAGGCCAGGCTCTGCAAGCCGTCGCCGGCGAGAATCGCGCAGGCTTCGTCGAATTTCTTGTGGGTGGTCGGCTGGCCGCGACGCAGATCGTCGTCGTCCATAGCCGGCAGGTCGTCGTGCACCAGGGAATAGGCGTGGATCAGTTCAACTGCGCAAGCGGCGCCGTTGGCTTGCTCGGCCTCGCCACCCAGCGCTTCGCAAGCGGCATAGGCCAGCAATGGACGAACGCGCTTGCCGCCGTTCATCACGCTGTAGCGCATGGCTTCGTAAAGCCGTGCCAGCTCAGGGCTCGGCGCGGTGAACAGTCTTTCCAGTGCCGCGTCGACGCGGGCCTGGCTGGTCGCGGAGTACGCAGCAATCATTCTGGCTGGTCCGCGTCGAAAGGTTCTTCGGCCAGCTCGCCGTCTCGCTCGAGCAGCACTTGCACTTTCTGCTCGGCCTGGGCCAGCGCCGCCTGGCAATCACGGGTCAGACCGATGCCTTGCTCGAAAGCCGTCAGCGAGTCTTCCAGCGACAATTCGCCGTTCTCCAGTCGCTCCACCAGCGTTTGCAGGTCGGCGAGGGATTGTTCGAAATCCAGTGCAGCTTTTTTGCGGGCCATGGCGGCTAATTCCGGTTGACGTTAAACCGGCGGGACACTAGCAGATAGGGGGGTTATGGGCAAATTGACGGGTGTGAATCGCGACCCTTCCCCTGTAGGAGCGAGCTTGCTCGCGATAGCGGAGTGTCTTGCAGCTCAATGTTGACTGACACACCGACATCGCGAGAAGGATGGCCCAACAACAGGGTATTGGGCCAATCCGGTTGCTGCCAGATCCATTGCGGTGCCATGGCGCTTCGCTCCGGGTTGAGATGAGCCCAATAATCGCTTTATTCGGCTCACCGTCCAGCAACAGACGTGAACGGGGCCGCATTTAAGAAGGCCACCAATTGTTAAAAAGCCACCAAATGGCTAACCTTCGCGCCTTCCCTGACCCAACGGTCATGGGGCTTTCTGACGAAACGCAGGTTTTGCCTCTGTAACGCGCCGAGGATCGGGTGCAAGGTTTCGTTGTGCATGGCAGGAGGCGTCACATGCGTTCATTCATTCTGGTGCTGATGGGCCTGGGCTTGGTAGCTGCATCGGCAGCCTGGGCCGGGCCGACGGCCGAGTTGTCCGAGCCGGTGGGCGGCTGGCGTTACAACGGCTTGCTCGATCGCAGTGATAACCCTCGAGTGGCCTACCCCACGCCACCCATTGACCGGGGCGTGCAGCGCAATCGCACGATGATCGAAGGTCAGCTCAAGGCCATCGGCAGCCAGCGCGGGCCGCATACGCTGGCGGTCAATGGCAACCCTTTGAACCTTTACACCGACGACGCGGACCGTTTCGCCCGGCCGTACGCCTTTGGCGCGGGCTCCAACAGCGTCGAAGTGCGCAGCGCCGAGGGCCAGTCGCTCAGGCGTGTTCAGTTCTATGAAGCCAATAACCTGCGCACCCCGGCCCGAATTCGCGTGGTGCTGGGTTGGGACGACCCCAAAGCCGAACTCGACCTGCATATCATTACCCCGGACGGCCAGCATGCGTTTTTTGCCCACACGGCATTGACCAATGGTGGCGGCCTGGACCCGGACGGCGTCGACGGCCCGGGCCCCGAGATGTTCACCATGACCGCACCCATGCGCGGCACCTATCTGGTTTACGTGAACTATTGGGGCAACTTCGGCAGCGGCGGCTATAACTTCGATGAGACCAGCAACCAGAACGAGGTGATCACCTCGCAGATCAATCTGGTGCTCAACGAGAACACCGTCGACGAAAAACGCGAGACCTTCGTCGTCCCCCTGCGCGCCATCGGTGACCTGCTGCTGGTCAAGACATTCAACTATTAAGCATCCCGCTCCACGGATGAATTGGGCTTTGTGAACATGAGCGATAACACTGTTACCCCGGCCGCCGAAGCACCTGCCGGCAAGATTCCCCGCCGCTGGCCGGCGTTGCTGATTGGCTTGTGCCTGGTGGCCGGCGTGGCGGGCGGGCTGGGTTGGTTCCTGCACAAACCCAAGTTGCCAGCCGCACAACTGGCCAGTGACAAACTGGGCATGAGCCGCCCGGACGGCTTGCTCGAAACCCATTCCTTGAGCCAGTTGCCCAAGGACTTGCTGGCGGTGCCCTTCCTGAAGGAAACCCTGACGGAAGATTTCGTCTTCTATTACCAAACCCATGCCGATCGCCTCGGTCTGATCGGCAGTCTGCGGCGGATCATCTATGAGCATGAGCTGAAGTTGCAGGACAGCCTGATCGAACAACTCTTCGACCAACCGGCAGACGTGGCACTGTGGCGCGGGGCGGATGGCCGCCTGAAGGACTTCTTGCTGGTGATGGATCGCGGTGGCCTGGCCAAGGTGCTGGAACCACTGGCGAAAGTGGCGCTGGACGATACGCAGTTGAGCAAGGTCGGCGACGTGAAAGTCGGGGCCGACGATGTGGCGCTTTATCAACTGACTTATAGCGCCAGCAAGGCGCTGTTGTTCGCTTCCCATGGCGACAAACTGGTGGTGCTGTCCAACCCGACGAAACTCTATGACGCGCAATCCGGCGAGCAGCAGGAGCCGGGCAACGTCTCGACGCAAGCCATTGGCGCCTTGCTCAGCGGTGACAAACTGTTCCCTGAAGCCTTTGGCCTCGCCCCTCGTGCACCCGAAGTGAAGCAACGCCTGGCCGTCAATGCCAGCGTCCTGGCCATGGGGTATCAACGCTTCATCCCCAACTTCGCCGGATTGCGTTTTGACATGGACGACAAGGGCTGGCACAGCTACCTGGCCATGGACGAGCTGGAGAACCAGCCGGACTTCGACTTCAAGCCGATCTGGCAAGCCATGCCGATGGGCGCCAGCGCCTGCGTGGCGCTGCCACTGGCCGCCGAGCAGCAGAGGCCCCTGCTGGTGAAGTTGGGTGCCGAGGAAAAGGTCGCCCAGGCGCTGACCGAACAGCTGGCGGGCGCCGCCGGGCTCTGCTGGTACGCCGATTCGCGGTTGTACACGCCGCTGCTGGTGGCCAGCCTCAACGACAAAGACAACGCCAGTCTCGACGGCGAGTTGGGCACGCTGTTCGGCTCGATGGTCGGCGCCTATGAGGGCAACGTCGAAGATAAAGTATTCCCGATAGCCGAGAAGCAGGAAGGCGCCAGCCATCAGTGGGTGCGTCAGGTCAGCTCCAATTTTGGCCCGTACAAGGCCAAAGACGCCGAGAACCCCGACGCGATCACGGGCAAGGCGTTCATGAAAGTCAGCCTGGCGCGCCATGGCTCGACCCTGTTGTTTTCCCTCGACGACAAGCTGGTGGGCAAGGCGCTCGACACCCTCGACAAGCACTTCCCGCCAATGGCCGACGTGGTGCCCAAGGACCTGCTGATGCCGGTCTATTTCGGCCCCGATTCCATGGCGCAACTGATGCAGCGCGAAACCCTCGACAGCCTGCCGCAAGACATGGAACCGGTGTTCTACAACGCCGCACAAACCTACTTGATCCCCAAGCTGCGCAAGCTCGGCGGCTACGGCAAATATGCGCTGACCCTGCCAGAAGGCAGCGAGCCTGACGGTCACTGGCAATGGCTGCCACTGGAGTGGAAGGCGCTGTGAATTCGCTTATCCGCAGCCTCGGCCTGCTGGCGCTGTTGCTGGGCAGTCGCGCATTCGCCAATGAGGCGGCCGCACTCGATCCGCAGCAATCCCAGGTCTTCCGCGCCTGGTTTGTGCGCATCGCCCAGGAACAATTGAGCCAGGGGCCCAGCCCGCGCTGGTTTCAGCAGGACTGCGCGGGCCTGGTCCGTTTTGCCGCCAACGAAGCGCTGAAGGTGCACGACGACAAATGGCTGCGCAGCAATGGCCTGTCCAACCGCTACCTGCCACCGGAAATGCAATTGAGCGAGGCCCAGCGCGGTTTGGCGCAGCAATGGCAACAGGGCGGCGGCAAGGTCGGGCCGTATGTGAATGCGATCAAACTGATCCAGTTCAACAGCCACCTGGTGGGCCGTGACGTGACGCAAGCGCGGCCCGGCGACCTGATGTTTTTCGATCAGGGTGACGACCAGCACCTGATGATCTGGATGGGCCGCTACATCGCCTACCACACCGGCACCACCACCCCTACTGACAACGGCATGCGCTCGGCAAGCCTGCAACAACTCATGACATGGAAGGACACCCGATGGATACCCGATGCAGCCAACCCCAACTTCATCGGCGTCTATCGACTGAATTTTCTCACCCAATGACCGGTGCCCGCATGCTGCGCATTTGCTCACGAATTTCTTTGTTGTTGGCGCTGCTGGTGCCGTTGGCCCACGCCGAAGACACCGTTGAGCCGAGCGGCTACACGCCGGTGGCCGGTGAAAGTTTCTTCCTGCTGGCCGACAGCAGTTTTGCCAGCGACGAACAGGCGATGGTGCGCCTTGAAGCGCCGGGTCGCGACTATCGTCGTTTCCGCATGGAGCCCTACGGCGGCGCCGATATTCGTGTCTACCGCATCGACAAGCCACTGGACTTCCTCAAGCGCCAGAAGAACCTGCATCGGGTGGTCAGCGACGGTCAGTTCAAGGGCGAGGGCCTGTCCAACACCCTCGCTTACCTGTGGGACAACTGGTACCGCAAATCCCGTCGGGTGATGCAACGGGCGTTTTCCTACGAATCCCGTCAGCAGGTCACCGAAGAGGTGCCTGAGTTGAAGATGGGCGCCGCGATCGCCGCGCCGACACCTTACGACGCGCAACCGCAATTCGCCCTGATACCGGGCTTGCCGGTGGTCAGCCAGTTCCGATACCCGTTGTGGCAAGCCAAGCCGATCCAGCCACCACCCGGTGTCAACCTGGCCGGCTCGTCCAGTGAGTTCGTCAGCGTCGCACCGGGTAACGTCTACATTCCGTTGGGCAACCTCAAACCGGGCCTGTACCTGGTGGAAGCGCTGATCGGCAAGTACCGCGCCACCACCATGGTGTTCGTCTCCAACACCGTGGCGGTGAGCAAGATTGCCGGTGATGAACTGCTGGTATGGGCGGCGCGCAAACACGAAGGCAGTTCGGTGGCCAAGGTGGATGTGCTGTGGACAGATGGCCTGGGCGTGATGAGCAGCGGCGCGACCGACGCCGATGGCCTGCTGCGCTTGAAACACGTCAGCCCCGAGCGTTCGTTCGTGATCGGCGAGGACGAAGAGGGCGGGGTGTTCGTCTCCGAGAACTTCTATTACGACAGCGAAATCTACGACACCAAGCTCTATGCCTTTACCGATCGACCGCTGTATCGGCCGGGGGATTGGGTGTCGCTGAAGATCGTTGGGCGCGAGTTCAAAAACGCCCGTGACTCGGTGGCGCCCGGCGCCGCCGACGTCAACCTGACCGTGCTCGACGCCACGGGCACCGCGCTGCAATCGCTGGCACTCAAGCTGGATTCGAAGGCGGGCACCCAGGGCCGTTTCCAGTTGCCGGAGAACGCGGTGGCCGGTGGTTATGAGCTGCGTTTCAACTACAAGGATCAGGCCTACAGCAGCGCCTTCCGTGTCGCCGAATACATCAAGCCGCACTTCGAAATTGCCCTGAACCTGGCAAAACAGGATTACCGCACCGGCGAGCCGGTGAAGGGCAACCTGGTGTTGCTCTACCCGGACGGCAAGCCGGTGGCCAACGCCAAGTTGAGCCTGAGCCTGCGTGCGCAACAACTGTCGATGGTCGACAACGAGCTGCAATACCTCGGGCAATTCCCGGTGGAGCTCACCAGCGCCGAATTGACCACGGACGCCAAGGGCACTGCGACCCTCGACCTGCCGGCGACCGACAAACCGAGCCGCTACATGCTCACCGTGTTCGCCAGTGATGGCGCGGCGTATCGGGTCAAGACCACCAAGGAAATCCTCATCGATCGTGGTGCCGCGACCTTCCGGTTAAGCGCGCCGCAACGCTTCAGTGCGGTGGGTGACAAGGTGGTTTTCAACTACCTCAATGAAGGCGGCAGCGAGCAGGGCAAGGCGTTGACGCCGAGCGCTTACAGCTGGGTGCGCCTGGAAGACCAGAGCACCGGTGAGGGCAAACTCACGGCCAGCGACCAGGGCTTTACCCTGGCTTTCGAACGGCCAGGCACCTACAACCTGACGTTGAAAGACGAGCATGGGCGGGTGGTCGGCGCTACCGGCCATTCGGTCACCGGTGACGGCATCAAGGCGGTACCCGGGACTGTGGAAATCGTCCTCGACAAAGCCGAGTACAACGCAGGTGACGAGGCCCTGGCGCTGATCACTTTCCCGGAGCCGGTCAGTGATGCCTTGCTTTCCCTGGAGCGTGACAAGGTCGAGGCCACGGCGCTGATGTCCAAGGGCGGCGACTGGCTGAAGATGGAAAAACTCAGCGACACCCAATACCGCGCGCGTATTCCCGTGAAGGATAATTTCGCGCCGAACCTGACTTTCTCCGTGCTGTACACCAAGGGTGGTCAGTACAGCTTCCAGAACGCCGGCATCAAAGTGATCGCGCCGCAGATCGACGTCGCCATCGCGACCGACAAAGAGGCCTATCAGCCAGGTGAAACCGTGTCGGTGGACCTCACCGCTGCATTCGCCGGCAAGCCGATTGCGGCGCACCTGACGGTCAGTGTGGTCGATGAAATGGTCTACGCGCTGCAACCGGAAGTCGCGCCCAGCATCGACCAGTTCTTCTACCACCCACGGCGTAACAACGTGCGTACCAGCGCCAGTCTGTCGTTCATCAGCTACGACGTTGCGTTGCCGGGTAGCCCTGGTGCGCCGGGCAAGGCCAATCGCAGCGAGCGCGGTGTAAAAGTACTGGAGCGCCCGCGTCGCGAAGACGTCGACACCGCTGCGTGGCAGCCGGAACTGGTCACCGACGCCAGTGGCAAAACCCGCTTCACCTTCACCATGCCAGACTCGTTGACCCGCTGGCGCATCACCGCCCGGGCCATTGCCGATGACGGGCAGGTTGGGCAGAAGAAGCAGTTCGTGCGTTCGGAGAAGCCGCTGTACCTGAAGTGGAGCGGTCCGACCCGGTTCCGTAATGGCGACAAACCGGATCTTGGTGTGTTCGCGTTCAGCCAGGCCGAGCAACCGGTCAAGGCCGAGTTGCTGATCCATTACGCCGGCAGCGAACAGCGCTTGCCGGTCACTCTGAGCAACGGCATCAACTATGTCGCGCTTCCAGCGTTTGCCCTGAGCGATGGCGAGTGGCGCGCCGAGCTGGTCCAGGATGGCAAAACCGTGGATGCCCTGGCCGTGAACCTGGCGTTGAGCGGTAACGGCTGGCAGGTCACGCAGAGCCAAAGCCTGGACGCCACCAGCGGTGATACTGCGTTGAATGGGCCGAGCGATGCGACGGACATTCGCCTGCGGCTGGACGACAGCCCGCAAGCGCTGTTCCGTTCGGCGCTCGACGATCTGCTGAGCTACCCGTACGGCGGCGTCGAGCAGACCGCCAGCCGTTTGCTGCCGTTGAGCATTGCCTATCCGACACTGGCGTCGAACCCGCAGATTCGTGATCGCTTGCGCCTGATCATGCAGAACAGCCGTCTGCGGTTGGTGCAAATGGCCGGGCCATCGGCGAGTTTTACCTGGTGGGGCATGGACGGCGAACCGGATGCCTTCCTCACTGCGTATGCCTACTACGCCGACTGGCATGCGAGCAAAGCGTTGGAGCTGAGCCTGCCGCCGGAACATTGGCAGAGAGTACTGGAGGTCTACTCCAAACAGGCCAGGAACACGCCGTTGTTGCAACGGGCGCTGATTCTGTCGTTTGCCAAACAGATGCAATTACCGGTCAACACCTTGCTCAGCGGCCTGATGGACGATCTCGCCGCAGCAGGCGAGGGCCATGCCGCGAGCCTGATGGAGGATGGCGAAGACAGCCTGGTCATGAGCGACCCGGATTCGGCGTTGGGTCTGGCGGCAGCGCGTACATTGACCGCCGCATTGGCCAGGCAGGCGAAAGTCAATCTGCCGGACGCATTCAACCGCCGACTGACGGAGGCGCAACAGCGTCTGGCGGTCAGCTCGCAGCCATTTGCCGAGGCCTTGAACCTATCGTTGCAGGCCTTCGATCAGAGCCGCGCACAAGCGTTGTTGCAGCGTCTGTTGCCGCAGCAGTCGACCCTGGAGCGGGCACTGGCGCTGACCTGGTTGCAACGCAGCATCGAGCAGGCGTCGCCCACCATTGCGCTGGCGCCAGGCGACGGCTGGAAGAAACGCTACGGTGCCAGCGGCGAGATGTTCTGGACGTGGCAGGGCCCTGCGACCGTGCCGAGTGTACTGTCGCTGAGCGGCACCCAGGAACGTCCGCTGCGCGCGATGCTGAGTTATCAGACCCAACAGCCGGCGCTTGACCCGATGGCGGTGAGCATTACCCGCCGCCTGTCGCGACTGGTGCCGGGTGACGAAGCCTTCACCTTCAAGCTCGAAGCCGTCGGCCCGCAGCCGTTGTCCAGCGACAGCCTGTACCTGGACGAAGTGATCATCACCAGCAAAGCCGCCAAACCGCTGCGCTACGGCATGCTCGAAGTGCCGCTGCCGCCGGGTGCCGATGTCGAGCGAACCACCTGGGGTATCAAGTTACTGGGCAAGGCAGGTAGCGAACCGACGGCGCTGGAGAAGGCGCGGTTCGAACCGGGGCAGATGACCTATGCGGTTCCCGTGGATGCCCTGAGCGGCGAGCTGCGCCTGCGGCATCTGGTGCGTTTCTCACAAAAGGGGCAGTTCAATCTGCCACCGGTACGCTTCACTCAGGTCTACGCACCGCAACATCAGGCCCAGGAGCAAAAACCGGCGCTTGGCCAGGTCACGGTCCACTGACATGCCCTGGCGTTGGCTCGGGTTTTGGTTGTGTTTGATCCCTGCGCTGGCAACGGCGCAGGAAGGACCGCTGCGCCTGGGTTTTAACGGTGAGCTGTTATCGCTGAGTCGTACCCAACTGATTGCCCGCGAACCGCTTTCGGCTGACGTGCAGACACCCCTGGGCAGCCTGTGGAAATTGTTCGTATACGCCTGGCTGGTGGACACAGGCGCCCAGGAACCGCCTTATGAGTGTCGCGGGCAGTCGAAAGAGGAAGTGTATTGCTGCGCGACGGGTGAGCACATAGGTCGCGATCAGGCGCTGGTGAAGTCTTGCGGATTGTATTTCGAGCCAGCGCGCCTGGGCATTGTCGACGCCGATTGGAGCCGATACTGGCAGGCCCGGCGGGCACCGCCATGGCTGCTGGAGTTGCCATCGTTGCAGCCTGCTACGCGTGTGCCGGTCGTCGAGTTGCTCCAGGTGCTGGCCGCCATGCCGGCTCAGGAACAGGCACGGCGAGTGTTGCTTGATGTGGTGCTCAACGCGGCGGATGGCAATGTGGTGGGTGAACTCGGCGGTCGGCTGCGTGTGAAGACCTGGAGCTGGCTGGGTGATCTGGACCCCGCATCGCGCCAGGGTGGGTTCGCCGGTTGGACCCTTGACGGCACGCCGATCTGGGCAGGTGGCCGCGGCACCAGTCAAAGGGTCTTGCGCGATTACGGCGCCGCATTGGCGTCCGTGCTGCCGGTGGCCTGGCCGGCGGATGCGGGGCGTTGCGTTGAAGTCGGTTTGTTCGCCCGATACCCGATCAAGCGGGTGCTGGCCGCAGAGCGTGTGGTGGCGTCCGGCCCGATGAAGGGTAATTACCGTGTCGAGTTCAGCAATGGCAACCAACTCGATATCCATAGCGATGGCGAGTTGTTTTTGCTCAACGACAAACTCGTCGCCCGCCTGGATCGCGAAGAGTACGTCGCCCGCGTCCTGCAGCGCGAAGCCAAGGCGCAACCGGTCGAAGCTGCCAAGGCCCTGGCCGTCGCCATTCGCACCTACCTGCTGCAGAACGCCTCGCGCAATGGTGACTGCCTGAGAATCGACGACAGCAGCAACCGTCAGCGTGTTGCACCACGTCCGGCCTCACCTGAATCACGCAACATCGCCGCCTGGACCAGCGACCTCGTCCTGGCCGGTAGTACCGTCACCTATCATTCCGACCAACCGGGCCCGGACAAGCTGTCCTGGCAACACGCTGTCGAGCAGGCCAATGCCGGTCAACGCTACGACACCATCCTGCTGCACGCCTACCCACGCGCCAGCCTCAGCCGCTGGGACAACCCTGTTGCTTCATGCCAGGCACTGCCCGCCGCTCAAGACTGGCTGAAGAGCCAGCGCCGGAGCTGGCGCCAGCGCCTGGAGAGCGAAGTGGGTTACACCGATGTCAGCACTTTCGCCGTCTGCAGGCTGGCATTCGGTCGCCCCTACGTCGACCGCGAGCGCCAGCGCATCTACGTGCGCGGGGTGTTGACGCTGCAAGATCGCCTCGACCTGACTCACGAATACCTGCACCTGGCCTTCCAGGCCCATCCCAACGGCCAGGATGAAACTTACATCGAAGGGCTCGCCCGCCACCTCTTGCTGGAATAGTCCATGAAACTCCGTTATCCACAGGTCTTGCTGTTCCTTTACGCACTGGGTGCGTTGCCGTCGACCTACGCTGCTGTCGATCTCGACACCCCTGTGGGCGGTTGGCGTACCGGCGCGGCCGAGGGTGAAGGCGAACGTTTTCGCCAAACCGTCAACTACCCGGCTTCATCGGTCAATACACCCGCAGGACAGGCCAACACCGCGCGCATCAGCGGCCAGATCAAGGCCACGCCGAAGTCCGGCGAGCCGGGCCGGCTGATCGTCAATGGCGTGAGCATGCCGCTCAAGGTCGACCCCGCCGGGCGCTTCGACCGTCCGTTCTCGTTCCCCAATGGCAGCAACAGCGTCGAGGTGCGCAGCCCCGATGGCCAGCAACGCCGCCGTACCCAGTTCCTCAACTCCAGCGGCGGAGCGACGCCGGCCAAGCTGCGCGTGCTGCTGGCCTGGGACAGCGACGGCACCGACCTGGACCTGCACCTCATTACCCCCGACGGCGCCCACATCTGGTACGGCGACCGCGTCGCACCCAACGGCGCAGCGCTGGATGTCGACGTCACCACCGGCTACGGCCCGGAAATTTTCGCCATGCCTGCACCGATCAAGGGGCAGTACCTGGTCTATGTGAATTACTTCGGCGGTGGTTATCGCCAGGAAGAAGACGGGCAGGAAGAAGCGGTACAAGCGCTGACCACGGCCCAGGTAACAGTGATTACCGAGGAGGGGACGCCGAATGAGAAGATGGAAACGTTCCTGGTGCCGATGCGGGCGGTGGGGGAGCTGACGTTGGTGAAGGGGTTCAGTTATCCGTGAGAAGGCTCGGCATGTCTCTACGTCGCATCAATGCGGTCTTGGGCATCCTGGTAAGCGGCTTCCCGTTCGCGCTTTCCGATGGCGATAACGAACACCACAACTTCGTGATCAATGACTTGATAAATCAGCCGATATCCAGCGCTGCGCAACTTTAGTTTGTAGCAGTCGGGTAGTTGACGAAGTCGATTGGCTTCGACACGAGGGTTTTCCAATACCTCAGCGAGTTTCTTTTTGAATTGCTGGCGTAGGGTGTCGCCCAGTTTGTTCCACTCCTTCAGCGCGCGCCGATCAAATTCGAGGTTATAGGTCATCCAGGCTTACCTTGACTCGCTGGGGAGCGGCAAGGCGTTCTGTGACGACTGCGATCAGGGCTTCATCTTCCTCACTAAGCAGTGCGGCTTTGAACGGCAACTTTCCACGTTCGGCAACGTATTGGAGAGTCTGGCGCAGCAGTTCTGAGGGTGTGACGCCGAGCTTTTCCAGTTCGGCGAAGGAACGTTGTTTCAACTCATCGTCGATGCGGATATTGATGGAGGCCACAATGCGCTACCTGTAATGACGTTTGTCTTTACGTTAGCAGGCGTGGGCGAGGTTCACAATCTTCGAACCGATTTTTCAGACGATGGGTTCTGCTGTTGCAGGCATTAAAAAGCCGGCTTGTGGCCGGCTTCTCGGGGACTGGCTCGGTTCATTTTTGGTAAACCTCGCCAGCCTTCAAAACGTACACCCGGATCTTGCGTCCGGCTGTGGGACTCGGCGAGAAAATCATCTGCTTTGTCAGTGCGATTCTGCGCCGCAGGGCGGGGCGATGCGCAAATGTGGGGCGCAGCATACTGATTTTTTTGTGAAATTCCCAGCGTGGTGTTCAACCTCCTACAGGCAGGGGTGGGTTTATAAAAACGGCACAGGCGGGCGGGACTTGTTCAGGGTGGCACGCCAGAACACCCAGCCCAACACCCGGATGTTCTGCTCTTCGATCTGTGGGGCCCTGAAGATTTCATCCGGGTATTCAGCGCTGTTGTGGCTGCGTAGTCGTAAACCGTTGCCGGGCAGGCGGTGCAGGTATTTGATCCTCAGCATGCCATCGTGCTCGATTGCGTAGATTTCCCCATCGACGATCTGGGTCAGGCCGCGATCAATGGCGACGGTCGAGCCGTCGGCAATTTTTTCGGCCATGCTGTTGCCAATCATGGTGGCGCAAATGGCGTCGCCGTAATTGATTTCCAGCGAGTCGAGGTAGCTGCGGGGTAGGCGCATGACCTGGCTCTTGTCCACGACGACGTGGGTTTTGCTGGAGCCTGGAGTCGCCGGCGCTTCCTTGTAAAAAGGCAGATCGACATCGATGGGTTCGACAACGGTGTAAACGCCCCGCAAGGCCTGCGCATCGAAGGTGTCACCGGTATCGCTGACCAGGCGCAGGTGTCGGGCGTCTTTGGGGCCGTCACCGGTTTTCAGCCATTCGCTGTTGACCGAGAGCTTCCTGGCCACTTCCTCTATCCGGTAGTCGGGCACGCCACGGGAGTACCAGTTATGAACGGTTTGTGCGTTGGTGATATTCAGGACATCGGCGAAGCCGGTCGTCGTGATGTCCGCCATTTTCAGGAGCATTTTGAAGCGGAGGCCGCAGGTTTTGTTCTTTTTCATAAACACGAGTCTATGCCCGCAGCACGGGGCTTTGAATAAACGACCCGTTCAAATTACGCAGGAAATTTGCGACCTCATGTAAGACTTATCCTGTAGAAAATAAACAGGGAAAATCGAGCGATCCAATTGTTAAACGCTGTGTGGAAAGTGGCCTTGCAGGCATAAAAAAACCCCGGCTCAACCGGGGTTCTTCTTGAAGCTTGCAGCTCAGAGCTCGCAGCTGCTCTTAACCTTTATAGGCAGCAACCGACTTGGTGATCGCAGCACGGGCGGCATCTGCGCCGTCCCAGCCTTCGATCTTCACCCATTTGCCTTTTTCGAGATCCTTGTAGTTCGCGAAGAAGTGCTCGATCTGCTGGATCAGCAGCGCTGGCAGGTCGGTGTATTCCTTAACATCGACGTACAGCTGGGACAGCTTGTCGTGTGGAACCGCGATGACCTTGGCATCGCCGCCGCCGTCGTCGGTCATGTTCAGGATGCCGACCGGACGAGCGCGGATCACCGAACCTGGAGCAACCGGATAAGGGGTTACGACCAGCACGTCGAGGGGGTCACCGTCGTCGGCGAGGGTGTTGGGGATGTAACCGTAGTTGGCCGGGTAGAACATCGGGGTGGCCATGAAACGGTCAACGAACAGGCAATCGCTGTCTTTGTCGATTTCGTATTTGATCGGCGCGTGGTTGGCCGGAATCTCGATCGCGACGTAGATGTCGTTCGGCAGGTCTTTGCCAGCTGGAATCTTGCTGTAGCTCATTGGGCTGTGCCCCCGTTAGTTGACCAAAAAGTGGCGGCGATTATAGGCATATTCCGCTCTGGGCGCTATGCGCCAGAAGTCGGCTGGACCTTAGTCGCGTGCCTGATAGACAGGGTCGTGCGCCAGAAGTTGCCGCAGCCGGGCCAGCGGGTCCTGGCGATAAAAAAGCTGCAACTGTTCATACACCTCTGGATAGGCCGCGTGCAGCAGGTCGGGGGCGCTGAAGAAGTATTCACTGGTGACAGCGAAGAACTCGGCGGGATTCTCCGCTGCGTAGGGGTCGATGGCGGTTTCGGCGTCCGGATTGCGTTCAAGTTGCTGATCAAGGTCATCGAAGGCGGTTTGCATGACCCTCGCCCACTCACTGACCCGCATGTCGGGATGCAGGGGGGGCAGGCCATTGGCGTCACCGTTGAGCATATCGAGTTTGTGCGCGAGTTCGTGGATGACCAGGTTATAGCCTTCCCACCCGCCGCTGGCCATGACCCCAGGCCAGGCGAGAATGACCGGCCCCTGTTGCCAGGCTTCACCGCTGTGCTCGCCGTCCCACTCGTGCTCGACGCCGCTGGCATCGCGATGGCGCTGGGGACTGAGGAAGTCGTCGGGGTAGAGCACGATTTCGTGGAAACCCTGATACCAGTTCAGTTCGCCCAGGTTGAGCAAGGGCAACTGGGCCTGGGCGGCGAGCAGCAACCGCTGTTCCTGATGCAGTTCGACCCCCGGCAGGGCCGTCAGGTGTTTGTCTTCGAGGAACAGCACGCAGGCTTCGCGCAGCCACTGGTCCTGCTCGGCGGTGATACCGTCGAGAAAGCTCAGGTGATGGCGAACCCGCTGCCACACATCATCGTCAATCGGGTGCCTGGCCAGGATGCGCCGACGACGCCAGGCGCTGAGCGACCACATCGCTCAGCGAGGTTCGGCTTTGGATGCAGCACTGCCGAAACGGCTGCGGACCACACCGATGATCATCGGCACCAGCGACAGCAGGATGATGCCCACCACCAGCAACGACAGGTTTTTCTTGATGAATGGCACGTTGCCGAAGAAATAGCCCAGGGTTACCAGGCCGCCGACCCAGAGGAGGGTGCCCAGCACGCTGAAAAAGAAGAAACGTGGATAAGGCATTTTCGCCACGCCGGCGACGAACGGTGCAAAAGTGCGGACGATGGGCAGGAAGCGCGCCATGGTCACGGTTTTACCGCCGTGCTTGTCGTAGAAATCGTGGGTTTGCTGCAAGTAATCGCGACGGAAGATTTTCGAGTTCGGGTTACTGAACAGGCGCTCGCCGACCGTTCGTCCAATGACATAGTTGGTACTGTCGCCAAGGATCGCCGCCAGCATCAGCAGGCCCCCCAACAGCACCGGGTCCATGCCGCCACCCGCCGCGACGGCGCCCGCAATGAACAGCAGAGAGTCGCCGGGCAGGAAGGGCATCACCACCAGGCCGGTCTCGCAGAAAATGACCAGGAACAGGATGGCGTAGATCCATGGCCCGTAGTTGTTTACCAGCAAGTCGAGATACACATCGAGATGCAGGACAAGGTCGAGCGGGTTGAAATCCATGGGGGCACCTGTAAAAGCGGCCCGACTCGGCAGGCCTGTGCGGATGACTTCGCGAAAGGCTACACACGAGTGTAGTTTTTCTTACAAGCCGGAAAGGTCCGCATTATACGGCCTGACAGGTGAAAAGCGTGTCGAGTTTGTAGCGGGGGATTTCGTCGGATGATCCCCCTGTAGGAGCGAGCTTGCTCGCGATGGCGGCGTGTCAGTCGACATCATCGTTGACTGAAACACCGCCATCGCGAGCAAGCTCGCTCCTACAGGAACACAGCAAGATCAAAGCTCTTCGCTGATCGGCAACACGTAGTTCTTGAACTCGGTGTCTTCCTTGAACCCGATGGATTCATAGGTCTTCTGGGCCACCTGGTTATCGCTGCTGGTGGACACACGCATGCGCACGGCATTGGTTTCCTTGGCCATTTTCTTCGCGGTGCGGATCAGGTTGTCGGCGACCAACTGACGGCGCGCGTCTTCGGCGACGTAGATATCGTTGAGTATCCACACGCGTTTGAGTGAAAGCGAAGAAAAGCTCGGGTACAACTGGCAGAAGCCCATCAGCTTGTCGTCATCGGACAGGGCCAGATAGATCACCGATTCCTTGCGGCGCAGACGTTTCTCGAGAAAGGCGCGGGATGAATCCGGGTACGGCAGGGCGCCGTAGAACTCACGATACTTCACAAACAACGGCGTTAACAGGTCCAGGTGTTCGAGGGTCGCTTGGATAATCCGCATCGATAGGTCTCGTCTTCAAGTGGCTGTCTTACATCGTGACGGCGATAGGAAACCCTTGGCGGCCGCGAATCGATCCTGCCTGAAACGGACGCCGAAACGCAATGCGGAAACGGTTCAGGTTTTCGGCGTGTCCAGCAGGAAATTACCTTTGATATCCTCTCCCGCGTCCGACGCCAGGGTCGGCACTTGCGCTTCATCCTTGAGATTGACCCCGGACAACTTGCGCCGACAGGCTTCGCGCATCAAATACAGGAGGCGGTGCGCGGCCATGCCGTAACTCAAGCCCTCCAGCCGGACATTGGAAATACAGTTGCGATGGGCGTCGGTCAGGCCGACCTTGGGGGCATAGGTGAAATACAAACCCAGGCTGTCCGGGGAACTGAGCCCAGGGCGTTCGCCGATCAGAATCACCACCATTTTTGCACCCAGCAGTTCGCCGATCTCATCGGCCACCGCAACCCGTCCCTGCTCGACCAGCACCACGGGCGCCACCGACCAGCCGTCAGCGGCAATCTGTTCTTGTATTCGTGCCAGAAAGGGCACCGCATGCCGATGAACGGCCAGCGCCGACAGGCCATCGGCGATCACGATGACCAGATCGACACCGCCAGGGTGTGCCACGGCGTGGTCACGCAGAGTCTGCGCGGACTCGTCGCTCAATCTGCGCCCCAAATCAGGGCGTTGCAGGTAGAGGTCGCGATTGTGTGCCGCGCTGTGCAGCAACAAAGTGTTACTTCCACTGTCGGCCAATTGCGCACGCAGCCCAGCATGATCGAAAGCCAGGTGCACGGCGTCCCGGGCCTGCGCATGAGCGTATTGAAATTCCAGTTGCGCGCCAGTCGGCAGGCTGGTGCCGGTACGGCCCAGTGCGATCCGTGCGGGTGTCAGGCGGCGCAATTGCAGCAACGGGTTTTGCGGATCAACCGGCGGATTTTCCATATCGACACTCATCCCAATTGCGCCATGGCCTGGCTGAACGCCGGTGGCAGCTGGCTGCCGAATTCGATCCTGCCGTCCGCCTGGGTGAAGATGCCCATGTTTTTCAGCCATTGTTCGAACTCCGGCCCAGGTTTGAGCCCCAGGGTCTTGCGGGCGTACAGCGCGTCATGGAACGAAGTGGTCTGGTAGTTGAGCATGATGTCATCGGAACCGGGAATGCCCATGATGAAGTTGATCCCGGCAACGCCCAGCAGGGTCAGCAGGGTGTCCATGTCGTCCTGGTCGGCTTCGGCATGGTTGGTGTAGCAGATGTCGCAACCCATGGGCACGCCCAACAGTTTGCCGCAGAAGTGATCTTCAAGGCCGGCGCGTATGATCTGCTTGCCGTTATAGAGGTACTCCGGTCCGATGAACCCTACAACGGTGTTCACCAGGAACGGTTTGAAATGGCGTGCGACGGCGTAGGCACGGGTTTCACAGGTTTGTTGATCGACGCCGTGATGGGCATTGGCCGACAGGGCACTGCCCTGACCGGTTTCGAAATACATCAGGTTTTGCCCGCCGCGCTTGAGGCTGAGACCGG
This sequence comes from Pseudomonas sp. S2_E01, assembly GCF_054668365.1. Lineage (NCBI taxonomy): Bacteria > Pseudomonadati > Pseudomonadota > Gammaproteobacteria > Pseudomonadales > Pseudomonadaceae > Pseudomonas > Pseudomonas sp. S2_E01. Next base: position 6,351,426 of record NZ_CP162762.1, read on the forward strand.
CGTCATAGCCTTCCTGCAACAGGTTCAAATTGATGCCGAAACTGGCGTTGGCGGCTTGCGTGCCTGCGATTGACTGGAACACCAGGTCCAGCGGAACGCCACGATTGATCGCTTCGATGGACGTGGTGACATGGGTCAGTACGCAGGCTTGTGTCGGGATTTCGTAACGCTGGATGATGGCGTCGAGCATTTCCAGCATCGCGCAGATCGAGGCGATGCTGTCGGTGGCCGGGTTGATGCCGATCATCGCGTCACCGTTGCCGTACAGCAATCCGTCGAGAATGCTCGCGGCAATGCCGGCCGGTTCATCGGTCGGGTGGTTGGGTTGCAGGCGGGTAGACAGGCGTCCGCGCAGGCCCATGGTGCCGCGAAACCGGGTGACCACACGTATTTTCTGCGCGACCAGCACCAGGTCCTGCACGCGCATGATCTTTGACACCGCCGCGACCATCTCGGGTGTCAGGCCGGGGGCAAGGGCGCGCAGGCTCTGTTCGTCGGCTGCATCACTGAGCAACCAATCACGAAATCCGCCGACGGTCAGGTGGCTGACCACGGCGAAGGCGTGTTTGTCGTGGGTGTCGATGATCAGCCGGGTGATTTCATCCGCCTCGTAGGGAATCAACACTTCCTGCAGGAAATGGGTGAGAGGAATGTCCGCCAGGGTCATCTGCGCGGCGACGCGTTCACCATCGTTGAGTGCGGCCACACCGGCCAGAAAGTCCCCCGACCGCGCGGGGCTGGCCTTGGCCATGACCTCCTTGAGGCTTTCGAAGCGATAGGTCTGGGCGCCGATGGAGTGGGTGAACAGGGCCATGGGGCGGTGTCCTCCTGAGGTTTGATGTCTTGCCGGGAAAGGGTGTTGCGAACATGCAAGGCTTGAGCCAGAGCCCTCTGACGCCATCGCGGGCAAGCCCGCTCCCACAGTGGATGTGTGAACGACCAAACCCCTGTGGGAGCGGGCTTGCCCGCGATGGCTATGGGTGGGGCGACACAAATCTCTGAGTGTCACCCCGAGGCCTTTAGAAGAATCCCAATGGATTGATGTCGTAGCTCACCAGCAGGTTTTTGGTCTGCTGATAGTGATCGAGCATCATCTTGTGGGTTTCACGGCCGACGCCGGACTTTTTGTAACCGCCGAACGCGGCATGCGCCGGGTACAGGTGATAGCAGTTGGTCCACACACGACCGGCCTTGATCGCCCGGCCCATGCGATAGGCGCGGTTGATGTCGCGGGTCCACAGGCCGGCGCCGAGACCGAACTCGGTGTCGTTGGCGATGGCCAGGGCTTCGGCTTCGTCCTTGAAGGTGGTGACGCTCACCACCGGGCCAAAGATCTCTTCCTGGAACACGCGCATTTTATTGGTGCCCTTGAGCAGGGTCGGCTGGATGTAATAGCCGCTCGCCAGGTTGCCCTCGAGTTTTTCCACCTTGCCACCGGTCAGCAACTCTGCGCCTTCGCCCTTGGCGATTTCCAGGTACGAAAGGATTTTATCGAACTGCTGCTCGGAAGCCTGGGCGCCGACCATGGTGTCGGTGTCGAAGGGGTCGCCGCGTTTGATCTGCAGGACCTTCTTCATCACCACCTGCATGAACTCGTCGTAGATCGACTCCTGCACCAGCGCGCGGGAAGGGCAGGTGCAGACTTCGCCCTGGTTGAAGAACGCCAGCACCAGGCCTTCGGCGGCTTTCTCGATGAAGGTCGGTTCAGCCTGCATGATGTCTTCGAAGAAGATGTTCGGCGATTTTCCGCCCAGTTCCACGGTGGACGGGATGATGTTTTCTGCCGCGCATTTCATGATGTGCGAGCCGACCGGGGTCGAGCCGGTGAAGGCGATTTTGGCGATGCGTTTGCTGGTGGCCAGCGCTTCGCCCGCCTCTTTTCCGAAGCCTTGGACGACGTTCAGTACGCCCGGTGGCAGCAGATCACCGATCAGTTCGACCAGCACGGTGATGCCCAGCGGGGTTTGCTCGGCAGGCTTGAGCACCACGCAGTTGCCGGCAGCCAGGGCCGGAGCGAGTTTCCAGGCGGCCATCAGGATCGGGAAGTTCCACGGGATGATCTGCCCGACCACACCCAAGGGCTCATGGATGTGATAAGCCACGGTGTTACCGTCGATTTCGGCGGCGCTGCCTTCCTGGGCGCGCAGGCAGCCGGCGAAGTAGCGGAAGTGGTCGGCCGCCAGTGGAATGTCGGCGTTGAGGGTTTCGCGAACAGCTTTACCGTTGTCCCAGCTTTCGGTGAGTGCCAGGGTTTCCAGGTTCTGTTCGATACGGTCGGCGATTTTCAGCAGGATAAGCGAGCGCGCCTGGACGGACGTGGCACCCCACGCATCGGCGGCAGCATGAGCAGCATCCAGGGCTTTGTCGATGTCTTCGGCGGTGGAACGGGGAAATTCGGCAATCGGTTGGCCATTCACTGGCGAGGTGTTGGTGAAGTATTGACCTTTGACAGGCGCGACGAATTCGCCGCCGATGTAATTACCGTATTTGCTCTTGAACGTGACGATAGCGCCTTCAGTACCGGGGTGAGCGTAACGCATGGTGGAATCTCCTTGGCTTTTTGTACTTATAAGGAAGTCGCGATTTTTGCGTGTGCGTCAAGCGTAGAGCAAAGGTTGGGCCAGCGCCTTGCCACTCAGGTAAATCAATGCGTTGCGCGTTTTTTGTCGGACGGGCGGATGCGCGCTGTGACGCTTTCGATACGTGGCCTGTGACACTTTGTATCGTTTGTGGCGCAGCTTGTGGCGGCGCGGCTTAGCCAGCATTGCATTACGCGACGGTCAGGAGGATGCTCAGGCTCACGCGCCAGGCCCAACCCTGCTGGGAGCACACAAGGAAATGCACGACAACCATTTGAGTCGCCATGCTCAGCAGGTACTGACTGTGACCCAGGGCAAATCCCACTTGCAGGGACCTGGCAGCGATCCTTCGATTGCCCGCTCCTGGCTACGTTGCCTGGAGGACTATCATCTCGATCCGAGCCTGACCATGGCGCCTACCGTGCTCGAACATGGTCGCCTGCTGGAAAGCCGTGAGCGTCTGCAGCAAGTCCTGCACATCGCCGGTAATGAAATGAGCAGCCTGCATCAGCAACTCTCCGGTGCCGGCCATGCGGTATTGCTCACCGATGCTCGCGGGGTGATCCTTAACTGTGTCACCGCGCCCACCGAACGCAGGATTTTCGAGCGCGCCGGCCTCTGGCTCGGGGCCGACTGGAGCGAAGCCTGCGAAGGCACCAACGGCATCGGCACCTGCCTGGTGGAACGCCAGGCCCTGACCATTCACCAGGACGAACACTTTCGTGGCCGTCATACCGGCCTGACCTGCTCGGCGAGCCCCGTGTTCGATCCTCATGGCGAGCTGTTGGCGGTGCTCGATGTGTCCTCGGCGCGGCACGATGTGTCGCGGCAAAGTCAGTTTCATACCATGGCCCTGGTCAATCTGTCAGCGAAGATGATCGAGAGCTGTTATTTCCTGCGCTACTTCGACAATCAATGGCTGTTGCGTTTTCACCTGCAGGCGGAATCCGTCGGCCTGTTCAGCGAAGGGCTGTTGGCGTTCGACGGCGAAGGCCGGGTCTGCGCCGTCAATCAGAGTGCGCTCAACCTGCTGGGGCATGGTCGCGGCTCTATGCTGGGGCAGCCGGTGGAGGCGTTTTTCGATTGCGCCTTGGACGAGTTGCTGGGCCGCGCGAGTGTGAATGCCAGCGCCAGTTGGCCACTGCGCACCCGTGATGGTCGTAGCCTGTTTGCGCTGTTGCGGGGTCAGCCGCGTAGTCATGCAGTGCCTGTGGCGCCGGTTCCTGCGGTTGCCGAACCGTCGGACGCTGCGGGTATTTGCCTGGGCGATGAACGGTTGCAGGCGGATTTTCGCAAGGCGCTGCGTGTGTTCGTGCGGGACGTGCCCCTGCTCATCAACGGCGAGACCGGTTCCGGCAAAGAGGCGTTCGCCAAGGCCGTGCACCAGGCCAGCCAACGCAGCGACAAGCCCTTCGTCGCGCTCAATTGCGCGGCCATTCCCGAGAGCCTGATCGAAAGCGAGCTGTTCGGCTATCGCGGCGGTAGCTTTACCGGTGCACGCAAGGAAGGCATGCGCGGCAAGTTGCAGCAGGCCGATGGCGGCACACTGTTCCTTGATGAGATCGGTGACATGCCGCTGGCGTTGCAGACCCGCTTGCTGCGGGTGCTCGAGGACCGGCAAGTGGTGCCGATTGGCGGCGCGGCGGAGTCGGTCAACGTGCGCATCATCAGCGCGACCCACCGGGATCTGTTGGCGCGGGTGCAGGACGGCAGCTTTCGCGAGGATCTTTATTACCGGCTCAATGGGCTGGAAATCGGTCTGCCGGCCTTGCGTGAACGCAGTGATCGCGCGCAATTGCTCGACTACTTGCTGGCGCAGGAAGCGGGCGGCGAGACGGTGCTGATCGATGAGCCCGCTCGGCAGACGCTGCTTGGGTTCGCCTGGCCCGGCAACGTGCGGCAGATGCGCAATGTGTTGCGCACCCTGGCAGCGCTGTGTGACGGCGGGCGCATCGGCCTTGAGGATTTACCGGCGATGATCCGTCAGGCGAGGCCGGCCGCAGCAGTGCCGGTGCAGGATCCGTCAGGGCAGCCGCTGGAGGACGCCGAGCGGCTGGCGTTGCTCGCTGCGCTGGAGCTGCAACGCTGGCACATGAGCCATACCGCGCAACAGTTGGGCATCAGCCGCAATACCCTCTACCGCAAACTGCGCAAGCACGGTATTTCCCGCTGAGCCCCTGTAGGAGCGAGCTTGCTCGCGATGGCGATTTCGAGGACGCCATCGCGAGCAAGCTCGCTCCTACAGGGAGGCGGTGCGTCGCAATCGAAACAAAGGTGCGATTTTCCCCTCCCTACGCTAACCTGCGGCCATGTTTTACGAGGTCGACTATGCACATTCATATTCTGGGTATCTGTGGCACTTTCATGGGTTCGATGGCGGTCCTGGCCAAAGAGCTGGGCCATCACGTGACCGGCTCCGATGCCAACGTCTATCCACCGATGAGCACTCAACTGGAGGCCCAGGGCATTGAATTGACCCAAGGCTACGATCCGGCGCAGCTCGACCCGGCTCCCGACCTGGTGGTGATCGGCAACGCCATGTCCCGCGGCAATCCGGCGGTCGAATACGTACTCAACAAAGGCCTGCCTTACGTCTCCGGCCCGCAATGGCTGGCGGACCACGTGCTGCAAGGCCGCTGGGTGTTGGCCGTTGCGGGCACGCACGGCAAAACCACGACCAGCAGCATGCTTGCCTGGGTGCTGGAACACGCCGGCATGAGCCCGGGCTTCCTGATTGGCGGCGTGCCGCAAAACTTCTCTGTGTCGGCGCGACTGGGCGGCACTCCGTTTTTCGTGATCGAAGCCGATGAGTACGACAGTGCGTTTTTCGACAAGCGCTCAAAGTTTGTCCACTACCGCCCGCGCACAGCGATCCTGAACAATCTTGAGTTCGATCACGCCGACATCTTCCCCGATCTTCCGGCCATCGAGCGGCAGTTCCATCACTTGGTGCGCACTATCCCGAGCGAAGGCCTGGTGATTCATCCGACCACCGAGCCTGCCTTGCAACGAGTCATCGAAATGGGCTGTTGGACCCCGGTCCAGACCACCGGCGCCGGTGGCCAGTGGCAGGTCAAGCTGCTCAGCGAAGACGGATCGGCTTTCGAAGTGATGTTCGATGGCGTGGTTCAGGGCGCAGTCGAGTGGGATCTGACGGGTCAGCACAACGTCGCCAATGCCTTGGCCACCCTGGCTGCTGCGCGTCATGTTGGCGTGGTGCCGGCCATGGGTATTGCAGCCTTGAGCGCATTCAAGAGCGTGAAGCGGCGCATGGAAAAAGTCGCCGAGGTGCACGGCATCACTATCTACGATGACTTTGCTCACCATCCGACGGCCATCGCCACGACCCTCGACGGCCTGCGCAAGCGCATTGGCGATGCACCGTTGATCGCCATCATCGAGCCGCGTTCCAACTCCATGAAACTCGGTGCCCACCGTGACGGCTTGCCCGAAAGCGTGGTCGATGCCGATCAAGTGATCTGGTATGCGCCCGCCAACCTTGGTTGGGATCTGGGTGCAACGGCAGCCTTGTGCACGGTCCCTTCGATTGTCAGCGATTCGCTGGAAGGCATCATCGCTCGGGTGAAGAGCCAGGCTCAGCCGGGCACGCATGTAGTGATCATGAGCAACGGCGGCTTCGGCGGCCTGCACGGCAAGCTCGCCGAGGCGCTGCAATGAACAACGGCCCTGAGCGCATCACGCTGGCGATGACCGGTGCCTCAGGCGCCCAGTACGGTTTGCGCCTGCTGGACTGCCTGATCCGCGAAGACCGCGAGGTGCATTTCCTGATCTCCAAGGCAGCGCAACTGGTGATGGCCACCGAGACCGACGTTACATTGCCGCCCAAGCCCCAGATGATGCAGGCTTTTCTCAATGAATACACCGGCGCCGCCGACGGGCAGATCCGTGTGTACGGGAAGGAAGATTGGATGTCGCCGGTAGCTTCCGGCTCCGGTAGCCCGGCGGCAATGGTGGTGGTGCCGTGTTCGACCGGAACCCTGTCGGCGATTGCCACCGGCGCCTGCAACAACCTGATCGAGCGTGCTGCCGACGTCACCCTGAAGGAGCGTCGCCAGTTGATCCTGGTGCCCCGTGAAGCGCCGTATTCGAGCATTCACCTGGAGCACATGCTCAAGTTGTCAAATATGGGCGTGACGATCCTGCCGGCCTCGCCTGGGTTCTATCATCAGCCGCAAACCATCGACGACCTGATCGACTTCGTGGTGGCGCGCATTCTCAACCTGCTGAACATTCCGCAGGACATGCTGCCGCGCTGGGGTGAGCACCATCTGAGCAGCGATGAATAAGCTGCTGGCCATTTTGCTTGCGCTGCAACTGACGGGCTGCGCCACGGCGCGTACGCTGGACGCCGCCAAGCCGGGCGCGCCTGTCGTCTATGCCGGGACGCGCCTGGATGTGTATGCGTTGAACGGTGGTTGTTGCGCGATGGACCGTTTTGGCGCCGAGGCGCCCAGCTATCCAGGCGTCGATCTGCCGGCCAGTGCTCTGCTCGATACGCTGTTGTTGCCGTTGTCGGTGTTGGCGGTGATCGGCGTGAGTTTTCAGGCGACAGGTGGGTTGTAGCGTCTGGCGTTGGATCGGTGTCGCGTCCATCGCGGGCAAGCCCGCTCCTACAGGGCCTTGCAGCGTTCACGACTTGCCCGCGATTGGATTTCACAGGCTCTGCAGATCACTTGCCCAGCTTGCGCAACTCATCCGACTCGATCACCCGCACCCCATCCTGCTCTTCCAGCGCCAGCCGCCACATCGCGCGAGCCAGTTGGCATGCCTCGATGCCGCGGTATTTGCCAGGAATCAAACGTGACAAGGGACCGGCGAGCTGCTCGGCCAGACGTGGCTCTATACGTTCTCCCAACAACAGGGAAGGTCGGCAGATGGTCAGTTGCGGCCAGTCCTGGGCGCGCAATGCCTGTTCCATTTCTCCTTTGACCCGGTTGTAGAAAACAGATGAATTGGGATCGGCCCCGATGGCGCTGATCACGATCAAATGGCGTGCGCCCATTTCCCGCGCCCGTTTGGCAAAGGCCACCACCATGTCCAGATCGACCGCGCGGAACGCCTGTTCGGAGCCCGCCTGCTTGATCGTGGTGCCCAGGCAGCAGTAGGCGATGTCGACGCGGCCGTTGAGCTGCGGCAGGAATACCGCCGGGTCACCGACCGGGTTTTCCAGGTGGGGGTGCTCGGCCAGTGGGCGGCGCGAAGGGGCCAAAACGCGCGTGATGGTCGGCTCGTTGAGCAGGCGATCAAGCAAGTGCTCACCGGTCAGCCCGGTAGCTCCGGCAAGCAATACATGCTGAGGCGTCAAGTACATAGTGTGTCTCCCTTGATACTGTTCAGCTTAGTTGCTCTTTGCATCCTCGCTGCTGATAGAGACACTTTGTAGTGCTTTTCGTGCCTGCTGTTTGCGCAGCAGTTGCCAGTGCGAGAGTACGGTCTTGGGCGCCCAGATCTGAGGTTCGGACGCTTCGAAGCCGTCCGCCAGTTCTCGTTCGGCCACGGTGGCCTTGGCCAGCTTGAAAGCCTGTTCCAGGTCGTCGGTCTGGTTCAGGGCCTGGGCGAAAAGCGCATCGCCGAAATACGTGAAGTTGGCTTCTTCCGAGCAGCCGAAGGACACGCGATCAGCCCGCGAAGCGGTCATGATCAGGGTGCGTTCGTCCTTGAGGGCAGGGATGAATCCGCCGGAGTAACAGGACGAAATGACAATGACCTTGTCGCGGCTTTTCAGCGGGGCGAGCACGGCGGCAAGTTCGTCGGCCGGCAGGTCGGCCAGCTCCATGCGCGGCTGATCGAGCACCAGTTCGTGCTCGCTGGTGCCGTGGCTGGTCAGGTAGATGAAGATCACGTCTTCGGGCCCGCTGCGTTCGGCCAGCGTCAGGGCGGCGCGGCGCAGGTTCTCCCGGGTCGCCATCGGTCGGTCGACAAGATGGTCGCGATGATTGACCAGGCGGATCTGGCCAAACGCGCCAAAACGGCTGGCGAGCATGTTGCTGACATAATCGGATTCGCGCAGGAACACGCTCTGCTTGCCGTCGCCGCCGAGCGTCAGCGTATACAACTCAACCGCAGAGGTGGAGGCGGGCACATTGGCCAGCGCATTCTCCAGCAGGCGACCCTGGGCCAGCAGGCCAAGTTCGAGGCTGTCGGGCAGCAATTTGCCATCGGCATCGCGTACCCGTTGGCCGTTGGCCCACGTGCCGCTTTGTACGGTGCCGTCGGTCAATACCAGCGTTCCGCGACCGTTGTAGCTGTCACCCTCGAACTGGCCGATGTAGAAGCTGCCATCAGACAGGTTCAGTCGACCCTGGCCGCTGAAGCGCCAGTCACTGAACTGACCGATGTAGTGGCTGCCATCGGCGCCGATGAGTTCGCCTTTGCCGTTGAGCGCGCCTTCTTTGAACTGGCCAAGCCAGACATCGCCGTCGGCGTTCTCGTAGCGGCCTTTGCCGTGTAACTGGTTGTTCTTGAACCCGCCAACGTAGATGTCGCCATCCGCGCTGTTGAAGGTCCCGTTGCCTTCCAGTTGGCCATCCTTGAAGTGGCCGGTGAACTGATTGCCACTGCCGTCGCCGCGCTGGCCTTCGCCGTTGGGTTTGCCATGGGCGAACTGACCCTGGTAGGAACTGCCGTCATCGAGTTCGAGGCGCCCCAATCCGGAATATTGATCGGCCTTGAATTCCCCGCGGTACGTCATGCCGTTTTCTTTGAGGTGGCCTTCGCCGTCGCGCCGACCTGCCTTGAAACCGCCGGTGTAGCTGCTGGCGCTGGTGGTCAGCGTGCCTTGGCCATCGAACAACCCCTGGTTGAAATTGCCTCGGTAGACTTCGCCGTTGCTGCCGTGCCATTCGCCCTGGCCATGCCATTGGCCTTTGTCGAAGCTGCCGGCGTACCAGCTGCCGTTCGGGTAATCGACACGCCCCTGGCCTTGCAGCAACCCGTCGACCAGGTCACCGCGATAGCGTCCGCCGTCCGGCAGGCGGGCGTCGGGAGGCATCAGCGATTCGCCGTTGCCGCAAGCGGTGAGCATCAGGGTCAGGGTAAGCAGTGCAAGTGAGCGCATAGC